>CALAJV010000004.1 GCA_937922805.1 uncultured Acidimicrobiales bacterium | reverse complement strand
CGAAACGCTCAACATCCTGAGTGACGCCGACGCGGTGAAGGCCATAGCCATCGGCAGCGGCGAGATAGCAAGAGGCGAAGTCGTACCGGTATCCGGGGTGTGGGAAATCGAACCGTAGCCTTTAGTTGCTACACATTTCCGCCGCAACCGCTTCTGACCTGTCAATAGTTTCAGCAATTATTCATGGCTATCGAGTACCAGAATAGGTACCCGCAAGCCCGTCCGACCCACCTCCAACCATCCGAAACCCGCTACATTGCTGGGTGGAGGTGTCCGAGTACCTGGTGGGCTCCCCCGCCTTCAAAGCGGGTGTACGGTGTGATCCATCGTAGGCGGGTTCGATTCCCGTCCACCTCCGCCAAACAAACCGTGGGTGTTTGGTTGTGGCTACATCACACAGGTTCGGTGGTTCTCCCAGCCGAACCCGTCGCCATCAGAGTCAGACTCGGCTCCGCCTTGGCAAGTTGGATGCCGTGACGAACTGGTTGGCTCTGCGCAACTCTGACCGCTGCCCCCACCCGAACCATCGCCGCCGCCATCGACGCAGGCCCCAGAGGAACGAATTGAGTTGGGCGAGTCTTCGATGCTGGTTTCAACCTCCGGCAGCGACCTGTCGGCTGGCTCAACCAACTTAATCTCTAGTTCGTCTACCTCAGGGTCGGCGCTAGATTGCCCGAGAACACCAGGTCTAGCCCCGGGCGCTATTGGAATTGTCGAATAGTTGCTTCGGGGCTGCATGCCTAAGTCGGCCCTGATTGAGGCTTCTGTGATTGGCATCGTGTTTGGCTCAAGCTCATCAGCAGAGCTGAGCGTTGGATCTGTGGCCCCCCACTCCTCATCCTGATTTCCGTCCTGGTCGTAGTCGGCGCCTACGGCTTGCAACTCAAGATCTTTCGAGTAAACGATTTCTCCTGTTGGTTCATGAATGAGAGCGTCGCCGTTTTCGTCCAACTCCGCCGAATACCCCGGGTCGCCGACACCGCGGCCGAATTGCTCAGCGTGGATGAGTTCGTGCGAAAGATCGGTCAGCGGAATAGCATCTGCAAAGCGCGACGCCCTCAGAACCGGGTTATAGACAATGATCGTGTCAAGACCTGGCCCCGGAGTGCCGTCCGGTCGGAGCATCCCATCGGTAGCGTCGGCACCTTTCGGCTCGACGATATACGAAGGCATATTCGACTGTTGTATCTCATAGATAGTCACGTCGTTGCCGTGCTCGTCGATTGCGTTGAGCAGATCTTGCCCGCTGGAGAAAGAACCGAGCGTTGTGAGGTCGGCGCCAACCCGGTCAGCGAAACGCCAGTCGTTGGTCGCTATCCCGATGGTGCTTCGAATGAGGTCTTCATCGATCACCATTTCGACCAGTTCGTCGTTCGCCGATAGGTCGACTCGGTCCGACGCTTCGGCGAACGTTCGATCCGGTTCGCTGTCTGCATCAACCACTGCGTCGTTTCCAGGCCCGGTAACGACAACGTCCTCACCGTCATCCCCGTTGAGTGTGTCTGCGCCGAAACCACCGCTCAACACGTCAGGTCCGGCGTTTCCGTTGATGGTGTCATCGCCGGTACCGCCATCAAGATAGTCGCTACCGTCATTACCTTCGACAACGTCGTCACCTACGCTCGCGTAAATCACATCGTTGCCGCCACCGCCAAGAATTGTGTCGTCTCCGGGACCTCCGTTGATGTAATCCGACCCGGCACCGCCGAAGGCTTTGTCGCCACCGATTCCGCTTCGAAGTACGTCGTTGCCACGACCGCCTCGGAGCGTGTCGTTGCCCCCAACTGGTTCGCTGTCAACGACGAAGGTCTCGTCCAGCAAATCGTCGCCGTCGCCCCCATCGGCTACATCGTCACCGGCGCCAGGGTGGATACGATCTCGGCCAGCGCCGCCGAACAGTTCGTCAGAACCTGCATTCCCTAGAACAATGTCGTCGCCAGGGCCGCCGTGTACAACATCGTCGCCGTCATCGCCGCTAAGCAGGTCGTTGTCACCACCGCCAAACAACTGATCGTTGCCCGACGCACCAATAATTTCGTCTCGACCTTCACCGCCGTAGATCGTGTCGTTGCCGAGGCCTCCCGAAAGGCGGTCTGATTCCCCGTTGCCGTAAAGCGTGTCATCACCAGCGCCGCCGAAAACCACATCGCTGAAGTCGGTACCGCGGATCGTGTCGTTGCCGGCACCACCAATAACGTTTATGCCCTGACCGGCCTGCCTCGGAACGATGTAGACGTTGTCGTTGAGAATGAACTGCCGGTGATACGCGTTGTCGACCACTTCGATTACGTCATCACCCGATGTTCCTCGGCCGATGAATGCGGCACCGTTGTTGGTCAAGAGCAAATTGGTGCCGACTTCGTCGTAGGAGTGTTCGACATCGCTGCTGGCACCGATTTCTTCGACTTCAGGTTCGATTTCGGTTCCACCGTCGTCTTCGTAGCGAGACAGGCTCGACTCTTCCGCCGTCACTAACGGAGCCGACGTTGTTCGATAGTTTTTACGTTCTTCTACTCTGAGATCAGCTCGAAAAGCGTTCTCTGTGACTGGCATCGTGTTTGGCTCAAGATCTTCAGGCATGCTTGGGTTGACGCTGTCCTGATTCCCATCTTGGTCGTACGGGATACCGGTCGCTTGTAACTCACTATCGGCGGTGAACACAACCTTGCCGGTACTCGGGTCGGTAAGCGGATTCCCGTCGCTATCAACTTCGACGGAGAAGCCACGATCAGCAACGCCACGGGCGTTGTTACGAGCGTGAACAAGATCGTGGACGAAATGCACGACCGGCACGTCAGCCGCCGAACTTGCTCTCGGTTTTGCCGTGCCGTACGCAATGTCGGTTTCAACACCTGAACCAGGTGACCCGTCTGGTCTCAGATATCGCTCCAGCAACGGCTGGCCTGGTATTTCGGTAACAAAAGAGGCGTCTCGAGGATCTTCAGCTTCGTAAATTCTTACCTTCTTGTCAGCTTCTTCGATCTCGGTCAGAAGCGCCTTACCAGCCGGGGTAGAGCGGACAGTTACTAGATCCGAATTGACTCGATCGACAAAGTTCGAATCGTCAGAAACAACCTGGATCTGATCTTCGGCTAAGTCGTGATCCACTGCCACATCGACCCAAAGATCGTTGGCCGACATATCAACCCGATCCATACGTTCCGAGTAGATCGTGTCGACGCCTTCATCGGTGACGTTGCTTCCAGTCTCGACTTGTGACGAGTCCCGATCTGACTCGTCGACCTCTCTCGAAGCGATAACCCAATCAACGCTCGGTCCGGGAATGAGCACGTCATTTCCGGTACCGCCGTCGACGATGTCTCCTCCTCGGCCGCCGCTAACAATGTCGTCTCCGGCGAACCCTCGAACCCAGTCGCCACCCTCACCGCCATCAAGGTAGTCGTTACCGACGTTGCCGTTGAGCACGTCGTTACCGGGGCCGCCGTAAAGCACATCATCGCCATCGTTGCCGCTCAGCGTGTCTTTACTTGCCCCACCTTCGAGGGTGTCGTCGCCAGCGCCACCAGTGAGCGTGTCTCGCCAGGCCCCGCCTCGCAAAATGTCGTCTCCGGTACCACCATGTAGGGTGTCGGCACCAGCGAACATCCACCAGCCGGAGTTGTGGCGGGTCTCATCAATAGTGTCATCGCCAGAACCACCGTTAGCCTCGTCGCTGCCGGACCCAGGAAATATCAGATCGTCCCCAGCGTTACCAAAGAGGGAATCGGACCCGCTCTCTCCGTGCACTTCGTCGTTGCCTTCGCCCCCGACGATCAGGTCGGCGCCGAGCCCGCCAAACAAGACGTCGTCCCCGCCGCCACCGTATAACCTATCCGGCTCGAAGCTCCCGATAATCGAATCATCCCCGTTGGAACCGTTGATTACGACGCCAACACCGGGAGTAGTTGGGGCGTAATACAGACGGTCGTTGACCGTTATCTGACGGTTGTAAAGCGTGTCGTTTACAACTACGACGTCGTCGCCGTCAGTACCCAATACGGTGACGAAACCATCATCATCAGGTCGCAACACGTTGGTGCCGGCTTCATCGTATGAGTGGCTGAGCCTTTCAACCGGAGCCGGGTCAACAGTTGGCGCCGCTGCTTTAGTCGCACTCGACGCTGGCGTGTAAACCTTGTCATTGCTGTCGTTATCGTCGTTTCCGAAAACGCTGCCGATGTTCGTATCGTTCCCAAACCCAGAGTCGTTGCTGGAGCCGCCGAAGCCGCCACTACCACCGTCGGTATCGCCATAACCAGACGGCGGACTAGCGGCAACGGTTCCAGCAAAGACGCTGTGCAATCCAAGCTGGATGCCGATACCGGCGATCAGGGCAACTCTCGAACGGTACGAACGAGAGGTTGACCAAAGGCCAACCCGCCCGCTGCGTATCCGATCAGGCGCCGTAGCGTTAGTTTCCATTTCTGGAGACGTCGAACTCATGCAAAGTGAATTCGCCTTCGCCCCAGAAAATTTCGGTGCCGAGTTCGATTCCGTTCATGCACTTATCCGAATCCAGTTTCGGGGCTCCCATTTTCGGTGCCTCATTCTGGGTGAATTCCACGAACTCGTTCCAATCAACGGTTCCCGACGTGGACGGTTCTTGGGCGACGTACGAAAGGTAGTTCCACGGAAGCTTTTCATTGGTGTAGAGATCCCAGTCGGCCCCGTCGACGTTGGCTTCGCCGATCTTGTCGCTTCCGCCCCAACGCTCATCAGGCGTGCCGACCCAAACCATCATCTCGTAGTCCATCCCACCTTCGCTAATGCTGCAGTCGTCATAGAAGAACGATTCAAGAGCGACGTTCCGCTCCCCCTTACCTTTCTCTGAATACTCATACGTCACGTCGAAATCGTCGAGTTGGTCAACTGGCGCCGGTAAACCAAGCGACGCCGCCGGACCAGATTCACTCGCTCCGATTTTCTTGCCGTAGTACACCTGCGGGTAAGCCTTTACCTCGTATTCGTTGCCAGAATCACGGTCAAGGAAATCGTACTCCCATTGAGCTACCGGCTCCCCGCCTTCGTTCACCAGCCGGGTGCAGAGCTCAAAGTTCCGATCGTACATGGCTGAGTCATTCCAAACGTTGTGTTGAATGATCAGATCATCGTATGCAATTTCTTCCCATGGCGTCTCGCCGCATGCCTCTTGTTCAGTTGTCATCGGGCCCCGTTTCGCTGCTGCCACCGGTGGGGCTCCATCGGTGGCGCAACTTTGGCTGCCATCCCAACCCCAACCATCGCCGTCAGGATCCTCACAACCAGGCAAGGCGGCGCTAGTTCTCGGTATGTCGGTGTTAGTTAGCTGGGCGTTGTCGTTGGGGACGAAGGCAGCGGCAACCATATTGTCCACTTGCCCAACGTTTGATCGGCTCTGGACAGAACGCTTAAAGTTCAGGCTGCTGAACCGGTTAGTCGACGGGTTGAAAGAAGTTCGCGCTTGGTTCGGAATGCAGGTATTGTCTCCGTCCCAACCCCAGCCATCACCGTCATCATCAACGCACTCGGCCTCACAACTCTGGCTGCCATCCCAACCCCAACCATCACCGTCGGAATCAACGCACTCGCTACCAGGGTCAGCACCGGCCGGGATTACAACCGCGACTTCTTGTTGAGCTGGAGCTAGTTTTTCCTGAACCGGTTCGTCGTTTTCGCGGGCTGGTTGCTGATTCTCAGCTTGGCGAGAGCTTTTCTCTGCTGGTGCACGTTCATTGTCGGCCTTAGTTGAGCCAGGGTCGCAGGTTGCTGAACCGTCCCAACCCCAACCATCGCCGTCAGAGTCAACACAGTCCGATGATCCGCCTTGTTTCTGTTGGCCAGAATCGTCGGCCTGCTGGGGCACAACTACACCCTCTTCGTTTTCGACCTGCTGCGAGTCAGCTCGCATATCGCATGACTGAGATCCGTCCCATCCCCAGCCGTCCCCATCGGAGTCAACACATTCCGAAGCGTCGGCGCCGGCCATGCCGGCGACCAGACCCACACCGGTTAATCCGATGCCCGCACTTACGAATGCGGTAGTGGTTGATAGTTTTTTGACAAAAGAATTCACGGTACCCCTCGATCCGTCAAGCTGGTTAAAACCTCTCGGACGACCCACTCTTGGCAGACAGTCCGCAAATCTGCCGTAACACTCCGCTCGAGCACGGCGTTACACCGGCCCTTCAGACATTTGGATGCCTGAACTACCCACCCGTCAGCTACGAGTCTTTTGGCTGTTCACCAGCGCCGACAACGAAAAGCGCCGACGCTGCTTTTCGTTAGAGCCCGACTGACTGCTGATAAGCCCGGCCCATCTGGTGGGCATAGCAAAGACACATGCCGTTTTGATTCAGTTCGTCTGTTCGCGACCGCCACTTGGCGATCTTCGCTAACGGGCGTCCACCCGAACGTCCAAAAGAAATACTGTTCAACAGTTTCTTACACATATCTAAGCCCACCTAGATTTGAGTTATGTTCTGAATTTGATAGTACCGCTATCGGTTACGCCACGCAAAAATTGGTTACGGTTTCCGACCCGATTGCAAAGATCCATCACTGCGCAGGCCGGAAACCGTTTCATACCAAAGGTCCATCATCTAAAGATGGAAACCGGTTTAGACCAAGCAGGTCTTGTGATTTTCCCAACCGTATCCGTCGCCGTCGTGATCGGACGCTGAACCGTTCTCACAACTCGGAAATCCTGGATGACTAACCGCAGTGAGGCGACAGCTGTTCTTGCCATCCCAACCCCAGCCATCACCATCATGATCAACGCACGGGCCTGTCGTTTCGGGGGCGGCGTAATCTGAATCGTTGCCTCCGTCGTTGCTCACAAACGTTGCAGTACTCAATCCGCCGTCGCTCAAGACTGCGGTGCCATTGCGACTGAGAACGTTGTTTCCGTCACGGTCAACAACGGTTGACTGGTTTGTCGTGTCGGATTTCTCCGGCTCCGCCGATTGGTCTAGGTCCGCGAATTCGTCGGCATGTTCAGACTCGGTCTCAGAGCCCCGATCAGGGAACTGCTCGGTAAAGGTGACTTCTCGAGCGGGATGATTCGAGGCTAGCCCCTCAAACCAATCGTCAAGAGTGGCATCGGTGGCCGCAATTTGCCTTTCCTCATTCTGGACCCGGTCCTGTTCGCTCTCGACGTAGGACAGTTCGTCCTCTTCCGAAGACGGTTGAGGCGTCGAGGGATTTGATTCCTCTGGTTCGGTCGCCGGGGTTTCATTTCTCGGGCCGATTTCCTGCTCGTACATGGCTTCCATGTCGTCCCAGCTAATCTCAACCGGCTCAGGCACAGTATTGTCGTAGACGGCATCGACTTGAGCTGTGATCTCGCTTTTCGAAGCCTCTTGCTCTCGAGTAGTTCGATCGAGAGCCGCCTGGGCGGCCGAGCTTCGATAGTCGTTCTCCCAGTCACCAAAATATCCTGCGTTTGACTCACGCTCCGTTGTCGAAGTTGGAGACGGTTCGGATGCTTCCGGTTCAGGGTCGACATCCCAACCACCGAAATCGTCGGAATAGCCCGGTTCAAGCGCCGATGCTTGCCCAACGCCAACGAAGCCGGCGATGCCTGCCATAACCGCGGTAGCCATTACTGTTCGCTTGAACAGACGGCTTCCGCTGGTTCCTAACGATTTCCCGGCCGAGACGTCATCAGCACGTCCGAAAGAAAGCTCTCCACAAAAGTCTTTGCACATATCTAAGCCCACCCAGATCGAGGTTTGTTAAACCCATAGTATCCGGTCTGAGCCGATTGGCAATATCTCGTTACTAACCACGCAAGTTCTGACGCTTCCAACCCAGATACTCACTGCAATGTTCTAAGCTCGGCAGGTGCCGTCAAAGCAAATAACCAGAGGGGCAACAATTGCCGGTCTGGGCCTATTGGCCACCGCTTTTGTCGCCCTTGTCGCGCTTGATCGCCAAACGGGCACCCTGCGAGCAGCAACGACTCCGTGGACAATCACGTGGTTGTCCGTAGCTTTCGTCGGTTTCTTAGCTGCGGTCTGGGGGAACGAGGGCCGCCCGCTGTCAACCCGGTGGATTTGGTCGACCGCGATAGCGTTTCGTCTCCTTATGTTGGCCACCGAGCCAACACTTAGCGATGACGTATTCAGATATCTGTGGGACGGGCACCTTCTAACGGAGGGGGTAAACCCCTATAGCCACCCGATCTCGGCCGCTTCGCTCGATCCATACGAAGTCGAAGTTAGGCGGTTAGCGAACAACCCTCATCTCGCTTCGCCATACCTACCAACCGCCCAGTTGCTATTTGCGCTGACGGCAGTGGCTTTGCCGTTGAAGGCCATCAGCGTTCAATTGGTTATGACCATACTCGACCTCGGAACAGCCGGCTTGCTCGCGTGGCTGCTCCGCCACACTGGCTTTTCTGCCCATCGAATTGGTCTCTATTTGTGGCATCCGCTCGTTATTGTCGAGCTGTCGCACGGAGCCCACCTTGATGGAGCGATGACGTTCTTCGCCATCGCAGCCTTCGCCACAACAGTTGACGGTTCAAACAAGCCGATGAGTAGCGGGCGTCAGCTGCTCTCGCCGATACTGCTAGCGCTGGCGGTTCTGACCCGTCCGCTACCGCTGCTACTGGCGCCGGTTCTGTGGTGGCGGTGGCAATGGTGGCAACGAGGGTTTTTCGGCGCAGCCATGTTCGGCATGCTCGTTCCGTTCAGCTTCGGCCAAGGCGGACTCGGCCTTGACTCACCGTCAACTGGCACCGGCCTGTTCGGTTCGGCCCGGGTCTACGCCAACGACTTCCGTTTCAACAGCGGTCTCGCTCACTGGCTGGAAACGTCACTACATACCGGCTCATCAGTTCCAACTGGGGTGGCGGCAGCAATCATGGTTGTGATCGGACTTAGCGTGTGGCTCAAAGCCAGACCAGATCGGCAAACCTCTGGTGGCTTGGCCAGCGCCAGCGCTACCACCAGCGACGGCTTGATTAGCCATCTTCGTTTGGGCGCAATTCCGCTGATGGCATACACCGTGCTGACTCCAGTTTTCCACCCTTGGTATCTCATAATCGTGCTCGCGTTCCTGCCATTCCAATCCCCCCGAAGCGTCGAACCGACTCGACGCTGGATCCTTCTCGCCCCCTGGTGGACCCTCTCAGCGTTACTCCCGTTGTCGTACTTGACGTACCAAGATCCCAACCGTTTCGCCGAGCGGGAATGGGTCCGCCTCGTCGAATGGTTACCCACCTTGGCTCTGGTCGTAATCGTTGCCATTATGTTTCGACGCGGCGCGTTCCAGCGCGAAGCGTTCCGGCCCGGAACCAGACCGGGAAACCCTGTTGTTGGCCAACCGGATAACTCCTCCACTACTTCGCCAATCCGCACCTAATGAAAGAGATCACCGATGCTGCTCAGGTTGCTAACCGTCATAGCCCTCGGGGCGAGCCTGGGATACGTGCTGCAACGAGGCGACATGTGTTTCCACTCTCTGTGGCGGAGACTCTCAACTAAACCAGCCGAAACCAGTCTGTTTCGGGCTTACCTGCTCATGCTGCTCATCGCTACTCCGATCGTGCAGATCCTTATCGGCACCGGCTATATCAGTCCGTACATTCCACCATTGGTGTGGCAAGCAAATCTTGTCGGCGGCCTACTGTTTGGCGTTGGAATGGTGATTGCTTCAACGTGCATCACCGGCATGTTTTACAAGTTAGGCCACGGCATGATCGGCGTTGCCTTCGCTATAGCGGGATGGGCGGTCGGAGACATCCTCACCTACAACGGGCCGTTGGCTCCCGTCCGAGATCGGCTACTTGAAGCCAGCGTAGAAATCGATGGTCAGCCGGCAACCTTGAATGACTCCACCGGCGGCTACGTGGCAGCTGTTTTGGTGGCAGCCGCCGCAGCCCGCTATCTCTGGAACGGCCGCCGGGAGTCGACGGCTCGACGCCGAGATAACCAGCTGGGGTGGGTTCCGCTTGGCTTAGCCCTCGCCGCAGTTCATGTTGTTGCCTGGTTCGCAGTGACCGACGCCGCTCCGAACTACACGTTCGGCACCTCTGGTGTTCCCACAACTCTTTGGGAGTTGGCCCGCGATTCGGCGAGCGGCACGGGCTCAAACGACCGAAGCGAGAATTGGTGGTGGATTCCGATTGGGCTCATCGCCATTGCGCCCGGTGCCCTGATCGCCAGCCGAGTGGCTGAGACCTTCTGGTTTCGAGGCGAAGCTCCAGCTCGGATCATCCAACTAATCGTTGGTGGCTTCGTCATGGGCATAGCAGCGGCCATCGCTAGTGGATGCAACCTGGGTCATTCCATGGTTGGGGTTCCGTTGTTGTCGCTCGGGAGCATTCTTACCACCGCCGCTATGGCCGTTGGAGTAACCGTTGCCGCCAAAGCGCAGTCGATGTTCACGTCGGGCAGCTTTGTGGCTAACGACGTGGGGCCAGACACGGCCAACTAACGAACCCGTTCTACTCGAGCGGCAACACGTATCGGTCCCCGTCTCGGGTTCCGCCGGCTCCGACAATAACTTCCGCTCCTAGCGCTGCTGTTCGAGCCGCAATGTTACTCACCGAATCGAACTGCGGCAGATCACCGGTCACATCCTGATTGAAGTAAATGTCGGTCGAGTCTCGAAACAGAGGAGGCAAGTTTTCGTACCCGACGATGACACCAACCAGTCCGGAGCTTGTAGTCATATTGTTGTCGGCGTCCCAGCCGGCCAGGCCCGCGATAGTCATCGTTTGTTCTAGATCACCGTCACCGTAGAGCAACGCCATAATGGTGGCAGCAAAATTCACTCGACTAGCCCACCAGTCGGGATCGGTGTCGTATCGGTCTCGGATGTTACGACGAGTGGTTCGCCAATCTGTCGGGTTCTCCTGATGCCAACTCCGAACCTGGCGAGCAATGGCACCGATCTCAGAATCGTTTGGTTCGGCTCGAATCGCTCGATCGATCAGCCAATCAACATCGGATTCAAAGAACGCTTCGGCATACATGTGAGCGTAGAACTGACTCGCTTCCACCGCCGGACCGCTGTTGGTGACCATGGCAAAATACTTCGCTCGACTTCGAGCCTCATCGGGTAACCCGGGAGCGATCATACCGAACAGCTCTGTTTGCAGCTGAGCCCCAATCGACCATGAACCGACTCTGTTATGTTCGGCGTCGCCGGTGGCCGGTGGAACTAATCCTTCATCCATCAGATCACGAGCTCGACGGTTAGAAACCCAAATGTCATTGTTCAGATGATCGACCCATTCGTCTCGAATTTGTTCATAGGTTGGATCGAGCCCGTGGGTTTCAAGCATGTGGAGATCAACCCATTCGATGTGGGTATCGTCATCGGTCGACCATTGGTCGGGTGTTAACAGAGGAATCGAATCGGTTGGTCCGGGTTCAGCTAGCCAAATCCCCTGCAGATCAAGGCCTGAGAAGTTGGCGAACATCGTTGCCTGCCAGCTGCCGCGCACTTTGTCCTCATAGACGGCAACGTCGAGAGATCTCGATCTTTCGGCCGAACTTGGGCTGGCGCACCCCAGCAACAAGACTGGCGCCAACAACAACCCTGCAACCGCAACCACCTGGACCCTCAGGGCCGACGCGGCATTGCCCACGTTGGCGGGTATCCAACTTCGGGGCGACAGATAGAGACTGCAGAAGATACTTCGACGCTAGCATCGAGCCCCACTAACCGGATGACTTGCCCTCAGCAACCAACCATTTCTTCAGCCTTGATAGGGGTCGTGCCAGCCGGACCCGGAATAGTGAGCAGGTTCAACCGGTTTCAGGGGTAGAACTCCCTGGGGCTGGCCCGGAGTTACCCCCACTCTGCTCCACTAGATAGGATAGGAATGTCATGGCTTCGCTACTGCTTGCCCATCCGCTCTTCTTAGCAAAAAGCCCTGACGAGCAGGCCGCGTCTAGCCCCTATTTTCCTCTCGGGCTCCTCTACCTCGCCTCTTACGTTCGAGAACACGGCCACGATGTAGCCATTTTCGACGGAACATTTTGCACCGATGAATCTGAGTTTGTTGATTCGCTCCACAAACACAAACCGGACCTTGTCGGCATCTCAGCACTGCAGCCGACCAGGGCCATGGCTCTGACGCTGGCCGGCCTGGCCGAACAACACGGAGTTACCGTCGTGCTCGGAGGACCGGACCCAACGCTAAACCCGGTTCCGTATCTGGCCGACGCCGCCGTCGATGTTGTGGTCCACCATGAAGGCGAACAGACCATAACCCGGCTACTCGAGTTGATCGATACCGAACAACTATCGATCGAAACTCTTCAGAGCGAACCAGGCGTTGCTTTCCGGTCCGAGGGCCAGATACACGTGAACGATCCCCGGCCACCAATTGAAAACCTTGACGAGCTCCCTCTACCAGCACGCGATCTGATCGACATGGATCGATACCTTCAAACGTGGGAAACCGACAATGGATATTCGTCGATGACGATCGCTACGTCTCGGGGTTGCCCCTACGGTTGCGCTTGGTGCAGGGATCCAGTGCACGGTGACGACTACCGCCAGCGATCTCCCCAGAGCGTTGCCGCCGAAGTAAAGCTAATCGCTGACCAATACGGTGTCGATCGCCTTCGCATGGTCGACGACGTCGATGGAATTGATCGAGCTTGGTTCACCGAGTGGGCTGATGCGTCAACCGAGAACGGAGCAACTATCCCGTTCGAACCGTTGAACGAAATCAAAGCCACCGATTTGCCCTTGCTCGATGTTCGCGACAGCCTTTGAAGTAAGCGAAACGTTTTTCTCCCCACCGTGAGTGAGGATCTACACGCTCCACCGACTACGCAATGATCGTTCACCCCCGACATCACCCGATCCCCTAGTGGATTGGCTTACGGCTGACAGAGCTGCCGAACTTGGGTCTGGGGTTCTCCTCACGATCGTTATCACCGTTGCTACCTCACTTGTGGCGCTTCCACTTGGGATAGTCGTCGGCACGATTCGAGCGACCGTCACCGGGCCGCTTCGCGCTTTAGCGACGGGCTACGTTGAGGTGTTCCGCAACGTTCCAGCGCTAATTCAGATCATTTTCTGGGCGTTCGCGTTCCCGAATATTTTCTCGTCCAGTGCTCGCCAACAACTCTTTTTCGATAACGCCGTTGTTGACGCCTTGAAGGTGATAACTGGTCTGCCAATTCCCTACTACTTGTTAGCGGCGTGCTTTGGGCTGGTACTCAACACTTCGGGACATTTGGCTGAGCTGTTCCGCTCCGGCGTGGCCAGCATCCCGACTCAGCGGGTCGACGGGGCTCGCACACTGGGAGCGAACAGAAGGCAGACATTCGTCTCTGTGCTTCTACCCGATGGTTTGCGAGCAGCTTTTCCCGCTATCAGTACCCGCCTAATTCACAACATGAAAAATACAGCATTGGTCTCGTTCGCCTCGATCCCTGATTTGTTTCATCAATCTCAGTCTGCGATCGAAGAAACGTTCAGGGCTAGCGAGTTCCTTGCCTTGGCTGCTTTGGTTTATCTGGCTCTCTCATCGGGGATGACCGGGCTACTACGAGTGGCCGACCGGGCCCTTCACCGCGGCCAACCATCGTTAACAACCGGAGACGGGCCAGACCGGCCGAGCGTGTTGAGCGGGTTGGGTTCGTTTAGACCTGCCTCGTTGGGAGAGTCATGAGTGATCATCTGGCCTTCGTGATGAAACACCTCATCAACTTGCTAGTTGGATTCCCCAATCATCGACCGGGCGGTCTAGTTCTAACCATGATCCTGTCTGCGGTCGGGCTTGGTTTAGGAATGATGTTGGCTGTCGTTATCGGTAGCGCCCAACAATCTCGCTACCGCCTGCTCCGTTTCGTCGCCCGGGGTTATGTCCAAATAGTCCGGGGAGTTCCGCTGGTTCTCCTGTTGCTACTCGTCCATCAAATTTTGGCTACCGGCAAATTAGGTTTCACCACATCAAGCTTTACTGCTGGTGTTGTCACCCTCACCCTGTATGCCAGCGCCTACCAGGCCGACATTATTGCCAGCGGTCTACGATCAGTTCCGGCTGAGCTTGTTGATGACGCTCGAATAATGGGGGCAACGCGCCGTCAAGCGTATCTTCGGGTTGGTCTGCCTTATGGGCTTCGAGTGATGCGACCAGCGCTAGTAAGCCAAGCTATCACTGTCATCAAAGACAGTTCTGCGGTGGTAGTGCTGAGCATCGCCGATCTAACCACAACAGCAGGTCTCGTCTTAGGAACCAGCGTGAACAATGCCCCGTATTGGGTGGCTACCTACCTAGCGGTAGGAGCGTTGTACTTCGCGGTTGCCTTCGCTCTATCTCGCCTGGTCGAATCGTGGTTACCAGCAGTGCGGGCGCACTAATTCAGAAAACTCATGGAATTTGTCCCCCGAACTAACGGCGTCATTCGAGTAACTGTTGGTTCGGGAACCCTTCTGACTCGGGCCTTTCAGGCTCGTATCCGCTCGAGCCAACAAGTTCGACAACGAAAAGGACTGCAACTGTGCGAAAAATCTCTCTAACCATCGTCGTGGCGCTGATGATGATGGTGTCGGGCCTGGCAACTTCGGCGCCCTCTGCTGCGGCCACTAACGGATTACCAGCACCAGAAAAAGTAAGGATCTCTGCTGAAACCAGACCCTCTGACGGCAAGCCCGTTGTCTTCGTTTCATGGAGATCAGTCCCTCAAGCCGATGGCTACAACATATATCGCAATGGTCGATACATAGACACAGTGCGAGGCTCAAGAAAAAGTGGCTACACCGACGCGGGAGTTGATCTCAAAACGTACTCAAAGCGGTACACCTACAACGTCGTTTCGTTCAGAGACTCTCCTCGGGCTTTCACCAACGGAACGCCAACGACCCAATATCTGAGAGCTCCAAAACCTACACAAGCGACCATGTACGAAGCGGTAATCTCGAACAACAAAGTTCTGGTATTGTTCTGGCCTTCCAGAGACGCCGCCGGTTACAACGTATATCGGGACGGTCGGTTCTTGAAGTCAATCGATGGCGACGAAACCTACTTCAGAGACGTACCGCCCCGAGGAAACCACACGTACACAATGATCGCCTACGGATACAAAGGAAACTACTTCGTCAAGGCCAAAGGAAGCTCGTCCATTAACTACTAAGCAACAAGTGGTTTTTGTTCCTAATCGGAACGACTCTTCGCTAAAGGGAGCGCCAATCGGTGCTCCCTTTAGCGTTGTCAACCCAGTAACCGGCACAGCAAAACTGCAATGTTCACAAGAAGCTAAGAACTCGAACCGGTTCCGGTGGAATACCGTTGGACCAGTCACGGTTCAAAGTATGGTCGCCCCCGCTGTGACGTGCCGGTTAAACGATTGTTTGGCCCATCAAAGACGAACTAAATTCAAAGGTTGATCAAGTTGTTCCAAAGAGATCCGAAAAAGAAGCGATATCGCCTAGCCGCTATTCTCGCAACCTGCGCTCTCGCTGTTGCCGCCTGCGGTGGTGGCTCAAGCGAGACTGACAACGGTAGCGTCGACGCTGACAGCGGCGAAGCCAATGAGGCCGCCAGCCCCGATGCCGACGCTGACGGCCAAGGATCGGTTCTTGACTCGGTCACAGAATCCGGAACAGTGCGAATTGGCGTTCGCAACGACAATCCTCCGATGAGTTTCACCGACGAAGCCGGAGACTGGGTAGGTTTCGATGTTGACCTAGCTAATGCCATCGCCGACGAAATGGGTTATGAGCTTGAGCTGGTTCCGGTTGATAGCACGACTCGGATCACCTCGCTGCAAGAGGGCTTAGTAGACATGTCGATAGCCAGCATGAACCACACCCGATCCCGAGAAGAAACGATCGATTTCAGCATCACCTACTTCTGGGACAACCAGTCGTTTCTGGTCAGGACCGGTAGCTACGAATCGATCGATGAACTCATTGGTCAAACGGTGGCCGCTAACGCTGGTTCCTCTGTAATCGACTCTTGGAATGCGTATGTTGCCGATCAGGGCGGGCCAACCCCCGAGATCGTCGAGTTCGATGACAAGCTCGCGGCCATGCAAGCACTCAGAGATGGAGCGGTTGAAGGCTACTCCGAAGATAACATCACGCTTCTTTCACTCGCTGCCGGCGATTCCGAACTCACCCTGCTACCCGGAGGCCACAACCCGGTTCAGTTCGGGATTGGGGTACCTGAAAACGATTCAGAGTGGCGCGATTCGGTAAACCTAGCTCTGCAAGAACTTTGGAAAGACGGACAGTACGCCGAACTATATGAGCGATGGTTTGAAGGCCCAGATCGCATTATCGACTTGCCACTAGGCGGGTCAATGGAGATCTGGCCCTAACCCAGTGATCTCGACCCCTAGCCGCCTGATAGTAACCACCACGGTGCAAACGTGACATCGGTTGAGCTGCGCAACCTTGAGTTCGGCTATGAACCGTCTCGTCCTGTGGTCAAAGATCTGACGCTCCACATTGACGCTGGCCAATGTCTAGCAGTTCTTGGTCCGTCAGGGTGCGGGAAAACCACGACACTTCGATTGATCGCCGGTCTAATTTCACCACAATCGGGCGACATCTTCTTCGATGACGTTTCGGTAGTCGCCGTCCCTCCTGAGAAAAGGGGGACGGCGATGGTATTTCAACAACAAACACTGTTTCCGTTTCGTACTGTTAGAGAAAACGTGGAGTTCGGATTGAAGGTCCGGAAAGTAGACCGCTCGACGAGACGCCACCGCTCTTTGGAGGCTCTTGCTTCGGTGCAGATGAACGACTTCGCCGATCGATGGCCTAGTGAATTGTCAGGAGGCCAACGACAGCGAGTTGCGATCGCTCGGGCGTTGGTCGTTGAACCAAGTGTTTTGCTACTCGACGAACCGCTCGCCAGCCTAGATCCGACGCTACGAGCCGAAGTACTTCAGACAATTGACACGGTCCGTTCGGCTTCATCAATTACAACGGTAGTGGTGACCCACGATCCGGCTGAGGCCGAAGCTCTCGGCGACCGAGTTGCCGTCGTAATTGACGGCTCACTCCGACAAACTGGAACGATGGCTGAGCTAAAAACGATACCCGTCGACAGCGCCGTCGAAGCGGCCGTTACCCAACCGGCGTTTTTGTGAACCTGACGACAAAACTGTGGCCGTTGGCGCTGGCTCGGATGGCCATGGGCGTGCTGTGGCTCTTTTCGCTTCGGTGGAAGCTCCCGCCCGGGTTTGATGGGCGGGGAGAAACCAGTCTTCGTCAATGGCTAGAGCTCGAAGTTGCCCACCCGGCGTTCGGTTTCTACGGTCAGCTCATCGAGTCTGTTGTTTTGCCAAACTTCACAATCTTCGCTTGGTTAGTGTTCTTGGCTGAGCTAACTGCTGGCATCTCGCTACTGTTCGGAGCCTTCACCAGGGTCGGGGCCGCTCTCGGGTTAGCAATGGCAGTCAACCTTGGGATTGGGCTTCTAGAGGTTCCAGGCGAATGGCCGTGGTCTTACGCCATGATGGCATTACTCCACGGGCTAATTCTTCTGTCCAACCCTGGACGTATTTGGGGCCTTGATGGGTTAAGAACAGAGTAGAGCAAACGTTCCGCCCAAAAACGCACCGTTTTGCTCGCCAAAGACGAACAATTTTACAAAATCAAACTGGGGAATGCCATGACAACTTCAATCGAATCTGACAACCAAAGCGGCTCTGTGGCCGTCGCTATCTTACGAATAACGTTAGGGGTGATAATTCTTGCTACCTGGTGGGACAACCTTGACGGAGGCCTCTACCAGGGCGAGAACTTCAAAGGACTGCTCGACTGGCTCGGCAAATCGGTTGCAGACGGTGGCAACGGCGGTTCGCTCGGATGGTTTCATTCGTTGCTCGATTCGGTGGTAGCTCCAAACGCCGGCCTCGTCGGTGGAGTCCAACTAGTGATTGAGCTGGCTTTTGGGTTAGGACTGCTCCTTGGGTTATTCACCCGATTGTCCAGCATCCTCGCAATCGGCTTTTTCGTTTCGCTCTTCCTCGCATACTTTGGTGGTGAAGAATGGATTTGGACCTATGTACTTCTGGCAGCAGCGACCCTAACGGTGTTCTTGGGATACGGGGGACGCAAGTTCGGCATCGACCAGGCGCTTCAAGGCAAGAAGTCACCCTTCGGCTTGTTGTGGTAACCGGCTAAGGCAACGGCAACTACTGCCGAAAGAACCGCACCCGTAGGCACACAAGCCTGAGCAGCATTTGACCGTGATAGGAGGACGCGAGCAGCCGATGGACACTATGTATCTAACTGCCCTAGTTGTAGCTGGAGCTGTGTATGTCATCGCGTCAATTCTGCTGTTTCTGTTCGGCGCCAACCTGACCGCCTTGTCGCTAACCACGATTCGTCGAGGTGCCGCCTTTCGCTCTGCCTTGCGTCAGCGCCAAACCGATGCCGATCAGGCGTCGGAGACCAAGGTGATCGACCTGACCGAATCGTTGCCGAGCGATTTGCCAATGGTGACGATCCAACTACCGATTTACAATGAGTTGTACGTCGCAACCAACGTGATTTCATCTGTGGCCAAGCTGGACTACCCAAAAGAGCGGTTCGAGATCCAGGTTCTAGATGATTCGACTGACCTCACAACCTCCCTCGTCGCTTCGTTAGTAGAGGAACTCCATCGCGAGGGAATCGACATCGTTCACGTCCGGCGCGACGACCGGAGTGGCTACAAGGCCGGAGCGCTCGCCCACGGGTTGAAAACCGCTAAAGGCGAGCTGGTAGCAATCTTCGATGCAGACTTCGTCTGCCCTTCGGATTACCTGAATCAGACCGTCGGATATTTCTGCGACCCCAAGTTGGCTTTTGTCCAGGCGCGATGGGGTCATAGCAACCGAAACTACTCGTGGCTCACGAAACTACAGTCGTTGGCTATTGACGGACACTTCATGGTCGAACAAATGGCTCGGGGCCTCAAAGGCTACTGGTTCAACTTCAATGGGACCGCCGGCATCTGGCGAGCTAGTGCCATCACCGACGCTGGAGGATGGACAGCTGACACCTTGACCGAAGATTTAGACTTGTCGTATCGGGCTCACCTCTGCGGCTGGCACGGCACCTACCTACCAGACATCGAAGTTCCAGGAGAAGTTCCAGCGCAGATGTCGAGCTTCCGACGCCAGCAACACCGATGGGCCCGAGGTTCTCTCGAGTGCGCGCGGAAACTACTGCCGATGGTTTGGCGCTCAACCGCAAATCGATCAGTGAAGTTCCAAGCGACAGCGCACCTTGTCGCCTATGGCGTCCACCTGTTGCTACTCACCATGGCGTTGGTCTACCCGCTAGTCGTGTTAGCCATTGCCCACTTCGAGGCCCTCAATTCTCTGTATGGGGTCGGCTACGCCTTGGCCGTCTCCTCTTTAGCCCCGGCTGTCTTTTTCATCACCGGACAAAGACAGCTCGGTCGTCCGGTTTGGCGTCAGCTTCCATTGATGTTGGCCATGATCACGTTCGGATCCGGGCTAATGCTGAACACGGCGCGGGCCGCTCTGCAGATTCGAACTAAACCATCCCCTGAGTTCGAACGAACGGCCAAGTTTGGGATAAGTGAAAACCAAGCCGAAGCTGGCGACTGGAAACACAAGCGATACCAGCTTGAGCTCGACCGAATCGTCTACTTTGAGGCTTTGCTCGGCTTCTATACCGCTTTCACCGTATGGCTTGCCTTTGATCATCGGAACTGGGGCATCGTGATCTACGGTTCGATCTTTACCCTCGGGCTGCTCGCCATTGTGATCGTCACCGTTGCCCAGGCTATATCGGTCCGACGCAGCGAAGTGGTTCGATCTCGAAAGATCGAACTTGAACGCCAAGAGATCCTGCTGCCCACCACCAAGTAGAGATGATGCTGTGGTTGATGACACCGGGTTAAACAACGCGATAACAGAGCGCGAAATAGGCATTAGCGATGACGCTAGGCTCGGCGCCCAGTTGGCCGAGAGTCCGCGCTCGTCTTTGCTCATTATGGCCAAGGAACCTAAGGCTGGTTCGGCTAAAACTCGACTAGTCCCGGCACTGACCCCCGAACAGGCGGCTTCGCTAGCTCAGTGTTTCTTGCTCGACAGCGTCGAGTTAGGCCACAAGGCCGCGACCGAAGTTAACAACCTCGACGTGAAAGTGGCCTGTACACCCCCTAATGCCGGCCCATATTTCGAGAACCTACTTGACGAGGTTGAGACCATCCCGCAGGTCGGCGAAACGCTCGGGCACCGTCTAGATCACGTCATCAACCACGAACTATCAACCGGCTACCAATTTGTGGCCGCTATAAATAGCGACGGACCTAGCCTGCCAATGGCATCGATTGTTGCTGCGTTCCGAACGCTAAACGATCCCGGTGTCGACGTAGTTCTCGGTCCAACCGAAGATGGTGGCTACTACTTGGTCGGAGTCAAGCAACGTTGGCCTGAACTTACCATCAACGTTGAGATGTCGACGTCGAACGTTCTCGCTGACACGCTTGCTGTTGCTGAATCGTTAGGGGCAACAGTGAAGTTGCTCCCAATCTGGTTTGATGTTGATGAACCAGAAGATTTGGAACGGCTCCGCCGAGATATTGACCGCGGGGTTAGCTGCGGTCAGAACACCGTCGATTTCTTAACCGCCCACTCAGCGCAGCTTGGCAACGGCTCGCGTCAGCCGTTGCGCAACCTATCTGTTGCCGTCATCGCCCCCGCTCTCAACGAGGCTGGAAATATCGGTTTCGTGGTTGACAGCGTGTTGGCGACGGCCACCAAACTCAACTCGAATCCAGGTTCTGAACAGTTCGCGGACGACGTTGAACTGTCGACCACCATGATTGTTGTCGACAATGGAAGCACTGATGAGACTGTTGCTGTTGCTACGGCCGCGGGCGCGGTGATCGTCGACGAGCCTCGCCGGGGATACGGCTATGCCTGCAAAGCGGGAGCCGATCGGGCGCTCGCTATCGGCGCCGACGTTCTCGTCTTTATCGACGGGGATCAAAGTTCTCGAGCTGATGAGCTCGGCCTTGTGCTACACCCAATTGTTTCCAACTCAGCCGATTTGGTGCTCGGATCTCGTACCGAGGGCACGATCGACAAAGGAGCTATGGCTCCGCACCAAAGGTTCGGCAACTGGCTAACTTCCCGGTTGATGCGAAAGTTGTACCAGATTGATGTGACCGACCTTGGACCCTACCGGGCCATCACTGCAGATCTCTACCGGCAATTGTCGATGAAGGAGATGACGTTTGGCTGGCCAACTGAGATGATGGTCAAGGCCGCTATCGCTGACGCCACGGTCGTTGAGGTTCCGGTGGCCTGGAAGAACCGGGTCGAAGGCAAATCGAAAATTAGCGGCACGGTGAAGGGGTCGGCTCTTGCCGCCTGGCATATTCTCAAAGTAACTCTACGGTACGTCCGACGCTAAAACGGCGGCCCACCGACCCAGAAGTCACGGGTGTATGTGACAACCAGATCGGTGAGCACAACTAGTTCGGATCAAACAACAAAAATCTAAACCAAACAGGACTTGTGGTTTTCCCAACCCCATCCGTCGCCATCAGAATCGGATGCCTGGCCGTTTACACAACGAGGATGATCGGGCCGATTGCTTTGGGTTCGGCAACTGTTCTGGCCGTCCCAACCCCAACCGTCTCCGTCACTATCCACGCATGGGCCAGCACTAACCGCCGGACGCTCACTTGGGGCGGAATCATTTCCCCCGTTGTCGCTTGTGTCGGCACCAGAGAAGACCGGGTTGCCGTTGCGATCTACGACATTGTTTCCGTTTCGGTCGACAACGGTATTGCGTTGCTCTTGTTGCTCGTCGTCGCCTGGCTGGGCCCGAGCTGCCTCTTCATTTATGTCGTACGTACCAGCGTAGGGATCTTCGGAAAAGAACTGTTCCGTCCAGGTGACTGTTCTGGCCGGATCGTTCGAAGGAAGATCAGATGTATCAACCGGCGTCTCTACTTCGGGCTCTTCCCGGGTCACGTTCAAATCGCTTAGATCAACTCGCTGGGCTCCTTCGGTATTGGTTGGCTCGGTACCGATTGTAACTATGCCTTCCAAACCCAACGCTTGGATGTCGGCCCGTATCTGCGCTGTCTGATCAGTTTCACCTTCGTCCGATGTGTCCATCGGTGACTCTTGGCGCGCCTGGTCCCGCATGGCTGCCATCAGCCCTTGGTCTTCCGATAGCGCCTCGACAGTCTGAACATCAAGTGTTACTTCTCGAGCGGGCGTAACATCGTCAGTTTGCACCGTGCTACGTTGCGGCCCAAGGTCACGCTCCATGAGCGCTTGCATCTCCTCATAGGAGATCTCGACTGTGCCAGGGGGCAGGTTGCTTAGATCAACAATCGGTTGATCATCGGACGCTGCTGGTGTTTGTTCGACTGTCAGGTCTTCTGGTTTGTCGGTGGTGTCATCTGGTTGACCGATCCGAGGACCGCTGAAGAACGGGAGGGAGTCGACCTTTACGCCAAAAAGCCCATCCCATATAGAGTTTTTCGAATCCTCATCATCAGCTTTTTCGGTGGTGTCGTTGTCGAGACCAGCCGAGCCGGTGTCTGCGGGTTGACCGACATCGTCCAGGCCGTCGATTCCGTAGCCATCAAAGTCGTAGCTGCCGAAACCGTCGTCTCCGTCGTTGCTATCACCGTCGCTATCGCCATCAGAGTCGCTGTCGCCATCGGCATCGCTATCGCCATCGGCATCGCTATCACCGTCGATTCCGTCTAGACCAGAATCATCGAACCCGAAGTCGCCCTCCTCGGCGGTCGCCGGGTTTACGCCAACCACCGCAGCGAATCCGGCGAACACGGCTGAGGCGAACAGTGCCTTGTTTATCAACCGCTTACTGGTGCGAAAACTCGATCGGTTCGAATTATGTTGATCGGCGCGCTCAAGCTCAAGATTCCCACATAGTTCTGTGCACATTTTTGTCCCACCTTGGGGCTAAGTCGGTAACTCGGTTACGTTGTTCCCCCGAACAAACGAGCACGGCTTCGTTACTACAACTAATTACGTTGTCGAAGCTTGCTCATCACAGATTCTACTCCACCAGATCGCGATCGCAAGAGGTCGCTCAAATCTTGTAGAAAACGTACGCCCAGAGGGACTTGAACCCCCAACCGTCTGGTTCGAAGCCAGATACTCTATCCAATTGAGCTATGGGCGCTAGGTCTAATCAGTGTAGTGGTTTTGAAGCCTGGCTTGGCCAAATTTCTTTCTCTTCCCGGACCAAAGGCTAGATCAGAGCTTCTGCGAGCTCTTCAACGTCGATCACTCCCTGGTTTCCGGGGCAACTCGCCAAGTATTGGGCTGCGTCAAATCGGTCCATGCCCCAGGTCTCCACCAGTCCAGCTCCCACAACTCTCAGGTACGACAAGTCAGCGGAGTTTAGTGCCGGCGGACTATCGCATGTGATGGTCGCTACCAGGTGGCCTTCGAGATGCCCCAACACTTCGACTCGGCCGTAGTTACCTTTGCGTCGAACGTTGCCGTTGGCTCGTAGTTCATCGAGGTCAAGGGTCCAGTCGGGTCGCTCTCCCGCACCACCTTTCACGTACTGGCCGTTTTCTTGGGCCCAAACATCTTCCAGTTGTTCAACGGTGATCATCCATGCTCGGCCGAAAGCATCGCGCTCAGAGGTTGCCGACGAATCGACGAAGCAAACTCCTCCGCCGCGCCAACGACTTGATCGGTACCCGAAGGCCAGTTGGCGAGGAAGCATGTAAGGGACGGCCGTAGTCGGGTCGCTTGCATCTCGGGCGCCGTATTCAACCTTGTTCGATCCGGTAACTGACCCGCCCCGAAGGTAGGCCAAGAATCGTTCACCCAAAAGGTTCGACCCGTAGGCGGCGTACCAAATCATACGGTTCACCGTACGGCCAACTATGGCGCAACCCAAAACAGTCGACGTCCAACCAGGACAACGATGTTGCGTGAATTCGCCATGCCGTTCCGTTAGCTTGCGACGCTTTGAGGAGCAAATTGCTGGCGGACCGGCGACCGAAAATGGTTCACTGGTCGAACGAACAAACATCGGACAACCTCATGACTGACAAGAACAACAACGTTCAAAACACCCCAGAGAACGATGACCAGCCGATCGGTGTGTCGTTGAACATGACCCGTGAACCAGCGGGAGGCAATACGTTCGTCCGATCTTGGGCCGTCGAACTCGACCGAAAGGCACTCGATCAGGCGCTTTGTTCAGCTCGATCGCCAGCCTTAGCTGGTGACGTAGCGTTGATGCCAGATACCCATTGGGGCCTTGGGGCAACAGTTGGGTCAGTTATCCCAACCAAGTCGGCCATCATTCCAGCGGCCGTTGGCGTCGACATTGGGTGCGGAATGGTAGCCGCGGAGTTAGCGATGGAAGCTAATGAACTCCCTGATTCACTTGACCCTTTGCTTCGCAGCATCGGCCGATCGATCCCAGCCGGATTCGGCTTCCACCAGCAGGCAACAGATTCGGCCCGACAGTGGATGAGGGCGAACCCCGTACCTGAACCTGATCGGGTGCCGGACAAAAACCTTCGACGGGCATCTCATCAGCTTGGTTCGCTTGGCGGTGGCAACCACTTCGTTGAAGTATGTACCGATGAGCGGAACCGGGTTTGGGCCGTCTTGCATTCAGGTAGTAGAGGCATAGGGAACACGATGGCTCAAGGACATATCAGATCAGCAAAGGCGCTGTGTAAAACGCTTGAGCGAGCGTTGGAAGACCGAGACTTAGCCTATTTCCTAGCTTCCGACTCAGAGTTCAATGCCTACATTGAGGACATGTTGTGGGCCCAGCGCTATGCGCTTGCGAACCGCGAACTAATGATGGACGTGCTGTTGGAAGATATCCGTCACGCTGTCGGTAAGTCGATAGACGAAGTTCGTCGAATCAACTGCCACCACAATTACACCGAACGAGAAACTCACACCGTTGACGGCCAAAATCAAGAGCTGTGGATTACTCGGAAAGGAGCGATTCGAGCGAGGACTACTGACTGGGGAGTCATTCCTGGTTCGATGGGAGCAGCTAGCTTCATTGTGCGCGGGCTTGGCAATCCAGCGTCGTACTATTCAGCCGCTCATGGCGCTGGCCGAAAGCACGGCCGCAAAGATGCGACTCGTCGATTCTCGATTGACGAGTTCAAAGTAGCGATGGAAGGGAGCGGGCGAACCTGGCAGGAGAAAGACGCTGACAAGCTTCTCGACGAAAGCCCGATGGCATACAAAGACATCGACGGTGTGATGGCTGCCCAGTCGGACTTAGTCGCGATTGAGCATCGGCTCGAAGCAGTACTTAACTACAAAGGCTATTAAGACCGCGATTAGCTACTAACATCCGCCGGGCCGCTCGCCATATTGTAGGAACCGTAAAACAACGTGGACCCGGATCAACGTTGATCCGGGTCCACCGCTGTTCTCTAGTTTTCGTTGGTATTAGACGAGGATCTCACGACATTCCATAGCTCGGTTGTCAACGTAGGAGTCTCCGTCCGGACCTTCCCACGGGCTGAAAAGATCGTAGATGTAAGGATCAGCGCATACGACGCACGAGCCGTTCATAACGTCACCGAACTCGGCCTGGCAACGTTCTTCGTAGCTGTCGGTGGTTGGCGTCAGTGAAATATCTACCTCTTCGGTGTTGTACATTTCACAGGAGCGCTCTCCGTCCCAGCCCCAACCGTCACCATCGGAGTCGACGCACTTGATTTCGGTCCAAAGATGCTCTGACAATTGTTCGACTACGTCGGGACTTGAGACTAGATCGCTGAACCCTGGAGGCGTGGCTGTAGGTACGACACAGCTCGCGCCGTCATAGTCGATGCCGTAACCATCGCCGTCGGTGTCCCAACAACCCGAGATTCCCTGGCTATCAGGGTCTCGATGGATGTAATCGTCATCTTCTGGGGTTGATGTTTCCATTAGGCGGCAGCTCTCTACCCCGTTCCAACCCCAGCCGTTACCAAATGGTGTGGTGTCTACGCAGCGGCCCGCTTCAATCGGAAGCTCGCACGATTCCGTGCCGTTCCAACCCCAGCCATCGTTGAGTGGTTCAGAGTCTACGCACGGCGCTTCGGGAGCCGGGCTGTCTTCATGACCACCGCTGTAGTCGAAAGATGCATCGCTAGGTCCGAAATTGTCATCCAAGCTCAGGCCGAAAACGCTGATTCCAGGTGGGTCATCGTCGTTAGAACCACTATCAAACTCATCACGGTCGCTGTCGCCAACCTCGTTGTCGCTGCGATCACTGTCGCTAGCATCGCTCTCGCTGCCAGAGCTTCCGTAGCCAGCATCGCTGTAGCTATCAGAGCTTCCGTAGCCAGCATCGCCTCCGTCGTCCGGAATACAAGTCGCTGAACCGTCCCAGCCCCAGCCATCGCCGTCGGTGTCTGCGCATGGTGCCGCCGCGGCCTGCGAGGCGCCAACCAACCCGATTGAGCCGGTTAGCATCGCAGACGCCAAAACGAGCCGACGCCCGTTTCGCTGCCACTTGCCATCAGCCTGATAGCCAGTGCTCGGCTCGCTACTTCGGTGCGCCATCGAGTCAATCGCTGAAACGTTCGCTAGCTCTCGTTCCGCCGCAAGCTCATGGCTACAACGAGAAAGGCCCAATGACCCACATTGTTCTATACACATATCTAAACCCACCTAGATTTGAGATTTGATGTTTTTGCGCCCGACACGGGCGTCTTCCTTGATCATATCTGAGTTTGGGGCTGGTTGTCGAACTAAATTTGGCGCCTGACCGAGACTTACGCTGCAACGTAGTCGTTGGGGGTAGGACAACCGGCTCCCCGTTGAGACATAGTTTGGTACCCGAACGTCGACGCTCCTAGCGCATATTGAGTTCAAGATAGGATCGCCCCATGTTCGATTCTCGTTCTCCCTATCCTCTGATTGACATCGGAGCGAACCTGACTGACAAGTCGTTCACCACAGATTTTGATGAGGTCATCCTCCGGGCCAAGCGGGCGAACGTCACCCAGTTTGTCGTCACCGGGTCCGATCTTGCCAAGAGCCGCTCAGCCTACGAAATGTCGCTGGCTTCACCAGAAATGTTCTCCTCGACCGCTGGCATCCACCCTCATCACGCAAGCTCTTTCAGTGATGAGGTAGCCGCCGAACTTCGTTCCCTGCTTGAGAATCCGGAAGTGGTGGCGGTGGGCGAGACCGGGCTCGACTACTTCAGAGATGTCTCACCTCGGTCTGAACAACGAGAGAGCTTTGTTAGCCACCTTGAGCTAGCGGCCGAATGTGGCAAGCCGTTGTTTCTTCATCAGCGAGACGCCCACCGAGACTTTCTTGAAATTCTGCAAGCCCACCGAGATGATATCGGCGACGTAGTAGTCCACTGTTTCACCGACACTGCCGAAGCGATGCATGACTACCTCAACCTCGACTGCCATATCGGCATCACCGGTTGGATCTGTGACGAGCGCCGAGGCACTCACCTGCTCAACTGCGTAGCCGACATTCCACTAGATCGACTAATGATCGAAACCGACGCTCCGTACCTCATGCCAAGAACAATCAAACCAAGGCCTAAAACCCGCCGTAACGAACCCTGCACCCTCCCCTACGTGCTCCAGACCGTTGCCGAAGCGCGACCAGAATCAGAAGAAGAAATTGCGTTAGCCACCACCGCAACGGCGCGAGCGTTCTTCGGCATGGTGTCGAATCCGGAGTAGCCAGGGACGTGGACAACAGCAGTCCACCCATAGTTTGGTCAAATACCTGGGAGGTGATGTCCCCCGGGAACGGTTAGTGACACGACTAGGTAGTTGAAGCGGTCGGAGCGATCGAAATTTGCCGCGACCGTTGCCTTTCGATTTGTCGAGAACCGAAGAGACGGACATCATCATGCAAGAATCGCAAGCTAGTAAGCGTTCAAAGGCGCTACCGGGACGGAAACGCCTGGGGACTAACGGCGGACGCAACTTGTTGATCGCATCAGCTGCACTAGCGACTTTGCATGGAGCAAGCTTCGCCAGTTTTACTTCGGCCGCTCACGCGTATCCTCCGGGGCACCCTGGATCGTCCCAACCAGCGTCTGAGCCTGATCCCGAACCCGAGCCCGATCCAGACCCATCCCCCGGCAGCAGCGACAACGATCGGGAACGGGACGAACAATCGGCACAAGCCCGAGCCAATGCAGAGCAAGCCCGGCAGAACGAAATTGAGCTACAAGAAGCACAAACACCTCGCACAAACACCCAGACGCCCAACTTCAATAGCGACAACGACCGGCAGACGACACAACCACCGAAGAAACAAACAGAGCGGGAACAAACAGAGCAGGAACAGAGCCAACCGGACCGAGAAGCCCAGGCCAAGGCGAATGCAGAGCAAGCCCGGCAGAACGAAATTGAGCTACAGGAAGTGCAGCTTTCGGGTCAGAACCCATTCGAACGATCCGGACGAGACGAACCAACCGGGCCGGTTCAACAACCTCCGACTCCGCCGCCAACGATTCAGGCGGATCCATTTCAGTTTATGAATCCAAATACTCCAATCAGCTTGGCCGATGCGCTGACGCTACAAAAGGCATTGGCTGACGAAGAGCTAAGCCCAGGCGAAGCAGCAGCTCTTTTCTCCGCTATCGATCGCGCTGATGCCCTGGACCCAAATGAACTAACGCCTGAGCAACAAGCGGCGAGAACTGCCGCCAACATCGCCCTGGCTGACTCGTATGGCATTGATACCGACGAAGCCTGGGCTGAAATGGGCGAAGTTGTGATGGTCCCGATCGAGTTTCTGACCCCCATCGGGACAGGCAAAGATCTAGCCGACGCAGTTAAAACCGGCAATACTGGTGCAGCTTTCCTGAGCGCTGGCCTTGTCGTTGTCGAACTAACGCCGGGCAAGGCGTTGGTCGTCGCTGGCAAAGCTGGCAAGGCGGCCACGACCGGCCACGATTTAAGCAAAGTAGCCGATCCACCGGTAGCAGCGATTGGACCAGTCGGTCCGCCGCCTACATACATTCCGCCATCTACTCCGATCCCAGACGCTCCAAGGCCACTGGAAATTCCTGATCGCAAGCCTTGGGATGATCCGAACCCGCTGCTCCCAGACGTCGACCCAAAACCGAAGCCAAGCCCAAAACCGGCAACGCCAAAACCCGGTGAGCGAACGCCAGTCACGGATCCTGAAATCAGCCCCGATGTGAATCCTGATACTGGCAATCCACACCGAAATCCGAAGCATGATAATCCAGACGACAACCCTGATTCGCCCGACACTCCAGAGACTCCGATCGATCCCGACGCCCCATATCAGCCAGATCTTCCCTACGACCCGGCGGAGCCATATACCCCAGGGGTCGATCCGTATCGCCCCCATCATCCAAACAACCCGTACAACCCGAACGACCCGCTAGATCCAGACAATCCGAACAGTCCTCTAAACCCGTTCAGCCCGAACCACCCTGATCATCCTGCAAACCCCAGTAATCCGAACAGCCCTAATCATCCCGACCACCCGGATAACCCGAATCGTCCGAGCGAGCCCTCGTTTCCCGAACCGGTGCACCCCGACTTTCCGTTCCGACCTTTCAACTCAAACCAGACCGGAGCCCCGACTCTCGGCAAGGTTGGCGCAGTTACTGGCGCTGGAGCCACCGCAGCCGTGGTGTCATTGCCCTTAGCGGCCGAACAGATTCCAGACACTGAACAACAAGAACAACAAGAACAACCGAGTGAGAGCTTCGACGAAGCGGATCGGGTGAATCTTGAGCGGCCTGACCGTGAAGTGCCAACTCAAGATGGCCCAACTCAGGATGGCCCGACCCAACGTTCAATTGCGGCGTCGGGATCACCCCATGAAGTGCACTTCGGAGATTTTGACGTGTTCAGCGTTTCCGATTCCGACAACGACTCAGACAAACCGGAGCGAACGCCCGCCTTGTCAGCCGTTACCGAACCTAGCGACGAGCAGGGCAACTACCGACAAAAGATCAACCCGGAACCTCCAACCCTCAGAGCACAAGCGTTTATGGTTGAACCCCGGTACCAGTCAGCCGACCCAGTAGCGGACAACGCAGTTGCCGACCTCGAAACGTCACCGGCGATGCAGCAAAGTCGCTGCGTTGACGAAGGTAGCGACGGCCGCTTGAACTGGGGCGTCAACCCCGAGACAAACGCAGGCTGCTGGGTTAGCGGAACAGCAACCAAAAGCGACTGTGTTCAGCACGGCCACGTATGGGAGTGCCCCGATGGCAAGCAATACGCTGCCGACGATTTCCCTACGGCCTAGCTAGTCGAAGGCAAGGCCAAAGTGCCAGACCTAGTGCTGGTCATTTGCTTAAACGACGTCAACTGTCCCCCGGAACGCCTCTCTAAAGCGACGTATAGATACAAGGGTTGACTAACTCTTCTAAGGGCACGTCGTGTTTTTCTGATCACTAACAAGGTGGAGAACGGATGAAGAGGCCAGTGGCAGCTGAACGAACCCAGTCGACGCAGCAACGAAATCTAACTGACCAATCGGCTGCCTATGTAACGCCAACTGGGGCAGCAGAAATCCGTAGGGCCTGGGTCCGGCGCGGTCGCAAATTTCTCGTTGCGTCGGCTGCCTTAACGACGCTAAATGGGGCAGCCGTAGCCAACTTTGCTCCGGCGCACGCCTACCCGCCCGGCCACCCTGGATCATCCCAGCCAGCGCCAGAGCCGGATCCGGATCCGGATCCGGAGCCTTCTCGCAGCCCGGGACATAGCGACAGCGATAACGACAATCGACCAACAAATCAGAACGGAAACACCGATGACAACCCCGACCCCGGCCACTCCTACGATGAGGTAGGCACCAACGTTTGGTCACCTGATGTCACAACCATCACCGGGACTGACGGTGATGACGTAATTACCGTCAGCGACAACGACTACAACCGAGAGATCACTCGCAACGGTCAAACCTTTATCGCTCACCGAGAACCCGGTCGGGGCGTGACCATTGACAGCGGAGACGGGAATGACACCATTACCGGCACCGAATTCGACGACACGATTTTTTCTGGCAACGGAAATGACACGGTCCATGCCCGTGGCGGCAATGACGTCGTTGACCTAGGCGGCGGCAACGACGTGGCATTTGGAGGCGAAGGCCACGACCAGATTTTTGGTCGGAACGGCGACGACGAGCTGCACGGCGAAGGTGGTAACGACTTTCTCTCAGCTGGCTCGGGAGATGACGTTGGATCGGGCGGCGATGGCGAAGATGTTATCTATGGTCATGACGGCAACGACAACGTATTCGGGGGCGATGGCACTGACTACCTAAGCGGAGGCCCAGGCGAAGACAAGCTCATGGGCGAAGGAGGCAACGACTCACTCAGCGGCGGACTCGGTGATGACGAACTGGACGGCGGTGAAGGCAACGATGTAAACGTTGGCGGTCCCGGTGTTGATCGAATTGTTGACACTAAGGGTGATGTAGACAAGGTCTATGCCGACGACGATGACTTATTACGAGACGGAACCGGCGATGAGGTGGTCCGAATCAACGCGGATCTAGAACTGCTTGAGTTCATCACCGTCCAAGGCCCCGACCAAGACGGCGTCTCACAAATCAACGCTGATCTCGTTACTTTGGCTTCGCTACCGGGAGGACAAACCCTCCTACGAAACCTCAACCGCAACGGCCAAGACCTAACTATCAGACAAACTAATCTTCCAGCTGAGTTGGCGAATGTGATCCCCAACCATCCCCCCACCGGCGATAGTGATGGGCCGCCACCTGGGTTTTTGCGGCCTGATGGGTCTCGGGGGTCTGGCACCAGCTCGTTCATCACAATAGGTACCGGAGCGAGCCGTTTCCCAGGCCACAACAACGGTCACTACCCTGTAGCAACTGTTCCCCATGAGCTACTACACGTTGACCAGATGTACAACGGGATGATGGACCCCGGCCGTTCGGTCGAACTCGATCAATTCGGCCAACCACTCGTCAATCCACGCACCGGTGAACGGGTGGTGACTAACGATCTCGAACTTCAAGCCGTGGGCCTCCCGTACGATAGAGATGGTAATCAGGAGTCCGGCACCGACGGATTCGAAGAGACAACGAACCCCGAAGACCTTGAGGAGAACGTCGCACCGATCACAGAAAATAGTATTCGGGGCGAACTCGGCCTACCGGCCCGACAGAACTACGACGACGGCGAAAACGTGTTGTCGATGGAGGAGATTTTCGGGCCACCACCTGATTTCAGCTCGTCAGACTTTGGTGGTGACATCGACTCGCCCGACCCTGGCGTTGAAACTGGCCACAGCTACGACGAGGTAGGAACCGGCGCACCAAACTGGGAGAACCAAGCATCATCTGACGCCGCTGTCGACCAGGTGACCGACTTCGATTCGACGAGTAACAATTCGGTGGCAGTCGCTAGCAGTGACGACAACGACTGGTCTAGGCCGGTCAACAACCCCCGGCCTTCATATCCGCAATGCCAGGGCCAAGCCCCTCACGACCCTGATGGCGATGGTTTAGGCCTCGAGGACGGAGAGGTCTGTTTGGCCGATACGACCTTTGCGACCACGACCACCGACACTCCTTCACCAGAAGCTCCGCTAACAGAGACCGATAGTGAACCGGCTGAGCGATATCAGCCACCAGTTCCGACTGAGCCAGCTCAATGTGTCGACGAGGGCAGCGACGACCGGTTGAACTGGGGGGTTAATCTTGAAACCAACGAAGGTTGCTGGGTCAACGGAACGCCGACCAAGCAAGACTGTGTCGAGCACGGCCAGCAATGGGAATGCCCCGACGGCAATAGATACGACTTCGACGTCACATAAAGCCAAACAGAGGGCTACTCGAACAGCCCGGCAGTACCGATCTTTGTTGCTAGACAGCCCCGATGGGCTAGACCGCTAGTAGATCTCGCGCTCCAGTATCGGAAGAAGGATGCCGCAATTTGGACATAGCCCGAGCTTCGATTTGGCGGATGCGTTCACGGGTGAGATTGAAGTACTCGCCTACTTCTTCCAAAGTTCGGGGTTCTCCTCGATCGAGGCCGAACCGTAGTTTCAGAATCTCTCGTTCTCGCTCATCCAACGGAGCCAGCAGGCGAGAAATTTCGTCCGGTAGTAATGCGGTCGCCGCTACTTCGAATGGAGAGTCAGCGGAACGATCTTCAACCACATCGCCCAGCTCGGCATCGCCGTCTTCTCGAAGTGGTTCCGACAGTGACAACGGCTCGGCGGCGAACCGAAGTGCTTCGGTTACTTTGTCTTCTGGCATTTCTACTTCAGTAGCTAACTCGGTGAGAGTTGCCGGGCGTCCGTACTTTAGCTCGAGCCGCGCCCGAGCTTTCTGCAAACGGGCCAACGTGTCGCCAGCATGAACTGGGAGTCGAATGGTTCGACCAGTGTTGGCGATACCACGGGTGATCGCTTGGCGAATCCACCAGGTGGCATAGGTAGAGAACTTAAAGCCTTTACGCCAGTCGAACTTTTCGACTGCGTGCATCAGACCAAGGTTGCCTTCTTGAATCAGGTCTAGGAGAGGCAGGCCAGACGCTTGATACTTCTTGGCAATAGAAACCACCAGGCGGAGGTTGGACTGGACAAACGTCCGCTCTGCTTCTTGGCCCTTACGAACAGAACGTCTCAGTTCGCGTTTACGTTGAACAGCAACATCTTCGTTGTCGCGGAGTTCTTCGGAAGCTTCTTTGCCACCTTCGATGGCTTGGGCCAGGCGAACTTCATCTTCTTTGGTCAGTAGGGGGTACTGACCAATGTCGGTGAGGTACAGCCTGACGAGATCTTCTTCGTCTCGTTCGACACGCTCCTTAGCCAAGGAAATCTACCTCTCATTATCTTGGTGGCGAGTTTCCCCGCCGCCAATGTTTTTCGGCGGTTACCCGAAGGCTAACCCCCGAAAGACGATTTGCGGTTATCCAATTGTATTCGCCGTCCGCTGCCTTCCACCGCTAAATTCCAGCAGTTTTCCGGTGCTTTGACTATAGACCAGTTCTCGGCAGACTCTACGCTCAGCTTGAGGCACACCACACTGCATGACTACTAGCTAGGGTCAAACGGACCATTTCTAGCCATCCTGCACCCGCAATACCGATAACTGAAGCTAACTAATCGCGATACTTGATGGCCTAGGTGACCAATTGTGAACTTGTGAGCGCCGCATTCAGAGCCACCGATCGTCCCAACCGCTGGTTCTTGGTTCTCAAATTGTCGAAAAGTCCGTTCGAAATGATAGGACTAGGGCATGGCAGAAGAAGATAAACCTGCAAACAGTGTTGACCAAGATCTAGCTGGTCAAGCTCACCTCGACGACATGGAACCAGTTATGGTGTTGTTGAGCTTCAGGACCGAGTCGACAGCCGACTTAATGAACGTTCTGTCTGAGTACGTGGTTCTAAGCCGCGGCCATCAAGGCTGTCGCAACATAGATTTTGTTGCATCAGTTACCAATCCGGGACGGGTAGCGATTATCCAAAAATGGGAATCAGCGATGGCGCAGCAACGTCACTTTGATAGCGACGAAATGGTCACAATGGCCCAAAGAACTGTGCCGCTACTCACAGCCGAACCTGACATAGATCTGTTCGAAGGCATTTCGATGCATGACCTCGCCTAGCTCCCAGCCAGAACAGAGATCAGACTGACAACACGGCGCTCTAGGTACGAGGAGCTTCGTCTGCCACCGCGTCGGACATCGACTGCATTTCCGCCCAGGTCAGATTGTCTGATGACCACAACTCATCAAACGCTCGATCGGCTGCATCACTGAACCCGTGGCGGTTGCGGAAATTGTACAAATATCGAGGACGGTGGATTCGTAGACCAAGTCGACTGGTGCGACCAAACAGATTGACGTTCCAAGCCATCCGATGTGCTCGCGTTGGCTCAACATCAAGCTCAGGAGCGCCAAAGTCGACCGACTGCCGGTCGAGAACCTCAAGCAACAGGCGAGTGAAGGCAATGGACGCAGGCAGTTCGCCGATTGTCCGGGGTTGTTTGTAATCTTCGACCGCTCCACTTTCAACTTCTAGCTTGATTGGTTCTAGCTCAATTACCCGAACCCGGTTGGTCGAGAGGCTCTCGTCTATCTCAACCGTGATCTTAGAATCGGACGGCATTGCGACGCGTTCGAGTGCCTCGCCCACCAGTCGTGAAAGCAGGTCGGCGTCATAATCAACGTGTACGAATGTCGTCGGCTTAACGATTATCATTGTCACCCATTTCGTTTCTTACATTTCTCACTAGCTGAGATCTTCCGCTATTTCGATCTAACTTGGCTGAACACGGGTTAGCCAAATTCCCGCAGGGCCCAGTCCTTAGGCCGTCGCTTCTTGGTCGGCATCGAACGAGCCGATCGATCCCGGCCCCACAACCCCGCCGGCAGCAATCATCAACTTTTCAAGATTTGCTTGATGGCTCGCCGCCCGCTCGGCCTCTTCGTCGGTCTCGATCAGAGATTGAATAATCATCTCCCCTTCGATCAGTTCTTCCATATCATCCTGCAAGCAGAAATTGATCGAACGGATTGTCGGGGCGTCGGTGATTTGGCTGGTGTTATTCCGATGGTAGGTGTAGGCGGCCATCAGACGAGGCAGGAGAACACGGTAAAGTCCAACCAGTTTTTCGATCGTCTGATCAGCAGCTTCTGGCTCTCCTAACGCTTCGACAAAAGCCTCCAGCTCGGCGTTGGGAGGCAGCGTTAGTCGTTCCGGATTCATTTCCCGAAGCTCCGGCAACCGTTTGTGCCACAGTTCTGAGTGGAAGGCGTGGTGGTAGCAGTGGGTTCCGAGTCGTAGTTTGACGTCAAGCTCGGGGACGGTAGCGACCCAGCCACCCATCAGTTCAAAGATTCGCATTTCGATCCACTTATAATGGCCGACTCTAATTGCGGTCTCGTCGACAGTGAACTTTCCAGGAACCTCTCGCCGGTCCCACGGAGCGAATGGAGTTCGTGGTTTTTTCGGATCTGACATTGATGCGCCTCGGCTTCTTTCTTCACTTCGTGCTCTGCAAGAACTACTTTTCCGTGCCGACCCTACTCGATCCTTGGGCCGGTAGAGAAAACAGTTCAAAGACCTGAACACTGGTGGGGCTCAAATCGTAGGAAGAAGGCGCTTTCACCACCTCAAACTACGATGGTGGCTGAAGTTTTCTTAAATCGTCAAGCTGGATCCGCATTACCTAGGACCGGCGACGACCGTTGTCCTCCGAACGGAGGACAACGGTTCCTACTACCGGCCGATTACGCCTGCTGTAGCCACGATGTACAGTTCTGTCATGGCCTGGCTGACACGTGCGATCGCATGGACCGACGACAACCCTCGTCTAATCGATGGGCTCCTGGCCGCGTTTTTCGCCATCGGAGGTTCAATCGTTATCACGGTTGTCCCCATCGAAGGAAGCCAAACCGAGTCCGACGTTCTGGCCTACCTGCTGATCGTTTTCTCTGCCGCCACGTTGCTATGGCGACGAAGCAACCCGCTCGTCGCTCTACTTATCGCAGTTCCGTTAGTAACGAGTTTTTGGATTCGTGATTACCCTGGTGGGCCAGATGCTGTTCTTTGGATCATGTTTTACAGCGCAGCGCGCCATGGAGGGCCTAACCGGACCATGGTTTGGCGTGTGGTCGGCCTGTCGCTCATAGCGATACTAGTAGTAGCGACAATTGGGGTAATCGTCCCGACCGAGGATCTGCCGCTCGTTGCTGTGTTCGGCATCTTCGTCATCCACGGCACGACGGCCGCCGTTGGGGAGGCGTTCTATCAACGAGCCCAAAACCTCGACCAACTAGAGAAACGAACCGCTGCACTCGAAGCCGACCTGGAAACGAAAGCTGCCTTGGCCGCAGTGGAGGAACGAACCCGAATCGCCCGCGAAATGCACGACATAATCGCTCACGGGATGAGCACTGTCGTTATTCAGTCACGGGCAGCCCAGAGCATTCTCGACAACGACCCGGCCAGAGCCCGCAAAGTACTAGAAGTGATCGAGCAAACTGGGCGAGAGTCAGTCGACGATATGCGCCGGATGCTCGGTGTGCTCCGCCATGGTGATGACGAGGCCGAGCTGCAACCGCAACCTGATTTCAGCGACTTCGACAAGCTTCATGAGCAGGTATCATCCGCTGGTGTTGATGTTGACATCGCCATCACCGGTCAGAAACTACCCCTCCCCCCAGGGCTCGAACTGGCTGGCTACCGAGTTGTCCAAGAAGCGCTAACCAACGTCATGCGCCACGCCGGTCGCCCAGTCCGAGTCGAGGCTCAAATAACGTACGGACCCGAAGCATTAGCAATTCGCATTACCGACGATGGCCTAGGAGCCGCAGCTGAACCAGCGACCGGTGGGAGCGGGCTTGGCCTTATGGGCATGCAAGAGCGGGTGGAAATTTACAACGGCAGCTTTCATGCCGGACCTCGCCCTGGCGGCGGCTACTGCGTAGACGTGTCGCTGCCAATTCCAAGCCGGGTAACAACGTGATTCGAGTCGCCATCGTTGATGACCAGCAACTAATGCGCTCCGGCTTCGAAATGATTCTCAACGCTGAGAACGATATCGATGTCGTTGGCCTCGCCGCTGACGGCCAGGAAGGGCTCGATCTAGCCAGGCGAATTAAACCCGACGTGGTTCTCATGGACATTCGAATGCCTGGCATGGATGGCCTCGAAGCAACAAAGCAGATCGTCAACGACGACGAACTTTCAACTCGGGTACTTGTCCTGACCACGTTCGAACTTGATGAGTACGTTTATGGTGCCATTCGGGCCGGCGCAAGCGGCTTCCTCCTCAAAGACAGTCCGACTGACGAACTTCTTCGAGCGATTCGCCTAATTGCTGGTGGCGATGCTTTGCTCGCCCCTTCCGTCACGCGGACCCTGATCGAAGAATTCTCCCGCCATGATCCGGTTGAACCGGTGGTGGCCAGCGAGGCAGTGGCGGCTCTAACCGATCGCGAATCTGAAGTATGGGCCCTTATCGCTAAGGGGCTATCAAACCAGGAAATCGCTGAAGCCCTGATCCTGGGTGAAACCACGGTCAAGACCCACGTCAGCCGCGTACTAATGAAGCTTGGGGTCCGCGACCGGGTTCAGGCCGTGGTCGCGGCCTATGAAACAGGCGTCATCCGCCCGGGCGATTCAAACTAAGTCGCCCATCCTTCGTTGGGAGGACCAGACACCAAAGGCAACCGTCCCACCGGACCACACCACGATCATCATCTGGCCTGACGACTTACGAAGCGTCAATTTCTACTGTTGGATGCATGAACAAATCCATTGAAATCGACTCTTCGAACCCGGCGCCTACATCAACTGCAGTCCTAGACCTCAATCGGCCTCCGATGGCTGCATACGCCACCGGTGCCACCAAAACATATGGCAACGGCGACACGCGAGTTGTCGCTCTCGATCAGGTCAGCGTCGCCTTCGAAGCAGGTAAGTTCACCGCCATCATGGGCCCCTCAGGGTCTGGCAAATCGACCTTGATGCACTGCATGGCTGGGCTCGACCGGCTGAGTGAAGGCGATGTTTTCATAGGATCAACCAATATTACGGCTGCCAGTGAACGTGAGCTCACGATGCTCCGACGCGACCGGCTAGGTTTCATCTTCCAAGCTTTCAATCTGGTTCCGACACTTTCTGCACAAGAGAACATCACGCTGCCGAGTGACCTTGCGGGCCGTGACATCGATAGCGCATGGCTGGATCATGTGGTTAGCACGGTCGGACTTAGCGATCGAACTACCCACCGCCCTAACGAACTTTCAGGAGGACAGCAACAACGGGTAGCAGTAGCCCGAGCGTTAGCTGGCCAACCCGAACTCATTTTCGCCGATGAACCGACTGGCAATCTCGACAGTCAAACCGGAGCGGAGATATTGGAATTTATGCGACAAGCAGTCCGTGAGTTTGATCAATCGATCGTCATGGTTACCCACGATCCGGTCGCAGCTGGATACGCCGATCGAGTCGTTTTCCTTGGAGACGGGAAAGTGGTGGACGAGATCCACGACCCAACTCCCGATGCCGTCCTCGACCACATGCGCCAATTCGGCAACTAGGCCGACTCCGCCAACTTCTCTACCCCAACGAACCAGCGCCGCTAACGCTCCTACCCCAACGAACAGACTGAGAATCGAGAACGAGAATGATCGCCAAACTCACTATCCGCAACCTTCAAGCAAACATGGGCCGCTTCACTATGACCACCTTCGGGGTCGTTCTTGCGGTTAGCTTCGTCGTTTCAGCATTCGTGCTAGGAGACGGACTCCGCAAAACGTTCAACGACCTCAGCACCGAGATTGTGGCTGGAACCGATCTTGAAATCCGACCGGTCGAAGAGTTCGGTTCAGTAGCATCACTCAGCGATTCCGACGTTGACACTGTACTTGACGTAGAAGGGGTAGCAGCTGCTGCCGGAGTCGTCGAGGCCCCAGAGAACTCAGTCCGCCCGATCCCTGGCAACGGTGAACAGATTCCAACAACCGGCCCGCCGCAGTTGGCATTCAACTGGATTGATGGATCTGGCTTTTCCCCGTTTGCGCTGATCGAAGGGGAACCACCGGGTCAAGACGAATTCGTCATAGACATCGATTCAGCCGACCAGTACGGGTTCGATGTCGGCCAGTCCTACGTCGTTGTAACCAGCACCGGTCGCCACAGCCTCGTACTGTCAGGATTGACTCGTTTCGGCGAAGACAACGCCACCCTCGGAGCGGTTCTTATGGCCATGAACACCGAACAAACTGGTGAACTTTTCGGAACCGTTGGCTACGGCAGCATTGCCGCGGCACTGACTGACAGCGGACGAGCTGACGTCGCAACAACCCAAGAACGAGTCGAACAGGCCGTACCCGATCTCGACGTCTTGAACCAAACAACCTTGGCCGACGAAACTTCGGCCGAGTTCAACACTCAAATTACGCTGATCCAAAGTCTCCTACTAGCGTTCGCCGGCGTCGCCCTTTTGGTATCGACGTTCATTATTGGCAATACCTTCGCCATCGTGTTGCAACAACGGACCCGGGAGATGGGCTTGCTCAGATTGGTCGGAGCCGACGCTAGGCAGCTTCGCCGAGGCGCCTTGGGTGAAGCGGTCTTCATCGGGGCAATTGCCTCTGCTATTGGCATCCCGGGAGGAGTTGGCGTAGCCGCTGGCCTGACATCGCTGTTCGGAGCGATCGGAGCCGAACTCCCCGACTATGACATCATCGTCTCAGTTCGCACTATTGGGGTCGCCCTTGCTGTGGGCATCGGAGTCACGCTTGTTTCTGCCTGGTGGCCTACCAGAACGGCAACTCGAATCCCGGCGCTGGCGGCCTTGCAAAGCGGCACTGCTGGCACTGAACCAAGCGGCCGGACTCGAACGATCGCCGGACTAATCATGGGCGCCCTGGGTGCCATCGTCGCTTTAGCTGGGGTTCTCTCCACCTCATCGGTCGGCACAATCTCTGGAGGCAGCGCATCAACGACAACAACGTTGACTCTGATGGCAACGGGAGCGATCGCCATATTCATAGCCATCACCCTGATAAGCCCCCGGCTCGTCACCCCACTTACGGCTGGCTTTGCTCTCGCGCTTGAACGATTCGGCATGGCCGGTCGCCTAGCGGTGCGCAACTCACGCCGTCAGGCAGGTCGCACCGCTACTACCGCCACTGCTTTGATGATCGGACTAGCCGTTGTTTCGATGGCGCTCGTGGTCGGTCAGTCAATCAAAACTCAGATTGGCTCCGACATCGAGGAAACAGTGGCGGCCGACTATCTGCTTACGAGCCAAGTACCCGACGCTAGGTTCCCGTCATCGATCATCGAGGAAATCGAAGCCGATCCCGCCTTTGGCGCGGTAACTGGCTTCCGAACTTCGGAAATGGACGTAGCCGATGAAATCGTTGAGGTAACCGCCGCTCGACTTGACGACTTGCCCGAGCTAATCGACATTGAGATTTCCCGTGGAGCCATTGCGAGCAACGGCAATCAAGTTCTTGTTCGCCAAGTTACCGCTGAAGCCAACGGGCTCGAAGTTGGCGACATGGTTCCCGTCATTATGAATAATGGCGCCCGGGCCGATCTGGAAATCAATGCACTCTTTGAGGGCGAAGCTGTGATTCGAAGCGACTGGCTCGTCGACGTTTCATTCTTCGATAGCAATGGGGTTGCAGCCGACGAATCCTGGATCGTGTTCAATCTCGCCCCAGAACTTGAGCAATCGGAGGCAGATGCCGCTGTGGCCCAAATCCAAAGCCGGTATCCCCAGGGCGAACTCGAAACATCATCTCAGTTCCAAAAACGCATGGAAGGGCTGATTGACCAAATCTTGTCGGTGCTAAACATTCTGGTAGCCCTGGCGGTACTTATCGCTCTAATTGGCATCGCTAACACCTTGGCTCTCGCTGTCAGCGAACGAACTCGGGAGATCGGGTTACTTCGAGGCGTAGGAATGACTAGCCGAGGTGTTCGCCGGATGATTCGATATGAAGCAGCGGTTATCGCCGCCTTTGGAGCAGTGTTAGGTGTGGCAATGGGAGTAGGACTTGGCTGGCTCGCAGTCGTTGCCCTACCGGCAACGTTCGCTGACCAGTTGGCGATACCAGTCGGCCAAATTCTGATTCTGGTTCTGGTGGCTGCTATTGCCGGCGTACTTGCAGCGCTCCTACCAGCCCGTCGAGCAGGTCGAATGAACGTGCTCGGAGCGATTACTAGCTGACCGGCCCTCCAAGCAAGTATTCAGCAGCTACTCCAGTAACTACTCAAGGCCTGAGGCCGGGCCAGTTAGGTCCGACCTCGGGCCTTCGGCCATCTAAGGTGTAGTCATGGCTCCTCTGTTGGACTTTGCTGGACGAACTGTGGTTATTACCGGCGCTGCTTCCGGGATGGGAGCCGAAACGCTTCAATTGCTGAGTTCAGCCGATGCGGATGTCTTTGCCGTGGATGTCGTCCCAATAGACAGCACTGGTGTCACCACACAACAGTGCGATCTTGGGAACCAATTGGCCATCGATGAGATGGTCTCGAAACTTCCGTCGAAGGTTGACGTGTTGATGAACTGCGCCGGAGTCCCTAACGGTGGCCGGTTCGATGGAGAGCAGGTGATGAGAATCAACTGGCTCGGGTTACGCCACCTCACAGAATCCATCATTCCTCGAATGTCACCTGGCAGTTCGATAGTGCACATCGCATCAACTGCGGGCCGCGACTGGCAGACTCGGGCAACCATCCACCACGAGCTAATGAATGCCTCATCGTTCAACGACGGTTTAGCTTGGGTACGCGATAACCAGGAGATATGTGGCGATGGCTACGTCTTGTCAAAAGAAGCGGTGCAGTTCTACACCCACTGGCGGGCGGTGCAACTACTACCAGCCGGAATACGCATGAACAGCATTTGTCCCGGCATCACTAACACCAAAATTCTGGATGACTTCCGAGCTGGGATGGGAACCGACGTTATCGATCACGCCCAAGCGGTAGCGGGTCGAGCAGCCAAACCGGAGGAGATGGCACCAGCCATGCTGTTCCTGGCCGACGACCGAGCGGCCAGCTACATCAATGGAGTGAACCTAAATATCGATCGAGGCACAGCGGCAGCCCGATTGTCTAGCCAGTCCGACCCTAAGGCCATTTGGAATCAGACCGACCGCTAATAAACTTCTCGCCCCGGCTGCCCGAGATCGACCTTGATCGACAGCAGCTTTGCGATATCAGGTCGAGGTCGAGCAGCATTACCTGTTTTGTCGAAAGCGCTCTCGATCGCGCTTGCTTGGGAAAGCAACCGACGGTCACCGTACGCGGGGCCGACAAGCTGTAGCCCAAAAGGCATCCCCGTGTCGTCTTTGCCCGCCGGCAGTGCGGTCACCGGATGACCAACCACGGTTAGCGATGAGCTGAGCGCAAGCCAAGCCATGTAGTTCTCGACTGGGTGATCATCAACCGACCGGGGATACAGCTCAGCCCACAAGAATGGCGGCACGCTAACACCGGGACAAACAACAAGGTCGAACTCATCGAACACCGCGGCCATTCGTTGGAAGAGTTTCATTTGCGACCGTCGAGCCCGGGCAATCAATTCCATAGGGGTGCCTAGTGCCGCGTCATAGGTGGCTCGAATGTTTGGGTTGAACCTGTCATCCCAAGTTGCCGCCTCCTCGTAGTATTGAGCCACGAATACGTCGGCTCGAAGCTTCCAGTCAAGATCAGATGCTTCAGTCAGATCTAATGCCAGAGGCTCGCAGATGTTAACTAGACCGCTGAGCGTCTCGATCCGATCTCGGAACGAATCCCTGACCGACGCCGAGACCAACACCCCACCAAGATCTTCGCTAAAGCCAACCCGAAGCTGACTAAGGTCTACCGGCTCCAAGTTTCGAAACACAGCGGCGTCCAAAGGGAACGCCATCGGATCTCGAAGCCGAATCCCGTTGGCTTCGAGCGGGCCAAGGTCTCGGTCAGCAATAACCGACAGCAGTAGCGCAGCATCGGCCACGGTTCGGCCCATCGGCCCTTGCACGCTGTAGAACGTCTGCGGGATTGCTCGCTCCTCAAACGGCACAACACCGGGGGTGGCTCTATGGCCAACCACACCGCAATAACAGGCCGGGATTCTCACGCTACCACCATGATCTGAACCGGTAGCGAGTGGCACCATGTCGGTGGCAAGAGCAACCGCTGAACCGCCTGAAGATCCTCCACAGGTCTTTGTGGCGTCGAAGGGATTACCGGTTGCCCCGAATAGGCGATTAACTGTGTTGGCCCCGATAGATCGCTCAGGAATATTCGACTTGGCAACAATGATCCCACCGGCAGCTCGGATACGGGCCACGATCCCAGCATCGGCCGATGGGATATGTTCAGCAAAGTCCTGCGACCCCAACGTGGTCGGTATTCCCTCCGTGGCCTGGAGATCTTTGATCGCTACCGGCAACCCATGCAACGGTCCAAGAGGCTCTCCGGCGGCAACCATTTCATCGGCTCGTTGGGCTTCTGACCGAGCCCGGTCAGTGGCTCGAACAACCAGAGCGTTTACCGAGGGGTCTACTCGGTCGATTTGGTCGAGGCAAGACTCGAGCAGCGCCTCTGCTGAGAGTCGGCCGTTAGCAATAGCTTGGCTTGCCGCTACCGCAGTTAGCTCGTTAGCAGTGAGCGAGCCGGGTGCCAGGTCGCCCACCTCAGTGTCTGGGTGGTTTACGTTATCGTCCGTTGACTGACCAGTGCCATGGTTCACTTGGCAGATTGTAGAAGCCGTATCTCGCCGCGTTCGCCTTCAGCCACCTAAACGCAGTGGTGTTTCTCGACTTAATCGTTCTACCACCGGTGGTGAAGTCGATCGCTTTGCCCAATTCGTGCTGGGAACTTCCTGGTCGAGCGGTAGGCGGCCTACAGGTCGACGATCGTTGCTGGTAAATGGCGTAGTTGCTGGTACCGCAGTTTTGTTTTCTTAGCCGAATTTGGGCTTGGTGATCTCGATAACCCCAACCTCCAAATGTCACTCCATCGCGGGCCGCATGGGCCAACATGTTTTCGAGGTTGTTCGCAATGTCTACGTGAACCCAAAAACCTCGGACCTGGACAATTTCGTCTCGGCCCGGATATTTCTTTCCGCTGCTACTTGGTGCCGGTGCGGCCGCTTTGGCTGCGGCCTCAGCTTTGGCCCTAGCGATGGCCGCTTGTTTTGCCAGTTCCTCGTTTTTCTTGGTCAGTTCGGCTGACAAGGCCTGATCTCGTTCGGCCAAGATGGCGGCCTCAGCTAACTGCGCCTCCAAGCGTTCCTCAGCTGCGTCGGTGAGCACCGCTTGTTCGTCTCGGGTCTCCTCGACTTCAGCAAGTTGTTCGGCCATCTGAGCCCGAATCTGATCAGCCTCTTCGGCTGCTTCATCAGCTAGGAACTCTTCAACTGCGAGATCTTCTTTAGCCTCTTTCAACCGCTCAGCCACATCAACCTCGCCCTTGGTGACGGAGTCGACCAACGATTGCATGAAAATGGCCTGGTTAGGGTCGGCATGATCAAGAATTGGGGTCTCGCCGACCCCTTGTTCGACAAAGGCGCTTACTGCTCGGTTAGAAACCTGCGATTCGAGCGCCTCGATTTCAGTACTCTTCGAAACGACGGCCTGACGAGCGGTCGTGTAGCGGGTTACCGCTTGCTCTAGTTTCCCTTCGGCCTCACCAAGCTTGCCCTCTTGGGTGTTGACCTTGGCATTCAACGCAGCCAACGCTGCTGCCAGTTCGTTAGCTTCTGCGGTGGCAACATCCACCTTCTTCGATCGTTCAGCCTGTTGCTTCTTGACTTCGGATTGTTGTTCCCGAAGCTTTTCGATTTCGCCAGATAGATCATCGGCGCCGGAGGGAAATGCTGCGCTTGCCACCAAGACCATGACGATGAATCCGACCAGTCCACGAATCGGCCGACTAGATCTTTTGGGCTGTGGCTGTCGGCTCGCGGGGCGTCCGCTATCGACAGATTCGGGAACGCGACCGAGGGCGTTACGGCCACGGGAAAGGATTGAGACTAAAGAAGACTGCATAAAATTTGAAATATCCTGACGCCGCGCCAAGCCAGTGTAGGCCGTCAACTACTAAGAGTGGTATACAAATGACCCCCGACGGCTGTCATGCAGGTATATTTACCCACGCGGCGGTTCTGGTGAAAATCGTTGATATCGGCAACAATCAGGCCACCAAGGACAACAAACCCGTCGATGCCAGCGCAAAACTAGGCGGGAGCAGCGGCAGTCTCGGACTAGATTGACCAACGATGCCATCGCTTAGAATTGCCCTTTGCCAAGTCGACGTTGTAGTCGGCGCCCTCGATTCGAACGTAGATCTTCTTCTGTCTGCCTTGGACGAAGCCAACCAAGCGGATTGCGATCTTGCCGTGTTCCCCGAGCTCGCGATTTGCGGCTACCCGCCAGAAGACTTGGTCTACAAGCGAGCTTTTGTTGAAGACAACCGCGCTGCCTTGGCTTCCGTCGCCGCGGCTACCGCCGACTGCGCCGCCATTGTCGGCTACGTCGACGCAGACCCAAACAATCCAGACGTCCTGCTCAATGCAGCAGCAATCTGCGCTAACGGTGAAGTTAAAGGCGTCTACTTCAAACAAGGTCTGCCCAACTACGACGTCTTTGACGAAAAGCGCTACTTCACGCCAGGCACAGAGCTTCCCTTGTGGTCAATTGCCGGGGTCACCGTCGGCGTAACCATCTGCGAGGACATGTGGATCGAAGACACTCCTTGTGTGCCCATGGCCGACGGCGGGGCTCAGATGATCGTAAATATCAATGCGTCGCCATACCACCAAGACAAAATCGAGCAACGCAACGAGATCCTCGACGCCCTTGTCGCTAAAACCGGAACCGCTTTTGTCTACCTAAATCTCGTTGGGGCCCAGGACGAACTTGTTTTCGATGGCGCTTCGGTAGTCATTGACTCTTCCGGGAAAAAGGTGGCTCGAGCTGGCCAGTTCGTTGAGCACGTACATGTTGCTGACTTCCAAGTAGCAGAGCCTAAAGAAATTACGTTGCCGGTTCACGAAGTCACCAGCCGCACATCACCAAGTCGATCCGACCTGCCCCCCAAACTGGTACCTTTACTGCCGCCGCTCCATGAGATCTGGGAAGCGTTGGTCACCGGCTGCCGCGACTACGTCTACAACAATGGATTCACCGATATTTGCTTCGGCCTTTCTGGCGGCATCGACTCTGCGGTGACTGCGGCAATTGCTGCCGATGCTCTTGGCCCTCGCCACGTCCACGCCGTGATGATGCCGTCTCGATTTTCGTCAGACCACTCAGTATCGGACTCGGAGGTACTCTGCCACAACCTCGGGATCAGCTCGCAGATTATTCCGATCGAACCGGCTCACCAAGCGTTCCTGGAAATGCTCGACCCATCGTTTCACGGCAGCGAGCCAGGGTTGACCGAAGAGAACCTGCAAAGCAGAATTCGCGGAGTCACGCTGATGGCGTTAGCCAACTTCAACCGGTGGCTGGTTCTTACCACCGGCAACAAGAGCGAACTCGCGGTTGGTTACTCAACCCTGTACGGCGACACGGCTGGCGCATTCGCGGTTATTAAAGATGCGTGGAAAACCCAGGTCTATGCTCTCGCCGAGGACTACAACAAACGAGCCGGCCGCCTAGTCATACCTGAGGGGATAATAACCAAAGCCCCGTCGGCTGAGCTTCGCCCCGATCAACGAGATGATCAGAGCTTGCCCCCTTACGACAAGCTTGATCCCCTTTTGAAAGAACTGGTCGAGAACAACAAAACCGCATCAGAACTTGTAGCCGACGGCTACGACCTGGAAACAACACAGCGCATTGCCAGACTGGTTGATATTGCTGAGTTCAAACGCCGACAAAGTCCTCTGGGTACGCGGATAACCGCTCGAGCCTTCGGCCGCGATCGCCGAATGCCGATCACCAATCTGTATCGAGGCGCAGCCGGTCGAGACGAAGCACCAAGAAGGTTCTAGTCCTTTGTCAGATTAACCGGCTGCTAATTGCCTAAGGTTGGGCCAAAACGCGCCGCAGCCCCGGTTGCGGGCAGGGACCGGGGCTGCGGATATTTGGTGTGGCGGGTTTTTACTTCATTTGGCTAGTGACAGTCGGACTCAGAATTTCGAGCTCGCTCAACAGATCGTGCTTACAACTTGTTCTGTCATCTGCTTCTAGTTGAGCACGGGTGGAAGAAAATGAACCGAAAATGGTTTTTTCGTTCTGTTTTATCCGTTGATTACCCTCTGCTACTTCGCCAATGAGTTTTGTTCCACTACGTCTGTGCTGACCAAAGTCTTTGGATTACGCGTTTCCAGTCTCCTCGGTCGAAGAAGTATCGGCTCGATCTCCTCGGGCTCCTCGGTTATGCCCCTTACGACCTCGTTCTGATTGCTCGCCGTCTACGAAGCTTTCGATCTTGTCCTCGGCGGCGGCAACTCGTTCAGCTGCTTCGTCGGCTTCAAGATCGCCACTCTCAATTTTCTCATCGATTCGTTCTTGGACACCTTCCATCAGAGCGGCGACGAGGTCAGCTTCAGATACTCCCTGCTCAGCTGCTAGTTCAGCTAACGACTGTCCGCCTCGAAGACCGTCGCGAACCTCATCGGTGGTCATTCCAAGCGTTTCAGCAATACCCTCTAGCCGCTCGCCTCGGTGTCCGCGAGAGCGCTTTGAGTCACGGTCGCCGGCACGCTCACCAGGAGCAGCTTCGATCATCGCATCAACCCGAGCTTCCAACTCAGCCTTCTTCTCAGCCGCTTTGTCAGCATCGAGTCGTCCGGCCGCAACCGCCTCATCGATTCGCTCGTTCATCCCGGCAATAATCGCCGCTTTCAGGTCGCTAACAGCAACATCGTTCTCTTCGGCGATCTGGCTGAGTGATTTGCCTTCAGCGAAGCCAGCCTTGAGATCGTCGGTGGTTAGACCTAGAACCTCGGCAACGACTTCACCTTTCGCCACTCGGTTGCCTCGCTGGCCACGTTTCCCACTTCGGTTGCCCTCGCTATCTGACTTACTATTTGACTCAGTATCTGACTCACTGCTCGAGCCGGCTTCAGCGTCGGATGGTTCAGTCGTGGTTGGGGCGTCGGAATCGGGGTCGCTCTCTTGGGCCGAAGCGAACCCGATAGGGGCGAATAGGGAACCTGCGGTGAGACCGCCGGCGACCAGTGCAGCTGGTAGGGCAAACTTTTTCAGCTTCTTTGAATTCATGATTTCTACTTCTCCGTTCAATCCCGTAACACGGGCACTCTCAGACGAGAGATTTTTTGGGGGGTGTATTGATTTCATCTTCGGGCCCCTGTGTTATGAGTTCGTGATGACTATCACAGCATTGGCGAAAGAAAGCCTGATGAAAACGGACCATTTTTGGCCGCTTTAGCTGTCGCGCCGTCTCGGCTCACAACGATTACCCTTAATCGTTCGCCCCTAGGAGGCCGAGATGACAATTCGAGCCAAAGCTCTCCTGTTCGACAACGACGGCGTGTTAGTCGACTCGCATCAGCTTGTAATGGAAGCATGGCAGACTCTGTCAGCCGAATTCGAATTGGACTTCGAGGAGCTCCGAACCAAGCTCGTTGGGGTTAGAGCTATCGAAACCCTGACCCGATATCTCACCGGTGACGCTCTCGATGAGGCGTTACGTCGGATCGATGAGATTGAGATCGAGACGGCGTCGCGAACGAAGCCGATCAACGGAGCCATCGATTTGCTGGCATCGCTTCCCGATAATGTGTGGGCTGTCGTCACTTCAGCTAACGCTGATCTCGCCGTCGCTCGCTGGATCGGAGCACAAATTCCTCTTCCGCCGGTAGTGGTGACGGCTGAGCACGTGTCCAACGGGAAACCACACGCTGAACCGTTTTTGCTTGGTGCCCAGCGGTGTGGGGTCGATCCCCATGATTGTGTCGTGTTCGAAGACTCACCGGCCGGTGGGGTGTCAGCAGCAGCGGCAGGGGCAGCCGTCGTTGCCGTCGGCGACCAAGCTTGGACTGTCGAACCCTTTGCTCGCATCAAAGATCTCTCGCGGGTAACGGTGACGAAGGACGCCGAAGGCTTGCTGGTCGATTTCCGCTAAATGCTGACAAGATTCGCGACTGTCACTGTTCACACCTAGAGTACTAATTGTGTCCACGTCGACCTCTAGCTTTGGTGTAGGTAAACGAGAGAGCCATGATGCCTCCTCGTTCTATGCTCGATTCACCCCACCCACATTGAGCGACGACGACGAGATTGGCCAACCTCCAGTCCTTGATAGTCCTTGTGTGTTGGGCGATGCCCGCAAAATGGCAGAGCTGAACGACAATTCGATTGCCTTAGTAGTCACCTCTCCTCCTTACTTTGTCGGCAAAGAATACGAAGATGCGGTATTTCAGGCCAGTAAGGCCGGCGGCGCCAGCCATCAGCTACCTGAGTCATATAGCGAATATCTGCAACTGCTGCACGACGTCTTCGCTGAGTGTTACCGGGTGCTCGAGCCAGGCGGTCGGATCGCAATCAACATTGCCAATCTTGGCCGCAAACCGTATCGAAGCCTCTCAGCTGACATCGTGCGCATCCTGGAAGACCTAGGAATGTTGCTTCGGGGTGAGATCTTATGGCAAAAGGGCCGCGGCTCAAGCGGGTCGTGCGCTTGGGGCTCGTTTATGAGCCCCGCTAACCCAGTACTGCGAGACACCACCGAGCGAGTGATTGTTGCCAGCAAAGGCCGATTCGATCGAGCCTTCACCTCAGCAGAGCGGAAGAAGCGCAACTTACCGTGGCGACCGACCATCACAAACGATGAGTTCTTGGCTTCCACTGTTGATGTTTGGGAACTACCAGCCGAAAGCGCTCGACGAGTTAATCACCCGGCGCCATTCCCGGTCGAATTGCCATTGAAACTGATCGAGCTATACACCTACGAGGGTGACGTGGTTCTCGACCCGTTTATGGGTTCAGGTTCTACGTTGGTTGCCGCTCTCGAATCAGGGCGCGTTCCCGTCGGCTACGACACCGACCCGGACTACATCGCCGCGGCCGCTGATCGACTCGACACAGTCCAACTCGATAGTCGCACTGGCCTTCCTCACAACGGAGGTGATACCGCCGAAACGGCCAAGCCGAAGGGCCCCGCAGTTGGTGTGTCCGGCTCAATCGACGCGGCCAGGGCGCTGCTCACCGAGGCCGGATTCACCGTCGTCAAAGGAGCTAGTAAGTCCTCGAAAGCGAAAGTCGGTAGCACCGGCGTCAGTTTTCCGTTCCTGGTCGAGGCTGCCGATGGCACCGAGTTCTATGTCGAAGTGGCAGGCTCGGCCACAACCAGCAGGCCCGGCCTGACTAAACTCGACACTGTCTTGCGGCTCTTAGCCCATGCCCATGTTCTCCGTGCCGACGACGACACCCGACCGCTTATTGCTCTCACCCCGGCGAAGCCAAAGGCTCGTACCGAGCACGACAAACTGTTGCGGTCGGTCGGCCCCGAGGGCCTATTCGACGTAATTAACTTCACTGATGCCACCGACCTCAACCGCCTAGCTAGCTACGCCAGTGGGTTCTCCGACCCCGAAGCGGTTCGCCCTCAGCCTGGATTCTGGCCCGATGATATCTGCGGCCCCTAAGGCCAACCTGATCGCGGGGCCATGGCCGACCTGAGAACGGAAATAACTGAAATCGTCACTGGGCTCAGCATGCTCGGCTACCGCGAACTCGATCACGCCCTCGGGGTTCGACCTCGCCTTGTCAGCAACGTCACAGAGGCCCACTTCGACCGGTTGATCGAAGCCCGCGATAAGGGCGAGTTTGCCGACGAGTTCGAAACCGCTTGGGATAACGGCCACCAGTTTGCCTACTCCGAGCACGGGCTCCGAGGCCGAGCCCCATGGCGATTAGAATGGAAAGGACCGCACCGACCACCGGCCTATGAGCAGATACCGGCCGATCTTCGGATCGATCATGTCTACCTGGTGAGCTGCAAGTACGGTTCTAACGTTTTGATGAACGCTAGTCCGAGTCACGTTTTCGACCGATTGTTGGCGGAACGCCGTGGCGGTCAACCGGTGGACTGGTTTGCTCAAGTCTCACCAGCCGCTCACAAAGACCTGTGGCAGGCTTTCCGCAGTGCTGTCGACGACCAGTCGCTACCTATCGATGCAGCTCAACTAACGGCGGCTGATCGCAAGGTACTCAAGGCAGCTACGAAAGGTCGGGCTTGGCCAAGCGAGGAGGCAGCCGAAGCGTACAAGTGGATGGTGGTTGACGTTTCAAACCAATCAGCCGAACGATGGCTGAACAATCTCGACTCCGACGGGTCAAGAGAAGAGATGCTGTGGCGACTCCTCCGGTTCGCCCCATCTCCCTACTTCGTCTTAGGACGAGCTATCGATGGCACCCCACTCAGATACCGAGTGGCCACACCGTGGGATTTCCGCCAAGCGTTCGAGCTAAAGGCCTTCGATGCCTGGGGCGACGCTTTGGGCCAACCAGTGGTTCAATGGCGAGCAGAGATGCGGCGTCGAGCTGATGGGGCTCCGGTCTCAGTCAAGGGCCATATCGAGGTTCGTTGGAGCCACGGTCGATTCGGCGGCATGCCCGAGGCCAAGGTATACCTCGACACCCCGCATCATGAAGTACCCGGCTATTTCCCGATCTAGCTCACTAGAGACTCGGTCCCGGTAGCGCCAAGCTCAGTTCTGGTCAGCCAAACGGATTGGGCCAAAACTTGAACAAGAGAAGCCGAACCCCGCCGGTTCAACCTCTCTCGTTCACTTTCTAAGAATACAGACCAGCAGATTCAGATCCAGTCAGGCCTTCTAGGGCCTGCTCGAGCCAATCTGGGCCACAATGGCCAAGGTCACTTGCTATGCCAGAACCGAACAAGCGGTGTTGGTGATGAGTCTGGCGACAACGTACGGATCAGCGTTGGCGTTGGGGCGACGATCCTCGATGTAGCCCTTTTGATCTTTTGCTACCTGCCAAGGGATTCGAACCGAAGCACCTCGATCGGAAACCCCGTAGCTGTACTGGTCGTATCGCTGTGTTTCGTGCTCACCGGTTAGCCGCTCTTCAATTCCGACGCCGTATCCAGCCAGGTGCTCTTGAGGCTTACCTTCAGCACCTAGCGATTCAGCAGCTTTGACGATGGCATCGTAGTTCTCGCGCATTGCGTTGGTTGAGAAGTTGGTATGCATGCCAGCACCGTTCCAGTCACCCTTCATTGGCTTGGCGTCAAGGGAAATCTCCACGCCGTGCTTCTCGCCTACCCGATACAACAGATAGCGAGCTATCCAAAGGTGGTCACCAACGGTCACGGTGTCGGCAGGTCCGATTTGGAACTCCCATTGGCCTGGCATTACCTCAGCATTTGTCCCTGAGATCATCAACCCGGCTTCGATACAAAGATCGGTGTGTTCCTCCACAAGGTCGCGACCCGCGATCTTCACCGCGCCGACACCACAGTAGTAAGGGCCCTGGGGACCGGGGTAACCGTTGGGCGGGAACCCGAATGGCCAACCGGTGCCCGGGTCAAGCATCGTGTACTCCTGCTCCATACCGAACCATGGTTCTTGCGACGAGTACTTGTCGAGAGCTTCGCGGGCTCCGGCCCGGGTGTTTGTCGGGTGAGGAGCGAGGTCAGCAGTTAGCTGTGTTTCGCACAGAACGAGGATGTTGTCACCGCCACGAATCGGGTCGGGGCACTGAAATACCGGTTGCAATACAACATCAGAGTTGTCGCCGGTGGCCTGGTTGGTGCTTGAACCGTCGTAGCCCCAGATTCCTGGGGTCTCTCCGTCGGCAAGGATCTTGGTCTTTGAGCGGATCTCCGGGGTAGGTACGGTTCCGTCGATCCAAAGGTATTCAGCCCGATAAGTCACTAGTTAGCTCCCGGCTCTATTTTGATGGGGGTTGGTCTGGTTTGTACGTAAGGGTTTGGCTACCGACGTTGGTGTCGTGCTGTGGCCTTACAGCAACTAAACCAAGGTTTTGTTTCAGATCCAAGGCCCGATTGTTAACTGAATGTGAATCCGAGTCACGAACCTGGCTAAAACTCATGGATTTACCACATTTGATCCCAATTGCGGGTGTTGTTTGAACCCGAAAGCTGTTACTAATCGAGTGTGGAACGAGAGCAAGAGTACGTCCTAAGAGCAGTCGAAGAGCGCAATGTCACCCTGATCCGATTGTGGTTCACTGACGTTCTCGGCCAACTCAAGTCGGTGGCAATTTCGCCAGTCGAATTGGAGACCGCCTTCGAAGAGGGCGTTCATTTCGACGGTTCAGCGATCGATGGTTTTAGCCGAATCCAGGAATCGGACGTCTTGGCGAAACCCGATCCGTCAACCTTTGAACTATTGCCGTGGACCGAGGGCGGAACAACGGCCCGGATGTTCTGTGACATCTACCATCCTGGTGGAGCGCCATTCGAGGGAGATCCTCGCCATGTTCTGCGTCGAAACTTGCGGGCGGCTCAGGGCGATGGATACACCTTCATGGTCGCCCCAGAACTGGAGTTCTTCTATTTCGCCGATGGCAACCCGGCCCATAAGCCAAAGTTGTTGGACTCAGGCTCCTACTTTGATCTGACTACGAGCGATGTTGCTTCTGATCTGCGTCGACGCACGCTGTCGGTCCTCGAGGCAATGGGCATCCCAGTCGAGTATTCGTTCCACGAAGACGCGCCGTCGCAACACGAAATTGATCTTCGCTATACCGACGCGATGACCATGGCCGACCAAATCATGACGTTCCGTCTAGTAGTACGAGAATTGGCGATGGAGCAGGGAAGGTTCGCGTCATTCATGCCAAAGCCGCTTGAGGGGCTTCAAGGCTCAGGCATGCACCTGCACCTTTCGATGTTCGAAGGCGATGACAACGCGTTCCATTCCCAAGGTTCGGCCAACCCCGCTTTGTCTGACACTGGCCGCAAATTTCTAGCCGGCCTACTAGTCCATGGTCGAGAAATTACCGCCATTACCAATCAGCTAGTTAACTCATACAAAAGACTGGTAACGGGTTACGAAGCTCCCATTTGGGTTTCTTGGGCCACCAACAATCGTTCAGCGTTGGTCCGAGTACCGGTCACAAAGCCAGATAAAACCACGTCAACTCGAATCGAGTTCCGATCACCAGACCCGTCATGCAACCCATACTTGGCCTTCGCGTTGATCCTGGCCGCGGGCAGAGCTGGGATCGAAGGAAACTATGAACTTCCCGACGAAGTGACCCAAAACCTCTTCGAGTTATCAACCGACGAAGCTAAGAAGCTGGGGGTACAGCCATTACCCGGATCGCTGTCCGAGGCCTTAGATGAGATGGAGAAATCAGAGCTAGTGTTTAACGCCCTGGGCGAACACATCTTTGAGTGGTTCTTGCGCAACAAACGAAACGAGTGGAATAGCTATAAGGCCCATGTCAGCCAATGGGAACTAGAACGGTATTTGCCGTCGTGGTAATGACTAGTTGTTTCAATTCCCCTGGGGCAACTTGTTCGTCCGATGTCTCCGGCCGCGATGTTTACCACCAAGCTCGAAGGGCACTAAACCGCAATCGTTCATGGCGGTCGCGGGATGTCTGATAAAGCGTCGACGACCGGGAACGAAGCGTTCGCCGTATTTCCTGAACAGCCTCCGGCCGAGTTGGTTCGGTTTCTTGACATCGGCGGCTACAAATGGGTGGGCTCAAATCACAGCTCGACCATTCTTGAACAAACTGGAGTCGATGGAGACGAATGGAGCGGAGCCATCGTGGCCGCCGCCGACAATCCAGACGAAGCCTGGCGTTTTTGTCGAGAATTGCGCAAACGAGATTCGCCGATCGAACCCCTGCTCGTTGTTATTAGCGGAACCCAACTGGCTGACCTCCAATCACGAAGCGACCTGTTCGACGATTTCGTGATCACGCCTTTTCATCCCGACGAGGTTGAGGCCCGCATTCAGCATCTATTGTGGCAGTCCGGCCGAGGGGCGCGGCCAGAGCTGGTTATTTACGGACCGCTGACGCTAAACGTTGAGACATACCAAGCGGTCCTTGAGAATCGACCCCTCGATCTGACGTTCATGGAATACGAGCTGCTCAAATTTCTGGCCACAAGCCCCGGGCAGGTATTCAATCGAGAGACACTGCTCAATCGGGTATGGGGCTACGAATACTTTGGTGGCGCTCGAACAGTTGACGTTCACGTTCGCCGGTTGAGAGCCAAAATGGGCCAAGAGCACGCCAGTCTGATCACGACCGTTCGTGGGGTCGGGTACAAACTAGGTCATTCACGCTGGCAGGCGACCTAGTCAAACCCTTCTCGGCCTAGGCAGGCTTCGTTTCGGCAATCAAAGCAGATTGGTCGATCAGCGTGGTCATATGCTCTCGCTTCTTTGACAACTCTTTGGCCCCTGGTACGCTCAATTTTGGTGCCCGCTGTGGGCCAGCAAATCATTCGTTTCAATCTAGGTGGGTCAGGCAATGTGCATCGAAACTTGCGGCCTTTTCGGGCCGTGCCATTGTGGTCTTTCGCGGAGCAAAGCGTCCGGCGACCCTAAAGCGGGAATTCGCAGAGATTCAGGGGTTCGAGGTCGCTCGACTCCGTATCCATCTGCTGGCAATGGACGAGTCGATTTTTCAGGCCAGGTGGGCAGGACAATAACTATGAATCTGAATGGGTCAAACTAATGTGTATCAACTACTGCGGTTCCAACGAGCCTAAAGAAATTACTGCCTGTCCTCGGGCGGTGCCAGGGTTAGCACGTACTGACCGGACTTGGGTGAGGCGTGGCGGAAAGCTAATAATTTTCAGCGCATTGGCTGCAACTACGCTCGGCATGGCTGCCGGTACAGCATCCGCTATCCCTGATGATGGAAACAGATCAGCTGAACCCGATCCAGAGCCCTCACGAGAAGAAAAGCCGGCAAGCACCAACCAGGCAAGCTCGCCTTCGCGCCACACGTCAGACGATGACGGCCCGCAAGTCACCTTCTCAGAGACCTTTACTACTGAGCCAGTCCAGAGTGTCCCATCGGATGAGTCAACAGTTCCCCCGCCAACCGAACGATTGACCAACGACGGAAGTCGCGGACCCGGCACCTACCTCGACCTCGACGTTGTCCTAGGGATAACCGAATCAGAAGTCGGCGACGACGGCTCCCTAGAGCGCCTAACAGTGATCAACGATCAGAGCGGTGGCCGCTTCCAAATCGAGATAGCCGAGGATGGTTCGGTCGCGAACACGCTTACCATTCCGCCTATCAACAGCGAAGATGAAGACAACGGTGGTGGCCGACAAATCACTTGGAACACCAATCCGGCAGCCAACACCGAAGGTAACCCAGTCGAGCCGCCCCCAAACGACCAGCTGTCGGCCACCGTCGAAAATCCGACCCTCGATGAAGATGATGCTACGACTGAGGACAGGGTTCCTGGGGTTTACTTCGACTGGGACGAGGAAACCGGAACGCTAACCAGAACTATTCTGGAAGAAGATGGCACGTTAACCATCGGCTGGACAGACCCGGCGACCGGTGAGTTTCACGAGACCTCGATCGAACCGCCGGTCCAGCCTGACGTTGTCGAGCCCATTCGGACCCCAGATATGACAAAGAAACCGCCACCAAAAACCGCAACACCGTCGGTGACCACTAGAGACGGTGAGGGCGTTTCCACCGGTAGCGGAGAGTTGCTGCGCCTGAACCAACAGAACTCGGGATTTGAGCAATTTGCTCCTAGCCCGGATAGCGATGAGGAAGAATCGGACCGGCAACGAACCGAGCCAGCCACAGCTGAACCAGCAACAGCCAACGAACCGACCGCCAAACCAGCAACAGCAACTGCCGATAGACCTATAGTCGAACCAGCGACAGCCGATGAAGCAACCCGTAAGGCTTCTTGCATCGATTCCGATGGCGACGGCTGGGGATGGACCGGAAGCGAATCATGCCAAGCTCCAAAGAGTCAGTGCATCGATTCTGATGGCGACGGCTGGGGATGGACCGGTATCGCAAGCTGCAGAATGACGACGCCGGCACGGGTCGGCTAAGGGAATATCCCCCGCCGGTCGTACACGTCTGCAATTCGGTCGAGCGCAACAGCATAGGCCGCTTCTCGGCGAGTGCAATTCAGCTCAGCCCGACGCTCAACGACGCCGTCGTGAGCTTTCCAAACCAGGTCACGGAGCCGATCGTCGACATCTTCGAACGACCAAGCTCTGGCCGACTTGTTCTGGAGCCATTCGAAGTAAGACACGATCACGCCGCCAGCGTTGGCCAGAATGTCGGGCACTACCTCGATACCTCGGTCAGCCAGAACCACTTCGGCTTCTTGGGTAGTCGGGCCGTTAGCGGCCTCAACTAGGAGCTTGCATTTCAGAACTTTAGCCCGTTCTGCTGTTATCTGATTTTCGAGAGCAGCAGGAACCATCACGTCGCACTCTTGGCTGAATAGCTCTTCGGTAGTCAGCGCAGTAGCGCCAGGGAAACCGGCTACGCCACCGTTTTCGTTGGCCCAAACCCGCAGCTTGTCGACGTCGATACCGTCGACATTACCGACCGTTCCCGTGTGGTCGGCAACAGCAACAATGCTGCAGCCCGCTTCGCGGGCAAGTAGGGCAAAGTGGCTACCGACATTTCCGAACCCTTGCACTGCGACTTTCAAATCGTCTAGTCGGGCTCCAGTTTCGCCACACCAGTGACGCAGGCTATAGAGCACCCCTCGGCCAGTAGCTTCTTCTCTGCCGATCGATCCGCCAACCTCGATTGACTTGCCGGTCACCACTCCTTTGACTGCGTGCCGAAAGCCGGGGGGAGAAACGTTGGCGTAGGTATCCATGACCCAATCCATAGTTTCGCTTGAGGTGCCGACGTCGGGAGCCGGAATGTCGTGGTCGGGGCCGATGTTCGACCCAAGAGCGTGAGTGAACCGACGAACGATTCGCTGCATCTCCTCTTTGGAATAGTCGGCCGGGTTTATGGTGACCCCGCCCTTAGCACCACCGAACGGGATGCCGACTAGCGCGGTCTTGAAGGTCATCCACGCCGCTAACGCCTTGACCTCGTCGAGGTCGACATCAGGGTGGAAACGAAGTCCGCCCTTGAATGGCCCCAGGATGTTGTTGTGTTGAATCCGGTAACCGGTAAACACTTTCATCGAACCGTCGTCGAGCGTCACCGGGAAGTTAACAATGATCTCATTCTTCGGTTGGGCCAAGATCTCTTGATAACTTGCTTTGAGATCTACCAGCGCTGCCGCTCGTTGAAATTGATCTACTGCTGCTTGGTGAAGGCTCCGTTGCCCCACTGCCGTCATAGTGATCCTGTCGTCCTAGTTGTTGTCAAATTGATGCTAGCGACCAAGAAATCTATTTGAACGCGCCGTATCGACCCGACGATCGCTTCTAGTCATCAGGCCCTACTCAGCCTTGATGGGATTAGTTCAGCACCGTCAGCGCCAACTAGCGGCCCCACAGGCCACTATCGGGGTTCGATTACCTCTAATCCTGGACAAAACGGCTGCAGAACAGTCGGGATTCGAACCGATCCGTCAGGATTCTGATGATTCTCGAAAATGTAGAGAAGGGTCCGACCGATGGCACAAGCAGTGCCATTCAGCGTGTGAGTCAGCACATTTCCGCCGTCAGTTTTCGTCTTGGTGTTCATCCTGCGGGCTGAGAAGTCGGTGTAGTTCGAGCACGATGTGACCTCGCGGTATCTCTGCTCTGACGGAAGCCACACTTCAAGGTCGTACTTCTTGGCTGCCGCAGCGCCAAGGTCGCCCGACGCCACAGTAATAACTCGATACGGAAGCTCAAGCCCACCAACAATCTCTTCTTCAATTTGGCGTAGCAGTTCGAGCTCTTCCCAAGATTTCTCTGGGTCGGCGTAGACAAACATCTCAACCTTGTCGAACTGATGGACTCGGAACAGACCGCTTGTGTCTTTGCCGTAGGTTCCTGCCTCTCGGCGGAAACAGCTGGAATAACCGGCATAGCGAACGGGGAGATCCGTAGCGTCGATCCGCTCCTCTCGGTGGAGACCAGCTAACGCTATTTCTGACGTGCCAATTAGGTATAGCTCATCCTCGGCTACCTCATAGACCTGGTTTCGGTCGGTCGGAAAGAATCCAGCCAGTTCCATCATCTCTTCGCGGACCAGTACCGGCGTTATAACCGGGGTGAAGCCGTGTTCGGCCACCTTCGCCAGAGTCCACTGAACCAACGCCATTTGCAGCCGAACCGCATCGCCCATGACGTAGGCGAACCGACTGCCCGACATCCGCACCGCTCGCTTCGTGTCGACCACACCGAGTAGTTCCCCGACTGCTCCATGGTCGTAGGCTGGAGCAGAAGATTGCTCGCCGACAGTATTTTCAACTCGGAAGTCTTCTTCGCCTCCCAGCGGAACAGACTCATGGCACGGGTTTGGCATAGTCAACGCAAGCTCGGTTAGCTCTTGTTGCTGAGTGGCCAGAGCGGCTTCGGCTTCACCCAGTTTGGCTTTGAAGACACTGTTCTCGGCGATCTTGGCGTCGCGTTCATCTTTATCTTTTAGTTTGCCAACTGCTTTGGCTGCAGCGTTGGCTTCGGATCGCATCTCTTCAACCGCGCCGAGAGCGCTCCGGTGAGCCTCGTCAAGTTCGAGAACTCGGTTGATGACATCAGAGCTTACGCCCTTACTTTCGATGCCGGTTTGGTATGCCTGTTCTGCCCGAAGGCGACGTAGATCGATCACGGCAACAAATGTACCAGCCGAGAGGAGACCTCATCGGCCAATACTACGGCCGAGTCCGGGTTGGCCACGGCCGACAACTACCGACCCGCTGACCGAACTAGAGCTAGATGTTGGTCTCGATCAGTTCGCTTTCAGGATCGATCAGTTCGGCGTTGTCTTTCATCAGCGCGCCGATTGCGGCCGCTGCGATCGAGGTGCTCATGATGAAGCCGACAGGAATCACGAAAACGAGTACGACGGCGATGATGACTATTTCGAGCACTTCTATTCTCCGACGTAGGCGGTGGCTTCGATTTCCATTAAAGCACCGAGAGGTAATTGCGCTACCGCGACGGCCGATCGAGCCGGTCGATGATCTCCAAACGCAGCCATGTACAGCTCATTCATTTCGGCGTAGTGATCCATCGTGGTGAGAAACACTGTGGTCTTGGTGATCGCGCTTAGCGACGAGCCTTGACCTTCAAATAGTTCTTTAAGGTTTGTCAACGCTTGGGTGCATTGAGCAGCAATTCCACCTTCAACCACTGCTCCATCCTTAATCCCGATTTGTCCGGAAGACACGAGCCATGGGCCAGCTTTAACGATGGGGGTGTAAGGTCCTACTGGTTTCGTCATGTCGCTAATCTACCCAAATTCCCGTTGATCTGATGATCCGGGTCACGTCGCTAGCCCATCGCAGTAGCAATTTCGATCAGAAGGCCAAAAGGATCAAGGGCGTAAGCGACTGTTTGGCCCCACGGTTTTTGTTTCGGTTCGGCGTAAACCTGGGCCCCCGCCGACAGCGCTGCCGTTAGAGAAGCATCAACGTCTGGGGTTACCACGGTGATGGACCCCCCAAAGGGTCGTTCCGCCGAATCGAGAGCGACGAAGCCACCAGCATCGCTCAAGTTCGAGGTTGCCAACTCGTGGGAAACAAAAGCCAAGGTGGTCGTGCCGGTGTCGAGTTCGCCGTAGTCGTTCTCGGGAGTAACGAAACGTTGTGTGAAGCCAAAGGCGGCGACGTAGAACTCTAGAGCGGCGGCCACATCTGGCACATAAAAAATAACGTATCCAAGAGATGCAATTGGCCGCTCTAGACCACCTCCCGCCGAGTCAGAGCTTACTTGGGACGGGGGATTATCGGTCATTGGGGAGCCTCCAAAGGCCAGTCTGTTTCACAATCCAACGCAAGCCAACCGGCAGCGGCAACGGCCGCGAATACCGCATCGGAGCCGTTAACTGGTGGTCCGTCGTCTTCATGTATCTGCACCTCAATTGGTGGAGTATCGGCTGAACGTAGAATGCCGAAACTTCGAACAGTGAGATCGTGGACCTCACCTTCATCATCGATGGTCTGGGCCTCGCTGGTAAGCCAGGACCAAGCCATGTGAGCGGCTCCAACGCAGTAGGAACGCAACACAATGTGATCGAGAGGCTTACCGCAGCGCACGCCGACCCGAATCACCCCGTCAACGAACTCAGCAGTTGCTTCGGCCCCCAGTGGAGAGGTGACGACACCGACTTCTCCCCTCAGTCCAGCCTTGAGGACCGTGGCCTCGACCCATCCGGCGCCGCGAATAGCCGACGATGTTGGTGGCCCAGCGACGCTAACCTCCTCGACCTCGAGTTCGGGAGCTACTGACGCGATCGCTTCGGCTATTCCGGGCGTGGCTACCACCCGAACTATTCCGCTTCCATCCGCTTTGATCCCAGCTGCTATCGGCGGGCGTTTCGGGCCAAGTCGAGCCGTGTCTTCACGACTAGCCAAAACCAGAACCGGACGTTGGTGCTGGTCGGCTAAGGTTCGCGCCACCAGACCCAGACCGAGACTGTCGGCGACTTTTCCGCCGAAACCTCCGCCGTTCTCTACCAGCGATGACGGCTCTCCGTTCGGCTGGCACCAACTAGCGTCCGTCTCGAGGTATCCCGGATCGACCCATGTGGTTCTCAGGGTACGGGTCCAGTCTCCTGGCGGGAGCTCTAGGGGCCAACGATGACTTATCGTTGTTCGACGCCCTTGGATCTTTCCCGCCAGTCGGCGAGCCTCGGCCAGTGTCTCGGCGACGACCCATTCACCAGTCGAGTTGGCGATTGCAATCAGGGCGTTATTGGGTGCGGTGTCAGCTGAAAACCCGCCTCGACCGAGCGCAACGTCAGCCGAAACTTTTTGGGGACCATGCCCTTCGAGTGCAGCTCGTCGACTGGCTCCGGCCATGTCTCGATCTTGGGACTTGGCGACTCCGCTAATCATCAAGTCGACCGTTTCGTGAATCGTCTGCCAACCTGTACAGCGACAAAGGTGAGCCAACAAAGCCTGGTCGATGGAAGCCTTTGGTACGGCAGGCTCCTCGTCATCGACAACGAGGCTGTTCAATCGCATGATTATTCCTGGGGTACAGAACCCACATTGGCTACCGCCAGCCTGGCAGAAAGCATCTCCCCACTGTTGAACCCGATCGGGATCTAGTCCTTCGAGAGTCGTGACATCTCGGCCTCGAACCCGCTTGGCCGGGGTGACACAGGCAACACGAGGTTTGCCGTCGACGAGGACCGTACAGCAACCGCATTGACCTTGGGGGCTACACCCATCCTTGACCGACAGCATCTGGCACTGGTCTCTCAATAGGTCAAGCAACGACCCGGACTCATCGGTAATCGGGACGGTGGCGCCGTTTACAACTACCGAGTAACCCGGGCTCGACTCGGTTGTCGAATTGGTTGCTTGGACCAGTGGCTGAGCGCTATCGGTCACATCGTTGGCATCTGTTTGCTTTCCCACATCGGACACGGTTCGATCATATGGGCAGAAACGACAATCAGCCGATACTGTCCAATGAGTGGCCAACAAGAATTACCGGCCAGAGGCCGGCCCAAGGCTTTCGCGTCGACGCTTCTTATCTGGCTTGTCGGCGACGACGCTCACTCCGTGGGTAGCTGGCGGGAGTATCACCGCAGCCAGCGCCATCGTTTCTGCGTGTTCTTCGCGAACCGTTTCGGCCCCAACACTGGTTCCGTTGTTTTCGCCCGATCACATCTTGGTCTCGGGACGCCCACAGCGGATTCCGTTTGCGACTGTAGCTCCGACGGCGAGTACCGGTTCTGACACCGAACTTGACGTTATCTTCGGCCCCGACGGAGCTGAAGTTCCGGTTCGGTTGCTGCGCGACGGACAAGTGGTTGCGAGTACAACCACTATTGGCCGAGTTGTCACGCACGATCACGTAGACGAAACAATCGACCCAGACCATCAACACGCCAACCTATTTCGCTACTACCCGTTGCGAGTCGAGGTCGATGAGCCTGGTATCTACGATTTGGTTGCGACGTTCAACCAAGAAGGCTTTCAGGCGGCCGAGGCAACGATGCCAATCCAGATTTTCGATCCGGCCGAAGCCAGAGTTCTCCTGACCGGTGACCCGTTTCCTTCGGTTCGCACCCCCACCGTGTCTGACCCAACTGGGGTCGACACGTTGTGCACACGAGTTGACCAGTGTTCGTTTCATTCGACCTCGGCGGCTGATCTCCTCGTTGGTCGAAAACCCTTTGCCTTGTTGGTAGCCACCCCGGCGCTGTGCTCGACTGCGTATTGCGGCCCGGTCCTTGAGACGTTGATTGAGGCCCAATCCTCTTTGGCGACGAAACCAGCGATCGTTCACGTCGAGGTATACGCCAATACCAGTGAAGTAAACGGTAACTACGCCGACCCAGCCATTGAGCTAGCACCAGCGGTAGTCGATCTCGGTCTTGAGTTCGAGCCTTCGCTGTTCATAGTTTCAGCTGATGGGGTCTTGCTAGACCGGCTCGACAATTTGTTCGACTTCTCAGAGGCTGTCGACGCCCTCAACTTGATTGCCTGACGTCGAATCTCAAACCTGACGGCAAAAAGTGAAACGAACCCGAGTCGCCCACCCGGGTCCGTTCCTAGTGTCTTGGGTGGCTGAGGGCCCCACCCAAGACTTCAGCTTGTGATGGTGAGGGACCATTACAAGTGATCTTGATCGGATTTGGAGGGGTGAGGGACCCCTCCAAATCCAGTGTTCTTAGGAGAGCTGAGGGTGCAACTCCCAAGAGATCGTTCCGGCAGCTTCCGTCGCCCGAGGAAGCTGCCGGTACATCTTGTTTCGACTACTGCTGTGGTGGACGAGGCGCAGGCGCCGGGGTCTTGCTAGCAGTTGAAGAAGAAACGGTGTCGTACACGTTTGGCCAGAAGCGGTCACGTGCGGCCCAGATGCCACCGACGCCGTACTTGATGATGAGGATTGCACCCAAGCTGGCGAAGACGGTTGTCATGAGGGTGTCGACGAGGTCGGTAGCGATTCCGGCTTGGTCAAGTGCTGCCATGCCGAAGATCCACCAGACGCCAACCTTGGCGGCGGTCACTGCCATGTTGCCCCAGCTCTGGGTAGCAGTAGCGCCACGAACCAGATCTGAAACTACGTTGGCAACAATGCCACCGACGACGAGGAGGATAAGTGCAACGAGAAGTTGCGGAATCCACGCAATTAGTTTGTCGAACGGCTCGTTGAGAGCGTCGATACCGAGGGCGCCGAAGGCAAGCTTCAACACGATCAGCATGATCATGTAGTAAATGATCTTGGCAACAAACTTGCCGCTGTCAGCGTAGCCAGCTCGTTCGAGCGGACCGCCGATGCCGGCCTTGTCTAGGTAGTGGTCAAGGTTGATTGCCTTGAAGACTCGCCGGATAACACGTCCGATGAGCTTGGCGACAAACATGCCAATGAGCAGTATGAGTAGAAACCCGACAAGCTTCGGCAGAAAGCTGAAGAGTGACGAGAACAAATCGGTGATACCGGTTTGTAGTGAAGAGATGAGGTCGAGACCATCATCAACCTGTGCGAGCATTTGATTAACTCCCTTATAAGTCGTAAGCAATTGATTGACGTTTAAGTCGGCATTCGGTCGCGAAATTCTCGACTTTTTCCGAGAAACTCCTAAGAAGTTATGTTTTGTCGAACCCAGAACTAGCTCATCCAAACTTCAACTACTTAGATCGAAATTTTCTTCCGCCGTTAAGTTCCACTGTTTAAGCCAACTGAGCGACCCAAACGAGCAATACTGAGACTTTTTGGCCACATTCCTCGCGACGCGTCTACCATTTTGAGCGTCATGACTATGTGCGGATCTTTCCTATGAGAATCTTTCGATTCTTCCCGCGACTACGAATGGCTACTTCGAGTTCCTATATAAATGGAACTCCTCAAGCGCGGCCGACTGATTCAAAACTCAATGATACTGAACAGCCGACTCGAGCCATCGTAGATAAAGAGACTGATCCCGAGGAGCTCCATAAGTTAGTTGTGGAGCACGGCGAAGCTATCTACCGACTGGCAATGTCGGTCGTCCGGGAAAAATCATTGGCAGAAGATATTGCCCAAGAGACTCTAGTCAAGGCGTGGCTGGCCTTGCCGAACTTCCGAGGCGAGTCTTCGCTACGCAGCTGGGTTCTACGAATCGCTCACAACACTGCCATATCAACGCTGCGTTCCCGAAAAGCAGTTGTTATCGACCCGATCGATCTTCCAGAAGCAGAAACTCGACCTGAGCGATCAGTAGAGTCAAGAGTCCAGTCAGACGCCGTCATGGATGATTTCGTCAAAGCTCTTGACTTGCTTGACGATCTTTCTCGGAGCATTGTTGTACTCAGAGAAGTTGAAGGCTTGGCCTACGACGAGATAGCGGAAATTCTCGACGTGCCAATGCCAACAGTAAAAACACGACTGTTGCGTTCAAGGCGGCGGCTAGGTTCAGCATTGCGGGAATGGGCATGATGGTCTTACGGCACCCAAGTAAAAAGGCGCTTCGAGAGTGGCTCGCTGGCGAGCACGGAGCCGAGTTGGACGCCCATCTAGGATCGTGCCAGCGTTGTGCCGGCGTCCTTGAAACAATCGATGATGCCGATACCGGCACGTTGGCTATCGGCGATGCGCTAGCAGCAGTATTCACCGCTCCCGCTGATCTTTCTGACCGGCTCGAGCGCAAGGTTGCAGCTCGACTTGATTCACGAGCAGTATTTGACGTTGTAACTGACTTATTCGGCGCCGGAATCGAAACAGGCAAAATCCTCCTAATCGATGAGCCAGCAGAGTAGAAGCATCGACAAGACAGCGCCGAACCGTCATTGATATTCGAACAAGCCAGCGTAAACAACAGCGCAAAACCGTGGAAGCACAGCGGCAACAAATTGGGATCAAACGAACGACACCGAGCAACCATCGCCAAGCAGACGATAGGGTGACAATTGTCGCTACCGGCGAAGCCCGTCGACGAAGTGTAGTTTGTGTGGGCGACATGCAAGCAGAGAGGGAAACAATATGAGTGATTGGCTCCTGGTGGTGATCGCCATCGTTGGTGGACTCTTCGTTGGCCTAGTAGCGTCGCGCTTAGTTCATGGTTTCATTGGTTCTCCGAAGCGACCAGCACCGCTACAACAAGTAGCAAAACCGCTGGCCAGCTTGGCTTTGTCGATAGGTCTAATAGCGGGTTTGGTCATCGCTCTTGGCATCTTGCAGCCATCTTCTTTGGAGCAGCTTCCGAAAGATCTCGTGTCGTGGATTCCGAAACTCCTCAGCGCCGGGCTTATCTTGATCGTCGCCAACGTCTTGGCTTCGTTCGCCACCACAGCGCTGGCCCAGGCCACTGGCCGGATGCCTCTCCAGGTACAACGGCAGGCCAGCTTGGTTGTGCGAAGCACGATAATGGTGCTCGCCGTCGTCCTAGCGGTTAGCCAACTGGGAGTCGACACCGAAATCGTCAATATGGCCTTAGGGGCTGTGTTCTTCGGAGTGGCAGCCAGCCTTACTCTTCTTGTCGGGCTCGGAGGCAACGGAGTTGCTCGAGAAGTGGCGTCGACGCGGGTACTCAAGAGGATTGTTCAGCTCGGAGACACCGTCGAGGTCGGCAACGTCGAAGGTGTGGTGGCTGCTGTTCATCCGACAGCAGTCGAACTGACCAGCAAGTCGGGCGAGACGTTCCTTGTTCCGTCATCTCGATTCATCGCTGACTCGGTCTCAATCCAACGAGTAGATCAGACCGCTAAGTCGCCAAACCTGTAACTGCGGCGGCGGCTCGAGAGACACCCGCTTACCTAACCCTGCTGCACATCGGGCTGACCGAGCCCGGGGCGCTAACCCATTCGCCTAATCGGTGCTCGCTTGAGCGGCGTCGAACTCGGCCAGAGCAGCATCGGCTAATTCAAACAGCCGAGCAGTACAGCTCGCCATCTCAATCGGCGGGGCAATCTCAGTTACGATCTGATGAGCGATCTCGGCGAACGCTTCTGATGAGGGCCCGTCGCCAAGAGCCACCGGTTTGCCGTTGTCGCCACCTGCGGAGATACTCGGTTCAATCGGAATCTGTCCGATCAATGGAACGCCGGCCTCGTGAGCCAAATTCTCACCTCCGCCCGATCCAAACAGAGCGTGCTCCGAACCGTCAGGAGCAACGAACTTTGACATATTTTCGATTACTCCGGCCACTCGCAGAAAAGACTTCCGAGCCATTGATACCGCTCGGGCCGCTACTTTTTGAGCTCCGGTTGCCGGCGTCGTTACAACTATCATTTCGGCTCGGGGAATCATGCGAGCCAAACCCATTGCTACATCGCCGGTACCAGGCGGCATATCGATCAGCACATACTCAAGATCTTCAGCCCACGAAACATCTTCGAGGAAATGCTGAACCGCTCTATTCAGCATCAGCCCCCGCCATAGCAACGCCGACTCTTCGTCTTCAACTAAGAAGCCCATTGAAACAACGTCAAGTCGACCGTCTTGACCGGATCCACCGGCGTCTCGATTCTTCACCGGGATCGAATGGGGTCGAATCACCGGTCGTTCGTCGCCCCCTTCGGCTTGCAGCCGGCCTTCGATGCCAAGCATGCGAGGAACCGAAAATCCCCAAATGTCAGCATCGATTATGCCGACATTGAGCCCGCGGGCCGCAAGCGCCGCGGCAAGGTTCACGGTGACCGAAGATTTCCCTACGCCCCCTTTGCCTGAGGCAATAGCTAAAACTTTGGCCGTAGCTGGGATTGCGGTCTCGCCCGCCGACTCGGCCGCGTTACGGCGGGCCACTGCCATGGTGGCCGACTTTTCTTCAGCCGAAAGCTCGGTCCAGTCGATCTTTACTTTCGACACGCCTGGCAAAGAGCCAATTCGAGTCTTCGTATCATTTTGAATCTGAGCCCGAAGCGGGCACCCCGATGTGGTCAGAGCGATCTTCACGGTAACCAGCCCGTCAGAATCGACCGTCGCTCCTTTGGCCATGCCAAGCTCGACAATGTTACTTCCAAGCTCAGGGTCGATTACGCCACGAAGCACTGCCATTACATCTTCTCCAGTTGGCGTCGAACTCGGTGCGGTAGCCATGAATTTCAGGCTAGCGCCTGGACGTAGTTCGGCTGTGGTCGGAGCGAAACCGGCGAGATTTACTGTGTTGGCCGGCACAACGGACGCAATTGTGGTCGCTAAATGGTGACATTTCGGCCTCCAGCCAGCTTCAATAGCGTAAGTAGCCAATCTCGATAGTGTTCGTAACCAGCTTCGAAGGTAGAATTGAGACGTCTATCTACGTTCACAGGAGCGCTACGTGATCACAGTAACCGAATCAGCAGCAACCAAAGTACGGACCCTTCTCGAAGAAGAGAACGACGAATCGCTTGCCCTCCGGGTAGCTGTGCGACCAGGCGGCTGTTCTGGTTTCAGCTACGAGATGTTCTTTGATAGCGACTCGAATGACGAAGACAACATGCAAGATTTCGACGGCGTTCGAGTCGTTGTCGACTCGACGAGCGCTCAACTTCTTGTTGGCGCCACCCTCGATTACAAAGACGGTCTCCAACAAACCGGCTTCTCAATCGATAACCCGAACGCTCAACGCAGCTGCGGCTGCGGCCAATCGTTCTCGTAACTTCTCGCCGACAGTTCAACTGGCAACCGACGAGTCGAAAGTCTGTTTGGACGCGTTCAACTTCTGCTATCAGAGTATGGCGATCCAAAGAGTCGAGCCGTCGGCGTTAGCTGCTCGCTCCATCCACAGCCCCAACTCAGACAACGGCGTACCGGCGTCGCTATAGGTCGTTGACCACACACATTCGACAGCGGTGTGGAGAGTCTGTTGATCCCACCCTCCGCACATCAGTGGTTCAGCCGACAATTGTGCGATACCCCAGGGACCAAATCCGCCAGCGCCATCGAGCCGAATAGGCGAACCACAATCTTCGAGTTGGGTTCTGATCAGTTCGATCCCACCAGCGTCGATTGGATTGAACGCATTGGAGTGAAGCTCTGTTCCCAACATTTGGAGTAGCTCCCAAGTAACCGCTGCCCCACCCGAGGAACGCTCCGGCTGCGCCGACGCAAGCTCTTCATCAGCGTGGTTCCCAGAGTCGATGTCAGCTACTGACATCCGCTGACCACAGAGCTCGATGAACTGCTGGGCCTCGGCCGCCTGTTGTTCAAATAGCGCTATGGCCTCGGGGTTGTCGGCTCTGTCTTCGTCGTCGATCCACGACACTGCGTTGTCGTAGGCCATCGAGATATGGGGCGAGCCCACCCCCACAGAAGAAATAGCGACCAGCGGAACTAACCGACCAGAGATGTGAAAACCCATCCGTCGAGGGTAGCTCATTGAACTCTCGGATTTGAATCAACCGGTGCCACCGAGTCGGAACTAACAACTTTCACAACTCATTCGTCTGTGGCCTCCGATTAGGGCAAACTGGTTGCAGATGACTATCGACATAGATCAAGTACGAAGCGACACGCCAGGAGTGCAAAGTGTTCTGCACTTCAACAACGCTGGGTCGGCCTTGCCCCCGCAACCGGTGACCGATGCTCTTATCGACTATCTACAGGCTGAGGCAACGTTCGGTGGCTACGAAACTGCAGCTTCCCGAGCCGACGATCTGGCAGGCGTCTACACCGCTGCCAGCGAATTGGTAGGGGGCGATCCCGGTAATTGGGCCTACGTCGAGTCGGCTACTCGAGCATGGAACGCGGCGTTTAGCGCTCTCCGATTCTCGCCCGGCGATCGGGTGTTAACGACCCGGGCCGAATACCCGAGCAACATGGCCGGACTACTACGAGCCAAGGAGCTACAAGGGATTGAGATAGAGGTCATCCCCGACGATAAGCATGGCCAACTCGACATTGACGCCCTTGAATCAATGATCGACGGTCGGACCCGGCTGGTTTCGGTTACCCATATCCCCACTCAAGGTGGTCTGGTCAATCCGGTAGCTGCCGTTGGTGAACTCCTTCGCGACTCCTCAGTGTTGTTTCAAGTCGATGCCTGTCAGTCGGTTGGGCAACTCCCCGTCAACGTCGACGAACTCGGCTGCGACATCCTCTCATTCACGGGCCGGAAATTTGTCCGTGGACCCAGAGGCACCGGAATGGTTTGGGTTAACGATGCTGCTCTCAACCAAATGGGAAACCCGGCCGGCGTCGACATGTCGGGATCGGATTGGTCCGCCCCCATGGAGATCGCTCCTCACCCAAAAGCCTCTCGATTCCAACCATTTGAGACCTTCTTTGCTGGCAAGGTCGGCCTTGCAGTTGCCTTGCGATACACCACCAAAATCGGTATAGACCACATCGCTGAGCGCAACCTTCATCTCGCCGAATCGTTGCGATCAGGGCTACAAAAACTATCTGGTGTAAGCGTTCACGACAAGGGCGAGCACCAAGGCGCACTAGTAACATTTGCCGTCGAGGGAGTTACGGCTCCCGAGGTGAAGCACACGTTGGGTGCCAGATCGATCAATGTTTCAGTTACCGACGCGTCGTCGGCCCGACTCGATTTCCCCGAACGGGGACTAACCGAGCTGGTTCGAGCGTCACCACACTATTACAACAACGATGACGAGATCGCCCGGTTCGTTACCGCGGTGGCCGATCTGTCTTCTTAGGACCGACAGAGCCTGTGCGTACCTTCGGATGCGTACACATCAGTGAGGGTGTTCGCTAGGATTTCCTCGAACTTCTCGGGGCTGTTTGCCTTCTTGAGCTGATTGTTGATGCTAGCGACGCTCCGAACCGACGCCGCCTGGCCGCAGTTCGGCGCCAGCAAGATGAACGCATCGGCAACAACCGTCATGCTCTCAGACAAGAACATTCTCTCTTGAAGTACTGGGTCGTATGCCGTTCTGATATAGGTATTGAGAACACGAGCCAGCATCGAGACGCCAGGAGAAGGTCGTTGCCCAGCAGGAGTGAACGCACCGACAAGCTTCTGTGAAGCCCAGTCGCCGGCCAACCGATGTACATATTGGGTAACGCCCTGTTCGAGAGCGTCGGGCCCTTCAGCGGTCAGAGCATTCACCGAGATTTCCAGAATCGCCCTACCAATAACGTTGTACATTTCGTTCTCGCTCTCGAACCAACTCGAGATATCCCCTCCGGTTAGCTCTAACTGCGGAATCACATGGGTGAAGAAGAACGACCTCAGCTCTGAATCGCTGCGATTTGGGGTGTGAGCGAGGACAGCAAAGGTGCTTAGCGCCTTGGCCGGAGCGTGCCATTCCTGGGGCAACGTTTCGCTGATGAAGCTAGCTACCTCACCACCGAGCAGATTTGAAAGATAGTTCTCGACATCTTCGTTGATCTTGTCCCAGTCGCCACCGTGGATCACGGCCGAGGTAAGAATTTTCTCTAATAGATCGCCAGTGAACGGAGAAACCCCATCCAATTCAGCGACCCGTTCGCCGAATCCTCGAAGGTACTCTCCAGCAAATACTCTTACGAGGTTTTGCCCGAACGTGCCAGAGCCTCCGGCGATTTCAGACAGCAGGAGTGCCTTCATCACCTTTTGGGTATTTGTCAGCGCCCCGAGCGTCTGGAAGTAACGGAGTCCGCCGGTTACGGCACCAGCGATACCACCGTTGATCGCAGCATCAAGGTCACCGCTGACGAGTAGGTTTGCCGCGGCGCTTCCTGTGCCACCGGCGGCGATGTAGAAGGCAGCAGTACCTTCAGTGAGTTGCATGGCAGCAGCGATTTGGGGGCCAAGCTGACTGGCTAGAAGAATCGTGAAACCGATCTTCACCAAATCAAGGAGCTGAGCCTTTATCTTGCCCGACCCATAGTTCGACTTTCGGAATTTTCGGGTGCTGACGTATAGATCCATAAAGGGCTGCGTCAGCTCCCAGGTCGTGGCGTCAATTCCGTAGGCTTCAGCTCGTTGCGTGGTCGATGCAGCATTGAACCAATTGGCAAATGGCTGCAACTGGTGACCGTTGTCGACTCGATCCCGCGCTGGCACGTTGGCTTGGGGGTCGAATCCAGTGGTTATGTTTGTATACATCTCCCGAACGCGGCTTCCACTCGACTTTGTGTCGAGTAATCCTCGCCATACCTGTGCCGCAGCGTTCTCGACCTGAGAGACAGCAGCCTCTGACGGTCTTGAGCCCTGAGCCATCCGTTGGAGCGTGGCCTCGTTAGCCTGAATCACACGCACTGCGTCGACTACCGACTGAGCTCGGACTTCGTTTGATTCGCCAGCTGGTTCGAGCCAGTTCTGGAATATTGCCGTCTGATTGAAATTTGCGGTGGCTCGATATTGTTCTGATCTCAGTCGCTGTCTCTCGTCTTCGCCGTCGCGTCCGCCGACATTCGTAGGAATCTCAATTGTTCCTGCCGCAGTTATTCGTCGGATAAGTTCGGTGCTTGCATCTCGAGCGGACAGCGCCGCTAACTCGGCTTCGGCCAAGGCCAATCTGACGCCCGGCGTATTCTTGATTCCCTCGTTCAGCGACACCACCATTTCGACCGTGGTTGCATCGGCAGCAAGCAGCGTCTGAATCTGATGGATCCGAGCGGCCAATAGCTCGGCGTCGGCGCCGAACACGCCTAAGGCCAGCGAGACCATAGCCACTGTGGCTTCCGGGGCCGGATCAAGTATAGGATCTGCCTCTGTCGGTAGATCGGATTGCTCTTGATCGACAACTTGTTCACCAGGGTCACTGTCGGGTGGCACCGGCGAGTTCTCGACGCAAATATCTCGTTGAACGACGATTAGGCCGTTTCCGTCCAAGGTCGACATCATGTCGCTCAAAAAGTCAGCTGCTACTCGCCCAACTGAATTTGGAGCGCTTTGAAACGAGCGTTCCATCGTCTCGACCAGCAGCACTCCGATTGCCGCACGTTGCGCTGGACATTCAACCAGAGGATCTAGTTGGGCGTGCACCGCTGGCAGGGTTGACGCGAGCCAATCGCCATCACCGCTCGATATCACCGCAACGTCGACCATGACGCCGACGGCTTCGATTAGGCCCCCGAGTAGCTGCGCTCGCTGTTCGCCTAAACGAAGATTGACTTGAGTTCTATAGAGCCCGGCTTGGCGAATCGCTTCCGACTCTTGATCCAGAACGGTGGAGGTATCGTCTACTCCTTGGTTTCCTGGTGAACCAGGAACCGAACCGGGCGAGGCTTGCGTTGGATACGGGGTTCCGGACTGATCAACAACGCAGGTGAAATTGTTCTCCCACCCGAAGCCATCGCCATCGGGATCAGAATCAGGATACAAACAGATTGGTCGACCGGAAGCGTCTTGCTCACTTGCCGCCTCATTACCAGCGGAGGGAGTTTGCGTAAGCTCGACTATCTGGCCCTCATCGCTGACAACTCGGCACGAAGCGTTACCTTCCCACCCCCAACCGTCGCCATCGGGATCAGAAGCGGCCGATGCACACGACACCTCAGCGTCCGAGGCCGTGTTCTCCACCGCAACTAGGACGCCAATCGCCACGATAATTGTGACGAATACACAAGACAGGCGCCGGAATCCGAATCGTTCCCTCAGGAGGTCCAAGGTGTCAACTAAAAACCTATCCCGTACTGAAGATCTCATCACCGAACCCCGTTCGAATACGTTGCCAAACGACTGCATAAAGCAGTCACCTTGTTAGCAAGCCCACCATCGACTCACCTATATACACGTCCGAATCACCCACGTGGATACGGGTCGAGGCATAACTAGTTCGTTTCTTTTTGACGTGAGGCAGCGGCGCAGCGATATTGCTACCGGTTAAGGGGTTTAGAGGCCATCTGAACGCGCCATGCCTTACACTGCAAATCGGTCGATCAGTCGATCAAAGCGTTCATCAACCTAGCTCCGACCGATCCCATCGTTTGGTCATCATCGCTGTGGAGTAAATAGAGTACGGCGAAATGCACAGCCCAACCTTTAGCTCTTATCCAGGCCTGCTCGTCAGCACCGGCAACTTCAGCAACCTCGGTCACCGCTGAGGGGACCAGCATCCACGCCGACGCCAAGTCGGTAGCGCGATCTCCGCAACAAATATCGCCCCAGTCAATGACCGCGGCGATTTGGCCGTCGTCTACGATTACGTTTTTGCCGTGGAGATCTCCGTGTAACCAAACTCGTTCATGGGTTTCGGTGGCCAACACTGCTTGGTCAAACAGTCGTCTGATGGCTTCAGGGTCCCACGAGAGCGAAGAGTCGGCGGCGTCAAGAGCTGCGAGATTTTGGTAGAACGACTCTTTGCGACTTTTGATGGCCACGCCTCGATACGGGTTCTCTGGTGCTTGGGCCGGCGCCGGGTGATGGAGCGCAGCCAAAAACCGGCCGAGTTCACCCGCCGTTTGCGTCTCGTTAGCGAGAGCCGATCTGGCCGCCACCTCGCCGGGGTACCAACGAGAAACGGACCAGTTCCAAGGAAACCCGAGGTCTGGTTGACCAACTCGTTCGGGGTCAGAAATTGGCCACGGCAGAACGGGCGCTAGCTCGGGCAACCACCGCTGCTCATTCAAGATCAGTTCAGCCGCGGCTTTTCGATGCGGCATCCGCACCAGTAGCTCATCGCCGAGGCGAAGATTTGTATTGTCCCAGCCGCGATCCAGGACCGACACCGGTTGTGAAGCCAGGTCGGGGTGCTGACGCTGAAGTAACGAGCTCACCAGGTCCGGAGAGATGGCTAGTTCTGGGGCCGGCCGGTTGCTCATGATTTAACTATAGATAGCGAATGGTTGATGGCTACCAAGACGCATCTTCACAAGAAACTAATCGGCAGACCACCTAGGCTGGCCGAGTGCACCGTGTCGCAGTTATTGGCCCCGCAGGCTCGGGCAAGACAACGTTGGCCAGATGTCTAGCTGAGGTTCTTGGCCTAACCCATATTGAGCTCGATGCACTTTTTCATCTTTCAAATTGGGAGCAGAGTCCGGCTCCAGAGTTCGTCGCTGCGGTTCAGGTGGCCATGGAAGATGCGAGCCGTGATACCGGTGGTTGGGTAATGTGCGGGGAGTACAACTCCCGAATCGATCACATCCGAAGTCCAGCAGCTGACACGATCGTCTGGCTTGATCTACCACGGCTAGTTGTAACCATTCGGGTAGTGAAAAGAACGCTCAAACGGGTGATATGGAATCAGGAACTTTGGAACGGAAATCGAGAACAGGTCTCGAACCTCTTCTCGCTCGACAAAGACAAAAATGTCGTTTTGTGGGCATGGTCGGTCTACCAAAAACGTCGAGACGAAAGCGAGCAGCGGAACATCGACGGCACTTGGACCCATGCCGACGTCGTTCGTTTGCGATCGCGGAGCCAGGTTCGCCGCTGGCTAGCTCAAGTAGATGGCAGTCGTCGTACAACCCCTCGATTGAGTCGGTCTCGATCCCGAGGGCGACGTGGGCTGTGATTGCCGCCTGGGGCCTGCTGCGTGCTCGTTGCCTCCAAGTTCTTTTTGGGGGTTCCCCAAGCTGAACGTAGCTAGTTCCCGCAGGCCGTAGCAAGCGAACAAGTAGGCGGCGTTACGCTAGCGGGTCTTCAACATCATCAGGAACCATTCCACTGCTGCTACCAGAATCGGTTCCGTCGCTGGCAGCCCGGTCCGGCATAGAGGTTCCGCCAGCAAGGTGATATGCCTCGATCAACCAGTCTGCAATTTCCTGGTCGATAATGGTTGGGTCATCGATGTTGATCACGTGGAAGTACTTTTTTCCGTAGCTAACGACTTTCCGCGACAATCGACCGCTGTTCACTTTGCGTCCAAGTGAGAATCCAAGAGCAGTCCATTTCGTCTTGGGCCGAAGCTCGGCGAACATCGGACCATTCTTCAACAAGATGCCTACGCCTATTGGATCGACAATTAGCCCATCGAGATGTCCAAGACGGAGGTAAACCGCGTCGAAGATTGGCCTCTCGAATGGCCGAGCTTGAGCGAAGTACTGATCGAGCGAGATCGCAGGCTCGCACTTCAAATGACTCTGATTCTTCTTTCCGAAGACCCGCTGACAATCTGGGCAGGTCCACCGCTCAGTCGATCGTTTCATCGGCTGCAACAGTATGGAGACAACGGTTCTACCAGCTAAGACAGAATGCCAGAAGCGTTTTCTATATATTGACCATGGCCTGGAGCAACCGACTTGATCCGGTATGACTTAACCTTCTCAGCAAGTCCATCCGGGCAAGTGTCCTCCGTTACGTGGTCACCGGCGAGCAAGGTTCGTTCTTGTTCTAACACGAACGAGAATCGACCGTCGGAACCGTCGTCGATGGCGACTGCGGTAATTCGGAACTCGGTGGCGTCAATCTTGTAGCCATCGCCGAGCACCTGATCGGCGCCGTCAAAGCCAGCGGGTGCAACCAACTCGGCACCTGTACGTTCTTTAAGCTCTTGCGCCCCAGCCGAGTAAGCAGAAGCTGTGTCGGTGAACACGATCCAGCGAATACGATCGCCACCACACCCACAAAGAACATCGAGGTGGCTTTCGTCTTGAGGGCCAGGGTCGATGATGACAATTTCATCAATCCCAATCAGATACGTATTCAGACCTGGCTCATCGCCATCACCCTCGGCGGCGATCCGCCGAACTAGTGGATTCAACGCCCGGGCAACGCCAGGCGTGATCGGCGGTAGTGGAATCGGTTCTTCAGCTACAGTCACAACTTATCTCCTGAACACTAACTCTTAGTTCAACTCCGGGCGAGCCGGAGTGTCCCTAGTTGATTCCTCTGCGGAATCTTTCTTTACGGAACTGACGTCGACAACATCACCACGACGAAACGTCGGGTCGATGCCGCCCAAGATGGTTCGAAACGATGGCCCGAACAAACCATCTTTTAGATCGTTCGGAAACAGAGAATTTACCTTCGACCCGGCGATTGGAATCAGCAACGCCCGAATTGGCGCAACCAGCAACGCGAGGCCAATGGCCGCTGTTAATAAACCGGGTACAACCAGCATAGCGATACCGAAGAGCCGCAAGGTTCGATCGCTTAAAGCGGCATGGGCATTAGTCTTTGGATCGCTACCGTCGAGCGATTCGCCGACGAGGAGTGTCGAGGTAAATTCGTTGATCGCTTGACCAACGAGAGAAGGACCGCGCCGCAGCGCCATCCACAAGCCAAAGCCGGAAGCCGCCATTACAACCGCGGTAACAAGGAAAGGGTTGAATGATCTCACAGCAAAGACGAACGCAATTATCTCGGCGAAAATGACCGAAACTGCCACGAGAACCTTCAAACGCACCCTCTTAGTCTACCGGCAGGCGCCTCAAGCCGAACTTTCGGCTTTTTTCCTGCAGCGGTAGCCTCAAGCTGTGACCCATCCCCCTTCGGTTGATCAACTCGCAAGATCCCTTAAACACCACGGTCTTCCTCACCCAATTTTGGTTGAGATAGCCAGATCCGCCATCGCCTCCGACCAGGTTGGAAACATCGACGCGCTCGTTAATCAGCGGAAACGCCGACTGCTGATGCCAGTAATCAATGCAACTGGGGTACTTCTACATACCAATCTTGGCCGAGCTCCCGTCGGGGTCGAGGTGGAACCACGCTATTCCAACTTGGAGCTAAACCTGGAAACCGGTCAGCGCGGCAGCCGCCAGCAAACGATTGGTGACACTCTGGCCACGCTCTGTGGCGCGGAGGCGGCGATGGTGGTTAACAACTGTGCCGGGGCGGTCTTACTAACCCTGGCTGCTTTAGCGGCCGGTAAGGGAGTAGCAGTGAGCCGCGGCGAGATGGTTGAGATCGGCGGAGGCTTCCGAATCCCCGATGTCATGAACCAATCCGGCGCTCGACTAGTTGAGGTTGGAACAACAAACCGATCCCGACTATCCGACTTCACCACTGCCTATGAGACCAACCCCGATATGGCTATGGTCTTGAAAGTCCACCGGTCGAACTATGAAATTGTTGGCTTCACCGAGGATGTGTCGGTGGAGGCTCTCACAAGTGTCGGGGTTCCCGTGATCGCCGATATCGGATCGGGGTTGCTCGACGCCGCGTGTCCGTGGCTTGCTGGGCCTCCGCCAATCTGGTTGGCGGATGAGCCAGCGGCCAAACAAACCTTAGAAGCAGGCGCCGACCTGGTTTTGTTTAGCGGCGACAAACTGTTCGGAGGTCCGCAAGCCGGAATTATCGCTGGCAGCAAAGAGCTCGTACAGCGATGCAGCAGCCATCCCCTGGCTCGAGCCCTTCGGCCTGGCAGCTTGGTAATGCACGCGCTGCAGTCAGTTGCGATGAGCTACCTTGACCGGCAAGGCGACGAGATCCCATTCTGGCGGATGGTGGCAACCAAACAGTCCGATTTAGTTGACCGTGCCGAACGGGTCGCCAACTCAACGAACGACAAAGTTACCGCTGTTGAAACTAAAGCTGTGCCCGGCGGCGGGACGCTTCCTACGGTGACGTTCCCGAGCTATGGGGTAACGGTAGAAGGCGACATTACCTCCGCCCTCCGATCAAACGATCGTCCGATCATTGCTCGAGTCGAACAGAATCGAACCTACGTCGATCTACGAACCGTCGACCCCAATGACGACGACGAATTGATCCAAGCGCTGATGACCGCGTCGACGTCACCGACTAGTAAGAATCCTCAATCAAATGATGGAGCCTCCTCTTGACCGTTATCGCCACCGCTGGCCACGTCGACCACGGCAAGTCGACGTTGGTCAAAGTGCTCACTGGAACCGACCCTGATCGGTGGGCGGAAGAAAAGTCACGAGGATTAACAATCGATCTCGGGTTCGCCAACGCAACATTGCCCTCGGGAGCCGAGTTCTCTTTCATCGACGTTCCAGGCCACATCCGGTTCCTACGCAATATGTTGTCAGGCGTTGGGGCAGTCGACGGGTGCTTGTTTGTCGTAGCTGCCACCGAAGGGTGGAAACCTCAGTCGGAGGAACATCTTCGGATTCTGTCGTTACTCGGACTTCAACGAGGGATTGTTGCCCTAACCAAGGTGGACCAGGTCGACGATGATTTGTTCGAGTTAGCGAAGATGGACGTTGAGGAACATGTCACTGGAACGTTTCTTGAGTCAGCGCCAATCGTTGGGGTCTCGGCGTTGGAAAATCTAGGAATGGACGACTTGCGTTCCGCCATCGACAATCTGATATCAGACATCCCCGCCCGCGACCACGGCGGTAACTTTCGGTTATGGGTCGATAGATCATTCGCTCCTGCCGGTGCCGGCACAGTAGTGACCGGAACCCTAACCGGGGGTGCATTAAGCGAAGGCGAAGAAGTGTCTATCGTTCCTGGCTCAACGAAAGCCCGAATTCGTAGCCTGCAATCGCATCATCGATCGGTGGCAACAGTCGAGCCTGGCAACCGCGTCGCCGTGAACCTGACCGGTGTGAACCATACCGACATCAAGCGAGGTCATGTACTAATCGACGCCAACCGGTGGCATCACAGCGCCATGGTCGACGCCGAGCTGGCGGTCTTAGAGAGTTTGGGACACCCGGTGACTCGTCGAGGAGCGTATTCGGCCTACATCGGCTCGTGCGAACTCGCAGTCAAGGTACGAGTACTTACTCAAGACAGCATCCAGCCGGGAGCGACCGGGAGCATCCGGCTCTACCTCGACCGGAACATCCCAGTAATCCCAGGAGATCGATTTATTCTTCGAGAAAGCGGTCGGGATGAAACGGTTGGCGGAGGATTACTGCTCGACGTTTCCCCGGTTCTGACCGCAGCCACCGCGACCCCTGACCTCTCAATTGAACGGGTGGTAGCGGAACGGGGGTGGGTTGAAGCCGAAGAGCTGGAACGGCTAACCGGCCAACGCATCGAACCAACAGTTGGGAAGTGGGTAGCAGACCCCGAAGCGCTGGAGCAAAGAGCTCAGGCGTTGCTGGAGAGTATCTCCACGGCCGGGCCACTCGGACTCGACATCGCCGGGCTGGACGACTACGACCGGGCGGTACTGGAATCGTTGGACGATGTCTCGGTCGACGCCGGCAAGGTCACAATCGGGGAACCAGTCGATCCGCTAGCCGACCACCCGTGGGTACAAGCGCTAACCGCCGAACCGTTCACTCCGCCGTCGCCAGAAGGCATCGACCGGGCCGAGATTCGTGAGTTGATCAGACGAGGGACCGTGGTTGAACAAGAAGGGGTGTACTTTTCTCGCGATGCGATCGATCTGGCGGTCGGCAAGCTCGGCGCCATCTTGGCGGCACAACCAAGTGGAATCACCGTGGCCGAAGCGCGTGACGCGCTAGGAACCACGAGGAAATATGTGCTTCCCATCCTGGCCTACATGGATGGCAACGGCATTACTCGACGCCGGGAAGACCTGAGAATCGCCGGACCCCGAATGCCAGCCCAGTAAACGAGTGTCTGGTTCAAACCGACGCTGCTCGAGCCCAGCTCCCGGCTCTGTTTCGGTGCTACAGCGTGGCTTTCGTTTGAGGCTTTAGCTCCGCGTAGTCGCGGCGTTCGTGCTCGGTCAGACCGCCCCAGATGCCGTATGGCTCTCGTCGCTCTATCGCTTGGTCTAGACAGATCTCGACCACAGAGCACGTTCGGCAAATTTCCTTTGCTCGTGCTTCTCGCCGGCGTTTGTCGACCCGCCGTTCGAATCGAGTGGGTGGATAAAAGATCTCTTGGTGAGGCCCTCGGCACGCCGCCCGCACATGCCACACCCGTTCAGGCTCGCGCCGGTCAATCGTAGAATCGGTTGGAGTGAGAACTCTGACCGAGTCGGCGACCTCGCTTCTTTGGGAATTTGATTGTGACGGTACAACTGTTTCGGTGCTCACGCTGGCCCTCCACCAATGTAGAAAACAATCCGAGAAACTCGCAGAAACTAAAATTTCAAACGCAAATTGGCCTGACCGTCCTAGCCCTCGTACAGGCGTAACCCGCACTGTTGCACAGCGCAGGTGTTTGCACAAGGTTCTTGTTAGCTTGTTTTCCGATAGCGGATGCCACCACCTTCGCTTTCGGCGATTGACCTGCTCGCTCTCCGGCTGCCACTTTGATCCCCATGCCCGGCTGGCGTTAGGGTCGATACCGACGAGCGACTACGACTTCCTCACCCTAAGGGGACCAAATGCAGCTGAACGGCAAAACCGACGACAGATTTGATTCACTAAGCCAGATCTTGGCCGACCAACTAGAAGCTGGCTACGACCTTGGGGCCTCCATGGCTGTTGCTGTTGAAGGCGAGATAGTCCTTGACGTTTGGGGCGGCTGGGCTGATGAAGAAAAGACGAAACCGTGGGAGGCCGACACGGTCACGAACGTCTGGTCTACAACGAAAACGATGACAGCGCTGTCAGCGTTGTTGTTGGTAGATCGGGGAACCCTCGACCCTGATGCGACTGTGGCCAGTTACTGGCCTGAGTTCGCCCAGAACGGGAAGGAAGATATTCGGGTTCGCCACATCATGTCTCACACCTCAGGGGTGTCAGCCTGGGAGCAGCCAGTAACAACCGAAGACATTCTCGACGATGACGCCGCAACCGCTCGCCTGGCTACTCAAACACCATGGTGGGAGCCAGGCACCGCATCTGGATACCACGCGTTAAACCAAGGTCACCTAGTAGGCGAAGTAATCAAACGTATTGACGGCCGCGGGCTCAAGCAGTTCTTTGCCGAGGAAATAGCGAACCGGTTAGACGCCGACTTCACCATCGGGTCGCCACCAGAAAACCATCACCGAATCAGCAACGTCACGCCTCCCCCGCCTATGGCCTTTCCCCCCGATCTAGATCCGGACGGCGTCATGCTGAAAACGTTTAGCTCACCGCTGCCCGACGCTGAAGTGGCCCACACCGACCGCTGGCGAGCCGCTACCATCGGCGCAGCCAACGGCCACGGGAACGCCCGATCAGTGGCCAAAATTCAGGCTGCGGTCTCGAACGGCGGATCCTCACACGGCATCGAGCTGCTCTCGGCCGAGACCATCGACCGAATTTTCGAACAGCAGTCGGACGGAGTCGACCAGGTACTGATGACGCCGAACCGATTCGGACTCGGCTACGGGCTGGCCGACCCTAACAATTTGGCGGGCATCACATCCGGTAAGAAATGCTATTGGGGCGGGTGGGGAGGGTCGATCGTTTTGAACGACCTCGACCAAAAGGTCACGTTCACCTACATGATGAACCGGATGCAGGCCGGGCTAGTCGGCAACGAAACCAGCGTCGCCCTTATAGGTGCCCTCAACAAGATTCTCGGCTAGTGGGATTTTTGGACAATAGATACTCTTGGGCCGCTTTTAGCGCTAACAAGTAGGGGTGCCAGTATCGTTCCCTGCCCATCAGGCACTCATTGTCGGCGCAAAGTTGGCTGCTCCAAGATGGATCGATGGAACTGCGCTTTGTATTGCAGCTACTGCTCCCGATCTGGCTTACGGATTCAGCAACTGGGTTGGAGTTAGAAGCCACAGCCTAATCGGCTTGGTGATTTGGGCCATTCCTCTGACGCTGGTTTCGACCGTGATCGTTCGCTGGCGAGCCGCTGATGGGGTCTTCGGATTGCTCCCCGATCTTGGCCCACTGCGAATCCACTCCTATCGGGTACTCGGCTCAAGATCTCCGAATATTGCCATTACCGTTGCCAGCGCGGCGCTAGGTTCGGCCAGCCATATCTTCTTCGATGCGTTTACCCACGAGAACCGATGGGGATCGAACTGGCTTGGTTTAAACGACCCCTTGTTCACCGACCCGTTGGGCCGTGAATTCACCGCTGCTCGTGTCTTGCAATATTTATCTCATTCGGTCGGATCGCTAGCTTTTGTGGTGGCGCTGGTTTTCATAAGCCGAACAAACCGACTTGAACGATGGTACGGAGAACCAGCGGTGACCTTGGCTCGTTCAAGAACCGTCAGTCAAACCAAGCGATTTCTGTTTTGGTTTTCGATCGTGGCCGCAGCCGGTCTTGGCATACCCTTGGCCGCCTTGTTGAACACAAACCCGCTGTTCCTTGCCATCGGCCTGGTCTATGTCACCACAATCGCTGTAGGCGCACTCTTTGGGGCAGATCAACCTGCCGTCGTGAACTCCGCCGACTAATACCCGACGAATTTGCCCGACCGACCTCGACTAAGACGTTGCCGCTAATGAGGCAAACGTACTGAGTGCATCGGCGTGGCTTTGGTGCACCGTGAACTCGTTGAATTGGGCCACTGGCACAACGTCATACCATTGCCAAAGGTAGGGCTGGTCGTTCGGGTGTGGGAAAGCTCCAGCTGGTAGCAACACATCAACAACCCACTCGTCGCTAGGCCCCAAAGAGTGGTAGCCGTAGACTGGTGTTCCCGACCAAAGCGGTAGTCCGCCGTTAGCGACGTCGACAATCAATGGGTGAGCTGGCGGCTCGTGCCCCAGTCCGGTGATCATCGAGCGGTTCATGGGGTTCGCTCCTAACGTCACGCTGGCTGCCCTCACCGCTGCATTCCGGTATCGGTCGTCGTTGGTTAGATAGTGGGCTTTCATTAACCCGGAGGTATGAGGCGATCCGCCGGCGCCAAGGCCCCAGATAAGCGGGACGAACGGATTTTCTGGTGACCATCCGTAACCGGTACTAGCCGCCACTACCAACAGACCATCGGCGGACTCGATGAATCTACTACCAAGATCGGCTCGAAGATCAGCGTCGGTCGTCGCTGGATCGGCCAGGAGATACATCCACGCCCCGTCGCACTCGTAATGAGCGTGACACGACATGAAAGGGCCGCCGTTGTCGAGGTAGTCGGCGGTCTCTACAAATAGATCGTGCCACTTCTGGTCGCCGGTGGCTAGCAATAGTCCGGCGGCCGCTACGTGTCGCTGTTGGGCCGTTGGGTCGTTCCCATCGGCGTCCAGAGGGTGATCTTCATCAGAGCGGCTTTCGGCCCAAGCCATAGCTCGTTGGGCTGAGGTCAGCAGCTCCTGGGCCCGGTCCGAGTCGTATGGCTTTAAGGCGTGCGCTACTTCGGCGGCGGTGCCGGCATAGATATAGCTTGAGTATGCGTCGGGCTCATAGGCGTAGACGGCTAGATCGTCGGACCAAGAAGATGAATAGGGCAGGGGGTGTTCGCTTGCTTCGATGCCGCCCCGGATCGCTCCATCATCGCGCTGCATCCGATGAAACAGATCTACCGTCCAAAGTGCCTCGTCAAGCAGATCGGGAATCTCATCTCCGCTTTCTGGGATGTTCATTTCGAACTGGTCGAACGTTCCGGGAAACTGGAGCACCATTTCCGCTGCCGTGCGGGCATACCACAAATGTTGAATACGTCGATCCCAATCACCGGCGTCAAAATGACCGCCCCAGGCTTGTGGAACCTCGATGCCGGTTGATTCATCAGCCAACTTGGCAAAGTTGGTGTTGTTTGTTTCTGTCTGGGCCGCTATCAGCGAATAGTCTGAAGCGGTTACGCCGGTATCTTCGTCGGGGTGGTAGGGGCGTGGTCTTACGATCGAGGTGTAAGGCGGGCCCAGATCGGTTCCGCTCCGCTGGTGATACATCGCTCGTGAAATCTGCGCCGCCAGTCCATCCCAAACGAAGTCTTTGATCGCAAACTCATATGAGCATCCGACGTCGTCGACGCACAGCCGATATGTACCTGGCGTTGTCAGTTGGCCGAAATCGAACTCAGCAACCGAAGCACCAGTAAGGTCGCCCTTACCCATTTCGTCTCGATCGGCGGCGTCGGCCAAGCGAACTTGCCCCATTCCACGAAAGGCCACAACGCCCGTCTCGATATCGACGACTCGGAACGCAAGCTCGTCGGACTGGGCAATACGTTCATCGACGGTTGCCCCTAGTCCATCGAACCACCCGGACAAGTACGCCACTTTGAGCTGGTCGTTCGGGGCGAAGCCCACCTGGTTAACTCGGATAGCAGGAGAGGTGGTTATGTCTGGCTCGTAAACAAACTCGATTGGGGCAAGCTCTGGACCTTGAACAACGTAGCTCTGGCCTTGCTCGATGGGCGCAGACAAGGCCAATACGATGTCGTAAACGACGGGGAAGATCCGAGCTTGATCTTGGTCGATGCCACCACCGCTGGGCCGACCAAGATATCGAACGTCGTCGACCTCGATCGCGACCGCGGATTCTTCGCTGTTCGAGATAGCCCAACTTCCAGCGACAACATCATCGATTGGGAGCGGCCGGCCGATGAGGCGGTCTGGACGCTTAATCGCGTCTCGACGTTGCGAAACTTGAAAACCGTACGTTTCGCCGTTGCGCTCAACCGCCTTGCGGCCTCCGAGGGTAATAATTTTGTCGCCGTCTACAAGCTCATCAAGGTTGTAAGGCTCTTGAGATCCGTACAACAGACGACCGGCTTCGACCCGGACCACTAATTCCGAGGTCGTTAGCGGCCTGACCCACGAGGGCTGGTGCTGGCCTGAGGCCGAAGAGGTGGCGGCTTGATAGGTCGGATCGACCTGGACTCCGGTGACACTCGTGGGCCCTGGCTCGCCATCGTCGCCTAAGAACCGAACGAAGATCGACTGATACCCGGTGCCAGCAGTAACGAAGTCGAGTCGGCTATCTACCCGTTGCCATTCAGCGTCGACAAATGACGGGTCTTGTGAGAGCTGCATGGCTCTCACGTTGTCGGGCCCGGAGATCACAACCGAGACGGTCATGCTGGTTGCGATCGGCACTACCGGTTGGTTGCTTGGCTCAACATCAATGTCGGACTCAACCGTTATTGGAGTGGAGGTCGAGACCGACGCTGGCTCAACGAACGGTGCCACCACCGCTCGACGGGCCAAATCGTCGGACCCTGGTTGAAGCCGCTGCCAGACCTTAGGACCTAGTAGCAGCCCGCCGACTGCGAGCCCAGCTACGACGATGCCCGCAACTGCCAGCTTTTTCGGGGTGCGATTCTGATCGGCCGCCATAGCGGGTCTAGGACCGTCGCTCCCGATAGTCAACCGCGGCGCCCTCTTCTGGTTCGACTTCCAGGATCAGCCGATCAATGCCAACGACTCGGACCGCTTCGCCTTGTTTGATGGGCGTAGCTCGATTAGTTATTGCTCGCCAGGTGGCATCGCGGATCTTGACCGTGCCCTCTGGAGCCACTTCGGTGGTAGCTTCACCCATCGAACCAATCATCCACTTTCTGCCAATTGTGGGGGTCGAGAATCGGGTTCGAACCATTGACGGCATACCGGTGTAGGCATAAAGAGCCGCGCCGATAAGTCCAACCCCGATCGTGAGCCACGACATCGAAACGCCCTCATATAGCGTGAGCGTTCCGACCGTAAAACAGACCAGACCGGCCACCGTATAGTGTCTGGGAATATTGGTTTGGATATCGATGGCCATGAAGAAAATTCCGAGCAAGAGCAAGCCGATGGCCCACCATCTGGTTGGCAGTACCGCCAGGCCGTAACACCCCAACGCTAGGAAGCCCACTCCGGTCAGGCCAGCAACCCCGATACCAGCGGTGAACAATTCAAAGACCAGCAAACTTAGTCCGAGGGCGAAGAAAAGATACGCCACTTCTGGACTCGCAACTGAGTGAAACATTTGAGCTGGTAACGAAAGCCCTGATAGCTGAGCTTGGCTTTGCGGGATAGTTTCGATGGATCCGGACTCGTCCAAACAACGGAGCGATTCGAACCCGTCGAGGTTTAGCGCAAATGATCCGACCGGGACGGTGTCTTGGCTTGGACCAATCGAAATTCCGGCTTGAATCGATTCTTCTGCGTCGAATAGTGCTGTTTCCAGGCGCTCGGTGGCATCTCCGAACGGAGTTCCCCACTCGGCGGGCAAGCGTCGAGGACCGGTGTTGCCGATCGTTGAGTTTGGCGTCACCCCAACGATGTCGGCCACTGTTGCTAACTCAGCTGCGCCGCCTTGGGCAGTAGAACCGGGCTGACCAACCCATAAGCCAATCTGCAGGGGCGACTCGTGCAAGGCGGTGGCCATCTCGAGATATTCGTCTTCGTTGAGCACTGACCCTTGGCTGTTTGTCCAAATGATTAGTGCGAACACATCGGGATCGGCTTCTGCCGCTTCCAGCTTCGACATCAAGTTGCCCCGCACAGCGGGATCGATCAAACCAGCTACCTTGACAATGCGGATAGCAGAATCGGCGACTGGGACTGTTGTCCGATCGGCGGGGCAATCGGTCAGCTCTTCCGCATTTCCAGTGCTATCTGGGCTGTCTTCGGTGTTGTCTTCGGTGCTGTCTTGGGCACTAGCTTGGCCGTTGGAGAAAACAAAGCTAAGCAAGGCACCCACGAGGAGCGTTGCTGCAAGTAGTCTCGTTAGTAGTGTCCGCTGCTGATTTCTTCGCCGCATCCAATGTCCTTATCGTGGCCGGTAAAGGCGGAGTCGGAAAGTCTACGGTAGGGGCAACGATTGGCGTCGCGGCAGCAAATTCCGGATATGACGTTCTCGTAGTGGAGTTGGAAGGTTATAGCAGCCTTGGAGCCCTGCTCAGCACCGATTCTTTGGGCTATGAGGAGACCGTCGTCACAAGTCCAGCCCTTACTGGGAACGGTCGCCTCCGAGCCCGCCAAATCGTAGCCGACAGCGCCTTGAACGAATATCTAGACGCGTCAATCGTCGGCCCCGTGGCCCGGGCGCTGGGGTCGACCGGGGCAGTAGAGATTGTTGCTACTGCCGCCCCTGGAATCCGAGATCTGCTGGCGCTAGGCAAAATCCGCCAGATCGAGCAGGCTGCCACGGCCGACTTAGTAATAGTCGACGCTCCTGCCTCTGGCCACGCTTTAACGTTTCTGGCTGCTCCAGCGGCAATTGCTAGCTCAACGTCAAGTGGACCGTTGCGAGAGCAGGCGGATCTGGCGATCGAAATGATGGCAGACGACAAACGATGCCAGGTGTTGCTCGTAACGGTGCCGGAGGAAACACCGATCAGCGAAACTGTCGAGACTGCTTTCAGTTTGGAAGACACCGTAGATATGAAGCTCGGACCCATCGTAGTTAATGGGCTTTGGCCCGAGATCCCCGGACTAGCCGAAGCGCTCGACCAAGCAACCGACGCGTCGACACAAAGCAGCGTAGGTGAGGAGCAGACAAGCAAAAAGCAGGCGAGAAAAAGGCAGACTGCGCAAGCTGCTGCTAAGCAACACCAGTTAGAGGCGGCTGCGTTTCGGCTTCAACGACAGGCATCTCAGGAACGTCAGGTTCGACGGTTGGAGGTAGAACTGCCGTTGCCCCAAATCCAACTGCCGTTTCTTTTCACGACTGAGTTGTCGGCAGAGCATCTGGCTGAGTTAGCCGACCATTTCACCGCTGCGGTATCCGAATTGTCGGATCAGGCTGGGGGTTCCTGATGCCGACTCCAACCTCACCGTCAAACGTTGTCGACGCTATTGGTACCGCAGAGGTGATCTTGTGTCTCGGTTCGGGTGGGGTTGGTAAAACAACGACTGCCGCCGCTCTTGCCATTGCGTTGGCCGGACAAGGCGAACGGGTTGTAGTTCTGACGATCGACCCGGCGCGGCGATTGGCTGATGCTCTCGGCCAAGCTGGCGGTCTGAGCAACGAACCTCAGTTGGTCGGCGAAGGCTGGCGTCAGCCAAACGCTGGGGAGTCTGTACCAGACACCTCGGGGGCGGTCTGGGCGACCATGTTAGACCCAACCGAAACGTTGACCGCAATTGTTGAATCAGAGGTCTCAGACCCGGCAACCGCCAAACGAATTTTGAGCAACAGGCTGTTCACAAACCTCACTACATCTTTGTCCGGCACTAACGAATACATGGCCACCGAGCGTCTCTTCCAACTAGTGCTCGACGATCGGTTTGATCGAGTAATCGTCGACACTCCCCCGTCTCGCCATGCCATCGATTTCTTGGACAGTCCGGGGCGGCTCAGCCGATTCGTCAATCACCGGCTATACCGGTCGGTGTTCGCTCCAAAATCCGGGTTCCTGAAAACTCTCTCGGTCGGTAGTCAACGGCTGCTCGGCCTCCTCGGCCGACTTGTCGGTAGTGACCTTGTCGATGACGTCGTTTCTTTCTTCTCTGACTTCGACGGTTTGGACGAAGGTTTCGAGCGGCGGGCCACTACCATTTCTGACCTGCTTTCATCGGATCGTTCGGCCTACGTTCTGATTACGAGCCCACGCTCTGAACCAATCAACGAAGCACAGTGGATTCTAGAAAACCTCAATCAGCGGTCGCTTGATGCTCATGCCATCATCGTAAACCGGGCGCTTCCGATCAATGTCGAAACTGGTTCGTCGAGGGCCCGCGGCGACGGACCCAGTTCGCTCGGGGGTGAACCATCTTCGAAGGATCCGCTGGCGGCTAACTTCGCTCAGCTCTCGATTCTCGCTGACCACCAAGCGACATTGGTCAAATCGCTAACGGGATCGTTCGTAACGGTGCTACCCGAACAAGACGAACCAGTAACCGACCTACCCGGTCTAGCCCACCTAGCATCAACGCTCACAACCTCAAACAAACCAAGCTAGCTAGCCAGCCAGTCAACTCGAAAAGCCACCCACCCCAAACGGACCCGAGTTTCGACAACATCGAAACCCGCAGCAACTGATCAACTCGAAAAGCCACCCACCCCAAACGGTCCCGAGTTTCGACAACGTCGAAACTCGCAGCAACTGGTCAACTCTTCGAGTTGATCAGTTGCCAGCGTCCTCAGGCAGACCTGTTTCGAGAGCGGTCTCAGCTTCTTCAACTGATTCTGTAACCGGAACGATCCGATCGAATCCAGTGGTGTGAAGAAGTCGGGTGAGTGCAGGCCGAGTACAAGCAACAGCGACTGCGCCGTCGGCTTCACGAGCTCGACGAATACCGCCGATAAGAGCACCCAGGCCAGCAGAGTCCATAAAAGGAACCTCTGAAAGATCGATCAGCAAATGGCTGTGCCCAGCCAGCTTCGAAAGCGCTTCTCTAAATGCGCCCACGGTGTAGGCGTCTAGCTCGCCGGCGGGCCGGCAAAGCGTGTAGTTCTCGAACTCTTCGACATGTATTTCTAACATTGGGATGTGTTCTCCCCTTCTGCCGCAGCTGCCAATTTGAACAGTTCGACGATCCGAATGTTATCGCTCATTCGGGGTAAGCGAGATCTTAGGTCGTGCCTTAGCCGCAAGTTTGTAGCATGTCAGGGTGACTACTGTCCTTCTTGCCAGTGATTCAGACCAAGTTTTTGCTGAAGTCGATGCCACCTTAGCCAGTGACGACTGCAATGTCTTGCGCATACGGAAAGGGAAGGACGTTTTGCCAATAGTTCAGGCAAAATCGCCCGATTTAGTACTGCTTGACCTCCAAATCGGCGCTATGGGCGGATTTGCGGCCTGTATGGGGGTCAGACAAGAGGAAGGCGCTGGCAGGCTCGAGAAGCGCCCTATAGCGCTGCTTCTCGACCGAGACGCCGACGGGTATCTTGCGAGCCAAAGCCGCGCTGATGGCTGGCTAATTAAGCCAATTGACTCGCTACGACTACGTCGGCTTTACACCACGTTGTTGGCCGGAAAGTCACTATTTGAGGGCGACTACTCGGACTCGACCTCAATAACCTGAGAAATAACTCGTTCTGGTCAAAACCAGTCCATTGCTCGTTGTTGTTCGCAGACTTGCGACGTTTCTAGCCGGTTAGATAGTCGTTTGACATCACTACCTGAGCGAGCGGATTCGTCATCTGATCATCACTTGACAACTCCGGAGTGGGCGCTGCTGCGAGGCTTCAACTGCCGATCCTTGATTTGAGTAGCGGCCAAGTAGTGTCTGTGAATGATCGATATTGAAACGATTCGGGCTGAAACCTCTGGCGTTCAAACCGTCAATCATCTAAACAACGCCGGAGCATCGCTGCCTCCTCGCCAGGTGGTGGACGCGGTTGTTGAGTATCTTCGACAGGAAGAACTTGCCGGAGGATACGAAACGGCAGCAACTCGAATCGATGATCTTGATGAGGTCTATCGGGCAACTAGCAAATACCTTAGTTGTCAGGTTCACGAGGTTGCCTTTACTACTAACGCTTCTGAGGGCTGGTGGCGAGCGTTTTCCTCGGTCCCGCTGACGGTTGGCGACAAGATTCTGGTCAACCGAAGTGAGTTCCAAGCCAATGCCTTTGGCTGGCTCCAAGCCAAAGAGCGTGGCGTCGACGTCGAAGTGGTTCCCAACACTGCTGAGGGCTTGATCGACCTTGATGCTTTGTCGGCCATGCTCGACGAACAGGTCAAGTTGATCTCGATGACAATGATCTCCATGAGCAATGGCGCTGTTCAACCAGCGGCCGCTGTCGGCGAACTGGTCGAAAACACGAACGCAATTTTCTTGCTAGATGCCTGCCAAGCAGCCGGACAACTCCCACTTTCTGTTGACGAAATAAAGTGCGATTTTCTGGCCTACACCGGCCGCAAGTTCATGCGAGGGCCCCGCGGAACCGGCATCTTGTACGCCCGAGAGTCGGTAATCGACAAGTTGGGTCCAACCCCGTTCGTTGACGGTCGCTCGGCCTTGTGGTCGGACCAGACCAGCTACCGATACCACGATCATGCTCGCCGGTTTGAAATGGGCGAGTTCAGCTACGGGGCGAAAGTTGGACTGGGTGTTGCCACCAACTACATGCTCGATATCGGCATTGACGCTATCGCTGCTCGGATACGTTCGTTGGCGACGTCGCTGCGAGAACAGCTAGCGTCTGTGCCATCGGTCGTCGTTGTCGACGAGGGCGGGCACCAGTCCGGCATTGTAACTTTCACTCTAGAACCCTTGACCGGTGGTTCCGAACCGACAGATCTTTCCGAAATCCAAGCTGCGCTGGGCCAACGAGGAATAAACCTTTCGGCTCCGATGTGTACCAACGCTCAGCTCGACATCGGCGCTCGGTCCATCCAACAGGTGCTACGAGCAGGCGTTCACTATTTCAATACTGAATCGGAGCTATCAGCCTTAGTAGAAGCTCTTGCCGATTTAGTCGATTAGCTTTTAGTCAAACGGATACCCCGCTGCCAAAATCTGCAGCGAAGGAAATACCACTTCAGCTAGAATCAGTTCACGACTTCACGGGTTGTGGCGCAGCTTGGTAGCGCGCCTCGTTCGGGACGAGGAGGTCGGGAGTTCAAATCTCCCCAACCCGACAGTTCAAATCTGCCATAGCGTGGTCCTCGGTGTACGTTTAGTAATGTTCATCTGCCTTGATTTGCCACGGCGCTCGTCCGATAGGACGGGATGGAGACGAACCACGAGCTTCGTATTGCCGGGCACCCGGCCGCCGAATGGCGCATACTCCTCATCGAAGATGCCCCCACTCTCCAGATAGCGACTCGTTCTCTACTTGAGGGTGAAGGGTTTCAAGTCGATGTTGCTGGTAACGGTCTCGACGGGTTGGCACTCGCCAGTCAGTGGCAACCGGATTTGGTACTCCTCGACCTCGGTCTCCCCGACATTGATGGCACCGATGTCTGTGAGCGGATCAGGGCAACCAGCGAAACGTTCATCATCATGCTCACCGGAAGGTCTGATGATGAAAGCAGACTTGGCGGACTTGAGATTGGTGCCGATGCCTACCTGACCAAGCCCTTCGACAAGCGAGAGCTTCTTCTGACGATCGAGATCCTTCTACGGCGGGCTTCCCCCCAAGGGGGCTTACCCGACCTTGTCGAGCTTGGCCCGCTCTCGATCAATCGGCCGGCTCGAACCGTCGCGGTTAACGGAACTGACATTCATCTAACCAAGATTGAGTTCAAACTTCTGGAGCGGCTAGTGGCTTCACACGATCAAGCGGTAACAAGAGCCGAGCTCATGACCTCGCTATGGGGACCAGACTGGGTAGGCGATGATCATGTGATAAGCGTGCACATGGCCAACCTTCGAAAGAAGATTGACCATGATGGAACTGGACTTGTCGAGACCATTAGAGGTATCGGTTACCGCCTTAGGCTCAAATAGCCTGGCAGCTAGAATGGAATTCCTAGGTTAATCCGTCACTGACAAGGTCGACGGCATTGGCGACGCCTTCGTGGCCGAGGCCGCCAGTAGTAACGCTGGCAGAACCATCGCCCTTAATCAGGATGGTCGATGGCTGATCCGCTATTCCAAATCGATTCCATAGGGCAAGGTCTGAGTCGTTTACGTGGACTACGTTCTGCTGGAACAGATCGCTATCTTCAACAAACTGTTCATACTCTGCGGTAGCACCATCGGTATGAGCAAAGACGAACGTGACCGAAGGGTTTCGCTCTGCGGCCGCAGCGAAGGCCTCTGCATCTTCAACCGAAATCGGACATCCGGGCGAAACGAAATTCACCAGCACCGAACCTGATTCAAACAAGTCCTTACCGGCGAGCGGCGCCCCAGAGAAGAGCTCGGGAGAGTGGAAGTCCCACGCCTCCGGCACTGCAGTCCATTCCGCAGCCAAGCCTGAGGCCGACCGGACTCGCTCTCGCTCATCAGCCGGGGCGGCCCACCACTCGTCCGCTGACAACGAGCTGGAATCTACGTTCGTGCCCGATAGCGATCCACCGGCTGCGGCGAAATCGGTCTCGGCCGTTTCGGCAATCCCGGTCTCGACTAACTCGCCCCTGACCCCGGCGCAACCAACCGAAATGAACATTACTGCGAGGCCAAGGGCTATCGATGCAGACTTCGAACGACTCACGACGTCCCCTCTGCACCAACGGTTGTGGAAGAAGTTTTAGAAGCTCCAGCAGATTCGCTGGTTGATTCGCTGGTTGATTCGCTGGTTGAAGGCAGAGCGGTCAACGAGACGTCGCTGTAAGAAATCTGCGAGACGCTCGTGATTAGTCCGACCATGCCGCCGGTTTCGGTCGTAGTGAACGTTCCGACCTCGGCACCGTTGAACAACACTGATACCTGGTTGCCGTGGACGACGGCGGCTAGCTTGACCTGCTGGTTAGCGGCCGGAGCGGTGATTGGGGTCGACCCGATTTGTTGGTAATAGCCGAGCTTGTCGTATTCGCCCCACCGAAGCGTTCGACCATCATCAGCAAGGTCAATAACGGCTGCACCGCTTCGTGACCTGGTTGAAGCATGATTGAAGAGAATTCCACCGTTGTTTACATCCGATAGGGCGCTAAACGTCGCTTCCATTCGGAAGTTGTCGACCGAGTAACCATCGAGTAGAACTGTGTAGTCGTAGCCGCATATGTTGTGCTGGATCAGAGCACCATCGGTAGAGCTCCAACTTCCAGATCGGACAATCCAGTCGCTGAGAGAGTTCCCATCGAAACTTGATTGGTAGAGCACGGTCTGGTCGGAAACCGACACAAGGTCGTTTACTGGCCCTCGTTCGGGTCGATCAACGTCGGCTCCAGGCTCACAGCTTGGGCCGGTGCCAAGGCCGGCATCTTGGAATGCGTAGGTCGAGCCATCCGGCTCTGGCTCTGGCTCTGGCTCCGCTTCTGGCTCAGGGGTTGGAGCGAAGGTCTCAGAAATTTCGTCGTAGTTCTCGGTGTAGTATTCGGATGCTTTCGTCGCCTCTTCAGTGCGGGGAGGGCTCTCGGACTCCGGCCCGTCGACGTCGTTTAGACCAGGAATCGGCACGGCCAACGAGCAAGAAGCACCGTCGTTAGACGAGGTAGATGGAGCTCGGCCAACCAAAGTTGCCGTCGGGGTTGTCGTTGTATAGCCGGTGATCTGATAGATCTCGCCCGAATTTCGACCAACGTAGAGGTTGCCGCCGGCAGTAGACCATGCCGCGCCATAGGCCTTCAACGTTTCAGGCAAACCGGAGATCATTGCGATCTCTTTCGTTTCAAGGCTTGTTTGGTCGTATGAGTAGAGCGTGCCGTCGCTACTCACGCCGAAGAAGACGCCGTGAACGTTCGTGATATCTGCTACCGCGGTGTAGGCGCTGAACTCTGGAACTGGGGTAATTTCGAGCGTGTCGACGTTAACCTTGTGCCAGTCTCGACCCCCTCGGGAAATGTTCAATAGTCCTTCGTCATCGAAGTCTCCGGTGTAGGCTCCGCTTGGAACGTCTAGTTGGGCAACATCAGTGACGGTTCCTGTGTTGTCGGTTCGTTGGAGCACCTTGCCCCGCATCCCATACAAGTAACCGTCGGCGATTCGATACCCCATTGCGTTGTAGTTTGGGTTGTCCGGGCCAATAGTGGCGTACGTTTCGTTAGCTGGATCGAGCTCGGCGAGCTGCCCGGTTATGACTTGGTAGAAGCCAGGGTCGCAGGCAAATTCGGCTCCGGCAGCACCAGCGGGGACGGAGACGCCGACCATTGCGGTAGCGGCGGCTACTGCGAATACGGCTGCGTTGCGGAGAGGGCGACTTTTTCGGTTTTTCTGGTTGATCTGTTGCATAGTGAATACATCGTTCAAAACAGGAAAATACTCGAGTCAAGACTTTCTCAAGAAACGACCACTTTGCGCTAAATCGCAGTAGCCAAGCCATTCTCGGCCGTTATCTGCCGCTCAGGTTGTACCCTCAATCTACGGACTCATAGCGAGATGGGAGAGCGGCTGGGCAACCAGCCCACCGAAGGAGCAACCACCCCGGAAACTCTCAGGTACCCGTACCGTCTCGGTTTGTCCGCTCTGGAGAGTGTTGGCCACAAAGACACCGGTCGACCGCCGAAGGAGTAAGCGAAAGGCTGTGCCGATCGCAAGACTCTCAGGCTCACGGACAGAGGGGGTACAAGATACCGACGAAACTAGGAGAACCTTGTGCCTGAAAATGCCCCAAATAGCCAGATTGTCGACGATCTCGACTATTCCCCGGATCATGAGTGGATCCGGGTTGAGGGAATGGTTGCCACTATCGGCATCACCGACTTCGCTCAATCATCGCTGGGCGACATCGTGTATGTCGAGCTTCCAGAAATGGACGATTCTGCCACGTCCGGTCAGTCCGTGTGTGAAATCGAATCAACCAAGTCGGTGTCGGACATCATCGCCCCGCTCGATGGACGGGTAACAGAAATCAATTCTGCTCTAGCGGCTGACCCCAGCGTCGTTAACTCTGATCCGTACGGATCAGGGTGGCTGTTCAAACTTGAGATCACAGATCAAACGCAGATCGGACAGCTTCTCGACGCCAGCGCGTATCGCGCTCTTATCGAGTCCTCATAGTCAGCTCAAGTAGTTGGCTTTGATATAAGGTCCGATATTCAGTACGTCGTCTGGGCCGTTCGTGCGCCTTACGTTGCAGAGCGCACGAACGCCCAACCATCAGTTCATTCGTCTCGACTCACCATTACGTGAGGCGAACGTGAGGAACTAGTACCACTTGCCTTTAGCAAAGCCGCCGAAGCCGATTAGGCCGATCAGCAAAATTACGATGCCGACAAAGTTCCATCCGGTGATAGGCCAGATCAACACGATTCCGAGGAGAGTAAGAATTCCTCCAAGGCCTACGCCAGCAATCTTCATATCTTTCATGTCTGCTCCCTAGTTGTTTGGTGTCGTCCTAACAGCACACGTCTGTACTAACACCTAACAGCAGGATCGACAAACTGATTCCAACGAATGCATAGGTTCACACAATCGAATCAACTAGTTGTTTACTGTTTCGCTCAATCAGATGAGCGATTGATTCACGAAGTTTGCAGCCACCCGGCTAAAGCTTCGACCAAATCCTTAGCTTCTCGCTCGGCTCGCCAGTGCTCAACCTCATCAGCACTAGGCCGACGTAGCCCTAGCGCTCTATGGGCGACAGTGAGCTCAGTACGATACTGGTGTGCTCTCACTAGTTCTTCGCCCTCGGTAAAGTAGACAACGATCGTACCTCTGGTAACGGCACCGGTTTCGAGTTGACCGAGCCAATAGACTTTGCCCTTCGTGTCCGGTTCTCGGTTGAGAACGTCGACATAGAGTTTGTCGAGAAACTGCCCGAAGTCTCGGCCTTGGTACCTTCTCTGAAATTCATCGGACATGGCAAACCATTCGGCAACGTCTTCCAGGTTGGCTCCCTCACCTACGAGGTTCAGCCAATAGTTGAGTCCGTCTTCATCGGGAAAGCGTTGAAAAAAGGTGAGGTATAGCCGGTCGATCATCGCCACTGCAGGGTTTGCTTCAGCCACATCGGCAATTGCTTGGGCAAGGCCTTCGGCTTCGATCGAATCAGCGATGGCTCGAACGTCGCTTTCGGCTCCAGTCCGACCATTCAGTCGGACACTGATCTTTTCGGCTCCGTCGACGACATTGGCTTCGAGGTCGGTGCGAGCAGCGTCTCGTTCCTCCGGCGAGTGCTTCTCGAGGTCAAGATCCTCTGATCCAGAGTCAACGTCGACCCCAGACTCCGTTCCGGACGCAACGTCATTGCGTTCGATGGCGGCGTCGACGTAAGGCGTTGGGTTTACGGCCCGACCATCGGGCTGGTAGATCTCAAAGTGAAGGTGGGGAGTTGTCCATTCGGCATTGCCGCTATCGCCCAGGTAGCCGATGAGTTCGCCAGCCAAAACCGTTGTGCCCTTTTTCAGGCTAGTCCCATCGCGGGCGCCGCATAGTTTGGCCGACAGCACCTGTTCACAGGTTGCTCTCCCATTGTCGGTACCAGGCGTGTCATTGTTCAGATGAATGTACTGATATTCCCACCCGTCTGAATCTCGCAACTTAACAATGGAACCTCGCCCATTATCGAATCGCCCCCAAGTCACTGTGCTATCCCGAACTGCGATCAGTTTCATCATCTTCTCGCCAAGCAGGTCAACCCCGATATGGCTTCGTCCTCCGCTTCGAGGTGCACCCCAGGTATCACTCCAGCGAAGCCCATCGATATCTTCTTGGGCGACGGGGAACAAGATCTGATGCTGCGCTGGGTTGGCGCTCGCGGGCGGGCTCAGAGTCGAAGCCACCGAGGCGGCAACTACAAGCGCAATGAACAACCCGATCGATCTTCGAACACTCACGTGGTCCCATCGGCCCAGGTCTCGGATTTCTTGAGAGCTCATCGTTACTAGCTGTAGTCGACATGATTCAAGATTTGGTGCAATTGCAGCGTATTTCGTCGGCCGTCACAGTTTTCGAGCCTTGATCAGTCGCTCAAAGGTTTGGCCATCTATTGTTATACCTTCACCGATTCTCACCCTGAAATGCCACTGAGGGAGCGAGCGGCCACCAGCCAAAAAACAATCCTCGCGCTCATCCAACAGAAAACGACAACAAACGCCATGGTTCTAACTGAAGCAATCGCAATCGTTCGTCTGCAAGGGGCGACAATGCTACGGACAGCACTTTCTGGTGATGAGCAACTCGACCAGTCGGAGATGGCCGACCAAGACGATCATGGTTTGTTCGGACCGGCTAGCAGCGCGTGGCGAGTTCATTCTGACTCGGCGATGCTAATCGGCGGCCTTCGAGCCCTGATGCTGCAAACTCTTCACCCGCTAGCCATGGCCGGGGTAGCTCAACACTCTGATTATCGGAACGACCCGTGGGGTCGGCTACACCGAACCGGTCGGTTCATCGGCGCCACCACGTTCGGAAAGACATCGACTGCTGAAAAGTGGATCTCGATCGTGCGCAAGGTCCACAATCGAGTGCAAGGAACTGCTCCCGACGGTCGCCCCTATTCTGCCAACGACCCACACCTTTTACTGTGGGTCCATGTCACCGAAGTCGATAGTTTTCTCCGAGCCTTCGAACGATTCGGCAAAGGCAAACTGACCGACGCTGAAAAAGACAGCTACGTGAATGAGATGGCGGAAGTAGCCGAGCGGCTCGGGGCCGAAAACGTTCCAAAGACAAGAGCGGCCCTGAACGAAACGATTGAGATGTTCCGAGCCGAATGTGAATACACCGAAATAACGAAAGAGACCGTACGTTTCTTACTCCGACCCCCGGTGCCGGTAGCCACCGCCGGTGCCTACGCGCTTATTAGTGCTGGCGCGGTCACGCTATTGCCTGACTGGGCCCGATCGATGCTTCGACTCCCACTTCCGCCCGGAGCCGATCTTTTTGCAATCCGGCCAGCGGCAACAGTGTTAACCCGAGCGCTTGGGTGGCTTCTAACCGCGCCCGAACACATGCGTCTTGACGACAACATGCTGTCGAAGCGCCCCGTCGAGTAGCGTTGCCTCGGGCTAGCTAATATCGGCTGCGCCGAAGGCAACACCGAAACGAACACACCAGATCACAACGGTGTCGTAGACGCTTAGATCGACATCAGTCGGAATCTCGTAGTTTTGAGCCCCTTGATTGCCCTTCATATCGCCGAGGTCGATGAAGTCATCGTCGAACAACCCGGCATCTCCGTCAGCGGTGGCGCCCGCGGATAGATATACGTTCAGATCGGGACCGTTGTCGGTGGCAAAGTCATTCTCGAACCGAAGAAATCGCTGCTCCGTGCCATCACTAAGAACGTTGATCGTTCCAACTGCCGGGTGGCTTCGATCAACAAACGAGCCCGAGACTAACGTGATGATCTCTGGCTCCGGCATTGAAGGCATGCCTTCGTCAACCGAGACTTCAGCCGGCATGTCGTTGTCGGCCATGAACTCGTTCATGTCGTCAACGGTTTGTTCATCAACGTCATCGGACGGAAGACCTGACGCTCCAGCCGACGCAAACACCGGGCCGGCCTCGTCCACTGTGGTATTGGTGAACTTGGTCTGAATGCCAAATACTCCAAAGGCGAGAAAGCCAAGAACGGCTAGCCCGACCACACCACCAAAAGCGAACAGAATTTTGCGGTTCATGGGCGAGACTATAACCCGAGAATCAAGCCCGATCAGACTTCAGACACAGTGATATCGAATTCGTGACCCAATTGCTCAAGAGCAGCGTCGACCTCAGCCAACGTCGTGCCGTGAGGAACCGAGAGCTCGGCATTGGCCTCGAACAACAATCCGCCAGCCATTGGGGCGCTTCGAGTCTCGGTGTGCAGCTCAACAATATTTATTCGAGCCGCAGCTAGAACTCGGCTGAGGTCGCGAATGATGCCGGTGCGATCCTGCCCAAGCAGCTCGACAATGAAGTGAACCGCAGGCTCACTCGGCTCCACCATCGTTACCTCGACGGTGATGTCGAGTAGGCCCTGATCTTCAAGCGGGCCCAACGCCGCCACCAGTTCGTCAGACCGACTGTCAGGAACAGTGGCAACCACTATGCCGGCGAACTTGCCGGCCATATGAGCCATGTGGCTTTCTTTCCAGCTACCGCCGTGAGTAGCGATGACTTGAGCCAACGCATCGACCAGTCCCGACTGATCGTCTCCAATTGCTGTAAGTACCACAGTTGCCATCGGCAGAGTGTAGAAGAGGTAAGGCGACGGATCTACCCCAACACGAACTCTTAACCAACGGCTACTACACCCCAATCGAGCTCGCATTGACGTTCGAGGCTACGGGCGCATCGGACCCCAACCGAATCTCTCAGTTTCTTCGGGCGACGACTACTAGCTCTGCGTGTTGTGGCCAGGAAACAGCAGTCGCACTAGAGGGACCGAACACACCGCAACAACAAGTTGAACAAGGATAAATCCAGGAGCCGATGACGGTTCAATTCCGGCGAACGAATCGGACAGCGTCCGGGCCACGGTGACCGCTGGATTGGCGAAACTTGTGCTCGACGTGAAGGCAAAGGCCCCGGCAATAAAGGCAGCCACAGAGAACGCAGTAGCGGCTTTGCTGTGGCGGCTCGAAACACCGTGGATGACTAAGAGGAGCCCAAGCGTTGCCACTGCTTCACCCAACAACTGGTTGGGCCCTGATCGCTGCTTGGTGGACCAGTTGACGGCATCAAGATCAAACATAAGGTTGGCCAAAATCACGCCAACAACCCCACCGGCGAGCTGGGCCGAGACATAGGCTGCCGCGATGGTCGGCTTCAAATTGCCGAGCAGCACATCGACGAGTGAAACCGCTGGGTTGAAGTGAGCGCCCGAAATCGAGATGAAGGTCAGGATCAAGCAGCCGAGGCTGGCTGCCGTCGCCATAATGTTCATCGTCAGCTGCAGACCAACATCATCGGTGAGCGACGTCGCCATGATCCCAGACCCAACGATAGCCATCAGCAAGAATGCGGTGCCGAGAAACTCGGCCAGCACTTGGCCGGTCAATGAATTTGCGTTGAGCGTGTCCCCACTCACAGACGCTTCAACTGACTTTGGGCCCGTACATTCATTCGGTTGCCGCTTTGGCTGGTTCGCTGCCATATCACCGCCAGGATATCTGGTGAAGCAAGCCTGGCTCATCCGAACGTTCACCGCTACGTTCTGAGCTGTTACCGTGACTCGGATGGACATTGCCGCTTTTCAAGAACTCATGGAACAGCTCTACGGAACCAAGGATCGGGAGCGGGGCGTTCCGGCTACCGTGGCTTGGCTGTGCGAAGAGGTCGGCGAGTTGGCTCAAGCAGTTCGCAAAGGGACGAAAGACGAACAGCTTCACGAGTTTGGCGACGTGCTGGCCTGGCTTGCGTCCTTGGCGAACCAAATGGATGTCTCACTTGAGCAAGCGGCCGCTCGTTATATCACCAACCCGCCGTAGATCCGACTTTGGCCCAACTCAACCAATAGGATCCCCCGAAAGGGGCTCAAACAACGCGAAAGTGAATTCGAAAAGCAAGCGAATTGGGGCAGCCAACGAGGCCCGATGGCGTCGTGGCTCACCGCTGGCTAGCTTCCGAGTAGCTCAGCAATCTGTATGGCGTTCAAAGCGGCGCCCTTGCGTAAGTTATCGCCCACAACGAACAGCGCAAGACCGTTGTCGACCGTCTCATCAACCCGGATCCGGCCGACTAGTGATTCATCGATTCCTGCTGATTTCAATGGCGTCGGCACATCGTCGAGTCGAACCCCCGGTGCCGCCGAGAGCAGCTCAGTCGCACGCTCGACTGAGATTGGGTTCGCGAATCGGGCGTTGATCGACAAGCTATGTCCGGTAAACACTGGTACACGAACGCAAGTTCCAGAAGCGGTCAACCCAGGAATACCGAGAATCTTGCGGCTCTCATCCCGCAGCTTGGCCTCTTCGGTTGTTTCTCCTGAACCATCGCCGGTATCGCCACCCGCCGCCGGAATTGCGTTGAAGGCAATCGGTTCTACAAACGCCGACGGTGTTCCCAAATCGACACTGGTGCCATCGTGGGTGAGTTCCGCGGCGCTAGCCCCAGCCTTTGCAACCTGCTCTGCCAGTTCCTCGACGCCAGCCAGGCCAGCACCCGACGTCGCCTGATAGGTGCTGACGACCATCGAGATTAGTCCAGCTTCACGATGAAGCGGAAGCAGCGCCGGCATCGCCACCATGGTGGTGCAATTTGGATTGGCGATAATTCCTTTAGGCCGATCGTTGGCAGCGGCGTCGTTTACCCCGGCAACGATTAGAGGAACATCGGGATCCATTCGCCACGCCGATGAGTTGTCGATCACGACCGGCCCTTGAGCGGCCACTTTGGGGGCCAGCTCTTTCGAGGTTGATCCTCCGGCTGAGAACAGTGCTATGTCAAGGTTGCTGTAGTCGGCGGTTGACGCGTCTTCGACGTCAATGACGGTTCCTTGCCACTTGATTTTTCGGCCAGCAGATCGAGCGGAAGCGAACAAGCGCAGAGTCTCAATAGGAAAGTTCCGTCTGGCCAGGATTTCCAACATCTTGGTTCCGACTTGGCCGGTCGCCCCAACTACTCCAACGTTATGTCCACTCATCAATTGCTCCTTACGTGCGTCCTTATCCAGTGTATTGATGCTGACCGCTTCTGTCCTGGGGTTTCCAAAGCGTCATCGGACACAGTGTTTTCGATGGACCGAGCCGAAATTGCCAGATTTAGGCGAATCTCTAGCCGTCGAGTCCGAACGCAGTGTGTAAACGCTGGACCGCTTCTTCTGCTTGCTCAGCTGCCACCACACAGCTCACCCGGATGGCTGACGTCGAGATCATGTCGATGTTGATTCCGGCATCGGCCAACGTTTCGAACATCTTGGCCGCCACCCCGGGGTTTGACTTCATGCCGGCGCCCACGACCGCAACCCGGCCGATAGTCCGGCGACTCGTTATTGTTCGAGCCCCGATTGAGGGGATGGTTCCACCGCTCTCGCCTAGCAGCTGCTCGGCTCGTTCCAAATCTTCGGTTGGGCAAGTGAAGGAGATGTCGGTCGTGCCATCTTCGGAGACGTTTTGCACGATCATGTCAACATTGATGTTGGCATCGGCCATTGCTCGAAACAGCGATGCCGATACGCCAGGCTTGTCGGCTACATCAAGCACGGTGATCTTTGATTCTGAAAGATCGTGGGTGACCGCTCTGATTATTGGTTGCTCCACGGAAGGCTCCTCTTCGATGACTAGCGTTCCTGGCTCCCAGGTAAACGCCGATCTGATATGCAACGGGACTCGATAATTATGGGCTACTTCAACTGAACGCATTGCCGGTTTCGGACAACCGGTAGCCGTCATTTCCAAGAGCTCATCGAACGTGATCGTCGCCATCTTGGTGGCAGCCGGTACTACTCGAGGGTCGGCTGAAAACACGCCGCTCACATCGGTGTAGAGTTCGCAGCTATCGGCCTCAAGAGCGTGGGCTAACGCAACCGCTGTGGTGTCGCTGCCACCTCGTCCAAGAAACGTGACGTCTTTGTCGGTTGAAACACCTTGTGACCCAGCGACCACAGGAACTACCCCGTTGGCCAACGCCTCCTTTACCCGATACGGATTGATCTCAAGGATTTTGGCGTTGCGGTGATTGGTGTCGGTTAAGAATCCAGCTTGGCTGCCGGTGAACGAGTGAGCGGGCACCCCAAGCTCGGCTAAGGCCATCGACACCAACGCAATCGCTTTGCGTTCACCTGCTGTAATAAGCATGTCCATTTCTCGGCCCATCGGCGCCTTCGAAACCTGCGACGCCAGGTGCAGCAGATCGTCAGTTTCTTTACCCATAGCCGAGACGACAAGCGTTACGTCGTCGCCGCGACGACGACACCTTGCGACATGATCGGCTACAGCGCGCATCCGATCCGGATCGGCGACCGACGTACCTCCGTATTTTTGGACCACAAGAGCCATACCTCTAAAGGTAGCGGCACAACTCGCAAGATTCTGAGAGTTTCCGATCACTTCTTGGCCGGTTGCTTATTCTGCTACTGGCCAGGTTTCGGCGAGCAAGAAATTCTGGCACCAGATGCTGCTGTGACATACCGCTGTAGTTACCACGGTGGTTGCCGCCAAATTCTTAACATCTTGGGCTCGTTGCCCCTATTGACGTCAAGTTCTGCCCAATCGTTGGTAGTTTATTGAGCCGTGGCCACAGATAAAAGAGAACGACAGCGCGCCAACCGACAAGCCAAGCTTGAGCGACAAGAGAAGGCCGAGCAAAGCGATCAGCGTCGGGGCGTTATATATACCGGAGCAATTATTGCTCTGGCCATTCTTGGCGGAGCAGCCCTTTTCTGGTTCGCCACAAGAGACGACAACCCAGAAGTTACCGGCACCGACGACCAAGAAATAGTCGACGAGACAACCGATGAACTGGCCGACGAGGCCACTGCCACCACGACTGGCGAACCAGTTCTGGAGTCTGCGGTTTCGTTGCCCGAGCCTGGTGGAACAATCGACGGCGAAGCCGAGTGCCCAGCCGACGATGGTTCGTCGGAACGCATCACCAGTTTCAACGCTGAACCACCAATGTGTATCGATGCGACCAAGAGCTACTCTGCTGTTATCGAGACGAACCTCGGCGACATCGCGGTCGATCTGTTCGCCGACAAGGCCCCGTCAACAGTGAACAACTTTGTGTTCCTCAGCCGGTATCACTACTACGAAGGCGCTCCCTTCCATCGGATAATCGAAGATTTCATGATCCAAGGCGGCGACGCAGTTGGACCAGCCCCAGGTACTGGTAGTCCTGGTTATGCGATCGACGAAGAGCCTCCCGAGGCTGGCGAATACAAAGTTGGGTCGCTAGCGATGGCTAAAACGGCGGCACCGAAAAGCACGGGCTCGCAGTTTTTCATCGTGACCGGCGCCCAAGGCGAAGCGCTTCCTCCTCAGTACTCGTTGTTTGGTGAAGTTACTGAAGGCATGGAAGTGGTCGAGTCCATCGAAGGCATTCCGACCACACCGGCCGACGCTCCGACCGAAGAAATCGTCATCGAGTCGGTCACGATCACCGAAAGCTAATCCGTAGATCCAGCAACGATTAGCTGGTTTCGATTGCAGTTTAGAAATGCTGGGCTTGTCCCCAGGCGTAGCTCTGCGTGCGGGCCAAATCGAACCGATCGACGGTGGTAAGAATCAAACCTGAGCGGCGAAGGTCTGCCGGCACGTCTTTTTCGAAGTCGTAGCGTAAGTCTCTACGAAATCTAGCTTGCATCCGGCGATGTAGGCGACGACGCCACCCATAGGTGGCTACTGGCTCCAAGAAAACCACTCGTCCCTGAGGCCGAAGGATCTCACTGAGCTGTTCGAAGTGCTGAGGTTCCCACTTCGGGTGCCAGAGAACGAAGTCGGCGACGACACAACCAACCTGGTCAACATCAATCTTGGCTAGCTCCTCAGCCGGGGACCCACTACCAAGTCGGGCAACGCCAGTTTTGCCTGATTGGGAGTCAGCCTGCTGGAAGCCTTCTCGATCAGTGTCGCTGCCGCTACGGAACAATTCGATCCGCATCTCAACCTGGCCTCGTGCTTCGGCCAAGCTCGACGGAGGTAGATACGACAACACAGGTCCAAACTACCGGGACTGAACTGGTAGAACTGAGATCAGCTGCAATTGAACTAAAGGTGGCCCTAGTCAGCGGCTGTTGCAGCTACTTCAATTCGATCTTGACGCCATTCACGGGCAGAAACAAGCGCTGACTCTGCTGCTGTGACAACTTCTTTTGGTCCGAAGGCGTGCGCCGGGTAGCAAGCGATACCAGCCCACAGGGTGAGCTCATCACCCGATGTAGCTAAGCACCGGCGGATTCTTTCAACCGTCCAAATTGCGCCGTTCTCGGGAGTGTCTTCCAGAAGAAGGGCAAAGATCCCGTTCCGCATCCGGCAAGCAGTGTCGGCTTCTCTCAACGTTTCGCTAACCGCGGCTGCAACCTTATCGGCGGCGGTAGCTATCGGGTCGTTCGATGGCAGGCCTTCAACAACTTCGAGTAGCACTACTGCCACTGGTCGTAAGTGTCTGCGAGCAACGGCGATGCGAGACTCAAGGGCGACATTAAAAAAGCTCTCACTAAAGAGCCCGGTATCGGTATCGAGCAGGGGATCGACTTCGTTGTCTGCGTCGGTATCTTGACCAGAACCGGCGGCACCGCCGGACCCTGCCTGTTCTTGCTGTAGTCGCCCTTCGGCTTCTTTGGCTTCAGCTCGAACATTTCGCAGTTCTTCTTCGATAAGCGTTTGCACCGCCGCCTGTTCGTGGAGATCTTGAGCGGTTCGGATACCGGCGACACCAGCGGCAAGGGCCAAGATTCCGGCGACTACACCGAGACTCGGGCTGTTCAGCCCTAACCCAATCATTCCCGCGGCAAGGCCAAGAACGCCAGCAACAAAACCAGGTAACGCTCCTCGGCTATTCATCACATTGCTCGTTAAAGGCTCGGGCCGCCACGTCTCGCACATAAGTTAGATCGGCTGTTTTTTTCACGACTGTAGTGAGTCTAGTGCACTATGGCTGGCCGGGCTGCTGTTGGCTAGATCTTGCCATCGGCGACTCTCTAGCGCTACTAGACCAACTCTGCGGGGCCAGGTTCTTCAACGTGAGCTTCCGAGGTCGACCGGTTCAGTCAAATCTTCCGGAGCTCGCAGCAAATCAGGGCCTATTTAGATTGGGCGAGCATACGCTACGTCGACTCGAGTGGTCCGCTCAACCTCGTTCACCGATTCGGCCAGCCCTGCAACCGTGAGGTCAGGATCGAACAGTATCTTGGCTCCGATACGTAGTTCGTCTGGCCCAATGTGCTTGGTCGAGGCTACGTGATTCCCAGTGAGAATGAACGGTTATCGAGCGGTTGACTACTTTTGGCCGCCTTTTAGGCCGTAAGGAGCAACAACAATCCCAAGCTGCTGTAAGCGACCATCACAATGAGCATGGCAAATTGACTTTGCAACGACTTGCCGACTGGGAAGATGTCGACTGCTCGGTCGTGGGCGACAACTACTCCGCCGACGTGACCAATCAGCATCGCGCCGACCTGAATCCACGCCACCGCAGTGGTTCCGATTAGCCAACGACTATCGGCGGAAACTCCAAGCACGTTCCAGCCAACCCCAAAGGGGTCGGAGAGTCGAAAGAAAAACGACTGTACTTCATCCGAAAAGAGCTGGAAGTAGTGAGCGCCGGCGTAGCCGAAGGCGATTGGCACTAACGAGGGGGCGAATTCTCGCCAAGCCCGGCCAAAGCCGATCTTGGTGACGCTGTTCGTCCAAGCGATAGCGATGGCATAAAGTCCGATGGCGATAGCGATCGACACAATGAGGCCAATCGATTCCCACGCTGCCAACTCCCAATCGAAAAACGAGCCGAAAACATCGCGGCCAGTCTCAGACTCGCTAAACCCATCGAATGAGGTGCCGCCAATGGCAGTCAGAACAAGGGCAACTGAACCGGTACGGACTGGCATTCGAGCCAAGCCTGAAATTGGGGATCGGACTCGTAGCTTGCCGTCTTCGACGAACAACGGAGCCATCGCCCCAATCTTGGCGAAAAAGACGGTGAACGGTTCGTGTTCTCGAACCCAATCGGCCCCCCACGCCATGCCCATCAAAAGGGTAAACACGGCATGGGCTCCGATGACCCAAGCCAACGTCCGGGGTCGGGCCCCAGTTGGATGGGAAAGCTCATAAAACAAGAAGATGAGGAGTCCGATTGTGGCTGGCCAATGACCCCAATTGGTCGGCCCGTGGCCAACCGGGCGTCCGATGATTTGGCCGAATCGTTCTCCGCCTTTGGCTAAGGTTTCGATGGGGTTAAACAAACCCCACACGTCCCCGATCAACCCACCTATGAGTTGTGCTCCGACCCACACAACCACGTAGAACGTAACCGGCATGAGATTTTGACTCGGCTGGTTTGTACCAAAGAAGGCGGCGGCCAAGCAAAGAGCGTAGAGAGCAAATCCAATCGTTCGAGCGACAATTGAGACGGCTCGAAGCCCTCCCCCAGATGCTAGTGCTTTGCCCTCACTAGCTTTTTCGAGCCTTGGTTCGGTCCACAAAACGCCGAGGGCAAAAAACGATATGACAAGAGCTAGTCCGAGGCCCCAGGCGAACAGGTAGAGAGGAAGCGGCAGGTCGCCTCGTTCTCCAACTCCATGCGCGAAAATCACCGACTAGCTCACTTGGATTTCGAACAAGAACCGACCAGACTCTTCCAACTCAATTTCGAACACTCCCGCTTGATCGGCGAGGAACGAGAAGTTGGCGGTCTCGCCAGGAGCGATGTCGACCAAGATATCGTAACCGTGCAGGTGGAGGTGTTCGACTTCGTCCGACTCGATGACGACACCGACGGTCGAACCAACATCCACTTTGATTCGCAGGTCTTCAACCTCAACCTCGCCGTTTGCGACCGTCACCTCAACTACCTTGTCGGCGTCTGCTGTTGGAGTGGTCAACGCAGTACCGCTACCGAACGTCTCAGTTGGGGGAACAACTTCGATGTCTTCAGTTTCGGTTTCTTCTGCTTCTTGTTCTGCTTCAACAGCTTCGGCCGTGGTGCTCTCTGGCGCACTGGTGACAACCGATGTGTTTGTTGTTTGAGTTGTCTGTTCGGCGTCAGTCAACGCAGCATCCTCTGTCGAGTTGCACCCGACGAGTGCTATGGCTACTACAGCAGCGGCGACGGATTTGCCGGTAACGGCTCGGAGGTTTGATGGGTTTCTAGTTGACATTGCTTTACAACGCGCCTTTTCTTACTAACTCGGAGCATGCTTTTGGCCGCCTGCGCAGCTCCGAGCACACCATGTATGGTAGACGGTTCGTATGGTAGACGGTTCTGACTCGTCCTACTGATCACAGTGGCATCACTCACTTCCGGTCGGCTCTAGAACAGACACAGACTCTTTACGTCGTAGGAGAATTTCCGTGAGTAGCATTGTCGTTAGCGAACTTGACTACGCCCCGCCGGGCGCTGAGCCGTTATTCTTCGATGTCAACTTTGGCATTTCGGCCGGTGACCACGCGGCAATCGTCGGCCCGAACGGGGTCGGCAAAAGCACGATCTTGCGTATTCTGTCGGGAGAGCTAGTCCCAGACGGTGGCGACGCCACTGTTACCGGAACAGTTCTCACCATGACTCAAGATGTTGGAATGGCCCGACCCGAGGATTCTCTACGAGATCTGCTGCTCACGGTTGCTCCATCGGAGCTGAGAACGGCCGGTCAAACTCTTGTGGCTGCCGAGAAGGCTATGGCCGCTGGAGAGGATGACGGCATTGGTTATGCCACTGCTCTCACTGAATGGGGCGATCTTGGTGGTTACGATCTTGAAGCGCAGTGGGCCGCGTCGATCGATCGAAGTATCAAATCCCCGGTCAAAGATGTCGCAACCCGGCTAGTGGGCGAGCTCTCTGGTGGCGAGCGTAAACGTCTGGTTCTCGACATGCTACTCTCGTCCGAGGCCGACGTTCTCCTTCTTGATGAGCCAGACAACTACCTCGATATCCCAACCCGAGTGTGGCTGGAGCAACGGATAAAGAGTTGCTCAAGCACCATTCTGATGGTTAGTCACGACCGATCGTTGCTCGAACAAGTGGCGACCAAGTTAGTAGTACTTGAAGGTTCTCGGTGTTGGGTGCACGGAGGAAGCTACAAGACGTTCCCGGAGGAACGAGAACGACGCCAAGCATTGCTCGGCGACGCCCTGAAACGGTGGAACGACGAAGAACGTCGTTTGTTCAAACATATGAAAGTGATGAAAGATCGCGCCGCCTCTAACTTCAAGAACGCCACCAAGGCCAACGCGGCGGAAACTAGATGGGAACGATTTGTTGCTGCTGGCCCGCCACCGCCACCGGTTCCTGATCAACAAATCTATGTGAATCTCCGTGGGGCTGACTCGGCTCGGCGAGTCGTCAAGATGGAGAGCGTTGCCATCGATGATCTTTTCTTTCCTTTCTCTGACGAGATTTACTTCGGTGAACGGGTGGGCCTAATCGGACCGAACGGAACCGGCAAAAGTCACCTACTCAGAGCGCTAGCAGGCGAAATCAAAACATCAGAGGGTTCGATTGGATTTGGCCCACGAACATCAGTTGGAACCTTTACCCAAATCAATGACCGACCCGATTTCCTTGGCCGAACCACCGTGGACATCATTGGCGAACGCGTCAGCGATTACGAAAAGGCAATGCAATCGCTAGCTCGCTATGGGCTTGCCGATCATTCAAACCAACCATTCGAAACATTGTCGGGTGGGCAGAAGGCCCGACTGGAAGTGGTCTGTCTTGAACTAGAAGGCCACAACGTGTTGTTACTCGATGAACCAACCGACAACCTTGATATTGAGTCGTCGGAAGCACTTGAACTAGCTCTCGACGGTTTCCAAGGTACGGTCCTGGCTGTGAGCCACGATCGGACATTTCTCGATGGGCTCGATCGGTTCATTATGATCAATGACGACGGTGAGGTTTACTCGATCCCGGACTTCGAAGTGGCCTTAGCTGCATTGGCTGACCCGGAGTCGGTCCAGCAAATCAAGCATGCAAAATCACTGACTGCTACCTAGCCAACTGATGGTGCCGTTTCGGCCAGCTTCTAGCTGAACGGGCTTTTGGACGGCGCGGGAGCTCCACAGAACGTGCACATGGTGGCCCGGTTCGACACTTTCGACTTGCACTCAAGACAATCGACCGGCAAGTGGGCTTTACGACGATCGATGACTCCATCTTGAAGATCAAGATCTCGAATCCGGGCCATTAGGTGGGCATCGGTTAGGCCCGTCGTTTCTGCCAGCAAGGTCCACAGCGCTTCGCAAACTAACGAGAGTTCCGCAACTCGCGCTTCGAGGTCATCAATGTTGTTGCGCTGCTTTCGCCGAGCAGCTTGATCTTGCAGATGACCTGCTCGCTGCAAACCGATGACTGCCTTCATTCCGGGACTGGTGAAATGGGCCATAGCCAATGATCGACCTGGAGTCTCATCTTCTTAAGACCACTCCAATATTCGGTTCCGGCTAGTGTCTTGACCGGCTAGCCTCGACCTAGTGAGAGCGATCGAAGCAAGGAATCTTCAGCGGAGCTTTGGCGATGAGCTGGCGGTAGCAGGGGTAGATCTCGACATCGAGCAAGGCGAGATTTACGGCTTCCTTGGCCCGAACGGTGCCGGTAAGAGCACCACGGTTCGGATGCTGTGTACCCTCCTGAAACCCACTGGCGGGTCGGCCACCGTTCTTGGTCATGATGTCAGAGACCACTCAGCGGAGATCCGGCTACGAATCGGTGTCGCACTGCAAGAAGCGGCATTAGACGATAAACAAACAGGCCGGGAGATCCTTGAACTACAAGGTCGAATGTACGGAATGAAAGGCCAAGTTCTGGCTGATCGGATCAAGGCCGTTCTTGACTTTGTTGATATTGGCGACGCTATTGATCGTCGGGTTGGCACGTATTCGGGCGGCATGCGACGCCGAGTCGATCTAGCCAGTTCGCTACTCCATGAACCCGAAATCCTGTTCTTGGATGAGCCAACGACGGGATTGGATCCAGTAAGTCGCTCGTTGGTGTGGGAAGAAGTTCGCCGGCTAAATACTGAGTTGAATGTGACCATCTTCCTCACCACCCAGTATTTGGAAGAAGCAGATGCTCTAGCAGATCGGGTTGGCATTATCGACGCTGGTCTTATTATCGCCGATGGCACCCCGACCGAATTGAAACGAGGCGTCGGCAGCGACGTGGTGATAGTTAAGACCGACTCCGTGTCAGAAACAACTTTGCAACGGGTCCGCCAGACCGCAACTGTTACCGACGTTTCGTTCCACGGAAGCGAGCTAAGTGTTTCGAGCACCGACGGTGCCGCCCTCGTTAGCGACCTGGTAGTGACCTTGAACGATTCTGATACCACCGTTCAAAGCTTGACCCTCCGAACGCCCACACTCGACGACGTTTTTCTCGCCGCCACTGGCCACCGAATCGAACCAGGGGCAGACGCAGACCACGTAGAAGCTAGTGCCACCCAGACTGGAGATAGCTAATGAGTCTCGCTCGACCGCTCGGGTTCTTTGGCGACGTTTCAACCGTGGCCCGACGAGCACTCCGCTCTTTGCTCCGAGAACCGGAAGCTATTATTCCGGCGTTGACCATTCCGGTGTTCTTTTACGCCGTCAACATCGGCGCATTGCAAGATGTAGCTGAAGCCGCTCCAGGAAACCTTGACTACAAGGCCTTCCAGCTCCCCGTGGCCATCATCTTTGCCGTCACCGGCGTGTCAAGGGCCAACTTGGTCGTGACCGATATTCAATCGGGCTATCTCGACAAAATGTTGATCACGCCGGTCCGTCGAGCGGCCCTGCTGCTGGGGATGATGGTGGCTGATCTAACGCTTGTGCTCGGCTTGTCGAGCTTGGTGGCCATCCTTGGCTTCATTGTTGGCGTCCGGTTCGAAAGCGGACCGCTTGGCGTTGTAGTTTTCTTGCTGCTGTCAGCGCTATGGGGATTAGCGTTCACTGGATTCCCTTATACGGTGGCTCTGAGAACTGGAAACCCAGCCGCAGTCAACTCTGCGTTTCTCATTTTCTTCCCGTTCGCTTTCCTAACATCTTCGTTCCTTCCATTGGAGGCGTTGACTAGTTGGCTGCGAACCATCGCTACCTACAACCCAGTCACCTATCTACTTGAAGGGCTGCGGTCCCTCATTAGCGAAGGATGGGTTGCGGAAGATTTAGCGAAAGCATTCGGAGCCGTAATTGTTATCGCCATGATCACATTCACTATGGCATTTCAAGCTCTGAACAAAAGAGTCCGAACCGGCTAGCAAATTCCAATCCATTCGCAATTTGTTCTTGTTTGGCTTGTGGCCTGTTTTTGCAGTGGGCATCAAGATAGAGAAGACCTGCGTCTCCCAATCAGAGTTTCGTGGTTGTTAATGGAATGCGACAGATCACTGAACGGGTTACAGATCTACCCTGTAGGTAACTCGACTAACCCGGATTTCCCGGTCCGGTCGAGAGCAGATTGTGAGCTTTCAATGAACCGCAGCCAGTTCTTCGCCATTCTCGTCGTGATAGGTGTCCTAGGTGCCTTGGTGGCGACACGTATCCAACTTGGGTCCGAAAACGATTCCGCTACCAGCGAGGCGTCACCATCTTCACAACAAACCGACTCAGCAACCAACGACGACACGACTAGCGATGACGCGACTAGCAGCGAAACGTCTAGCGACGATACGGCAAACAACGAAGAAGCCGAAGTAGAAAGCGCCGACGCTCCCCCAGTGCTCGACCCCAAACCTGCGCTGGCCAACCTCGATGGCTGGATCAACACTGATGCGACCAGCCTCGACGACTTTGACGGCCAAGTACGCGTTGTTGAGTTCTGGACCTTCGGCTGTTTCAACTGCCGTAATCGGATCTCCCACACCCAAGAGCTTTACGCCGAGTTTCAACCCCAAGGTTTGGAAATAATCGGAGTTCATGCCCCAGAGTTCGAACGTGAGCGTGACCCAGCGGCAGTTGAACAAGCAACTGTCGACCTAGGTGTTACCTGGCCAGTAGCGCTCGACACTAGCAAAACGAACTTCCGAGCATGGCAGGAGAGCCGCCGATTCTGGCCTCGGGTGTATGTGCTGGATCAAAACGGTGATGTGCGTTACGACCACATTGGCGAGGGCGACTACGACGGCCTCGAAGAAACGGTGGCCTACCTCATCGAGAACGGCCCGTAGGTAGTTCGCCCAATGTCGATTTCCGCACTATTCGGGGAAGGATTCGAAGCCGCGCTGCTCTCCTGTTCTTTGGTTTTGTTAGTCCCGGGAGCGGCGCTAGCCCTTGCCGCCCGGAGAGCGGTAATCCCCGGACTGGCCGCATTCGGAGTTGCCGTGCTTGCCTTGTCTTGGCTCCGGTTCAGCGATCGGGGCGGCGGCTACCCAGATTTACTTATCGCCGCGGTACTAGCACTGGCCGTCATCGCCATCGCTATTCCGTTCATCGTTACGTCGTTCGCTAAGGATGCAGAACTATCAAGCGTTCCAGCCGGGCTACTGGCTGGCGCCGCGGCAGCCGAGCTATGGCGACCTTGTGTTGGTGCCGAGTTCGGCGTGCTCTTAAACGAACTCCCTGACCGAGGAGTCTCCGGCTTCGGACTTATGGGCGTCTACTTGATCGGCGCACTATCGCCGTTGGTTGTTCTTGGCGCTATTGACCATCTTCTCCCTGAACGGATTCTGGACAAGGTCGAGACAGTTTGGGTTGCAATAGGTGGGGGCATATTGGCGCTCCTAGCTTTCGCTACTGCGTTCGGCCTTCATGAGAGCCTGATAAGCAAGTTGTTTGAGTGGAGCGTCGACAACGTTTAGGGGTATGACTACTGCCGGGGCACCACTAGCCAGTAGCTAAGCGGCGTCGACGTTGGCGGCCTTATCTTGGTTCCACAATTGGAGCTGTAGCCGCCAGGCAATAAAGGCGATGGCTACCACATGGCCGATCACGGCGAGCGGAACAGCCCAGGCGTACACGGCCGATCCGGTGAAGAACAGCGCAGTGTTGATCATGATGTAGGCAATTCGAATCTCGGTCGGGCCAACCCCTAGAAACGCAATTTTGAACTGGTTAGTGGCGGCGAAGGCCAGGAACGACAGGCCCATCATGACAGTCGTTGCCAACAGCAGCAGCTGGAACATGAAACCCATGCCCTCTGGCGCCAAAAACGAGTACGCAATCACGACACAACCGGCGAATACCAGATCAAGGAAATGGTCCATGAAGAATCCCCACTTGACCAATCCTTGTTTCCGGTGCTTGCCCAGAGATCCATCGAACGAATCGGTCAACCATTGGCCAGCTACGACCGCCGACATAGCGAACAACCACAGCGGGTTGCTTCCGGCAAGCCAGCCGAAACCCAAAACTGCGGCAGACCAAACCAACGTGAACATCGTGAGATGGTGGCTCATCATCCACTTTGGCAGCTTGGCAACGTTGCGATCGATGAACGGTTTTTCCCACCGGGAAAGCATCGACTGTCCATGTTTCTTATCGCCGGCGAACGAAGCATCGGTGTTGGTCCGAGAAGCGGTCATACGAACCTACTGTAAAGACGTTACCGCAACGGGCGAATCAGGACTTTCCCCCAAAACCACTAGGGGATCCGCACCCAGGCCTAAGTAGTAGCCTTTTTCGGGGATTTCACGGCCGAAGTTTCGGTGCCCTAGTACCAATCAATGTCCGTTTTGAGCTCGTTTGCCTGGCCTCGCAGCACGACGACAGAAAGCTCGTTGTTGGTCGGCGGCCGTTCTACTCCAGTCCACCAATCGGTTGTTACCCGAACGCCAACTCGTTGAACAACACAAGGCCTTCTCTCGGAATTGTTCGCATCGCAAAGTTCAACGATTCCCTTGACCCGTACCACCGACTCCGGCCACTTCGACAACGTGGCCTCCATCTTTTCTCTAGACATCGCTGGCGGAACCAGAACTTCGAACGTCTCAAACATTTGATTCGCATCTTGTCCGCCCTTACTGATTTCTGAGTTGATCGATAACGTTGCCATCGAATAGTTTTCAAAGTCAGGCTGTCGCAACGCCGACAAGATCGAGGGGTCGGCGTGCACATTGTCCAACTCGTCGCTGGCGCTGCCGTTGTTGACGACGATTGGAGTAAGGCCCGTCAGGTCGTAGATCCAATCGACCGTTGCTTCAGTTTGAGCTGTACCAGCGATGTCGGCTTTACTCAACAAAACACGATCAGCGCTGCGTAACTGGCGGACGACAAGTTCACCAACGAACTGGTCTTGTGCTTGGTTGCGTATAGCGTCGGCATCGGCCAAAACCACTACAGCTCCGAGCCGACAACCAGGCCAGCCAAGACCGTAGTTCGCAATTTTGGCCGGGTCGGCTACCCCGCTCGCTTCGATCACAATGTGATCTGGCTTTTGGGTGTCCAAAACGAAATCAAGGCTGTCGCCCAACGAGTCAGCGATCGAACAACAGACACATCCGTTTTCCAAGGTCACCATTTCGGCATCAGTCGAAGCGATAAGCGATGCATCAATGTTGATTGCGCCAAAGTCGTTCACTAACACAGCAAGACGCTGACCGTGATCCCCGGTGAGAATCCGATTTATGTAGGTTGTCTTCCCGGCCCCGAGGTAGCCGCCGATTATTGATACCGGCACCAGCGCCGATGATGTGGTTTGAGTCATGAGCGAATCGGAAACTTCTGACCTTCGAAGACGGTTCCCCAAAGTGGAATATCACGCAGACCCTCGACCCCAACCTCATAGGGGTCGGCTTCCAGGATGGTGAAGTCGGCCTGTTTGCCCCATCGCAACGAGCCCACCTCATCCTCGAGGCCAAGTACGAAAGCCGCATTAGCGGTGATGGCCCGCATCGCTGCGTCAAGCGATACCCGTTCGTTTGGTGCCATGATCTCGCCCGACTCTGTACGCCGGTTTGCGGCGACCCAGGCGTTGAATAGTGGCTTTGCCGGTGACATGGTGAAATCGGAATGGATGGCGAATCGGACACCGGCTCGCTCCAATGAACCCATCCGCGACATTTGAGATGCTCGCTCATATCCAAGAACATTGTCGGCGAACGCTCGAGAGATCTCGTGGACGTAATATGAGTTGACCGAAGCCAACGCCCCCAGTTGGGCCATCCGATCAACCTGTTGCGACGTCGACAGTCCAAAGTGCTCGAACGTAAACCGGTGATCAAAACGTGGTCGCTCCCACATCAGCTTTTCTAAGGTAGTCAGAATTAGCTCAGCACCAAGGTCTCCGGTGCTATGGACATGGATCTTGAGACCAGCGTTCCACATCACTCTGGCCAGTTGCTCGAATCGTTCGGGTGACGTCAACCATTCACCATGCCGTCCGTCTAGATGGCCTGGTGGTTTCAACATGAGTAGTTCGGCGAAGAAACCACCGTCGGCGAACATTTTCACGTGGTCGCTGAAACGAAGCCGGTGGGTATTGCGGGTCGGGTAGGACAGAATTCGCTCAACCATCTGCTCATCGGTGAGCTTGGCTCGGGGAGAGCCAGACGGAAACGCCATTAACTGAATACGGAAAGGCGTGTCGGGTTGTTCCATGACCGCTTGCAGATCATCCCACTCTTGTTCAAAGCCGTACATGCCCATGGCGGCGTCGCCAATAGTTGTGTGACCCCCGTGATGAATTACTTCTCGCATTCGTTCAAGACCCGATCGGAACCGTGCGGGCTCAAGAAGGAAGGCTCTCATTTGACGATTGGCGACGCTGAGTCCCGTTTCAAAGAATGTGCCGCGATCAAGATCGATATGAGGGTGTCTTGCTGCCGCCTCTAGGTCGAGGTTCATCCAATCCAGGCAGGCATCATTAACAACCAACGAGTGATACCCGCGATGCCAAACGACAATCGGACGCTCAGCCGAAATCTCGTTGAGAGCCTGACGGTTGACCGGTCCGTGCCAAAGTGGGTGATGTCCCCAAGCAAACAACGGCTCGCCCGACTCCATCTCACGGTTGAGTTGAACCAGTCGTTTGTGGAACTCGGCTGGTGTCCGAACCGCGTCAATCTTTGACCACGGCAGATCCCAATCGACCGCCGTAGTGAAGTTCATAGGCAACAGAATGGCGGCCATCGACGGATGTAGATGGGGATCGATGAAACCCGGCAAGATCACATGGTCTGCGAACGTATCGTCGATCTCGTGCTCATAGCGATCGAGCCAGGGCCGTAACGTCTCTAGGGTTCCTACTTCGACGATCCGACCATCACGGACCGCTATGGCCTCCGCTGTTGGCATCGACGCTTCCATTGTTCGGACCGAGCGGGCCGTAAAGACAGTTAAAGGTGACGTTTCTAGACTATTCGACAACAATTCCTTCCAGGATAATTCGACTATCTAACAGTTCGATTTGGGCGTATAGGCCTGATCAGACCCATAGTTCTAGACCAGCAGCCAATGGGCAAGTGTTGCTAGCAGATCGTGCCATCATGGCTGGCGCGGAGTCGGCAATTTTCAGGTGGCATGAGCCACAGTGTGATACCTCGAAAGCTCACTACCATGCTTCGGGCACGTCAAATGGTGGAACAGGCTCTGAGACAAAACATGGTCTCAGATAATTGTGATGCCATTGAACGAGCGAAAAATCACATAAAGAGCAAGAGCAAGTAAACAAGAAATTCAAGTAAGCGAGATGCCGCGACCAGATCGGTCGCTTCTATCTCAACAAATGGAGAGAATTCAAATGCAAGCTGAAACACTCAAAAAGACCGCAATCACCTTCGCCCTCGGCACCATGCTCACCTTTGGTGCAGTAGCCTGCGGCGAAGCAACCGACGTTGTTGACGGCGCGACTGACGTTGTCGAAGACGCTGGCGACGCAGCAGCTGATGTTGCCGATGATGCTGGTGACGTAGCTGGCGACCTCGCTGAAGACGCTGGCGACGCAGCAACCGACGCTGCCGAAGAGGTAACCGACGCAGCTGGTGACGCTGGCGACGCAGCAACTGACGCTGCTGAAGACGTCATGGAAGACGGCGAAGAAATGGTCGATGACGCCATGGAAGACGACGCCATGGAAGATGACGCCATGGAAGACGACGCCATGGAAGACGGCGACCATTCAGATCTCGACCCAGAGACTGCTTCAGTCGAGGACATCACCGCCGCTCTTGAAGCTGCTGGTGTAGCTGACGCTGCAACCGTTGCTGACGCCATCAAAGCTGGCGCACCATACGCTGACGCTGACGCTCTCAAGGCTGCTTTGCCAGACGTTGACGATGCAACCTTCGAAATCGTCAAGGGCATGATAATCAAGTAAGCACCCTGGTTCAGGCACCTCGGTGCCACCAAGGAAACTGTTTCGATCAATGGGGTCTGCTGGTTCAGCAGGCCCCATTATCGTTTTCGTTTTCTCCACTTGATAGGCGCAAATTGACGCTTATCGAGTAACAATGGAAGCGTGCTTGCTGTTCTTTCCCCTGCTAAGTCGCTCGACTACGAATCGCCTCTGGCTACTAAAAAATCCTCCGAGCCTGTGATGCTTGAGCATTCGGCTGCGCTGGTTGAGGTTATGGCCAAAAAATCGCCGGCAAAAATCGGTTCACTCATGGGCGTCTCAGAGTCGCTAGCTGAATTGAACTTCGATCGCTTCCAAAACTGGGAAATTCCATTTACTGCGGAAAATTCGCGAGCAGCAATTCTCGCATTCGACGGCGATGTGTATGCCGGTATGGATGCCCGCAATCAATTCAAGGCAGCCGACTTCACCCGGGCCCAGAAGTCGCTTCGTATTCTGTCCGGCCTCTACGGCGTGTTACGACCGCTCGATCTGATGATGCCGTATCGGTTAGAGATGGGGACCAAACTGAAAACCAGCAGAGGCAAAGACCTCTATCAATTCTGGGGTGAGGCCATCACCGAAGTCCTCAACAACGACATCGCAGCCAGCCCCGGCGATGAGGTGCTCGTGAACCTAGCCTCCAATGAATACTTCAAATCAGTGAAGAAGTCGGCCCTGGCTGCCCCCATAGTTGCCCCCGCGTTTCTCGACGCTAAAGGTGATGGCGACTACAAAGTAGTTGCGTTTTTTGCCAAGCGGGCAAGAGGGGCAATGGCGGGCTGGATGATCCGCAACAAAATCGACTCCGTGTCTGATCTCGGCGCGTTCGACGAAATGGGCTATGCGTTCGATGCTAAACGCTCCACCGATGACCGCCCGGTATTCACTCGCCGAAAAGTTGACTAACATTTCTGACTGACTCGGTCTGTTCCATAGCCAAACTGAGCGGTAATTCGCTCGACCCCGAAACCGGATAGCTGTTAGGGTCGTGTTCGACGGATGTCTGAGACGGCCAGCCCAGATTTTGGGTTGCTGTGCTCGTTGGCCCCGTCATCCGGCAACATCAACTCATAATTGATGTGGGTTCGAATCCCATGACCAGGATGGGTGTGAGATAGTGAGGCGCTGTTGGGTTCGCCTAGCGGCAACGTGGTTATGTGGCTTTGCGGGTTTTGGGCCCCCGCCACATCTTACGCTCGCTATCCGCACCCCTCTTTTGGGTCAGTCCGAAATTACAAACAACCACGCCGACCAACAGTCGGAGGAATCATGTTCCGAAAACGAAATCGCACAACGGGCACCCAGTATTACCTGGCGGGCCGCAACCGGGAAGCAACGGGAGCGGGGCTGTTTGCCAGCAAAATCATGGTTGATGAACTCGAACACGCAGTGCTCTTTCGCGACGGTCGGATTGAGCAAGTGCTCCCTCCGGGCATGCACCGTCTCCGCCCAAACCGAGACCGAATCGTGTTCCAGTCTGCGGTTCCCCAGAGCCTCGCTATTCGGAGCCAAGAGATTCTAACCTCCGACGGGGTAACCGCTCGAGCTACCGTTTCCGTGATCGTCCAAATTCACGACCCGGTGGTTGCCCTTAGATCTGGTAACTGGAACGAGCAGCTTCACCTGGCCTTGCAACTCGCGCTTAGAGCCGAGGTTACAAACCGAACTCTTGAGGAGTTGATAACAGCGCGCTCCGAAGTCGACGAACCACTACTGGCTGCAACCAAACTCGCGGCTGAACCGCTCGGCGTGACTGTTTCTAGTTTGGCGTTGCGTGATCTTGTGGTTCCAGGAGAACAGCGAGCGTTATTGGCCCAAGTTGTCAATGCTCAGCTTGCCGGCCGAGCAGCCTTGGAGCGAGCCCGAGCCGAGACAGCAGCTGTTCGAAGCCTGGCTAACGCGGCGTCGATGATGAACGATAATCCAGCGCTCTATCAGCTTCGGCTGTTGCAGGAGATGTCTAACACCAAGGGCAACACCTTCATCGTTGGCACCGACCCATCCTCGTTGCCGACTCAGCCGTAGCTATCTGGGCGGCGAAGATGCGCTGACACTACGCTTTGAGAATGACCACTGAGCCAAAGCAGTCGACGATCACTATTTGGGGTGGCGAAGAACGCCATCTTCTTGACGGAGCAACCCAAGTTCCTGTTGTGCATAGCGTGTCGTTTGGCTATCCCGATCTTGACTCGTGGCTAGATGTAGCACTCGGCAAAACAGACGGCCACATTTACGGCCGAAACACCAATCCAACCGTTGAGGTATTCGAAGAGAAGGTCCGCCTCCTCGAGGGTGGGGAGGCGGCCACTTCGGCATCTACTGGCATGGCCATTATCAGCAACGCATTACACTCGATCGTTTCGCCGGGCCAACGTATCGTCAGTGTCAAAGACACCTATGGCGGCACCAGTCAGCTGTTCACCAATCATCTACCTCGAATGGGATATGAGTGTGTACTGGTTGACACCAACCAAACCGAAGCCATCGAGGCCGCTATCGCCGATGGCTGCGACCTGCTTTACCTTGAAACACCTACAAACCCGACGCTAAAAGTTCTCGACCTGGCTCGGCTGACTGCGGCAGGCCACGCTGTCGGGGCAACGGTCATGGTTGACAATACGTTTGCTACGCCGATCAATCAGTTGCCGTTGGCGTACGGGGCCGACCTCGTCGTCCATTCAGCTACGAAGTTCTTGGGCGGTCACGCTGACGCCCTCGGCGGTGTCGCTGTGGGAAGCAAAGAACTGATCAAAACTATCTACGGCTATCGAGAGATAAACGGAGCCACCCTCCACCCCGAGGCCGCCTACTTGCTGTTGCGAGGCATGAAGACACTCAGCCTCCGCATAGAGAGACAGAACGCCAACGCCCTAGCCGTTGCCGAATACTTGGCTAACCACCCCAAGGTTACCGCGGTGAATTACCCGGGTTTGGCCTCTCATCCCAGTCACTCGGTGGCGGCGAAACAAATGAGCGGCTTCGGTGGCATGTTGAGCTTCAGCCTCGGCAACGATCTCAACTCCGTTCGAGGGTTTTTGCCCCGACTTCGTTTCGCTCACCGAGCCGCTAATCTCGGCGCAGTAGAAACAATCGTCGGGCCGCCCGCTACAACAAGCCATGTTGAATGCACCGCGGCCGAACGTGAAGCGCTTGGTATCCCCGAAGGACTGATCCGGTACAGCGCTGGCATCGAAGACATCGATGATCTTCTAGCCGACCTCGATCAAGCGTTGGAATCGATCTAGTGGCCACCGCCAGTCATGACATTTCTGGGATGGCACGCCGAATTCGTTGGTCTAATTCGCACGTCCGAGGCATCGGTTCGAGATCCACGCTGGCCCGTTCGCTATCTGAGCTTGACGGTTGAAAGGTTGGCTCTTGGGCGTCTCCGGGACCCACTAGGATCGGTTTGGCATGGAACCAACACTGCACTTCACTCGGGAAGAGTTCGCCGACAGGCTAACCCGAACTCGTACCGCCATGGCGGCTTCCACTATCGAAGTACTTATCGTCACCGACCCATCGAACATGGCTTGGTTGACGGGGTATGACGGGTGGTCGTTCTATACCCCACAATGCGTCATCGTTGGCCCATCGGGTGGTCCGGTCTGGTTTGGGCGCTATATGGATTCGCTGGGAGCGCTTCGGACCACATACCTGCCAGCTGACGACATCATCGGCTACCCCGACCACTATGTAATGTCGACCGAGAGACACGCAAGCGAATACCTAGCCGAGAAGCTCCTCGAACGAGACTGGGGCTCCAGCCGAGTGGCAGTCGAACTGGACGGCTACTACTACTCGCCCCGAGCCCATCAGTCACTGGTCGACAACCTGCCGGAAGCTTCTTTTCACGATGCCACCGGTTTGGTCAACTGGCAGCGTTCAGTTAAGTCGCCTCGAGAGATTGGCTACATGCGAATCGCGGGTGAGATCGTGGAAAAGATGCATGAGCGCATCATTGAACGCATGGAACCGGGGATGCGAAAGAACGACCTGATCGCCGAGATCTACCACGCCGGTATAACCGGGACGCCCGAGCACGGCGGCGACTACCCAGCTATCGTGCCGCTAGCCCCGACCGGCATCGACGCAACCGCTGCTCATCTCACGTGGGACGACCAGCCGCTACAAACCGGAATGGGCACATTTTTTGAGATCGCCGGAGTGCACAAGCACTATCACGTGCCTTTATGCCGGACAGTTTTTCTTGGCACGCCGGGCCACGAGTGGCGTAACGCAGAAGCGGCCCTGGTTGCATCTATTGATGCGGGCATGGCGGCAGCTAAACCAGGCAACACCTGTGAGGATATGCACCGAGCGTTCATCACCGAACTGCGCTCTCACGGCTACGACAAGGAAAGCCGGGCCGGATATGGCATCGGCATCAGCTACCCCCCAGATTGGGGCGAAAGAAACATCAGTATCCGCCCCGGCGACACCACCGTGTTCAAACCAGGCATGACATTCCACTTCATGCCCGCCCTGTGGCAAACCGATTGGGGAATGGAAATAACCGAATCTCTCCTCATCACTGAGAAGGGCTGTGAACCTCTCGCTGCCGTCGAGCGCAAGCTGTTCGTAAAGGACTAGATTATGACCACACTTCAGGACTCTCCGGTGACGGCAACGATCCCGTTCGACCAAGACGGCATTCATACTGGGCATCTGAAAGTGCCTCACAGCCATGACGGCGCGGCCTACGGCGCAGTAATGATTCCGGTCGCAGTCATCAAGAACGGCGAAGGACCAACAGTGTTGCTGACCGGCGGCAACCACGGCGACGAATACCAAGGCCCGCTCGCTCAAATTCGTTTGGTTAGCTCCATCGATGCTGCCGACGTGACCGGTCGAATCATTGTCGTTCCGACTATGAACCAGCCGGCCTTTGCTGCCGGCACCCGAACATCGCCAATAGATAACGGCAACCTCAACCGAATGTTTCCGGGTCGACCGGATGGAACGATCACCGAAAAAATCGCCGACTACATGGCTCGGTACATGCTTCCCATGGCCGATTTAGTGATGGACATGCACGACGGGGGCAAAACCTTGGAGTTCATCCCTATGGCATGCACCCACGTGCTCGACGATGCTGAAGCAGAAGAAAAGGGTTGGCGGTTTGCTAAGGCGTTCAAAGCGCCGTTCACCTGCAAGCTAGTGGAAATAGACACCATTGGCATGTGGGATACCTACGTCGAACAATCTGGCACGCCGTTCGTAACGACCGAACTAGGCGGAAGTGGAACAACCCGCCCAGACTGGGCTGCGATTGGCTTTCGCGGAGTCAAGAACGTACTGCGAGAAGCGGGTGTTCTAGTGGGAGATGTTGAAGACGCTCCGACTCAATTTCTTCACGTGCCGCTTGAAGGGGCCTACATCACCAGCGAAAGCGATGGCCTCATCGACTGGATCGTGGCTCTCGGTGATCCCATATCCAAGGGCCAGGTGCTCGCACGAGTACATGATCCGGTTCATCTGGGATCAACACCTCGGGAGTACCAAGCCACCATGGATGGCGTGTTGGCTATGCGTCACTTTCCTGGACTCGTTCACCTGGGTGACGCCATCGCTATGCAGGCAACAATCGTCGAGTAACGCCAGATCCGATGGCTAAAAGTTGATTGCTCGCCACAGTTTTTCTGGCGTAACCGGTATGTCGATATGGTCGACGCCAAGGTGGCCAACAGCATCCATAACTGCGTTGTGTACTGCTGGTGTAGCGCCTACCGGGCCCGACTCACCTACTGCCTTGTAACCCTGGGAGTTGAACGAAGTCGGCACCGTCTGAGCTTGAATTTCAAACTGACAGAACTGGTCAATCGATGCGATCGGGTAGTCCAGAAAAGTGGATGTAAGAGGGTTGCCCATTTGATCATGAACTACTTCTTCGCCAAGCACTTGAGCGACTCCGAGCGCTATTCCGCCGTGTAGCTGTCCGTCCACAATCATCGGATTGACTCGAACGCCAGCATCATCCACCGCACAGTACTTAATCAGCGACCAAGAGCCGGTCTCAGTGTCTACCTCCACGACGGCGACGTGAGCTCCGGAAGGGAAGGTGTCTTGGCCTCCAGGGTCGTACACAAAGTCGCAGCCAAGCTCCCGGTTCTGACTCAACTCATGGGTCGCTAGCTCAGCCCAACCCACCGCCGTTGTCGGGGTCCCAGCAACATGGAAGGCTCCGACCGAACGATCTAAAACGATGTCACCTGGCGCGGCCTCAATCATCTCAGCAGCCAGATTCCGAGCCGCCTCGACTACCTGTTGCGCGGCGCGATGTATAGCCATGCCAGCGACTTGTAGCGAACGTGAGCCGATCGCTCCTTGACCAGTCGCGATCTCATCGGTGACGCCTTCAACCACATTGATTTGATCCAGGGCAATACCGAGTTCATCAGATGCGATTTGAGCCCAAGTTATTGCGTGACCATGCCCCTGAGAGGTGGTTCCGGTAATCACGGTGGCTGAGCCATCGACATTGACCTTCACAACGGCTTCTTCGGTACCACCTCCTACCGTCTTGTGGTTGTAGCTGGAAACGCCGATTCCAAGGGCCTTGGCCTCTTTGTTGTCACGCCTTGAGGTCTGCTCGGCCCGCAACTTCTCATAGCCAACGTTGGCTAACACCGCTTCCAATGCACTGGGGTAGTCGGCTTCATCGTAGACACCGTCGGTCGGTGTGGTAAATGGCATTTGTTCAGGCGAGATCAAGTTCCGTCGCCGAAGCTCGGCCGGGTCAAACCCGATACGTGACGCGTACATGTCGACCGCTCGTTCCAACGCCGCAAGGACCGGCGCTCGACCAGCGCCCCGCAGCGCGGCTACCGGAGGTCGGTTAGTGGTAACGGTGATCGAGTCGAACTCGGCATGGGCGATGTTATAGGTGCCAGTGACCATTGGTCGGCTGTAGATACTCGGCAAGCTCGCCCCCGCACTGGGATAGGCGCCAGCGTCTTTGACGATCTCGACTCGCACCGCATCGAAATGACCATCGGTTGTACCTGCGAGCCAAACATCAACCTCTTCTCCCCTACCTTGAACTGCCCCAGTCAAGTGCTCAGTACGAGTCTCGTTCCACCGGACCGGACGACGGGCGACCCGGGCCAGGTAGGGCAGAAGCTGCTCTTCGGGCCCGGGCGCTCCCTTGCCGCCAAACCCTCCACCGACGAATGGACCGGCAGTACTGTGAACATTGGCCAGTGACAGTCCATAGATGGCAGCCACAAGGTCGCGAATCTTATGTGGTCTTTGGGTACTAGTCCAGAGATGGACATGATCATCCTCGACCCAAGCCGCCGCTCCCCCTCTACATTCAATCGGCGCTGCCATCTGCCGAGGGTTCACGAAACGGTGCTTGATCAACACTTCAGCAGTTTCAAACTTGACTCGATCGTGTTCCGTTTTTGAGCCGCTGTCGGCCGCGGTGAGAACCAAGTTCGGTTCCATCAATCGGGCCTCGGTCACGGTCATAACCGGTTCAAGGATCTCGTAGTTCACGACGACCAACTCAGCCGCGTCGACCGCTTGCTCGTAGGTATCTGCGATAACGACCGCCATCGGTTCCCCAACATAACGAACCTGGCTGTCGGCCAACAAAGGTTGAGCAAATCGATCGTCAAGCGCGGGGAGATAGGGGCCAACCGGTTTCGGTGTCTGCGAATCTCCGACCACAACGCTCACGACACCGGGGGCTTCGAGCGCTTCGGCAACGTCTATAGAAACGATTCGGGCGAAGGCAAACTCGGAGCGAACAAACACTACGTGGGCGGCCTGCCTGAGGAGCGGGTGCCGCAAGTCAGCAACATAGGTCGCCTTCCCGGTTAGGAATAGCGGGTCTTCGTTGCGAAGAATCGAGCGGCCGATGTTCGCTGTCTCGGCCGGTTGGCGAGATTCCATTGTGTTCCGGTCAAGACCAGCCGGTCTTGCCCCAGGCCCGATGCGCAGGCCGGCCGCTGAACCTCCACCGGGTCGAAACCACGGGCGGGTCAGCTGGGATCGACTGGCTACTGAACACCATCATCAGCGCGGCAGCAATTGCGGCCGCTTCTTCATCAGTTGGAGTCGGGGTGATTTTGTTATTCATCTTGTCGCTTGAACTCACATCCAAGTTAGAGCGGAACGTTGCCGTGTTTGCGCTGCGGGATTTCGTCTCGCTTAGATTTGAGCATTTGCAAACCAGCCAAGATCTTAATTCTAGTTTCGGCTGGGTCGATCACATCATCGATATAACCTTGTTCAGCTGCCACCCACGGGTTGGCAAATTGCTCTTTGTAATCTTCGATCAGTTCAGCTCGTCGAGATTCCGGGTCGGCCGCCCCTTGGATTTCTCGTCGGTGGACAATATCGGTTGCCCCTTCAGGTCCCATAACGGCCAGCTCAGCCGACGGCCAGGCCAGCGACAGGTCGCAGCCCGTCCCCTTTGAGTCCATAACCACGTAGGCGCCGCCATAAGCTTTGCGGGTGATGACTTGGATTCGAGGCACTGTTGCTTCACAGTATGCGTAGAGCAACTTTGCCCCGTGACGAATGATGCCGCCGTACTCTTGGTCTACGCCGGGCAAGAAACCGGGGACGTCAACAAAGGTCAGCAGCGGAATGTTGAATGCGTCGCAGGTCCTTACGAATCGGGCGCCTTTCGACGCACTTTCGATATCGAGAACGCCAGCCAAAACCATTGGCTGATTAGCGACAATCCCGACTGTCTGGCCATCCATTCGGGCAAACCCGCAAACGATCGACTTGGCCCAATTGGCGTGATATTCGCAGAAGTCGCCGTCGTCAACAACCTCGGTGAGGACCGACTTCATGTCATAGGGCATGTTCGGACTAGCCGGCATCACGTCGACTAGGGCCGGGCAAAGTCGCTGCGGGTCATCGTCGGTTTCAACGGTCGGTGTTACTTCCATGTTGTTGGCGGGAAGAAAAGACAACACATAGCGGACATGTTCGAGCACCGCTTTCTCGTCCGGCGATACAAACGTTGCCACCCCTGATCGTGATGAGTGGCTTCCGGCGCCGCCCAGCTCTTCGAGTGTCACTTCTTCACCGGTGACTGTTTTGACCACGTCGGGGCCGGTGATGAACATGTGCGAAGTCTCCTTCACCATGAAGATGAAGTCGGTCATGGCTGGGCTGTAAACAGCGCCGCCAGCGCAGGGCCCCATAATCACGCTGAGCTGTGGGATGACTCCCGATGCTTGCACATTTCGATAGAAAATTCCGCCGTAGCCGTCAAGGCTTACTACCCCTTCGGGGATTCGAGCGCCGGCACCATCGTTCAGTCCGACATAGGGGGCACCAACCGAGAGAGCTAGGTCCATCAGCTTGTGAAGTTTCTGGGCTGACACTTCGCCCATTGATCCACCGTTGATGGTGAAGTCCTGGCTGGAAACGAAAACTTTCCGGCCGTCGATCGCTCCCCATCCGGTGATGATGCCATCGGTGTAGGGCCGATTGTCGCCTTCACCTCGCGCTCGGGTAAGCATGTCGAGCTCGTGGAACGAGCCATCATCGAGCAGGTGCTCGAGCCGTTCCCGGGCCAGCATCTTGCCTTTTTCTTGTTGGCGTTTTATCGCCCGTTCTGGCCCCGCCTCCCGGGCTTCAGCCTTCCGCCGATTGAGATCATCGAGCTGGGCGCTAAGCGGATTTTCAGACACAGCACAATAGTAGTGCTATTGCTTTGGGATTCACGAGCCCACATGACCTACCACGGACTCAAATTTCTTCCGGAACTTGGCGTAGCGAGCTATAGCCCTATCGATGCCACGTAAGCAATCCAAGGCAGTAGAGGCTCCTCTCCGCAAGACCAATGGGGGTATCGGCTCGACCAACAAGGCTTGAACTGCGCTTCTAGGAGTAGTTTCAACCAACGCACTCTTCCCTACTTGATTGGCGCCAGTTGGCAACCGGGAGCCGTCACCGAACGAAATAGAAGTCGCTAGTAAGACACTTGACACACCAAAAGAGGGGCCTTGACGCTTAGCCACTACGATTAGAAGGTCCCCATAGATGAAGTTGGTGCCGCCATGAGCGACGAAGCCCCGAATTCCAGTCAGGGTGCGTCGTTTGAACACACTGACTATGAAGATGCACGCGATAACGACCCGATCGAGATCGATCTTGAGTCCGACGTTATCGACTTGACCACCTCCGACGCCGAGGAAGATCAAGAAGAAGAACAACCAGAAGAGGAACAAGAGCTGAGCGGCTTCGCTGCCCTAAGCCTCTCGTCGGATTTGTTAGACACCTTGGCTGAGCTTGGATACACAGATCCAACACCTATCCAGGCCGAAGCGATTCCGCAGCTCCTACTTGGCGTCGACATGGTCGGCCAAGCAGCCACCGGTACCGGTAAGACCGCCGCCTTCGCGTTGCCGATCCTGAACAACATTCAGGTTAAAGGTAAGCCAAAGCCGCGGGCGCTCGTAGTAGTTCCAACTCGCGAGCTCGCCGTTCAAGTTAGTGAGGCCATGCGCAGCTACGGTCGCAAACGTGGTGTGAAAGTACTCGCCATCTTCGGCGGGCAGCCAATTGGACGCCAGTTCAAAGAACTGGATCGGGGCGTGCACGTTGTTGTCGCCACCCCTGGTCGAGCCCTCGATCACATCAAACGGGGATCGCTCAAGCTCGGCCAAATTCAGACAGTCGTTCTCGACGAGGCCGACGAGATGCTCGATATGGGATTCGTCGAAGACATCGAATCTATTCTCGATGCCACCCCTGACGAACGACAAACCGTTCTTTTCTCAGCCACGATGCCTCCCCGGATTGCCAATCTGGCCAAGAAGTATCAGACCGATCCCGTACGTATTCAGATCAAACGAACTAAGGCAGAAGAAGGCGCAGACGCTCTTATCCGCCAAGTGGTTTACATGGTGCAGCGCCGTGACAAAGCGGCAGCACTTGGTCGTGTCCTCGATATTGAGGAACCGAAATCGACCATCATTTTCTGTAAGACCAGAAGCGAAGTTGATGAGCTAACGGTGAAGATGAACGCTCGGGGCTACCGAGCTGAGGCGCTTCATGGCGGCATGGATCAGATGCAACGAGATCGAGTAATGCGGCGGCTTCGAGACGGTGCCGCTCAGTTACTAGTCGCTACTGATGTGGCCGCTCGCGGTCTCGATGTTGATTCACTTACTCACGTCGTTAACTTCGACGTGCCCACTGCGGCCGAAAGTTACGTCCACCGCATCGGCCGCGTTGGTCGAGCGGGCCGAGCCGGCACCGCCATCACACTCGCTGAGCCAAAACAGCGACGACTGCTGAACAACATTGAACGGCTAACCAAGCAAAAAATCGCAGTAGAAAAAGTTCCTTCTGTAGCTGACCTGAAGACGAAACAGATCGAGATTACCATCGCCGCTGTCCGCGAAGCGCTCGCCTCTGATGATCTTGAGGACTTCAACTCGGTTCTGCACGGTTTGGCCGGCGAAGACAACGAACGCAATTTAGCCTTGGCCGCGATAAAGCTAGCTCACCAAGCTCGAGTTGGCATCTCCGATGAACGAGACATTCCCGACGCATCACAATTCGGATCAAAGGATCGGTCCAAAGGAGACAAAAAGTTCGGACGGAAAAAGTTCGAGTCTTCCAATGGCCATCGCAACGGAAACGGAAACGGCCAATCTCGGCACCGAAAAGGCAAGGGCTCGCACAAGGCTCGCTCGTTCGAAGATACAGCCGACACTGGATTTCTCTACATCAACGTTGGCGCCAAAGTCGGTCTCCGCCCGGCCGATCTCGTTGGGGCGGTAGCCAACGAATCTGGCCTTTCTGGCCGAGACATTGGTCCGATCCGAATCTCTGACCACTACTCAGTGGTTGGCGTACCGGAAGGTTCAGTAACCGACGTGGTCCGCTCAATGAAGAGCACCAAAGTCCGGGGCAAGAAGGCTGCTGTCCGGCGGTACAAAGAGGAGTAAAGTGTCGACATGAAGCTTCCCGTGAACCCTCCGGTCAAACCAATGCTGGCCAAGGCGGTTCAAGGGATGCCAGAACGTGACGACCTTTTGTTCGAACCGAAGTGGGACGGTTTTCGCTGCATCATCTTTCGAGACGGCGACGAAGTAGAGCTGGGCTCTCGTAACGAGAAACCACTCACCCGCTACTTTCCTGAGCTGATCGGCCCGATCAAAACACAACTGCCGAACAAGTGTGTCATTGACGGCGAACTCATTGTCGCCTCAGATAACCACTTGAATTTCGAAGCGCTGCAACAACGCATTCATCCCGCCGAATCTCGGGTGAACATGCTGGCCGAGAAAACGCCGGCAACATTTATGGCCTTTGACGCCCTCGCGATCGGAGCCAACGACCTACGAGCCAAGCCATACAGCGAACGGCGGGCCACTCTAGAGCAAGGTCTGAGCGGAGTAAAGCCACCGCTCTACGTCACCCCAACAACGGCCGATCCAGATGTGGCCGCTAGATGGTTCGTCGACTTTGAAGGAGCCGGCCTCGATGGGCTCATCGCCAAACCGATTGACGACCCATACGTTGAGAACAAGCGAACCCAGCTAAAGGTCAAACACGTTCGCTCCGCCGATGCTGTAGTTGCCGGTTATCGATGGCACAAGGATGGCAAAGGCGTCGGATCGTTACTCTTGGGCCTCTACAACGAAGAAGGCAAGCTGCAACACGTTGGGGTTGCCGCCAGCTTCACCGCCAAAAGACGGGCCGAGCTGGTCGATGAGCTTGAACCGCTCCTCGAGGGAGGCTTCGATCAACATCCTTGGCGGGAATGGGCCGACGCGGCCGCTCACGCTAACGACGGTCGGATGCCTGGAGCTCAAAATCGATGGAGCGGTAAGAAAGACCACTCGTGGGTTCCGCTTCGGATTGAACGAGTAGTTGAAGTCAAGTACGGATCCACGTTGAACGGCCGGTTCCGCGAAGTAACCAAAGTTCTTCGCTGGCGACCGGACAAAGAACCGATCCAGTGCGATTTCGAACAGCTTGATGAGCCACTACCAGTTGGCCTCAACGTTATTCTCGACTTGTGTTAACAGTCGCTAAAGACACTCGTTAAAGAGACTGGCTAAAGACACTCCCTAAAGACACTGGTGCACTCAGTGGAGTATTGTAAGAGCCGTGAGCAAAGCCGACAATGGGGAAGCGATCACTACAGTTATCGCCGATCAAGAGCTGCGAGTTTCTAGCCCTGACAAGGTCTTTTTCTCCAAGCGGGGCGAAACCAAAATGGATCTGATCGACTACTACCTGGCTGTAGCCGAGCCGCTGCTCGACTCTATGGGTGGTCGGCCAACCCTAATGCAGCGATTTCCGAATGGAGCGTCCGGGAAAGCGTTCTTCCAGAAACGGGTTCCGAGCGGGGCCCCCGAGTGGCTTCGCACCACCACTGTCGCCACACCAAACGGCACTACCTCAAAAGCCCTGGTGGTCGCCGACATGGCCCACATTGCCTGGGCGGCTAACCTCGGGTGCCTCGGATTTCACCCCTGGCCTTATCAAGCTAATGAGCCTGAGTTTACCGACGAACTGCGAATCGATTTAGACCCGTCGCCCGGCATCGATTTTTCCGACATCCAACAAGCCGCATTGAACGTTAGAGAGCTACTGGACGAGGTAGGCATCACGTCCTACCCGAAAACCACGGGTAGTCGTGGGCTGCACATCTTTGTTCGGCTCGAGTCGAAATGGGATGGCTACCAAGTGCGGGCTGCCGCTGTTGCTTTGGCCCGAGAGCTTGAACGGCGATACCCAACGAAGATGACCGCCGCTTGGTGGAAAGAAGAACGAGGGGAGCGAGTTTTCGTTGATTTCAACCAGAACGCCCCGCACAAAACAGTGTTCGGAGCTTGGAGTGTCCGGGCCCGAGTCGGCGCTCAGGTCAGCACCCCTTTGTATTGGGCTGAGGTTCCAACCGTGAAACCAGATGAGATGACGATGGCCATCGTGCCCGACCGTCTAGTTTCCGACGGCAATCCGTGGGCCGATATGAACGACACTCCGAATGATCTATCTCCCCTCTTAGCAATGTCTAGAGCAGATATGGAAAGCGGAATGATGGATGCGCCGTGGCCGCCCGTCTACCCGAAGCAGCTCAATGAGCCACCGCGAGTAGCTCCGAGCCGAGCTAAGAAGCCGGTCGCCGAGAAGAAGTCGTCGGCCAAAAAATCGGCTTCAAAGAAAGCTACTGCCAACCCGAAACCGGGCAAAGACAGCTGATCTAGCAGCCGAACGAGCGCCGCTCCCTAACCGCATGTTTGCAGGGTCCTGCAACTACGCGTGCTGAGTCGCGCCCCCAATGCCACATTGATGGTTACTACTGGCAGAGGCATAGATCGGAATAGTACGACATGAATACGAAAATCTTGAAGCGCGTTGGCGAACCGACAATTGGCGCCAACCGACCACCGTCGAACCAGTCGAACCGCACCTTGACTCGGCGACTGCTCCTACTGATATCCAGCGCAGTACTGATAATCGCAGGTTCGATGGCAGCCATATCATCAAACCCGGCTGGTGCAGCCCCACCAGATCAGTTGTTGTTCGACTTCGAAAACAACCGACCCTGGTGGGTCCACGCGACCAACTCGCAAGACCAGATCAGCGGGGCTATTCAAGATGGCGAGTTTCGAATGCGATACAGACTGGAGTCGCCGGCCACCGCATGGGCAGGTCACAACGTCGAACACCAGGACTGGTCACAATACAGCGCCCTTTCGTTCGAGTTCGCCGGGGCCGGAAACAACGCACCAGTCGCCGTCATGTTCCGCGAGCGAACCGTCGCTGGCGAACCTTTGCAGACCTTTCGCGCTACGTTCCAAGACACGTTCTCTGGCCGAAGAACCGTAACTATCCCGATGAGCAACTTCGCTCGGGCCCCACACCAACCAAACGGAGCACCCGACTTACCGATGACCCTTCGGCGGGTTGAAAAAATGAATCTCGTTCTTCGAGCCGCCAATAGTCGAATCGTGATCGACAACGTAAAGCTGATCGGACAAACTAATAACCTAATCCGACAGCCCAACAAGTTGAGTTCGGTAGCTCGACAAAACTTGGAAGCTGACCCTCCCGGCGGCTTTGTACGGCTCGCCTGTGGACATCGAGGCGACTTCAAAGTAGCCAATGACGATCCTCTAGTGAAGCCGAACCAACCTGGTCGTTCCCATCTACACATGTTCGTTGGCAACCAAGAGATCGATGCCTATTCGGTGAATAACCCAGGCGTCGAACGCGAAGAGAGCATTAGGTTCTCCAAAACCAGCACATGTCCCGGCGGCGGGGCAAATATGTCGGGCTATTGGACGCCGGTAGTAAAAGATGGGCGAGGCATTGTTCAACAGCCAGACGAAGCAGTTATCTACTACATGCGGGGTTCGGTTGACAGCGCATCGCTGCAACCGTTCCCGGAAGGTTTGACCATGATCGCAGGCAAAGCGATGACTGATGCTGCTCAGCCGCCGTCAGTGATTCGTTGGCGTTGCCGTTCCGACAGTTTTCAAAGCGGCATCCAACCAACCATCCCTCGCTGCCCAGCCGGAGGAGAAATTGAGGTATCGGTCGTATTTCCTCAATGCTGGGATGGACGTCATTTGAACGGAACCGACCCTGACGGCGCTGGCCCGAAAGGGTTCGACCACACTAGCCATATGGCGTACGACGTGTCGTTGGGCATCAACGGATCGAGAAACGATTCGCTGAACGGGGCTAAGTATTACCGGAAGTGCCCGGCCTCTCACCCGATTGCGCTGCCGAAGGTCAAGTTTCAGTTTCACTACCGGATCGACGCTGGTGAGAACCCGGCGAATTGGTTTCTGGCCAGCGACGACATGAACCACGACGGTCGGGTTGATTCAGGCTTGGCTCCAGGAATCACGATGCACGGCGACTGGATGAACGGCTGGGATCCGGCTATCCAACGACGATGGATAGCCGGATGTCTTAAAACCGGTAAGAAGTGTCTCAACGAAATTGACTCCCGCACCAAACTAGTCGACTAAGAGTCAACAGCGTGCCGAGAATAGAAAGCCCGGAGCGCTAGATCTTCAGATTCCATGTAATGGTTTGCGCCCGCCGCGCGCTTGTTAGTGGTAAGTGGACGGACGGCCAAAGCCCCCGCTATAGGTCAAGGCCGTTCGTTCACTTACCCGGGAGGAAGTCGACTAGGAGGCGCCGTGGCGCTTCGTTCTCGAATACTTGGGGAAGTGGACCGAACGAAGTTTATTCGACGTCACGACATACCTCCCGGGTTTAGCTTTGACCAAGCCTTCTCAACCGACGGTTAGACCAATCAGAACTCAGCTACGAAACGTTCTTAGCCAACATGACAACCCTGTAGTCAGCTGAACCAGTTGGTTCAAACTCTTCGAGCGCCTCAAAACCGTAGATTTCGTGAAAGCGGAGCGACCGAGGGTTCGGCGGCTCAACGTTTACCTCTGCACACAATGACTTCTTGGACGCCGAGATCGCCCACTGTTCGAAGTCTTGGTACAACAAGGGTCCGATGCCAGCCCCCCGGGCTTGTTCAGCAACGGCAATACGATCAATGTATGCGAACGAGTCGACCTTGTTGACAAACCAACCAAAATTTGGGCTCTCGTAGGGAGCTTCCTCGGTCAAGCCAATGAGGAAGGCAACGAGTGCACCGTCAGCTTCCACAACTTTGAAGTAGGGGGCCCAATCGGCGAAGCGGTCGAGTTTCTCATTGTCGAGCGACCCTACTTCCGGCTGACATGCAGCGTTCAGGGCTAACACGCTTTCGGCGTGCGCAGCCTCATAGGGCCGTAACTGAAAATCGCGTTCTTGATCGTTGGTCACAACTTTTCAACTCTAGCGTCAAGCCTCGCTCATCAGATAGCTCATCTACTTGTTGCCGGGAAGGCTACATCGCCGGCCAGATCAATTCTCCGCTAGTACCAGTCGGTAGCCAGCGTCAATCTGCGTTTCGTTGAGCAGGTAGCCGTAGCGCTCGTTCCATGTACCGTCGGCTAGATCGGCTCGCAACCGTTCGGTTCCACGACGACGGGCATCGTCGGGCATCAGCGCAAATAGTGATGCTGATTGTTGAACCTCAGGAAGAAGGTACCGCTCCGGCCGTTGCCAGTAAGCAGCGGCGACGCCATCGGTCATATCTTGGGGGACGAACAACGTCTGCACATCAACGACGTTGAGGTGCTTGGCCAACGATTCGGGTGTTGGGGCGTTGATCTCGACTTGTTGAGTCAGAACTTCTGGAAAGTAGTCGACTAGCCAGAACTTGTGAGCGATTAGTTGCTCGAACACCGTAACCACTTGGCGATCGGCCACCCGTCGCAGTTCCGCTAGCCCTCGTGCCTGGCTAGCCCAGTGATGCACGGTTAGAGCCGCTAGTGCAACGCCGAAAGAACCATCTGGAAACGGCAAGGCTTCAGCCACACCATTTACCGCAACCCCCCGGGTTCGTTGCGCCAACATGGCGGACGACGGTTCGAGCGCAACCACAAAGCGATCAGTGGGCTCGTAGTTGCCAGTCCCCGCGCCAACGTTAATCACGGTGGAAGCGGCCCCTAGTGCAGCATGGATCTGCCGCTCCCAACGTTGGTCTGCTATTCGCTGATTGGCATAGCCGGCGCCGATCGAGTCATACCGCATGGTCACCAGACTACGGCTACAATCCGCCGGCCGGAAGGGTCCGAACCCATCAAACAACCGGATAGCAATCCTTCGGTGGCCAAAGAATCACACCGAACCATTACTGGACATCCAACCGGGCTTAACTACTTTCGAGCTTCTGCTAGCTTTCTGCTACGAGTCACGAGATCTTCGGCGTCGAAGAACTCTGCGATCTGTTCAATAGTGTCGGAGGGACCGGTCCAGCGCAGTTCTTCGATAGAAGACGCTGTTGGCGCTTCGGTCTCGAGGGTGGCCAACCTTCTGAACAGAAAGGCATCATCGAGGTTCTCAGCCAAGGTCTTGGCCAGCTTAGCGCCACCTCGAACTGTGATATCCCACTGTCCGGCGGCCAAGGGGATCTTGTCGATATGGCCATATCGCTGCAACACCGCAGCGGCTGATTTCGCTCCCCAACCTTTGAGACCTGGGAATCCATCGGCAGAATCGCCAACCAGCCCAAGCCAGTCGGGAATTGACTCCGGCTTTACCCCATACTTCTCTTCTATGTCGGCGACATCCAGAATCTTGTTTTCTCTTCGATTGAATTGAAGCACTCGACCAGCAACCACGCACTGCGCCAAGTCCTTGTCGGCGGTGCAAAGCAGTACCTTGCTCACTCGTTCGTCAGCGGCAGCAACTGCGGCGAGCGAAGCCATTCCATCGTCGGCTTCATATTCAACCATCGGGTACGTGGCAATACCCAAACCCCGTAGACCATCTTCTAGCGGTCCGAACTGGTTGCCGATTTCGGGATCCAGACCTTCACCCGATTTGTACCCGTCGTACATTTCATTACGGAACGATTCAACCACATGATCGGTAGCAACGCCCATGTGGGTGGCTCCGTCTTCAAGCATCGTGAGCATGCTCCGCAAAACTCCCCGTGCTCCGCCAACTTCGAGCCCACCAGCGTTTACTCGAGAAGGTCGGGCAAAGTGCTGCCTGAATAATTCGTACGTTCCATCCACTACATGTACTGTCAGGTCACTCATAGATGCCGCTCATAATTGCAGTCGTCGAAGTTGATCATTTGGGTACCTCTCGTCGGCCACACTAGCCCGAACCAGCTAGTGTTGACCCATGGCCCGCAAGATAGCAACCGCAGACATTGTTGGACGAGACGAACTACTCGACTTTGTTCGCCCTCGACACCAGTGGATCATGACCACCCTTCGTTCCGACGGACGACCTCAAGTATCCCCGGTAACCGGTGGGGTAACAGAAGCCGGGAGATTGGTGGTCGCCACGTACCCGCAACGAGACAAGGTCCACAATTTGCGTCGTGATGCCAGGGCAACGGTATGCGTGCTCAGCGATCATTTTGGTGGAGCGTGGGTTCAAGTCGACGGTCAAGCGGTCGTTACAGACGTTCCGGAAGCGGTCGAAGGGATGGTTGAGTACTTTCGAGCGATATCGGGTGAACACTCTAATTGGGACGACTACCGGGCCGCCATGATTCGACAGGGCAAGTGCCTGATATCGATTGATATCGAACGGTGGGGACCAATCGCTACCGGAGGCTTTCCAGCCCGGGTCGCTCTTGCCCTAGATGCGGCTGACAGCGAGCAAAACCCAAGTTAGATCGACTAACAGGTTTGAACCGCCACCATCTTGCCTGGGCTGATCTTGGGGGACAGGTATTGAGAGTTGCATCCAACTCGACACGCCGCCGCAAGCTAATCCACCATGGCAACAAAATTGGTCACATTTGAGCGGATTGACCCTACAGACCGCCATAATTTAGATACGTCTAAGCAACAGCGTCCAAAATGCGATGGGAACAGTATGAGTCCTTCGGAGATGCGGCTTCACGTACCTGAACCAGCGGCCCGGCCAGGCGAAGAACCTGATTTCTCTCACCTTGTTATACCTGAGGTGGGAACAGTTCGACGCCCGGCGATCGATGTCCCGGCGCCAGATACGTACGACCTAGCCACAGATCTTGTTCGAGTTATCGATGACAAGGGTAAGGCGGGGGGTGAATGGAACCCGCAACTCTCTACCGAGACAAAGCGCACTGGGCTGCGGCACATGATCGTCACTCGATTACTTGAAGATCAGTTCTTGCTTTTACAACGCCAAGGCAAAGCTGCGTTCGCTATGAAGTCAGAAGGTGAAGAAGCCATCGCTGTTTCGGCCGCCATGGCTGTGAACGACACGTCGCCTGGTTACGGCGAGGGCCTAGACATGCACTTCCCCACCTACCGACAAGGCGGCATCTTGGTGGCCAACGGCCACTCGTTAGTCGAGATGACCTGTCAGATCCTGTCGAACTCGGGCGACCGGCTAAAAGGGGCTCAGCTCCCGGTAATGCACTCGGTTCCCGAGTGCGGCTTCTTTTCCATCTCAGGGAACTTGGCCACTCAGATTATTCAAGGGGTTGGATGGGCCATGGGCGGCGCCATAACCGGCAAACGAATTGTTGGGGTGGCCTGGACTGGCGAAGGCGCCACGGCCGAGAACGACTTCCATTCTGGTTTGGTTTTCGCTTCGGTCTATCAACCGCCGACCATTATCAACATCGTTAACAACCAATGGGCCATCTCAAGCTTCCAAGGCATCGCCGGTGGGGTCGACTCAAATTTTGCTCAACGAGGAATTGGCTACGGACTAGCGACTCTTCGAGTCGACGGCAACGACTTCCTAGCGGGGCACGCAGTATCAACCTGGGCTACCGAACGAGCTAGAAACGGCTACGGACCGACCCTAATCGAATGGGTCACCTACCGAGCCGCATCCCATTCAAGCTCTGATGACCCAACCAAGTATCGACCCAAAAATGCCGCCGCCTCATGGCCGCTCGGAGATCCGATCGAGCGACTCTCGCTTCACCTTTTGATGAGTGGAGAAGTCACTGAATCAGAGCTAACTCAGCTCCATGCTGATTGCACTGAACTGGTTGACACCACGGTAGCTGAGGCAGAAACATTCGGAGACCTCGGCAGCGACACGATGCTGTCACCATCGGAGATGTTCCGACACGTATTCGCCGATATCCCTCCTCACCTTCAAGAACAACGGCAAGAGCTCGGCTACTAGCAAAACCTGGTCAAAGAACAAACCATCTGATCAACCCAGACGACGAATAGGACAAGCGCCCATGGCCTCGACGAATTCAATGGTGAATTCAACTGCCACCACATCTGACACAACCACATCAAATACAGCTTCATCAGAAACAACCTCATCGGAGACAACCTCATCAGAGACAACCCCGATGACGATGATCGAAGCGATTCGTGATGCTTTGGCCGTAATGATGGAGAGAGATGACCGGGTTGTTTCCTTTGGCGAGGATGCCGGATATTTCGGTGGAGTCTTCCGTTGCACCGAAGGTCTTCAACAACAGTTCGGCAAACACCGATCGTTTGATACACCAATCAGTGAAAGTGGGATCATCGGGTCAGCGGTCGGCATGGCCGCATTTGGCCTTCGCCCGGTGGCCGAGATCCAGTTCGCCGACTACATGTATCCCGGGTACGACCAAATTGTGTCCGAAGCCGCTCGACTTCGAGCTCGATCAGCTGGCGGCTACACCGCTCCAATGGTGATCCGAATGCCGTTCGGCGGAGGTATCCGCGGCGGGCAAACTCACTCTCAAAGTCCGGAGGCACTGTTCACCCACGTCGCCGGGATCAAGACCGTTGTGCCGTCCGACCCGATCGACGCCAAGGGGCTGTTAATCGCTGCTATCGAAGATCCAGATCCGGTTGTCTTCCTCGAGCCGAAACGGCTCTACAACGGCCCCTTCGATGGCCATCACGATCGCCCTATCCAACCTTGGTCCCGCCATCAGCTGGGCAACGTTCCAAGTGGGTACTACACGGTGCCTCTCGGTAAGGCCGAGATAGTTCGGCCCGGTAGCGAGGTGACTGTTTTGTCCTATGGAACCCTTCGCTTCGTAGCCAAAGCAGCGGCGGAGGAATCGGGGATCGACGCCGAAGTGATCGACCTTCGAACTCTCATTCCACTCGACATCGAAACGATTGTTGAATCAGTCAAGAAAACAGGCAGGTGCGTGATCGTCCACGAGGCCACCAGAACCAGCGGGTTCGGCGCCGAACTATCAGCCCAAGTTCAAGAACGATGCTTCGACTACTTGGAAGCGCCGATCACGCGAGTAACTGGGTTCGACACGCCCTACCCAACCAGTCTCGAATGGGTGTACTTCCCTGGTCCAAGTCGGGTAACTGAAGCGCTACAGAAAGTGGTGGGATACTAATGGGAACTCGGATCATTAAGGTGCCCGACGTTGGTGAAGGAATTGCTGAGGTCGAGCTGGTCGCATGGGCGGTCGAGGTCGGACAACCAGTTCGACGCAATGAAGTTGTAGCCGAGGTAATGACCGACAAAGCAACGGTTGAAGTTCCGGCACCTAGCGATGGCGTTGTCGAAAGTCTCGACGGCAACGTCGGCGACGTGCTTTTAGTTGGTTCCGAACTTTTCCATCTCTCCATCGAGGGTGAAAGCCCGGACTCCGAAACCGATACTGGATCGGCACCCGCTTCTCCCCCGCCACCAGCTCACCGGGATTCGTCTCCGACTGAACCACAACAACCAGCGGCCCCATCTCAAAATCAACCGGCAACGCCACCACCGGAATTTCAACAAGCAACTCCCCCCGTGACCGCGGCTGCCCCCATCGCGAACAACAACGATCTGGCACGACCGAAAGCATCGCCTGCTCTTCGGCGTCGGGCCAGAGAAGCCGGGATCGAGTTAAAGAGAGTGCCTGGAACGGGCCCAGCGGGCCGAGTCACTCACGAAGACCTCGACTTGTTCATCGGATCCGGTGGACAGCACGCCCAACCGTCAACCGGTCAACACAGCCAGATCCGCCGGAGCGCCGCTCCAGTTGATAAGCCGCTGGTCGGTATTCGTCGAAAGATCGCTCAACGAATGGTTGAAGCGGTCACAACAATTCCCCACATCACCTACGTCGAGGAAGTTGACGTTACCGCCCTCGAAGACCTCCGAGCCACGTTAAACGAACGGCGTAGCGAAGAACAACCCCGTCTTACCCTGCTACCGTTCTTGATTCGGGCAATCACGAATGAAGTAGTGAACCACCCGAAGATGAATGCTCACGTTGATGACGACGCCGGAGTGATTCGCACATTCCATGGTGTTCACGTCGGCGTAGCTACTCAAACCGACAACGGGCTCGTTGTACCGGTACTTCATCATGCCGAAGCGGAAACGCTTTGGTCATCGGCCGACCGACTTCGCGCTCTGGCCGATCTAACTCGATCGGGGAAAGCATCATCGGCCGACCTTTCCGGATCGACCATCACCATCAGCAGCCTCGGAGCGATTGGTGGCATCGTCACAACTCCGGTGATCAACAAACCTGAAGTGGCGATAGTCGGAGTCAATAAGATCGTAGTTAAACCGGTCTTCATCGACGGAGAGTTCGTTCCCCGCAAGATCATGAACCTGTCTTCGTCATTCGACCATCGTGTGATCGACGGCTGGGATGCCGCTCAATTCATTCAAGCACTTCGAGTCCAACTCGAACAACCGGCGCTGTTATTCGTCGATCAGGCGTAGGAGATGACAATGAGCGATGAAACGACCATAAAAAGCAAGGTTGCTATCGTTGGCGGTGGACCCGGCGGATACGTCGCCGGCATTCGTGCCGGCCAACTCGGACTAGAGGCTGTCGTGATCGACGACCAGCCGCTCGGCGGTACTTGCCTCAATGTTGGTTGTATCCCTTCTAAGGCCATGATCCACGCGGCCGAAGAGTTTGCCGCTGCTCGTGACGCTCACGGAAATCACGCGGCCCTTGGAATAACTGTTGAGAATCCGACGCTTGACTTGGGTAAAACCGTTGCTTGGAAAGACGGTATAGTAGCCAAACTCAACGACGGGGTTGCCGGCCTACTTGACCGATCTGGCGTTACCGTGATTCCTGGTAGGGCCGCCATTGTCGACGGCAAGACGCTGCAGGTCACTGATCGGGACGGGCTCACCACTACCGTGGTCTGCGAACATCTGGTCTTGGCCACCGGGTCAATCCCAGTTGAGATTCCAAGCCTACCTTTCGGCGAACATATCATTTCTTCAACGGGGGCTCTTAACCTGACTGAGCTTCCGTCGACCTTGGCTGTTGTTGGCGGAGGTTACATCGGTCTCGAGCTTGGAATGGCGTTCGCCAAATTTGGCGTCGACGTTACAATTGTCGAAGCGGAAAGCCGGGTCCTCGCCCAGTACGACAAACGGCTGACCCGCCCAGTCGAGGCTCAACTGAAGGCCGACGGAGTGTCAGTTATCACCAACACGTTGGCGACAAGCTTTTCCGACGGCGCCCTAGCGGTAACGTCGAGCAAGCCAGGCGACGATCTCGAAGCTTCAATCCGAGCCGAAAAGGTTCTGGTAGCGGTCGGACGTCGACCTATGACCTCCGGATTCAACCTTGAAAGCCTTGGCCTAACCATGGATGGACCGTTCGTTTCGGTCGATCGACGCTGTCACTCATCGATGAAAAACGTTTGGGCCATTGGCGACATTACTGGTGAGCCGATGTTGGCTCACCGGGCAATGAAACAGGGCGAGGTTGTGGCCGAAGCAATTGCTGGCCAGCCGAGCGAGTTCGATCCAGCCGCAATTCCAGCCATCGTCTTTACCGACCCAGAAATCGTTACGGTTGGGATTTCACCGGAGGAAGCGAAATCCTCCGACGAATTCGGCGAAGTCACCGTCGGCACCTTTCCGCTCGCCGCCAATGGGCGCACGATGACTCTCGATAGCGGATCCGGATTCGTTCGAGTAGTCGCTCGATCTGACAATCACGAGATTCTTGGGGTGCAAGCGGTTGGCAAGTCGGTAGCTGAACTGTCTACCGCGTTTACCTTAGCTATCGAAATGGGGGCTCGGCTCGAAGACGTAGCCGACACGATCCATGCTCACCCAACCGTGGGTGAAGGCTTCGTCGAATCAGTCGCCGCCGCCCTCGGCCACCCACTTCACAGCTAATCGTTCAACCTAACTCGAAGTCCAACTCAAGCCCCACTGAGCTAGATTCTAGTTAATGGACCTACCGCTAGTTGAAACAATCGAACAGATGCGTCTAGCCACCTACCCTCCTTTGGAGATAGCTTCCAGGCACGGCATGATTGTTGGGGCATCGCACGGCCAGTCGGGGCGAGCTAACTCAGCGCTTGTTATTGACCCTTCGGCTAGCCAAACCGCTGAAACGATTGAATGGGCAAGTCAATGGCTTTCCGATCGGGGAGTAGATCCGTTGTTTCGAATAACGCCGCTGACTTCGCCGAGCATCATTTCTAACTTGACTGACGACCGTTCGTTCAATTCACCGACCAATCAAACCGACACGATGCACCGGCGGCTATCGATCGACTCCGGCCAAAGTCGAGCTAGCGCTACTCGGACGCCAACCGTGGTTGTTCTTCCAGACAAACCACCGGATTGGATCACTGAGCGAAGTGCCGATGGCGCAACTGAAGTCGAAGCCCTCATGGCTAAGGTCGATGGCAATGTGTGTTGGGCTATTGTTCGCAACGGCACCAGCGCGGTTGCCGTTGGTCGCGGAGTTGTGAGTGAAGGCTGGTTGTCGATTCAGGCAATGTTGACAGCCCCCGGCAGCCGAGGACAAGGATTGGCCGCAGCTATTCTCAACCAGCTTCACCGGTGGGGGCTAGACCAAGGAGCGACGGATTCATTCCTGGACGTGCTATCGACGAACACGGCGGCCAAGCCGCTCTACCAGCGCTTCGGCTACCAGCTGATGTATCAATATCACTATGTTGGGACAGCCAAGACCTCCTCTAGCTGCTAACCATCTCAGTCAGTGATCCGACCCCCCCTGGTCAGGCAATCGTTCATTCGGGTGTCCCGACGCTAAGGAGCGATCTCTCGGATGGTGCCATTCGGATCGAATAGAGAACGCATTCCTACAACCACCACAACGATCACCGAAACTGCGACCGAACCGAGCACGAGATACATCACAATTAGTTGGATCAGAACTGCGTTGATTGGTTCGACGCCAGCGAGCAGTAAACCGGTCATCGCCCCCGGCAAGGCTATGAGGCCAACAACGTTGGTTCTCTCAATCTGCGGAACGAGGGCATTGCGGACAATGGGGGCACCAGCCACTTTCGTGATCTGTGAAACTGAGAAACCCAAGGCAACTAGCGCCTCAAACTGGCCGCGACCCTCCCGAACCTGATCAACAAGCCTAGTCGAACCCAAAACCAGCGAGGGCAACGTATTGCCAATGATGATCCCGGAGATCACGATCACATTCGCCGGTCGGTAGTCAATAACCCCGAACCCGAAAATGACGGCTAGACAAAGAGCGACGGTGACCGAAACCGATAGCGACACTGCTATCACGCCCGCTGGCAGTTCCGGAGCTCGATGCCGAGATACAACGACGGTGATGACAACCATGAAGACAACCCACAACCAAGCAAGAACGAAAGCCGAACTGGACGTCACAATCAGGCCGAATACGAACCCAACGGCAACAAGTTGGAGCGCGGCCCGTAGCGAAGCCGAAACAAGCGACCTAGTCACGCCCAATCGCAGCCAGCGAGCAAGACCGACCGCAACGATCACCAACACAAGTGAGACTAAAACTTGCTCCGGGCGCACATCAGTTAGCATCTCGACCCGTCCTCACTGTTCCGTGCTTTCAACCTAGCAGTCGATGTCAGGATCGTCCGGAGGGTCAAAAGCGCAGGGCAAGACGGCCCGAGCCCTTAGCGCTCTCGCAGCTGGTTACCTGATGGGGCTAGCCAACAGAGTTGTCGTACTGTTTTCCATCCGGGCAATCAAACAAACCAGAACCAACCTCGACACAATCCTCTTGCGTCCACGTGCCACTGATCCAACAACCACCGTTGGTCGCAAGATTTACTCCCCAGTTCAAACGATCATCCGAACCCTCGTCAACACACGTCGCTTTGCGCTCGACAGCCGGTTCGTCAGCCGCCTCGAGGACTGACGTCGTATCGTGTGGCTCGCGATCGTCATTGGGGCTGGATTCGACACCGCCCGCCGTATCTTGCCTACCCGAACCGTCTTGCCCACCCGAACCGTCTTGCCTGTCCGGATTCTCACTCGATGCAGATACCGGCGATTTGGGCGCCAACTGATCGGTTGACGATGCCGGAACCTGGGTAGCCCGGTCTCTAGCGACATGCCACTCGCTATCGAAAGCGCCGGCGACCAAACCATTTTCGGTCGAGTAGTTCGTTCTGTCCGGTATTCCCAAATCTCTTCGAAGCGCATTCTCGGTGACAGTTTGGCGACCAAGCTCGAGGTCTTCCGGACCACTCGGTTCATTATCTCCGAACCACGGATAGTCATCAAGATTTCCGTCACGGTCGTAAGGTAAGCCAACCGCTTGTAGTTCACCATCAGGAGTTATGACCGGCTCGCCAGTTGTTGGGTCAAGTAGCGCTTGACCATTTTGGTCTAACTCAACCGAGTTTCCTGGGTCTCCGGTGCCATTCAAAAGATCGCTGGCGTGGACTAGCTCGTGACCAAGTTCCACTAGAGGAATCAGCTCTGGCACCTCCTCCAACTTGTCGCTCGCTACGATCCCGTAGTCGATCAAGGCGTGCTCTCCGGCGCCCGGTTCCCCGTTGGGCCTCAAATGTCCCTGATTCCCTTCGCCCAAAGGTTCAATCTGCGAGATACCTCGGGGGTCTTCATGAGGGCGGACAATTACGGTCAGTTCCGATTCGGCGATTTTGGCCAAAAGGTCTTGACCCGCTGGGAACGAACGAAGGGTCGTCAGATCCGAATCTAGCCGGATCCAAAAATCAGGATCAGGTGATCCGAGTTGAATATTCGAATCGGCTAGAAGCTCATCAATCTCGACTATCTGAACAACATCGCCACCTGATGTCTGCACCGTGTCGGACTCCTGGGCGTAGACCTTGTCAACGTCGTCGTCGGTGTCGATAACCTGGTCTCGCCCTGGGCCAGTGATAGATGTATCTTTGCCCAGTCCGCCATCGATAAGGTCGGTGCCATACCCGCCACTTTGGATATCTCGCCCAGCGTTACCCCGTAGCAAATCAGCACCTCGGCCACCGTCGTTGTAATCGTTTCCTTCGCCCCCGAAAAGCTGATCATTTCCGTTGTTGCCGTAGGAAACATCATTTCCGATGCCGCCGTGGATCTTGTCGTCGCCGTTCCTACCTTCGGACGTGTCGTTGCCAGCGTCGCCAAATATGAGATCGTTACCATCGCCACCGGTTTGGAAGTCATCGCCTCGACCACCGTGCAGTTCATCGTCGCCACCTTCACCGTGCACGTTGTCGTTGCCAGGCCCGGCAAAAACCATGTCATCACCGCCTCCAGCATGGAAATTGTCGCTATGTCGGCCTCCTACGAAAGTCTCAGACAAATCGGAGCCAACAAAGTCGTCTTCACCACCGTTGCCTGCGACCTGCAATTGGCCGAGGTCTGTATCGTTCAGCGCAAACGTATGGTCGTTTACCTCAACTTGGTAGTGACCCGAAGCAGCATCTTGAGTCACTCGTATCTCATCGTCACCGGGTGTTCCAACGACAAGAGTCGAATCATGAGTGCGGTACACTGTTGGGGCGAAAGGGCCAAAGATCGCGTCTCGCTCGCTCTCAATTCTGCCGGCCTGCTCGGCTTCGGTCTCAGGCTTCGTTTCAGAATCCGAGCCGCCGTGGTCAACTGATTCACCCGCCCTCTGCGGCTGCGTTCGTTGAGCTGACGTTGTATCCTGATCACTTTCGCTGTGGCCGATGCTGCCGCTACTACCACCAGTCTCTGGTGGGCTAGGCTCGGTGATCTGGCTAGTACCTGGGCCATCTTGTCGGCCCTTAGGTGACGGTTCTGATGGAGGGTCGGGCCTAAACCCATCGTCGGGAATAGCTGCCGAAGGACTGGCCAAACTTGAAGTCAGTACGGCGGCTACGCCAGTCGTGGCCGCAGCCGCGAGTAGTAACTTTCGTCCTCGCCGTACCCATACTCGGTTTGAGGAGAATCCGACAGTAGCTCTATCGCCGATCCAGCCATCGGGCTGCTCGGATATGTCATCAGTTGGGCTATCAGATCGGCTAACCATGTCACCTCATGCATTTGTTGGCTCGTAGTGCCTAACCAAGATGGTTTGACCACGGCCGAGATCTACAAGCGCTGTGAGGACTCCAGGTAACGAGGGTCGTCGAAAACTAGGCGCTTGAATGAGTCGTAGTCTCACGAATTAGTTCTGCGGTACTTAACTCGCACAGCCCATAGGTAACGGGGTACCTACGTCCGAAATCACCCAATCCGACCGAATCGAACTAGCTCAGAGAGTCGAGCTCGGTTTTGATCTGACTGGTGTGTTCGCCGAGCCGGGGAGCTGCATTTCGTATCGCCATTGGCGACTTGGTAAATCGGATCGGTGGTCCGGGGTGAAGCACTTCCCTATCAATCTCTGGCTGGTAAACCGGCGTAGGAAAACCCCGCTCTTGGAAGTGAGGGTCGCTCATCGTCTCCTCGATCGACCACACAACCCCGGCCGCAATCCCACGGGTTTGGAAACCTATGAACGCTTCGTGGGCTGATATTTTGGAGGCGACGAAGGCCATCGCTTGTCGCCCAGCCTGAAACACCTCGCCAGCCAATGGATCTTCCCGAATCATTTCCAGGGTTATCAGTTCATACTCCTGACCGAGGTCAAGCAGGTTGATAAGAGCAAACTCGTCTTCAAAGCCGAGCTCTTCAAGCCAAAGCCGTAACGCCCCAAACTCGTGTGGGGTTCTGGGGGGAACCCCGGTGTTCAAATAACGACCGTCGGCGCACTGCACTTGGGTCGGCTCTGTTGGCGATGGTGCGGCGTGGCGGCCAGTTTGACGTTGCACCGTTTGGCGGGCGGCAAGCCACGAATAGGAAGCGAACTCGGTTGTAACGTTAGCCGCTGCGACCATACTGATATCAACGAACTGACCGCCAACGTCGTCCCGGGCCAGCAGCGCTGTCATCGTCGACATCACTGCGAAGTGGGCAGAGATTTTGATCCCTTGGTTTCCTCCCCCTCGTACTGGCGGTAGGCCATGATCGTCGTAACCACACGACCATAACGGACCCCCTCGAGCCAGCACCGTTAGATCCGTCGCTTCAACCTCACCACCTCGACGCCCAAGCGGAGTAATCGCTAGATGAATCAAATTTTCGTTGATCGGAGGAGGACCTGGCATTGGTTCTCCCGACGTTGACTCATCATTGAACATGGGGAGGCCGGTTAGGTCGGTGTAGTCAACCCCGAGCTCAGCGAGACGCCCTGGCGGTTCCGCCTCTAGCAAAACATCGGCGGTAGCGATGAGCTGACGGAAGAACTGCCGGCCCGGTCCGGTTTCAAGATCTGCGACGGCGCTTCTTTTGCTGGTGTTATTGGCCCACCAAGACAAGCTCCGCTCTTCGTCATCAATGTCGTCAGCGAACGGACCATTCCATCGTTGCTCAGAACCTTCAGGTGGTTCAACTACGATCACGTCAGCGCCCGCGTCGGCTAGTAGCTTGCCAGCGAACGCACAGAACGGGTTGGCAAGCTCGACAATTCGGAGGCCGTGCAATGGCCCTGGAACGGTCGGCTTCGACGGGGTTGGCACGGAAATGGGCAGTTCGACGTCGGTCAGTCGATCTTCGAAGGTTGGAGTGACGTCTCTGCCTGCTGATTGTTTGCGGTCGACCATGTCAGATACGTCCCATGTCAGATAATTCCCGCATCTTCAAGCCGTTCGATCTCATCATCGGTCCGGCCTAGCAACTCGCCAAACACATACCGGTTGTGCTGTCCTAGCGTTGGGGCGGCGTGTTTTATCGACCACGGTGTTTTGGAAAATTGTACCGGTTGGCCGTCGACTCGAACTCCGCCCATAGCCGGGTGAGTGACCATTGGCCATAAGTCACGGCGTCCGGTAGCGGCATCGCCATCTATTCTTTCGCCTGGCGATTGAACCGGCGATGCCGGCACACCGACTGAGGCGAGTTGGTCTGAAATCTCCCAACGACTACGAGGACGACACCAACGACGTACCAGTTTCTCTAACTGGGTCCGATGTTCGAGTCGGCCCTCTAGCTCTTCAAATCGTTCATCCAGCTGTTCGCGATCCCGGTCTTTTGACTGCTCCCAGTCGCTCAGAATCAACGTCTTAAGACTGAGCCAGTCGTGATCATCTCGACACGAAATGGCCACCCATGAATCATCCCCTTGGCATTGGTACACCCCATGGGGAGCCATTGGAGGGTTAGCATTTCGGTTGCTATCAGGATTTCCCGGGCGACGTGTTGGTCGATCATTGACTGACCAATCCAAAAGGTCGGCCCCGTGGAGGTTGGCGCCAGCTTCGGTACAACTTAAATCAACCCATTGGCCCTCGCCAGTTCTATCCCGATGCCACAGCGCCATGAGAATTCCCATCGCCATGTAATAGCCGCCGGTGTGATCCAAATAGGAATACCCCCAACCGGCAGGCGGGTGACCGTCCAAACCCGACCCGTGGGTAACGCCTGAGACTGCTTGGGCAATAGGCCCCCATGATTTGAAGTCTTTGTATGGTCCGGTTTGCCCGAACCCGCAGTTCGACACGTACACCACATCGGGTTTGATTTGGGACAAACGGTTGTAGCCGAAGCCGAGCCGCTCTAGCACTCCGGCCGCAAAGTTGTCAGTCACAACATCTGAAACTGCGATCAGATCAGTGACGAGCTCGCGACCTTCTTCAGTCCGAAGGTCGATGGTTACACCAAGTTTTTCAACGTTATGGTTGTTGAAGCCCGATCCGAATTCAATACCTCTGCGATCATCCTTGAACGGCGGAGAGCCGCGCAAGATATCCCATTGGCCTTGGTTGACTGGATCTTCCACCCGGACAACTTCAGCGCCGAACGAAGCCAACCATCGGGTAGCTCCCGCCCCGGCTAGTTGGCCGGTGAAATCGCAAACTCTAATTTGAGATAGCGCTGGTGTCACTGGTTCGAACCGGTCATGTCCATGAGCATCTACCGTAGCGCGACCCAATTTTGCTCACTGAGCAAGCAAGCCAAGATCTGGCCCTTGGGCACCGTAGCCAGTGGCCGCTTCAAGGGCTTTAGCCGCTTGCAAAAGCGCCACGTCGCCTTGTGGTGGTCCAATGAGCTGAGCACCGACCGGCAATCCAGAGTCGGTGAATCCGGCAGGTAAAGACAAAGCTGGCAACCCAAAGGTGGTGATCCGACAGCAGGAAAGCATCCAATGCAAGTAGGACTCCATTGGCTGCCCGTTTATTGACTCTGGGTTCTCCAACTCGACTGGGAACGGCGATACTTGCGAGACCGGAGCGACAAGTAAATCGAAGTTCTTGAAAAACTCGACTCCCCGTTGCCACAATACGCCGAGGTGGGCGTAGGCCTTGACGATGTCGTTGGCTGAGTATCCGAGACCTCGATCTATTTCATCTTGGACGTTCTTCTTTAGCTCACCTTTGATGGCACTCATCGCGTCGGCCTTTTCGAGATACATGAAGGCCCGGAGGGTCACAAACGTCTCATCGGCTCCCGAGAAATCCGGCTCGGCTTCGGTGAGATCCCACCCGACCAAACCAACGTCGTCTTTGAATCGGTCTAACACCCTAGCCACGTCGGACTCGACCGGCAGCCCACCCAAGTCCTTGCTCCAAGCAACTCGGAGCCTCCCTTTTGGAGGGTCGACCGTTCGGGGCTGTTTCAAATCTTGATGCAGAGGGTCGCCGAGGGTCGGCGCCGACATGATTGACAGCAACAAGGCCAGATCGTCAACGTTTCGGGCCATTGGCCCCGATATTGGCATTGGGTTCCAGAAGTTGCCGCCACCGCCGACCGAGACAACTCGAGCCGACGGCCGAAACCCAACCACGTTGTTCCAACCGGCCGGGTTCCGAAGCGAACCTCCAAGGTCGCTACCGTCGGCGAGTCCGACCATGCCGGTCCGTAAAGCAACGGCAGCCCCGCCCGATGAACCACCAGCGCTCAAATCTAGATTGTACGGATTCCGAGTTATCCCGAATACTGGATTGAACGTATGAGAACCAGCGCCGAGCTCCGGCGTGTTAGATTTTCCGACCGCTACCATTCCCGCTGCCCGCATCCTCTGTACAACTAGTGCGTCCTCGGTCGGACGGTGGTTGGCAAAAGCTGGTGACCCGTAGGTAGTGACAAACTGCGATGTGTCCGATAAGTCCTTGAACGCAGTAACGATTCCGGCCCCGGGACCAAACCGCTCACCCTTTACATGCCGCTCGTCCAGATCTTTGGCTGTCGCCTCAGCCACTGAGGGGTCGAGACTAACGACAGCGTTAACGCTGGAGTTGACGTCATCGATACGCGAGAGGTGGGCGTCCAACAGTTCCCGGGCCGAAGCCTTTCCGGTTCGGAACAGATTGTTTTGTTGCACCGCACTCATCTGACAAAGATTGGACGGTTCAGTCATGACTTAACTCTCGTCGCGAACCAGCAGACTATACAAGTCGGCATAGAGACCACCGTTTTCTAGGAGGTCACCGTGGCTTCCTCTTTCGACCAGTCGACCCTCGTCTAACACCAAGATCTGATCAGCTTGGGTAATGGTTGACAGCCGATGGGCAATCACGATCGCGGTCCGCCCGGCCAGCGCTTTTCCAAGCGCCTCTTGGACCAGAGACTCATTTTCTGAATCGAGATGGCTAGTTGCTTCATCCAGAACGATTATGGCTGGATCTTTCAACAGCATACGAGCGATGGAAAGCCTTTGCTTTTCTCCACCCGACATCCGATAGCCGCGTTCGCCGACAATGGTGTTGAGTCCCGCTGGCAACTGCTCAATTACATCTCTGATTTGGGCCGCCTGGCAGGCCTCCAGCAGCTCGTCTTCGGTGGCGTCGGGTTTGGCGTATCGCAGGTTGTCACCGATGGACTCATGGAACAAGTGGGGATCTTGGACCACAACACCAATTGCTTCTCGTAGTGAAGCTTGTTTGAGGTCTCGAACGTCGAAACCGTCGACTCGCACGGAACCGTCGGTTGTATCGTAGAGGCGCGGGATCAACGAAGTAAGCGTTGTCTTTCCTGCCCCTGACGGCCCGACCAAGGCGACTAGCTGGCCCGGCTCGACCGTAAACGAAATATCATCGAGCACGAGCGCAATATCTTTTTCTCGTTGTTGATCGTCACCAGTGGCCCCGGGCGTCTCTAGACCTGGGACTACTAACTCATCCGATCGGGGGTACCGAAACGATACGTGATCGAACTCGATCGTTCCTTTCGGAGCGTCGAGGGCGACCGCATCGGCGCTGTCTTGGAGGGGGCTGGGAGCGTCAAGCACTTCGAAGACCCGATCAAAGGAGACAAACGCGGTTAGCACATCAATCCGAGCGTTAGTCAGCCCGGTGAGGGGCATGTAGACGCGTCCAACCAGTAGGCCCATCGCTGCCAAGCTTCCGACAGTGAACGAGCCGTTAATGGCGAACAATCCACCTAGGCCGTAGACGAGAGCTGTGCCGATCGCTCCAAGCATTGTCAACGCGGTCATGAACCCACGGGTAAAGATCGCTGAGCGGACTCCGATGTCTCGGACCCGGCTAGCTCGGGACGAAAACAGTTCGAGTTCGTCGTCGCCCCGACCGAAAAGCTTGACCAGTAGAGCGCCGGCAACGTTGAACCGCTCAGTCATGGTCGAGTTCATGCTGGCATTCAGTTCCATCCCTTCTCTCGTGATGGACTGTTGTACCCGTCCGATCCTTCGATACGGAAACAAGAAGAACGGAGTCAGCAACAAGGCCAATAAGGTTAACCGCCACTCGTAGGCGAACATGGCAATCAGGGTGATCGCCAACGTGATCACGTTAGACACGACTGTGCCTAGAGTTCCGGTCAGTGCCCGCTGGGCACCGATCACGTCGTTGTTGAGCCGGTTGGTAAGAGTTCCAGTTTGGGTTCGGGTGAAAAACGCCAGAGGCAGCTGTTGCACGTGGTCAAACAAAGCAACTCGAAGGTCATAAATTACGGCCTCGCCGACCATCGACGATAGGTAACGCTCCACCAAACCTACGATTCCCTGCAGCAATGCAGCCCCGACAATGGTGGCCGCAAAGATACCAAGCAACCGGCGATCTTCGTTCGGAATTGCGGAGTCAATAATTAGCCCGAAGAGAAGCGCAGGAACGAGACCCAAGACCGATTGGAAAACGACTGTTCCCAAAAATCCGGCGATCTGATTTCGGTACGGTTTGGCAAAAGTCCAGACCCGAGCCGCCGCTTCCCGTTCCAATTTGGCGTCCTTGACCGAGTCAGGATCGCGGGGCCAGAGCATGTGCATCGCCATCATTGCCTACATCCTACTTACCCGACTCCGACTTGAGTGGTCCACCACGTTTGACCGACCGTTGCAAGGGCCAACTGGCTGCCAGTGGCTCGAACCGTTGGCTCGGGGAGTTAGCTGTCGTTTGGACTGCTGAAAACGGTTGACCCCACAGTGATCGAGAACAGGGGCCTATCGGGTGTGCTGTATACACCGAATAGGTCGTAAACAACATCGCCATTGCCGTATGTGAGCCGAATAGTATGTCCGTCTATTTCATAGAGGCCGGCATCGTCTCGCGAGCTTCCACCTACCTTTTCAGGAGTGAGATCTGGGCTTGACACCTCGTTGGCAAATACGCCATTTGGCTGGAAACAGAACGTGTCGAGCTGGAGGCTGCTGCTGTGCTCTCCTAAGCTGGGACTAGGCGTGTAGGTCGAATTCTGAGCGACGTAACACTGGTCTAAGGCCAAACCAGGCTGGACCGAGTCGACCTTTTGGCCAGCGATGAGCGCCGCAAATTCGGAGTACCCGCCGTCTTGCAGTTCTAGCGAATCGTTGTTCGGGTCACCCTGCCACTCACCCCATAACTCGGGACTCTTGCGTTGTGACTCAGCAACGCCAGTTGCCAACACGCCGGTTAGATCTCCGGTGAACAGGCCGTTGTCGAACCGCATGATCGGCCGTTCCTTGATCACTCCTCCCCAGCCCGGATCGATCCGCGTCTCGTAAACCAAGACCAGATCCAAAAAGTCTGGCACGGCTGCGCCCAGACCTGGGCTGGCGGCGGAGCTCGCATTATCGTCTCCGGTAGTAGTGCCAACGGAGGCGTCGTCGGGAACACACGCAGCAAGAGCCAAACATGCCACCAGCACAAGTAGGGCCACCAAGATCTTTTTGTTCATCGTTCACCAATTTGCGATCCGGGTTCATCCCACCCAGGCACGGCTCCAACACTGTAACCACCCATAGCTATGACTTACCGCAGTCGCTGCTACTGACACAAAACAGGCCAATAGGACTCCATCTACTAGGCAGACAAGCTCACTTATCGGCCCAACCTTCTTAGCGTGACTATTCAGCTGTACCCTTTACCAACAGAGCTATGGCTAAGAAAACGGTCAAAAAGGCAGAACCAGAACAGCCCCGATTAGACCGGTTTGATCCGTTCCTAGGCAGCGTTGAAATGCGCACCGCCTACAAGTCACTAGTGGACGGCGACTGGACGAAGCTGGAAGGGTATTTCGGCGATTCACCGATGAGTTGGCTGTTCGGCTATATAGCCACTAGTCGAGCCGTTGGCATCGAAACCGTTACCTTTGAGCGGTGGGACGAAGCCCGAAAGCACCCACAAGCTCGCACCATGCACGCGGCTGCGATGATCCGAGACGTTTTCGAAGAAATGGCCGAAGTCGAACCATCGAAACGATCAGCCAATAATTCCGGTTCGACTCGTCTAAGCCAAATCGATTCGGTCAGACTGGCTGATCTTCAGCAGCGGCTAAAAGCAGCGGAGTTGATGTTGTTCGAAGTCGTTACCGAGAACCCGGCCAAGGCCGACCCCTGGGTCTACCTTCTAATAAGCGGTCGAGGATTAGGTATTAAACTGACCGAATTGCGATCACGCTTTGACAACGCACACAGTCGAGCGGAGTACCGAGCTGATGCTTGCCACGAATACCTTCAAGGTTTGACCGCCAAGTGGGGTGGTTCTCAAAAGGCTGCGTTCGAATTTGCCCGCTGGGTCGAGGAGGAAGCACCAGCCGACTCCCCAGCCCGCGAGTGCCTTCCTGTCGCTCACATTGAGGAAGGTCTGTTGCAAGATGGGGGCGACGGCTTTGCCTCGTATCTGACTCAAGCTCACGTTGCTGATGAACTACTAGGGAGCGCAGCGAAGTTTCTACGATCGACTCCCAATCAGGCTGAGTATCATCACTTGCCAACCCTCAACGCATACGGCTTGGTGTTGAACGCGTACAGTGCGCCGTCAGCCCGGATCCTCACCGAAGTATTCGACCGAATTGCTAACCGGCCAACCTCGTATCCCTGGGTTCTGTACAAAGAAGAAATCATCGAAGTGTTCCACGAGATCCAATCTGATCAACGCCGATACGCATCCCGCTACGCCTAAAACCGCACAACCGCTAGCCATCAAACTTCACACCAAGTTCGCTCGTTGTGTTCACCAACCGATTCGACGAATCGTTTAGCGAACGGTCGCTCGATCGCTGAAAGCGGCCAGCACTTCCTTGGTTGATCGGCGAGCTCCGGTCTGAAGGTATTCCATGGCTCGCAATGCTGCCTCGTGGGCCTCCAAGCTCGATCCGGCAACGCAGTCTTCGACCACACGACAGAAATAGTCGTGCTGGTGGGCGTCAACAAAGGTGTAGTGAACGCACACGTCGGTATGGCCTCCGATCAGAATCAACGTCTCAGCTTTGAGGCCTTTCAGAAGGATCTCAAACTCGGTTCCGAAAAAGCAGGAGTATCGGCGTTTACGGATGAAGTAGTCATCGGGTCGCATGCCGATCGAGGTTGCGATGTCGGTACCAGGGTCGCCTTCGAGCAAGTGGATGCCTTCAACCCCATCAAGTTCTCGACCAAAGTCGACAAGGTCGCGGCGATGAGCTTCCTGGAAGAACACTATTGGAATGTGGCAGGCACGGGCCTGCTGTATCAAAGCCGGAGCGCTAGCGAGCCGGTCGTCGTAGCCAGGCATCAAAGGGATTGACGGCAACTCATCGTCGGCTGCGAGTTCGCCGCCTTGAATATCAATTACCACGAGAACTGGTTGGCCTTCGAGTAACGCTCGAGGTGTGCTGTTGGTCATTGACTTAGCAATCGATACTGGGAGGAGTCGGGTTCGGCCGAGTGCCTAAGCGGCTTGATTCATCACGGCTGTCGCCTGGGGGTATAGCAATATCGGTCAACGACGGCAAGGTCATACAGTTAGCCAACATATTGTGAAACCGGTGAAGCGGTTCTTCGAATCGGGGGCTGAGCGGGCCCGCTGATACTCGACCCGCAGTTAACCCGCGCTGACCTCGTTCGACAATGTCAATGTCTTCCGCGTTCACTTCAAGCCAGAACTTTCTCGTCGGGCCAAACGCGGCCTCATCAGCGTTGGCACTTTCGGGCGGGAGGAGAAAAGTGTACGTTTCTGAAGTCACTCCGGGGGCGACCGGGTCAAGTCGCATAACGAAGACGTGGTTGGGTAATACCGAGAGCAACACGTTGGGAAAGACGGCAACGAACCGTCCGCTGACGCTATCAGATTGGTCAAGATCTGGGTGTGCGGGCAGAGTTAACCAGTCGTCACGATCTTCGCCTGATACGGGAGTTGTGGTTTGCCCACAATACATACCAGCACCTTGATACCGGTAGTGGTCGTCGACCCTCGACACTTTGGACAGTTCGGGGTGAACCCACCGTAGGTGGTAGTACTCCTGGAAGTTCTCCGATATCAGCTTCCAGTTTGCGTTGATCGAAACCGTCTGTTGTTCTCGCGTTCGCCAGCTCTCCAAGTTGTAGCCAGCCATTCGATCGGGCAAATCACCAAGCCATTCGAGCAGATGCGGCGTTGAGGAATCGAGACAAGCGAACAGGAGCACACCCCAGGTGTCAACCCGAACCGGAATAAGACCATAGTCTTGCGTATCGAAGTCATCTCGTGGGATTTCCTCGAACGACGGGGTTGCGATCAATGAACCATCAAGCGAGTAGCCCCAGCGGTGGTAGGGGCAGCGAATCGTGTTGGCGACGTCGCAATCAGCTTCAGCCAGCTCGGTTCCTCTGTGGCGACACGAATTCAGAAAGCCTTGGAGTTGTCCGCTGTTATCGCGAGTTATGAGAATCGATCGGCTCCCCAATTTTCGGACAAGCATCCGACCCGGTTCGGACACGTCATCGGCGATTCCAACGCAAACCCAGGCCCGCTCGAAAACAGCTTGTTGCTCGAGTTGATGGTATTGATTGTCGGTATACGCCGCCGGGTCAAGGCCGGTGGCTTGAGTGAGCGGTGCTCTGGTTCCAGCCCAGGTCTCGTCGTCTTGCCACGTAAACGCTGCTGCATCTAGATCGCCCGAAGCACTCATTTGATGAAGGATGCACCATTTGATTCGAGCGGTCAACTCATCCAACGTTACGTAACACAGGGCTAGGGAAAAGCCGTTGTTTCTGCTGCTTGGAGTACGGCTCCGAGAAGAACGTTCGCTCCCTGGGTTGCTTGCTCTTTGGTGATATTTTCTGCTTCGTTGTGGCTGAGCCCGTCGTCGCATGGAATGAAAATCATTGAAGTCGGAGCATGAAGGGCAACATAACAAGCATCATGTCCGGCGCCCGAAACCATCTGCTTGTGGGAATAGCCAAGAGCCGAAGTGGCAGCTTGCACCCGGGCGATGCAGCCATCGTCGAACGTAACTGGAGGCGAGTCATTCTCTTTCGTGATTTTCGCAATGACACCGTGGCGCTCACATTCGTCGGCCACGATGGCGCGCATTTGCTGTTCCATTCGTTGCAACGTTTCACCGTCCGGGTGACGCAAATCGAGTGTGCACGTCAGCGTTTGTGGAATAGTGTTTGGGCTCACCGGTTCTGATCGGAACTGGGCGAACGTTGCCCGCCCCCAAGGAGTGAGCTGATCAACTAACTCGTACACCTCAGAAACAATCGCTGCGATCACCCGGGCTGGGTCTCTGCGGCCCTCCATCGGGGTCGGACCAGCATGAGCTGGGAACCCTTCCAACTCGATAGAGAACCATCGAAGCCCTTGGACCCCGGTAACTACCCCGATCTCGAGTTGTTCGTTTTCCAAAATCGGCCCCTGTTCGATGTGGAGTTCGAACGCCGCTTTGATCGAATTTGGTTTTGCCGGTCTCGTCCCAACCCAACCAAGGCGGTCGAGTTCTTCGCCGACAGTTCTACCATTCACATCTCTCAATTCTCTGGCTGAGGCCAGCGCCAGCTTGCCAGCCCAAACGCCCGAACCCATCATCGAGGTGGGGAATCGAGAACCTTCCTCGTTGGCCCAGATCACCAGTTCAATGGGCGCAACTGTTTCGACTCCAAGGTCGTTGAGTCGTTCCATAACCTCGAATCCGCCGAGCACCCCATACACGCCATCGAATTGGCCGCCGGTTGGTTGCGTGTCTAGGTGGCTTCCGATCTGTATGACCGCGCCATCAGAATCAGTTCCATCCCGTCGAACAAACAAGTTGCCGACCTCGTCAAGTTCGTGGGTACAACCAGCGGTGGTAGCCCACTCGACAAGCAACGCTCGACCAGCGGCATCCTCATCGCTCAAAGCCTGACGGTTATTACCGCCGTTCTCCGTTGGTCCGATCTCAGCCATAGCCATGAGTCGTCGCCATAACCGGTCACCGTCAACTCGATGGATTATTGAATCGGGCTGATTGTCTATCGAGACGGTCATGGCCGCATTCTAGAGCATCCGTCGATAGCGGTCAGCTTCGACCGGCTCCAGTTTCGCCAGTTCAGCTTCGTTGTGGCGTTCCCGTTCAGCTCGACGAGGATGAGAGAACCCAGCGCCTATGACCGGCTGATCTGGATCACAAACAATGAAGCGACTTAGTCGCTGCGCGGACGGGCTAAGCCTGGTCCACGTTTGATAGTCCATCGACCGAACCAAGGATTCGCTTCTGAACCATGGCGCCATGAATTCAACGTTGGGCATGGCTCGAATATCTCGGGACAGGTTTGGGGTGCCGCCATGCCAACAACGGGCATCTCTGATGATGGCCGAACCAGCTGGGAGAGGGCATACCGTGCTTAACCGCATCCACTCCGGCTCATCAGTAAGAGACGGAATAGGAGCGCGCGATCGGTGGGTTCCTGGAATTTGACGAATCGGCCCGTTCTCCGGAGTGAGATCGATCAGAGGAAAGTTGATGTGGATTACTGGCACCGGGAGGTCTCGCATTGTCACGACACCTAGTGGGTCATGGATTTCAGTCCAAACATTGTCGGAATGGAGGCCTTGGTATTCGATTGCTCCCGGCAGAGCAAGGTCGCCTCCGGAGCCGTAGACGATGTAGTCAGACGAACCAAATATCGAGGACAGGATCGGACTAGTTGTTGGCAGGTCAATCAGCTGGCACCATTCCGGTCGATGAAACATGTGGCGAGAGGCTGAGGTCCCACCAAATGAGTAACGATGTGGTAGCCCCCCGGCTCCTCCTCCGACGCTTCCTTCTGGATCGGCCTGGGCCAGCGCTTGGATAACGTCGTCGGCTCCGGATCGCAGGAACTCCAACTGTTCAGACGTCAGAGCATCAGCAACGGCGACAAAGCCATCACGATGGAACAGCGCGGTAGCTCGCTCGATCTGATCAGGGGATACGACCTCCAAACCGGGGATACCGTTCCGCTCGTTCAAATGATCTCGTAGTTCAACGACGTTCGGATCGTCGTAGGCCCGAGTCCAGTCAGCGCACCGGGGGTCGCCCGTAATCAGATTTCGGTGTTCTGGGGTGGTCTCAATGTCGAGCTCGCCAACAGGTGTGGCCAAGCCCAAGGGGTTGTCGTTTGAGTTGCCGGCGCCACCCCCTTCAACCGACTCGGCTATCGCTGCCCGCTGAGAAGCTTGACCATTTGGTGGCACCGCTTGATTCCAACCGAACGTCATGAGAGCCCTCACCGATGTTGTTCAACCAAATAGTTGTACTAGACAGTTGTATTAGACAGTTGCGCTAAACAGTTGCCCCAAATAGTACAGTAGCTGACCTATGGTGGTCAGATTTTGGCGTCACAGAGCCAACCTCGTTCGGTTCGGAACCGCCGGTATTGCCGTTGTCGCTCTCGCAGTCAGCGCATGCTCAAGCTCATCAGACAACGAATCGTCCGACCAGGCTCTTCCAACAACGGTTGAGCAACCTGCTGATGAATCAGGCGTTCAATCAGCAAACCAATCGGAACCACAATCGAAGAACGGCGATTTAGCTTCCGACAACGATTCCGTCATGGAAGATTCCGATCTCGATCTCGCAACGCTGTGGGATGAAGTTTTTCAGATCGCTGGACTGCCGGGCGAACAGCGAACCGAAGCATACGAAGCGCTTAGCGCTCGAGTTCCGGGAGAGTTTGGCAACGGTCTGGCCAATTTGGCCGACGCCCGGCAAGAGTCAATCGTCGCTACTTTCCCGACGATCACTGACAACGGTGACGGAACGGCCTCGATCGAAGACTGTGTCGTGTTTACGCCACCTCTTCTTGATGGCGAATCGAGCCGCCACTACTCAGGCACCGCCTCGCAAAATGGCGACGGCCAATGGATTTTGGTAGCGGTAGAACAGAACCGACCACGCTGCGTGCCTGCGAGAATCGCAGATCAAGCCTTGAACGATTTTTCGACGGCCAACGCCGTCACCGCCGAAGCGAACAACCCCCCGAACCCCGACGATCCACGACTTCGCCGTTACACAACGGGAGCAGTCCTTGAAGGTATGGTCGAGACGTTGACCACAAACCGAGACAACGGTCGAGTGTTCGTGGTAGCCACCGCTAGCTCGTTCGACGAGATTGTTTCGATTTCATCAGCTACCGAAGTTGGTATCCGTCGATGCGCCGAACCTTCCACTGATCATGGTTTGTTCGATTCAGACGGGAATCGGCTCAGCGACCTTTCTCCCCCTCCATCGACTGGCTCTACTATCGGAGTAACGTATCGGTTGGTGCTAGAAGACAACACCTGGAAATTGTCCGACTTCGAGGAGCAGACGGCTAGTTCCGGCCCTTGTACCGTTGGACCAACCCCGCTCGGTTTAGTCTCAATCGGTGAAACCGGGTAGCGACGGCTCGCCCCTAGTTCGTTGGCTTGGTTAGGAACGATGCGACTAGTTGGACAACTTCGGATTCGTTTCGTTGGGGCAACAGATGTCTTCCGTTGTCAACCACCGCAGCGCTGGCGTTGCCGCCAATAGCGTTCACCGTTTCAGCAATCATCGCGCTGGTGGCGTACTCATCTTTGCTCCCCTGGACAATCAAGGATGGTGCGGCAACTGAGCGCAGCAAAGGGCGGATGTCCCACGATCGAAATTCGGTGCTAGTCCAAACTCCGCTCCATGCTCTAAACAAAGCCGATGAGTCGCCGTGAAAGGGTTTGAGTGCCTCGATCCATACTCGCGAGTCGCTAACCATCCCGGCGATCTTGTCGAAACAAATCTCTTCAACGTAGCTATGACTAGCAATCGCAATTATCCGGTTAATCGACTCAGGGTGTGCGGCGGCGTGGAGCAAAGCAATTGAGCCTCCATCGGAATGACCGATCAAGGTTGGTTGCGGAGATGCTAGTTCGTCCAGCACCAGGTTCAATCGGGCCGCCTCGACCGACAACCAATCGGTGGGCCAAGGCCCAGTTGGCCGTGGCGTCGATTGCCCGTGTCCGGGTCGATCATAGGCCATGACCGATTTCCCGGTGGCTTCATGAAGGGCAGCGGGGAACGAACCGAACTGGGCTATCGAGCCGAGACCATCGTGAAGCAAAACGATTTCGGCCGGACTAGTTCCCCACGTGGTGACAAAGAGTTCAGCGGCACCAATACGAACGGTCTGGTCACGTCCCGACTGTGCCCCCATTAAACTTGCTTACTCACTAGGCCGATTCTTCCCGGAGTCGAAACCGTTGAATCTTGCCAGTTGCCGTTTTGGGAAGTTCTTCCACGATTTCGTACCGGCGGGGTCGCTTAAACCCGGCCAGCCGGCCCTGGCAGAACGAGGCTAGCTCCTCGCCCGAAGGAGGCGATCCGCTCGGCACAACGTAGGCAACTGGGCGAACGATTGCAGCTTCGTCCCGCTCACCCACTACTGCTGCTTCGAGAACGTTCTCGTGTTCGATCAACGTTGCTTCCACCTCGGTTGGACTAACCCACTCGCCGCCAACTCTGAGCATGTCATCCACACGACCCATATAGGTGTAGAAGCCGTCATCATCTTGACGGTACAGATCGCCGGTGTGCATCCAGCGACCTTCAAATGTCGCCCTTGTCGTTTCGCTCCGGCACCAGTATCCGGTCGCCATCGAATCGCCTGCAGCCAAGAGTTCGCCCGGCTCACCGGCTGTCACGTCGACGCCGTCTTCATCAACGATCCGCACCTGATAGCCCGGAACTGGTACCCCACTCGTTCCTGGCTTAGCCTGGTCTGGATTGTTCGAAAGGTAGATGTGAAGCAGCTCTGTTGATCCGATTCCGTCGAGGATTCGGACCCCAAACCGTTCAAGGAACCGCTCGTAGCTTTCGGCTGGCAACGCTTCCGCCGCCGATACCGCCCACCGAACCGAGTCGAACGTGTTACTAGCCAACTCGCTGGCGTTGAGCGCAGCATAAAAGGTTGGGATACAGAAAAACAGTGTGGGCTTGTGGGCATGCATCAGTTCAGCCACAAGCTGAGGCGTCGGCGGGCGGGTTGGCTCAAGCACGGCGGTCGCTCCAACGGAAAACGGGAAGGTCAACGAGTTCCCCAAACCATAAGCATGGAACATTGGACCGACAGAGAAGAACGTATCTTGTTGATTGGCTTCGAGTACGTGGACGGCATAGGTGTCGCAGGTGTATTTGATGTCGCCATGTCGGTGCATGGCCAGTTTCGGTTGACCGGTGGATCCGCTAGTACAAAGCCAGAATCCGGGTGACTCTTCCCACGTTGGGTATGCATCAACCGAGCCGACGCGCTCGGTGACTGCAGCCCATTCAAGAACCCCGTCGCCGGGAGCCCCGTAACCTTCTGATTGCTCGCCGGCGAGCAAGATCGTTTTCATCGAATCGATTTGGTGAAGGTCAGCGACCACCGCGGCCCGTTGCCCAGACACCACAGCGACTGCGGCTCTGGCGTCCGCTGCGATCACAGCTACATCACGCCCTGGCAGCAATGGATTGACCGGTACTGGTACCGCCCCAATTCTCATGGCGCCAAGAAACACCGATACGAAATCAATGCCGTCTAGCATCACCATCAGTACTCGTTCTTCAGGGCGAACCCCCAGCTCACTTAGTGCCCCACTTGCCTGTTGGACCTTGGCCTGCACTTGGCCATAGGTGTAGGTTCGACCTTGGCTGTATATGGCAGGGCTATCAGCCAACCCGTTTTGTACGTTCCGATCGACCAGCCAAGATGCAGCATTAAACGGTTCGCGCACGTGCACTTCTCCCTGATCGAACAAAGTTGGATGTGAAGCTAGTAAGTAGCCGGGCTGATTTTGAGCGTAGCCCACCGTTTCACACCGGGCCCAATGTTCAACTCAGTCCAGTTTCATTTCCAAGAGTCCGTCCCTACCGGAGCTTCTATTCGACTCGATCAGAAAATCGGTGGTCCGACTGATACCAGCTAGTTAGGATTGCCCCACCATGACTTCACCCACTATTCGTGCCGCCACCGCAAGCGATCTAAACAGGATCAAAGACATCGCAGTTGCCGCCGAAATGTTCACACCACAAGAAGTCGAATTCTTCGACGACATGCTCCATGGCGCACTCGACGGCAGCCTCGATGGACACCACTGGCTTGTGGCCGGTAGTGATAGCAAGTCGGTCGTTGGCGCCGCCCAGTTTGCGCCCGAACCTTTCGCCGATCGAATGTGGAACCTCTATTTCATCGCCGTCGATCCGGCTCATCAGGGACTTGGAATAGGAAGCGCCCTGATGGCCCATGCCGAAGCCGATCTCCGGGGGCGAGGAGAAGAGATAACTCGGACGCTTGTGGTAGAAACATCGTCGACTGATCAGTACGCCCGAACCCGACAGTTCTATTTGGGGCTTGGCTACGACGAAGAAGCTCGGATACGCCAGTTCTACGGGCCTGATGATGACAAGGTTGTGTTCTGGAAGTCGCTGGTTCCCTAGTGGTATCGACTCGTCGGGGACCGTTCAACGTCAACCGTTCTATCTCAATCTGACGGTGGACGACCAAAGAGTATTTCGCCCAACCAGTCGAGCAATCCCGAACTCTCCCGTGGCCTTGGAGCCTCCGGAGGCTCGTCCGAGAAGTCAGTAATGTTCTCGCCGACCGTTGAACTTGTTGGACTGGTTGAACCGGTTGATTTACCAAGTTTGGTGTATCGCTGCCGGGGGGCGATGCCCAGAGCTGCTCTAATCGAGTTTTCTGTTACCGGTTCTGCGTTGGTTTCTAATTCGTCGACTGGGCTGGCCGCTAAACGGTCAAGCTCACCGGGCACTAGGTTCCGGGTGCCATCAAGGTTTCCGTCGTAGTCGAACGCCAGCCCGGTTGTTTGCAACTCATGGTCTCGGACCACTGTTGGTACTCCGGTTACATCCCTCTGAAGGTTTCCTGCTAGATCGGTTTCGAACGAAACCCCCGGGTCGGCGGTTCCTTTTGCGTAGTGATCAGCGTGGATTAGTTCGTGACTCAACTCAACAAACGGATAAAGACCCTCATCGTTTAGTATTTCTCGGGTGGGCGAAGCAGTGGCGTAGTGAACCGTCGACCCCTGACCGGCCCCGGGTGTTCCATCCAACTGAAGGTACCCCTGTAGTGGGTCACCACTTCTAACGACAATTGAGCCTTTCCCGGGACTAGTTTGTTCGACCAGAACCACGCGGTGACCTGACTGACGAAGGCCTTCGAGTATCTTTTGACCCTCAGGGAACGAAGCGAGAGTCGTAAGATCTGATTTTGCCCGGTCCTCGAACTTGTCATCACCGGCAACAAGGATCGCCTCGGTTTCGAGACCGGTTACAGGATCAACAATTGTGACCCTGTCTAATCCAGATAGCCCAATGTTGTCGTTGTCCCCGATGTACGAATTGTCACCATCACCGGCGGTGTCGAGTACCGTGTCATTTCCTGGTCCGGTGATAGTAGTGTCGTCGTCGACACCACCGAGCAAAACATCGTCACCGTATCCACCACTTAGAACATCTCTACCCTGGTTACCGAGCAGCCGATCCTGGCCTCGGCCACCATCCAAATAGTCGTTACCTTTGTTTCCTTCGAGTGTGTCGTCGCCGGGACCGCCATAGAGAACGTCCGAGCCCCGGTTTCCTTTGATCGTGTCATTGCCTGCGCCCCCATCGGCTTGATCGTCGCCCGGGCCGCCGTGCACCTTGTCGTCTCCGGCTCCGGCAAAAAGTAGGTCCTTTCCGGCTTCGCCGATCAGCTGATCGTCCCCATCTTGCAGCCACGGGCTGACCGTACCGGTTCGAGTCTCGTCAATAAGGTCATCGCCGTTTCCACCGAAGACGAGATCGTCACCTTGCCCTGGATAAATGGTGTCATCTTGATCGCCGCCAAAAAGAATGTCGCTATCTCTTCTTTGGCGAGAGCCAACTTGTTGGATTGTCTCGTCTATCGTGTCTTCCCCGTCGCCGCCGTAGACCGTGTCGTTCCCTGCGCCGGGATAGATCGTATCGCTGCCGGGACCGCCCGATATCGTGTCGTCGTCACCCATCGGTGAGGCTTCAACCCGGCCTCGTGTCTCGTCTATGTAATCGTCGCCTTCGCCACCGAATACCAAATCGGGGCCTGAGCCTGGGAAAATGGTGTCATCACCGGGGCCACCCTCGAGGCGGTCGCTATCTCCGGTTCCAGGAGGGTCAGCTTGGGATCGGGTTTCGTCGATAAAGTCGGCACCCTCGTCACCGCGGACGGTATCGGCACCGGTTCCAGGACGTATGGTGTCGTCGCCCTCGCCACCGGAAATGTCGTCCCGACCACTTCCGCCGTGCAGATCGTCGTCACCGGGCCCACCATCAATTGCGTCAAGGCCGGCTTGCCCATGAATCGTGTCGTCGCCTAGACCACCGTTAAGGATGTCGTTTCCAGGCCCGCCGAATACTATGTCGTCTCCACCGCCAGCCTCGACGATGTCATCGTCGACCCCACCGGCAAACATCTCAGAAAGATCCGAACCAACGATCGTGTCCTTCCCTCCATTACCAGCAATCACAAGCCGGGCCAGATCGCTTTGTTCCAGCCGATACGTCGCACCATTCAGCTGAACGTGATAGTTGCCGGATTGCGTGTCTTTGAGAATGCGCAGGTCATCGTCGCCCGTTGTTCCCAAGACAGTGGTCATGTGCGGACCCCGGTGAACGACTTCATCCTCGGACAGGCTGTCGGCTGGATCCATTTGGCTCGAACTATCGTCATCGTCCACCGCCCGTGGCGTGATGATCGCATATCCCTCGCGGGCCGGAATACCTAGATCGTGTCTCAAGGTATTCTCAGTTATAGGCTCCGTGTTCGGCTCAAGATATTTGGCGGGGGACGGCGGCACAGCAAGGCCAGACGAGGATATGTGTTGCTCATCTAGCTGGTTACCATTTTGGTCGTAGTTCGCCCCGATCGTCTGCAGCTCGAAGTCTTCGACGACAATGTTTGTTTGATCGGACGGATTCTGGCGGGGACTACCGTCCAGATCGGTGTCTTCCGATACTCCAGGGTCAGCAGTCCCGTTCGCCAGATGGCTGCCGTGAACAAGTTCATGGCCAAACTCGACGATCGAGATGAAGCTTTTGTCCGGAAGCTGAGCAACCTCGGACGTAGTTGAGTAATAGAGGTTGGAGTCCATCCCTGGACCCGGGTTGCCCCCCGGCTGAAGAAATCCGTCTTGGTAGTTACCGTCTTGTCCACCGACTGAAGATAAGGAAGCGTCGGCTTCTTCGGAAACCTCAACGTGGTATCCGGACGAATCGAGATCTGCTAAGAGTTTCTGCCCCGTTGGGAACGACGCCAGGGTAGTTAAGTCTGACTCGACCCGATCGGTGAAGGCTTGGTCTCCCGAAATTTTCACTCCGTCGCTACCAAGGTCTGGGTCGACAATGACCCGTTGCACCTGGTCGTTGGCCGACATTTCAACCTTGTCGAACGGTTCAGCGAAGGTTCGATCGGCGTCGCCTGGCGTGTCGACGACTACATCGGCGCCCGGTCCGGTCAAGTTGGTATCGTCGCCAAAACCGCCGTCGAGGAAATCATCACCTTTGCCGCCACTGAGGATGTCAAAGTCGTCGTAGCCGTATAGGTCGTCGTCGCCGGGACCGCCGTCGAGATAGTTCTGTCCCGGTCCGCCGCTTATTTCGTCAGCCCCATACCCACCGTAGATGGCGTCGTTGTCACCGTTTCCGTCGAGAATGTCGTCGCCTCGGCCACCGTCGATTTGGTCAAGACCGTCACCGCCGGCAACCGTGTCGTTGCCTCCACCGCTTCTTAGTACATCGTCGCCGGCATCACCGTTGATAACGTCGTCCCCGTTGGTATCTCCGTGGCCGAACGGGTTCCAGCTTGAGAACTTGTGGGTTTCGTCAACCAGGTCATCACCGGCCCCAGCGTTGACCTCGTCGTCTCCAGCTCCGGGGAAGATCGTATCTTGTCCCGGACCGCCCTCAATTTTGTCGTCACCATCGTCGCCTTTGATAGCGTCGTTGCCGTCTTGTCCATGAAGCTCATCGTCACCCTCGCCACCGTAGATCAGGTCGTTCCCTGGGCCTCCAAAAACAATGTCTTTGTTTCCTTGTCCGTGAATCGTGTCGTCATCGACTCCTCCGACGAGCGTCTCGGGCAGGTCGGACCCAACAATCTGATCGTTGCCGCCGTTGCCGGCGACAATCAGTCGGTCTAGATCGCCTTCTTCCAGCGGGAACGACTGATCGTTTAGCTCGACCCGATAGCTTCTAGAGAAGAGGCCCTTTTTGACCTCGAGAACATCGTCGCCGGTGGTACCTAGAACTGTTGTGTAGTTCGGACCTCGATAAATTCCAGGTTGTGGCCCTTGCCCTTGGTCCACAGACCCACCGTCACTCTCAGAGCCTCCAACACTCTCAGCGCTCCCAACACTCTCAGAGCCCCCAGTGCCACCAACACCCTCAACACTCTCAGAGCCCCCAACACCCCCAACACCCTCAGCGCTCCCAGAGCCTCCAACACTCTCAGTGTTGCTGGGTTGGAGTGCGTCAGCGTTGTTGTCTTCCGACTCGTCTACTGGCGGGTTGTTGGTGTCATCGGCTTCTTCAGCCCAAGGGTCATCGTTCCAGTAACTGTCGTCCCAGCCATCAGACGAAACCGTTGTGGCGGATCTAGAAAGATCGCGTTCGTCGTCGTCGCTATTGGCCGTACTAGTCTCTCCGCCGGTAGAACCCTGATCGCTATTCCCAACATCTGGTTCAGCGTCACTAGGTTCAGCGTCACTAGGTTCAGCGCTACTAGGTTCAGCGCCACTAGTTTCAATATCGGAGAAGTCGCCTAGTGAGTTGGAATCATTGGTCCAGCTACTGGTCGAAAAGTCCAGACCGGTTCCGGACGGTTCTGGTGCCGAGCCACCGAAACCACCAGTCGAACCATCGTCATCCGAATCGTTACTCGAAAATATGCTGGACCCACCGCCAAAACTAGTTGTCGAAAGCTCAGACGAATGCTCGCTTGAAGGCCCAGTCGAGGCCTCGGTGTCGCTCGTAGATTCGTCGCTCGAATTGTCTGAACCGCCGTACGAAAAATCGTCGGCACCGAAGTCATTTCCCCAGGAATCATCTTCCCAATCGCTAAGCGAATCGTCACCCCGGAAACCGTCATCGGGAACGGCGTCAGCAGGCGCTATGCCCAGTACCGACGCGGTTCCATAGATCGACGACATCGCAGCAAATGTAAAGAACCCTCGCCGACGATGCTTGTCCCGACGACCCTTCTCCTTCGAGACGCCAAACTCTAGAGCCTCCGAACCGGAAGCAGTCCCACCGTTCTTTTTCATTCTCACCAATCTTTGCCGTCTGAGAACAGCCAGTCCGCTCAGCTATCTAGCAGAACTTGACTCGCTCAACGCAGCAATCATGGGGTACACGCCAGCCCACACTGTCATCCGCGTGATTACTTGTTCAATCATTCTATCCCACCAGGCCGTCAGGATCTACTGGTGATGTCAACCCGGTAGCTCCGGGGCTAGTACTGTTGCTCGGCGTACTGTTGCTCGGCCAACTGTTTCTCGACGACGACAGTTCCAGCGAATTTGTCCATGATCGTCTGTCGTTTAGCGTCTGTGAACAAGAAGATGAAAGAGATAAACCATAGGATTGCGGTGACGAGACCACCTACGACCGGGATGAGCCCACTCAGGTAAACGAGGTTGCGTTTGAATGAGGTGGCGAAGCCAGGAGGTCCGGTCTTGCCCTCGTTGACAATACGGATACCGACTATCAACTTGCCCGGCGTTCCACCTTTCAATGCGTCCCATAAGAACTGCCAAACAAACGCGATCAGGGTCGGTACGAACGTGATGATCAGCTCATTGGCGCGACTGATACCGAAATCCTGCAGATCGGGTTCGGCGCCTCCAGGGTCGACCTCGAATCCAGCTAACGACTGGTTGTCAAAGGCGGCGATAAGAAAAATGAGTGCCGGTATTCCGAAGATAACGAACTGGATCAAACCGTCGAGAAGTGATGCACCGATCCGTTGTCCGGGCGATGCAAGTCCGAGACTCCCGGGTTGGTCGACGGCACCGACCGCTGGGACCGTTCCAGCCGGCGCAGCCCAAACCTGTGGTTCACCGACCCAAGAGTTGCCATCCCAGTATCGCCTTGTTCCCTCTGGGTCACCGCTGGCGTAATACCAGCCCGGTGACAATCCTTGATGTTCACTCATTACTAGTTGCCCGCTTTCTACTTCGCCTACGACATTAGCTGGTCGTGAGACCGCAGTAGCCTCGCCTCGGCCCCAAACGATGGCCTCGTAGGGGATGTAACGTGCGAACGCCGGCAAGAGTTCCGACCAAATCCGACGCCACAATGCCGCTATATTGTAGGACTGTTGCCCGCAGACATTTTCGGGTCGCCAATCGTATATCCGGGCTGGATTGGCATAGCAAAATCAGAGGGAGATAACTATGAGCATGTACGAATCACAAGGGCAACCTCAAAGTGGAGGCTGGCAGGGTCAGAGCTATCCGGAACAAAGCCAAGCCACTACCGTCTTGGTTCTCGGAATCGTTGGGCTTGTGCTTTGCCAAATTTGCTCGCCGATCGCGTGGATTATGGGCAACAAGGAAGTCGCCGCAATCGACGCTGGCCGACGGTCACCAGAAAATCGTCAGCAGGCAACTATCGGCCGGATTCTTGGCATTATCGGCACGGTATTGATTGTCCTCGCCATTGTTGGCATCTTGTTCTCGTTTGTCATCTTGGGCTTGACTGCCGCCTCATCGAATACCTAGTAGGCGCTCGAACTATGTCTCCGACGAAATACGCGGAGAGCTGTTCGCTTCAGATGGAACAGTTCTCTGCTCTGATGGGTTACTAAGGAACTGGCCGTCATATAGTGTCGGTCCCGTCCTGATAGTCGAATACGGAGAAACAGTGAAACAACAGAAATCTCGTTCCAAGCTATTTGTCGCTTTGTTGGCGTCTTTTTCGTTCTTCCTGGCCGCTTGCGGAAGTTCGGACACAGCTGATACTGCCGAACCAGCCAGCGCCGAAGCTGACGTCGAAGAAGTCGAGCAGATCACGATCGGAGCGATTCCCGATCAAGATCCGGAGAAGATCGCTCGCAACTACGACCTGCTGGCAAACTACCTTTCTTCGGAACTCGGGGTGCCTGTCGAATTCCAACCGGTCACCGAGTACGACGCCGCGGTGTCTGCGTTCCGAGTCGGCGATCTCGATCTAGTTTGGTTCGGCGGACTAACCGGAGTGCAAGCTCGGCTGCAAGTTGAAGGAGCGGAAGCAATAGCGCAGCGTGATATCGACGCCGAATTCACTTCGGTCTTTATCGCCGGAACTGACACCGGTATTGATCCGGTTGAAGACGTCGCTGGTTTGACGTCGTTGAAGGGTCGATCGTTCACGTTTGGGTCTGAGTCTTCGACGTCGGGCCGACTCATGCCTCAGTCGTTCTTGGAGCAGGCGGATGTGTCGCTCGAAGATCTCGACGGCGAGCCCGGCTTTAGCGGCGCCCACGACAAAACAATCGCACTAGTTGAGTCGGGGACGTTCGAGGCTGGGGCCTTGAACTCTCAGGTTTGGAGATCAGCGGTCGAGGAAGGCAACGTTGACCTCGATAAGGTGCAGCTCATTTTTGAAACCCCGACGTACTACGACTACCACTGGGTGGCTCGCCCTGAGCTGGGTTCAGACTTGCAAGCAAAAGTTGTTGCTGCACTTTCCAAGCTTGATCCGGGTGACCCTGAGCACGCTGAGATCCTCGACTTCTTTGGTGCCGATTCGTTCATCAGCACCGAAAGCGGTAACTACGCCGACATCGAATCAGTTGGTCGGGCTAGCGGTTTAATCGAAGAATAGGTGCAATACGGTCTGAGCTCGCCGCTCGTTAGCGTATCGAACGTTTCGGTTCGCTACGGGCCGGCGGGTCCACCGGCGCTCGACGGTGTCAGCTTCGACGTGGGTCGAGGCGAACGGGTGGCACTTATCGGACCGTCAGGGGCTGGCAAAACAACAGTTTTGTCGTTGCTCAACGGGTTGGTGCTGCCGACCGGGGGGCAAGTTCATATTTTCGGTGTCGATAGCACCGAAATTGGGAGCCGAGCGCATCGAGACACCCGACGGCTCGTTGGAACAATCCCCCAAGGCAACGCTCTAGTTGGCCCGCTCCGGGTGGCCCAAAACGTAGCTTCGGGCCGTCTTGGGCAATGGGGTATTCTGACGGCTATCCGTTCGTTGATCCGTCCTCGAGATATTGACGAAATTTTCGATGTACTGACCCAAGTTGGTATTCCGGAAAAGATTTGGGATCGAGCCGACCAGTTGTCCGGCGGTCAACAACAACGGGTCGCTATAGCCCGTGCCCTGTTCCAAGGAGCAGAGTTACTTCTAGCCGACGAGCCTGTAAGTGCGCTCGACCCAGCCCGTTCCGCTGCGATACTAGACGTTCTAAGGCAATCTGTTCCCGCTGCTAGTTCAGAAAGAGCTGCCGAACCCAGCACCGACAACTCCCCCACGAGCACGAGCAGCACTACCAGAACCACGAACACCAAGTCCGAGGTAGCTGCCGAACCCGGGCGAGCTCTCATCACTAGCTTGCATGATGCTCCGCTCGCCTTACGGTTTTGCACTCGGGTCATCGGGCTACGAGAAGGTCGGGTCGAGTTCGATAAGTCGGCATCTGACGTTGACCAAGTCGAGCTGGATTTCCTTTACCAGATTGACCGTTAGCAATGGCTAGTGTGAACGCGTCGGCGTTGTCTCCACCGGCCCGTTGGGATCGCAGGGTTTGGTGGATCGCCGGCGCTGTTTTGGTAGCCGGGTCGGCCGTTCGAGCTGGAGTTGATTTCTCTGAAGTTCTGAACGCACGTGGTTTCAGCCAGTTCACCGATTTCTTCGCCGCTATGGTGCGACCGGAGTTGGAATGGGGCTTCGTGAAGTTGGCCATCCGAGAGGCCGGGGTGACTCTCGGTTTTGCCGTTCTCGGAACTGCCCTATCGCTGGTTCTGGGAATCATCGGTGGGCTAGTGCTGACGGAACGGGTATGGCTTTCGGCCGCTGGGTCGCCCACTAAACGACACTGGGTATGGCGTTTGGCCCGGGTAGTGATCGCTGTTCCTAGGTCAATGCATGAAGTTGTTTTTGGTTTGATCCTGGTCAACATCCTCGGCCTGGACCCTTTGGTAGCCATTTTGGCTATCGGCATTCCGTTTGGCTCCGTTACGGCAAAGGTGTTCGCTGAACTCCTTGACGAAGTACCGCGTGACGCAGAACAAACGCTTCGAGCGGCCGGGGCTGGAAGGCTTGCTGCTGTGTTGTATGGCGCAGTTCCCCACGCTCTCGGAGATATTTTGAGCAACGGTTTCTACCGGTTTGAATGCGCCATTCGAAGTGCCGCTATTCTCGGCTTGGTCGGCGCCGGTGGGCTTGGATTCCAGTTAGCTCTGTCGTTCCAAACATTGCGTTACAACGAAATGTGGACGCTTCTTTGGGCGCTAATTCTTCTGTCTGGCCTGGCCGACCGGTGGTCTTCCATCGTTCGTAAACGCCGCAAACTGAACGGCGTCGAGATGCACGCAACCCTTTCGGTAAATCCCCCTCGACGAGACCCTGTTCTGATCGCCAGTGCCGCTGTGTTCACGGTGGCGGTTCCGGCGTTATGGTGGTGGCTTGAGGCCGACCTTTCGTCACTTTGGTCGGTTCGAGCTCGGACGCTCGGCGGGGAACTAGCCGCCGAAGCTTGGCCACCCCAGTTAGGCGACGAAGGGTTGGGGGGCTTGGTGTCCGACAGTGTCGACACCGTAGCCCTTGCTCTTCTTTCTTTGGCCATCGCTTGGTCGATTGCTTCGCTTTTGGCGTTCATTTCGAGCCGGGTTGATCATAAGCGGACTACCCCAGAGACGTTAGTTCGAGACTGTTTGGGGATACTCACTCGGTTCTTCCTACTCATCGCTCGTTCGGTCCCGCCGCCTGTTTGGGCTTTCCTAGCCGTTTTTGTTTTGAAGCCAGGACTTTGGCCTGGCGTTGCCGCCTTAGCTGTTTATAATCTTGGAGTTCTCGGTCGACTCCAAGGCGAAGTGGTTGAAAATATCGATGACGCCCCGGGCGAGGTACTTCAAGCTTCTGGAGCGTCGGCTCTAGGCGTAGCAACGTATGCAACAATCCCGGCCGTTTCGGGCCGGTTCGTTGCCCTTGGGTTGTACCGGTGGGAAGTCGCAATCCGGGAGACTGTCGTCGTCGGTGTTGTGGGTGCTGCCGGGCTGGGGCGGACCATTTCGGAACAGTCTGCTCGGTTCGACTACGACGGTATTCTTGCCAGCATTTTTGCCTTGATTTTCGTGACGCTCCTGGTTGACTTGGCTAGCAGCAACATTCGGCGAACGATTCGTTAATGCAACGGTGACCTTCGTTGTAGCCCAGCCCGGCCCGGGCCGTTACAATTCGTCGAGTAGGGTTTGCCACTGGCTTCGTTCATGAGAGGGGTCGGTCATCCATTTGCGTTGCCGCGATCGTTGGGCGAGCGCTTCGCGTTCCGCCGGTTCGGATTCGAGCCGAGTAAAGACTCGAGCTAGGGCTTCGTGGTCGCCTGTTTTGACCAACGTTGGATGATCGTCGCCGAGGAGCCCACGGTTTCCTCCAATGTTGGTGCCAACTACCCCGACGCCAAGGGCGATGGCTTCGCTTACCACGTTCGCTCCACCTTCGAGCTTCGACGTGCACGCCAACACATCGGCGTTAGCCAATAGCCGTCTGGCTTCTAATTGCTCGACTCCGCCTAGCCATTGGTATCGAGGGTTGTCACGTGTTTCCGTCTCGGCTAACTCACGCCAATGCTGTGAGTGAGCTGACCCGGCGTGCAGCACTCTAAGTTGTGACGTGTCGGCCATTAACTGCGCCGCTTTGGCTGAGAGCAACGGGTCTTTGACGGCCCGAAGGTGGGCTAGCACAACAACGGTGAAATGCTCTGGGTTTGGGGTTCGGACTAAACCGGTTGGTTCAACCGACTGATGTACTACCGAAGCCTTGGCTGCTAGCGCTGGACTAATTGAAGCTAGCTGTTGAAGGCCGTGTTCTTGGAGCACGACCAGTCGGGTAGCGCTCTCTACTGATCGTAGAGCATTGGTGTTATCAGGTAAGTCGTCGTATAGGTCGGTGCCAGTCAGAGCCACGATTGTTGGCCGGCTGGTGTTTCCCGCTACCGAGCATTCGACAGCGTATGCGCTACGCCGGGCGTGCAGCGCTATCACTAGGTCAACTCCGGAGCGGATTTCCAAATCAGATTCGCGGCCCTCGACGACGGGGAGGATTTCGACCTGATGGTCGAGCTCGGTTAGTCGCCGCTGCCATCGTTCGCCGGTCACGGAGTTGCCCGACGTTATGCCAGGCCTAGTTGGCACCGCAATCGCTATTCTCACAGGTCACGCTTCATGAACGACTCTTTGATGACGTACGAGCGATCAACTATTTGGCACAGGTTCGGAACCCGGCGATCACGTCTTGTCGGTCGGGGGTGAAAAAATTGCGGAACGTGGCCCGAACGTAGCGACTTCGGGTTGCCCACGACCCGCCCCGCAGAACTTGTCGGGTTCCGAACCACGGTTCTGAGTTTTCTTTATAGTGATCTCGTTCGAAGTTGGGGTAAGGCTCGAACGTGGTTGACGTCCATTCCCAAACGTTGCCGAACAGTTGACGATGCCCCCAAGGTCCGGCGCCGCTGGCGAACGCTGACACATCAACTACCCCGCCGGTGTGGCCGTCCAACGCGGCCACATGTGGTGACGCCGGGTTCTCCCCAGTATCGGGATCCCCAAACTCTGACTCCCACGGGAACTGCCACCGCTTAGTTCCGGCGCTATCGGTGCTAGCGGCGAACTCCCACTCTGCCTCGGTGGGTAATCGACGGTCAGCCCATTGGCAGTACGCGTTCGCTTCGTGCCAGCTGACATAGGTCATCGGCAGATGATGATCGGCGGAGACCGAACGCCATTGCTGGAAAACTCGATGTTCCCAATCGTCGTGCTGGTGCTGCGCTCGCCGCCAGTACGCCGGATGTTGCGCCTCAACGCCGTTCCTCCACTCAAGCCCAGCTTCGGACCACAGGGAATCGTTGTTGTATCCGCCGTCTTCAACAAACTGAGCGAAGTCGGCCATCGTTACCGTGGTAATAGACATCGAAAATGGTTCTACATGGACTGGGTGAGCCCACTTTTCGTTGTCTTGAAGGAATGGTTGCCGGCGAGAGCCTCCGAGGAGCAACCGTCCGCCGTCGACGTTGGCATCACCTTTGACGGTTTCTTCCTGTTCATGGATTTGATGCGGGGCCACGAACGGGGCTGGCAAGTTGAGGGTTTGCCGGGTGTAAGTGAGCGCTTCAACGTGGGCGTCGTGGTGGGTCACTACATAGGCGGCGAAGTGTGCAGTCGAGTCGATGCCTTTATCGTCCAATACCAGTTCGGCTAGGGAGTCTCCTACTCGTTTCACGTATTCTCGTGACCGCTCAGGGGAGAGAAAGTCCATCTCCCAGCGGGATTTGTGTGAGACTTTGGCCGAGTCGTACATGACGTCGACTTGTTCGGTGAGGCTTTCGAGGTTATGGAGGCGTCGGTGGACAAGCGCTTCGGCGAACCATCCGATGTGGCCAAGTTCCCAGAGAGGCGGATTGACGATCGGCAAGTACGGGCCGATCCAGCGGGGGTCGTCGTCGACGGTGTCGGCCAAATCCCCCACTGCTTCTAGAACTCGATTGGTGGCATCGTTGACCCAACCTGCGATGCGTTCCGGTGGCGCCCACTCGGTTAGTTCCATAGCTGTACGGTATCTCTGTTCTAGGCTGAAGTCAGATAGTGTTCAAACCATGGCATCAGCGAATCCTGTAGCTCGACTTACTCAGTTTAGTCACGGCGCCGGTTGAGGCTGCAAACTCGCTCCTGGCGAGTTGGCCCACGTTGTGCGCCGTTTAGCTCCAACCTCAGACAAGAACCTTTTGGTCGGCACCGATACCGGTGACGACGCGGCCGTCTACAAGATGTCGGACGATCGCGCATTGGTTCTAACGGCCGACTTCATCACCCCAGTCGTTGACGACGCTCGAGCGTGGGGCCGAGTGGCGGCTGCCAACAGCGTTTCTGATGTGTACGCAATGGGCGGCAAGCCGTTGATTGCGTTAAACCTCGTCGGCTGGAATGTTGATGAGTTGTCGACTGAGCTCCTTGGTGAGGTCATGGCTGGCGGCACCGACGTAGCTGAAGCGGGCGGGTTTCTCGTAGTTGGGGGCCACACAATCGACGACCCTGAACCCAAGTATGGAATGTGTGTTGTTGGCGAAGTCCATCCGGACAAGATGCTGACTAATGCGGGCCTCAAGCCTGAACAGACACTCATACTTTCGAAGCCGCTCGGAGTTGGTGTAATCACTACAGCCATCAAGAATGACAAGGCGTCAGTCGATGTTGCCGCTGGCGCCATTGCGTCGATGTCGAAGCTCAACGACAAGGCCTCGGCTATAGCGGTTTCGGCCGGAGCGACCGGCTGCACCGACGTGACCGGCTTCGGCCTGCTCGGCCACCTGGGCCGAATGGCAGCAGAGTCCAACGTAGACGTCACGGTGGACGTGGAAGCAACTCCGTTTCTACCTGGCGCTAAAGAGCTGGCGGCGCAAGGAATGATTCCGGGTGGCACTCGTCGGAACTTGTCGTGGATGGAAGACAAGATCGTGCCGGGTTCCCACGACGAGACCACAGTGCTTTTGTTTGCCGATGCCCAAACATCAGGCGGCCTAATATTCGGCGTCGACTCCGACCAGGCCGAGCACGCTCTACAGGAGCTCCTCGACTCTGACCATGACGCGGCGATAGTTGGCCAAACCGAAGCCGGATCAGGCACCGTCACCTTGCTGTAACCGCGCTCCTTTACCCATGGCCGCCCGCCCGGGTCGCCTAGATCGATGCGCCAACGGATGAGGATTGTCATCGTTAGCGCCTCATCGGCGGCGGAACGGTTGTGGCGAGGCTGCCGTCCGGCTTGTAGATTCGGAGCGTTCGGTCCGGGTCCGAACCCGCCCCCATTTTGATACCCCATTGCCCTTCGTGAACACGATGATGATGTCGACTGCAGAGTGGGACGAGATTGTCCAGATCAGTTGGCCCACCGTGTTCCCATTCTCGGATGTGATGAGCCTCACACCAGTTCATCGGAGCCGAACAGCCATCCCACGCACACCCTGAGTGCACAGCTTTGAGCGCAGCCCACTGAGCGTCGGTGGCCGTTCGATATTTCCTTCCAACGTTCACCGGTACCCCGCGGTCGTTCAGTGTGACCCGCCGGATCGTGGCGTCGCAACATAACCTAGAGATCGTTTCGGGAGCGACGTCGTGACCGTTTTCAGTCTGGCGAACCGATTCAGGGTGAGCGCCATGAACAACAGTGTCATGATCGACCACAATCGTGACCGAGGGTAATCGGCTCCTACTGTTGAGAGCCCCGGAGGCTGTTACCAACTGCACTAACGCCTCGACAGCCAGATTGTGATTTCTCACGACTGGATCGCTGGTAGTACCGAGACTGGCGAGAGCGTTGATGTGATTGTCCACCGCGTTGGTGAGTGCTTCATAGCGTTGAGCGTCGAGCGTTCCGGTGAAGCGACCCATTCCGGTTTTGTGGTCGAACCAGTGCCGAAACTCAGAGGCTTCTCGCTTGGCCCTAGCGTCGGCCAAGCCGTGATCGCTCCTGGCAACGTCGACCGCACGTTTAACTAGCCGATCGAATACGTCTGCTGGAAGCTCTTTGGCTTTCTCAATTAGACCATCGAAATCGATCGAGTGGCGTTGTTCATCTGTAAGTTTGCTGGTGTGTCGGGAGATAGCGTCGACGTGTTCACCGCTCGCCTCTCCTTTGGAAACCGCAGCACCCAACCCGTCAACGCTTTCAGCCACATCGGCTCGTTTTGCTTCCCGGCGAGCTTGCCGAGACCCAACGGCTCCGGAACCGGTACCGCGGATTGTTTCATCAGTTGGCGCGGCCTGACCTGAGCGTGCCAGTTCGTTCGATCTGACCCCGATCCGCATAACCAGCCCATCGAGGCAACGCTGGGCAATTCGCACATCAGCCAAAAGCCCGGCAAGCTTAGCTTCGTCGAACCCGGAAACATCAAGCCCCGGAACGAACAGAGGAATAGAAAGCACCGCATCTTGTGCTTCGACTGCAACACATCCCATAGCCAATCACCCAGACAACAATCGCCCAATCACCGAACTAGAACATCAGGTGAGGGGCAAGAACGTATAAAGGGAGACCACTGTCTCGAAGGCTGACGATCCCGACTGCGAATATCAGGTAGGAGGCTATCTTATCGAACATACGTTCGAGTGTCAACCTCTAAAGATCAAGCCGCCGATTCTCCAGGCGACGGCCTGTCGGCCAACATTCCCGTCACAGCCGGGACGCCAGAGACGGGCTGGTCGATCTCAATCATTCGAAACCGGCCGGCCGCGAAGCCCACGACGGCAGGTAAAAGGAGCATCCAAAACGACCACAGCAAGATGGCAGCTTCGACGTCGGGTTCGGTGAAGAACCGGTTCGCCAGCAACAATGCGACCGACATGTTCCGCACCCCGGTGACGATCAGCAACCCACGAGCAATGCTGTTTGGCCGGGCCATAAGTAGCACCGGAACCAGCAACACTAACAATCCGCCAACTAACACAACGTGGGTGGCTAATGAGACGCCAACCAGCACTTCTCCCCTGGTGGCGACGAGGGCAACAACAATCACGACGAGCAGAACGTTAGACAAAAGCCGCATTGGCTTTGCTAGCGATGCAGCAACGCTCGGTGCGAATTTCCGAACAGCCATCGCAGCCACCAGCGGAGCGATCTGGAACAACAATAACGCAGCAAACATCGGCCAGAAAACGGATCCGTCATTGCCTTCGATGAGAATCGAAGCGGTCAGAGGAGTAGTCGCCAATCCGAGGATGCCCAAGACCACCATCAAGCCAGTGGCGAACGGCAGGTCGGAGTTGGCAAGGCGTGAAAGTACTGGGCCAACAGGTCCGCCAGGTGCGGCGGCACAGAGCAAAAACCCAGCAGCCAAACCAACCGGTGCTGCCACTGTTTCGATCGCTAGCCAGGTGATAAACGGAAATATCAAAATGTTCAAGACAACAGCAGCTAGCAACCATTTCCATTTCGCCAGCGACTGTCTGAGGTTGGCTGGCGCAATCTCCAAACCGATGGAGATCATCATGATTACGACCAACGCAGCTAGGGCGACAGACAGCATAATTAGTTTCTCGATCCGGTAGGAGTTTTGCAGGCTAAGGACAAAGATTGTTCACGGGAACGTTCAGCGAACCGGGCCAGGGCATCGGTTCCGGGTGCGCACGCTGATTCAAGCGCTATCAGTTCATCGGGCGGAAGTTGATTCCACCTTGGCGGCTGTGGTCGAACCAAATCAGCAGCTCGCCGCACCCAGTCATCGGCAATTTCGACGTCGGCAAAGTTTCCTAACGACTCAATGATGCGTTCTGGGGTTCGCAGAAGGTCTTCGTAGCGAATGGTCAGCAGGTGCTCAGGGTGGACCGAGGCCAAAACGTTTAGACCTTGGACAATCTCACCTGACCAGTAGTGGGCACAAAGCGACGCAGGCAGGTCGAACTCGTCGAACGATTGGCGACTAAAATTCTCGGGCAGCAGGCCGGCTAGCTCGTCGGTGAGATCTGCTTCGTCGGTTCTGTCACCGGTTTCGAATGGGTCTACTCCGAGTGTCTCGGTCTGCAAACCACATAGCAATGCCATTCGAAAACCAATATGGCGACTCATGGACAAAGCAGTGTCTCTTCCGTCTCGAACCAGATGAACGATTTTGGCTTCGGGAAACGCCGCTATGAGCCGGTGGGCGATTCGGAGGGATCCACCAGAGCGCTCTACCCAGGCCGCGGTGTTGGTCTCGGATTGCAACCAGCGGAACATGATTCGCAAGTGGTCCGGCATCGGAACAGTCGGATTGGCTCGCATGGCCAGACCAAGTCGGTCGAAAAGGTCGTCCGGATCGTTGCAGTCCAGATGAGGGATCATGGCGTTCATGATTGGGGGGCAGCCACCGAACGTGAACCGACCTTGATCCCACGGATAGAGAACTTCTGGCATGGCCAGGCCGTGGCGCAAAAGCAGGGATTGTCGAGGCTGCGGTTCAGCCATGGTTCGCCAGAATTTTTCGCCACTGATCGGTTCGGCTGGAAAGGCTCGCTCAATTCGGTTGCCGAGGTCGGTAGTGAAACTGAACAGCTCAGAAACGCTTAGTAACGAAGGATGAAGCGAGACAATTTCAGAAACTAGTGTGCTGCCACATCGTCCAGTTCCCAAGACCAGGAGAGGGCTCGGGCCTGTGGATTCAGAAGCTGGGTTCGGGCTCAACGGTTCACCGCCGCTGCCGGTTGGCGTGCGTTCAAACCTTCGACGTATCGGTTGCAATATTGAATTAGCGTGTCGAGATCTAGGACTGAACCGGCCGACGCTTGTTGACCCAGCGCCTCGATCACGGTTGACCGATCGAACCGCTTGGCGTTCACTATGTAAGAACTGTAGAAGTCGGTCCTTGCCTGCAACTTTCGATCGGTTGGATTTAGTGCCTGGCAGTCGGCGCTGAACAGCGGGTTGCGAAGCCCCGCTGAACTGAACGCCGCCTCAAGGGCAACTCCAATGAGTGGGGGTGTTGGGTTTGTGAGGTGATAGTAGTTTTCGGGGCTTTGGAGCCGACTCAACGCAACTGCTTCCCGAGCCACAATGTCGACCGGCACAAGGTCGATCCCACCATCGGCGTCGGCCACCATCGTGACCTGCAAAGTATCGGACAACCCAGGCTGAGTTCGTTCGAGCAAGTTGGCGAACTTCACCAGACTTCGAGTGAACCCGTATAGCCCATCTGAACTGATGGCGTTGAGCGTCTCGGAGTGACCGATAACGACGCCAGGGCGGAGAACCCGAAACGGCAACCCACTTGTGGTTACTATCAGTTCTGCCGCGATTTTCGACAGTTCATACAGGTTGTTGACATTGTCGGCCGAAGCCGGTTGGGGGCGGATCAAACCAGTTTGGTTACCAGCAACGTAGGCCGTGCTCACATAATTGAACACTGAGCATTCGATTTCTTTGGCCAGCTCAACAACGTTGGCGGTTCCATCAACGTTGGTTCGATTTATCTGATCACGATGCCGATCTTGGTACTGGAGAGAAGCGGCACAGTGCCACAGTTCAGCCCCTTCAAGCTGTGCTGCTCGAAACGGTTCTGGGGCCGTAATCACGATGTCAGAGATTCCGCAGCGAGGTTGTTCAATGTCGCCAGCGATAGCTCGAGTCCTATTGGCAATCTCGGAAATCAACTCCTCGGGCAGCTGGTAGTCCGCCACCAGCGGAATAAGAACACCATGAAGCCGTTCGGTGGCGGTCTGCAGTTCGTTCGGCCGAACGATCGCCGTGATCTGAGCACTTGTCGTCGCGAGTAGCTCAAGAATCACAGCGGAGCCAACAAAACCGGTTCCTCCGGTTACTACGTGATGGTTTGCGCTCATTGGCGGGTCGCTTTCAGTTGAAGACTGTGGTGGACGGGCAATCCATCATTGAAGATCGAGAAGGAGTGCCCTTCTACAAACTGAGTCTCACAACAGCGGCCTGATACGCGAAGCAACCAATCGCTCTCGCCTGAGGCTTTGACTATCGACTGTTCCTACTGCAGGATTACGAAGGAGAGGTCGGCTTTAGTGCTTCGGCTTCGGCGTCGATTTCCATTTCGAACTTGTCGATTACCACGGTGCCAGCTAGCCGGTCCATCAGGGTTCGACACTTCCGGTCCACAAAGAGTAGAGCGAAACACACGACGAACAACAGGGGGCTGGCAATCTGGCCGACAAGCGGAACCAACGCCACAAGATAGATCGACGACCGAAGCGCCGCATCTTTGAAACTAGGCCGGCTGCTGTCGCTCTCTCGTACCACTCGGGTTCCGACAACTAGTTTGCCCGGGGTTGCTCCTTTGAACGAAACCCAAAGCCAGTCGTACAGAAAGGTAAACAAAACCGGAAGCGACACGGACAACCAAAAGTTTAGCGCCCAACCACTCCTCGACAAACCCACGATTGGAAGCCACAGAACGACGAACTTGATGAGGCTATCGACGATTGAACCACCCACACGGTCCGCTGGTTTCGCAATCCGCAAGAATTGTTCATCGACGCCTTCGCTGACGCCTTCTGATTCGTTTGAGCTTGGACTCTGATCATCTAGCATTCGCGTTCCTCATCTACGTTCAAGGCAGTCTATGCTAGCTGTGATCACGAAGTGGCTCCCCCCGCAGAACTCGACCCGTGAATGTACCTGTAGTGGAAACAGCGACACTGGGTTTGGGCCAAATCAATCTGGGTTGGCGTAGCGAACCGCCGATGAGAAATCCGGTCGAAAAACAGCACCGTTGTATAGAACGGAAATGCTAAACGGTTTTGCCTGAGCGATGATGCCGTCGTAGTCGATCGCGGAGCAGACTAGTTGCGAACCCGAGTCGGGTTAACAACTGACTGCGGGCGAGGTAGAGTTATCAAATCGCAGCATCGACAATTGTGTGGCAGCTGCCCGTCAATCCATACCTCACCGGTCAACCACGGCCGCACTGCAACCACCGAGGACACTGTGACGACAAAACTCAAAACAAGCGCGGCAACAATCCTTCTCTTGGCCCTACTCACAGCCAGTTGCACATCACAAAACGCTATTCCGACTCCCGAAGACACAACCACCCAATCGTTCCCCGACCTATCGGACCTAGCCGACCAAACCACCTCAACCCCATCAACCACTGTGACGGTTCCCGAGCCAACCCTCGAAGAAGCAAAAGCCGAAATCGAAGCGTTCATGCACGACGAAAACGAGAAATGGCATGCCTGCGCTAACCAACCACAAGACTGCGACATCGAACGCCAACTTGGAGAAATCCATATTGGCGGTCAGCTCGAAGCAAGTACCAAACTTGTCGAAGGGCTGCTCGAAGAAGGGCTAGTAGCTCGACCACCTGAGAACCCTGAGCACGATCAATACGTCATCGAAGAGATCGAAATCAGATCGCCAACGGCCCAGACAGCAACGGTCCACATGTGCGATATTGATGGCCACACCGTCTACAGGCCAGGCGGCGCACCGGATGGAACGGATCTTGTTGTCGCTGGACAAGTCATCTCGGTTAAGCGAAAAGCTGAGTTGCAGAAAACTGAACTCGGTTGGCGGATGAGCAGCTTTCCGATCGACGTGACGTTTACCAACGGCGACGGCTGCGACCAATGAGGCGCGCCGCTTCGAAAATGGTGGCCATCGTAGCGCTACTACTTCTTTCACTACCATCAGCTGCAGACGCACAGCTAGTCGGCGCAGAGGAAGAAACCGAGACAACTGCTTCCGGGTCGACGATTTCGGCGTTGGTGCAGCGGGGTTCGATCGAGTTCGGGAAGGGCCGTTATCGAGGGCCAGCTGAGAACTGTTCGTGGGATCGAAACCCGACAGGCTCGATCGGAACAGCCGAGATTGATACCACGGTGTACAAGATCTACGGTCGCT
>CALAJV010000003.1 GCA_937922805.1 uncultured Acidimicrobiales bacterium | reverse complement strand
CCTGAGCCTGAGCCTGAGCCTGAGCCTGAGCCTGAGCCTGAGCCTAGTTTTGGACGTGGTGGTGAGAAGTCGGGTGGAGATGAGCGAGCTGAACAAGCCGCGGTGGCGGCTACGGCTTATGAGTCGCTTGATGCGTTTGGTGGTTCTGGGGATTCGTCTGCGGTGGCGGCTACGGCTTATGAGTCGCTTGATGCGTTTGGTGGTTCTGGGGATTCGTCTGCTCCTGAGTCCGCGTCTGGTTCTATCACTTCGCAGGGCACCGTTACCCAGCCGGTCGACCAAGCGAACGATGATGCTGGCACATCACCGGTGTCCGGTCTGGAGGAAACCGGCGATTCAGGGTCGGTTTCAAATACTGAGATAGCTGCTGCTTTACCGGTCGCCGAGACTGAACCGAAGTCTTTGGCCGACTATTATTCCGAGGCCTACGGCGATCAGATCGGATCTAGTCCCATCTCGGGTGAATCGGTGGAAGCGGACTCCGAAGAATTCGGCGAGAACGTCGTCGCCGAACCGACCGTTGGTATTCAACACGTCCAACAAGCTTCGACCGAAGCGGAAGATCCTGATTCAGCAAACGAGGCTCTTGCGTTGCGCCCGACTATCCCAGGTCTGGGAGACACTTCACAAAACCCTTGGGACGTACTGGCGGCTAATGAAAACCTTAGTCCGACAAACGCTGAAGCTGATTCAACTCAAGACGCCAAAGTCGACCCGTTTGTGAGAGTCAATGGCTTGGTCCGAGACAAACGTCCCGATGTGGTCGAAATCCCAGCCGACTACGACCCATCTGACCCGGCGCCTCCTGATGGTCTTCCCGCCGGCGCGAAACCATGGGGCAATCATGGTGGTTGGGTTGTAGTAGATCCGGTAACCAACGATGCTGAGTTCTATGATTCAGAAGGTCGGCGTGACATCGTTGATCGTGGTGGGTCAAACCTCAATCAACAGAGTTCTCCAGAATCAACCGATATCGAGCTGAACCTCGGCGTAGGTCCAGCTGACGATGTAAGCGACGGGTTGCCTTCGATGGGTGGTTCTGGAACCGAAACTGATCTGGGTGAGACGTCGAACGTTGGTGCGTTGCCCATTGAGAATTCGCCGATCAAATCGGTGGAACCGGAACAATTAGCCAACAACAATGAGTCGGTTCCCTCTCCGGCCCAAACCCCGAGTTCGGTCGAGCTGGCAATAGCTCAGCAATCGATATCGACGGAGCCGGCGCCCGGTCAACCGTCACGTCTCTCGACCGAATCTCCAAATCAGCTATCGACTAAGTCAGAACGGCCTTCGACGTTACCGGCAGGGGCGCAACGTTTCGGTTCGAACGGAGGGTGGTACTCTGTCGATCCGAAAAACAATGAGTACACCTTCTACAACGCTGACGGTTCTTTAAACGAGGTCGAAATCCCGACCCCACCAACGCCTCAAGAAAGAGATGTTGGTGACCGCCCCGGTCCATCTCAAGGTACTCAGGGGGCACTGGAACTCGATCCACCATCAATACTGGCTGCACCCGACAACGTCACTGATCTGACTGGTGCCGAAGGCCGACTAGAAGTCGACGTAAACGACCCAGATGCCGACAACACAGGTGCGGACGCAGATGCCGACACAGACACCGACACAGACAACGGCAGGAATCCACTGCTTGATGTGTTTAACCTTCGAGACGATGAGCCAGCGAAGCCGGGAGATACCGAGGTAAATGGTGAAGATCTTGGCGGTAGGGCGATTGGTGGCGAGAACTTCGAGTTCGACCCTTTCAACCGTGATCCGGTCTCAGTTCACGGAGCGACCGCTCGAACGCCTCTCGGACCCACGGCTTCTGTTGCCCCAATCCCTGACGATCGGCCTGCGCTACTTATAACCGTTGAACCGCACCCGAATGACGACACCGTTAACGCCGTGACTATTGTCGGCTCGAGCGCTGACAAATACTACGTAAACACCGAAGAACGGGTTGCCCAGCGGGCCCAGGCGTTGCTTGAACAAGACCCTGATATGTATGGATCTAACAACGCGTTGAAAGCGTTGGCCGAGCAACGATTTGGAAAAGGCGGTTATTCGCAGCCTGAAATCGCCGACGCGGCGGCGGCCCTAGCTCGGTCCGAGCCGGGCATCATGGCCAATCGTTCAGTCCCGGTGCAACAATTGCACGAGGATCGTGCCGCTGAAATTGCATCCGAAATTTCTGCCGCTCGTCAACTCGAGCTCCCCGACGGAACGCCGGTAGCGGGGATCCCAAACGTTGAAATCAATGCCGACTCGCTGATCACGACACGCGAAAGTCTTACCTCAATGACCGGTTCCGGTGGAGGTGCCTCAAAGACGCCGAAAGAACTACCGAACTGGGCTCGGCGGCTAGGCATTACCTCAGCCCTGTATACGCTTGACTCCGATCAGACTCGTACCGTTGGCTCCGATGTTTTGGGACAAAACAACACAGTGGTGTCGCCGAAAGTCGTTCTGAAAGCGGATCTTAAGGTTGCGCACGGCGAGTTGGGTTCCTGGTTGCCGGGCACGACAATGGATCTTGATCGCACCGTTATCCCATATCGCTCCGTACCAGAGGATGGATCCCTGGTAGATCCAAAGGACTATGCCGACCTTCCAGCCGGCGGGCGCGTCTTTCAGTTCGACTTGCAAACCGACAAGTTTGGTGCGGTCGGTGACCTGGGAGGCAAGCTGGTGCAACTGCCGGGCATGAACCTGGCCGCTACGAGTTCATTTGACTACATCCCTGGATACCAAGGCGAGTACTCTACGGTGGAACGGGCCGAAGGAACCGAAACGTTGTCGGCGAGCGGTTATCCCATTCCTACGAATGTGGTTAGCGTCGCCAACGGAAACATCAAGGATGGGACGTTCTGGGAAGTCATGGGGGGCGTCGTGCTCGGCACCGACGGCAAACCTATTCCGATACCTAAACCGTCGTTAGGGGCAGCGCCTCCGCCTGAGTCGAGTGAACCGTCATTCGTACTAGCGGAACAAGCGTTCGAAGAAGGCCTAATAGAAGACGGGGTGACGTATCACGTCGACGCGGATGGCCTGATCGATTTAGAAAATCCAGAGTACGGGTCGATGACAACACAAGAGTTGGCCAAACTCGCTGATCAAGACGGAGCCCGAGTTGCCTCAGGCGAATCCAATGTGGCCAAGCCAACCTCTCCAGCGAAGGGCATTCTGGCCAATTTGAGTGCTGTGGCGAGAATTAGTCCTCGAGGAACCGTTGAGGGCTACACCGCGGAAATATTTGGTGACACCGCCAACTACGACCCGAGCCGGACAGAAGATATTGATCGTCAAGCTACCACCAGGGAGATGAAGGTTCTTCCGGGTGGCACTGGCACAACCTATAGAGGAAACATCTCTATCTACACCAACTCGATTGATGTTCAAGTCGGCGGAATCGGAAAGCTCGCAACCCCGACCCCAGTAGTCCCGGGGCCCGGCGGTGATGTGAGTCACTTCCATTCGGTTGAGATTCAACCGTACGTTGATCGGAAAGACTGGCTCGATTTAGAAATCGACTACTGGTACTCGCCTGAAGGTTCACAACCGGGCGAGACGGGCAAGCCAGCCAGCAACGTCGTGACCAGCACGGTCAGCTTGCAAAGCACCATCGACGACAACGGATACCGAGTCGTTTCCACCCGCGATCGATATGTTGGCCGCCCTCCTGTGCACGGTAACAGCGATCAGCTCACCCAAAATAGAATCGAAACGCCAACGTACAGTTTCGATATCTCGAACCAAGAAGCAGTAGGCCTCGCAACCCGTGCCCTCGAAATACTCCCGACCAATGCCTTCCTGCAAAAGATTGTCAACAACTCGGACGTAGTCGAACCGGATGGCAACATCACCCGAGAGCTTTCCGTGGCGCAGCTAGCCCGGCACCGTTCCATAGGCGACAAATTTATTACTGCGCCGGGGCTTAACGCTATGTATGAGATCTACAAAGGCGATCTGGAACTAGCAGCCAAGACCAGTAACCAGCCAACACCGACGACTAGTACGAGCACTGGCATCAACGCCGGCACCCGCACTGAGTCAGGCCTCCTAGGCGGGGAACCCGACCTCAGCGAAGGTGCCGATCTCACCGATACCAGCGTCGATGGAGACAGTCGGATAACGTCTTCGGACCCAGCAGATAAGCCAGGGGGATCTCCAGCCGAGCAGCCTGATACAGGAACCACTTTGGTGCCCGAAATTTCCACCAGCCGAGCCCCGATCACTGTTGCACCTACTGAAGCTCCGCAAGCTGGCGTCGGAACTGTGGACGTGCCGACTGACGTTGCGCAACCTGAGGTAGAGATCTACGAGATTAGTACGACCGAAGTTGCGCAGCCTGAAATTGAAATCAAAATCGACGACGTCGCGCCAGCTTCTGACCAAGTACCAATTCCGGAGATAATTATCGTCGGACCGGATGAAGTTCCACCGACCCCTACGTTTGAATGGCCTCCGGCCCTATTTGAAGACGACGATGACCCAGCTAGCCCTAACCAAGTAATTGATTCGGTCACGGTCGTGATTGACGGTGAAGAAACCGATATTCCGATCTGTCGCAATGGCAGTTCGAGCGATCTGGATGGCGATGGGTGGGGTTGGGAAAACGGTCGAACGTGTCTTGTAGTTCGGCAACGCTAATTTGCCCTAGTAGCTCGCATATCGTCGGATCGGGTCGGTGGGCCCAGATCGCTTCGTCGTGAGGGCAGGCCGTTGCCACGACGAAGCCGGGCTAACTCGATTCGGCAACCCAATCAAACCGCCCGAATTCGTCACAAGGCATCTCCACAGTTGCAACAATCGAATCAAGGTTAAGCGCGCCGTACACGTGAGGAAACTCTTGCCCACCGTCGTATAAATCCTCCCAAATAACTGGGGCCAACACTCGTCCCTCGTCGACGGTCAACAGCAAAAGGTCAGAGCGGCCAAGGTAGAACGAGTGCAATGGGGTTAACAGCTGACCCGCTGATGATAAGTGAATAAATCCCTCGCGTTGATAGCTCGATGGCACGTACTCAGTAAAACTGCGGTTATCCCATTCTTCTCGCGCCGCAGCATGATACAAGTACCCCGAATTGAGTACTACGCTCCCGGGTTTTGGCATGGCGCTGCCGATGTTCTCCGTTGATCGGTGGGATTCATTCGGGTCGCTCATTCCCACCACCGTAGGCATACATGTCAGGCCTGCCACGAAAAGCGGATCGGTGAGATCGCAGCGATTAGCGTCGCCACACGGGCGATAGCCGAAAATCACCGGTTTAGCCCTCATGCTTTTTTGGAAGTAGCCGACTCTATAAAGGTGGATCGTCAAACACATCTCCGCACACTTTGGCCTTGGACGAAGTTCTTTATTCGGTTAAAGCACTATCGGGTTAGCCGAGCACAAGTGAGGCACGACCGAGTCATCTTCGACGAGATGGTTAAAACCAACACGTGGAACCTGGCCTCAAACTTCGATGAGCTCAACGAACGATACGAACAATACCGAGACTCTGTCTGACTGAGCGACTGCGGTCAGCTACAAGCCCGTGCCGACCTGTGAGCCGATGAGATAGGTGAGTGCCGCTGCACCAGCTGCGATCAAGGTCTGCCTGGCTGCACTGAAGGTAAGCGATCGGCCAGTAAACTGGGCCAGCAAAGCCCCGACGAGTGCCGCCGCTGTTAGCCCAAGGGTGACCGAGGCGACGACAGCGCTAAGTCCTTCGGTGACGAACCAGGGGACCAGCGGTACTGCAGCCCCGACACAGAACGCTCCAAACGATGATGCTGCAGCTCCTACAGGGTCGCCTAGATCGTCAGGGGCTACGCCCAGTTCTTCACGAGCGTGGACTTCGAGCGCAACAGCCGGATTAACCATCAATTGCTTGGCCACTTCTCTAGCTGTGTCAGGCCTTAGCCCTCGACTCATATAGAGCTGCGCTAGTTCTTCGGTCTCCTCGGCCGGGTCGTCAGCTAGAGCTTGCTTTTCCACTGCAAGCTCACGCTCAATCAATTCGTTTTGGGCTTTCACCGAAATGTACTCACCGGCCGCCATGGAGACGGCACCTGCTAGCAAACCAGCAAGCCCTGCTAGCCGGACGAGCCCTGGGGCAGCGTCGGCGCCCGCAACCCCCAAAATCAAAGAAATATTTGAGACTAGGCCGTCCGAGACCCCAAAAATCGTTGCTCGAGCTTTTCCCCCGGAGAGGTCACGGTGGTGTTCTTGAGAAGTGATAAGACAATGCTATCGGTCTTGTGTGACCGTATGTCCAAGCGGCCCACTTCGCCAACGAATGCCCTTTGAACGTCTCGGAGCAGCTAAAAGAGGTCGATTCTGGCACGAGTTACGACTCAGCAAACGTTCCACGACCGACAAAAAACTAGTTGTAAAGTGAGGGCTCAAGGAAAAAGAGGGCTGGGGAATGACATGGTGAGACGCAGTATTCGAGTCGGCGGCGGACTGCTCGCATTGATGCTCGTCCTAACTGGGTGCTACAAGGCCGAATACGATATCACGGTCCAAGACGATGGCTCGGGGTCGCTAAAATATGTAGTCGCTGTCAACTATGACATTCTGGCCGCATTGGCGACGAGCGATGAGGTGGACATAGATGTTCCGGATTCTCGAGAACAATTCTGTCAGGACACCTATCAAGAGGCCATCGACAGCGACGAGTCAGGCAGTGACGAAATCCGACCCTACGATGACGGAACGTACTGTGGGGCCGAACTGATTTACAGCACTGGTCCCGGCGATGACCCTGGCACCGAACTCAAATCGGGCCTGGTGAGTGCCGGCGGCGAGGATGTCGAGCTTTCCGACTGGACCTTAGTTCGGACCGAGACCGGTTGGATGTTCGAACTTCCATTCCCTCAAGACTTACTGGCGGGAATGGGCGGCGAAACCGAGGCCGACCAGGCGTCGCTGCTATTGGTAGCGAATTCTATTGACATCAACTACGCGGTCACGCTGCCAGGACAAGCGGCCGACAACAACGCTTCTGAAGTTACCGATGAAAATGGGGCGACCAAATTCGCGTGGAGTGTCGACGTCGGCGACCCCCCGACCCAGCTTTTTGCCAACACACTTACGACCGACACCGACTCAGCGGCAACCGATACGACCACTGCCCCGACAACGACCGTTGCTGATACCGATAGCTCAGACTCCACCGCCACCTCAGCTCTCGATTCAGAAACTAGTCCCGATGATGCGTCGACAGATGGCGAGGTTGGCGACGAGGTCGACGTAGATGGTGGCGACACCGACGGGGACGAGGCGGCATCGGCGACGTTCGATGGTGACAGCGATAGCGGACTGCCACTTGTGCCTATCGGGCTGGGTGGCGCAGGACTTGCACTACTTGCCGGTGGCGGACTGTTCTTCATCACTAGGTCGGGCAAGAACAACTTGGCCAACCAAACCGCAGGGCTGCCCAATCAACCAATGGCCAATGCTCCCATGTCGTTTAGTCACGGAAGTAGCGGCGGGCAGGCCAACAGCTCGGCCGGTGGTTATCCGCCATCGCAACAGCCACTCGCAAACCAACAGACTCAGATCCAAGGACAACCTCAAGCTGGTGCGTGGACCCCAATGGCAAGCCCGGGTCAAGCTAACCCAGCTGGTGGGTCTCCAACCCCGGCTGCTCCCGTACAGACTTTTACTCAGCCGGAATGGGACCCAACACAAGGCTGCTGGTTGGTTCGCGACAACAGTGGTAGTAGCTATCGCCACGACGCAGCGACAAACCAGTGGATCCCCATCTCCTGATCCAGCGAAGCACAGGATTGGGTAAGTTCTCCTCTTTGGCGCCAAGCCCAGTTGTTGAGCCCGTCGCCTAACGGCTAATTCAGTGTCGATTGGGTCAGCTTCTCATCAGGATGACGCTTCGCCACAACAATGTTGCAACACTGAGGCCGACCTGTATTGCCCATCAACAAGCACATACAATAAGTGCATGGTGGAGGCAGTGCCGGTTGGAAAACTTCATAGCGGGGCTATCGACAAGATCAGAACTTTGTCGCGGTCTGGCTCTCCACTCGGAATTCCGACCGATGCCGTAGCGATCGTGATGGCAACTATTTGCGTTCTTGGCCTTGGGTTGTTGGTTCACCGCTCCCTACTTGTCTACAACTGGTCCGGCGACTACGGCGAAAGCGGATCGTTTGTGGTTGAGTCCTGTGTCGAACACAACGGTGTTGGCGCTGATCAGTTCGTGTGCGACGGATCGTTCACTGTCGATGATCGGTCACCGGAAACCGCGGTCAGCCTGGTAACGACAAAGGGAGCCTACGTCTCGGATCGGCAGCCATACGTTGGTGAACAAATCGACGTTTTTCACAAGACCGGTTCAAACTCGTCGGTCTACCCGGAGGCAGACCGGGTTTCGGAGCTATCTCGACTCTTTCTTTCCTTATTGCCTCGACTGTTCATGTTTGGTGGCTCGGCCTTGTGGCTCGCTGGTTGGTTCGGTACACAAAATCAGACCCGGTTCCCAAAGATCTTTATTGAAGGTCGAAGCGCTGTCTGGCAGCAACGAGGCATAACGTGGATTTTGGTGAGTGTGGTTTCTGCTCTCATCAATTTTTGGCTAGCGCGCGGCGTTCTCGGCTCACTTGGCATTTGGTGACCAATTGAGACAACCGGCTCTTAGAAGTCGAGCGGCCAAACTTGAGTGTCAGGGTAGAACTGGCTCCATGCAAACCAGAAAGCCTGATGTCCGCCGATGTCTGACCCATCTGGTCCGATGGCGCGAATGCCGCTCCCATCGAGCACAACCGTAACCCCTTTTAGTTTCAGGGTTTCCCCGTCAGTCAAGACACTCCGAGCAGCTTGAACGTGTACCGCAATCGGGGTGCCCGACTCGGAAACGAATCCAAGAACCGGTTCCTGCACCGGAAGTCGGGGGTCGACGTCGCCGATCGGGAAAATGGGCCCGTTGTCGTCTCGGCCCCGCAGCGGATCGTCGTCATAGCTTCGGCCAAGGCCGCCGTCTTCGGCCACGATCGTCGTGTCGGGATGTGCTGCTTTCCAATCTCCCCAAGTACTTGTCACCACCGAGACTTGCGGAAAGGTAACACCAGCCTCGGCCAGCGGACCTGACGTTGCGTCACCTAAGAACGTGTCGATGAACGATGAACTGTTTTTTTCGAACATCATCTTGTTAGATCGAATTAGTAGGCCCGAGGTTCGGAAAACAGGCTCCCCGTACTGATCGGTGAGCTCCGACGGGACTTCGTCGGTCAGGTACGCTTGGGCCGAGCCACAAAGGGTGCAGTACGGCATCCCAATTCTACGTCCGCCGATGGTGTCGTTGACCATTTCGTGAACTTCCATAATGTTCTTCGGGTAAGCCCGAGCTTCATCGTTGACCACAACACCAAAAACGATGGCGTCGTCTGGATACCAACTGCCTGCATCAGCGGCGGTAACTGCTGGGTCATCCAATGCCGGGATACACCGACACTGCTCAGCCGAACCAAGTTCCCGATCGTCAATACCAACTCCGCCCCAGCCGACGTGGCGCCAGTCGATCGAAGTATCTTCGGTAAACAGATCGCCCCACCGAGGCTCGATCCGTTGATACAGGTTCCTCTTGAGGCCGAAGTATTCTTCGGGTACCGGAAGATCCCAGGCGATCAACGCATCAACAATGCTTCCCCACGGGGAGAACGGATCGATCTCAAGCCCGGGAAGCACAGCTTGTGTTGCCGCTTGGAGCGCTTCTGATGATTCGCCGGGTCCGAGAAAGCGAAGAATGTCGGCGAATACCCAAGCCAGTCGAGGGTCGCCGGTTTGGCCAAGTTCGGAAATTTGAGCCACCGGCGACGCATCGGCAAACATCGCATCTAATGATTGATCTACTAGCTCGATCGTCTCGTCTGACCACTGACCGGACGGGGTTTCAGGTGGAGGTCCGAAGTCGCGAAGTTGTCCAGCTTCGATGTTCGAAGGATCAAACGGTGGTACATCATCGGTGCTATCTGAGGTTGGGGATTCGGGCGTCGCTCCTTCTTGGCTAGCGGCAACGCCATCAGAACTGCCGTCAGAATTGTTGTTGGAGACGAAATAGATCACTCCAGCTAGCAGCAGGGCAGCAACGGCGATTGTCCCGAAAACTTTTGGTTTCATACTTGCCGAACCGTAGTTCGGAAGCATTAATTCCCGCTAATGGTCTTGATCCGGTCAGTTCACGACATCGTAAGATCTCACGGTCCATTGCCGGTATGGGCGGCACAAACCGTTATCATCCGCTGGATGGCTGACAACAACGTTCCTCATATTTACAAGGGCCCGTTGCCCGATCAAGAAATTCCATCAACCCCGATAACTGAGTACGTGCTGCGCCCGGTCGCCAGTAACGGCGACCATCCAGCGCTTATCGATGGCGTGTCCGGGCGTACGTTGACCTTTTCTGAGTTAGAAACCGCTATTCATCGATTGGCCGGAGGGCTAACGGCCAAAGGATATGGGGCCGGGAGTACCGTGGGCCTAATGGCGCCGAACGTGCCCGAGTATGCCGTGGTGTTCCATGGGGTTTCGGTGGCTGGCGGAACGGTAACCACAATCAATCCGACCTACGGAGCTGAAGAGATTCGGTTCCAACTGAACGACAGCAAGGCTTCCTTACTGGTGACAATTGCTGACTTTGTTGAAACGGCCAAAGAAGCAATCGTCGGAACCGATGTGAAAGAAATTGTAGTGATCGGCGATGCCGCCCCCGGAACGGCTTCTCTGAGCGACTTCGATGCCGACCCAATGGCTCAGGTGGAGGTTGATATCCATTCGCAGGTCGTTGTTCTACCGTATTCTTCGGGAACAACCGGTCTGCCGAAGGGGGTAATGCTAAGCCACCACAACCTAGTCGCCAACCTGGCTCAGTCGTCTCCGGTGCTTCAGTACGGCGAAAACGAAGTTGCTCTGGCCGTTCTACCGTTCTTCCACATTTACGGAATGCAGGTTTTGATGAACGGTCTGTTAGCCGAAGGCGTGACTGTAGTAACTATGCCCCGCTTCGATATGGAGCAAGCGTTGAGCCTAATTCAACAGCACAAGGTGACTCAGTTCTACGCGGTTCCACCAATTGTTCTTGGATTGGCGAAACACCCGGCGGTTGATCAGTTTGATCTCTCGTCACTGCGAAAGATATTTTGCGGCGCTGCGCCCCTGGGTGGCGAGCTGGCAGAAGAAGCGTCTGAGAGGATTGGCTGTGCCATAGTGCAGGGCTACGGCATGACTGAGCTAAGTCCAATTAGTCACGCCACCGCTGGCGAAGACTTCAAGTCCGGTTCAAGCGGAATTACCGTGCCAAATACTGAATCGCGAATCATTGATCCTGATGGCAATGACGTTGCTGTTGGCGAAGAAGGCGAGCTGCTAGTTCGCGGCCCTCAGGTAATGGTTGGTTATCTCAACAACGAACAAGCGACTGCTGAGACAATCGACTCTGACGGGTGGCTCCATACCGGTGACGTGGCCCGAATCGATTCTGATGGTCACATGTTCATCGTCGACCGGGTTAAAGAGCTCATCAAATACAAGGGTTTTCAAGTTCCACCGGCTGAACTTGAGGCGCTCTTAGTCACTCATCCCGCAGTCGCCGACGTGGCTGTAATCGGTGTCGCCGACGTGGAGGCCGGCGAGTTGCCGAAGGCTTTTGTAGTTCTACAACCAGACCAGGAAGTTTCGGCCGAGGAGCTACAAGCGTTTGTGGCCGGCCACGTTGCGACGTATAAACAAATTCGCATTGTTGAGTTCACTGATGAGATTCCCAAGTCGGCTTCAGGCAAGATACTTCGCCGTTTCCTCCGCGATCAATCGAAGTAACCACTGACAAAGCGGAGATACAAGTTGGCCCGAATCAAGGTGTTGGTACGTGGCTGGCACTAGCTATGACACGATTGTCGTCGGCTCAGGACCGGGCGGTTGTGTCGTAGCTAGACGGTTAGCCGACGCTGGACAGAATGTCGCGCTTGTTGAAGCTGGCCCGCGATCGGACCTGCCCCAAAACTTGCGAGGGCTGAGCGCTGTCGGCGGCCATGCTTCCGGCGCTCTTACTTGGCCTGACCTGGTCGCGTACTACGGGCGAGCTCTTCCGATCGCTGCGCCTCGGTATCAGCAGGGTAGAGCCCTGGGTGGTAGCTCGGCCATAAACTCGATGGTCCTGTCTCCGGGGGACATCGACGACTACGTCGAGTGGCAAGATCGAGCTGGTTGTGTCGACTGGGGTCCAGATGCTATGAGGCCATGGCTTGATCAGGCGGCTTCGGTTCTTCCGATCCAACGAGCTATTCCTGGTCCCGTTACCGAGGCTGTAATGAGTCGGGTAAGTGAAAACCAATATCAGCCTGACCGCGACAGTCTTCGTCGCTCAAGTTCGCTGGATCTTGACGCGGTAGGCCTGGTGGATGCGTCGCTCGCGGCCAGCGATGGAACACGTTGCACCGTCTTTGAAGGGCTAGTTATAAATCGGCCTGACACCGCTAAAGGATCGATCAGCGTATATGCCGACACCGTAGTTTCTCGGGTAAAAGTCCGTGGCACGATAGCTACCGGAGTAGAAACGAATCAAGGTCTCGTGTTGCGGGCCAAAACCGTTGTCTTGGCTGCTGGCGCTATAGGGACACCAAAGCTGCTCGCCCGATCTGTTCCAGAACCACACCACGTGGGTAAAACTATCTTTGATCACCCGTCGTTCGCATTTAGTGTGTGTGGCCCTGACGCCACCGCTTCAACCTCGGTCGGTGGGTTGGATTCCTCCCCGTCTGCTATCAGCCAGATATACCGATTTGCTAGCGATGGCGACGATTCCAGACCCGGTGACATCCAGGTTTTGGTGATTGAGGACGTGGTACCGGTCGAGGCATTGTCAGTGGTCTTGGTAACGTTATTATCGCCGAATTCGAAAGGCCGAATGGACTTATCTTTAGGGTCTGACCTCAAGATAGAACGAGGCTGCCTAACGTCGGCTTCCGATCGAACCAGATTTCGATCTGGTGTCCGACGGGTGGCCGCCGCCTTGGTCGCCGGCGATCAGAGCGACTCGATTCGTCGTGTAATGATCGATGACAAGGGAACGTCAGCGACGTCAATCGATGGTATGAGCGACGATGAGCTCGATCGCTGGCTTTTGGCTCACCCCGGTCCGGTCGCTCATTTAGCTGGCGCGTGCCGAATGGGTCCATCGCTTGACGGTGGGGCAGTTGTGTCGTCTGAGCCTGAAGTTGCCGGACAGGTTTTCGGGTTGAGCGGGCTATACATCGCCGATAGTTCGGTTCTGCCCGGTCTGACCAGCGGTGGTCTGCAGATCCCAGTGATGGCAGTTAGCGAGCGAATTGTCGCCGGCATTCTCATGAGTTGATTCGGCCGACAACCGAACTCGATTGGATCGGCTCCGGTCCTACCTCAGGCCTCGGAGGGCCGCAATCGGCTCAGTGCTGGCCGCCTTCCAAGCAGGGTAAGTTCCGGCGAGCAGTCCGGTGATGGCGCCGAGCACTGGCGCTGCGAACGGCAGCCACGGATCGAGAACTGGCGTCCACTGTTCGTTCGCCGACACGATGACTACGCAGAGAATCCCAAGACTGGTTCCGACAAGTCCGGCGAAGGCACCCAAGGCAACTGACTCGCTCAAGAATTGGACGGCGATATGACGTCTGGTTGCGCCGAGCGCCCGACGCAATCCGATCTCTCCGGTTCGTTCAAGAACCGACACCAGCGTCACGTTGGCTATTCCGATCGTTCCCACCAGTAGCGAGACCGCACCGAGAACCAAGAACAACGCGTTTAGATCGTTCTGTACGTCGCCTCTAACTCTCGATGGGGGAGCGCTGGCAGTGGAGCGAAGTGCTTCGGGCTGATTAGGAGATAGGGCCGTTGCCGATTGAATTCGAATCTGCTCGGTCGCTCCGATTTCAACGTCGATCAAAACTTCGCTCGGCACTTCTAGGCTGTAGCGTTCTCGGGCTAAGCCGTTAGGAATAACTATCGAGTTGAGTAATGCCGGTTCGCGTTGGGTGGTAGCCAAGATGCCGATTACAGCGAATGATTGATCGCCGATGAAAATAGCCGGGTTGTTGTCGACGCGTGAGACGTTCAATCGTTCCGCTGCTGCTGGACCAAGAATGGCAACAGGGTCGGCTCTCTCATCATGGCCTTCGTCGAAAAAACGACCGGTGTATAAGGTTGATCTTGCTGACTGGAATAGCCCGGGGCTAACTGCAATGACGGGAACTTGGAACTCGGTTTGTCCTAGCGGGTCTATAACCGGGACGGAACGAGCGAGCTGGCCTGATACATCAACATCAGATTTCGTTCCAGCGGCTCGGACTCCATTTAGTCGTTCAAGGCGATCGCCGGCATCCCACGGAATGGCGCTGGTCGCCCCTCCTGGCGCTTGACGGAATGATTGGTTTGGTTCGACGGTGACCTTAGTGGCTGCCAGTTCATCGAACCGCGTAACAATTTGGTTGCCAGCTGTTTTGGCTAAACCTAATGTCGCCACTAGGGCGGCAACGCCAAGAACGGTTCCCATCGCAGTAAGGATCGTTCGAGCCGGGCGAGCAGTTAGAGCGAGCGTCATTTCATTGAAAAGGTCGCGGACGCTCAGCCCCGAACGTGGAAGCTTGTCCGGAGGCTCTGGCGCGGCTTTGATCACCGACGGGGCGTTGTTGGGTGTGTCCGAATCATCAGGGTTGTCTTCTGGAAACGGAAGTCCAGGTCCGGGGATAATTGTCATCGAACTACCCGACTTCCGCTCGGTCGAAGGCCGCCGTCATTGTCATCTTCTGCCTTGACGATCCCATCCCGGATCCGGACACGGCGTTGCGCTCGGGCTGACACCTCGTCGTCGTGGGTGATTACAGCCAACGTCAGGCCGTCTTGGTGTAGCTGATCGAACAGAGCGAGGATCTGTTCCCCGGTAGCAGTATCAAGATTTCCAGTGGGTTCGTCGGCCAAGAGGAGGCTCGGTTTGCTCACCAACGCTCGAGCAATCGCCACCCGTTGTCTTTCCCCACCCGACAGCGTCGCTGGCGAGACATCCAAGCGATGTCCGAGACCGACTTGCTCAAGAGCCTCGATAGCTCTGGTCTCGCGTCCTGATGAGCTTCCGGGCCGGTAAACCTCGGCCAACATGACGTTCTCTACGGTGGTGCGATGTTGGAGAAGATGGAAAGACTGGAACACGAACCCTATTCGGGATGACCGAACCCCGGCTCGCTCCTTCTCCGACAGAGTGCTGGTATCAATGTCGTCGAGGTAATACGTGCCTGAGGTTGGAGAATCGAGCAGTCCAAGAAGATGCAGCATCGTTGATTTGCCTGATCCCGATGGACCGACAATGGCAATGTACTGGCCGGTGTGAATAGTTAGATTAGTAGGCTTGAGCGCCTCCACGGGCGGGGTGCCAGGGAAGGTTCGACTCACCTGATCGAGATCGACAACAGTATTCACAGCGCTAGCCCAAGGGTCGGATGAGGTGAGCCGCCTATCGACCGCCTAGTCGAGCTCGTTGTTAGAGCGCCAGAATTGACGCTTCTACAGTTAGCCTTCATCGTTTTGGCCGCTTCCGCTTCCATCGGTTTTTTCTTCTTGGCCCGGCAAGATCAGATCCCGGCCAACGACGACTCGGTCGCCTTCTTCGATCATGTCGGGTTCGATTGGTCTAATCTCAACCAGTCCATTGGCCCGCAAGCCAGGAACGACCTCTACTAGAACAACCTCGCTGCTCGGCTGTTCGACTTCCACTCGAGCGGTTCCATCGGCACCAGCAGACAGCGCAGCGAGAGGAACCGCTAGCACTTCTCCGCCGGTCGAAGTGACTGGAATTGTTATTCGAAAGCTGACACCTATTGCATCGTCGGGCAAGTCATCATCAGCCGCCAAGCGAATAACGTAACGATCGGATGACTCGTCGGGACCGCCGGGCGAGTCGGCGATGAATGTAATCTTGGCATCAAACCTAAGTCCGAGGTCTTCGGAGTCGAGCACCGCCGCGTCGCCTACTTCGATGAGACTGCGATCAGCCTTCGACACACCAGCTGTCAGTGACGTTCCGGCACCCGTGATGGTCATCACCGAATCGGTAGGTTGGTCGCCTGCTTTAGCAGTCAGGTTCTGGACCTTTCGGGGCAACGTTGGGAGGAAGGCTATTTCTTCGGCCGGTAGTTCAACATCGACTTGAGTTCGCAGGGTCGCCAATTCACTTTGGGCTCTTGATAGCCCGGCCTTAGCGTCGGCGACCCCCTGTTTTTCGGCGTCGGCCTCGCTCACGGCTAACGCCTCAGCGCGGGTGGCTTCGGCAAGCGCCAAGTCCGCCTTGGCTTTAGTAATAAGGTCGGCGTCCCCGCTTTTCTCCGCGTCAGTCAACGCTTGTTTTGCCTCAGCGACAAATTGGTTCTGCTGCAACCGGGTTGATTCAGATGGTCCCTGCTGGACTTCGGTCAAAATTTTCTCTGCCTGGCGAACGGCTGCTTTTTCATCGGTCACTGCTCTTTCCGCCTGCTTCAACGCCTCTTTATCGTCGGCTGAGATTTCGGGCGCCTTGTACCCGGAAGCAACATACATTCGCGATACGGCATCTGCAGTGTCGCCATCGTAGATGCCATCGACCTTGCCCGGGTTGTGTCCTAGCCGCTCTAATGCCGCCTCTAACTGTTCAACGTCGGGGCCATCGAGCGTGGGAATGAAGTTTCGGAATACCGGGAGTTCGCCTTCTAGAACAATCACTGGCCGGCCCGAAATTTCGATCGCAACGTCGCCTTCGTTGAGCTCATCGCCGCTTTCTTTAGTAACCCGGGTCACGATTGAGTTGCCTGATGATGAGCTAACTACAAGCTCGGAACTCTCTGTTGATCGTGCTGTCGCTCTGGTAGTTAGGTCTTTACTTAGTTCTTCGAATACCACTGGCACGGTGATCAGAGACGGTGGGGGAGCTTCGGCCGCTGCTGCTTCTTCGGCCGGAGACCGTATTTGTTGGCCAGCGAACCATCCCACGGCCGCAAACAGGACTGCTACTCCCGCCACTAGCGCAAGAATTGATCTTTTACTCATAGTTGAACTCCGCCTGGTTCTTGCGTTGATCGAAACCTGTTCGATCGAGTGTTGTGATGCCGATCAAGGCCGCCGGCCTGATCGTTGTGAAGAACTTGTTGATCCATATCGTTTGCCATTGGTTATTGCCACCTCGGTCATTGGTTCCGGACCCTGTGGTCCGATGTTCTTGGATGCCTCGTTGTGGCCGCTCTCGCCGGTTAGCGCCCACCTGGGGCCTCGGAATTTCAGACCGGGTGGGCCAATCGACCGTGCTATTGAGATGCTTCCTGATTTGCTTTGAAGGAATCCAATTTGTCCCTATTGGTCTCGATGAACCGATCCTCATAGTCTGCGAGTAGTTCTTGGAACAGCTCCGTTAACTCAAGCGGTCCGCCACCGCACTTGTCAGTTGCTACTGCGGTGCTTATTTCCTTGTTTTGAAGTTCGCTAAGCAGTGCCTTAGCTTCGGGGCTGAAGTCCCGAGCTGGTGGACCGTCGGCAAACATAGATTGAAGTTCTTCTTCGCTCATTGAGTCGAAATCAATATCGTCGAACTGGTCTGGTCCGCCGACGAGAGCTTCAATCTCCTCTAGCTCTTTTTGATATGCGCTTTCACGAGAATCCTGAACTCGATTTGGCCAGCCGGCCGGCAGCTCATAGCCTGCTTCAGTAACGCAAGCTTGAACGTCGTCGAGCTTGCTCACGAACTTCGGATCTGCTTCGACGTCGGTGAGAAGCTCATCTAGTTCGTCGCCGAACTCGTCGAAGAACGCAAAGAAGTCTGTTGGTCCACTCCCAAGCGCCTCGCCTTGGCACCCAGATGGCTCGTAGCTCTCGACTTCTTGAATACCTTCTTCTTCGAAACTTTCCGCCGTTCCGAAGCCGTCCTGGTCGCCGAACAAAGCGGCGTAGTAGGCATCTTGCCCAGCTTGGTCGAGGGACTCTATATATTCTTGGTTAGGGTCTACGAACTCGTCGTCGTTGGCGAAAGCACTATCGTCGTAGCCAACGAGTTCGGGGCCGACTTCGGATTGGCCGAAGCGCTGGGTTGTTATGCCGAAACCATACTTCTCGGTCCACTCTGGGGTGCCGTACTCAAGGTCACCCTCGAGAACGAAACCGACCGACGCGCTGTTATCGCTTGGTGTGTATTCAAATCCTTCTCGTTTCATACACGCCGCAATAGCTTCTTCTGCTTCGCGCTGCTGCGCCGCAAAATCTTGTTCAATCGAATCGGAATCGAAATCGCCGAAAAAGTCGGTACCTAAATAGGCGTCGATCGCTGATGTGCGCTCGCCTTCTGCGGTTTCTGCATTAGAGCCACAGCCGGACGCTATAAGAAGGCCCGCACAGCTAACTGCTCCGATTGAGAGCCACCTTCGGAGTTTGCTTTTGGTTTTCATTGATCTTCTCCCTAAAGAATTTCCACTATCAGTTCGATTGGCTACAAGTTCCGATTTCGTGCATTACGTTCGCCGCATTGCATTCAGTGCTCTACGTCGGTGCACGTGCGAGCGAGATTGCCAGTGCGACTGCCCGCTTCTTTGGGTCTCTGCGGGTACTGGCTAACTGCTAGCGAACAGTAGGTTGTGCTAACTAAGCCGTTTCTATGTGACAAATAGCACTAATCTGATCGATTGGTGATTGTTTGATGTAATCGGTTGTGGGAACAAACACGGGAATCTGGTTGTTCGATAGAATGGACCCACCTCCGCATCGGAGGCTTATTTCGGAGGCGACACCACTTATGGCGTTCACTGACCAATCAATTTCAACCCCGGTTCTCTACGCTGATGAGGCAACGCGAAGCACGTTTTTGGTCAAGGTGTACCAGCACCTTGCCCTTGCAATCGTTGCGTTCATTGGTATGGAAGCCGCACTTTTTGCTACCGGACTCGCCAAGTTGCTCGGCGACTTTGTGTTCTCGGGCGGCAGTTTCAGATGGCTTATGATTATGGGCGGGTTCATGCTCGTCAGCAGTATGGCAAGTCGCTCTGCTCACTCGCTTAACAAACCGGCCGTCCAGTACGGCGCTCTGTTTGCTATGGCCGCGGCCTACGCATTTATCTTTGCCCCGTTCCTGTACTACGTCTTCATTATCCGAGAGAGCGCGACAACGGTTTGGTCGGCTGCAATTATCACTGTGGCTGGTTTCGCTGCGCTCACTGCGGTTGCGATGACGACGAAGAAGGATCTGTCGTTTATGCGGCCCATGATCATGTGGGGCAGCATTGTTGCCATCGGCCTGATCGTGGCTGGCGCCATATTCGGCTTTGAGCTTGGAGCAATCTTTTCGGTTGCAATGATTGCGCTCTCGGGTGCTTCGATCCTGTATCAAACCCAGCAGATCGTTCGGAAGTACCCGGCCTGGGCCTATGTCGGAGCAGCGGTCGGCCTGTTCAGTTCGGTCATGATGATGTTCTGGTATGTCCTGCGACTGTTGATGTCGAGAGACTAATTACCTGTTGGTTTGATCAACAGCGACGAACTGACGGAACCACCCGGGCTTGCAAGCCCGGGTGGTTCCATTTTTGGCTAGTTGCTCCAGTTTCTGATGTATTGCAAATTTGAATCAATCTGGGTACGATGGTCTAGTGGCTGAGGCAAATCGCCTGGGCCGAGTGTCCCTCCCCGCCTCACATCTATCTACGAGTTCCGTGACGTTCCCTCCGGGGTCTACTTCGTCGCGGGAAGGCCGAAGACTTTGACTGAGCACTATCCGACCCGTCTTACGAAATCTACGCTTCGCTCAGACGATTTGACCCTCGACGCTTCAGAGCGACCGACGTCGATTCTAGATCAGGCTGATTTTGGCGTTCCATCGATTGTAGCTACTGGACTGAATGACGATTTCGCGCACGAAACAGTCCTCAGTCCACAGGTAGTAACCGATACCCAGCTTGGGCTGAGCCAAGGTTCGATTGCTACGTATCTACCGCAGCGGCGGCGCAAGGCCGGGTTTGCCGTCGCCGGCGCTTTGGCACTAATGGTTTTTTTGTTCGTCGGTCTGACCATTCGGTCCGAGTCGAGCAATGTTGTTGAATCTTCAGCGAGCGAGCGAGACATCCCGATTGGGCAGCAGCAATCTGATCTGCTTGACGGCCCCGAACCAAACGTACTTGCCGTTCCAAAGGCCGGTGTGCTCAACCCGGATGAGGATTCCGACGTTGTTGCTTTGCCTGCCCTGATAGTGGGCAACGCCGATCAACTTTTGAGCGCAACTAGCGGCTCATCGACAACCGAGAACCAGACCAGTTCGTCGGCATCGTCAACCAGCGGATCAACGACTGCAAGCAAAGATTCGACGTCGCAGAGAACAACATCGTCGACTACTTCGCCGAAACCGTCCACGGTCACCACTAGCGGTCCTCCATCTCAGACAACCTCGACCGCGAGCTCCACGTCAACGACCTTGGCGAGCTCATCGACTTCTACTCCAACAACGTCTACTCCAACAACGTCGGCTCCGACTACATCTATCCCAACGACAACGTCGATTCCTTCGACCTCGACCACACGACCACCGTCAGGGCAGGTTGTTTGGCAAGACAACTTCGATCAACTCAATGCTGGAACGTGGTCGCGAGAACATTCAACCTATGGCGACGGAAACAACGAACTCCAGTGCTACCGACCGGAAAACGTTTCAGTTCGAAATGGAAAGCTCGTTCTCAAAGCCGTGACCGAGACCTATACCTGCCCTGGAGGGGACACTAGGCAGGTGACGTCTGGAATGATTCGTAGCAGCGGCGTGACCTTTTCTCCCGGTCAGTCCCTAGAGTTCCGCGTCAAATTGACGCCCAATGACCCAACAGATCAGGGCGGACTATGGCCAGCGGTGTGGTCTTCAGGCTGGGGAGGCGGTGGCTGGCCGGCCGGTGGCGAGCTCGACTATATCGAAGTCATGACAGCCGAGGATCCAAATCGGGTTATGTCAAGCATGCACTACAGCGGCCTTGATGGCTCCCATGAACACCAAAATCGGGGTGCATATCTGGGGAAGAATTTCAGCGCCGACTGGCACGTTATTCGCTTTGACTACGGTCGAAATGGCGTCTTGGTGTGGTGGCTTGACGGTCAAGAGTCGTTCCGGGTCGAGTCAGCGGCAACGATGCAAGGCTATCCAGCGCCGTTCGATCAACAGATCGGCGAAATTAAGATCAACCTAGCGCTCGGCGGTCGCCCTGGTCCGCTGGCCCCTGGTGCATTGGGTACTGGCTCGTCGGGAGCCACCTTTGAAGTCGACTACATCCGGATCATTCAGAACTGACAGTCAACGCTGCGCGTTGCGCTTCGCTGTTAGATGAACGCGGTTCGTCGCTCTCTCTTTGGCTTGGGCGATCATCGGGACTAGACTTGCAGTCGGTGACTAGGGCGGGCATCGACCGGCGGAGCGATATCGAGACATGATGGCGCGATCCGGCGATGCTGAACGGATCCCGACGGCGGTCAAAATGCGTAGCGTCAAAACTATAAACGACAGATCGTCCGCGACAATTCATCGATTTGAATCGTCCTTTATATCAATGACTATCCGCAGGAGAGAAAATGCGTTGGCTTAGAAGATGGTGGTTGATTCCACTGGTGGCATTGCTCGGGCTTTTAATCAAAGGACTGTTACTCGCAGGCATGGTTAGCGGCAGTCTTTCGACTGCGGTTACCGGCGCTCTGCCCGCTGGCGTTGCTTACGACGGAATTTCCGGGATTGGCGCCGATGCAGCACACATCACCTTGAGTGGTCCGGCAAGCCAGGAAGCAGCCGCAGTTGCTGCAGCCAAAGATGTAGAAGGCGTCCAGTCGGTTAAATATCTCGTGACTGAAGAAGATATCGAACCCGACCTTGACCCAGAACCAGAGGTAGCGGAAGAGCCGGAGCCAGAAGCTCCTGAACTGAAACCTGCGCAACTGACTCTGGCCGCTGCGGCCGGATCGGCGATTGTTCTCGATGGCGTAGTAGCCGATGATGCAACAAAGGCTGCGATTAACGATGAGGCTGTTGCTCAGTACGGTGCAGACAACGTGACCGACAATCTAACTGTCGACAGCGAAGTGTTCACCAACGACGGAGGCCAGATCGTTCTTACCGGCGAGGCTGCGTCTCAATCTGAGAGAGACGATTGGTTTGCTAAAGGAACCGCTGTAGCAGCGCAAGGCAATCTGGAAGTCATTGACCAGATCACGATCAAATCGATCGACGAGACGCTAAATGGCATCTTCTCGCTAGAGCCAATTCAATTTGATACTAGCCGAGCAACGATTCGCCCTGAATCGCAGTCAACACTTGATGCTGCTGCTGACGTGATCAACGACAATCCAGAGGCCGGAAACCTCGTTGTCGTCGGTCATACCGATAGCCGAGGATCAGACGAAGCAAACCGAGCGCTAAGTCAGGCTCGAGCCGACTCGGTCGTCGCTTACCTAGTCGACGAAAAAGGTGTCGACGCAGCCAGGCTTTCATCTGAAGGCCGGGGCGAGAGCGAGCTCAAGGTAGACCCAGAGGTCACTGAAGAAGATCTTCAGGCCAACCGTCGAATCGAATGGGAAGTTGCCGAATGATTTCGACTTCTGGACACCTAAAACAAGTAACGATAAGTACAGCAATCGAACTACAAGCGAAGACAGCAAATCGAAGCATGCGCGACGTAAAAGAACAGCGACGCTTCTCAGGAAAGGAAGCCTGATATGGGTTGGTTATTTGGAGTAATTGCACTGGCACTACTGCTGTGCTTCTTATTGGGCCTCGCTCTAGGACTGCTCTGGTGGTGGTGGCGACGAAAGGCTGAAGCTGCTGACTTCGAGCGGCACCGTCGAGATGCGGAAGAGGAGTCACATCGGCTTCGTTTGAAGGTCAGCTCTCTAAAGGCGGCTGAGGAACGTTCTGACGAACTCCAACTTGAGCTCGACCGCACCAGGGTAGATGCCGAAAAGGTACCTGCGCTCGAAGGGCAACTACGAGACTTCCGCAAGAAAGCGGATCTTGTTCCAGGGCTCGAAACCCAGATCGTAGATTTGCGAAGCAAGGCACAACGGGCCGACACCCTCGAAGGTGAAATCGGGCAGTTGAAGTCAAAAGCAGGTCGGGCTGATGAACTTGAATCTGAAATCATCAATCTGCGCGATGAAGCAGGCCGAGCAAAGACACTCGAAGCTGAAGTCATCAACTTGCGAGGCGAAGCTGATCGGGCCGGCGAGCTTGCCGGTCAAGTCCAGACCCTCAAAACGAAGGCCGATCAAACAAGCCAACTCGAAACACAGCTGCAAGCGCGCACCGTTGAGCTTGAAAAGGCGAAGGCTGATGCTGGCAAGGTTGCTGGTTTGGAGTCTGAGTTGGCTAAGGCGAAGGCTGATGCTGGCAAGGTTGCTGGTTTGGAGTCTGAGTTGGCTAAGGCGAAGGCTGATGCTGGCAAGGTTGCTGGTTTGCAGTCCGAACTCGCCAAGTCCAAAGAGCAAGCTATGGGCTTTGCGAAAGCAGACACCGAAGTGAAATCGTTAAGAGGCGAGCTCGACAGGTCTAAGGCCGAGGCTGGCAAGGTTGCTGGTTTGCAGTCTGAGTTGGCTAAGGCGAAGGCTGATGCTGATGCGGCTGCGAAGTTGCGGGCTGATTTGCAGGCTTCTCAGGTTGAGGCTGGCAAGGTTGCTGGTTTGCAGTCTGAGTTGGCTAAGGCGAAGGCTGATGCTGGCAAGGTTGCTGGTTTGGAGTCTGAGTTGGCTAAGGCGAAGGCTGATGCAGCTAAGGCTTCACAAATGCAAACCGAAATTCAAGGATTTAAATCTCAGCTCGCTGAAGCAACCCCGAAGGCAAATCGGGTCCCTGCTCTTGAGTCTGAGTTGGCTAAGGCGAAGTCTGCTGCTGATGCTCGGGCGAAGTCTGATGCTGAGGTAGCGGCGAAGCTCAGGGCTGATTTGGCTGCGGCGAAGTCTGATGCGGCGAAGGTTGCTGCGCTTGAGTCTGAGTTGGCCAAGGCGAAGGCTGACGCTGGCAAGGTTGCCGGGTTGCAGTCTGACCTCTCGAAAGCGAAGGCGGAAGCCAGTGGGCTGGCCAAGCTTCGAGCTGACTTGGCCAAAGCGAAAGCCGATGCAGACAAGAGCAAGAACAGGTTGGCTAAGGCCGAGCAGTCAGCTGCTCTGGTGCCGGGACGCGATAAGACGATCGCCGACCTTCGCCGACGGCTTGAGCGAGCTGAAAAGGCCGCAAAGGCAAAGCCAGCGAAGGTAGCAGCTGCCCCGAAGGCCAAGAAAAAGAAGAAGGCATCCAAGACCTCCTGGATGAAGGGTAAAACTAAGCTCGGAACTCCAGGAGCTGATCACGTCGATGACCTAAAACGGATCAAGGGAATTGGTCCGAAGATGGAAAAGACGCTTAACAGCTTCGGAATCCAGACTTGGGAGCAAGTCGCCGCCTTTAAAAAGGCTGACATCGAGAAAGTCACAGCAGCAATCGACGCCTTCCCCGGAAGGATCGAACGCGACGATTGGATGGGCGGAGCCCAAGGTCTCCTAGACCAGGGCCATACCCCAGGAGAAGACACCTCAAAGGCCAAAGGCAAGAAGAAGCCAGCGAAGAAGAAGGCGAAATCAGCGGCAAAGAAGGCGCCAGCTAAAAAGGCCACCAAGAAAGTAGCCGCTAAGAAGAAGGCGCCGGCCAAGAAAAAGGCTGCTAAGAAGTCGACTTCATGGGCTAAAGGCAAAACCAAGCTTGGTACCGCCGGAGCTGGTCACAAAGATGACCTAAAGGTTGTTAATGGCATTGGTCCAGTAATGGAAAAAACCCTCAACGGCTTTGGAATCAAAGCTTGGGAACAGCTAGCGAATATGTCCAAGGCAGAAGTTGACAAAGTCAACGATGCCATCAAGACATTCCCGGGCCGAATCGAGCGTGACCAATGGGTTCCGCAGGCAAACGATTTGGTCAAGCGGTTCCCGTTGCAGCAACCGTATAACCGGCCGACTCGGGAAACCTTCCTGAACGAAGCCAAGTAATCACGCAAGCGAACATCGAAAGGGGAGAGCGGCATTTGTTGCTCTCCCCTTTTGCGTTCTGTAAGTCTGTCTGAAGATGCCTAACTCCAAATAGGATTGCGTGATCAAGGCGTCAACGGAAAGTGAAACTCAAGTGAATCCGATCCGCCTAATAGCGACTGATATTGATGGCACGATGATTCGAAGCGATGGCTCGCTCTCGCCTCGGGTAAAAGCAGCCCTTCATGCGGCCGAATCCGAGGGCATTCGCGTTGTGCCGGTTACTGGTCGGCCAATGGTCATTGCTACCGACGTGATTGAGGCCGCGGACCTTCCTTCATACTGGATCTTCGCCAACGGCGCCGTCACCCGGCATCTTGGAAAAGACGAACTGGTTCGAGGATTCTGGTTGGACGAGGTGACTGCCAGATGGATGGTCGAGACACTTCGTTCATTGCTGCCATCAGTCGGGTTTGCTATCGAGTTCGAAACCGACGTTGCGTATGAGTCAGGATTTGAAGAGGTTGTTCCGGCACTACCAGACAAACCGTCAATCGCCGATATCGCTGAAGTGTTCGAACCTGACGGCCCGTTCACGAACCAACGGATTCAGAAGGTCCTTGCATTCGACACGTCCAAAACTCTCGATGAGCTCTATCAGCAAATATCGCTGGCCGTGGGTGACAAAGCCGTGCCATCGTACTCGGGCTTATCATTCATAGAACTTGCAGCCGGGCAGGTCACGAAGGCGACCGCCCTTGGCCTGCTGACGAAAGATCTTGGTATCGATGCGTCCGAGGTGGCGGCGTTCGGAGACAATCACAACGACTTGCCGATGCTGAACTGGGCTGGCTTGAGTTTTGCCATGGCGAATGCCACTGATGATGCAAAAATGGCTGCCGATGAAATCATCAAAGGAAACGATGATGACGGATTGGCGATCAAAGTCGAGGAACTTTTAGCTAGTAGATGAACTGCTAATGAATACGCCGGGTCGGGGAGTTACTCTACGTCTGCCATGGCAGTGACGATTGCGCGAACGCCGTTGACGCTATTCCAGATGGCTCGGTGAGAGGTCTGTACCTCAACGTGCCTTGCCGCTGGGTCGAGTGAGAGACGCCAATCGACGATTCCGTCGGATTTGGAGTAGATCGATACAAAATCAACCTCAGCCGGGAAGGATCGGTATCGGTCCCGGTCGACGGCATCTTCTTGAGCCGGATAAACCGGTCCAAACAATCCCAGGCGCCAGAGTCGATCTAGAATCGAGGCGGGAAGGTTCACTACTGCGAACTTTGGGTATTTAACACAAAGCGGGGAGCCTACTGTTATTACTTGTCGCACTGTTTCTGGATGCCGCACGGCCATTACCCGAGCGAACTGACCACCGCGGCTGTGTCCGATTATGGTCACTGGTTTCTTCGTGCGAGCTGTCAGTTGTTTCAGATTTTCTTCCGCCGCCGACAAGCTGTTGTAGGCCGGTCCAGCATTGCGGCCGACGTCGGCCAAGCTGATATCCCATCCGGCGTTGTCGAGGATTGTGATTAGATCATCGGCGCTGTCTTGTGCAGCGAAAAACCCGGGAACAACCAGAACCGGTCGACCTTCCCCCTTAGGAACCCCGACACCGTTATAGATCGGAGACTGTCGAAGTGCTTTCCGTTCGAACGGGGCGCGGAGTTCGAGCATGATCGGTCGGCCAAACCAGCCGGCAAAACCGGTATTCGGTTTCTCTGGCCACGCAACGAGCGCGTCAGCTGAATCAACAACTTCGATGTCTGACACCACCTCATCGGTGGCTGTTTTAGAGGGAAGGTCGTCGTACACGCAGTTCTATCGCCTCGACCGAGCGCAAGCCAGATCATAGTAAACGGTGCGCTTTAATTGTATTGGCTCCACCAGGACCTTGGCACAATCGGAGTAGTCAATTGTCTTCAAAACGTGTCTCTGCTACCCACTGACTCAGCTAGTCGCTAGATTTAGACAATGGCCGAGCTTCGCTTTTATTTTGGAACGATGGGATCCGGAAAGTCGACGCAGGCGCTTCAGATTCACTACAACTTGAGCAAGAGTGGCCATGCATGCATGCTGCTAACACAGCTCGATCGAAGCGACGGCCGAGTCTCGAGCCGATTAGGAGTAGCCGCTGAGGCGACGATAATCGATGGCACAGTTGACGTTCATCGTCTGATAGCTCAAGAACACGCTACTCGACATGGGTTGGACGCCGTAATCTGTGACGAAGCGCAGTTTTATGAGCCGGGTCAAATCGATCAGCTGGCGCGAGTGGTCGACGAACTCCAAATCGAGGTCTACGCATTCGGTCTTCTTACATCGTTTCAAGGGCTTCTGTTCCCAGGCAGCCGACGGCTTATGGAAGTCGCCGACCGGAGATCGGAACTGCAAGTTGAGGCTCGATGTTGGTGCGGGGCCCGCGCTACCCACAACGCCAGACTAGTAAACGGGCAACAGGTATACGAAGGTGACCTTAAGGTGGTTGGCGATACTCAAGATGAGACCGCAGCCATTATTTCTTATGACCTTCGGTGTCGGCCGCATTGGTTGGCCGGGCGGCAGGATCAGCTTCAGGACACGCTTTTCTGATTTCTCATTAGGTAGGCAATTTGCCACGGAGTCGCCATCGGTCGGTTGGACTAGACGGCCGATCTCGGACATTTGTCGCCCTACAAACCGCTCCAATAGTCAAAAAAGCGACCTTAGTCCAATCATCAGAAATTATAGATCTGAAGAAATTGCGCTCAGATGACGTTCTTAGCAAACATCCAGTGGTGTAAAGAGCCGTGGTTGACTACACTTGTAACTGCATGGACATATGGGGTGTTGGGCTCGACCTCGAAATGCTAGGAATTTTCCCTTTTACAAGGCGGAGTTAGATCAAGATGAATCTTGTCCAGGTAGCTATCGGAATCGGAATCGGTGTTCTTATCGGGGCAATCGGTTTGTGGATCCTAGACCGCCGTAATCAGCGTGAAGTAGCGAAGCTGATATCGAGTCGAAAAAAAATCGAACGACAGCGTACCCAAGCTGTAAACGACCTGTTTGCCTTACGGGCTGAGGTTGAAGATCCTAATTTTCGTCGGGATCAACTAGCGCCAGCTCCGCCCACCTCCAGCGGTCCAGACCCGAAAATGGCGGCAGAAATGGCCAATCTGCGTAGCTTGATCGCTCGTGCGGATGGGGCTCTCACCGCAGCCCGCCACAAACGAGACCAAAACGAGGCCGAAATCAGACAGCTGAGAGCTCTGTTAGAAAGTCAAGGGCGTGGAGCGGAAGTAATCAATCTCCGGCCTGCCGAGACCTCGCAGACCATTATGAATCGGTCTGACTTAGCGCTTTAAACCCGCTGTATTCTGCGATCAACCCCACCCTTCGTCGACAGACAGTTGGGGCGAGGTGAGTTGACGCGATTCTGACCGCTAGAGTTAACCGGTCGCTCGACTCAAGGGGATTCCTATGACAAGCACTGTCGCTGTGTTGAACCAAAAAGGTGGCGTCGGTAAAACGACCGTCACCCTCGGACTTGCGTCCGCTGCGTGGGCCGCTGGCCTTCGTACGTTGGTCGTTGATCTCGATGCTCAGGCCAACGCCACTTGGGCGTTAGGGGTTGATCCATCAACGAAAAACCTCGGAACTGGTGATGCTATCCACGCCAACCGAAGCGGAGCCGCAAAAGAAATGATCGTTCCCTCCGGTTGGGGGGAAGAAATATGGATTCTCCCCGGCGCTGGCGATCTGACCGAGCGCGAGGCCGATACCCGACGAGATACCAGCGTTGGTCGATTGGCCAAGTCGTTAGAAGGCGTGGCCTCAGAGTTTGATGTCGTGTTGATAGATTGCGCTCCGTCGCTCGGGCTGAATACGTCAAACGGCCTGGCCGCCGCCGACGGTGCGCTGCTCGTAGTAGAACCAACGATCTTTGGAGTACGCGGTGTCGAACCGGTTCTTGATCTCATTGAAGAGGTCTGGAGCAGCGATAACCGCAAGCTTGATCTTGCCGGAGTTGTGCTGAATCGGGTACCTGCGGTGTCAAGCGACGCCCAGTCCCGAATAGTCGACCTCAACAAAATGGTTGGCACCCAGTCAGTTTGGAAACCAACGATTCCTCAACGAGTAGTTGTAAACCAAGCTCACGGTGAACGAGCGCCCATCCACGCCTTCGGTAGCCAAGGTCGCGAGTTGGCCGACATCTTCGATGCCCATCTTCGTAAGTTGCGACGAACCGTAACGAGCTAGGCCTTGACTGGCCGGATCGTCCGATCCCGCCCTACCGTCGAACTATAAGAAACCTGACCCGCCTCTGCGGTGTCTCAAGGTTGCGGCTAAAGCCTTATAAAGAGCTCTCTTCGCCCGACGGCTACTAGTAAGCGCTATCGTCGGGACCGGCAATAGTCGTATACCGGTTGGATATCTAGCACCGTGCATGTAGTCATAATTGGAGCAGGTGAAGTTGGCGGCTTCCTAGCCGAACGTCTCAGGGCCGAAGGCCTCGACGTTGTCATGGTTGAGAGCGATCCGGCTAAGTCACGCGAGATCGGTGCTGAGTTAGACATCCAAGTAATCACCGGCAGCGGTTCAAATCCGTCGGTGTTGGTCGAGGCTGGTATTGACCGGGCGTCGATCCTGGCCGCAGTCACCCAAAACGACGAGGTGAACCTGATCGCTTCGCTAGTGGCCAAAGAACACGGCGTTGAAACAACTGTCGTTCGGGTTGAGTCTGATGGACTCCGAGACGAATCCAGCGCCAGCCTGATAGCTGCAGTCGGAGCCGACGTTGTCGTTGATCCTGATGCGGAAACTGCTGACGAGATTCTCGAACTGATACATAGCACTGGTGCCGACGAGGTTTACCCCATGGCTCAGGGCGAGCTCGTCGTTCTTGGGGCAGTTGTTGCCGAAGGAGCGGTGCTCGCTAATCGGACGCTGGAAGAAATCGGTCGTTCCATGGGCGACGACAACGAGTTTCTCGTCGGAGCGCTGACGAGGGACGGCGAGACTGTTGTTCCCGGTGGCGCTCAAATCATTCTTCCTGGTGATCACGTCCGGGTTCTTTGCAAAAGCCAAGCGCAGCAGAAACTGCTAACGATGCTTGGCGTTGGCGGTAACCCAGCTCAAAAGGTCATGATTCTCGGAGGCGGCGCCGTCGGCGAGCGGTTAGCCAAACGGCTTGAGTACGAGGGCGTCTCGGTTGTGATGATTGAGCGCGATGCGAGGCGGGCGCAGCATCTATCGCAATGTTTCCAACGAACCCTGGTTGTTCAAGGCGACGTTACTGACACCGAATTGCTGCTGCACGAATCAATCGGATCGATGGACGCAGTGATCGCCGCCACCGGCGAAGATGCTTCCAACGTGTTGGCCTGTGCCTTTGGTATTTCTGAGGGAACTCGCTTTACTGTGGCCGTTCTCCATCGGCTAGCGTTGCTGCCGTTGGTGCGGCGTCTCGGTATCGACGCCGCCCTAAGTCCGCGGACCGCGTTGGCCAACGCCGTTTTGGGTAAAGTTCGCGGTGGCGCCACTGCGGTCGCTACTTTTCTTGAAAGTGACTCTGAAGTCGATGAAATCGTGATCGCTCCAGACTCGAAAGCGGATGGATCTACCGTTGCCGACCTTAGCCTTCCCGCTGAGATCTTGATTGGAGCGGTTACTCGACCCGGCGGGTCAGCTGAGATCGCTCGAGGTCACACGATTCTCAAGGCAGGCGATCATGCAATAATTTTTGGTCGACCGAACGCCCTATCTGGAGCTAAAGCACTGTTTGGATCGCGAGAGACGTGACCAAACGGCCAAATCTGGTTCTCCACATCGTTGGACTCACCTTGGCTTTTTGTGGAGCAGGTCTGCTGCTCTCGGCCGGCGTTGAGATAATCGCAGGGGACACGACGGACTGGGCTTGGCTCGGATCATTGGGGATCGGGGGCTGCGTCCTTGGGTCTTGCATGTGGTGGGGAACCGAGGTGCCACGACGAACACCGGTCGTCGACGTGTTCGCCTCGGTAACAGCGGCATGGCTGACCATGGCGATGATCGGCATGGTTGCCTACCTTTTAACCGGCACGCTTACGACTTTCGATCAGGCCATGTTCGAATCGATGTCCGGGTTCACCACCACGGGGGCGACAGTCCTGCAGCAATCTCCGACAGATGCAACCACATTCGACGCGTCGGTTGGAGTTATCTTTTGGCGCTCGATGACCCAATGGCTCGGGGGAATGGGTGTAATTGTTCTCGTTGTTGCAGTACTACCCACGGCTGGAAGCATGGGAATGGGCTTGCTTCAAGCCGAAGCACCTGGTCCGACAGGGGAGCGGCTAACCCCTCGAGTTCGTTCAACCGCACGGCGGCTTTGGGGTGTCTACCTGCTTTTCACGCTCGTGCTTATCGTCGCCTATATGGCCGCCGGAATGACTTTTCTGGAAGCAGTCAACCACAGTATGACCACAGTGTCGACTGGTGGATTTTCTTCGTACACCCTTTCGCTTGGTCACTTCGAGTCAGCAGTGATTGAATGGATAGCTATCTTTGCGATGTTTACCGTCGGTTCAAGTTTCACTCTTCTGTACCGACTGCTGCGAGGAAAGCCGGGTCCGCTGCTTCGATCGGTTGAGTTTAGGGTCTACACACTTGTTGTATCGATCGCATCGGTGGTTGTCTTTATTGCCGCTGGACCCGAGTACCGCGACGCTGAAGGGTTTCGAGGTGCTCTGTTCACCGTCGTAGCTATCGTCTCAACAACGGGGTACGGGACCGTCGACTACATCCAATGGAGCGACGCCGCTCAAGCGGTGATTCTGATCTTGCTTCCGATTGGAGCTATGGCCGGATCAACTTCTGGTGGTATCAAGATGGTTCGAGTCCTGGCCATCGCTAGCTTTGCCCACCGAGAAACGCTCAGAAAACTGCACCCTGGACTAGTCAGACCAATTCGAGTCGGCGACAATGTAGTAGCGGACCCGGTAGCCCTACAAGTGCTCGGCTTTATCGCTCTGGCCCTGGCCGCGTTCGGAGGTGGGGGTCTGCTCATCGCTCTCAGCGGGGTAGATCTCATAACCGCTTTCTCGGCTTCAGCAACCACCGTTGGCAACGTCGGGCCTGGCTTAGGGAATATCGGCCCTCGAAGTGACTTTATGGCCATCACTGCGTTTGGTCGGATGGTCGCCATCGTCAATATGTTGCTTGGTCGCTTGGAGATCTATCCGTTACTGCTGGCCCTAACGAAGCTGCCTGTTCCTCGGCTTCGGCCAACTTTGGCTCGAATGGTACGTCAGCCGAGATAGGCCGGCGTAGCGCGAACCTACTTTCTTCGCTGGCTCGGACTGGGCTAGGTTGCAACGGTGCGAACAAATACGTTGAAAGAGAAGTGGCAGACCGAGACGAACACTTTGGGTTTGTGGATCTCAAGTCCGAACCCAGCTGCGTTGGAGGGTCTCGGGGCTCTGGACTTTGATTACATCTGCGTGGATTTGCAGCACGGCTTGCTCGACTACGGCGACGTAGTGCCGTCGCTTCAAGCCTTGCAGCGGTCTTCGGCTGTGCCGATAGCTCGTGCCCCGTGGAACGAGCCTGGCATAATCGGCAAATTGTTGGACGCAGGAACTATGGGTGTCATCGTTCCAATGGTCAACACCGCAGATCAGGCGCTACAGGCGGTTGCGTCGTGCCGGTATGCCCCAGATGGTTCGCGGAGCTTTGGCCCAGCCCGAGCAGCGCCAGCCTTAGGAAACAACTATTTCGAAGAGGCCAATCGTGAGGTTGCATGCATTCCAATGGTCGAAACTGTGGAAGCCTTGAGCCACCTCGACGAAATAGTTAGCACCCCAGGAGTCGACGCTATTTACGTTGGACCAGCCGATCTTTCAATCAGCCTGGGGCTACCACCGGGGTCGGACCACACCGATAGCCGCTTCCAAGAAGCATTGGCAGCTATCGTCGCTTGTTGTCGTCGTCACGGCGTTGCGCCAGGGATACACACAGCTGAACATCTGGTTCCGATGAGACTTGAGCAGGGCTTTCAGATGGTCACCGTTACGTCAGATCTGTTGGCGCTGAATGCGGGCGTTGAAAACGCACTTGCTATCGCTAGAGGAGAGGTCGGTTCGGTGCGAGGGGATGGGGCGATCTATTAGGTTTCGGAAATCTGCCAATCAATCGGCTCTTGACCGCTGCCGGCTAGCGCCTCATTGATAGTCGAGAATGGGCGAGACCCGAAGAAGCCCCGATGAGCTGATAATGGCGACGGGTGGGGAGAGGCGACGATTGTGTGTTTGTCGGTATTAATCAGTTCGCGCTTTTTGCCAGCTGCGGCACCCCAAAGAACAAATACGACGTGTTCGTCTTTGGCCGACACGGCTTGAATTACTTCGTCGGTAAAGCGTTCCCAACCTTGGTTTTGATGTGAAGCTGCCTGTCGAGCTCGAACGGTGAGGGTTGTATTTAGCAACAGCACACCTTGTTTGGCCCAGTCGATTAACGACCCATGATCCGGAGCGGGCAGGCCAAGGTCGGCTTCACGTTCTTTATAGATGTTCTTCAATGACGGAGGGATCGGCACGCCATGCGCCACAGAGAAGCACAGTCCGTGAGCTTGGCCTGGTCCGTGATAGGGATCTTGACCAAGAATCAGAACTCGAACTGTTTCGTATGGAGTTAGGTGGAGGGCCGCAAACACTTGGTCATCGGGTGGATAAACCTCGTGATTGGTTCGCTCTTGGTGTACGAATTGTTGAAGCGAGTGCCAATACGGTTTTTCAAACTCGGTCCTCAGAATTGGGTTCCAGTCAGTCTTCATGAGATTCTCGATCCTACGGTCAGATCTGGACGTTGAGAACCACTCGGTTGGCGGACTACACACGCCGGCCCCGAATCAGTTCCGGTCTAGTACGTCCAGCCGATTAAGCAATTGTGCCTCGGGGGTGTGAAGGAGGTGGGTTGATCTCCGGCCGACACTACCTTGTCTAAGGTTCAACTATCGTTAGTTGGGTTCTGGGTGAACCTTGGTTCACCCCAGACACATAAGGCACAAGGGCGGTATTTCAGGTGCAAAGAACGCGACGAGCTTTTCAAACGTTGGTTATTGCCAGCACCTTGGCCTTAGTGCCGGTCCCAGCACAAGCCCAAGCTTCGGGTTCGGTGATGACCGTCACCACAACGACCGACGGCGTTGACGCCAACCTTGCCGATGGTGTTTGCCGTTCTGCCGACAACCAATGTTCACTCCGGGCAGCTATCGAACAGTCAAACGCCACAACCGGGCCCAACCGGATCGAGTTCTCTATCCCGGGCGGTGGAGTGAAGCGGATCACCCCAGCGACTCGTCTCCCGCCGCTTAATGATCAAACCGGAGCCACCACCATCGATGGGTACACCCAGTCCGGAGCAGCAGTAAACACCGCGAACGATGGCTCCAACGCCAAGATTATGGTGGAGCTCGTCGGCGCCGGTCTTACCGAAGGAATCCGTATCGAGTCGGCCGGGAATACGGTTCGCGGCTTGTCGATTACTGGTTTTAGCTCCAACGTATATTTAGTCGGTGAGGCCGCTGACGGAAACCGTATTGTCGGCAACTTTGTCGGGCCCCTGGCGAACGGCAACCACTACGCGTTCACGGCCACAACCCGCTATACCTTTGGCGTCCATCTAGCCCTCGGTCCAGACCGCAATGAGATCGGTGCCCCAACGCTGGCTGATCGTAACGTCATCTCAGGCAACGGAACCTGGGGCGTGAGTATCAACCATGGTGAAACAACTCAGAACTTCGTTCAGAACAACGTCATCGGATTGCGTCCTGATTTGCAGTCAAACTTGCCGCAAAGAATTGGCATAGATCTTCAGTGGTGGACTTCAGGCAATTTGATCGGTGGTGGCCAACCGTTGGAACGGAACCTAATTTCGGGCAACAACCAAACGACAAGCAACGGCTTTCACGGAGGGGTCGACATGTCTCACGATGCCCTTCAAAACCAGGTGATCGGCAACTACATCGGTACGTTAGCTAATGGCGACAGCGTCGCTCCCCACACCAGTAACACCCAAGGCATGTTGATTAAGGACAATGCGAACGACAATTACATCGCCGACAACGTCATCGCCAACTCGCTCTTTGATGGCATAAAACATCGACACAACTACTCAGGTGGCAACGTCTTTGTTGGCAACCGAATCGGGGTTGGTGCAGCTGGGAGCCCAGCCGGCAATGGAATGTTCGGCATCAATTTGAACGGTCATGACATGTCGATGATCGATAATCTAATCGCCAACAATGGTCGCAGTGGCATCAAAGTTGTGAACACCGAAGTCGGGATGAGTTCAACCACCCGCTATCCATCGGAGAAGACGGTAGGTAATGCACTGCGACAGAATACGTTCTACCGCAATGAAGGTGGCAGCACCACCGCACCGTTGGTGCAGGTTGATGCTCAGAGTTTTGATCAGGCGGTTGCGGTTGATAGTGGTGAGCGGATTTATCGGTTTGTGAATGGGTCTTGGCAGGAGGTTGGTGGTCGTCTTGTTCATGTTTCGGTTGGGGCTGATGGGTCGATGTGGGGTGTTAATAGTGCCAACAATGTTTATCGGCGAGCAGCGGGTTCGGGTAGCTGGGAGCTTATGCCGGACAGTTTGACGTTGGTGCAGGTTGATGCTCAGAGTTTTGATCAGGCGGTTGCGGTTGATAGTGGTGAGCGGATTTATCGGTTTGTGAATGGGGCTTGGCAGGAGGTTGGTGGTCGTCTTGTTCATGTTTCGGTTGGGGCTGATGGGTCGATGTGGGGTGTTAATAGTGCCAACAATGTTTATCGGCGAGCAGCGGGTTCGGGCTGGGCGCTACTTACCGACACCGTCAGCTTGGGCGCAATCGACATTCACCCTGGTGGACCAAACGTAAACGACCCAGGCGATCAAGACGATGGACCACATCTTCTTCTGAACACCCCCGAGCTGTCTGGGATGGGCTGGGTCAACAACCGAGGTGAGGTATACGGCACTGCCTGCGCCGGATGTGTCGTTGAGATCTACGGATCGGGAACGACAACAGCCGACGGTCTGCTCAATCCGGCTAGCGCTGAAACTGGTATTGGTCAGTCGTGGCTGGGAACAGTCACGGCTCGTCCCGATGGAACCTTCTCATTTCAGGACTCTCGACTCCGGGTAGGCAAGAGCGTATCCGCGTTGGCTATCGACAGCGCTGGAAACACCTCTGAGATGGTGAAGAAGGTAATACCGAGTTCCCCGATTGGTATTCAGGGAAACCCAATGACGAGCCAAGCCCGACTCAGCAGGCCGACCGCTCCAGCGAGGCCACAACGATGGGCCTCTCCAACGATCACCTCAGTAGGTGGTCAGGTAACCGATGCGGCTGGCAACGGTGTCGGTGACATGACCGTCGACTTGTTTGATGAAGGACGGAATAATTGGCTTGGCAGCGCGGCTACGAACAATAACGGCGACTATTCGTTCGGCCTTACAGCTGGCGGCTGTTACGCGGTTACCTTCATCGCCGATTCTGGGCAGACGTTCGCCTCGTCTCGATCCCAATGGTCCACTAGTAATTTTTGTGTAGCTGCCGGCGAGACAAACGACAGTATCGATGCCACTCTGGCCGGAGCGTCGGGTAACGAAGGAACGATCGGCGACCGGGTGACCCGCAATGGCGCAGGTGTTTCCGGGGTCAGCGTCGAGCTTTGGACCTTGTCGGCTGACGGCGCTCGAGGAACCTACCTCGAAGCGACTGTTACCGACGGCGCAGGCTCATACCGCCTGACCACATCTAGCGGATGCTACGCCGTAACGTTTATAGCACCGTCGGGAACCACGTTCGAGAATAACGGTAGTCGGTGGTACACATCGTCGGTATGTCTCGACGCAAATGAGACGGTCAACACAGTCGATGCCATCCTGAACTGAGCGTCGCTCGACAGCGCTCGAAGGCGGAGTAACTAGATTGTCAAGTCTCGCTGTCGCTAACTTGGCGGACTTGGGCTGCTGCGATGGCAAAAATGAGGATTTCCGTGACAGGTTGTCTGTTATCGACCTTTCTGAACCTACGCTTAGACTGTGGCGTTGAGATCCAAGAGTGTGTCCTGGTCGGCGCGGTCCGTCCGAACCGCACCTGGTCTAGCAGTTGCAGTTGTCCTGGCTCTGTTGGTTGCGTCATGTTCGTCACCGGCCGAGACCGCCAGCCCGGTTGACGTGGCCGATGAAGCCGCCCAATCCGACGAGGACTCAATCGTTGTTGAGGATCAAACCAACGACGATCAAATTGTAAGTATCGAGCCGTCCGAGAGCGACATTGAATCAGCCGAAGTCATCGCTGATCGAGTCTCTGCCATGACGCTAGAACAGAAGATCGGTCAACTACTCATGCCGGTTCTTGCTGGCACAGCCGCTGATGTTACTACCGAAGAGGAGTCGGCTCAGAACCGCTTGGACCACGGCTTCGACACGCCGGCTGAAGTCGTCCGTCAATACCAAGTTGGCGGCGTGATCTATCTTGAAAACAATGTCGCATCGGCAGAACAACTACGATCACTGTCTCGCGGGTTGCAGTCGGTGGCGGCGGAAAGCGGCGACTCAGGCCTGCTAATAGCGATTGACCAAGAGGGCGGCAAAGTCAGTCGAGTCAGCGACGGTGTGACAACATTTCAGTCGGCCTTAGAGCTATCGGGTGACGCGGCTCGAGTGAATGAGGCAGCATTCATTACCGGTCAACAATTGCGGTATCAGGGCATCAATGTTGTGCTGGCGCCAGTCGCAGACGTGCTACCAGAGAATGGTGCCGGATTCATCGGTGACCGTTCCTACGGAAGTAACCCGGAGGTTGTCTCCGAGATGGTGCAGGCATCGGTGAACGGTCTTCAACAGTCTGGTGTGGCTGCAGCGGCGAAGCATTGGCCGGGTCACGGCCCCACGACAACCGACAGCCATCAGTCGTTGCCCGTCTTGGACATGAGTAAACAGGATTGGGCCGCCCGAGACCGGTTGCCGTTTGAAGCTGCAATAGCCCAAGACGTTGCGATTGTTTTGGTTGGCCACTTGGCGGTGCCGCAGCTTGACGAGTCAGGAAACCCGGCAACCACCTCCGATGTCATCATTCAGCAGCTCCTCAAAGACGACTTACGTTTTGACGGTGTAGTTATGACTGACGCCTTAAACATGGGCGCTGTCGGTGGCGAAAGCGAAGCAGAACTCATGGTTGCGTCGGTAGTGGCTGGCGCTGATATTCTGCTGATCCCGCCCAGTTTGGAGACTACCGTCGCCGCGCTCAACGAAGCGGTCGTTGATGGCCGAATCAGCCAGGCCCGCCTAGACGACGCCGTAAGCCGAGTCTTACGACTCAAACAGAAGCTCGGATTGCTCGAATAAGCGCTACCCACTTCGGAGCGCGAACGTCGGAAACCCTTTTGCTATTGATTCACCAGTGGGATGGGAAGGGGAGAGGGATCTCACCCGACGCCAATCGGAACACCCAGATCCCGAGCAATAGCACTGTGTTAAAGGCCAGGATTTTGCCTTTTGCGCCGAACAACCTAGCTTTCAGCTTGGCCGACCCGATGATCCAGGACAGGCCTGCGATGGGGAGTTGAGCGGCTAGGAACACCATATAGGGATGTTGAGCCCAGCTCGCAGCGAGCTGACCACGAAGAAGGTGTCCGCCCGCTCTTGTTAGCCCACAGCCGGGGCAGTATCCACCGGTACAACGTCGATAGGGGCAAAGAACCGGACCGTCGTCGGTCGACAGCAAAGACAAGACACCAAACAGCGCTAAGCCTGCGGCCGCCGCCCATCTAATCGATGCCATCGAGATCGGCAGCGGTTGATCTTGTTGCGGTTCAGGTGTGGCCGCAGCAGCCACGGTTGAAAGTTGTGAATCCACACTCACGCTCCAGCTAGAACCGAAAACGCTATCAGGCCGACTATTCCTAACAACATTAGTGTACCAACTACTCCTAAGACGATTCCGGTGATAGCGAGCCCCTTGTTAGTTGGGTCCGCTTGGCCGTCCTTTATGTTTTGTAGATCGCGGAAGCCAATAATGGCGCCTACCGGTGAACCTATAAACCCAATCCCACACGTCATCATTCCGAGACCAAACGAAATTAGGGAAATAACCATCGCAACCATTCCGTTACTGCCCTTGGGATAGTGCTGAACGGGAGCACCACCATACGGAATGTTCAACGGCGGGGCTTGGAATGGTTGTTGGGCTTGGAATGGTTGTTGACTATTGCCTTGATTCAGGTTGGATCCTGGTGGCCCGAGCGCATTCGGCGGTTGATAGAGGGCTGGAGGAGGGTCCGTTTGGGTTAGAAAGTCGGGCTGAGGTGACAAAGGCGATGTTGGGGCCCTTTGAGTTACACCCTCATTTGCCAAAGTCGTTGGATCTTGGGATCCCGCTGATCCACCATCGACCCACTGATCTTCGCCCTCAAAGTTGGTCATAAATGCAGTGTAGGGGCCAAACCGGCCGGCAATTAGGCCAGCAGATGGGTTGAGATCCGATTGCAGACTCTTAACAAGGACACCACAAGCACACCCGCGGTCTACGGAGCCGGAGTTGGGCCGTCTACACCTTCGTTGTCGGGCTCAGTCGATGATGTAGTCGAGCTGGAGTCGACTGTTGTTTCCGTTTCGACCGTTGTGGACGTTGAATCCTCGGTCGTCGAGGTACTGGCCTGTTCATCAACAGTTGTGGTGGTCTCGGCGGTGTCACCCGGATCTTCCGGGTCTGGTCCCGGTTCTGGGGCAGGTTCAGTCGTTGTCGGGCCCTTTGGCTCCGGATCGGTGGCTTGAGGGCTCGAGGCCGTCTTGGCAGGAGAATCAGTGCTGCCAGCGCCCGAACCAGTCTGTTCTGGCGTCAACGGCTCAATACGGCCTTGTTCGTCTCGTTCGCCTTCAAACTCGATATCGAGCCTGGTTGTCGCCACTGGTAGGTCAGGATCAATTGGAATTGAAACTTCGCTAGCAGGAGCCGGCTGGGAGTCTACCTGAACAGCTCGAAGAGCTAGGGGCGCCGCTACTGCAATCGCTGTAACCGTCGAAAGCGTTAGCGCGAGCATTAAACGGCTCTGGCCTTCGTTAGGTTGCGGGCGTTGCAAGTGCATTGCCAATCCGATCATGAGGGGCGATTTCTGGCGGATCTCTTGGATATTTCTACCCGAATATGCTGTTGGATTTAGTCGCTCGGGGAAGATCACCCAAAAATTAAACGCGACTTTAACAGGGTTCTAGGACACCTACCTAGGTCAGAAGGCCGGAACCTTGGCCTGGGCCGCTCGACCTGGCAACAGCCAACTCCGATAGATCCTGGCGGCTTCATCAATTTGGGCGATGTCGATCCATTCGACGCTTTTATGGGCCTGATCGATCGATCCAGGACCGAACACGGCGATATTGCTGGCTATATCGCCGTAGGCGAGTGCGTTGCTGCCGTAGGTTGCGAGGTCAGGGCTAGTTTCAGCTAGCTGAGCCAAATCCTGAATCAGGCTTGATTCCGGGTTGGTATAGAACGCCTGGCTGGCTCGACCGTACGTCATTTCGATGGAAATCTGGTGAGGCGCTCCGGCTTCGGTGATCAGAGTCGAAAGATCCTGGTATACGGCATAAGGGTCTTCCCCGGGAGCAATTCGCCGTCCGGCATAGAAGGCGCACTTGTCAGGGACAATGTTACGAGCAGAACCGCCAGTGATCTCTGTCACGGATAGCGTTCCGGTGCCCATCGCCGTTAGAGCGTGGCCCTGTACGAGACGCTCATGTTCTTGTTCGAGTGCGGCGACGATACGGCTAGCAATCACAATGGCATTGTGGCCCAGCTCGGGTTTGGACGAGTGAGCGGCTTTGCCATGAACTGTTACTTCTAAACCGAGAGCGCCTTTGTGGCCGTGAACCGGGCGGCACAGCGTCGGTTCGGCAACGATCAAATCCTGGATGGAGAAGTCTTGTTTCGATATCCACTCTTGGAACTGATAGGCACCGGTCAGGCCACCGATCTCTTCTCCCACGGTTCCGACTAACAACAGATTGGGCCCGATCTGGCGCCCGTCTCGTCGTGTTTGTTCCAACAGTTCAAGAACGACGGCGAGCGTCGCTTTGGTGTCGACGCTGCCACGGCCGTGGATTCGCCCCTCAGAAACAATCGCATCGAAAGGATCGTTTTCGCAGTGCTCTACACCGACCGTGTCAAGGTGAACATCTATGCACACGGTGACGTCGCTCGAACCCTCGAAAAAGGCATAGACGTTTGGTCGCTCTGGCTCGACCGGATCAACAGTGACAGTCGCTCCCAAATCTACACACCGGGCTGCCAGCCATGTTGCGAACGCTTCTTCGTTTGCCGAACCCGAACGCGGGCCGGTCTGCAATGGGTTGACGCTGTTAATGCCGATCATCTCAACGAGAAGATCGGTGCGTCGTTCCTGGCCGCTCGTCTCTACCATCGACCTAGCGTAGGCCGGATTCGGTTAGTCATAAAGTTGGGGCATCGGGCGGTCGCCGCCCGATCCGTCATTCACCTAGGACGAGTGCGGTGTCGAGAAACCCTGATTCAACAACTACTATTGCCAACCTGTGAGTCTTTCAAAATTAGAGGCCCGTCGTCTGGTTCGTTCGACTCGATCGGACCTGCCCGAACCTGACTCAACCAAGCATTGCGATGCTCTCGCTAGATTTTTGTCGGAGTCAGTCCCTGATGGCACCTACGTTGTCGTGTTCAATGCCATGCCCGGAGAGGTTGATCTCAGCAGTCTGGTAGCTAGGCACCCACAACCTGACTCCCGGTTCGCCATTACTCGAACCCCTGATGAGGGTTTCGAGCTAAGCGTTCACCCAGTCGGAGGCCCAACTGAGCGGCACAACTATGGATACACCCAACCGCTGAAAGGCAGCGACCAAATAGACGATAGGCAAATCGGAGCCGTAATCGTGCCCGCACTGGCCTTCGACCTTGTTGGCCGTCGGCTGGGTCGAGGTCGGGGCTACTACGACCGGTTCCTGGCCCGCCTCTCGCCAGAATGCCTACGGATTGGTATGACGGGAGATTTTCTCGCCGATCGGGTTCCAACCGAAGATCACGACATCAACATGTCCCACCTTGGCGGGTCATTTGGTGTGTTGTCCGTGCCGCTCCCCGAACACTTTGTGACCCACCGGATGGCGGCCGCCAAGTAGCCCTCACCGGCACTGGTTAAGTAGCTAGTGTTGACGCAATGGCGGCCACCGCTAGGAGCATTCCAAGCCCGTCGGGTCTGAGTTACAAGAGCAATCAGCGTTGAGCGGCGGCCAAGTCGGCGACAACAACCGCAGCGTGGCCTTGGGGGTCACTGACCTCGTAAGCTTTGACAATTACGCCGTCGGGATCAATCAGATAGCTGATCCTTTTTGGGAAATCAGCGAACTGCTCTTCAGGGTCGCGTAGCACCTGGTAGGTGGTGCCGACAGCTTTGTCCTGGTCGCTGAGTAGCGAGAACGGAAAGTCTTCGTTCTGCTTGAACGCCAAATTGTCGGCTGGGCTATCGAAAGAAATGCCGACAACGTCGCAGTTGGCTTGTGAAAAGTTCTGGGCCTGATCACGCAGGCCCTGGCCTTCAAGCGTTCAACCAGGAGTACTTGCCTTCGGATACCACCAAACGAGTACCCACCGGCCTCGTGTCGATGAAAGAGTGAACGGCGATCCATCCTGATCGTTCAGTGTAAAGTCGGGCGCTTCGGCTCCGGGTGCAAGCATTGAGTACCTCTATTCGTAGGCCAAATATTAATTGAGAGTTCAACGTACACTACAGGCATGACCGATTTAGAAACGCTGACGAAAAACAAGCCAGCAGTAGATCCGTCTCTTAGCGATCCAGTTCTTGATGATGGCGATCACGATCGCTTCTCTCATTACGTTCGCAAAGACAAGATTCTGCCGAGCGCGATCGATGGAACTGCGGTAGTTGCGCTATGCGGTAAAAAGTGGGTACCGAACCGAGATCCGAAGAAGTACCCGGTCTGTCCTGAATGTAAAGAGATTTTTGCCAAGTTTCGCGGCGGAGGCGACGGAGACGACAACAACGATGGAGAGTAGGGATAGCGGGCAGCGACACACCAAAGTTCGAGATTGGCTACAGGACCAGGGAATCGGATCGTGAAACGGATTATCGTCGACTGCGACCCTGGCCACGACGACGCTGTTGCTTTGGTAGTTGCAGCTCACTTCGGAGACTTGGTTGGAGTGACAACCGTTGGTGGCAACGCTCCGCTCCTCGACGTGACAAACAACGCCCTGTTAACTTGTCAGATCTTCGGGTTGGATGTTGAAGTGCACTCCGGAGCCGAGCGACCTCTCGTGGCCCCGCCTCGTAATGCTCCCGAGGTGCATGGAGTTACCGGTTTCAAGGGTCCTGCTCTCCCGGACCTTGAACGCTCAGTCGCGTCGACGGAGGCCGTCAATTACCTGATCGAGACGATCCGGGGAGAAGAAGGCCTATGGCTTGCCCCGACTGGTCCTCTAACCAACATCGCAATGGCATTTCGTCAAGCCCCGGACCTAGTAAATCGGGTGGCAGGCGTGAGTTTCATGGGAGGGTCAGCCAGCGTCGGAAATCACTCAGCTGTAGCAGAGTTCAACATTCTGGTCGACCCGGAAGCAGCGTCGATCGTCCTCGGGTCCGGAGCTCCGTTGTACATGGCTGGACTAGACCTGACTCACCAGTTCCTCGTCGACGATTCGCTCGTTTCCGACCTGCGAGCGATCAGCGGTCCCGGTGCGCTAGTGCTCGCCGACCTGGCCGCCAGCTACCTGGACCAGGTTGAGTTGCGCGGGGGTGAGCGCAACGGCGGTCTCCACGACCCGTGCGCCATTCTGGCCATTACCCACCCGAACGTGATTGAACACACCGAGCGTCACGTTGATGTGGAACTAGACGGCAGCCTAACGCGAGGAATGACCGTCGTTGATCAGCGCAGAGGTAGTCAAGGCGCAGACCCAAACGTGTTTCATGGCCACACCATCGATCATCATCAGGCCCGGGCGCTGGTCCTGGAAGCGGTAGCCGCCCGTAGCCATTCGGGGAGTTAGCTTGGCTGGCACCATGAATAGTGAAGCCCCCGGCAAAACTGATGTCGTCGTAGTCGGTAGTCTTAATCTTGATCTATCTCTTTCCGTCGAGTCGTTCCCAGCGCCAGGCGAAACGGTTTTCGGATCCGACCTCCTTCGTGGAGGCGGAGGTAAAGGAGCAAACCAGGCCGTTGCCGCGGCGCGGCTCGGTCGCTCAGTTTCTATGGTCGGCTGCGTCGGAGACGATGATGCCGGTCGCTCGCTGATCGCGGGCCTGACCGCCGAAGGCATTAGTTGCCAACATGTCCGACAACATGATGATGAGCCGACGGGTATGGCGGTTATCGAGGTTGATGGGGTCGGTGAAAATCGGATCGTAGTGATCGCTGGGGCCAATGCCGCCGTTGGTCAAACCGATTTGGAAAACGCGGCCAGCACTATCCGAGACGCCGCAGTCGTTTTGGCACAATTTGAGGTGCCAGTAGAGACAATCAATTCGCTGGCAGCGATGGACCGGTCAGGTTTGTTGGTAATTAATCCGGCTCCGGCCGTTGCCGGGGTAGATCTCGCTCGAGTCGACGTGGTGGTTCCCAATCGGGGCGAACTAGCGATGCTCACCTCCAGCCCAGTAGCTAATTCTGTATCGGAAGTGGCAGCGCAGGCGGCTCAAATAGCGGCCGATGGCTGTGCTGTTGTGGTAACGCTCGGTTCCGACGGAGCCATAGTGCTGGACGCTGGGGACTCATCGTTCGAACACATTCGACCCCACGACGTAGACGTCGTTGACACAACGGCTGCCGGCGACGCTTTTTGTGGGGGACTGGTCGATCGGCTTTGTTCAGGCGGCAACATTGTCGACGCTGCCCATTGGGGAAACACAGTCGCCGCTCTGGCCACGACTAAACGCGGGGCTCAGGATTCTTTGCCTCAACGACCATCGGTTGAGGGTTTCACCCGGTCTGCTACCGACTAGCCCTTAGCTTTCCGACTCCGCGTACCCGTTTGGGTGTCGTGATTGCCAATGCCAGGAGTCAGCCAACATGACTTCGAGATTTCGATCAGCCCTCCAAGCTAGTTTGTCGTTAGCTTTGCGGGGATCGGCCAACGACGTAGCGATGTCGCCCTCGCGGCGCTCGATGATTTCAAAGGGAACCGCTTGGCCGCTGACATGCTCGGTGGTTTTGATTACATCAAGTACCGACGAACCATTTCCGGTGCCGAGATTGAACACATCGCAGCCGGCTTCGATATTTTCTAACGCTGCCAGGTGTCCAGACGCTAAGTCGAGCACATGGATGTAGTCGCGAACGCCTGTCCCATCTGAGGTATCCCAGTCGTTGCCAAAGACGTTGACTTGTTCACGACGCCCGACAGCAACTTGCATAACGAACGGCACGAGGTTGTTAGGAATGCCTTGAGGGTCTTCGCCGAGATCGCCGCTCGGGTGAGCGCCAACCGGATTGAAGTAACGGAGCAAACTGATCTGCCACCGATCGTCGGCCGCTGCGACGTCGCGGCAGATGTCTTCGATCATGAGCTTGGTTTGCCCGTATGGGTTTGTCGGGCCGGTCTTGGCCGACTCGGGGATTGGGAGGATCTCTGGGTCACCGTAAACGGTGGCAGACGAAGAGAAAACCAGTTGCCACACGTGGTGGTTCTCCATTTGCTGCAACAGGTTCATGGTGGAAATGAGGTTGGTTTGATAGTACGACAATGGTTTCTCGACTGATTCGCCTACCGCTTTCAAACCAGCAAAGTGAATTACTGACTCGATCGGGTGCTCATCGAACACGGCACCCAGGGCATCGCTATCCAACAGGTCGACTTCGTGGAAAGGGATCTCTTTGCCAGTTAGGCGACGGATAGTTTCGATGGCTCCAATCGAGCTGTTGTCGAGATTGTCGACGATCACCACATTGTGACCACGCTCGGTCAGGGCAACGGCGGTATGGCTGCCGATATAGCCGGCTCCGCCGGTCACGAGGATTGTTTGAGACATATCTACCTATCGGTTAGCAACGTCGCCGGTTTACGACGTTGTTATTTGCGATGTCATAGAGCGGTGCCGTGAGCATCAAAAAGCACCAGTGCTAGATGGTTTTATCACGCTATCTACGCCGGATGGACCAGTCGGCTAGGTCGGGTATAGTTGCTGGTGTCTAGTCTAAGATCTTTTTAGGCGCTCTTTGGAAAATTGCTGCACCGGGACCTCAGGTACTGATTCAGCACTATATGAGTTCTATTCGAGGGGGAACAGGGCAGGTAGACGCTAATCGGGGCTTTTGGTCTATCGAATCCAATTTGGAAGCCTCGGTTTCTATTGCGGGCGAGTTACCGAGTCGGCTTACGCCGGGCATGTCCCGATAAGCACGTCGTGTTCAGGCTAGGCTGATCGTTCTGGTCAGTGGATCTTAGAATTTGGATCTTAGAAATACGGTTAAACGACTGGTGTCCGTGGCGGGCACCGACCGACTTATGGGAGGTAATAAGGTGAGCGACAGTTCACAAATGCAGCCGGGCTGGTATTACGCGCAAGGCGATGCTCCGGGTACACAACGATATTGGGACGGCACACAATGGGTCGGGGCTCCACAGCCTGTTGGTGGCGCCGTTGATGGCGGAGGCGGTGCCGTTATGGGCGCAGCTGGCGCTCCCGTTGAGTTCGGGCCTCGAGCAATGGCTTGGCTGGTCGACACATTCCCGTACTTTGTCGTAGCGTTTATCGCTAACTTCTTCAATGGCGCAAGTGATAGCGGAATCTCGCTGATCGGCGGCTTTCTTGGCCTCCTAGGCGTGGCCTATTTGCTTTTCAATAAGGGCTACAAGATGGGAACCACCGGTCAGTCGATCGGCAAGGGCATGCAGAACACCAAGCTGGTTTCTGATGCGACTGGTCAGCCAATTGGCATTGGCCTTGCAATCGCTCGACTATTCGTCTCTTGGCTCTCCCTAGTTCTCTGTCTCTTTCCATACATTCTTGACCACTTGTGGCCACTATGGGATGGCGAGAAGAAGCGGCTGATCGACAAGATTTTCAAGACAAGCGTAGTACCTGCTTAATCGGCTCCCGGAAACGGGAATGGTGTAAACGATTAGAGCTTTAATGAGGTGCGTTGTCGTCCGGATTGACGGGTGGCAGCGCACCTTTTGCTTGTTTTCCAAGCGGGTGCTTCGTTGCGGTGCCCCAACAGGGGTTGTCATTTGGCCGTTGGTTGGCTATCACCAAGACCATGGCTAGACCAACAGGTAGAAATCGAGTCGGCGGCGGATCGGCCGCCAAAAGTGCTGGATCGGGCAGCGATCCGGTATCCGGTGACACATTCCCTAGCATGCGTGAACGGCGGCCCGGAATGTATTGGACCGTTGTTGTGGCTACTGCTGCGATGGTTTTAGTACTGCTAGTACCGCTAGTTACAGCAATTTTTAGTTGACAATAGACTTTGTGAGTGCGGTTTTCTGATTTACCCGCCATCCTTAAAGGGAGTACATTTCCCCGCGTACGTTTGCACGTGAGCCTCCTGCTAACAGTGGGGAGCAAAACCTTCTGTCTAGGAGACTGATGTCGAGCTTCAAATCTGGCGATCGAGTTGTCTACCCGCATCATGGGGCGGCAGTAATCGAACGCACCGAGACTCGCGATATCGCCGGTCAGAAAAAGAAGTACTTCGTTCTTCAGGCTGTCCACGACAACCTGACCGTTCGAGTTCCGGTCGAAATGGCTGATGAAGTCGGGATGCGACTTCCAATAAGCAAAGAAGATGTTGAAGATCTCTTTGTATTGCTCGCCAAGAAAGATGTTCGTGAACCGGCCAACTGGAGTCGGCGATTCAAGAACCACCAGGAGAAACTTCGCTCCGGTGATGTCTACCAAGTAGCTGAAGTTGTTCGAAATCTAGCGCTCCGGGACAAAACCAAAGGGCTGTCAGCTGGCGAAAAGAGCATGTACAACAAGGCTCGCAAAGTCCTGGTCTCTGAACTCTCTTTCGCTCTGAATGTTTCTGAGGAAGACGCCCTCGACCAAGTCGAAGAGCAGCTGGACTAATGTCCGCGCTCGGCGCCTAGAAGCCGAGCAGTTCTAACATCGATTGTGGAAGTTGGTCGAGCCCGGCCCCGAGTAACGCGGCCCGTTCTACGTTGACTGCATCGAAGCGTCGATCAGTCCAATACTCCCATGGTCCCGGCCCGAGTTTGTTCGGGTCGCCGTTTGCGTCGATGCAGGCCCGAAGGTAGGCGAGTTGGTCGGCCACATCGGCGGCGCCGCCCGGTGGCCCATGGCCCGGAATTATCGTTGAACCCAATTCGGTGATGGTCGCTAACGCCTCTATCCAGGCCACCAGGTCCCCGTCGTAGGCCAACGGGGTGACTCCGAAACTGGCGAGAGCGCCAGCGAAGACAACGTTTGCTTCTTCGAGTCGAAGGATTAAGTTAGCGGCTGATTCTCCTGACAACGGCATGACCGATGCCGCTGGGGTTAACCAGGCGTGCTCGCCAACGGTGTGCGTTATTGGCCTTGTCTCGAATTCATCGGGGTAGCTAATGGCAAAATCAGGCAGGAGTCGTCGAAATGCATCGGGATTGGGCGGAAGGTCAAGCTGGTCGCTGGTTGCTTCTGAGCCGTAAAAGGCGGCAGCCCAGAACGCCTGGCCACCGCCACTAAACGGTATTCGGCTCGAACTCAACACGATCCGCTTTATCGGGACGTCTAGGGCGGCAGTGAGTTCTAGGATCGCTTGCCGTGCCCCCAAGCCGCTCTGTGGCGTAGCGGTTGTATCGAAAATTGTTAGCCCATCAGCGTCGATAACAAGCCCGACGTTCGAGTAGCCGTATCGAGGCTGAGGATTGGTTAAAGCGAATACGCCTTGGCCGAGTTCAACGAGGTTCATTGCGATTTCGGTCGATCCAATCGAGTTAGGGGAGCGGGAACGCTGGTTTGCTTCAGCCGAGCCTAGATCCTAACCGATAGTGTTTTAGCAAAAGAAGGTGTATTCCATGCTGTTGAGCGAGCCCTAGTGCAATTTGTAGAGGGGCGTAGTCAAGCACTATGGAACCCGGGTTCGGCGTTGCTAAAATTTACCGCTTACACTCAAAGGCTTACACTGTACGATTTTTAGGCTTCGGTTAAGCCACACAGTGATCAGGTGTGGCTAACGGTATCGGCATCCAATTTGTAGCCGATAGGTATTCGAGATAAGGAATGATAATGAGCGATTATTCACCGCCGGTAGATGACATCCAGTTTGTTCTCGACGAGGTGGTCTCTATCGGAGATTTTCTGGAAGCGCCGCCGTTCGAAGATGTGGATCGAGAAACGGTCGGACTGCTAGTTAGCGAGATCGGTCGGTTTATGGCCGAGATCGTGGCTCCTACGAATCGTGATGGGGATCAAATCGGTGCAGTCCACAAAGAGGATGGATCGGTCACGCTCCCTGAGAGTTTCCGGCGGGCGTACAAGCAATATGTCGCATCCGGATTTGGTGCGGTGCCTTTCGACCCAGAATTCGGTGGTGGCGGATTTCCTTGGACGATGGCGATCGCCATCCAGGAGATGATGACGAGCGCCAATATGGCCTTTGCGTTATGTCCGCTGCTAACTCAAGGAGCAATCGAAGCAATTGCCCATCATGGCACCAGCGAGCAACAGGCGACCTATCTTCCGAAGATGCTGACTGGCGAGTGGACCGGCACAATGAACCTGACTGAACCTCAGGCTGGTTCTGATGTCGGAGCGTTGACCAGTAAAGCTGTTCCCGTCGGCGACGGTTCATACAAAATCACCGGACAGAAGATCTTCATCACGTTTGGTGAACACGATCTGGCCGAGAACATCATTCATCTCGTTCTCGCTCGAACCCCAGATGCCGGCCCAGGAACTCGGGGAATCTCGATGTTCTTGGTGCCAAAGTTTTTAGTCAATGACGACGGTTCGCTTGGGTCGCGAAACGATGTGAGTTGCGTCTCAATAGAGCACAAGCTGGGCATTCATGGCAGCCCGACCTGTGTGTTGAGCTACGGCGAAAACGGTGGCGCAATCGGTTGGCTTGTAGGTGATGAGAACACCGGCATGCGAAACATGTTCACGATGATGAACAACGCTCGTCTCTCGGTTGGGCTACAGGGGCTAGCGGTGGCGGAACGGGCCTACCAGCAGTCGCTTGAGTATTCCCAGGAGCGGACCCAGGGCACGGCGGTGGGAGCTGAGAAAGGTACTTCGAGCCCGATTATCGATCATGCTGACGTTCGGCGACTACTTATGACCCAGCGCTCCTGGATCGACTCGATGCGGTACCTGCTGTATGAGAACGCGGCTGCCATCGACCGGAGCTCGCTACCCAACGATCAGGCCGAGTCGCAAAAAGAATGGGCCGACCTTTTAATCCCACTATCGAAGAGTCTCTGCACTGACCTCGGAAACGAGCTGACATCGTTAGCGGTTCAGATATGTGGTGGCATGGGATTTGTAGAAGAGACCGGCATCGCCCAGCACTACCGAGATATTCGGATCGGAGCGATCTACGAAGGCACGAACGGAATTCAGGCCGCCGACCTCGTGGGCCGAAAACTCCCAATGCGGGGCGGCGAGGTTGTTATGAATAGCCTCGATCAGATCGCCAAAGCAAGCAGTGAAGTTGCCAACATCGAGGCCCTTGGCCAGTTTGGCAAGAACCTCGGGGAGGCTGTGGAGGCCACTCGAAGGGCATCCCAATGGCTTCTTGAAAACGGAGCCAAGGATCCGAACGAAGCGCTCGCTGGGTCGTCGCCGTATCTTCGCATGCTTGGCACGGTAGTCTGTGGTGGGTTAACGGCACGGGCTGCTATCGCAGCGTCAGGAATGACTAGCGATCCGGATGGGTTCTATGAGGCGAAGATTGTCTCGGCGAAGTTCTTCGGTGAACAGATCCTTCCCGGCGCGGCGGCACTTGAATCGGCAGTAACTGCAGGTGCAGGAGATCTGTTCGCGCTGAAACCTTCTCAACTTGGTTAAGCGTTCTTAGGAGTTCCTGTGTCTGTTTCTGTGCTAATGATGGCTGCCTCAGTTCTTGGCTCCATTCCGAGCCCATCACGAAACAGCATCGATATTGGGCCGCTTTCTCTCAATGCTTATGGCTTGTGCATCGGAATGGCCGCCTTGGCCCAGATCTATATTGCTCAAAGGCGTTGGGCCGTCCGAGGCGGCGACCCAGAAGACGTGTTCGAGATCGCAAAGTGGGCGCTGCCTGCGGGCTTGATCGGCGCTCGTTTGTATCACATTTTTACCCCCGGCGACCGAGCAGATGGCCGCACCATTGTTCCATTCGGTGATTGGATTAAAGTCTGGCAGGGCGGCTTAGGTATACCGGGAGGCATACTTCTTGGAATTCTGGTTGCGTGGTGGGCAGCTAAGCGGCGGGGCGTTGAAGTTCCCAATATGATCGACGCTGCTATCCCCGGTCTGCCAGTAGCGCAAGCGATTGGTCGAATCGGAAACTGGTTTAACCAAGAGATCTTTGGTGGTCCGAGCAGCTTGCCATGGGCTGTCGAGATCGAACCCCGATTTCGACCTACTGAGTTTGCCGATGAACCAACATTTCATCCGGCGTTCTTATATGAGGGTCTATGGAATTTGGGTCTCGCTGGATTCCTCATCTGGATCGATCGACGAGGCAAGCTAAAACGAGGAATGCTGTTGCCGCTGTATGTCGGCGGCTATGGATTAGGTCGATTCCTTATCGAGAGCATTCGTAGTGATGGCGCCCTGAAGCCATTTGGGATCAGGGTCAACCTTTGGACTAGCGGACTGGCCATGTTGTTGTCGGCGTTGGCCCTGTTATTCCTCTACAAGACAGCAAAAGCTTCGTTCTTCGCCGACAAAGAAACCGAGGTCGAAGACACCCTCGAAGGCGACATCGAGGACGAAGCTGATGACGTCGACGAAGCTGATGAACTCAGCGAAGAAGACAGCCTTGAGGATGAAGTCGATGAAGACGACGAGCTTGGGTCGGACGACGAAGATGAGCTTGAGTCAGACGACGAAGTCGACGATGACGACCACCAGATCGAAAGCGACGACTAAGCTAGCGCGTCAACTAGGCGATCTAGCGTAGGCGCGTAGCCCGATAATCGTAGTCGGGATGTGCTACTCGGCTGGTGGAGCCGGCACCATCGCCCGCTTGATATCAAGTCCGAGCTCGATGAAGTTTTCGATTGGCCGGTTGTACCCGCGGTCTAGGTGATGGGTGCCGGTGATAGTGGTTGTGCCTTCGGCCGCTGCTGCTGCCAGCACATACGCAAATCCACCACGGATATCGGGAACCACTACCTCGGCTCCTCGTAGCTGCGCGCCGCCATGGACGACGACCGAGCATGGGGTTGACGATCCGACGAAGCGTCCCTTAACGCTGCCGAGCGGGGTGTTGTATGTTTCAATCTCGGCTCCCATCTGGTTCAGCGCTGGGACGTAGGTGAAACGGTTCTCATAAACCGTCTCATACATGACCGAAAGCCCTTCGCATTGGGTGAACAAGGCGACCATTGGCGATTGCCAATCGGTCATGAATCCAGGGTGGGTATCGGTTTCAACTGCGGCCGCTTTCAGCTTGTCGGCTCTGGCTGAAACCGACGTGTCGGTGATCTCGAACTCGGCCCCCATGCCGGAAAGGGTTGAGATTGCAGTCACCAATCGATCCTGGCTACAGCCGTGAACCGTAACCTGACCGCCAGTTACAAGCCCGGCGACAAGGTAGGAGAACGCCTCAATGCGATCCCCCTTCAGGTGGTTCACCGCACCAGATAGTTCGTTCACTCCATCGATTATGTATCGGCGGTTGGGTCGCATTTCGATGCGGGCGCCCATCCGTTGCAAGAACAAGGCAAGTTCGATTACTTCAGGTTCAAGGGCGCCGCCATCAAGAACCGTTCGGCCCTCTGCTAGGCAGGCTGTAAGTAGAACGGTCTCGGTGGCGCCGACTGATGGATATGGGAGCTCGATGTGAGCGCCTTTCAATCGGCTAGCTTTAGCTTCCAAACCTTCGGAAGTAATCGTTATCTCGGCGCCCATCTTCTCTAACGCGTTGACGTGGAAGTCAAGCGGCCTCGATCCAATATCGTCGCCGCCAACCAGAGGAACGAACGCCTCACCGACACGGTGAAGTAACGGACCAACCATCAAGATTGGAATTCTGTTCATTCCACTAAAGGTGAGCGGAACTCGGCTGCTCGAAATTGGTCTTGGGTCGATAGTGGTCTCGCCGTTTGAACGTTCAACTATGCAGCCAAGGGCTTGTAGCATCTGGCACGTAATGTCCACGTCGCCGATATCGGGACAGTTGGAGATCGTAGAAGGTGAGTTCCCGAGCAGGGAGGCAACCAAATGTTTGGTCACGGCGTTCTTTGAGCCACGGACGGTAACGTCGCCGGTCAAAGGTCCGGTTGGGTTTACGACCCAGGCTTCGGTGGTGGACTGGTCACTATTTGATGCGTTCACGGTCATTCAATCTACAGGCTTTGGTGGGTGGATACGGGTCATGCAAACTAGGCAGGCGCGCCAAATCGGGCAAGGTCGGTGTAGCTAGAGTTCCAAACATCGAATTATCTGATTGGAACTTTGATGATCTCGATGTTTGGGTTGGCAGCTGTTCTGTCTGGGGATTCCGGCGCTAGAAGCTAATCGGGCTCCGGCTGGGTCGAGGAAAAACTAGTCGAGACAAAATCTCATCAACGTGACCGCCAGCAGAAACAAGGTTCATGAATCGGTGGTATGGGTGGAGGTCGGAAATGCTCCGGCGGTTTGATGGCGGGGGATTGACGAGCGTGTCTCGAACCTCAAAAGCTAGAGCGTATGTCCATAAACGATTTGCGAGCGACTCGTGACTGAACAGCGACGGATAGGCATCGAGGAGCCACTGAGGTGCCCGCAGGTAATCTTGTGGCCTCGTTCGGTCAACGTAGTCTGGAGCAACGTGACCATGGGGAATAGCGAAGTATCGAAGCAGAACATCTAGATCAAGATCGGCGGGTCCGCCTCGGCACCATTCGAAGTCGACAAGCGCAGTAATTCGTTGACCGTCCCACAGAACGTTCTCGAACGTCACGTCTCCATGTACAAGATAGTTGTCGGTGTGATCGTCGAGCGACGGAGCCATTTCGGCAAGTTTCGTCTTTGCTAACGAAACCAAATCAAGGTCGACGGTTGGGATTTTCGACAATCGCTCAAGGCCTTCGTAAAGCGGGCTAACCGGATTGCCGACGCTGACCGGATTCAACATCTGAGGTGGGGAATCGATGAACGGAACGCTAGCCGGCCGCTCGATTGCATGAAGTTCCTGAAGGATGTCGGACAACTGGGAAATGGCGCGTGCTCGTTGATTGTCGTCCATGTCAGGCCACCACCGTGACAACGGCCCGCCCCGGTGTCGTTCCACGATCAAGTAATCGGCACCGACCTCGCCACCGTAGGCAACGACTGTCGGAGCCCACGCAAGATTCGGCATTGCGGCGCAAAGCTCGGCTTCTCGTGAGAGGCGCTGCGAGGGTTGACGGTTTACGCGGATGACATGATGTTCACTCAGGAAAACTTCGTTCCTCGTGCTGCTGGCGTGAGTCAATTCTCCGTCATGAGCCAAACCAGAAGATCGCAAAGCTTGTCGGGCTCGTGCTTGCGCGAGTGTGGTGGATAGGGGTGCCATGCAAGACCCCGATCGGCCCTGTTTTAGTATTTGTTAGTCTCGCCGACGTTTAGTTGCCTAAATCTGAGACGTTTTGACGGCGCTCAGTACGTCGTCTGATAGTTGGGGCCAAGAGTCGATGGCCCAAGGGCCGAAGTCTCGATTCGAAAGACCTATGCAACCAATGCCAGCTGCAGGATCAATCCAAAGAAACGTTCCGGCTCGACCAAAGTGTCCAAATGTGGCCGGTGAATTGGTTGCCCCAGTCCAGTGCGGGGACTTCCGGCCTCGAATTTCGAAACCAAGGCCCCACGGGTTTGGTTCGTGTCGTCCGAATCCTGGCAACACGCCATCGAGACTTTCGAGAAATGGGGTAGTGGCCTTAGCTAACGTTTGGGCTGAAATCAGGGTGGGGCGCATTAGCTCGGCGGTAACCGTGAGCAGATCTTTGGTCGTGCTTGACGCGCCATAGGCCGGGGACCCGTCAAGGGTGGTGCGCGTCAGGCCTAGCGGATTCACAACCGCTTCTTCAAAGTACTGGGCCGCACTCATCTCGGTTGCCGCGGCTAGCACTTGACCGAGAATTTCGAACCCAAGGTTTGAATAGATTCGTTTGGTTCCGACCCGGGCCAAAATTGGAAGTTCGGCGTCGAGGCCCGAAGGGGGAGCGTCCGGCCCTAATCCAGACGAGTGTGACAGAAGGTGAGCAACGGTCGCTCCTGGCGGGCCCGCTGGCTGCTCCAACGACAGTGAACCTTCTTCGACCGCTACTAGCACTGCGAGCGCGAATAGCGGCTTAGTAACAGAAGCTAGCGCAAACGGCCGATCTTGATCTCCGAGGAAAAACCTTGTGCCGTCGGCTGAAACCCACCCGGCAGAAGCGGAGTCCACCGGCCACTGATCTATGGATTCGAGCCCGTTCATAGGGGTCGAGAATTGTTCGGGTTGATCCGGGCCCGTGAATTTGGGCCAAGTAGAAATAGTCGCATCGAGCTTACGCTAGCTCGATTCCGCCCTGACTCAGCGCCCTAATTCAAGTTCTGATTAATCTCTCGAACGTCGTTAGATCGTTCAAATTTGGCGCTGTCATCAGGGGCGAGCTGGAGATAACGAACCGAATGCGTAACATCGCTGCAACGATCCTCGTGCTCTGTGCCTAGGTTCGGTACCCTCGTAACTCTGTATACGTTATTAGTTCTTTCAAATCGTTCTTCCCCAAATCAGGAATCGCAGCTTCGAAGGCGCCCATCACCCGCCCGAACCGTTGCCTCAACTTATCGAGAGCTGGATTTCGCATGACGAGCTTATTTGCCGACCTTGGCGTGGACCGGCAGCTTGTCGACGTCCTAGCGGCCAAAGGCATCGAGTCGGCCTTCCCGATTCAGGCCATGACCATAGCCGATGCGCTCCAGGGCCGAGATGTTTGTGGCAAGGCCAAGACTGGCTCCGGTAAGACGCTCGCCTTCGGAATCCCTACAGTTCAACAAATTTCCAAAGGGCCACGAGGCGACGTTGCTGGACTGATCATGGTGCCTACCCGTGAGCTTGCTACCCAGGTTTTCGAAGAGCTTGCTCCTTTGGCTGAGGTGCATGGCCTCCGATCGCTCGCCGTTTACGGCGGCGCCGATATCGAGAAACAGATCAAGCAACTCAAAAAAGGGGTCGAACTGATTGTCGCCACCCCCGGTCGAATGATCGATTTGCTTGAACGGGGCGACGTCAAAGTCGCAGCCGTCAGTTACGTTGTCATCGATGAGGCCGACCGAATGGCCGACATGGGATTCTTGCCTCAGGTCGAATGGATTCTCCGCCGCATCGAGGGAGACCATCAGACACTTCTGTTCTCGGCCACCCTCGATGGTGCTGTCGACACGTTGGTCACCCGCTACCAAAATGACCCCGTCCGACACGAGGTCGAAGAAGAAGAAGTGACTGTGGAGCTGATGGCTCACCGGTTCATTACCGTTCACGAAATGGACCGCGAAAAAGTTGTGGCCGCAATCGTTGATTCGGCCCATCGAACGATGGTGTTTTGCAACACCAAGCGAGCTTGCGATCGTCTTTCGGCATCGTTGCAAAAACTCGGCGTTCGGTCGGAACCAATCCATGGCGATCTTCGCCAACGACAGCGAGAAAAGGCGTTAGCCCGTTTCGCTGATGGTGAGATCAGCGCCTTAGTGGCAACCGATGTAGCCGCTCGAGGAATTCACGTCGACGAGGTCGATATGGTCATCCATTTCGATCCACCTGACGATCATAAAACGTACCTTCATCGATCGGGCCGGACAGCTCGAGCCGGGGAAAAGGGGCTTGCAGTTACCCTTGTGCTCTGGAACCAGGAACTTGATGTTAAACGCATGCAGAAACGCCTGGCCTTAGACATCCCAATCGTGGAGGTATTCTCCAACGATGAACGCCTGAAAGACCTTGCAGGCTGGGACCCACAGGCAGAATAGTCAACCGACTAGGCTGGTGAGCTGTGGCTCTGGCTCGGCAAAGTGAACGTTCGTTGTTGTCGAAACCTTCTTTGCGTTCGCCGCTAACGAAATCAGCTGCTCGCCGGTGGGCCCGAGGCGTGATCGAAGCCGACGGTGGTCGTGAACCAATCGAGCTGGTTCAACATGTGGCTTCGGAGATCCGATCAACGCTGGGTCGCTCCGACGTTGATTCAGCCTCGTCACCGGTTCTAGACGGTCTAGGGGCACCTCCGGGCGGTTGGCAGAACCCTTGGCTGCTTGGCCTCTTACACGAATACGCGGTTTCGGAAACAGACCGAAAAAGTCGCGGCGCTTGGTATACCCCCGAAGCAGTAGTGCGAGGACTGGTCACTTTGGCCCTTCCTGACACTGCCGACGTTCAGACAGTCGCAGACCCCACATGTGGCGGTGGTGCATTTCTGTTGGCCGTGCTCGACCGCCTGGTTGATTCAGGGCTCACCCCTGAAGAAGCGCTTGGTCGAGTCAGCGGAATGGACATCGATGCAGACGCGGTTTTGGTTACCAAGTTGTCCGTTCAGATATGGGCGCTACGAAACGATGTTGAACTCTCGTTGTCCGACATCTCAATCGAGGTTGGTGACGCACTTCTAGGATTTCCAGAACACTGGGTCGGACCGATGGTTATTGTCGGGAACCCACCGTTCGCCTCGCCGCTTCGCAAAGGGGCTATCCCCGAGACGGCCGAACGCTACCGGTCTACCCGGCCACATCAGCTCCAACAGTATGCCGACCTCGCTGCCATCCACTTGTTGTCTACGGTTGAAAAATCGGGTCCCGGTTCAACGGTTGTGCTGGTCCAGCCCCAATCGGTTTTGGCCAGCCGCGACACCGAGACGCTCAGAGACTACCTGGCCAACGAGTCAACGTTGGAGGCCCTATGGGTGTCGCGAGAAGCTGTCTTTGACGCTGGTGTGCGAGTTTGCGCTCCACTAATACGGGTCGGTGGCAGGCCACAGCCAACAGTAGAATTATGGTCAGGCCCTGAGGTCCAGCCTGCGGGCGAGACGACACGAGTTAGTTGGGCTCGTTGCGCGGCCCGAGCTCTCGGAGCCCCAACCCTTCCAGTTCCGCAGTGGAACCTCTCGGAGAATCTCGGATCGCTGAGCTCGGCGACAGCCGGCTTTCGAGACGAGTACTACGGATTGCTTGAGGCTTGTTCGGAATTGCCCGAATTGCAAACGGCTGGCGACCGGCCAGTTGAACGATTGCTGACAGTCGGATCAGTCGAACCTCTTGTGCCGTTGTGGGGTGATCGGCCAACCAGACTTGGGGGCCGAGATTGGGTTCAACCGGCGGTTGACCGGAAAAAACTGAGCGGCAAAGTGCTCCGCTGGGTGGACCGTCAAGCGAAGCCAAAAGTGGTTTTGGCCACTCAGTCGAAAGTGCTAGAGCCGGTAGTTGATTTCGACGGCATATTCGTTCCCGTAACTCCGCTGATCGCAGTACACGGATCGGAAGAAGACCTGGGGTTGATCAGCGCAGTGTTGCTCGCTCCGCCAATAGTGGCGTGGGCTTGGGAGCGGTGGTTCGGCTCTGCGATGGCGGTTGATGCGCTAAAGCTAGCGGCCAAACAAGTTCTTGAGTTGCCGTTGCCCGTAGACAGGGAGAAGTGGGGTCGAGCCGGGTCGCTAATTCTTGAAGGTTCTCGTTGCTTGAGTTCAGTTGACGAAGGTAAGGCGTTATCTGCCGAGGTTGCGTCGTTGATGACTGAGGCCTACCGTGCCGATCGTCACGTCTTGGCGTGGTGGCTTGAACGCCTGGGCTAAACGTTTCACCGCGATGCCCTGGCCGATGTAGGCTAAGAGCGTGTACCCACTTCGTCGGCCGGGCAGCAGACCCTCTGACCTTCCGGCTTCCGGAGCTTGGCGCCCGGGTGACCCGCCGGCTTGGCGCAATTTTCTTGATCTGTGTCAAGGGCAACGCTGCTTCGCTCTTGAAGGTGGCGGGGTCCTCGACGAAATAACTGTCGCCTACGAGACTTGGGGCGAACTTGACGCCTCGGCCTCCAACGCCATTCTGGTATGCCACGCCTTGACCGGCGACGCCCACGCCGCCGGTCCATCTGGGCCTGGCCAGCCATCGGGCGGTTGGTGGAATGATCTCATCGGCCCGGGCCTTGGAATCGACACCGACCGCTATTTCGTTGTCTGCGTTAACGTTCTCGGTGGTTGCCAGGGAACCACGGGGCCGTCATCTCCTCACCCTGATGACGGCGAACCGTATGGGGCCCGATTTCCGGTTGTATCGATCCGTGACATAGTTCGGACCCAGCTGGCGGTCGCCGACAGCCTGGGCATAGACCAGTGGATGGCCGTTGTCGGCGGATCGATGGGGGGAATGCAAGCACTGGAATGGGCCATCATGTTCCCAGAACGAGTCGGGTCCCTCGCCTGTATCGCTTCGACAGCGGCCGCCAGCGCGCTGCAAATCGGGTGGAGCGAAATCGGCCGGTTGGCGGTCGCTCTCGACCCTAAATGGAACGGTGGCGACTACTACGACGCGGAACCGGGTGAGGGTCCTCATGAAGGTCTGATGTTGGCTCGCCGGGTCGCTCAAATTCACTACCGGTCAGACAAATCACTTGAAGATCGGTTTGGCCGTGCCACTGTGGACCGATTGGACACGTTCAATATTTGGGACCGTTTTCAAGTTGAGAGTTATCTTGACTATCACGGCCAAAAGCTCGCCCGCCGGTTCGACGCAAACACGTACATTGTTTTGAATAAGGCCATGGATCTTCACGACGTTGGGCGAGGACGAGGTGGCATGCCGGCTGCGTTGAGTCGTATTTCTGCCCCATCACTTGTCGTATCGGTACCGAGCGACGCGTTGTATACGCCTCGTCAGCAGACGGCCCTGTTCGAAGATATGAGAGAAGTAGGCGCAACGGTACAGTTCGAGACAATTGAGTCTGATCATGGTCACGATGGATTCTTGATTGAATACGATCAGCTCAATCAGATCGTTGAGAAATTTCTCGACGAGCAGTTAAAGGGTAGTTGATGACGATTCACCGTCGGTGCTCGAGTCGTCAGTGGGGCGGATCACGTATTGCTGACATTCGGCCCGAGCGGCCATCTGAATCGGAAACGGATGGGAACAAATGCCCGAAGGTGTCGAAATCGAGTTCTATCGAAGACAGGCCGATGAGATTGTCGGCCGAACCATTAGCGACGTCAGCGCTCCAGATTCGTGGTTCTTAAAACGAGGTCTGACCAGCGCTGAGGTGGTTGACGCGGCAAACGGAGCAACCGTTGCCGCGGCCCGCCGAAGGGGAAAGCTTTTAGTTCTTGACTTGTCCGGACGGCCAAGCCTCGGGCTGCGGTTCGGAATGACAGGCCGGCTTATCGTCGGAGGTCAAGCTGCGATCGAATACCTGGAATACTCTTCCCGCAAGAACGATCCCGCTTGGGACCGATTCGGATTGGTGTTTGACGATGGGATTGAACTGATTATCCGAGACCCGCGGCGTTTAGGCGGGGTTGAACTCGACCCCGATGAGGAGGCACTCGGACCCGACGTGTTTACTATTTCGCCATCGCAATTGCGAGCCAACGTACTGGTTGGCCACGTCGCGGTCAAGGCTCGGTTGCTCGATCAGGCTCGAGTCGCCGGTATCGGCAACCTGATCGCCGACGAGACGTTGTGGCGAGCGGGAATTGACCCAGCACGCCCCGCAAGCTCCCTCGACAATCGGGAATCAAAGCGATTGCACTATCATCTTCGAAAGGTACTAACTGATTTCATGCGACAAGGCGGCTCTCATACCGGGAATCTACAGGCCTTTCGACAGCGAGGAACGAGTTGCCCAAAAGATGGCACACCGTTAGAGCGACGGAAAGTCGGTGGCCGGACCACCTACTCATGCCCGAAGCACCAGGTTTAAGCCCAGCCAAGTCTGAGCGAGGATGAATGACAACAATTGGATCTCTAATCGCCACCGGGCGAACCTCCGACGTGTTCGCTTTTGGGGCTGATTCAGTAGTAAAGGTTCTTCGTCCAGAGGTGCCGCCCCATTGGTCAGAAAATGAGGCGACGTTTACCGCCGCAGTTCATGCGCTCGGACTGCCCACCCCAGAGGTTCGGGGATTGACCCAAGTCGAGGGTCGGCCGGCCATAATATTTGAACGCATATTTGGGCCTTCGATGTGGGAACTCATGATCGACAGACCGAACGATGTCGACGCGTTAGCCCAACAGCTGGGCCTCGTTCATCAAGACATAGTGGCCTCGGGGCTGCCCGCTGGGCTTCCTGGAGCGGTGGATCGGATGGTTGCGAAAATTGATGAAGTCGAGCAACTGGGCCCCATAGACCGAGATGCTGGGAAAGAGTTAGTTGGGAACTTGCCTAGCGGTGCCGCTTTGCTCCACGGCGATTTGCATCCCGGAAATGTTCTGATGAGCAAGTCCGGCCCAATCGTGATCGATTGGTTCGACGCTGCCATTGGCCACCCGGTGACTGACGCGGTCCGATCTTCGCTGCTACTGCGCCCATCTGATCGGCCTCACGATAGACCCCACCTCCCCGGAGCGTCTTGTGACGCATTACGGACGGCCCACACCGCTTATGTGCGCAGTATGCGGCAGATAATCGTTGCTAGCCGCGATGTCGTTAGACAATGGGAGGCTGTCGTTGCTCTTGGTCGGCTATCGGAGCGAGCCCAAAGAGACGACAACGCCCTGATGATGCTTTGGCAAACGAGATCTAGCAGCGAAGAAAGCGAACTAGTGCAGCTCGCTCACAGCTAGCCGAGCGTTGACTAACCGGTCAGTTCAGTTTTAAGCCACTCGAATATGGGGGGAGTAGCGGCGATGGTAATGCCTTGCGAATCTATCGCCGGGTCTCTAACCGTTGCTCCTGCTTCTTGGGCGATTAACAGGCCAGCCGCATAGTCATAAACTTTAAGGTCCCGTTCGAAGAACGCATCGAGTCGCCCGCAACCAACCCAGCACAGGTTGAGTGCAGCCGACCCCATGCAGCGAATGTCGCGGCAATTCGGAAGGATCCGGGTTAGCGCTTGCGCTTGCTCGCTGCGAACCGAAGCGCTGTAAGCGAATCCGGTCCCGACTAGCGCATCATCGTGGCTTGTAACGACACTAGGCGTAATCGCTCTGTTGTCGAGTCTGGATCCGTAGCCGCGAGCGGCAGAGAATGTTTCGCCCCGCAATACGTCCGTTACCGCACCAGCAACAACGTCACCGTCGATAGTCGCCGCAACGCTGATCGACACCACCGGTAAGTCGTACAAGAAGTTGACCGTTCCATCGATCGGGTCGACGATCCAGCCGACGCCGTTGGTACCCGATCTATCGTCGAACTCCTCACCAACGATGGCGGAGCCTGGGCATCGAGACGCCAGTTCCTCTCGTATGAGCCGTTCCGACTCAAGATCGGTGTGAGTTACGACGTCAGTTGGTGTCGATTTCGTTCTAGCGGCTGCTGCCCGGCCGATCGACTGTCCAACCAGGTTGGCGGCAAGACGAGTGACGTCTCTTGCAACCAATTCCAAATGTTGAGCTGGTGATTTCGTTTCGGCGAGAAGTGGGCTCATGCCACCAGCACGGTGGTTCCCAGCGACTCAATCGCTGAAACGGTTCTGGGATCAATGCCGGTGGTAGTAATCAACACGTCCACGTCGGACCACTCGGCGAACCGAACAAAGTGATCTTTGGCGAACTTCGTGTGATCAACCAGAGCGACTACTCGAATGGCGGCCGAAATCATAGCTGTCTTGAGCGCCGCTTCTTCCCGGTATGGGGTGGTGAGACCAGCCTCAGGAGATGCTCCATCGCTGCTTATGAACAACGTGTCTACGGTGAGTGGTTCGATCGAAGCGATGGCAGAAGCGTCGACCATGGCCATCGTGTTCTTTCGAACTTTTCCGCCGATAACAATCACGTCGACCGAAGCATTATCCGCCAACAGGGATGCGCTCACTAATGAGTTTGTCACGAGTCGGAGACGTATGTTGGATGGAATCACTTCGGCGAATTGATTTAGCGTGCTGCCGGAATCGAGAATAATGGTTCCGTTCTCGGGCAATTCGTTCAGAGCTAGTTTAGCGATTCGGCGTTTTTCAAGATTTTGTTGGTCGTTGCGAACGGAAAGAAGAGGCTCGAACGCACTGGACTCCCACGGAATGGCTCCACCATGAACTCGCCGAACTAGTCGTTGCTCTTGGAGCTCAGATAAGTCCCGTCGAATGGTTTCAGTCGTGACTCGATATCTGGCGGCCAGGTCAGACACCTCGACCCGGCCTCGTTGTTCGGTCAGCTCAGTGATTTCGGTCTGGCGTTGTGACTGAAATAGCGCCTGGCCGTCGGTGCCATCATCGATGCTCACCGGTTCATTATAGCTCTAAGGCAGCAGCGATCGAACTGCGGAGACCATTGGTTCGGAGGTTCGTAAGCGCATCGGAGAAGGCTGCTTGGAATGCTTCATTGTGTCCCAGCGATCCGAACACCTCTGAAAACCCGAGAAAGCTGGCTGGTTTGTCGAGTGATTGTTTGGCGTAGTCGATTGCCTGGGCCAACAAGGGATCGGGGGAAGGTTCAATGGCCTCGCCGTCCAACGTCTCACCCAACAGATACTGGCACCAGCCAGCGAGGGCCAAAGTCGACAGTTTGACCGAACCATCAGTAGCCAGTTGGCCCTCAATCGTGGGTAGAAGAAACTTCGGGAATTTGGCTGTGCCATCGAGACATAGGCGCGCAATTTGGTCACCAATGGCCGGGTTGGAGAATCGGTCAATCAGCGAGGCGCTGTATTGATCAAGGTCGACCCCCTCAACGTCGGGGAGTACCGGCTGCGCTTCGGTCGAGAGAAAGGCCTTGACGTATTCCGAGATATAAGGGCGAGCCATTGCCTCATCCACAAGCTCAATTCCGTCCAGCGCGGCCAAGTAGGCCAAGCATGAATGGCCAGCGTTCAGCAACCGCAGTTTCATCAGCTCATAGGGCTCTACATTGTCGGTAACAATAATGTCTAGCTTTTCGAGCGGAGGGCGATCGCCAGCGAATGCGTCTTCAACTACCCATTGACGAAACGGTTCGGCGACGACGGGCCACTCATCGATAATGGCGTGGTTGTCGGTCAACCATTTGCGATCGGCATCGGTGGTTACCGGCGTGATCCGATCGACCATACTGTTGGGGAAGGTAACTGAAGTCTCTATCCATTGAACCAATGCTGATCCAAGTCTGGCTGCTTCACCAATCGCTGCGGTGCGGGCGATGTCGCCGTTGGTCATGATGTTGTCGCAGCTGATCACCGTCAGCGGCCCGCCGTTAGTTTCTCGGCGCTTGTTAAGTCCGGCCACCAGAATTCCAAACGCCGAGTTCGGACCGGCGGTTGGAGAGTCAGGGAGGTACTGGCCGGTTGAGTCATCGATCGGGTAGCCCCCCTCGGTGATGGTCAAAGAGACAATTTGGGTGTCGGAGCTAGCGATCTGGTCGATGAGCGGGAGCGGATCGGGGTGGGCCAGGACGTACTCGACGATGCTGCCTATGACCCGAACCGTCGTTTCACGTGGACCCCGACTAATTAGGGAGTAGAGACAGTCTTGGTCATCCAAAACGGTCTTCATCTTTCCATCGTGGGCTAAGACGCCGCTGCCGACGATCGACCAGTCGGTTTCACCGATGGCGCAAAGCTCATCGATGTATGTGGCCAAATGGGCCCGGTGGAATCCCCCGACCCCGATATGGACGATACTTCGCCGCAGACCGGTCCGATCGTAACTGGGCTTTTGCACCGCAGAATCGAGGTTAGAGAGTGAATCGTCGCCGAGCGATGAGGCAGGAGGCACCGCGTGCACGATATACCAACATAAACGAAGGTCCAACAATGTTGGAACAATCACCCTCCAATTTGGAATATTTGACAACGTTTTCGCTTGATTTCTATTCGGTTTCTGTTAAAAGCCACGTTGAAGTGTTGCGTTCCAACATGAAACCAACTACAACCCTGTACAGGGGAGATTTGTGCTTCCCATGTAATTAGAAGCCTAAACGGGAGAGAATTATGATGCGACAAGGTCGCCAGGCGCGTAAGCGTTGGCTCATGTTATTGAGCTTGTTGGCTGCATTCGGACTTATTGCTGCTGCGTGCGGCGATAGCACCGACGACGCTGACACCAGTACAGACGACACCGAAGAAACTGACAGCGGTGACGACAGCGTCGAAGATGATGACGCCATGGAAGATGATGACGCCATGGAAGATGATGACGCCATGGAAGACGAAGAAGAAGAGGAAGCTGCAGCTGGCGATGGCGCCACGCTGAAGGTTGCCATCGTAGGTAACCCTCACATGGAGAACATCTCTACGCTTACTCCTTCTCTGTTCACCGACAAGACCGGCATTAACGTCGAGTACACCATTCTCGAAGAGCAGACCTTGCGCGAGATCGTTACCCGGGCCGCTGGTACCGGAGACGACGAGTTCGACGTAGTCATGATCGGTATGTTCGAAGCACCACAGTTCGGTGCTAACGGCTGGTTGGTTGACCTCAACACCTACACCGCGGATGACGCCGACTACAACGTCGACGACTTGATCCCTGCTGTACGTGACGGACTTTCAAGCGACGGCTCGCTCTACGCAGCTCCGTTCTACGCTGAGTCTTCGTTCTTGATGTACCGTCAAGACGTTCTAGACGAAGCTGGCCTTGAAATGCCAGACGCTCCTACCTGGGACGAAGTTGCTGAAATCGCTCGTGCGGTAAACAGCGATGACATGGCTGGCATTTGCCTCCGTGGCAAGCCTGGCTGGGGTGACCTTGGTGCATCTTTCACCACCGTTCTCAACACCTTTGGTGGAACATGGTGGGAAGCAAACGATGATGGATCAATTGGCGCAGCCCAGGTTGATCAGCCAGAGTTCGCTGAAGCACTCAACTTCTACGTTGACCTCGTTAACGACGCTGGTGAGCCAGACGCTGCTAACTCAAGCTTCACCGAGTGCCTTGGTCTATACCAGGACAACAAGGTTGCTATGTGGTACGACGCTACCGTCGCTGCCAGCATCCTCGAAGCTGACGACAGCCCAGTAAAGGGCCTCAACAACTTCGCTCTAGCTCCGACCAAAGAGACTGCCGCTTCAGGCTGGCTCTGGTCATGGGCACTCGCTATTCCTGAGAACGCTCCTGACAAGGACTCTGCTTGGGAGTACGTAAGCTGGGCAACCAGCGAAGAGTACCTACAACAGGCTGCAACCGAGCTTGACGGTGGTTGGGCTTCAGTTCCTCCGGGCACTCGTACCTCGCTGTACGAAAATGCTGACTACCTAGCTGCTGCTGAATCATTTGCTCAGAAGACTCTCGATGCAATGAACGCAGCTCCAATTAACAACCCAGGCACCACACCACGACCAGGTCTACCTGGCGTTCAGTACGTTGGCGTTCCTGAGTTCCAAGACGTTGGCACCCGATGCACCGAGCTGTTCTCGGCTGTAATCGCGGGATCTCAGTCAGCTGAGGATGCCTTGGCAGATTGTCAAGCCATCGCATCAGAAGCAAGTAGCTAACGCTAGTTGAGGGCCGTGCCAGCCTAGTGCTGGCCGGCCCACGGGTTTTTCCCTGTGTGGGCTGCGGCGTTGCTCCTTCTTGGGGCAGCGCCGCAGCCAGTTTCAGGCTTGTGTATCCACCAGCCTGGAGCAGGCACCGCATTCTGCGGGCCGTAAATCAAATGAGTTCAGTTGTGTAAGCTCGTCGAGGGGTGAAGGGGTTGCGTAAGCGTGGCGCAAGCTGTGGTTGAAGATCAATCAAGCAAGGCGGCGGATCGGGCCAAGAAAGTTCGAAGCCTGCAGCGCCGAGAGGCATGGGTGCGGAGGATTCCGCTGCTCCCGGCTCTTTTATTCACAATCGTCGTGACTCAGATTCCATTCGTTTTTAGCGTTTGGTACAGCTTTACTGAGTGGAAGATTACTCCGCCGACTCCTCGTGAGTTCATCGGAATTGAGAACTACAAAGACATAGCGAACAACAAGATCTTTGGTTTCACCGACGCCGTTATAACGAGCGTGTTGATGACCGTGTCGTCGGTATTGCTATCAGTGTTCCTGGGCCTCGTTCTAGCGGTTCTTCTTGATCGGAAGTTCTTCGGACGGGGTCTGGTCAGAACCTTGCTGATAACGCCGTTTCTCGTCATGCCAGTTGTTGCTGGCAGTATTTGGAGGACGCAGATATTCAATGCCACCTTTGGTGTCATTAATTGGATGCTGGTGACTATTCCAACCTGGTTCGGACTCGACCCGTTCGAACGAATCGAGTTTGTAAGCCGGTATCCGCTTTGGTCAATTGTGACGGTGTTGGTATGGCAGTGGACTCCGTTCATGATGCTAATTTTGCTCGCCGGGTTGCAGGGTCAAAATACCTCAGTCCTAGAGGCAGCGCGAGTCGATGGAGCGTCGCCGTCTGCCATCTTCTTTCAAATCACTCTGCCCCAACTCCGGCCCTACCTTGAGCTCGGAACGTTGCTTGGCAGTATCTATTTAATTCAGGTCTACGATCACGTGAGCGTTATGACCGGCGGCGGCCCCGGCTCGACCAACGTCCCTTATTTCGTCTTCCAACGATCGATTGGCGGTGGCTGGAAATTCGGCCAGGCCTCGGCGTTTAGTGTGCTGGTTGTTCTGGCCTCGATCGTGATCGCCACCTTCGGGTTACGGGTTCTATCTGGGCTACTAGAAGGGGAGGAGGCCGCATGAGCGACTCCGGTACCGGCCGCATTGTTGGTCAATCCAGGTTTGCAACATTCATTTTCGGTCTGCTGGCTTGGATCGTCGGCCTTATCTTTTTCTTCCCCATCTTCTGGATGGTGCTCAACGGTTTCAAAGAAGAGGTCGATGCCAACTCCGATCCGAAACTCTTCTTTGATCCAACGCTCGATCGATACCGAGAAGCCACCGCTGATACCACAGGCATCCTTACGTTCTCCGAAGCGTTTGCCAATTCAATGTGGGCTGTATCGATCTCGACTGTTTTGGTCTTGCTGCTGGCCGTCCCGGCGGCGTATTCATTGTCGATTCGACCAATCGCGAAATGGCGCGATGTTCTGTTCTTCTTTATCTCGACAAAGTTCCTGCCGGTCGTTGCCTCGATTCTTCCCTTGTATGTAATCGCAACCAATCTTGGGATGTTGAATTCACGGCTCTTTATCATTGTTCTCTACACCGCAATGAACTTGCCACTAGCTGTTTGGATGCTTAGATCGTTCTTCCAAGAAGTACCTAAAGAACTGATAGAGGCGGCCGAGATTGATGGTTGCGGCGTGTTTGGCCAGATCCGATCAGTAATACTTCCGATCGTGGCGCCTGGTCTAGCCGCCACAGCTTTATTGTGCGTCATCTTTGCCTGGAATGAATATTTCCTTGCCGTCCAGCTAAGCAACGGCTCTGGATCGACCATGCCTATCTGGGTTGTTTCTAACCTCACCGCCCGAGGCAACTTTCTAGCGAAGTTGTCTGCGGCGTCGACGATCGCAACTATTCCGGTTGTGTTGGCAGGATGGGCAGCACAAAAACGGATGATTCGAGGCTTGGCAATGGGGGCAATCAAGTAATGGCGGTAACTCGATTTGTTCGACCGGTGAAAGGCCTACTGGCCTGCCCAGTCGGAGACCAACCCAGATATTCAACTGGGTATCTAAGGGATTTTCTACGTGGAGGAGCAGTGAATGGCTAGAGTTCGATACGAAGCAGCCAGTCGAATTTATCCTGGAACAGACGCGCCAGCGGTCAACGAGCTTGACCTTGACATTGCCGACGGCGAATTCCTTGTTCTAGTGGGTCCATCCGGTTCAGGAAAATCAACTGCATTGCGAATGTTGGCCGGGCTCGAATTTGTCGACCGAGGCAGCGTCTACATCAACGATGTAGACGTCACACTTACGCCGCCGCGAGACCGGGATATCGCCATGGTATTTCAGAACTACGCGTTGTATCCGAACATGACAGTGGCCGCCAACATGGGTTTCGCGCTCAAACAAAAAGGCGTTCCGGCTGATGAACGACGCAAGCGAGTCGAAGAGGCAGCGCGGATCTTGGATCTAGAAGACTATCTGGATCGAAAACCGAAGAACCTTTCTGGTGGTCAACGTCAGCGAGTGGCGATGGGTCGCGCAATTGTTCGTGAACCACAAGTTTTCTTGATGGACGAGCCATTGTCGAACCTCGACGCCAAGCTACGAGTGCAAACCCGAACCGAGCTGGCCGACTTACAGGCTCGCCTTGGAGTTACGACTGTGTATGTAACTCACGATCAAGTCGAGGCCATGACGATGGGCGATCGGGTCGCGGTTCTTAACTTTGGCGTCTTGCAACAAGTTGACACTCCTCGAAATCTTTACAGCCGGCCATCGAATTTGTTCGTTGCTGGCTTTATAGGATCGCCGGCCATGAATCTGATTTCAGTTGCGAAGCCGAAGGGAGGAGTGGTCAACTTCTGCGGTCAAAGCCATACGCTGACAGCCGATATGGCCAAGGACGCCGACAAACGCAAGTCCGGCTCGTTCACCTTTGGCGTTCGTCCTGAACATCTGAGTTTTTCCGAGCCTGGATCCGATTCTGGAGCAGTCAAAGGGCGCGTCACCGTTGTGGAAGAGCTTGGTTCTGAAGCATTTGTCCACGTCGAGGTTGACGGCGACAAGCCAGACGCCAAGCAAACTCTGGTAGTACGAGACGAGGGTGAGACCTCAATCACCCGAGACGACAACGTCGAGATCAGTATTACTGGACCGGTCCACCTGTTCGATAACGACGGCGACCGGGTTGACTCGCACGCACAGGACGACAAGTCCTAAACAAGTTCGCCGATCTTCGCACACCATCCATTAGTTCTCTCCCCAAATTGAACGGTGGTGTGCGAGGGTCGTGCCGATCGGTTTCACAGACCGAACCTCGCCACGCTGAACAAGACCGCGCTGATGAGAGTACGGTTGGGGTCAGCGCCAATCGCATAGGCAGGTGAAGCTTGTGGTCAAACAATCCCAAACCGAAATCACGTCACCAGGTCACGGCAATCTCGATGGAAAAGTAGCTCTGGTCACCGGGGCCGCTGGCGATATTGGCCGCACGACGGCAGCGAAACTCGCTAGCCAAGGCGCAGATGTAGTGCTCGCCGACTTGGCCCAAGCCGCTGACGGTTTGTCCAAGACCGTGCAAGAATGTGAAAAGGTCTCTCTATCGGGTGTAGTGGCAACCTCGACGTTCGACGTCACCGAGGCCGAAGCGGTCAATGCTGCGGTCGACGACATTACATCCACCTTCGGTCCGGTCGACTTGTTGTTTAACAACGCCGGGTATCAAGGAGCGTTCACCAGCATCGCTGACTATTCGATCGACGACATGCGGCGAGTGCTTGATGTCAACGTTGCTGGTGTGTTCATTGTCTTGCAGGCCGTAGCTCGTGTTCTTCGATCGGCTGGTCGACCGGGAGCAATTGTTAACACCGCTTCGATGGCAGGTGTTGGTGGTGCTCCGAATATGTCGGCCTACAGTGCCTCGAAGTTCGCCGTCATCGGTATTACCAAATCTGCGGCCAAGGACTTGGCCGCTTTCTCAATTCGAGTGAATTCAGTAAGCCCTGGATTCATTGGTCCAGGAATGATGTGGGAGCGCCAAGTCGAGCTGCAGGCCGCCGCAAACAGTTCCCACTATTCCTCGAACCCGACCGACGTAGCAGATGAAATGATCGCTCAAATCCCGCTAGGTCGTTACGGGTCGCTAGATGAAGTGGCCGACGCAGTTTCGTTCTTGTTGAGCGATCAGGCCTCATACCTAACCGGGGTCAACCTGGAGATCTCGGGCGGAGCTTCATAGCCGACGGTCTATCACCAGTACGTCTTTCGCCTGCATTGGTGAAGGAGCCCGCAATAGCTGCTACGTTCTATCCGTGTTCGTCGTGGTTCTAGCCGCCGAGACCGACGGTACAGGTCGTTCAATCGCGTTTCTAATTGGATGTTTATTGGCGATCGCCGGAATCATGACTGCGCTTACCGTCTGGTACTGGCGGTTTACCAGCCCTAAACAGGTGGCAGAACGACTGGCGGCGCTAGAAGGCCCACTTCGAGACTTTGCACCAATCGAGCCGGAAAAGCCGATCGTGGCTGGCGTAGGGGCACAAGCGGCCCAGCCCAGGGTTTTGGACAGTGGAGGCCCGAACGCACCTGAACAAAGCCCAGCGGCCCAGCCTGCGTCGCTGCGAGGAATTGCCGCCATCGCCGATGCTGTTAGGAGCGAAGAAGCGGCCAAAGCCGATTCGCAGCCGTTCGCTATTGCCAAGCTTGAGGCTCAACCATCCCCGTTTGACTACGAATCCGAACGTTGCGATCACGATAGACCCGTGATTGGGAGCGACCCGGATCAGTTGGTTCTCGACAGCGCCGACGAGATTGACAGCTCCGACGCTGGTCCGGGGAAGGCAGGTCGCGCTATCAGCGACGAGGCCTGGGAGCGGATCACGCAATCTATGCTCGATAGCTATAAGGCTCATAAATCTGAAACCTAGCCAGCCTGTACTCACCAATACCAGCGTAGATACCACAACAATCGGCCTTCACGAGCCACTGAACCAACAAATCTGGAGGCAATTTGGCTTCCTGGTAAAAGCGGCAGGAAATCCCGGTCAACATTGGCGGTTGCTCGGTATACTCGGTCTACAAGTCATGCGGACGTAGCTCAGCTGGTAGAGCATCACCTTGCCAAGGTGAGGGTCGCGGGTTCAAATCTCGTCGTCCGCTCCACAAAATTACAAGATCAACGACTCTTTCGAGAGTCGTTGATCTGTTTTTGGTCGGATGTCAGGTGGGCTTGAACCGCAAGCTTGTCGTAGCCGGACTCACGGTTGCTATGGCTCAATGGCGCCTACAGCGCCTGTGCTTGGTCGCGGCTTGCCGAAGAAGTCGTAGGAAGGCTGCTGGTCCCCGTTGGCCGTGCCTGCGAGATTGGAGCCAGGCTGGTATTGGCTGGCTGGGCCTTCCACCGTGGTTGACGAGAACAACGAACCGTCTGGAATCACCTTGTTGCTGTCTCCCGAAGGTGGGCTCGACGCGACGTAGTTGTTGTTGAGCGATGCCGGGTTGTCGGTTCTCGAAATGATGAATGGATCGACTCCAGAACGGTTGATTACCAAGTTGTTGGCATAGGTCAAGTTTGAGCCCCAGACCGCGGTAATTTCGCCTCTGAAATAGAGCACACCGGTTTCCCACATGTCTCGAACTAATGTGTTGTTCCGGACCAAGATGTTGCTCGCCTTGTAGAACGCTATGCCACGTCCGCCGTTCTCGACGCAGACGTTGTTCTCAATCAGAGTCTTTCCTTTGAAGCCAACGAGGTCGGATCGGTCGATGATGATGCAGTTGCCGTCGGTCACCTCGTTGCGGGTGTGGTGCGGGACTTTGTTGTAGTTGCGGACGACGTAGTTTCCCCTGATCACAATTGAGTAGGCATCGTTCGCTGGTAGTGGTCCGGCTGGTTCGAAAACCGTTATGCCGCTTCCTTGGAAGTGACTGCGGTAAGCGTTGTCTCGGACCTCGTTGCCCTCGATCAAGATGTTCGTTGCCTTAACGATCGAAATGCCGGCTCCGCCAAACCCTGAAATTCTGTTTCCGACGATTCGAATGTCGTGGGCGCCGTCTTTGATGAAAACGCCGCTGCCGTGGATGCTGTCTTGACGTCCTTTCATGACTAGGTTCGCCACTTCTATGTAGGAGGCCCCCCGTACCTCTAGGCCGCTGCCGAACTCTCCGCCATCAACAAGCTCGACCGTCTCTCCGGGGAAAGCGGCGATTCGAATCCAATTCTGAGGGGTGCCGCTTCGAAGCATGGTGAAAGCCCCATGGGTGTTTGTGTCGTAGGTGCCAGCTCGAAGGTAGATCGTGGTGCCCGGGTTGGCTCGCCGCATGGCATCTATCGGGCGGCGGAACGGCTTGTCTTTGGTTCCCGGGTTTCGGTCGGAGCCATTTTTGCCATCGACGTAGAGTTCGGCCAGGTCTGTTCCGGGCGCAGACTGTCGAGGAACTGCTGCCGGTGTTGCTGGCTCCGCCGTCGTTGGTTCTTCCGATGCGTCGGGTGTGGTGTCCTCGACCGGCGCAAGGCCGGTAATTACGTCGCCAGCTGACTTCAAGAACTCGTTTGAAGGAAGCGGCCTGCCATCTGGCCCTATTGTGATGGCATCCTGGGCGTTGCTATTTGGTGTCTCGTTGGTGTTAGGACCGACAACAACTTGCAGGGGCTGCAGGTTTTCTTGAGTTGGGGCGGCCATCGAAGCCGATCCGCTGGTGTCTACTTGCTCGCTGGCTGCATCGGATTCGTCGTCTCCACCGAGCGCTTTGATCCCGACAATTGCCGTTCCCAGCAGTAAGAACACCGCTAAAACCGCGGCGGACGCGGCTAGTAACGGTTTCCGGCTTAGTAGATCTTTCAACGCAACTCTCCCCGCCTACCTCAACCACCCTAGTGGCTTCGTCGGCGAGAGCATTGTCAGCATGCATCTACGGGCTCTAAACGCTGCGCTTGCTATACGCCTCAGTTAGTTGAGAACTACCACGGTGGTGCCGATCTCGGCCCATTCGTAGAGGGCTTTGGCCTTGTGGTCCTGTTGTCGAATGCAGCCTGCCGATTGGTATGTGCCGAGTTCGGCAACAGTTTGCATGGGCTCGCCATTTTGGTAGCGAGGGATTGAATGAAACCCTATGGCCAACGATCGACCGTAGGTGAAGCGAACCATGTGCTGCATCGTGATGCCATCATGGCCAGCCCACGCTACTGGGGACTTCGAAAACACTTGGTATGTTCCAGGCGAGGGAGTGTCGGCCCGCCCCGATACCAGATACGAGTCGACGACTTCGTTGTTCGCTTCCACCATCCAGACTCGATTATTAGCGTTGTCGTAGACAATCCTGCGTCCTGAGCCGCTGTCGGCTGGCACGGCCGGAAACTGCGTTGGAGAAGTCGGCAAGACTGTCTGGGTATGGGCCACAAACTCGGCTGATTCGGAGAAAAACGTTAGGAGTTCGGATCGGCGAAACCCGTCGTCGAGAACTCCAATCCAGTAGCGTCTTCCTGCATCGTCGGCTGGCCGGTGTAAGACATTGGTATAGAGGAGGTTGATGAACACGTCATCATCAGCGTCGCCTTGAGCCGTTTGCCATTCCTGTGACGTGATGAACTCGATAGCGATCGCTTCAAGTGATGTACCGCTGGTGTAGAGGCCAACCCAGTAGGCGAGGCCGTCCGGGTCAGGTGCGCGATCGAATACCGCGTAGTAGAGGCGAACGATCGAGTCACTAACTGACTCCGGCACCTCTTGGGCCCCAGATGAAGGTGTGGCCCCAAGCTCAGTTTCCGACACGGGTTCGGCTACGGCGGTAGTGCCTGTGGTCAATATCACCATGGCCACAAAGGCGGCAGCGAAAACTCTGGCAATTGAGAAAAGGCGAACCATTCTTGCAATTTCGACGGCTGAAGTGGCCTTCTTTAGCCGTTGCTAAGAGGAGGAACGTTCCGTGATTCTCTTGCTCGTGCGTGGCCTAGGAATGACGGCTACGTGTCATCGCCTGTCGTTAGTGCTCGATTCTTTGGCAGTTCAGCCGTTAGTTGTGTACTATGTTGACAGATAGCAGGTAAATAACAGCGATTTGAGGTGGGTCAGATGCTGGAACGGAATGCGTTCTTTAAGGGATTGCTTGGTGCGTCTTTACTAGTTGGGGTCGGGGCAACAGGTTCGACGGCCGCTAGCGCAGCTGACTGCGTCGATACCGACGGCGATGGTTGGGGGTGGGATGGCAATGAAACATGCGACCCCAACAGCGGATCCGGTGGCGAAACCGATCCAAGCAACGAGGACACCCCGCAGCCGGCATCCGAGAATAGGGCTAACAACCAGAGCGCGGAAAACGAATCCGAAGCTGATGCCAAGAATGAAAACGCGGAAAACGATTCCGACGATCGGGCTAGCGACAGGCCCAGGAATGTCGTATCCAGCGAACAGGACGAGAGCACGAACCAAAGCTCCAACGTTGATTCTCCCGAACAACAAGATGCTCCCCAACGAGGGGAGTGCACCGATAGCGATGGTGACGGTTGGGGATGGGATGGCATCGATACTTGTACCGTTGCCTCCAAGGCTGCACCGGTAGTTCCGCAGTCAACCCCGGCGCAGGCCAAGGCAGAGGTTGAACAAGCACCGAGCCAGAGCGAACCCGAGCCGTCTGCTCCGGACGCTCCTGACGTAGCCAATCCCAAGTCAGTCGCCTCCGAGCCATCCGCTCCAGCACGACTCGCCCCCGAGCCAACCGAGCCAGCGTCGGTCGTTGTCGAACAGAGCGTCGAGGTTGACACGGTTGTTCCCCAGCTTGTTGTTCAGTCGTCGAGTGGCCCAGAACAACTTGTGGTCGAAACCGAAAACAAACGGGTGGTGGCCGAATGTGTTGATGTCGACGGTGACGGTTGGGGCTGGGACGGCCAAGCTAGCTGCCAGATTGTCGGTGAGTGCACCGACTCTGACGGTGATGGTTGGGGCTGGGACGGTCATGCGACCTGCGGAGTCCAAGACACCCCAAATAGCGGCTACGAAGAGGTGGGCGGTATTGACCCGATAGACGCAGGCCCCGGTGGCACGATTACCGCTTGGGACGAGTTTTCTTATCTGCCGCCTAGCATCACGAATGGACCGACAAATAGCACGCCAACGGCTGCATCTGAGTGGGCGCCCGAATGTGAATCGGCTACCTCTGATTGGAGACTTTACATTGACCCGGCCAAGGGTCCATGTGAGTACACGCCAAATGGTGATGGTGCTGGCGTCACCGTTTACGTTCTAGACGGCGAGATTGACAAATCTCACCAGGCGCTCCAGGGCGTTAAGTTCGCCCCAACGGTTGACTTGGTCGGTTCGGCCAAGAGTGTGGCGGCGCCTAGCGAAGGCGATTCTTCGTTCAAGGTAACCAGCGAGGCGCCCGGCAGTAGCTGCGGGCCCGGTCACGCTACCCAAGTGGTTAGCACTTTGGCATCCCAAGACGTAGGAGTCGCATCAGGGGTAACGGTTGCGCCAGTTGAGATCACGTTCTGTGGAGACGGAGCAACCAGCGAGGCAGGCTACCTGTCGGATCTCACTGATGGCCTGCAGCACGTTCTCGACAATCACGATGGCGGCCAGTCGATAGTTAACTTGAGTGTCGCTGTTTCCAACGACAAGATAAGTACGACTGATCGAAACAAACTAGCTGGGCTGGTCTCAGACTTGAGCAACGACGGCGTTCTCGTAGTTTCTGCCGCCGGTAACGCCGGCGATGGAGCGTGTAACTACACGCCCGCCAACGTGGCCGGTGGGAATCTAACGGTTGGAGCGCTTGTCGCTCCGGGGGAAACTCACCGCTCGTACAACAAAGGAAAATGCGTGGATATCTACGCTCCCTCTGAAGTTCGAGGCGCAAACGATCAGACCGGTGGTTACATGCACTCGACTGGCACCTCAATGGCGACTCCAGTGGTGGCCGGAATCGCTGCCATCTATTGGGCCCAGAACCCGCATCTCACCGCAGCCCAGGTAATGGCTGACGTGAAGGCCAACGCCGCTCGTTTCGACGAGGCTGGAACTGATTGCGGAAATGCTTGTCTAGCGGCCAAGATCGTTGGAAAAACACCTACGCCAACGACCAGACGAACGCTTGTCTGACTTCGGTCACCGTAGGACCGGCAGGTATCGACGCCCCTCAGTCGGCGGCGTCTAAGGCCCAATTGGAAATAACGTCCTGGACGTCGGCATAGGGTTTGACTTCGTGCCTGTGGCTCCGGCGATGACGCTACTGTTAGCGCATGGGAGTTGTCTGTTCATTTGATCCGGTCACCGGAGCCCATGGACCAGCGTACCGAGAGGCTCGTGAGGCCGACGGTATTGCTTTGGTTGAGTGGGCCAAAAATAACGAGCTCGCGGCTAGCGACGTCGAGCTGATTCGAACGGTGTTGAACCGGGGCCAACAGGAACATCGAGACTTGGTCGAAGTCGAGGTAAGTGTCGAACACGGAAAGGTGCGGGTTGGTTCGGTCCGAAAGGCTGACCGTACCGCAACAGCCGCAGTCCGCGGCGCCGTTGCGCTTACTGCGGTCGACGACCTTGGTCTGACCCGACGGGAAGCGGTGGCTCTTGTCGAACCCGCGGACGTTGAGCAACTTTTACATTCTACCTTCGCCACCACGGGGGCTGCGGCCAGTGCTGTTGTGGCGACTGGGCTAGCGGCTTCACCTGGAGTTGCCGTTGGAGCTGTGTACTTCTCAGCTGACGATGCCTTCGAGGCCTTCATGGCCGGCCAAGAGGTCATTCTGGTATGTCAGGAGACATCGCCAGCTGATATTCACGGTATGGAGATAGCAAACGGGATCCTTACATCGAAAGGTGGGCTCGCAAGCCATGCCGCGGTAGTGGCCCGGGGTTGGGGTATCCCAGCCGTCGTAGGTGTGTCAGCGCTCGAACTCGATGGCAAGAGTTTTCGGGTGGGATCGGTCGAAGTCGTGGAGGGCGACGTTATCTCGTTGGACGGATCCTCTGGTGATCTCCGAGTTGGTCAGGCTGATGTCGCTGGAAGCGAGGCGCCGCCAGAGCTTCTCACCATCCTCGAATGGGCTGACGAGATTCGAGGTGATCGAGCCAAGATACGAGCCAACGCCGACAACGCCAACGATGCGGCAAAGGCCCGCCAGTTCGGGGCCGAAGGCATCGGCCTGTGTCGTACCGAGCATATGTTTTTGGGTGAGCGGTTGCCGACTATCCAGAAGATGATCGTGGCCACAACCACCGAAGAAGAACTAGCGGCATTAGATGAACTCGGTCGTTTGCAACGCATCGACTTTGTCGAACTGTTAGAAGCAATGGATGGACTTCCAGTGACGGTCCGTCTTCTTGACCCGCCGCTACACGAATTCCTTCCAACCTTGGCTGAGATGGCACAAGCCGAATCTGGTTCGGGCGACGCGGAATCAGACCGGTTGCATGCGGCAGCCCTTGACTGGCAAGAAGCCAATCCTATGTTGGGAACCCGCGGGGTTCGGCTAGCAGTCTTGAAACCAGCGTTGTATAAGATGCAAACTAACGCTCTTGCTCATGCAGTGCTCGAGCGATCCAAGGCGGGAGGCTCCCCGCAAGCCGAGATCATGATTCCGCTGGTGGTAGACCGCTCCGAGATCGAATTAGCTCGAAGTTGGATTGAGGGCGAGCTTGATGCAGTCTTGGGTCAGACTGACCTGCGATCTTCTATCCAAATCGGTGCCATGATCGAAACTCCTCGCGCTGCACTTCAGTCCGAACAGATGACCGCAGTTTCTGACTTCTTCAGTTTCGGGACGAACGATCTCACCCAGATGACGTTTGGCTTCAGCCGCGACGATATCGAGAGCCGACTGATGGCCCGCTATCTGGAACAAGGGTTATTGAAATCAAATCCGTTTCACTCACTCGATGAGGTTGGCGTAGGTGCGCTCGTGAAATTAGCGGTCGATGGCTGTCGCAAAGCGGCTGGCTGGAGCAACGTTAAGCTCGGTGCTTGCGGGGAGCATGGCGGCGAACCGGAATCAATTTCGTTTCTACTTGGCCTAGGAATTGATTACGTTAGTTGTTCTCCATTTCGAGTGCCTGTAGCGCGTCTAGCAGCCGCAAAATACTTCTTGACCGTCGATGGCTAGTCCGGTCGGATACTGGCGTTAACAGGTCTGAACGTAATCTTAATCCCGGTCCACTTGTAGCGAATATGACGAAGTCGGATCAACAAGGCGTGCCGTTTGGGGCTCGTTGATTTGTCACCATTGCGCAATACGAAATTCTCTCTGTTTGACGGCAACCGGTCTGGGTGTCTACCTTCCTTAACAACACCGGTTTAGTTCTTAGGGGGATACAACACGTGTCGTTGCTCGATGTCTCAGACATCACCGTCCGATTTGGCGGGATAACTGCGCTTGACCAGCTTTCGTTCGAAATTGATGAGGGCGAAATCTGTGCGCTCATCGGTCCAAACGGTGCTGGCAAAACAACTCTCTTCAACGTCGTCAGTCGGATCTATGATCCATCCGAAGGTTCGCTGACCTTCGACGGGCTGGATTTGCTCCAGTTGGCGCCGCACAAGATTTCGCAGAAGGGTGTCTACCGAACGTTCCAGAACCTTGCCCTTTGGCCGGGTATGACGGTGATCGAAAATGTGATGGTTGGTGACCACACCAACACAAAATCTGGGTTCGTGTCTTCGATGTTGCGGCTTGGAAGCGGCAAAGAAGAAAAAGACTTGAAACTGCGTGCGTGGCAAGCGCTTGAAGAGCTCGACTTGGCTCAACACGCCTTTCACCCTGCGGCTGGCTTGCCGTTCGGAACCCTGAAACGAATCGAGTTAGCGAGGGCGCTGATTGGCAAGCCCCGCTTGTTAATGCTCGACGAACCAGCAAGTGGTCTTACCCACAGCGAGGTAGATGAGTTGGGCGATGCCATCAAGATGCTTCGCGATAACCACAATCTGACCGTGTTGTTGGTTGAGCACCACATGCGAATGGTTATGGGAATTTCAGAAAAAGTTGTGGTCATGAACTTCGGCAAAAAAATCGCTGAGGGCATTCCAACTGTTGTCCGAGAAGATCCGGCTGTGATTGAGGCATACCTTGGGAGTTCCGCAGCATGACCGAAACTAAAGACGACAAAGCAACCCAGATCGACGCTGGCTCATCTAACAAGACAATGTTGTCAGTCAAAAATTTGGATGCTAGCTACGGCCAAATCCAAGTATTGCGGGATATCAACTTCGAGGTACCGACGGGCGAGGTCAGCGTTATTCTTGGTGCCAACGGCGCTGGGAAGACAACAACGTTGCGCTCGATCTGCAACATGGTCACGAATAACGGGGCCATTACCTTTGACGGCGTCGACATCTCAGGCAAAGACACCGCAGACATCGTCAACCTAGGAATGGCTCACGTTCCCCAGGGGCGAGGAACCTTTCCCGAACTGTCGGTAATCGACAACTTGGAAGTCGGCGGCTATGTCAGGAAAGACAACCTCGATAGCGATATCGATCGGTGGTTCCAGATGTTCCCCCGGCTCAAAGAGCGTAAAGACCAGCTGGCCGGTTCACTGTCGGGTGGCGAGCAACAGATGTTGGCGGTAGCTCGAGCGTTAATGTCTCGACCAAAGCTAGTCCTTTTGGACGAACCATCGCTTGGGTTGGCCCCGCTGATTATCGAGGACTTGTTCTCAACCTTTAAGGAGCTAAACCAAGAGTCCGGTATGACGATGCTCATCGTCGAACAGAACGCCAACCTGGCTCTTGAGATCGCCAGTCACGGCTATGTGCTCGAGGCCGGAGAAATTGTTGTTAGTGAGTCGGCCGAGGAGTTGCGTACAAACTCTGCCGTCCAAGAAGCATATTTGGGGGCGTAGAAATGAAGCCAACATTTTCTCAACACGAAGGGCTTGATCGTCGATGACAGCTTTGCAACTTGACACTAAGCCGAACTGGTTCATGGCCAATTGGCAGCAGCTAGCTGGATTCGGTTTGCCGGTCCTGGCAATCGCCATCTACATCGGTGATGACATCGTCGAAGGCGGTGCTCGACTGTTTCTTCAGCGGCTCTTCGATGGTTTGGATAATGGCGCCATCTACGCAGTGGTTGCTGTTGCCCTTGTCTTGATCTTCAAGGCAACTACGTTGATCAACTTCGCTCAAGGCGAACTGGCTATGTTCGGCTCCTTCTTGGCCTACGTCGGAGCGGTAACCCTAGGGCTCGACGATGTGAAGGTCGGCCCGATCCCGCTAGGTTTACTTCTCTCCATTGTTGTAGCGATGGTCATAAGTGCTGCCATTGGTGCTGGTATCGAGCGAGTTTTGATTCGGCCGTTTGATCCGTCGGACCACTTGCCAGTGGTACTCATAACCTTGGGTCTTTTCCTTATTCTGAACTCGCTCGCCGCGTTCGTCTGGAACGTAAACCCTCGTGAGTTTCCGAGTCTTTTCCCAGCCCGAAATGAGTCAGGTGCTCAGAACTTCGTAGAGATTGCTGGTGCCCGACTCTTCTACGACGTCATTGGTACCTACATCGTTCTAGCCGCAATCGGATTAGCGCTCTACTTCATTCTGCAGCGAACAAAGATCGGGCTTGCATTCCGTGCCGTTTCTTCAAATACCGAGTCGGCTCGGCTGGTCGGCGTTCGAGTAGGTCGAGTACTCGGATTTGGCTGGGCGTTAGCGTCAGCCTTTGGAACACTGGGCGGAGCGCTTGTCGCTCCGAAGCTGTTCTTAAAGCCCGACATGATGGCTCTTCTGCTGATATTTAGTTTCGCGGCGGCAACGGTCGGTGGCCTCGACTCGCTCATCGGAGCCATTGTCGGCGGCCTTTCTATTGGTTTGATCCAGAGTGTTCTCGTTGGTTATCTAGGCGACAACGACTCGGCGTTCATAATCTTGAGTCTGGCCGTCGCCTTTGTAGTGATCCTGGGTGTGCTTTGGACCAAGCCCGCAGGTCTGTTTGGTACGTCGGCTGTGGAGAGGGTGTAGAAGTGGAAAATCGTACATTCGATTCCGTTCTACATCGAGGAGGAAAATAGTGTTCACGTTGATTGGGTTAGCGCTGATAGTTGGCGGGATCATTTTCGCCGCAACTCGAAAAGAGCCGTTGCTAACAATGGACAAAGGTGGTTCAACTCACCGGACGTACTTGATCGTGACGTGGGGCCTGTTCGCCTTGCTCGCTATCGCCTTGCCTTACTTCCTTACTGAAGTATCGGGCGAGTTCATGGTCGGCCGACTTAATCGAGCCCTCTACCTAGGGGTAGCGATTCTCGGTGTAAACCTCGTCGTTGGTTATGGGGGACTAATTGCATTAGGCCATAGCGCCTTTGTCGGCATCGGTGGCTTCATTACCGCTTCGCTCATCATGGATCACGGGTTCGACTACTGGATGACGATTCCGTTCGCCATATTAGGTTCGTTCCTGGTTGGGGTGTTGCTTGGAATCCCGGCCCTCCGAATCAAAGGCCTTTATCTTGCTCTGCTAACAATTGCTTTTGCAGCAATGTTCCCGACGTTAGCCAAATTGAACAAGTGGGGGATTTCTGATCGCACCGGTGGCGTCAACGGTCGAGGTATCGACGAGAAGCTAGTCGCTCCCGAATGGGTACAAACCATTCTGCGAATCGATGGAACCAGTGATCAGCAAGCCATCTACCGATACTTCATTATTGCTGGTCTCACAGCTCTAGCCTTTTTGGCTACCAGGAACCTGATCAAAAGCCGTCCCGGCCGGGCCATTATTGCTATTCGCGACAACGAGACCGGAGCTGCTGTTAGTGGAGTGAACTTGCGGGTCTACAAGACCGTCACGTTTGGCATTAGTGCCGGGCTTGGAGGCCTAGCTGGTGTGATGTGGGCTATGAACTCTGCCTTTGTCGCTGAGCAAGATTTTCAGTTCGCGCCGCTGGCAGTGCCGCTTCTGATCGGCCTTGTCATCGGTGGCGTTGGCACCTTGGAAGGTGGCCTGATTGGTGGTTTGGTCTACGTGTTCGTCAACGAATGGACGAAGGGCCTCGACGAAAGTTTGGATGGCATTGGGCTTCCAATCGCCAATGTGGAAAAGCTCACTCCAGCGCTGTTTGGCATCATTTTGATCATGGTGACCTTCTTCGCCCCGGGCGGCATCGCAGGATTCTTGAAGGTGCTTAAAGCCAAACTGATCCGACTCGTTCCTCAGCCTCCAGAGGGTGCCGTGATCGATACTGCTATTGACGTTACCGACCGGGTAGATGACGCTGTTCCCGAGCCGGTCTAGTACGGAAGTTTTCAACCACTCTGACATCGCATGAACTGACTAGCCGCAGTTGATCGATACAGAAAAATATACATGTGAACAGCAAATGGGCTATACATATCCGAAGTTCTGACGAGTCTTACAACCGGGATTCGTCGAGAGGAGAGAGAGCAATGAAAAACTTAGCCAAATTGCTATCCCTACTTTTTGCACTGGCGCTAGTAGCGGCCGCGTGCTCAAGTAGTGATGGGGAGACCGAAACTGGATCCGAAGGCACCGAAGAAGGTGAAGAATCAGAAGATCTGGCCGGTGGCGGCATCGATGACGATGCCACTCAAGAGGCCATGGAAGAGTCAACAGACGACGCCATGGAAGAAGAGGAAGAGTCAGAAGAAGCCATGGAGGAGGCAGGCTCAATTGAAGAGCTTGAAGCTCAATGGGCTGAGGCTCGCGCCGCTGTAGTCGCTGATATCGAAGCTGGCGGCTACGGGGTCAATGAGGACAACGTCTTGATCGGCCCTTCTGGGTTCGAAGTCGATCTAAACGAATGTCCATCTGACTGGTCCGATACGGCTGGTATTTCCGATGGAACAATCAAGATCGGTGAAACAATTGCTCAATCCGGCAACTTAGCCGCATACGGCAACATCGCTGCCGGCCTTGGTGCTTACTTCGACTACGTCAACGAAACTGGCGGCATCGGTGGTAACCAAATTGAGCTGGTCGTTAAAGACGATGAGTATGTAGCGACCAAGACCATCGAGCTAGTAGATGAGCTCCTGCAATCAGAGGATCCGTTCTACATCACGACCCTCGGTTCACCTAACACATTGGCTGTGTACGACACACTCAACGAAAAGTGTGTTCCGCAGCCATTCGTTATGACCGGTCACCCTGCTTGGGGCGATCCAGAAGGTCACCCTTGGACAACTGGTCTTCAGATGTCTTACTCAGCAGAAGCGATTCTGTGGGGTAACTACATCAAGGCAAACCTTGCCGACCAGCTTCCTGTGAAGGTTGGCGGTCTGGTAATGGACAACGACTTCGGTCTTTCGTACGAAGATGCGTTCGAGAAGTGGGCAGCTCAGAACCCAGACGTAGTGTCTGAGTTCAAGCCTGTTCCTCACGATCCAGCTGCTCCGACGGTAACGAACGAAATGACAACGATTGCCGCATTCGAGCCGGATGTATTCCTCTCGATGACTGCTGGTAACCCTTGTTTGTTGGCAGTACAAGAAGCAGGTAACTCTGGTCTCACCGAGACCGCAGACCTTCTGTTTGCTCCTTCGGTTTGTAAGGATCCAAATGCTTACATGATCCCTGCCGGCGATGCGGCTGACGGCTTCCTAATCGTTGGCGGTGGCGCTAAAGCGACAACCGACGTGCAGTACGCTGATGAGCCGTTCATCAAGTTCGTAAACGAAGAGCTTGAAGCTGCTGGACTCGACACCTCGGTTGGCCTCTATGGCACCGGCTTTGGTCAGTTCGGCTTCGCTCACGTTGAAACAATGCGAATTGCTGCGGAGCTTGAGGGTGGTCTAACTCGATCAAACTTCTTGCTCGCTCAGCGATCGCTGAACATCGATCACCCACTGTTCCTTGATGGCATTTCGTTTGCCGTCGATGGTGCAGCGGATGCCTTCTTCATCGAAGGATCTGAGTTCAGCGAATACAACGCCGCTGAAGAGTCTTGGACTCAGCTCGGCGATGTAGTCGACCTCAACGGTTCTTCGCCGAACTGTTCTTGGAGCGAGACCGGTTGCTAATTCGCCTGGCCGCATTGACGGCCTGAGATAGTCAGAATGCTTGGGGTCAAGGTTTCGGCCTTGGCCCCAAGCGCGTCTGGGACTGCGTCTAGTTACACAGTCTGTCGGTGCGACACCAGTCACGATCGAAGGTAGAGCTGAACTAACCCGTGGATTTCTTTATTCAACGAGTGTTTGATGGCCTCCTAAACGGGACCATCTATGCCTCGCTCGCTATTGCCATAGTGGTGATCTACCGCGCCACCGGGATCTTGAACTTTGCTCAGGGCGAGCTAGCAACACTTTCGGCCTATATCGGGTTCCTGTTTGTTGCCCCATCATCGCTAGCTCTGAGCGGTTCCGGACTGATCGGTGTGATCCCAGGTTTGCCTTGGCCTACGCCCGTTGCTATGGCGGCTGCTGTGCTGTTCGGCGTAGCGATCGGAGCGTTAGTGGAACGCTTTTTGATCCGACCACTTGAAGGGCGGAGCGAGCTTTCGATTGTCAACGTGTCGATCGGTTTGTTGATCGCTATTAACGCGCTGGTTATTGAGCTGTGGGGTACTAACTCTCGACGGTTCCCGAGTCCGTTTCCGAGCGAACAGGATGACTTTGTGTTTGTGTTGGGTGCTCGACTCCGATTTGCGTCGATCGGCGTGTGGCTTACGGTGCTGGTGGTCCTTGGTTTACTTGGACTCTTTCTCCACCGGACCAAAATCGGCCTAGCGTTCCGAGCCATCACATCGAACCGGTCTTCGGCTCAGCTCTGTGGGATACCATCGGGGAGAATACTGATGGTGGGTTGGGCAGTGGCAGCGGGACTTGGTGCTTTGGCCGCCGTGCTTGTCTCGGTCTCAGGTCGGGTATTTCTTGACCCAACTCTGATGATTCGAATTCTTATCTATTCGTTTGCTGCAGCAACCATCGGTGGCCTCGACAGTCCGGTTGGCGCCGTCGCCGGCGGGCTCGTGGTGGGACTAACCCAAACGATGGTGCCGGCCTACGTGCCGTACTTTTCCACTGAACTAAGCCTGTTGCCTCCGCTGTTGGCCATGCTGTTGATGTTGTTGTTCCGGCCCACTGGTTTGTTCGGCACCGCCCGAGTCGAACGGGTATGAAAGCGGGTTCTGATCTCGCCGCATCACCTGAAGCGTTGTGGTCTGAAGTGGAGGCGGCCGCTGACGCTGGGTGGCCCCAATGGGTTCGCACGCTAAATCGAACGGTGCTTGTCGCGGCCGGGTTGTTGCTCCTCATTTTGCCGTTTTTGGTCGAGAGCATTGCGTTGCGTCGAAACGCCAGCCTGCTAGTTCTCTCGCTTGGGGTACTTGGCCTTGTGGTTGCTACCGGCAAGGCCGGACTTATTTCGCTTGGTCATGGAGCGTTCGTCGGGCTTGGTGCTTTCGCCATGGGGGCCTTCGTCGATTTGGTCGGGCTACCATACCCGTTGGCTTTAACGGCCAGCTTCGTAACCTGTTGCTTGTTCGGTTGGCTGCTCGGATTAATCGCTCTTCGGGTCAAGGGAATATATTTGGCGCTGATAACGATGGGGCTAGCCGTTGTCTTTCCGTCGGTGGCGAAACGATTTCCGTCAATCACCGGTGGTACCTCTGGCCGTCCGATCGAGAACACGCTGGACGCTCCGGCGTGGACTGGCCTTACCGACAGCCAAACCATTGCTGTCCGCTATTACTTTTGTCTGGTGGTGTGCATCGCTGTTTTCGCCTTAACTCGGAATCTTTTACGGGGCCGGATTGGGCGTGCCATGCAAGCAGTTCGAGATGGAGAAACGGCTGCTGCCGCGTTCGGCGTAAGCATCGTTCGTTTGAAAGCAGGTGCGTTCGGCTATTCAGCTGGCTTGGCTGGGACAGCTGGTGCTTTGCAGGTGGTGTTGTTCCCATTCGTCAGTCACGAGCAGTTCAACGTGTTTCTGTCGTTCCGGTTGTATGCGGCTGCAGTTCTAGGCGGAATCGGAGCCATCATCGGAGCCATCTATGGAGTGATCGCCATTGTGATTGTTCCCACGCTGAATGATATCGCTGGCGGCCTGATCAGAAATGATGGTCGAGGGCTTCTCGATAACGACGTGATCGTTTTCGGAGTTGGTTTGATCCTGTTAACGTTTGTTTCTCCCGATGGATTCGCTGGCCTGGTACAGCGGGTAGGTCGACGATTTTCGAATCGACCCTGAGTTGACTAGCCAAACTGGGAACAGAAACGCAGCGGCGCGGGTTTAGTTACTATGAGCTGGGATTTGTTAGTAGGACCCAATGCGTAGCGTCATAGCTGGAAAGACCCGGCGCTGATGAGTGCGCTACCTGTTCGCGCCACGCTAACGTCAAAGGTTTTGGCGATGATGTTGGCTGTCGGGCTAGTGGCTAGCGGCTGCGTCGCCGACTCAAATGAGGGGTCCGACGGGGCTAGCGGCAACCCAGCCTCGGAGGAAACAGTTGAAGACGCCGAAACCATCTCCGATTCGATCGGGGCTTCCGCTGAGCCTGAATACGATGTCAACGCAGAACGAGACTTTGGCGCCGCTGATCCTCTGTTTGCTGCTCTCCCGCTCGAAGAACAAATCGACACATTCCTAGCAGAGCCGAATAGCGACAGGGGAGCGATCGTCGCCTGGGGAATGGGCCAAACCGGAGAGGCTCGATGGGCGCCATGGTTGCTCGACATTTTCCGACTCGGGCGTTCGACGCGAATTGATACCGCAGCCGTGCAATCGCTTACGACATTGTCGGGCCTGGCTTCTCAGGGGCACAGAACCGACGATTATCGTACCTATGGAAACTGGGTCTACGACACTAGGCCAGATCCCGGCCCGGGCTACGACCGGTGGAAACAACAATTGTACGGTTCGATCGATCCGGAGTTCGCCGAGCTGCTCGCCCAAGTTGACGATCGGCAACTGTTGGCCGAAATTCAGTGGGGTGGGGTAGGGCGCGGCGGGATCCCGGAGCTTAACAACCCGGACCGGCTTACGGTTCAAGAAGCTGAGTGGGTTACCGACGATGAGTTGATCCTCGGCGTCACGGTCAACGGTGAAGCGGTGGCATACCCGGTTCGGATTTTGGGTCATCACGAGTTGGCCAACGACGTAGTCGGCGGACTCGACGTGGCCATGGTTTACTGCACGTTGTGTCGATCGGGGTTGTTGTTTGAACGCGAAGTCGACGGACAACTTCTGAACTTCCAAACGTCTGGTTTGTTGGTCGAGTCGAACAAGATCATGGTCGATAACGAAACCGATACCTTGTGGCGTCACCAAACCGGTGTTGGGTTGGCTGGCGCTCTAGTCGATGCTGAACTGGTTCAGCATCCGGTGCTCACTACAACATGGGCTGAATGGGTTGAGACCCATCCCGACACTGAGGTGGTAGATATTCCCGACCCGATCTTCTTCGAGAACCCAGAGCAACCACCGATTGCTTACGAGTATGACGCCGGCGGCGCCTACCGTTTCTACTATGAGGATCCCGACACGTGGTTTCCCATCTTCGATACTCCAGACACGTTCGAGTTGAAAGATTCGATCATCGGTCTGACCTTTGATGGCGCCCATCTTGCTGTTGGTGTCGACGCTTTGATCGACGAGGGCCCCCATGTTTTCGAAATCGGGTCATCCCAGATCTTGTTGGTGCCCACCAATGGTGGAGCCCGAGGGTTCGACGTGTCCGGGCTTGGCATCAGTACCGGAAGCTGGTCGGTCAGTGATGGCGATGTGTCTGACGATGAGGTGACGTTGACCAACGGAGAGTCAGCGCCACGAGTCGTCGTCCCACAACTATTCTGGTTTGCGTGGTATGGGCAACACACCGAAACCAAGACTTGGCCGAGCTAGCGGCTGAGTCCCGGGCCAATCTGGAACAAATTCTCGTTTTATTAGGTGAAATTGCTTCACATCGGTGTCATACGAATGTAAAGTAGGTCTGTGGGATTGGCGGAGAGAGACCCAGAAAAGGCGAAAGCCGCGCAACTTATTAGAAGAACGTCTATGCGGGTTGACCCTGAGGCGATTGCTTCAGTAGCTGGGCTTGAGCGAGCCGACGCAGTGCAGCGGATTGTCAACGCCCCTGCTGATGCCGGGCGAGCCCCAGTGTCAGATAAAAGCGATGAAGCAATCAAGTGGTGGCTGGGTCGAATCGCTAATCAGCCCACTGGCCTTCAAGATCGCATGATGTTTTTCTGGCACACGCTGATCCCAACCCACCGGTACGCGGTCGGCTGGCAAGAACTCGTTGCCACCCAAATGAACATGGTCCGAGAAAACGCTTTGGGTAACTTCCGCACGTTGTTGCAAGCGTTCATGGTCGATGGGGCCATGATCCGCTACTTGAACGCCCAGCAATCCACCGGTAAAAGACCAAACGAGAATTTGGCTCGCGAACTTATGGAGCTGTTCACGACCGGCGTCGGCTTTTACTCTGAGAAAGATGTGAAGGCGGCGGCCCTGGCCATGTCGGGTTGGACTGTCGACAAAGATTCGTATGCGGTCAGCTACGACCCGGAGCGCGGGTACGCCGAACCGGTCACGTTCTTTGGTCAGGAAAAAGTTTGGGATCTCAGCTCGATTGTTGATCATCTCTGCGATCAAACTGCGACTGCGTCCCGCATCGCTGGCAAGCTTTGGTATCACTTGGTTGGTAGCGAGCTGGGCGACGAAGAAAAGGCCACCCTCGGAATTTGGTGGCAAGAGCAGAACCTCGAAATCAAGCCGCTGGTCGGCAAGATCTTGATGGACGATCGCTTTTGGGCCGATCACTACGCCCGACCTCGAACGGGATTCGAGTACTACACCGCGTTGGCCAACGTGTTGAAGCTAGATCCTGAGAAGTTGTGGCAAGCAAAGAACTTAGGCCAAATGCCGTGGGAACCACCAAACGTTGGCGGCTGGCCGGTTGGCTCACGCTGGCTAAACCCTGATTCTTTGCTTCGACGTTCGGAAGTAATTTTCTCGGTGGACTATAAGCAAGTTCCGGGTGCTCTATCCGCCTCGGTCGACGAGATCCTGGATCGATGCGGGCTCTGGGTGATTAGCGACGAAACACTAGCCGCTATCAACAGTGTCGACGGAAAAGAAGAGGGAATCGGTGCCGAGGGAGTTCTGAATCTGAAGTGGCGCCTCGCCCTAAGTAGCCCGGAGTTTCAGCTGCAATGAGCCAAATAAGTCAACCGAACGAACCAGGCGATATCCACGGAGAGCGGCCAGATCCCACTGCTCAAATGCCAGCTCCAGGAGTTTCAGCTCAGCCTCCTCCACCATCAAATCCGGCGGCCCCAACGACACCGCCACCGCCGGCCCACCGAGACTCGACTGCAGTCATGCCTCAACCTGGAATGATTCCGGCTGGGCCTTCTGATCGTACCGACGCCATGAATAGCCAAGCGTTGGCCGACCAAGCTGCGCACTATCAGGCAAGCTCAGAGTGTTTTGACTGCGACGGCCATGGCAACGGTTACGGCGAGTTAGCTTACGGCACGGCAATGGACGACAAGGCTCGGGCCGAAGCTCGGGCTCGAGTTCAAAAAGTTCCTCGTCGACGTTTCTTGAAGGGCGCCGCTGCGGTCGGCACGCTCGGCTACGGCGTGTTCCGAGGAAGTGGAGCTGGTGACAAATCGCTTATTTCTAGCCAAAGTCCGTTCGCTTCGAAAGTGGTTGACGTCAGTGGCACGAATCCGGCAGTCTCGACTGCCAATGTCGTCACCCAAAATGTTGAAACCGTCGTAACTGATTTTATTGAAGTGGCAAACGAGTTGTTGGTGCCAGCTCCAGTCGAGCAACGAGTCTTGGTCCTGATTGAACTAGCTGGCGGTAATGACGGCCCGTCAATGATCGTGCCCTACGGCGATGGCGCATATTACGACGCCCGCCCCAACACTGCAGTCGAAGCCGAGTCGGTTCTGCCAATTGACAGCCAGGTCGGTTTAGCTCCTGGATTAGCCGCCATCGCTAATCGACAGATCGCCACCGTGGAGGGTGTCGGTCCGGTTGAGGGCGTGCTGTCCCACTTCGAGATGGCCGAGCGATGGGAACGAGGCGACCTTACCGGTGCGGCGGGGGAGCGGTCAGGTTTCTTGGCCCGCCTTGCCGATCGAGTGAACACGGGCGGATCGTCGGTGTCCGGGCTGTCAGTCGCTGGACACACCCCTAGGTTCTACAACTCAGAATCACCGACGCTTTCGTTGAATCATCCGTCTCAGCTTCGGGTGCTAACCAACGATGACTGGATTTACCCGCTGTATAGATCAGCGGTCCGAGGTTTCGGTGGTGGGCCAATGGCGGCCACGATGAGTGAATCATGGGATCGACTGTTCGACATCGGCGATTCGATTAGCGGCAACATCGGCGAGATGGACGGCGACTCGGCCATGATCCAACAGGGGCGCCAGCTTGGCCGTCAACTGTTTATGGCTGCCGAGTTGATCAAGGCTGACATCGGGATCAAAGTCATTCACGCTCAGCTCGGTGGATTCGACACCCACGAGGGGCATCGAGGCCGGCACAACCAACTAATGGAAACGTTGGGAGCTGCGATCAACGGGTTCATGGGAATGTTGGATGCAGCTGGTCTCGGCAATAGGGCCCTTGTTGCCACCTCAAGCGAGTTCGGCCGCAGGCTTAAGCAAAACGGCAGTGGACTTGATCACGGTGCGGCTTCCTCCATGCTGCTGGCTGGTCCTATCGTTCCTGGTCGCCACGGTGACCCATCGCCGCTCACCGATCTTGATCGCAACGGAAACCTGAAAACGACTATTTCGTTTGACCGCTACTTAGCGACGTTGGCCGAAGAATGGCTCGGTATCGAGTCTGGATCGGTCCTGGCTAACGGCCCTAAAGGCATCGGGCTTTTCTAACCAGATTTAGCGGCAAACACTGTTCGAACGCAGTGCTGTTCGAACGCAGTGCTGTTCGAAAGCGGTGCTGTTCGAACGATGCTTGTAGCCGTTGCTGCTAGACAGACACGTTAAGCCGTTCGGCCTGGTCAGGACACGATACAACGACAGCGGTGTCGATGATTAGCCGTAGCTCTTCGTCGCTTAACTGGCTTGCTGAATCGTCGATTGCTGCTTGTGCTTCGGTGTCGTATTCTGATCTGTCTTTCGAATTGGAGGCCACGAAGCAGAAATCTTCACCGAACTTTACGATGTCGTCGTCGGTCAGTACCGACGAGTTCAATCCGTTACTGGCCAGGCTCTCCCGAAATTTTGAAACGACTTGAGCTTTGGGAATGGTGGCTGAGGTTGGTGTCACCTCTTCGGATTCGATAGTTGACGTCGTGTCGCTGGAGGTGGGCGCAGTGGTCGTAGTGGTAGCCGTCGATGTGGTTGACGCAGTTGTTGTCGGGGCCACTGTGGATTGCTCGTCGGTAGTTGCGACCGCTGTTGTTGTGGTGATCGAGCTTTCCGAGGTTGCGGTGTCAGCGTCATCGGTGGTCCTAAGCACAAAGAACCAGAAAATTGCGCCTGCCAAAAGCAACAGGGCTAATGCGCTCCCGACAATAGGGACGAGTAGGCTCTTCTCGTCCTCATCAATGGGCAGGGGTCGAGCGTTGGGATTGGGTGGGGCCGGGACGAACGGTTCGCCTTTTGCGTTGGTCGAGTTCTCAAGCGAGGCCGGTTGGGGAACCGGTGTACTTGGCGGTGGCTGTTTTGGTGATGGCTGTGAAGAAGCCTTTGAGGCTGAGTCAGCCTTCATGTTGTTTGGCAGGATCGTCGTTTGGCTGTTCATCTGAGCGGTTGGGTCAACCGATTCAGGTTGGCTCGAACGTTCTGATTGGTCGGGGTCGTACATGGCCGGAGTTCGCTGACCGGGAAGTATGGTCTCTAACGGATTCGACGGGTTTTCTTCGTTTGTTTCCGCTGGTGGTTGATCCCGGGGAGCAAGCTCGGCCCGCTGTGGTTTGCCGTTCGCCGGGTTCGCCCCATCGTCGGCGCTATCGGCGGCAGGCGTCTGGTTAGCTTCTCGTTGCGTCCTTGCTGCTTCAAATTCTTCCCGAGTCATGCGACGGTCGGCTGGGATCTGAGATCTTACAGCGTCACCTTCGGATACCGGTTCTTTAGCAGCTGAATCGCCCGAGGTTGGCCAGGTGCCTGCTCGTTCCGGATCTCGACTGATCGCGGGGATGGCGACGTCGTTGCCAGGCGGGATAGGTTGTGAACTGTCGGCGGCGGTCGGCTCAGGTAGCGAACCCTTTGGGCCGGTGCCCGGAGCCCACCAACGACCATCGCTAGCCTGATGCCAGCCGTCAGGGGGCGGATTGGGGTAGTACTTGCCGTCCCAACCCATGTACGTGTCGCTCATAGACCGTCAAGCCTTGCATAAATACGGTGTTTACGGGCGTCAAAGAGGTGAACCGGCCGCTCTAGGCAGCAATATTCTCGAATTAGGCTGCCTGCTAGAGCACTTTCAGCTGGCAACATTGGAAAGAGCACCCAGGCGGCCGTTCGGGCCGCTAAAGTGAAGCGGCAATACAAGCACGCGCGGATGCCCGAGCGGCCTAAGGGAGTGGCCTGCAAAGCCATGATTCGCGGGTTCAAATCCCGCTCCGCGCTCTACACGAATCAGGTTAGATTTTGCTAACCTGATTTCACTACAAGGGCCATTAGCTCAGTTGGCTAGAGCGCCTCCATGACATGGAGGAAGTCGGGGGTTCAAGTCCCTCATGGCCCACGTATGACCGCCGGGGGCGGTCAACCCGAGTTTCGGCAAGGCCGGAACGTCGACGGCTCAAGTTCTCCGTAGTTTGAAAGCTGTCGCATGAGAGTCTCGGCTGAACTGGAGACCATTACATTCTGTCGCTTGCACCGGATTGCTGAGCTATTGATTTCAACAACAAGCAGCCGCAACAGGACACTAAGGTCGCAGGCCCATCCAACCGATCCAATTTCCGTCAGTCATCAGCCGGGCCCGAGCGGTGTGAAAAGCGCTGCCGCTCGCCACCCCAGCAGTAAGCCTGAGGGCCTAGCTCACGGATGGATCCCAAAGGTGAATCTCTCCGTCGAAGTAGCCGATTGCTAGGCGGCCGTCGGGTAGTAAAACCATCCTGGTCGCATTTTCGCGGTCAAATGAGGCGAGTCGTATTGATGGCGCAGAAGGTGCCCAAACCCAAACGTTCTGCCCTCGAGATGCGACAAGATCTGGACCGAGCTCGACGATATCAGAACCGGTGTAAAATCCTGACTCAGGATAGCCAGATAAGGCTTCTTGTGGCTGATCGATATCCCACAGATACACCGACCCATTCGTGCTCTCTGAAGCAAAGCGACCGTCGGAAAGCTCGGTGATCGAGAAGTAGCCGCGTTGCTGTCCTTCATCGCTCGATGCAATAGTCACAGCCGGGTCTCTAGGATCCCAGAGGTGAACTTGGCCCGAAGCGGCTGACGCGATCAAGCCGTTTGACAACTCGACAACGTCACTGGTGATATTGAAGAACTCGCCAGCGTTGGCGTGCCGATCGTAAACAACTTGCGGACCCGAAAGGTCGTTAGGGTCCCAAATTTGAACGATGGCGCTGGCGTTACCGAATACGATCCTTCCATCTGACAAAACCGCGGTGCCATAGGTAGGTCCACTATCGGGAACAAGCAGCGGCTCAAGTTCAGGTTTGGCGAAGTCCCAGATTTGCAGCCCAGTCGGACTGCTGCTCACAAGACGCCCATCGGGCAGCTGGTCCAATGAGTCGAGTTTAGAAGGGCCGTTCTCGATCGTTATGTCGGTGGTCGCCGATCCGGTATCCCAAACACGGATCACGCCGTCGCCGTCGCCAGAAGCGATACGCCCGTCAGCTAGAACCGCCATGGCCACGACCGGTCCCGAGTGGCCAACTAGCACTTGTTGATCAGATGACGAAGAGGTGCATGCGGCTACTAACGCGCTACACGCAACCGCCGCCGCCAAGATTCTCACCAGCTCAGCATACCAACGCAAGTCGTTCTGGTTCTCACACCGATCGTTCTGCGGCTACCGTAACATTTGATTGTTCGACAACCCCGTCCTGGTTGTCCTTCGGCCTAAATTGCCGACCTTGGCCGCATTGCAGGCTTCGAGCCCTACTAGAGCCCGAAGCCTGCAATCCCACCCAGCCCCAGTCACCCAAGGGTTTGAGATCTAATCCGAGGGTTACCGAGTTCTCTTGGTTACTCAACGTTGACTAGTCGCATCGCATCAGCGAGTTTACGAACTCTTCGATGTTGGTGTAGCCGTCGCCGTCGAGATCACCGTTGTGATCTTTAGTGCCAACCTTGAGACCGTTGGCTCTTTCCCAACTGTCAGCCATGCCATCGCTATCGGTGTCGTAGTTTGACGGATGAGATTTCGTTGGGTAGTAATTCGCGTCCCCGCCTTCTGACGCAAGCCAATGCCGCCCGGCATCGCCATCACTGATTCGAGGGTTTCCGTATGTTCCGATTCCAATTTCGCCCGTCGCATCGCGTACTTCTTGGACAATACGATCGACGTTAGCGTCCCGATGCGTCGCTCCAAGACAATCGAATGCATCTTGAGCGGTCCAGTTGCGAACTGGATGGAAGGTGAGCCGATCGTTCTTCGGATTATCGAGACGATCTGGTATATCGAGAATCGCACCGTTGTCGGGCAGCTGATACGTGTTTCGCTCCATCCGGACACGGTCAGTAGCATTGTTTCGGGTGTTGATAATGTAGCCGTTGCCGAGAATGGCGGGCTTAGTATTTGGCCCGTACTTGAAGAAGTTGTCGGTTAGCCAAACATCAATTTCTGAGGCTTCACGCTGTGCAACCATGTAACCAGCTTCGCCGACGTTGTAACCCATGTTGCCAATGACCTGCCCCGAGGAGTTGAAGAACTTTGGGTTGCGTCTGTTGTTGTGGGCCATCAAGTTTCCAATAAACGAGCATTCTTCAACTGGTCTTCTACTGCCGGTGTTCAACCCAGCAGAACATCCGGCGCCATGAGAGTGTTGGTATCGGTTGATTTTGCCCGTATTGGGCGTGGACTCGGTGTGAGTTGAGTACGCATCACCTTCGGCGATAATCGAGTTACTCAACGTAATGTTCTTCATTGTGTCTTTGGTGTTGTTGGTGGCAACATACGCCATGGTGAAATCGTCAGGCCCATGAAGTCCCGTGATCCGGTCGGCGATGATATCGCTGGAACTTCCGGTGGTGACCACTCGGAACATAGAGGCTGTGTCGCCAGAAATGTCGTGGTTGAGGAATTGGCAACCACGTACGATGACGTTCTTCACGCCCTTGTATTGGATGCGGTAGGCCGCGATGTTTACTCCGGGCCAGGGTGCAGTTTGACACGCCACTGTCAGTTCTCCCGCTGAGTCGATCATCGACTTATTCGTATTACGACCACAGTCGAAGAGGCCTCCGACCGCGAACACGACCACTCTGTCGCCCGGTGAAACATCGCCAGAACCTTGCCAAGCTTCTTTCCAAGAGATTTTCCCATCGCCCGCTTGATCGCTGCAATCCGTTGTGTCGACAATAACTACGTCACCGCCGCGTCCACCGTTTGAGTTTTGCCCGCCACCTTCGGCCCCTGGGAACGCCTTCACCGTGCGCCGGTCGGTAAGGCCTCGATCTGAAATATTAGCCATGCCATCGGTTGCGAACGACTTCGAACCGGTCGGGGCGGTGCTGGGAGTTGGATCGGGTTTGTTATCTGTGGCTGAGTCGCCGGTTGCCGGTGCTGTCGTTGTCTTCGAGTCGTCCTTGGCGGTGTCGGTTTGGGCCGGTTGGCTATCACCCGTGTTCACGTTGGTGTCCGGGTCGGACGGTTGCTCAGCTTTGACAGTGGAACCGTTCGTGGCGGTGTTTACGTCTAGTGGAGCTTGTGGCTCGGCGGTGGCTTCTCCCGGTTTTGCCGGGATAGTCGCATTTGGTGATGAGGCGGCAACGACAAGCGCTGCTGCTTCGGCCGCTGATTGGGCGGCCGCGTCCGCCGATTCGGCCGCCTTTTCTGCGTCGCCCTTTGCCAATCGAGCAGACCGCCTGGCCGAACGTTCTGACGCTTGGGTCGAATTGACTGCTGCGTTAACAGTCAACACTTCGTCATCAAAATCGGCCTTGTCGGAAGCATCCTCCACCGACGGATCTTGAGCGTCTAGTTCCGAGGACTGATCTTGGGCCGACCCCGCCTGCTGCTCTTGGCCTCTCTGGCCCGTTAACGCAGCAACACCTCCGAGTAAAATCAGGGCGCTCACTCCCACAATTGTGATCATCAATAGTCTTGCCCGCTGCCTCATTGAACGTCTAACCCTTCGTCGTCCGGCTCACGCAGCTGCTATGGCACAGCCGCTAACTGGTTAAGTCGCAAAGACTTGACTCGGGGATACTCCCACCGACAAAAAAGTTCATCGTGGCCTGGCGAACCGTAGTTTGACGCTGCGGCAGTTACGGTGAACGTTGAGATTCGAAGAAGGCCACAACTTCGATGCTTGCGTCCGGCTTCTTGTGCCAGAAGTTAAATAGCCGCCAGTCGTGCCAGACATGGCCGTCGGTGGGGTAGGTAAGGACTTTGGTTGTTGCCTTTGAGCCGTTTGATTGTTCCCAAGAGTTTCTAGTCTGGCCAAATTCCATCCACTCGAAATCAGGGTCGGATGAACCGGGCCCGCCGCCAAAAGGAACAATCGTGTCTTTTTCGCCGTGCATGAGCAGAATGGGTATCGGCGATTGTGGTTCTAGCTGATTTTCGCTGGTTCCGATCGACCCGGACGCAACCGCAACAGCTCCAAATTTGTCTGGGTGTTCGGTCGCTAACCGTTGAGTCATAAACCCGCCGTTAGAAAAACCTGCTACGTACGTCTCAGCTGGGTCAAGGTTGTATTGATTGCTAATTGATTCGGCTAACGACAAGATGAATCCCACGTCGTCCACCTGATTCATCCAGCCACTTCCGCAGCAGAACCCAGCGTTCCAACCGTTTTTCTGGTTTGCATTTGCTGGCTTACTGGCTCGCGGGTAAATGACTATGTCGTTGCCGGCAACGTTGTGCAGGGCGGTGTAGTAGGCGAACTGTCTAGGGTTGTCGCCGAACCCGTGCAGGCCAATTATCAACTTTGACTCGGTGGAAATGATGTCGGGTTCGCTGATTAGATATCGGCGTTCTGTGCCTTCATAACTGAAGGTCTGATGTCGAGCGAACAGCACGCCAACATCTCTTCTCGAGAACGAAAATAGGAATATGGCCGCGATCAGCACCACGAATGTACTAGCAATGGTTAACAATTTGTGCTCCCTGATCCACGTGAGAGTTGCGGCCATCTCTGGGTCCACTCACCCTAGCTGAAAAGCGCTATTCGACTTTTCAGTTGATCTGGACCGGCGTTCGCCAATCGGATTGATGATGCCGAAATGGTCGTCTCCACCTGAAACGGCGAGGTGTGCTTGGTCTTTGTAACTCGTAGTTAGTTCAATAAGCACGACTGTGTCCTGACTGGCTGAGACCAACTTAGTCTCGGCCGTGTCCAACTCTGAATTGCGAAACTTCATAGGTCTCGGATTCATCGGCCGGTTTGAAACCTAGAGACGCCCGAGTCGTATCGCTACCCGAAACCTGCTCCCGCGACATCTGCTAGACCCTCAACACTACGGGGGCTTTCGCACTCAGACAATTTTGGGCACCGATCTCGAAGGGTCGGGTACCCCCGGAGGCCTGGGTTTAGCTTGCCTCGAATCGATTCGCACAAAAATCTCGAGGTTTTCGGAACCGATTGTCGGTCCGACGCGTGTACCAACAATCAGATCGCCCAAATCGAGCGATCGGCGGGTAAAACGGAGTTTGATCGTGGAAGTAGCAATTCGAGACCGAAGGTGGAGTAGATATTGGCGGGCGATGGGATTCGCTCTCGTCTTCGCCATGATTCCGATTGTTGCTACGTCGAGCTCCCAAGCCGAAGCGGTCGACAACGAGTCAACGTCATCGCCACGGCTCGATACGGTGAGGGAGGCTCTGGAGCTGTATCTCGATCCAGCAGCCGAAGGAAAAGCATGGCAGATGACCGAAGGCAACAAGTTGGAAAGCGACTGGCTGATCGAAACGCCCGATTGTTGGGGCACTGCCTTTGATGAGTGCGCCGTCGATGGCGACACTCGAACTGGGGGAACTAAACACTTCGTTGATGCGATCAAGAGCGACCTCGGAGCGGCCACCGTCTCGATCGATATCACAACGCTTCTTGAGTGCGGGCCTGGGTCATGTCCGGATGCTGACAAAAACTACGGGTTCCCGACCGGCGTTTTTCACCAAGCGATTGTCGAAGGTCTAAGCAACGCTGGCAAGCGCAACGAGGATCGAGAGTCGGTCCAAGTCCGGATTCTGGTCGGCAAGCCAGTTAGCCGGGGCTTCGATCATAACGATGCACAAGAGTATCTTGATGGACTTATTGCTGATATTCAAGAGGTAAGCGCGGCCGGCGACGACCCTCTTTCTCGGCTTGAAATTACCGTCATGATTCAAAACAGCGGGCCAACTTCTTGGAACCATTCAAAGATTTTCGCGGTGGATGGAAAGACAGCTATTGTCGGCGGCCAGAACCTGTGGTCGGGATCTTACGATCAAACAAACCCGGTGGCCGATGTAACTATGAGGCTGCGAGGACCGGCAGCCCAGTCAGCTCAACTTTTTGTAGATGAACTTTGGAGTTCGACAGGAGGTCTTGGTCAGTGTCCTCGGGCCTTCACCGCTTCAACTGCCAGTCCGTTTGTTTGTCCAACATCGCACACGACTAACCCTGACACGTCAAGTCCCGGAACCACCAAGGTATTGGCCGTCAGCAGCAGGGGCAAAGGTATGGCTCCTGAGTTCGCTCCTGGTGAGGCAAACAAAGATTTCGAAACTACATTTTGTAGCGGCTCGGGCACTAGTGAGAGCTTTCTCCGCCAGAATCCAGACCTGCTTGCTCTGTGGACGCTGATCGAGTCGGCAGAAGAATCGATCTACATTTCCGCCCAGCAATTGAACGGTCTTGTCTGCTCGGTCGACAACGAGCTGTTCGACATCCTCGCTACCAAGTTGGAGCAAGACAAGAAGGTCCGGATTGTGGTAACCGGCAGTAGCCCAGCCAGCGGAGCAAGCGCCGCCGATGGCTACACCGGCTCACAAAAACCGTGGCTTCCGGAGATCGTTAAACCACTGCTCGAACGCGTGTCGGCCGAGAAAGTCTGCCAAAATTTGCAACTGGCCCCGTTTCGCCACGAATTCGGCTCTCACAGTTGGGCTAACGGACAGCGCATTCGAAATCACGCCAAGGTTGTCTTGGTCGATGAGCAGGCGTTCTACATCGGATCCCGTAATTTGTATCCGGCTGCGCTACAAGAGTTCGGCTACATGATCGAAGATCCAACGGTAGCCAACCGACTCATGGCCGAATATTTCACTCCTGTTTGGGAGGCGTCGAGATCGGCAGCGACGGTCGACAACGACCGGGGCCTGTGCCACCTAGGGCCTCAGTTCAACCAATATGTTGCCACTCTCGATGCCGATGGCCAGCCGGCAATATTCACTTGTGAAAGCAGCGACGGTAGTTACTGCGGTACGTTAACCAAAGACGCGAACAACGAGCTCGGATTGCCGCCGGGCCCGATCTCAGCGTTGTCTGTGTTCTATGTAGATGGCGTTCGACATGTTTGGGCGGTTCCAGACGGGGACGGGTCCAAAACTCACGTGCAAGTCGGGAACAACGAGGCGAGAACAGTGGCACTACCGTGCCTTAACGATTGCGACCTTGACGTGACTTCACTAACAACGACAGTGAACGCTGATGGTTCTATCCTGCAAGCCTTCACCCGAGGGAGAAACTCAACCAGCCAGTCAACGGCGTGGACTTCCGATCAGTCACAATACTTACGGTTCCTCAGCAATGACGACCGGGTGAACAAGGTGACAACTGTCCTGATGGGAGAGGAAGGAACCTCCCTTTCGCCCTCCGGCGTAAACTGCGAGATTCCGGCACCACCATCAGCGGACCCCGACCCGCGGGATAAACGTTGCTTCTTGCAAACTTACCGACCCGACTTCCGGAAAACGATCTACGACGGCATGGCTTCCAACCTGCCAAGTCAGGTCGTCTACGTATACGACGGCCTGAACCCACCGTACGAAGACCCTAACGTTGTTGATGTTCTTGAAGGTCGGATCGTGTCGCAAGCACTTGCACCTAGCCCTGACGGATTGTCGCTCACACAAGCGAATTGGCATGAAGGTCGGTGGTCGAATGCGACCAACGAAATCGTTCGTCGTGGCTTCTACCGCCAGATCCCGTTCGATACCGACACTGGTTTACCAAAGTGGGGGTCACCAGGTCCATGGTTTGGCCCCATAACTGAGGACCAGTTGCAACTTGGTCAGATATCAGGTCAGACACAGGTGTTCCGACCGTAACCTCCAGCCTGAGTCACGCTCTCACATCCGAACCCTTTGAGTTTTGTTTCTGCAGGACTCAAAGGGTTCAAGGGTTGATTCACGTTGAGCGAAAAGTCGTTCGCAAGTACTATCTTGACGTGTCGTCGGTTGGTCCTCTTTCCATCGTGTTCTTTGGATTTGTCCTGTTGCTCGCCGTGTTCTTCGGTGCCGACGAAGTTCCCCCATTTGGAAAAGTAGCAAAGAGAGAGCGCGTCATTTGGGTGGGATCAATAATCATGGGCCTCGGCGCAATCTGGTGGCTGGTCGGCATAATCGGCGGACCAGCCAACGATGACTTCTCGATCGACTATCTACTCGTGGATCTTGAAACCGACCCGGCTCTGATCTTGAGACAATTGCCAGCCGAGTATGAATCCTACGGAATAGTTCCGAACGAGGGCGACTGGTTCTCGGTGGACCGAGACCGGACCGCCGAGGTTGCTGGCGTTGCGCTAGACGAGGGAAACTACTGTACTGATGAAGGGCAATGTTTGGGTCGCCTGTTTTTGGTCGTCACCAACGCAAGTTCGGAACGTCTTATTGAGCCATCCGTCAGTTGGCACATCCAAGTCGAAAACGGGACAGATCAACAGTTCCTCCCACCGGCCCGGCTACGAGTAGACGACAAACAGAGCCTTAGCGACCTAGCAATTGGCGATGGTGTGTTGCTGCCCTTGGGAATTGTTCAATACACCTCGATGAGTAGATTTGAAGGCATTGAGTTACCGCTCAATAGCATCGGCGACGTTCGATACCCGGTTCGGTTACAGTATCGATCAGCGAAAGACGGCGAGCTGCAGTTTCCGGTCCGCCCACCAGCGGAGAGCTTCACAATAAGAGGAAGCGATAGCCTGTACGGTCAGGGCGGTTAGATGCTTCCGACCGGTTCGTCGAAAGTGCCACCCATTCGATGGACAATTCCGGCCCTGGTCGGGATTCTGATGGTTGGTTTCTTCGTCAACCTCTTCGGCGAAGATCCAGAGATCGAAATCGAGTCTCTCGACGGCAGTCAATTTGACGTCGCTCGGACCGAATCGGCAGGAAAGGCTGAGGCACTCTTCGCTCTTGCCTGGGACGATCGTATACGAGCATTCTCAAGTTCTGGAACCGAGCTTCTATTCCGAGACGAGCTGCGGCTCACAGATAGTTGGCCAAACCAAAATTCGATTAGTTGGACCGCCGATGGCGGCTATCTGCTTTACACCAGTTCTCGAAGCGAGGCCGACGGCACAGTTCTACAACAAGCAACTGCATTTAGCACTGCCGATGGCAAGGAAGTAGTCCTCACAGCCACCGATCTGATGAGAAACATGACCATGTCTAACGACAATGTCAGCTTTGTCCACGGCGAGTCGATGTTGACATGGTGGTACGAAAACGGGGACTGGGCCAAAATGGGGCTCAACAATAGTCCAACATCTGTCGAATATGGCGACAAGCCGCTTTCTTCGTCGGAACGGAAGGTGTTCGCAGTTGACGCGGGACAGGGGCGGGCTGGACGTGGCTTGAGCACCTGGTCAGAGTTAGTCATTTATGGGGCGTCGGTTAACGGACGGAGCCGAACTGTCTCTTACCTCGACACCTTGTCGCCAACAAGTTCGGCTAGCGGATTTAGCGTGAACCCGAATCGGAATCGGCTCTTGACGACTATTGAGCACACTTCACCGTTCTCTATTTCGTACGATGAGGTAGGAGAATTAGCCTGGCGGAAAAATTTTCGTTGTGCCTCATGGTATGAAGTGGTGCAGATCGACCTCCGAACCGGTTCCCAAGAACCGATCGACCTTCCTTCGTATCAGTGGAACGGCCAGCAACGAGACGATTGGGTAGTCCATCGATCTAGCTATGATCTTGCCGGCAATATCGAACTAGATTTGTTACCTAAAGGTGGCGAGTGCGGATCTTACGACGCAATTCCCATAGTCTCGTTGACGATTGATATCCAGACAGGGTTGATGTACCGGCACACCGATGGGGCTGCGGCTACCGAAATGCTGTTTGATGACGGTAGCTCGATCGCTTGGACAAAGAACTCCTTTTTCGGACAGCACTACGTCATCAGGTCGGCTGCGGGCGAGCCCATCTGGGATGGCAGGGATCGAAACCCAGTTCAAGCAAATCGACTGGCGATTTGGTCTCAGAACGAAGCAACGGTCACATATCGGGGCGATGTCGTATCCGAACCGATCGAACTTGGCGACACTGACCGACTACGAGCGAGCGGCACACGGTGCTCGTCAGCTGGCTCTCGTTTCGCCGACGAATCGCCGGTTGAATTCGTCGACATTACCGGTGACGGATTTGACAACGCATTGGTGTACAGATCGAAGAACGAAACTAACGAATTGACAGCGATCTATAGCCAGCTACCAGCGACTTGTGACTGGGTTTTGATTTTCGGTGAGCTAAGTGCCGACGAACTTGATCAATTGGGATTTGGTTTAACTGAATTTCGGCAACTCGGATATTTCTGGTGCCTTGGCAAGGACGGCATGATCTACTCATTCGGTCCCGAAGTGTTGATTTTCAACTTCTCAGATGGAGTAGTTGACTTGGTTGACCGCCAAGAAGCGGCTACCGGACCGACCCCGGAACGCTGCCGATCATGACTGGCCAAACCACGCCTAGCTCTCGGTTGGAAAGAGCTGTATCACAGCGGTTGTCGCTTATGTTTACCGGGGTCGCAGTCCTCCTATTTGCCGTGGTGCTGACAACAATAGACTCGTTCGACCGCACCGCCAACGCTGAGATAATTCTCGCTCGCGGAGCGATGGTCATCGCCCTGGTAGCGGTTGTAGACTTCCGCGCCGATCCAAAAGTTCGACAAGACCGGCTTCTCGGGCCGCTTCTTGCCGCAGCTAGGGCCCGCTACTTAGGCTCGGACTCACCGCTGGTCAAGGCTTCTACGCTGGACCGTTCAGCATCTGATCCGTTCGAGCTGCAACTAGTCGGCCTCGATAGTTACATGGATGCCGGGTTCGAAGATGCCAATCAATCTGTCTCATTGTGGATTGACAATCTGGACTTTGGTCATGGTTTGCATCATGTCGTAGCGGACGATGATCTTGAGCGACTTGCGGTAATCTCAGACCTAGTCGAGACTTGTATCTCCCGGTCGGTTCCACCGATTGTCGTTCGCCCTGGATTCGATGAGGGTCTGAAATCCAAACAGCTGTCGAAGAACTTAGAGACGTGTCTAGAGGTCGAAGTGACGCATACCGAACGGTTCGACCCGTCTACTTCCGTCGAAATTATTCGAAACCACGGCGTTTGTATTGTGGTCAGTCCACCCAAGGTTGTTCTTCAGCGAGAATCCTTCGCCGAGGCCTTCATAGATTCGGTCCAAGAATGGAGTCATGATCGAAAAGTAATCGTCGCATCGATATCTGCAGAGTTTGCCCATTTTGTTCCTTATGGCGAAACGCCATTGACCTTTTGGCGGGCCTCGCTTGAACAGACGAATCGATCTCATCGGAACCCCGACGCTAAGGAACTAGAGCTGACTGCTCGGGAACGAGTGCTTCTTGCTGACGCAAAAGCGAACCTGGCGAGGGCGGCAACGGGCACACTAAACCCTGATGACTTGGGACCAGCTTGGTTTAAGAGTCCTGGGCTGCGTGTCTTATCGTCTGCTTCGATAGCCGCACTCGCCAGTTTCGCCGGCGTTGTCATCGCCGGTTGGTGGTATTCGGTCTGGGCAGAACCGCTTTTCGCTCGCTATTGGGTTGAGCTGCGGTATGGGTCCGACCTTCCCTACCGCTTGCTACTACAGACCGTTTGCGGGGGCATGGCCATCGTGTTTGGGTTAGACAGTTCGACGATACGTAGCGGCCACATCCGAAGAAAGCTGTCAATTCGAATTCTGGTACGGAGTCTTCTAGTAGCGGCCGGCGCAGCGTGGTTGCTAGTTGGCGTAGTCGATAGTTGGCTTGTCGGTTTGACGGCCACAGTTGTCGGTTTGGGCCTTTACTCCAATGGAACGCTGACACATGGGCTTTTCTCTACTCGCCGTCGTAATCCAGTTGGTCACGATCTTGTTACCGCTGTCTTTAAGGTCTTCGCCTTCGGCGTCTTCTGTACAGCATTGCTTATACCTTGGACTCTGATCTTGTTGTTCCGGATCGGTTCAGTAGCGCTGGTCCGTAGCGGGATTTCGAGCAACCTGTTGTTGGAACCACTTGCCCGACGAACAGCTGTCGCAGTAATCGTGTTCGTGGTACCGATTGCGATCACGACAATTCTGGCCGAGCTGGTAACTCTGCGGATTGCGGCAACATCAATTGTCGGATGGGTCGCAGGTCGGATGCCTATCCGACCTCGGCGGGCCCTGGACCGAGCGGTCGATGCCGGGGCACTGGCCAGGTTTGGAGACGGTAGCTGGGCGTTGGTTCCGGAACGTTTAGAGCCAAACATTGTCGCCGCTCCCGAGGACAAACCTTGGTCATCTGGTCGAGTGATTGGAGCGTTGGTAGTTGCTAGCGCATTAGTCGCGGCTGGCTTCATTCTCTTGCGAGGCGTCGAAGTCTCGCCAACCAATCTTCAGCCCGAATCAGCCATCGAGGCTACTTCCACACCGCCGACAAACAGTGGGCCGAACTCCACGGAAGTGGCCTCCAAACCAGCGCAGTCAGCCACCTCCGACTGCTCCACGCTTCCTTCAGTCGAAGGAGGCGCCCCATCAACTTTAGAAGGTATCGACTTCATTGATGTAAACGGCGACGACATAAGCGAGGCCTTTGTCTTCGCTGGTCTGGGGGCCAATACCGGCTCTTGGGTGCTGATGTCGCACCGTGGGACCTGCGAATGGACCGAGATTGCCAGCTTTACAAGCGGGGGAGGGGTCAGGCATGGCTCGGGTTACTGCCTTATCGAAGGTCAACCGAATCGGATCAGGCAATACTATGGCTCAGCAGAGAGTTTTGTTGGCGATGCGACGTGGGAGTTTTTTGTTGCCGACTTTGTGCTGTGGCCTGATCAGCGTTGGCAGCTGGTTCACGAGCAGATGCTTAGTGGAATGGAATCCGAGTTTGATCCATGCGAGGCGGGCCGATGAGTAGAGGGCACGCTCGGAGCAACTAGCTTTGCGACAAACAAGTACGACACATAGGTCCGGTTTCAGATGGCATTGGTGGCGGTGTTGGTTTCGAGAAGGGCCAAACGCAGCTCGAACGCGGTGGCCGTCTCCAGATCTAAAGTGCCACGCACTGTCTCTCTAGGTCGCAAAATCCGGCTAATTCGGCCCAGTTGGGCGTCGTTTTGGGAAGTTTTCGCCCAGCCGCTGGGCAGGTCGACTTAGGCACGGTACGCCGCTGTTGGCTAGGTCACGTATCTATGCTTGCTGTCGATGGATGCACTACAAACAGGATGCTTGTTTTGACATACGAAAAGGCGCGACGTTCCCTCAAGAATACTCTGGCTCTAGCGGTCGCTGGTTTGACGACGGCAGGCATACTGATCGCCAACCCGGTGACGCCAGCCGCAGCTCAGTCGAGCATTGTTGTAAATAACATCGGCGACGGAGCAGATACCAACCCGGGCGACGGCACCTGTCGCACGGCCAGCAACGTTTGTACGCTGCGCGCCGCGGTCGACGAGGCCAACGGTCAACGAGGTCCGAACTCCATCACCTTCGGCATTCCTGGCTCGGGCGTTAAGCGGATCGCTCTTGGCCGGACCTTATATATTAACGACCCCACCGGCGGCACAACCATCGACGGCTACTCCCAGTCGGGAGCTGCATCAAACACTCATGCAACGAAGTCGAATGCGGCAATCCGAGTTGAAGTAACAACGACGTCAGCCTTGAATCCGATGATTCTGGTTGAATCGGCTGAAAACGAGATTCGGGGTTTGGCAATTTGGGGTAACGGACCTCGCATCGAGCTTCGAGGCGAGGCTGCAGATGGCAACAAAATCGCCGGAAACTTCATCGGCACTGATTCGGTCGGGACAGCTACTTCAGACTTGCCCGCCGGTAGCGCAACTGATTTCCGGCTTGCCTTCGCTGGTGTTGCTTTGAATCTCGGACCGGACCGCAATGTCATCGGCGGCCCGAATAATGCCGACCGAAACGTAATCGCCGGCAACGGGCAATTTGGGATCAGAATAAACCACGGCGAAACGTCCGAGAACGTGATTGAGAACAACATCATTGGTATGACGCCGGACGCAACAGCGAGCAACCCGCAGCGAATCGGTATCGACATCCAATGGTGGAGTTGGGGAAATTACGTCACCAAAAATTTGATTAGCGGCCAGACCGGCCAGGGCATTGACCTGTCGCACACGTCGGTTGAAAACACTGTAGTCAACAACCGAATCGGGACCGGCCCAGGGGGCAACGGCGGTAACGCTCAAACGGCAAACAGATGGGGCATCACCTTTAAAGACAACTCGATGAACAACGTGGTCGCCGACAACGTAATTGGCAGCTCGACCGATGATGGAATCTGGCATCGACACAACTACACCGGATCCAACACCGTTGTCGGGAACCGCATCGGGGTTGGACTCCGAGGAGCCAACATTGGCAACAGCGGCTACGGCATGACCCTGAGAGGTCACGACGACCTCTACCACGGGAACATAATTGCCAACAACGCCGCTGGTGGCGTGTTCATCACCAACACCACCCCAGCGTTCGGAGGAAGCACCACCTATCCGGCTGAAAAAACGCTTGGCAATGTGATCCGCCACAGCACTTTTTACGGTACGAATCGTCCGTTCATCGACATTGAAGCCGTCGGGCAAAACGCGAATGACGCTGGTGACGGCGACGACGGCGCTCACCTGCTGTTGAACTTTCCAACCGTGACCGGCATCGGTCCCGGGCAGGTATTCGGCCAAGCGTGCCCTCAATGCACGGTTGAAGTTTACGTGTCGGGAGCGCTGGCCAGCGACGGCACGCTCGACCCAACGTCGAGCAGCCGCGGTACTGGCGCCGCATGGATAGCGCGAGGTAAAGCCAATGCCAACGGTCGATTCTCCGTGGCCGCCCCCGCAATTCGATCCGGAAAAGATTTGATGTTGCTGGCCATCGCCTCCGACGGCAACACATCGGAGTTCAGCCCAACCACAATCGTTCCTGCTTCGTTCCAGGGAAGCGGCTCGAACGCTACGCCTTCCCTTGGAGCTCTTGATCGACCGTCTGTTCCCGGTCGACCTAGTGCCCACCAGCCGGTAACGTTTTCCTGTCGAGTCAATGGTTCAACGCTTAGCTGGGACGACGCCGGAGTAGCCGAGTACTACGTGTTCTACACCGCCAACGGCCAAGAAGGCTATGTTGGTCCCGTCCGAGGAAGATCGGTCTCGGTGCCCAGAGCTGACTCTTATCGGGTCGAACACTGGTCTACCGGCTTCGCCACTAACGCCAACTGCCTCGGTCAAGGTGTAGCAACCTTCTCTTGCTCATATCAGGGCGGAACGCTTTCATGGACCGACGTCCAAGCGGGCGAATACTACGCCTTTGCAACGACCAACGGAACTGAACGCTACATCGGACCAGTACAAGCCACATCAGTGGCAACGTCCGTCGCTGATTCCTATCGAGTTGAACATTGGATCTTTGGTCGAGTGACCAACGCTATATGTCAGTCTTAACTCGCCTAGGGCTAGGTGTCGTCGTAGTTGCAGCAGCCACTGGGCTGGTGGGCTGTAGCGGCGACGGCCAAAGTAGCAGCATCACCGAAACCGAAGCGTCGATTTCAGTAGTCGAACAAGTGCCCGATGCGCCCACAGAGCGGGGTTCGCTGATCGAAGCTAACGACGAAGACTCATCAACCGAAAACGGCGACGACGATTCCTTGACCGATACCAGCTCGACTGAGGTGTCCGATTCCGAAGTCGGTACTGATAAGCCCTCAGGTGCAAACCCAGTATCGTCCAGTTCACTACCAGCGAGCGGTCCGACATCGACACAAGAACCTGATTCCGGTTCAGCGTCGGCGCAGCCCGGACAAGACAACGCAGCGGCCGAATCCAGTTCGACCTCGATGGCGGCTGGAACCGGTGTCGGAGATGATGCTACGGCCTCTGACTCTGGCTCGACCTCGGACGAGGCCGGAGGGTCCGGCAATTCGAACGATGTAGTTGATGACGATCCTGGAATCGACGATTCGCCTCCCACCGGGCGGGCCAACGTAGCGGCACCGCCAGGGGCACTGTTTGATCTAGCCGACGGAACCTCCACTGAACTGGCGAATGAGGTCGGTGGGCTAACCCTAATATGGTTTTGGAGCACCGATACTCCGACAAGTGAACGAGAAGCGGCGGTGGTTCAACGCTTCGCTACAACATTCGACGGGTCAATTGGGGTAGTAGCAGTCGGGTCAGGAGGAGATCGAGGCGAAGCCGACGGGTTTGTCCAAACTACGGATCTCGGAGTTACGACGCTCTGGTCTTCGAACGGAGACGCTGCTGCTCATTACCAGATCGAGGTTTTGCCGACATCACTTCTCGTCGACGGTTCAGGCAACATTATCGGCCGCTGGCCTGGTCTGCCCCAAGAGGCGTTCCAACTAGCCGACCGAATCACCTAGCACCTTACGGAAGGCGACGGTAGACGAAGGCTCTCGTCAGCCATTCGAAAGGGCCGAATCTAAAACGACTGAGCCAGGCAGCAGACCAGGCCAACTGAGCAATCCAGACAATGACGACAACCAGGGCGAGCTCGGCCCGGCTGAAGTAGTTCCGGCCAAACCCTTCCCGGATTACGAACATCCCCGCAGTGACGTAGATGATGGAATTCGTGAGCGCCATTCGTCCCACTGCTTGGAGGCCAAACTTGACCGGACTGAACATGTTGTTCGAGTTGTTCTTTCCCCACAAAACGATGACGGCAAGATAGCCGAGCGCAATTGGCACCGCCGCCGCTTGATTAGGTAGGTGACCGGTCAGAGCGATAGAAGGGTCGTAGTCGGCGATGTATAACCACGCAACGCTTGACCCAGCGAGCGGAAGTCCTAGGCCGAATCCGAACAGTGCGAGATTTCGGTAGAACAATCGATCTCGGTTTCCCTGGATAACGCCGCAACGGTAGAGAGCTGAGCCAGCCAGAATTGTGCCGGCCAGCCGTAACGACAAGGTGGCCATAAAGTACCCTGTCGGGTGGACGTACGGTTCTGGGTCCGGATGATAAAACGGGTGGTTCACGGGCCACCAATACTGTCCAAGTCCAAGCCCGTCAGTCGGAAACGTCGACTGAAAGACTGGAACCAGCGCTAACGAGAGGAGCACCAGAACAACCCCGGTCACCAGTTGAGTCTTCGGTTGTCGACCGAACATTAGTACCGTGGGGATGCAAAACACGGCAACGAACAGGTGGTAGTTCCCCTCCCAGAGCGGGGCGTGAACGCCGGGAGGTACCCCAATCAAGAACAGAACCAAAATTCGAAGCAGTAGAAAGCGTTTTGGGTTCTTTCCGTGAGCTTCCGCTCGATCCATGAGTTTGGCTATCCCAGCACCGAAGACTAGCAGGACCAACGCCGATGCCTTGAGGTCGAACGCTATATGACCAAAAATTCCAGCGACCCAGTCCCACGCCGAGCTGGAATCTATGTCAAGCCGATAGAAAGCGGCGTGATTCAAACCGTAGGCGGTCGCCATCATGTAGGCGAGGCCAAGTACTGCGGCACCCCGTATCCGATCTATGTCGACGTTGCGACTAGTCGGATCTAGCGGCCCGAAGCTCGGGGCTGGTTGAGGCTTCGCAACAGACATAGGTGGTCGTAATCGTAGCCAGGTCCGGTCTCTGGCGTTGATTCTGAGAGCTAGGCCAGCTGAACGATCTCAGCGAATCGCAATGGTCTTTTAGAGCGAGGCCCTTTAGATCGAGGCGACGTGGACTACCGCGTCTCCTCGGTTTACGAGGGGGTGTTGGGTGTGACCGATGACGATGCCGCTAATTGGTGCGCCGAGTTTGCCTCGGCGTTTTCCGTACGGATCGAGGATGGTAGCGATTAGTTCGCCTTTGGATACTTCGTCGCCGAGTTCATGGCGGAGGTGGAGTATTCCGCTACGGCTGGCTCGAGCCCATTTTGTTGCCCTGGAGTATTTGGTTTTGTTCCCTGTTGCAGGTTTGTCGTTGGTGATTCCGATATGGCTAAGTATTCGTTGCACTCCGAGTGTGCCGGTGGTGATGGCGTTACGATCGAATCTTAAAGCTTCGCCCCCTTCAAACAGGAGTACGGTTGCGCCGGCGTCGGTGGCAGCCTGTCGTAGAGAGCCGTCTCGAGTTCTGGCGTGAATGGCGACTGGCGCACCGAACACTTCAGCCAGTCTTTGGGTTTCAGGGTCGTCGAGGTCAGCCCTGATTTGGGGAAGATTGGTTCTGTGGTCTGAGCCGGTATGGAGGTCGATTCCGACGGTAGATCTTTGCACGATTTCGGTCATCAGAAGATGGGCGATTCGAGATGCGAGTGGCCCGCGTCGTGAGCCAGGGAACGAACGGTTAAGGTCGCGGCGGTCGGGGAGGTATCGGTCGCTGTTATTGAAACCGTGAACATTGACGATTGGTACTGCCAGCACGGTTCCGTTCATCGTCTTCGGGTCTAAGTCCTCGGTTACTCGCCTGATAATGTCGACTCCGCCAATTTCGTCCCCGTGAATCGCTGCGTTCATCCACATGGTCGGCCCTTCGTTGCGGCCGTGAAAGACCTCAACTGGAATCGCCACTGGGGTACCTGACATCAGCCGGCCTATCGGAATTTCCACTTGTCTCTTCGTTCCAGAGAGAACCTGCTCCCCAGCGATTTCGAGCGGATCGCGTTTGTTGCTACTCACGTGGTTGGCTCTGAGGAGAATACGGACCCTTCTGGAACCGGCTCTTCGGGCAAGGGCTGAATCTTCGGACGAGCACGTCTTCTTTTGCGCTCAGGGACCAGATTTCGCATGGTTTCGAGATGCCCAAAGCAGAGAACCCGATCACCGTCTTCGAGTAATCGAGCGTCTTTGGGATTTGGAACGACGGTTGTTCCTTTGGTGAGAGTCAGAACCGTAATGTCATCTTCTCTAAGTGATCCAACAGTAAATCGGTTTTTGAGCAGGTCCGACCCTTCATGCAGTTCAAGTTCGGCAACGCCGTAACTTGCTGACACACTCAGGCGTTGGCGGATGTCGAGCTCGGGGAATCCAACTTGATTCGCAACGTAGTCGACGACGGCGCCAGCGACGTCAAGATCGGTAGCGGATTCGATGCCTTCAAACCCTGGTGATGAGTTGACTTCCATGACGAGGGGTCCGTCGTCGGATTCGAGCATGTCGACCCCGGCAACGCGTAGTCCCATGATCTGGGCAGCCTTCAACGCAACACGGGTATATTCGGGGTCAAGTTCTACTTGTTCGACGGAGCCTCCTCGGTGGACGTTCGATCGGAACTCGTCTCCTTGTGAGGTCCGTCGCATCGCAGCAATCACTTGGTCGCCGACGACGAAAGCTCGGATGTCGGTACCCCGGCTTTCGGCAATGAATCGTTGGATTAGTACGTTCTGCTTCGTGCTTTGCAGGGTTTCGATTACTGCTTCTGCCACTTTATTATCCGGCGCCAGGATCACGCCGATTCCTTGGGTGCCCTCCAAGAGTTTGATAACTACTGGCGCGCCGCCGACCTGATCGATGGCTGGTAACACGTCGGCTCGGTCACGAACGAAGGTTGTTCCTGGGATTCCGACATCGTGGCGGGAAAGCAGCTGGATGGATCGAAGTTTGTCGCGAGAGTTAGCAATGCCGTTCGACGTCGTAGGTGTGAAGACATCCATTTGTTCGAATTGCCGGACAACAGCCATCCCGAAGAACGTGACTGAGGCACCGATTCGTGGGATCACGGCGTCGTAGTCGGCAAGTTGTTTGCCCCGGTATTGCAGTTTGGGTTCGTCCGAGGCGAGATCTATGCCGAATCGGAGCGTATCGAGAATTTTGACTTTGTGGCCTCGCTCGATCGCTGCTGACTTTAGTCGTTGAGTGCTGTAGGACCTAGGGGCTCTTGATAGAATACCGAGTTTCATTTTTGCTTTCCTTGTTGGTAGGAACGGCCGGGGTCAACCAAGAAACGATTGCGTACTGCTGATCGACCCAGCAGCATCCGAAACCCCATCTCATCGCGAGACGTTAACGTGATGTCGATGTCGAATTTATGCTGGCCCACCGATATCGACGAGCGAATCACTGGTCTATGTTCGGCGTGACCGGTCGAGGACCGTATTTCTCGGAACTCAACGACTTGTGCCTTGACCACCTGCATCGAGTCTGTTGAGCGTTGGAGCGGGTGAATCTCGAATGTCGCAATTGAGGCCCCGTTTGCGGTAGTCACAACCTCAAGGTCAAACGCATGAAGGGAAGATGTCCTAGCACCGGTATCGACTTTGGCCTTAACCGGTACGTCGCAGAAGTGCTCAATCGTCACCCATTCCCGCCAACCGATAACAGGCAGTTGCCGTACCTGCGGTTCAGAGAGTCCACGGTTCTCGGCCGACAAAGATCTGCTTTGATTCTTGGTCATTCGTCGGCAACGACCCGTTCGTGTTCCACAGTCACTTGGTCGTGGGGCAGGGCTCCGGTCCCAGCGGGCGGGTTCGCCAGTTCTTCGGTGCTATCGCTATCCATAGTTGTCGACGGCAATGCAATAGATCCAATTTGAGAAACAACAAGCAAGGTCGATATCGGCGGTAAGAGTCCTATTAGTGTGATACTAGTTCAGGCTCTAGTAACAAGACGAAACGGCCCGCAGAAAGCCGAATCAGATGCGTGTATCTAACAGGCCTGACCACAGCTGAACACGGATAATGTTTAGCGCTCACCGGTGCCCAATTCTCATACAGAGATTCACTTGGTGTGAAGCATTCTTAACAACGTTAGTTCAGGTCATGCACATTTGGTGTTGGAAAGCTATGGTGAACCTATGACTTACGAAACGCCCGAATACCACCCGGCGTTCGAAGAGTACTGTGAAGCGATTTTCGAACTAGCCGAAGATGATGTTGACGTTATTCAAGCTCGCATAGCCGAGCGGTTGGACGTATCCCGGCCCGCCGTATCGGAAATGATTCGAAAAATGGAGCGAGAAGGTCTGACCTCAGTCAAGGGAAACCGAATCTCGCTAACAGCTGACGGCCAGTCCTTGGCCACCCAGGTTGTGCGACGGCACCGGCTGGCTGAGCGGTTCCTCACCGATGTATTGGGATTATCTTGGACTCAGGCCCACCACGAAGCAGGCCGTTGGGAACACGTTATTTCACCCGATGTTGAGTCAGCGCTTATACGGGTTCTGGAGAATCCGACGACGTGCCCTCACGGTAACCCGATCCCCGGTTCGGACTACAAGGCGCCAGCCAAAAGCTCGTCGCTCCAAGAAATAGAGACCGGAGCGACCTTTCGAGTTGAACGAATCCCAGAAGAGCTCGAGTATCGGGCCGGAATGCTTGAATTTCTGGAGGAATCGGCCATCGTCCCTGGGAACACGGGCACAGTTACCTCTCGATCTCCCGAGGGGACGACCACTATCGAAATCGACGGCGCCCATGTTGGGGTCGGGGAGTTCGCCAGCTCTCGAATTCTGGTAACCAGCAGTTAAGTTACCCCAACACTTCGCTCGGTAACGACCTGACAGTGGCCTTCAACCATGGCCAAGTTACCTCGCTCACCGACCTTCAGATTATCGAGATGTGAAGTTAGAAACTTAACGTCTTCGCCAGAACCAAGACGAGCGCTTACGAGCCAATGGGTACCGGTGTAATCGGAATGAACAATCTCAGCTGAGCCGTTGCCGTCCGGTACGAACTCAACATCATCAGGACGGACAAGGGCGTTGGCCTTGGCCGGATCAAGAGGGCCGAGTTCGACCGGGCCTAGAGCGGTAAATGATTGGCCTTGATCGTCGACTCCGACGCGAAGGAAGCTAGCGGTTCCCATGAAAGCACCGACGAAGTCGGTGACTGGCCGGTGGAAAACTGCTTCAGGCGTACCGAGTTGTATTACTTTGCCTCGTTGCATGACCGCTATGCGTGCCCCTAGCGACAACGCCTCTCGTTGATCGTGAGTCACAAAAACAGCGGCTGTTCCGGTTTCGGAGAGCGCGCTCACAACGTCGAGCCGTAGTTGAGTTCGGAGGTTGTAATCGAGGCTGGCGAACGGCTCATCAAAAAGCATGATGGCCGGATCAGGAGCGAGGGCTCGAGCCAGGGCGACTCGCTGACGTTCGCCTCCGGAGAGCTCATGAGGAAACCGGTTCCGATGACCGGCTAACCCGACTAGCCGCAGCATCTTATCAACCCGAGAAGTCCGATGGCCGTCGCCGCTGTTGCGAATGCCAAAAGCCACGTTGTCTTCCACGGTAAGATGGGGAAAAAGAGCGTGGTCCTGAAAGACAAGACCAGTAGAGCGAGCTTCCGGGGGCCGCCGAACCCGTCCGTCTTCGACTAGCTCGCCTTCCAAAAATATCTCGCCGCTGTCGAGCGGAACGAGGCCGGCAACGGACCGTAACAGCGTGGATTTCCCACACCCGCTAGGTCCGACGAGGGCCAAGATTTCACCGGGATCGAGCTTGAGGTCGACACCATCGATGGCAGCGACATCATCGAAAGACTTTCGAACTTGACGTAGTTCGAGAGGAGCTGCAGTAGAGCCGGAACCGGTCATAGTTGGTTCCTAGACAGTTGCTTCGACAAAACCCCAACAGGTATCAGAGCAACGATGATGATAGCAACTGCGGGCAACGCTGCTTGTTGAAAGCGAGATTCAGCAGCCAAGCTGAAGGTCCAAACCGACAAGGTGTCAAAGCCTATTGGCCGTAGTAACAGCACTATTGGGAGCTCCTTCAACACATCGACTGCAACCAATACCGCCCCAGTCAGGACGCTTGTACGAGCTAGCGGAAGATGAATCCGTCCCATAATGATACGGGGTCGAGCTCCGAGACTGCGGGCCGCCGACGTCATTTCGTCGGGCACTTGATCGAGGCCAGCCTCCATCGCATTGAGACCAGGAGCCAGAAATCGCACCGTTTGGGCGTAGATGAGGCCTACAACCGACCCGGTTGCAACTGCACCAGGCAAGCCCAAGTTGATGACTTCGAGCGAATTGTCGATGGCGACCAAGGCCAAGACGACACCAATTGCTACCACTGGCCCAGGGACCGCATACCCGAGCGTGGTGATCCGAGCGGCAATTCGTGAAGCCCCAGAAGCAGAAAATCGGGCTGCGTTGGTCACGATCGCTGAGAGCACGATACAGAAGACAGCGACGAGGACTGCCAGTAGTACCGAGTTGCCAAGAAAGTCGACGAAGCGACCAAGCATAGGAGTGCCCCGGTTGCCCGTTGCCTCTCGAACAGCCCAGACAAGAAGCTGAATAGCAGGAGCTGCGAACGACGCGAGTAAGACTACGGTGCACAAACTGGTTGCGAGCCACCGCTTCGCTCCGCTTAGACGGCTCGGCGTTATTCCTGATGCTGCGCCCGCTGCTTCGCCGAACCGGGCCCGCCCTCGCCCGATTCGCTCGAGGGCGATGATCATCAGCGCAACTACCAGCACGAGCGTGGCGAACTCAGCCGCCGAGTCTAGATCAAAAGTTCCTCGCCAGATCCTGAAGACGCCGACTGAAACCGTGTCGATTCCGAAGTATTGCACCGTGCCGAAGTCGGTTAGTGTTTCCATGGCCACGACAGCAGTTCCGGCTGCCAACGGTGGGCGCAACAGTGGGAGCACAACCCGACGGGCGGCGTCTCGGGGACGAGCGCCGAGACTTCGAGCGACGTCGAATGCGGTGCCCGCTTGGTCGGCCAAGGCCGCTCGGGCCAGCAAGAAAACGTAGGGATACAGGACTAACGTGAACACCACGATCGCCCCGCCCATCGAGCGGACTGGCGGGAACCAAGCATCTTGTCCGAACACATCCCGCCACGCCCCTTGAACCGGGCCGGTAAAGCCAGCCACCGACAAGGTGACAAAGCCCAGCACATACGAGGGCATGGCAAGAGGTGCGATCAACAGCCAACCGAAGAGCTTGGAACCAGGAAAGCGATAGGCACTGACCAGCCACGCCAAGACAGAGCCGAGAATAAGCGAGCTTACGCTCACTCCGGTCAGCAGGATGGCGGTTTCGGCCAACTGTTTCGGAAGACGGGTGTTCCATTGCTGTTGCCAGATAGCCGTATTAGGGCGGAGGATCGACAGCGATAGGAGAAAGACGGGCAGCGCAACAAAAGCTGCGATCAGAATCGACGATGCAGGCCAGCCCCATTGGCTGGCCCGATCGGCTCGGCTTCGCTCTACGGCTGCGAGAGGTTCGGTCCCCGGTGGGGTGACCGTGCTCAACTTACTCGTAGCCTGCTTCATCTAGCAGTCGAACCGCCTCGGCGTTGAGGGCTCCAAACTTAGCTGCGTTAAGATCGTCGGCCACGAACGTTTCACCGAACTCAGTAGCGATCAGCGACTCCGGAGCCACGTCTGGATTAACCGGGTATTCATGGTTGCCGTCGACAAATATGCTCTGCCCATCGGTGGCCAACCATTCGAGCAGCGCCTGGGCTTGCTCAGGATTGTCGGCGTGCTTGGTAACTCCAGCTCCGGAGATGTTTACATGGGTGCCCCGGCCGGACTGATCAGCCCAAACTAGGTTTACGGGAAAGTCCGGTTGTTCTTCCATGATGCGAGCTAGGTAGTAGTGGTTGGCGATCGCTACGTCACACAATCCGGCCTCGATCGACTCCAGCATGATCGTATCCTTAGGGAGTATCTCGGCGTTGTCAGCCCAGCCCGACACAACCTTCAATGCCTCATCAGAGCCGGTGTTCTCGATCAAACTGGCCACCAAAGATTGGGTGTAGACGTTTGAAGAGTCTCGCAGACAGACCCTGCCAGCCCACTCAGGCTCAGCGAGTTCTTCGTATGTTGTTGGCAGCTCATCGGGGCTAACTCGATCCGGGCTGTAAACGATTGTTCTCGCTCGTTGGCTAAGCCCAAACCACTGACCTTGAGGATCCCGCAGATTTTCAGGAACCGCTGCCTCGAGAGATTCCGAGTTGATCGGGGCGAACACGTCTTGCTCGGCCGCTTGAGCCAGGTTCGCCGCGTCGACCGTCATGTAGATGTCGGCTTCGGTATCTTCTCCTTCAGCGGCGATTCTTTCTCGCAGTTCAGCATCAGAACCTTCGAGGAATTCGATTTTTACGCCGGTCTGTTCGGTGTACTGGTTAAACGCTTCTTCCAGGTCATAGTGACGCCCGGTGTAGACGTGAATGGTCTCTTCGTCGCTGCCACCACACGCAGCGAAAACGCCACAAAGGACTACAGCTAGCACGCCGAATATTGCTTGGCCTTTACGTTCCATACCTCAAAGAGTAACGAGTGATTTCCCAAAAACGTAAAGCTCGCCTAACAAATATTGAAAATCGATCTTCTACCGCACAGAAAGGGGCACAACGAGTTGGTATAGCTCAGTCGCTGGAGCAGAAACGCCGATGCCGCTACGCGGCGGATTAGGTCACGAGGCCCGGCTATTTTGCCCTACGAAGTTGCTCAACTTTCCGGCCAAACGTGTCGAGGTTAGGTAGATGACAGTTGGTTATGCCGATGCGGCGCTCCTTTTCCGTCGCGCCGGTTTCGGTGCGACCGACGCTGAGATTCGCCGGTACCAGAATTGGCAGTGGTCTGACCTTGTCAACCTTGTCCTCGATACCAGCCGAGCCCCTGGGCTAGGGCAACAGCCAGATCTGTCCGAAGGCCGCAACTACTCCGAGAAATGGGAGTCGATGGTCCACTACTGGTTGGACCGAGCTCGACGACCAGTCGATCAAGCGCCAATTGTAGAGAAGATGACCCTGTTCTGGCATGGTCACCTCTGCAGCGCATTAAACAAAACTCACAGACACAAAGCAATGTTTGAACAGAACCAGATGTTTCGTGCCCAGGGCATGGGAAACTTCGACGGTTTGATTCGCAGCACCGCTATCGATCCGGCAATGCTCGACTACCTCGACAACGCTCGAAACACAAAAGATCGACTCAACGAGAACTTCGCCCGTGAACTGATGGAACTATTCGTTCTTGGGGTGGGACACTACACCGAAGACGACGTCAAAGAAGCGACAAGAGCGTGGACCGGTCACGGCCTCACCGACGTTAGCGACTACTACTACCAGTATCGGTTCAACTCAGGCGATCACGACAATGGCACGAAAACGTTTCTCGGCCAGTCCGGCAATTTCGATGGCTTTGACATTTTGAACATCCTGCTTACCAAGAAACGAGATGCTCACGCCAAGTTCTTGTGTTCTCGTCTTTGGTCGTTCTTTGCCTATCCGGTGCAGCCAAATGATTCCGTTGTCGCCGACATTGCCGCCGCTTACAAGCCAGGCCTCAACATAACGGCTGCTGTCAGGGCAATCTTCCTCCATTCAAAGTTTCGCAGCGACGCCACCAGAAATGGTCTCGTCCGAAGCCCAGTGGAGTGGACGGTGGCCCTGATGCGCCACACTCGGCTAGACAGCGCCCAACTCAGACCGGAGTGGAACCTGCGGCCGCTTGGTCAAACGCTGTTCAACCCGCCGAACGTTAGCGGTTGGAAGCAGAATGAGTATTGGCTTAACGAACCGGCCTTGTGGGCCAAGGCCGATTTGGCCGACCGGGCAAGGTGGACAGCGTTCAAACGAGGCGATATCGAAGATGTTCACGAAGTCATCGACTGGAACCCGGTGACGTTCAAACACACACCGGTGCAAGCAATTGATATGGCCATCGCAAACTACCAACTCGAACCTCTTAGCAGCCAGACTCGACAAGTCCTGGTTGATTACATCCAGACCGAGCGAAACTCGGACAAACGATGGGGTGAACGGTCTGGCTTGCTGATGCTGCCGTTCTTGACTCCAGAGATGCAGATGGCGTGATCGACTTCACCACGACCGATCCGATCGCTCTTAGTAGGCGCCGATTCATTCAGTTGTCTTCTGTCGCCGCGGCCGGGTTGACCCTGCCAGCTTGGTTGGCCGAGCAAGCAGAAGCAGCCACCCCGATTGGGCCTACTGATGGGGTAGTGGTGTTGTTGACGATGGCCGGTGGTAACGATGGACTAAACACGTTCGCTCCGGTCACCTCCGGGGCCTACCGGGACGCTCGCGGATCCATGGCTATCTCAGCGAACCAAGCGCTGCCGATGAGTTCGACTCGAGGAATGAACCCCAATTTGCCGCATTTGAAATCACGGTGGGATCGAGGTGAGGTAGCTGTGATCGACGGAGTTGGTCGGCCAGCTTCAACGCTCAGCCATTTCGTTTCAATGGCTCAGGTAATGTCGGCTCGGTCGAACAACGTGGTCGACGGCACAGGCTGGCTTGGGCGGTATCTGGACAATTTTTCTGCTGACCCATTTCGGGGGTTCACCTTAGGTACAACCGTTCCACTGCTGATGAACGGTCGACACCGGCGAGCGACCACGTTGTCGGAACGGCGAAGTAACTTTTTGAACAAACAAGAAGACCAACCCACGTTCGATCGACAAAAAATCGCGATGAAAAACTTCGCGTCAGCCTCCTACGGTCGCGGCCCGCTGGTGTCAAGGGTTACTGCCAACGGGGCCAACGCGGTAGCGTTGTCGAACACGGTGGGGCCGCTAGTCCAGGACAAGTCGGATGAGCCAGCGGTTGTTACCAAGATGCGACTGGCCGCTCGGCTAATTAACGCCAACCTCGGCGTTCGAGTGATTTCAGTCCTGTTTGGCGACTTTGATACCCACGCCAATCAGCAAGTCATGCATCGAGATCGTATGCGAGAACTCGATTCTGCGATCCAAGTTTTCGACGAAACGCTTCGTTCCGCTTACGCCGGTCGGACGATCATCGTTGGAACGTCCGAGTTTGGTCGGCGGGTAGCTTTCAACGGAGAGGGGACAGATCACGGAACTGCTAACAGTTTGTTCGTGGTCGGCTCAAGCGTCGTCGGCGGCTTCCACGGAGCCATGCCGTCTCTGACGAATCTTGATCGAGATGACAACATGGTTCCTACCGTTGATATCAATCAGGTTTATGGCAACGTGGCCACCCAATGGTTGGGCGCCGATAGTAGGCAACTAATTGGAAGCGATTTCGGCAATCTCGGATTTCTGGGCAAACCTTCGACCGCTGCGCCGACAACAACAGGAACACCTCCAAAGGTCGATGTTGGCCCAATACAGGCCGGCCACGCTCGGGCTCAGATTGCCCGGTTGTACCTAGCCGTCTTCTTGCGCCTTCCCGACGAAGGCGGTCACGACCACTGGGTGAAAACGTTCCGGTCCGGTATGCCACTCAAATCCATAGCCGACGAATTTGCTAAAGCTCCGGAGTTTTTGAAGCGATACGGCGCCATTAGCAACGAAGCATTTGTCGAGAAAATCTACCAGAACGTCCTTGGCCGTAATTCAGATAGTGCAGGTCGAGAGCATTGGCTCGGGCTGTTGAACAGCGGAACTCGCCGTGGTGACGTCATCGTTGGCTTCTCCGAATCGTCAGAGTTCATAAAATCAACCGCGCAGCGCCTTGAACAAATGGAAATGCTTGGACCGATCGGTCGTCTGTACTGGGCTTACTTCTTACGCAAACCTGATCGAGCGGGCCTCAACTACTGGGCCGGACTCGATGCCTCTCTGGACACCATCAGTGAAGCGTTCGCCGGTTCGAGCGAGTTCATCAAGCAATACGGGTCGATAAATAACGACCGATTCGTCGAGTTGGTGTACCGAAATGTTCTCGGCCGAAAACCTGATCAGGAGGGGTTCGCAGCATGGAAGCAGTTCCTCGATGGGGGAGCGAGTAGAGGGTCACTGATGATTGGATTCAGTAACTCGCCTGAATTTGTCAAGAGGATCAACAACAAGTTCTAGATCCTAAGTGCAAGCCGTTGACGTCGAGCCGTAGCTGGAAGGGCACTGGTATCCTATGACGACGATGATTTGGTTGGCTTCGAGACAAACTAGAGTGCGGAGCTTGCAATCGAACGACGATGCACGGAGCTTGCAATCGAACGACGATGCACGGAGCTTGACGAGATGAAGGTTGAGGCTGACTACATATGTGAACACGGAATGCCCCAGCCGTGGGCAACCTGTAACGAATGTATGTTTCTCCCGTTAGAGCAGCAGCCCGTTCCGCCGAAACCTGAACCGGCGTCGAAACCGGTGGCGAAGACGGCCAAGAAGACGTCGAATGGTTCTGGAGCGAAGAAGCGATCAGGCCCACGATCTTCGAAACCTCGAATGTCAACGGCGTTACCTAAATCTGATTTAGATGCCGCCCCAGATTTGTTCGGCGACAAAGACCTGGCCTACGAGGTCCCAGCGAGCAGCTTGCAATACTATGTGCAAGGCCCCGAGTCTGATTGGCTACCGATTTCTTCGATGCCGGTTGAGCTCCGGGAGCGAGGGTGGATCTATTTGAAGTCGGATCAATGGTTGGTTGCTCGGGTTCGGGTCAAAAAGATTGGGTACCGGGAGCACCGGTGGACTCATGAAAGCCCCGAGGCAACTTCAGATGTTGGTCCCGGTCCAACGCTTGAACTCGACGGCGGCAACTGGGAGCTACTTCGCAAAGATCTCGGTCCCGAGGGCGACATTGAAGTGCCTGGATACGTGTATCTGATAACCGACCCTGACGATAACGTAACTGTCTCAGCACCGTAGCTAGCCGGCCGAAGCCAGAAATTTGTCGTTAGATTCGGACCATGGAGTTGACGTTCCAAGCCGAACTGTTCCCATGGGAAGCAAATGCCTCCTGGGTGTTTGTTGCCTTACCGATCGAAGATGCTGACAAGATCGAAGACGCCAAACCAATGACGGGTGGGTTTGGGTCGGTGAAGGTCAACGTCACTGTTGGGGAAACTCGGTGGGATACTTCGTTGTTTCCGAGCAAGGAACTACAAACGTATGTGCTTCCGATGAAGAAGGCCGTGCGGACCGCTGAGAGCTTACAAGTCGGTGAAACCGCAACAATCACGGTTGAACTGGTGCACCTGTAGCGCTGATATCGGTTCGGCTACTACCAACGGGAACTCGCCTTAGCTGCTCAGATTTCGAGCTTCGACAGTAGTTACTCGAAGCGGTAGACTGGATACGGTGGGGCAGACTCGGGCTTAGCCCTAGCACGGGCAGACGGCAATGATTGGTGGGCCAAGATGAGCTTTTACGGAAGCCAAAATGTTGCTTCTTCAACGGCCGATGAAGCTGCTGGACGGGCAAACATGGATCGGACCGGTTCGCTATTGGGGCTTGTCATCGTTGTTGTTTTAGCGACGGTTCTGCTCGCTAGCTGTTCTGGGTCATCGCCTGAGCAAAGCGCTGAAGTTGAAACAAACCCCGATCGTTCTTCCGTGAGCCAAACAGTACGAGAGACAACAATTGACCGCCCAGCCGGAAACGAATCAAACGTCGTAGTGGTTGAACCTTCGATCAATGCACCAGCTAGTTTTGAAACAACACTAGGGCCCGGTGAAGCTGGGTCTCAGCCCTTAGTGACTGCGGCATCAGCCGTCAGCTCGACTCAACAGGAAACGCCGACGTCGGCTGCGCCAACAGCGACGACTGCCAAGGTGCCCACATCGGCCAAACCAGCGACAGCCAAACCAGTTGCCACTAAACCAGCTACCAAGGCGACTCCGGCCCCAACTAGACCAGCTACCAAAGCAACTCCCGCCCCAACTAAACCTACGACGACAACTTCTCCACCGATCAACAAGTTGTCGAACCGCGGGCCGATAGCTCTTCCGGCGGATCGGCAACCGGCAACTCCGGAGGTGTCAGGAATTGGATCGTTCGTACCGATGCCGGGAACGGGAGGAGCTATCGAGTTCGCTCGATTTAGCAACGGTGAGGACGGTACTCGGCACCACTACGCCAGGCGGTCGGCTATCGATCCGTTCAATACATACATCATTCTGCAAGACTTTCTGTACGAGCTTAAGACCTTTCAACCGATCACCAAGGTTCCTTTTGGTTATGAGTATGTGGTCTCGCAGAAATCCAAGCATGAGTTTTTCGGGTTTGTGGGTAACAAGCTTTCCCGCTGGAACGCATCGACCGATAGCATCACAGAGATTTGGGCTGCGCCGAGCGGTAGCGAATACACCATTGGCCAATGGGAGGGTGAACAGAGCTGGGACGACCGGTACATCCCGGTCGTTTGGAAAGACGGTGGAAGTCAACAGCTAGCAATCGTGGACATCGCAGCGGGCCGACCGGTAGGCCAGATGAATGTCGAGTCGGCCGGTTCAGGCTTCAACTGGGCCGACATCAGTCCGCTTGGTACGTATGTTTTGATTGGAAACTCAGACGGTGTCTTCCGGTACAACATCGATCTGACTAACAAGACTAAACTCAACACGACCTCAAGTGGCAACGCCCACGGGGACGTTCTTTTCGATGTTGCCGGTAATGAGGTCTTCGCCCAAGAGGGTCACTTCTACGACGGCGACATTTCGTATACGACCCTAAAATCTAACGTGTTGCATCGGATGAATGTGGTCGACGCTTCAACTCAAAGCGGAGTTAAATACCCGAATGCGGCATCTCACATCTCAGGTCAAGCCCGCGACGTCCAAGGGCGCTTGTTCGTGTCACTACAAGACACCTCAGGCATGGCGTCGATGTTCACGGTTGATCTCGTGCCGGGCCAGACGAAAGTCCAGAGCTGGGGGCATAGCCACACAAGCGGCGACAGCTATGCGTCCGAAGCGAAAGCAACGATCAGCAACGACGGGAAGACAATCGTGTGGTCGTCTAACCTCATGGGGGGCACCACCAATGAATATCTAGCCCGCTTGAAGTAGGGGCGAAGATACCGATTCAGGTTTTCTTGTTTGGTTTGGCCTTGGTGGACTTGGGTTTGAGAGAGCCAATCCAGTCCCAAGATAGGCTTACCCAAGTCGCGAACTCGGCAGAGTTCGAAAGGAGATCAGCTGGGACAGCTGAGTAACCTTGCATTGTGCGGCCGTATTGTTCCACCGGTCCGCTAGCAAATTGGGAACGGAATTCGGTTTCAAGGTCGGTCGATAATCGAAGCGCTGCGCTTCCGTCGGCGTCGAGGAAACTGAACATGTGTCCGTTTCGAGAGGTGTAGGGGTTCTTGGCTCCCTTTACTTTCTCAGCCGAGGATTGTTCGACCGCAAAGCGGTAAAGATCTAGCGACTCGACTGGTCCTTCATACTTCGACCCTCGAGGCATATCGACATGGTACGCGTTCTCCGGTTGTTTGGAGCGTGCCACAGCAACCAAAGTGAGCACCAGGGGCGTGGCCGGCCACGTTCGGCTAGATTCTAGAACGAGGGTTTCTGAATATTCGAAAATTGGGGGAGTGTACGTGTCGATTGGTGATAAGGCGGCTACCAAAGTTCTTGAGTCAGTTAGTAACACGTTGTGGGATTTGAAGGCAAACCTTATGCCTGACATCGTCGATCAACACGGGCCTGGTCGATCATTGGCATGGTTCGCTCGAAATATGCCTAAGTACGAGAAAATACTCAAGGTATGGGGACCGCTTAGAACCCACTATTTGGCGAGCGTCATTTCAGCTACCAACGGCTGTGCTTACTGCACGTATGGCCACGGATACGCGTTCAATCTCCACTACTTCGACAGTAACGATCGAGTGTTCCCGGTCAGCGAACAGCAAATGAGAGATGCCAATGCGTTACCGGCTGAACAAGTGGTAGCTCTATTCACGGGCGGTCTTGTCGATGCAGAAATGGAAGACGAAATCGAGTGGGTGAACCGAACCATCGAAATGATGGATTCGATGACCGCAGAAACCTCTAACGACCAACGGATCCTTCACCTCATCACAATGTTTGCTTGGCTCAACTCTTGCGGGATCAACGCAGACACTGAACCGGACGAAGCTCACGATCCAATCAACAAAAATACCGAGTTGCGAACTCGTTATGAACAGGCCCGAGCACTTGCTTGATCGGCCCAGCAATCCATTATCCAAAATTTTTGGAGAATATTGTCGATTGCGGTAGAAGTCGTTCGTCGTTCAGGTGTAGCGGGCAGAACTAGCTCAGCTAACTAACAACCTATATGAACTACTTGAGGAGTTTGAACAATGCCTAACTATGTATTGAGTTTTCACGGAGAAATGGGACCGATGCCAGATGATCCCGAGGTCATGGAAGCACAGATGGCTGAATGGGGTGCATGGTACGGATCTATGGGTGACAGCCTCGTCGACGGAGGAGCTCCGTTTGGTGAAACAAGTGCCATAGGCGCTGACGGCTCGACGGTTACGCCGCCGGCGTCAATGACCGGCTACACAGTTATCAGCGTGGCCGATATGGCGGCCGCAACTGCGATTGCTCAAGGGTGTCCAGTTCTGAAAAACGGTCACTCGGTACAAATCTCTCAAACGATTGATATGGGCTGAGCACAGGTCCGCTTTTGCGCCGTCGGGATTCATATCGGTTGTCCCGATGGCGCAGAGAGCTGGGTTAGTCGATCAAGGGCTGTTGCTCTCAACGCGTCATCCCTGGCGGAACGTGGAGCCGACTAGACAACGCCGCGTCGACTACGTCTTGATGGTTGCGGACGTAATTGTTGGCTACGTCGTTGGCCGGGAGATGGTCCCAAGAGCGGACACCTTCAGTTTGCTCGGTGGCCCGATAAATCGCGTGCCGAGAGCGTTGTGATGCCATAACCCGCTCTCGGATTGCGTCGCTATCCCACCGCTTAGCTACTTCGTCTGCGAAAGCCTTGGCCTGGTCTGCGTAGCTAGGATCATCGGCAAGATTTGTCCGTTCTAGCGGGTCGGCACTCACGTCGTAGAGCAGTGGCGGATCGGTTTGGCAGTGGATGTATTTCAGATCGCCTCGGCGAATCATAAAAATAGGGTGCGATGTCATCTCGGCGGTGTATTCGCCGGTTGTCTCTGAGACATCGTCGTTTCCTCCAGTGGCGAGCGGCCAGAGACTGCGGCCTTCAAGGTCGGGAACGGGGTAGCTCCACGCCGCACCGTCTGTGGCGATGTCGAGCAACGTTGGGGCCAAATCAAGATGAGAGGCAACGTGGGGAACAGTCCGGTTAACGACGCCCGGCCCGGCCATAACCAACGGCACTCGGGCAGACCGTTCGTGAAAGCTCATCTTGTACCAAAGCCCTCGGTCGCCGAGCATGTCGCCATGGTCGCTGGTGAACACTACGACAGTCGAATCGGCTTGTCCCGTCTCTCGCAATGTTGCCACCAGCTGCCCGAGCCAATGGTCGACGTAGCTGGTGTTGGCGTAATACCCGTGCCGGGCTTTTCGAGTCTGGGCTTCAGTAAAGCCGACCGTGTCGGCCTCAATGCCGGTCCGAATTCGCTTGCTATGGGCGTCTAGAGCTTCCGGGTCAATAGGGTCGGGGAGGTCAATGTCGTCGTGACCGTATCTATCCCACCACTCCGGGCGGGCGACGTATGGGTCATGAGGGTGAATGAATGAAGCGACCATGAAGAATGGTCGGTCGTCGTCGTCTCGAGCTAAGTCGAGGAGTTTGCGTCGGGTGGTGTAGCCAACCTCTTCGTCATAGTCGATTTGGTGGGTAGTAATAGCTTGGCCGGCCTCGGCCAGAGGATCCATATTGTGATACCACTTATCGATCCGGTCGCCGGCGCCACTCCAGTTTGGAGTCCAGGCGAAATCAGCCGGATAAATATCGGTGGTTAGCCGTTCTTCAAATCCGTGAAGCTGGTCGGGTCCGACGAAGTGCATCTTTCCTGATAGCACCGTACGATACCCCTCCATTTGAAGGAAGTGGGCAATCGTGGGCACCGACGCTGGTAACTCGGCCGCATTATCCCACGCGCCGATCGAGCTAACTGACCGACCGGCCATCATCGAGAACCGGGCCGGAGCGCAAAGAGGTGAATGGCAATAGGCGGCATCGAAACGAACGCCCCGTTCGGCCAAAGCATCCAAGTTTGGCGTTGAGACAACTGGGTGGCCGTACGTCGAAGTGAAATGAGGGGCAAGTTGATCGGCCATAACAAACAAAACGTTCGGAGCCTTCATTGGCGAATCCTACGGCTGATTGGACGATCGTTTCAACTATTCAGGGGCGACGATGAGCTCGGTCCACAGGGCACTGATAGCACCACATTTCCACATGACCTGGAAATGTATTGCCGAATATTACGGATCTGGACGACGCAATGCCAAAAGTGGTACGATGTAAGAGTGCGCCAAGGATGGCGCTGGAAATCACAAATCTCTATCTAGGTGGGTTTAGATAATGTGCAAGACAAATTGTGGCGGCACTGAACTTTCGCGTTGCGAGTCGACGTTCGAAAACGATCTTTCGTTCGAGACGATTGGCACGTCTGCCGGAACTCAGGTTGCCAAGATGAGTCGAGGCCCTTGGGTCCGGCGGGGACAAAAGTTGCTAGTAGCGACTGCGGCATTGGCCACGCTGTCGGCTATCGGGCTGGTCGAACCAGCAGCAGCCGAACTCAGCGACTTTGAAGACGGGTTCAATAGCGACGGAACAGCCAAAGAACCAGAACCAGAGCCAGAGCCAGAACCAGAACCAGAACCGGAGCGTCAAGAGGATTCGGACAGCAACGGAAACAGGCTTGCTCGAGGTGCTACATCGACGCCAACGTCTTCGGTATCTCCGGCAGTTGCCGAAATCCTAAACGACTTCAGTCCAGTCGAAGACAATTCTGGTTGGGCTACCCCCGGCGAAGAAACCTACCGAGCTGATCCGACCGGTGGATGGAACATCGAATCTGAACCAACAGAGCCTTCCCAAATCAGTGATGACACCGTTTCAGGGCTCCCGGCTGGATCGGTTGAAGTCCCAGCGAACTGGGATCCGGAGCCTATCTTCGAAGAAGTCTACGAGAACGGTGTCCTAAAAAGTAGGACTACTAGTAGCTCCGATCCGTTAAACCACTCTGAGGTTGAAGTTACCTATGACACGGCGGGAAATCCCGAGGCCATAACCCTTCGAGACACAGTCACCGGTGCTACCGAAACGATCGATATCCCGCCTTCGGAGCAAAGTTCGGGCGACGTCACCGATGACGGCAATGATGCCGAAGTCACGGCTGATGACAGGTCTTTCGCAGAGCAGTACGAACTCGGGGAACCCACGCCGATAGGCGAAGACGATGACCGAGTTGACCCCCCAGCGGTCCCAGAACAAGATTCGCGAGTCCGTGGGCCGAGCGACTTCGTCGAAATAGCCGCAGAAGCTGGGCCGGGCACCGTCGTGATCGACGACCCCATGCTTGGACGGTCAGAACTAGTAGTGGGCGACGACGGCCTACCCGAGAGTGTTTCGTTCGCTGATGCCACCAACCAGCGAGTCCAAGTCAGCCTCGACGCTGATGGTAATCCGACCGATACGTTCGGCTTCCCAAAGGACCCAACCGACGGTCCATTCATCGGCGCTGGACCTCAGGTGACCTGGAGCGAAACTGTGGTCACCGACACTAGCGAACCATCGGCTGAGATGGACCCGTTTGACGAGAGTGACAATGAGGACGATGACGGCAAGGCACAAGTCGTAAACGACCGGAACGGCAACACGGTTAGAACCCGTGATGGCGGAACAGTTAACCTTGGTAGCAGCGGCGACTTTGGCACTGCGACGAGTAGAGACAGTGACTCGGGCGGCGACACTGCGGTCGCCCCGCCTCGGTCGAGCCCATGTGTTGACACCGATGGTGACGGCTGGGGTTGGGACGGCAACAAGAGCTGCCTAATGCCGGGAGGCGGATCTACCCCCAACTGTGTTGACAGCGATGGTGACGGCTGGGGCTGGGACGGCAAAAACTCTTGCGAGATGCACTAGCTGACGTTGAAGATCTCTCAATCGAGAACGACTCGATTGAGAGATCTCATGTTCTGACGTAGTCGTAGTCCAGTGGCTGCTGATGTATGCCTTGGGCTGGGGGCGCTACCCAGCTGGCCATTTTCCCAGGCTCAGTAACCCCACGCATTAGTGAGGTAACGTGGGCTCGCTCACCGTCGGTCGGTAGCCAGCTATCAACTTGTTTGGCCCATTGGTCGTCGTCAACTAGGCGGCCCCGGGGCGACACCTCATAGCCGGAGAATGCGCCCACTTGGCGATTGAACCCGATATGAGGCAGCTCAAGTTTGGTATCAATGCCGCTGGCGGCCAACGCTCGGTTCCAACGCTCGAGACCTTTGCGGCAGTCTTGTGTGTAGTCTTCCCTCAACGTTTCGTTCAACGCCACTAATTGAGACACTTCCCGTTGGCTGATTACTCCGTCTTCTACCGAAGGAACGAGCCGAGTAGCGTTGGCTAGTACGTGGTCGTCGTCTCGGCCCTCCTCTTGATAGCGGCCTTTCAGGCCAGCGCCAAAATAGTTGGCGGCGTTGGTTGAGGTTTCGGCACCAAACAGATCCAGAGAGACCGAATAGTGGAAGTTGATGTACTTCTGCAGCAAGTCAAGGTTGATCCCGCCGTATTGGTGAATGTCGTCGGTGTCGTGTTGGTGCATAAGTTCAACCGTTCGCTGCACCACCCGGCCAACGCCACTAGCTCCGACGAACATGTGGTAGGCCTCTTCTTTGAGCATAAAGTCGCAGGTCCGACTTAATGGATCGAACGCCGATTCTCGAAGCGACGCCAGTTGATACTTGCCATCACGGTCGGTGAAGTAGGTGAACATAAAGAATGACAACCAGTCGGGCGTCTCTTCGTTGAACGCTCCGAGGATTCGCGGGTTGTCGGGATCTCCAGAGTGACGCTCGAGCATCTCGTCGGCGTCGTCTCGTCCATCTCGGCCGAAATAGCGGTGCAGCAGGTAAACCATGGCCCACAAATGCCGACCCTCTTCAACGTTTACCTGAAACAGGTTTCGCATATCGTAGAGCGACGGAGCAGTGAGAGACAGATGGCGCTGTTGTTCAACTGACGCCGGCTCGGTATCGCCCTGGACAACGATGAGCCGTCGAAGCTCTGATCGATATTCGCCTGGAACTTCTTGCCACGCTGGCAGACCCTTGTGTTCTCCGAAGGCAATGGTACGGTCTGGATCTTGTTCGGCTAGAAATACTCCCCATCGGTAGTCTGGCATCTCGACGTGATCAAAGTTGGCCCAGCCGTCCCGGCCCACGTTGATCGCAGTTCGAAGGTAAACCTGGTTTCGTTTGAACGCCGATGGGCCGAGATCTTCCCACCACCGAATAAACTTTGGCTGCCATTGCTCAAGAGCCCTTTGGAGTCGGCGGTCGCCGGCTAGGTCAACGTTGTTGGGAATTTTGGCGTCAATGTCTACCGAACTCATTGCTATACCCTCCTAGGGTCGAATTCAGGGCGAGAGCCAGAACCAAAGCGTTGCAACGCTCCTTCGGGGCCGACGGCGTTTGGCCGTTGGAAAATCCAGTTCTGCCAGGCCGATAGTCGGCCGAAGATTTTTGTCTCCATGGTTTCTGGTCCAACGAATCGGAAGTTGGCCTCCATCCCGGTCACGGCGTCGGGGGAGAAGCTCTGTCGTCCTTCCACCATGAGACGCAGATCGTCGTGCCAATCAAGGTCATCAGGCGTCATCGTGACCAGTTCGGCCGCGGCTGCGTCGGCGGCTAGCAGCTCTTTGCCTTCGGTGGCTGCGGCCACGGCGTAGGCATCATCACGCCCCCAGAAGCGAGTGGCAAGTCGGCTCAGCCCGTTGCTCATTGGGAGCCGTCCCAAGTTGGTCGATGTGATCATTATGGTCGCGGGAGGCGGTGACTCGTCCGCATCCTCCCAGGTGCCATCGAGCATGAAGCTACGGTCAGCGGCCAACACAAGTTCGGCGAGCAGTCCAACGGCGCAGCTCCCTGGTTCAACTACCGCTACGAGCGTCCGAGCCGAAACATCGAGTCGTTTCAGTGTTCGTGTCCACAAAAGGCGAACTTCACGAACGAGCCAATGATCGGAGTCGGTTCCGCTGAACAGAGATTCGGCCTCCAAGACCCTAGTTGGATCACCGCTAGATCGAAGAACCCATGTTCCCACCGCTGGTTCGTTGAATCGGAGGTGCAGGATGGCGTCGTCCAGTTCTCGAGCGGCCGAGACAAGCCATGCGTCTGCCCCCATGTTGGCCAGATCGGCAGCGGTGGCAGGCTGGGACGTTTTGGGGCCAGCTATCATGATCTCAGCCGTCCCGGTGGTGCGGTCGATACTCACCGAGACCGTTGACCAGGTCATGTCGTCGCCGTCGATTTTTCGTGGTAACGGGGTTAGCGCTAGACCAACGCCGTTGGCAGGTCGATCGGATGATGCGGCTCGATTGGCGACTCGGGAGTCGATCAGTTCGGAGAAACGACTGGCCGGACTCAAACGATCTACTAAACGCCAATCGACCGCAGCCTGGCCTCGCATACCTTCGGATCGGGTGGAGAAGGCGTCAGCTAGATCCCTTCGAACGTGGCGCTTTTCTACTAGTCGGGTCAGCCCGCCGGTTCCGGGGAGCACAGCCAGTAGCGGAATTTCTGGAAGGGATACCGCCGACGATCGATCGTCGACCAGGAGAACTTCATCGCAGGCGAGCGCTAACTCGTAGCCACCTCCTGCGGCCGTGCCGTTAACTGCGGCTAGCCAAACTTGTTGTGAGTGGTCGGTGGCATCCTCGATGCTGTTGCGAGTTTCGTTGGTGAACTTACAGAAGTTCACCTTGTGGCCGTGACTTGCGCTAGCCAACATTTGAATATTGGCTCCGGCACAGAAGACTTTATCGAGGCCGCCGGTCAAGACCACGACTGAAACCTCGGGGTACTCGAATCGAAGCCTCTGGATTAGATCGGCAAGCTCAATATCGACCGACAGGTCATAGGAGTTCATCTTGAGCTCGTAGTCATTTCGAAGCCCGCCTGATGGATCTACGTTCATCGTGACGGTCGCTCTCGGCGGTTGTACTTCGAAATGCCAGTGGCGATACTCCGAAGGACTGGTCCGGAAATCGACCTCGGGTTCGGTGGCGGAACTCATTGAAAAGCCGTTCTGTAGCGTTGAAACTCATTCTACACTTTGATCGATGAGCGTCAAAAAAATGTAGAACGTTTCGTTTGGCAGTACGATTCATCTATTACTACGACTCAACCCCCGATCTCGATGGCAGCGCTTGTTGGGAGCAACCAAGATGGCAAAGCGCTGGCTAGCACTGGTCGGAGCCTGCTGCTCACCCTGTTGGGGGAGTTCGTTCTTCCTGGCGATGGGAGCGTCTGGACCCAGACGCTCATCACTGCTCTGGACCGTTTAGGGGTTCGAGAAAAAGCGGCTCGCCAAGCAGTTTCTCGGCTGAGTGAACGCGGATGGCTCGAAGGAACACGTATCGGTAGACAGACTCGATGGGCGCTGTCTACTCAGGGAACTGAGATGCTAACACAGGGTGCGGCCCGGATCTATGGGTTAGGAAGCGAACAAAGAATCTGGACCGGGCAATGGCTGGTGTTAGTGGCGAGCGTTCCGGAGCGAGACCGAAACCTTCGACACCGGCTTGGGCGCGAGTTGAGCTGGGCCGGTTTTGGCTTGTTTCGCCCCGGCACCTGGATCTCACCTTGGCCAGAAAATGAAAATGTTCTTGTGCCTATGCTGGACCGACTGGGGGTCAAGGCCTTTACCTTTCGAGCGGAGCTGGGACAACTTGGCTCCGGTCCAGAGTTGATCGCTCAGGCGTGGGATTTGGCTGAGTTGGCCGGTGCTTATCGACGGTTTTTGGACGACGCGGAACCGCTAATGACTCTCAGTCCTCAAGGTGACGATGCCGCTGTTTCGCTGGCTGGGTTGGTCCATCGGTGGCGACGGTTCCCGTTCCTGGACCCGGAACTTCCGGCTGCGCTGATGCCAGCGGATTGGCCTGGTCCCGATGCCGCTCGCCGATTCTCAGAACTTCGCGGGCAGCTCAATGACCCAGCCATTGCATGGTGGCAAGCTATTGAGGCAGAACACACCGACCACTAGAAGGCTAGTGTGGTGAACTGCTGAGGTACCGAGCAGAGTCGGGCCAGCGATCGAGGCCCGTCCGATGGCTCACCCCGTTTAGAAATGCCGCCAACAGCTGGTCTAGGCTTGAGGTATGGAGATAGAAGTAGTCGTCAGTGGGCAAGCCTGCGGAGCGACCGTCCGCGGGGTTGATCTGACTGAACCGCTGATGTCCGAAACAGTTGAAGCGATTCGTAGAGCATGGCTTGAGCATCACGTGTTGGCCTTCCCCGGCCAACCAATGAACGATGATGACCTTGAACGGTTTACATTATCCTTCGGCCCGTTTGGTGACGATCCGTTCATCGCCGCCATCCCAGGCCGAACAAACGTAATCGCCGTCAAACGGAAAGCTGATGAAACATCACCGCTGTTCGCAGAGAACTGGCATTCTGACTGGAGCTTTCAACAGACGCCCCCAGCGGGGACGTGTCTTCGCTCAATCACGGTACCTCCGGTCGGCGGGGACACGTTGTTCGCGAATCAACATCTTGCTCTCGATCAGATGCCAGCAGACTTGCGATCCAAGATCGAAGGGAAAATGGCAGTTCACTCAGCTTCCAAAAGCTACGCACCGTCCGGCTATCTAGGTGATGACGATTCACCAGACCGAAGTATGGATATTCGACCATCAGTCGACGCGGAGAAAACCCAACTTCACCCCCTTATCCGCTCCCATCCTGAAACTGGCCGTCTTGGACTATTCAGCACGGTTGGCTACATCGTTGGGATCGAGGGGATGGCTGAAGACGAAGCTCGTGAATTGCTGGTCGACGTCTACCGATGGCAAACTCGACCCGAATTTGTTTACACCCACAAATGGGAACCCGAGATGTTGGTCATGTGGGATAATCGGAGCGTTCTTCACCGAGCGACCGGAGGGTACGAAGGGCATGACCGTCTCCTTCATCGAACTACCGTGGGTGAACGAATCTGACAGAAAAACCCAGCCAGGAGACGGAGTTGCAACCGAGGCTAATGAAGGCTCAGATAGTTTCACCCGACCACGACTTTGAAGCGTTGGCGGCGGCGCTCAACAATGGCTCTTGGGATGACCCCAACGAAATGCCCAACTATCAGCCTGAATCGATCCGCAGCTTCGTTAGTCGACAAGATGCGATCATGGTGATCTGTTACCCGGCCGACGCCGGCGGACAAAAACACTTGGCCGGAGTTGCTACCGGGCGAGTTCAACACAACCCGGCCGACACTAGTCGCTGGCTCTTTATCGACGAGGTTGACGTATGCGTCAACCATCGACGGAAGGGCGCCGGCCGCGCCATGATGCAGCTCTTGTTTGAAGTCGCTAAGGAGCAAGGGTGCGACGAAGCTTGGCTCGGCGTTGAGGTAGACAACGACGGAGCTCACCAGTTCTACCGTTCGCTCTACCATCGAGGCGCTGAAGGCATGGCTCGACCGTTTACCGGATACACATTCAGTTAGATCCCGGTCGGTGAAGATCAGTCGCAGATCTCAGCTGCCCGACCGCTTTCTCCTCGCCACCACGACAGACAGTAGCTTTCGCGAAACAAAGAATAATGCGAAGATAAATCCGATTCCGAGAACAGCGACAACGGCAAGCCTGACCAGCGGTCGAGTCATGAACGGTACAGTCGCGTCTGGAAGTTCACCGGCGGACTCAGTCGACTTCACGATGACGTGCGGCACCTCGTCGACCGTGAACGTTCCGACAATCTCGGGATGATCTAGTGACGGGTCGGGGTAGCCGAACGCTACCAGATCGGCATAGAGCTTCGCGTTCCCGGCCACCTCTCGATTCGACCATGTGATCAGCATCGGAGTGCTGGAATCGAATTCGTGAACCGCATGACCGATATGGCTAATCCATGCATCGACGAGCCTAGTGTCAACACCATCGCCGACGGCGAGGTCTGGCTTGTGGGCTAACTCATAAAGAGCGACGGCTTCATGGCCAGCCAGAACTGCAACGAACGATTCCAGACGACGAACATCAGCGTCCCAACGAGATGGTAAATGCGGTGTCTCCCCATGGAAGAAAGATGGGACAACAGACAAACCGTTTTGAGCAGCAAGATCCAGAAAACCTTCAAGTAAGGCCAAGTCCTTGTCTGCTATCGGTTCTGAGTCAAACAACTCACTGTCCAAATCGAGACGAACCGAGCGTTCCCCACTAGCGACAACAGCTTCCAACTCCGCTTCCAAGATTGCTAGGTCAACGCCCAGATCATCACCGCTGGCGCTATCAGTAGCTAAGTCGTCGGTTTCTAATTCATTGGTTAGCAACTCAGCATCGTCGGCCTCATGCTCGCCATGACGATCCGAGGAGTCAGCCTCAAAAAGAGTGATCGTTGGACCAGCCAACCCTTCTTTGATTCCGTCGGTGGCAGAGGGTAGAGGACCGCTGGGCCACCGGCCCGTGGCCGATCGTCGAACCCAGTGTTGGACTCGCCAATTCCCGTCTTCGAGGATCAAAACTGCTTCGTAAGATTCCTGAGCGTTGAAGTATTCTTTCTGGTCGCCAACAATTTCGGTCCTCAACAAATTCGCTTTGGTTGCGGTCAGCCCAATAACCTGCCCGTCTTCGGAATAGAACGATAGATACAGCTCATGGCCGATTTGATGGACCGGAAGGTCCTGCCAACCTTCAACCGATGCCAGAATTGCCTCGCGGGCCGAATTCGAGAAGTAGATATCGATTCCCTCGGTCTCGCCGGTTTCGGCCACGATGGCGATTTGCGCCCATGCTCGCAGCCACGTTGCGGCGACGTCGGTTCGGGTCAGCGGCTCCAACGGTCTCGGTGATTGCTCGTTGTCTGGCAACCAAACGACGGCGTCGATAAGGCTGGGCGGCAGTTCCGCAGCTTCGGTGAAAACGTCGTTTGTCTCTCCGCTTTCTGAAACTTCGGCTAAGAGTTGAGACATCGCGAGCAGAATCACTAGACCAAAACTGCCGATTACTGTGGCCAACCCGGCTCGAAGTATGAACCGGCGCTTCGACACCGGGATTGACGACGCGATCGAGGTGCGATCTGACTCCTCGGTCATTGGAGTGGTTCCGATTCCGACGTGCCGAGCACATCGACTGTGACTTGGCCTTGTGTTTGAGGTACTACAACTTCGGCTTGTCCGAGCTCCAGCGGAACTTCGTACACATCATCGCCGATACTAAGCGTAGCGACCGTTCCGTCGGGCACGTAGTTCTGACGGGCAGAGATAACGCGCCCAATCGATACGAGTGTCCCGTCTTCGTGGGCTGAGGTCTCGATTGGCAATTCGTCGACGGCCGAGGCGAACTGCAACGTGTTTGGTTCGCTCATCGTGCCCGAAGCGTTGGCGACGATTGTGACTGAGCCCGGCTGGTCGGGAACTTCGAGAACAAACTCGGCCACGGCATCAATCGTCACGGTCCGAAGCCGACGAATGCCGGTGGCTCCTGAAGCGTCGAGGAAAACAGCCGTTCCATCGGGTAACTCGTTGTCGAATTCATCAGTCAGGCGGTCAGATCGGAGTCGGACGAGCGCGCTGCCGTCAGCTGGTGGAAGCGGATCAACTGGTTCGATCGTGAACGAGGAAGGAACTCCAGCGACTTCAAGGAACGAGCGCTCGGGTCCGGTCGCCGTTCCGGATTCGGCGGCTAACCGAGTGCGGCCGGTTACCGTCGAGGAATAGACGACTAGGTGACTCAGAAGCCCTTCGGTTTCTCGAGCGCTTTCCTCGGTTGCTTCCGATGGACGGGTGACCAAATAGGACACCGAGGTTCCGTTACTGACCGGATTGCCAAGATTGTCTTTGGGGACAGAGACCAGCATCGAAAAGTGGTCGGCGTCAGCAATAACCGTGCGGGGCCCAAGGTACAAGTCAAGAGGGCTGACAGCGACGCCGGGGTCGATCTCAAGGCTTGCCCGACCGACTTTGCGTCCTGAATGGGCAGTTACCAGCGTGACCCCTGAACCGGCGTATGTCATCGGTGGGACCGTGATTGTGGTGGACTTGTCACCGGCTACAGCTGAGAATTTGCGGCGGTCATAGCCGGCATCAACTAGCACCTCAACGTTTTCTCCCGGGTCAGCGCCGGCTACAGCAATTTCGAAACTGTCAGTGGTCTTGGCCCGGGCCGGAAGATCAATCGAAAGCTGGTCTACTTCAAGAGCCGGGGCCGGAGCCGCTTCGGGCCCGCCGCTGAACAGAACCCCAATTACAGCCAACGCTATAGCAACGGCGATAAGGCCGAGCGGTTTCCGGCTAAGGGTCGAGCGGGAACTCACAGGACGGCCGCCATTAGCTTGGCACCATGCTGACGAGGTCGATTCGAATCCCGTCAAAATTGGTCGACATCTCGTCGGGGACGTTGAGTAGCGGCGGGAGAGGGTCAGCTAACCCGTCGCTCGGGGCAATCCCGTTGTGGAATGTTTTAGTCTCGACTGGGGCTAACTGCAGATCATCCAAATTCGGAACTGGGACGGAGAAGCTCCCCGATCGCTGGGGCCGAACGGCAGACTCGATGTAAGCCCGCTCAACCCACCCAACCTCCCCATCAGAAGTCAGAAAGCTGATCAGGATCATCGGAATCGTCGCTTCGACAATTCCATCGTTTCTGATCTCGCCGTTGATATGCCATGTTCCGTCCGGTTTTTGAACTACTTCAGCGCTGTTCAGCTGCAACCCTCGGAACAGGCCTTGCTGAGTAACTACCGCTTTTGCGTACACCTCGGCGCTAGCGATCTTTGAATTGAGCTGAATTGGCTCGAACGCTAATGGGTCGAAGTCGACATCTGTTCCGGCCGCCACTTCCTGAAAATCGATTCGAAACGGCGTCGACTCCCGCGGAATCAGCGTTCGCATCATATGGTCGGTCGCGTTATATCGAGCAACGATGGCACCGTTGGCGTCCCGAAGGACCGCAGTCAAGGTGAGGTCAGCCGGGTCAACATCAAGATTGGCAACTTCACCAATGATGACAGGTAGACCGTCGTTACTCATTAGCTTGGCCGTCCGAACATGTAGCTCCGGCCGGTCTTGAATGTCGGTTAGTTCGCTCGTCGCCGACGTAACCCGCCGACGTCCTTGAATCAGGTAATCAACTTCGGCTCGGCGGGCCAACTGATCTGGAGGGATGGTAACGTCAGTCGGTTCTTGAACAACGAACCACGACCCGTCCCGTCGGGCCAGTTCGACAGTTTGTTCGACCGGGTACCAATCGATAGCGGTGAGATACATCAAATCGACTCGCACCGTGGCCCGATCCGAATCAGAACTAACGAGCTCAGTCGTAACCGAATCGAGCTTGGCGAAACTAGCGAGCAAGCCGCCATTGACCGACATCTGAAGCCGCCAAAGCTCGTAGTCAGGTCGAGTCTTTGGATCTAGGCGACCGTAAGCAGATTCCCAGCGACGAAAGTCGAGATCATCGTAGAACGCTTCGACGGTTTCCTCTTCTGTCGGAACGGCATCGATTGTTGTTGCCGCCCGGATCGGCAGAACCAAAGCGATCGCGGCCAAGATTCCAAGGCGGACTACTTTGCGCTTCAACGAGATTGGTCTCGACAAACGGGTCCGGACCGCAGCCAGAAGTTTCTGGCCCCACGACTCGGCCGCTGGTTGTCCTTGCGGTCGGTCGTCCAAAATATCAAGCGGACCCGACCTCCGTTCCAAGAACCGGTCAACGGATGCCAACGGTCCGAACAAAATGTTGTCGCCCTGCCCATTATCGTAGGCCCTCCGTCTGGGAGAGGTGATCAGCGCCATAGCTAGCAATATGAGCGCCGAGACCATAGCTGTCGGCGGGATCACACCCCACATCACTCGCTGCCAGGTCGGTAGCTCTCGTACCGGTAACTCAGCTGGCAGAGGTGGTATATCACCGCGTTCCCAAACCACGATTCCGTTTTCAAGAGGGCCAAGTTCTTGCCAACCGAGGCTATGAAGCAGTGGGTCGTAGAACTTGTCGTTGGAGAAGACAAACTTCAGATGATATTTTTCCGGGACTTCGAGGAACTGCTGCAACGAACCTAAGCCTGATACCCCGCGATACTTTGCGCCCTCTAAGCGCTCAACCGATGTTGATGTCAGCTCAGGAAGCCGTCGAACAGAATGATAGTTGCCGTCAACCTGGGTCGCAGTGGTTTGGGCTGAGAGCCACGCCATCTGGTCACCGAAGCCCAACGTCAGAAACCGCCATCGTTCGTGCTGATCTTTCTCGATGAACGCGACAATCGGGTCTGGGTCAATCGGATCAGGTTGGAACGGACGGTATCGAGCGAGTGTGGCCGAGAACAGAGCGGTAGCCAATAGCGAGACCACTAGTGACATCTGCACAGTTCGAAGGAGCTTTGGGCCCCCGGTTCGGCGGAGCCACGCCGCAATCGATCCTTGTTCAAGGCTGACAACAAACAACCCGGCCAGAGGCAAGATCTGAATAGCGGCCCAAAATGTGAAACGGTCGAGAGTGAGAATGTCGAACGCAGGACCAAGTAGAGCTTTTGGCACTGGAGTCGTTCCGCCGGTACCGAGTACAAAGAGTAGCAAAATGGATGCGGCTAGCGGCCACATTCGGTCTACGGTCGCTCGGACCAAAGCGTAGGGGAGTAGCGGGAGCATAAGGCCCCACGGGATAAAAAAGAAGATTAAGCCAATGTTCAAATCGGCCAGAAAGTTGGCTCGGCTGCCGTGCGGTATCGGGACCTGCGTTATTGGGTCGCTTCCAGACCAGATCCAGTAGGGCAACACAACGATGACGAGCGCTCCCAAAATACAGGGCCCGAGAATGGCACCTCGGGCGACGGCGGGCATAATGCGTCGAATCCTTCGACTGGTCAACGACACCAACGTCGAACGGCCAATCCGTACCTTTGGCGACTCGGCTGACTGGTCGAAGGATCCTGGCTCATCGGCTCGAGGAATTCGAGACTGCTTCAACAACCCGGCGACCAAGACTGGGCCTAGAAAGAAGACCGACCCGAACAGAGTGGTGACATGGTGACCAGCGGTGCAGGCGGCCAACACAGTGGTCCCGACACCTAGATCAATCCATCGGCCCTCGAAGACCCAGCGTCGAATGAATGGCAGCGAATTCAGAAGAAAAGCCAACGCGAACGTAGTTGGAAGTTGTCCGTACAGATGAACGGTTTCGGCGATCGCTGATGAGCAGACCAGAAGCAGCGATGCGTTGGCAGCTGCTTGGTCGGAAACCCAAATTCGGCTGAATCGATAAACCCCCACCGTGAGTAACAAAAGGACTGAGATTTGCGTGATCACGAAGGCCACTTCGAGACTGCCAGTGATTTTAGACAACGCGGCCATGGTCATGTGCGTCCCTGGCGGATATGAGACCGTAGTGAAACCGGTGTACCAGCGCTGATCCCAAGTGCTGAACCAGTCTCTGGCGTAGTGATCGCCGAGAAACATGTGGACGTAGGCGTCGTAGGTGCCACGGAACGTTCCGAACAACAACAGGCTGCCGTGGAACAACAGAACGAGAATGAGAGCCCAGCGAAGCCGCGTCGGTACATCAATTTTCCAGCTCAACCGCGATTGGCCAGCAGCAACGGAAATTGGGGCGCGAATCACCACAATGTCCAATCGGCGCTTAGTCGGCCAAAAATGATGGATTAGGGCCCGGTACCGGCGTTTTTTGCCCGGCGTTTTCGTCCGCCGTTTTTGTCCAACAAGGAGGCGAGACATCGCCAAAGCCCCAACGACCGCAACCGGCCGTTGTGGCGCTGTTTTGGCCGCGAGCTTGATTAGTTACGAATCCGGTGCGAGCTGCCGATAGGAACTGCCAGCGCTGCGGGCCTGGTTTGGTTGGCAGCGTCGCCCCTATTTGACTATCAAAAATGTGGTTGGAAGTAGATGGACACGACCAAGACGCTCACTGAGGAGCGATATCGCAAGCTACTTGAGAACATAAACGACACCGTCACTGTCGTTGATTCATCAGGCAAGACAATTTGGACAAGCGCCACCGCTCGACAAGACCTTGGGTATGAAGCCCAGTTCTGGAAGAGCGAGAACTTGTTCAACCTTGTTCACCCCGATGACGTCGACACGATCCACAGTCTCCTTGGTGCAATCTTGGCCGACCCTGAATCGCCAGTTAAAAGCGAGGTTCGCCTCCGTCAGCCAGACGGCTCCTACGCTCACGTTGGATTCACTGCGGTGAATTTGCTCAGCGACGTCACCATTGAAGGAATCGTTATAACTGCTCGCTCAATCGAGGCCGAAGTCAGAGAACGGCAATTTCGAGCCGAAAGAGAAAATGAACTTCGAGTAGCCGCTGAAAACCAATCGATGTTCATAACCAGCATTAGCCATGAAATGCGAAGCCCGCTTCACGCCATTCTTGGGCTATCAGAGATTTTGGCCGAATCCCCCGATCTGCCGCCAGACAGCGCCCGCCACGTGAGCTCGATAACCAAAAGCACCAAAGCGCTGCGGCTCATGATTGATGACCTTTTGGACTTTTCCAAAATGTCGGCGGGGCACATGGAATTGCTTACCGAGCCGTTTTCTCCCGGGTCAGTCGCCGACGATGTCTTGGAGTCGCTCCGACTTTTGGCCGAACAGAAAGGCCTTGAGCTGGTAGCTCGGATAGACCCTGCAGTACCAAGAGTGGTACTCGGCGACCCTCATCGTTTGCGGCAGCTACTCGTCAATCTCGGTTCGAATGCAGTCAAATACACAATGGCAGGCTCGGTGACAATGAGCGTGCAAGCCAACAACGATACAGGAGTTCGGTTTAGCGTTTCTGATACCGGACCCGGGATTCCCCAAGATGCGATTCCAACGCTGTTCGACCCGTACAGCCAGGCTCGTAAGGCCGACGGTCGAAAAGGCACAGGGTTGGGGCTTGCGATCTCGCGCCAACTGGTTGAGCTTATGGGAGGGTCGCTCGAACTCGAAACTAGCGAGAGCGGAACCTCATTCTGGTTCGATGTTGAATTTAGAGAAGCCCGCCGAGCTAGTGACCATGATGTCAATGCTAAACCTGAGGCCATGGGAACAGGTCGTATCTTGGTGGTAGACGACAGTCCGGTAAACCTAATGCTCTCATCAGCTCAGCTCGACCGACTCGGTTATTCGGCCACGACCGTCGAATCTGGTGCCGCCGCTCTGGAACTTCTAGAAGAACGGATCGGCAGTAGTGAACCCATCGACGTTGTTCTTATGGACTGGCACATGCCCGGCATGGATGGGCTTGAAGCAACAGCTCGAATCCGGGATCTCGAGCTGAGAAAGGGTAGCAATCGAATACCGATTGTGGCCATGACCGCCAGTGTTTTGTCCGGCGATCGAGAACGTTGCCTAGCCGCTGGAATGGATGACTACCTCCCGAAGCCAGTGTCAATCGATGACCTTCGAGCGAAACTGACAGAGTGGTTAGTTCCACAAGCGGCGGAACAATCTGAGCCAGATGGCCAAGTTGTAACCGCTGGGGTGCAACAAGCCAAACTCGACCAACTGGTCGAAGACTTAGGAGACAAGGCTATTGTCGCTACGGTTGTCGGCACGTTCTTAGGTGAGCTGCCAACGTGGACGACGGAATTGAACGAATGTTTCGAGCGGGCCGATTACGACGGGACCCGTCGAACCGCGCACACCGTCAAATCTTCTGCCGCTCTATTGGGAGCGTTGGAACTGTCGCAAACCTGTGCCCGGATCGAGGCTTCGTCCGGGGCCGACGACGACGGGTTAGAAGGCGAAATCGAACGGTTCGGACAGCAAGCGAACCAAGCTGCGTCCGATCTAACAGCCATCAAAGAAGAGCTCGAGGCTTAGCCAACCTCAGCCTTTTGGCCAGCCAATCAGCTGGCCCTCAATTGGCCGATGCTCTGGCCGACAGGTAACTAGCAGCAGAGTTCGCAACCTAGCGACCTCAGCGAGTTTGGAATTCTCGCCAGTAAACGCAACTTGACCTACCAGAAAAGGACATCGCCAATGAAGGGTGTTATCTACAACGCCGTCGAAGACGCAGTCACAAAGCTCTACTCGGCCGATACCTGGGACGACCTGCTTGACGAGGCCGGACTCTCGGGCGAGTACACATCACTCGGCAACTACGATGATGGCCAGCTAACAGCGCTGGTCGGTGCCGCTTGTAAAGCAACCGGGCACCAACCAGATGAGTTGGTGAAAGTTGTCGGCGAGCATGCTTTTCCTTACTTGTTCGAGCGTCACCCAGAGTTGGTTTCGGCCACCGGCACTCATGCGTTTCTCCGAGCCGTTAACGACATCATCCACCCCGAGGTGTTGAAACTTTACCCTGATTCTAATCCGCCGGAATTCGAGTTCGAGGATCGGCCCGACGGTGCCCTCCGTCTGACCTACCGCTCTGCCCGTCGTCTTGGGACTTTGGCAGAAGGGCTGATACGAGGGGCGGCCAAGCAGTTCGGTGAAGAAGTCGACGTTGAGGTTGTTTCCGGCGCCGGTGATGAAGAGACAGTATTCGATATTCGAGTTTTGTCTACCTCCGCACTGCCCAGTTCGACCACGCAACAGACCGCCTAGAGCGGTCCACTAGTCGACGATTACGTTCGCTCAGCGGTAATGGACCCCGAAGCCGGAGCAGAGACTCCTAGTAGCGAAGAGCTGAGCAAATCGCTGTCCCGATTCAAACGTCGTTTGAGTCGAGAGAAGGCAGCGAGACTCGAAGCGGAAGCCATCGCCGATCGTGGTTTGCGGGAGCTATGGCTGGCAAACCGAGAACTAGACAAACGGGTTGCCGAACGAACAGCGGATCTAGAAAGAACCTTAGAAGAACTCGAGGTCGTCACTAAAACCAGAGAGAACTTTCTTTCCGCTTTGAGTCATGAGATGCGAACGCCGCTCAACGGTGTGCTCGGCATGCTTGAACTCCTCTCTCCCTACATCGAGAAAGATCAGCCGTTAACCTACCTTGGAGCGGCTCAAGAATCGGCAGACAACCTCAGCGTCTTGATCTGTCGCATGCTCGATCTCGTTGAGTTATCTAACGGAACAATTGGGATCTCCCCGGTCGAGACCACAATCGGATCGTTGACTGACCAGATCACCGCTCGTTGGCAACATGAACTGTTGAAGACCGGCCGCCTACTTTCGGTGTCATCGTATGTGGACGGAACACTTCCAGTCAGGTTAGACGTCGATCGATGGCACCAAATTGTGAATGAACTAGTGGCAAACACGGTCGACCACGCCGATCCAGGGGCCGTCAAGGTCCGAATCATGACCAACGGTTTGAATCTGGTGGTTGAAGTTGAGGATCCTGGCCCAGGGATAGTGCAAGAATTTGACCAAATTACGCTGACTCGTTCAGCTGATTTCGAAGCCAACCGGTCGAGCGACGGTCTCGGGTTAGGCCTTGTTTTCGGACGGCAAATGGCCGAGGCCATGGGAGGGCGGCTATCGGTCACCAGCAGGCGAGCCGACCGTCGATCAGACCAAGAGTCCGGTGTTCCGCCCGGAGGAGGCACCCTGGCGCGCCTTGAAACACCAGCTGAGCTGGACCAGTTGGCCAAAGCGGTCGGGCCGGTTCCCGCCAGGTAGGACCATCGACTCATCACGTGGATGCTGCGAGCCCGCAGGTACTCAGAGTCTCTATTCGAATTCTCGGTCATGATTTAGAAGAATTGTTCGGATAGGTAAAGATCTTGAGACGGTTTGTCGATCCTTCGTCAGGAGGTCATATGAACCACAGCCAACCGTCTTTGTACCCACGTCGAATTGGAGTGATCACTGCGTTTCCTCCGGGGCGCAACTCACTCAACGAGTTCGGGTACCACTTCGTAAACCACCTAGCAGCCAACGATGCCGTCGACAGCGTCGTATTGTTTGCCGATGAAACCGACGCCGGCGACCCAAAGCGGCTTCCGGCTAACAACGAAAAGGTCGAACCAGTCAAAAGCTGGACGTTCAATTCGGTAACCAACCCCTTTCGTTTGGTCCGAGCAGTACGAAACGCAAAGGTTGACGCAGTCATTATCAACCTTCAGTTCGCAACCTTTGGCGACAGCAAAGTAGCTGGCGGACTGGGGCTACTCGTTCCCGCTATTCTGACCAAGCTAGGCATTCCAACAGCGGTTGTGCTCCATAATTTGGCCGACAACGTTGATATGCAAGATGCTGGATTTGCCGATTCAAAACTGATGGCGAAGGCCATGAGTAGCGCAGGTCGGGCGTTAACCAAAGCGATTCTGGCTGCCGACTATGTAGCGTTGACAATCCCTCGATACGTCGAGTTTTTGCGAGATAGCTACTCGGCTGACAATGCCATTCTGGCCCCTCACGGCAGTTTCGAAGAGATTACCGAGCCAAGCTTCGGAATCCCCGATGAGAAGTCCCGGAAGATTTTGGCGTTCGGCAAATGGGGAACTTACAAAACGGTAGATGTTCTCGTTGAATCGTTTCGCCAGCTTCTTGATCGAGGCTACGACGACCTGGAGCTAGTCATAGCCGGTACTGATAGTCCGAACTCTCCCGGGTATCTAGCGGGAGTAGCCGAAGGCTGCCAAGACCTTTCGAACGTTGTCTTCACTGGGTACGTAGCCGAGGAAGACGTGGAACAACTGTTCAGCAGCGCCGCTGTAACTGCTTTCCCTTACACCTCCACAACTGGTAGTTCCGGCGTGCTTCATCAAGCTGGCTCATACGGACGAAGCGCGGTCTTACCAGCGATAGGCGACTTCGTCGAAGTAATAGAAGAAGAGGGATTCGTCGGTCAGTATTTCGAACCGGGTGATGCTTCTAGCTTGGCTGATGCAATTTCGAAGTTGCTTGACGATGAGGGATTGAACGCTGAACATGGTCGGCGCAACTATGCCGCCGCCACCGGCATTCCCATGGCTGAAGTCGTGGACTGGCACCTTATCCACCTGGCCGACCTGATTAGAGGAAAATAGTGGCCCACAAGCGTCAGCTGGAAGTCGGTTGTTAGACAATGCGTTCTAGAGTTCTCGAACGAGATGATGATCAACCCGATTCGCCATCTCCCGATACCGAGACCGAAGTCAAACAAGACGTAGCCAAAGGGACCGGTGGAAAAGAGTTAGCGGCTGGCGGGTCGATTCTTGGAATTGCGATGGTGGCCGCCAACGCTGGCAACTACCTGCTGAACGTGTTTCTCGGTCGCTGGTTGACGCCATCTGAGTTTGCCGACGCCAACCTCATGGTCACGATCATGTTGTTGGTTACGGCCATCGCTGTCAGCCTTCAACTGATCGCAGCCCGTTTCGCCAGCATCAACGCGGCCAACGGTACGTCGACCGATACCGCAGCGCTAGCCCGGTGGCTAGAGCGCCGGGCTGGGTTTGCCGGACTAGTCGTCGGCCTCACCCTGATGCTGGGGGCCGGTGTTTGGAGTGATTTCTTCAACTCTCGCTCCAGCTTGCCATTCGTAATCCTTGGAATAGGAATGCCGTTTTATCTTATTCAGTCAGTCGGTCGAGGAGTGCTTCAAGGGCACCTTACGTTCCGGCCCCTGGCCGCCACTTTCGTGGTCGAGATGGTAGTTCGGGTTACTACCGGCGTCGCCCTAGTCGCGTTGGGATTGGGGGTCGAAGGGGCAACGATCGGCTTGACCGTTTCGTTTATCGCCACCTGGGCCCACGTCCGCTGGTTAACCCGCAACCGATCAGCAGGTACAGTTTCCAAGGCCGTAGTGTCGGAACTCATTGCGTACGCCATGCCAGTTGGTGTGCTACTAGCCGGCCAAATCGTCATAAACAATGGCGACGTATTGATCGCCAAACGGTTTCTCGACCCAGACACCGCAGGGATATACGCCGCGGTGGCCCTCGTCGGTCGAGCCGTCTTTTTTCTTTCTTGGTCGGTTGCAACAACGCTGTTTCCAGCAGCCGCGCAACGAGATCAGGTTGGTGAGCAGAGCAACGGTCTGCTGTACGGCGGGCTCGCGGTAGTGGCCACCATGGGAATTTGTTTCGTGGCTGGAGCTCGGCTGCTCGGAGGGCTAGTTCTAGGCGAGGTATTCGGCGAAGCATACGCCGGAGTATCGGGTCCTCTCGCTTGGTATGCGTTTGCAACTTCACTCTTTGCGATGGCCAATTTGATTGTTAGCCACCACCTTTCCCTCGGCAGGATTCAGCCCGCTCTAATTCTGGTAGGTGGAGGAGTGATACAGACATCTCTCCTGCTGGTGGGTAGGGGCTCGATCGACAGCCTCATCACTGCCCAAGTTGTGGCCATGGTTCTGCTGCTTGTCGTCGTCGCAGCTGGTCATGTGGCCATCACCCGCTTTTCGTCAACAACTCATAAGTCCGCGGGGAAGTTGCCCGCCATCGAAGGAGCTGCAAAATGACCGCATCAAGTCTTAGCGATTACCATCAGTGGGCCAGCACACCGCTTTCCACAAAACCTGCATACTCGGTGGTTATCCCGGCCTACAACGAAGCGTGGCGGGTCGTTCCGACTATCGGAGCAGTTGCAACCTACATGAGTAGCCTTGGCCAACCGTGGGAGCTGATAATCGCCGACGACGGGTCTACCGATGAAACGGCCGCACTTGTTGCCGATCTGGATCTCGTCAACCTCCATTTGCTCACTGGCACCCCTAACCAAGGCAAAGGTCACGCCGTCCGTAGAGGAATGTTGGCCGCTCGAGGCGACGTCGTGTTGTTCGCCGACGCTGATCAATCGACACCGATCGAACAGTTCGAAGATCTGTTAGGTGAACTGAATCAGGGTTCTGATGTGGTAGTCGGATCAAGAGCGGCCGACGGCTCTGAGGTGTCTAACAAGTCAGCAGCTCGGCACCTCATGAGCCAGGGACTCAAATTCCTCGTAACCACCGGCTTCCAAATTCCAGTCAGCGATACTCAATGCGGGTTTAAGCTTTTTACCAGAGAGGCTGCGAGGACGTTGTTTAGCCATCAGGTTATCGACGACTTCTCGTTCGATTTAGAAGTCTTGTTCCTAGCCAAGAAGTTCGGACTTCAGATCTCGGAGGTTCCAGTCACATGGATAGATGCTCCCGGATCAAAGGTCGACGCGGCCAAGGTTGCCGCCAAATTCTTGACCGATCTTGTGACGATCCGGTTCAACGATATTCGAGGACGCTACAACCAAGAAAACCATGATGTGACCAAAGCCGACCTGATTGAAGATCGATCGATTAAGGCAAGCCTTGACGGGAACGCTTGCAACGATGATGAAAATTCGTCGCATCGCGAACCAGTCGATGATGGCCCGACCTCTTATGACTCGACCGTTGGCGCCGATCGGACATCTACAACCAAGCACGAGGTGAAGCTATGAACATCACAAAGTCCATATCGGCCATTGAGATTTCGGGGCGATTTGATGCCCATGAAGCAACCTCATTTCGCGAAACCATCGAGCAAGAACTGACGACCAGCTCCAATATTCGGCTGTCTCTGGCCGAGGTTGAGTTTGTCGATTCGACAGCCTTGGCGGAGCTGGTCCGAGCTATGAAAAAGTGTCGGGAACAGGGTGGAGATTTGATCTTGTCCGAGGTTTCTGGACCAGTTGCCGTCATCTTGGAACTGACCAAGCTCGATGCCGCGTTTACCATCGAGTAGCACGAGGAACCTTTGTCGACTGCCACCGATCCGCAACTCGACTCGCTCGTTGGAGCGCTAGTCGAGGCGAACGATCAACTTCTCGCGCTCTATGAGCTTGCCTCGCTCTCGGTTGACACCTTGGATGAAGCTACCGCCGTAGTCCAAATCTTAGCGAGGGCCCACAAACTGCTGAAGACTGACAGTTTGGCCTTGCTTTCAGACCCGATCCATCTTGTCGGTGATAGCGAAGTGTTTGGTCCGCTCCTGACGGCCAATGATGCCGAATCACTTGAACACCTCCGGATATCTACCCGAGGCTGGGACACGGTTTCGGTTCCGACCGGTTGGACGATAACCATGGTTGCGATCACTGCGGGCGAACCGTTAGCGCTTGTGGCCGCTCGGAAAAGTAAACCGTTTGGAACCGCAGATCGGAAGTTGCTGAATGCGGTAGCAAAGCTATTAGCCAGCGTAATCAACACTGCTCAACTTCATACTGAGGCGCTGGAGCAGGCCGTGATTGGACGGGATCACTTGATTGCTTCGGAGCTAGCACAGCGGGCTCTGCCCGAATCAACACCACAGGTTCCGGGTGTAGATGTGTTTGCCCGATCCGACCCGGCTCATACCAGCGGAGGTGATCTCTACGCCTGGAGCGTGGTCGATGGCGTCCTGCACTTTGTAATGGGAGATGTGGCGGGCAAGGGATTGCCCGCGGCCATCACGATGACCAACGTGATTTCGGCGGCCAATGCCAGCTTCCGGCTATCAGGCAGCGACGGGCCGGCGGCGATTTTGGCCTCTATGGATGAATGGCTTTGTGAATCTCTCAGCGAACGCGAGGTGTTCGTGACCATGCTTGTCGGTTCCTATGATCCAGAGCTGGCACGCCTTAGGGTCGCCAATGCTGGTCACAGTCCTGTTCTCTATGTGAGCGATGGGGACGTAATGGATATAGCGGCCCACCATCCTCCAGTTGGAGTTCTACCAATCGAGGAACTGCTAGAAACGACGTTGACTGTGTCCGACGGTGACGTGTTCTTAGCCGGATCAGACGGACTGACAGAACAGCAAGATGCATCGGGCGCAATGTTCGGCGATGATCGCGTTGTTGGCCTGGCCAGCGCTGGTTGTGGCTTGTCCGCCGTCGATCTCGGAACTCGGATCTTTAATGAAGTAGAGAGCTTTGCTAAGTCAGCTTCGCAAAGTGATGATCGCACTCTGGTATGTCTAACATTTGGGAAGTCAACATGAGCGTAGCGACGCTAGAAATGGCCGCGGACTTTGAGTCGATTCGAGTTCTTGGTGAGTGGTTAAGAACGTCGATGCGCCAGCTTGGACTTGACGCCACCGACGAGAGTTACGTGGGGCCGATCGAATTAGCTGTCCATGAACTGGCAACCAACTCTATCGATCACGCTCAGGCTGACAAAATTGTTGTTGACGCTGCGGTTTCCACCGATGCGCTGACCATCAAGGTCGTTGATGACGGCTCACTGCAGTTCGACTCCGTCCAGCTCGAAAGTTCAGGCGCCCCAACCGACATGGCAGAGCCCCGAGTTCGCGGGTACGGGTTGATCATTGTTGAAAAGGTGGCTCAGTCCATCATCTATGACCGAACTGACGATGTAAACACATGGAAGTTAGAGTTCTCGCTACAAACGTGAACTATTGGGTCATCGTGTTATCGGGAAATGGCGTGCCGATAGTCTGAACGGTTGCCTCTCAAGCTTCTCCGGTCGTCGGTCGATAGCAAAACTATGGAGTCCACAATACTGAACGGCAATGTTGGCGGTGCCCACAGCGAAGCTGGGGAGGTGGCGGTGGTGGCGATCGACGGAAGACTCGATGCGCTCGAAGCAGGCCCACTTCGCCAGATGCTCAAAGAGCACCTCGAGATAGGCAAGATTCGCCTCGTCGTTGATCTTTCGCGAGCCAGCTTTATTGATAGTGCTGGTCTGGCCGCGCTGGTCTGGGCCATGAAGCACGCCCGTTCAGACGATGGGGACTTGCGTCTCGTTGCCCCTAAAGCGGCTGAAGCCATGCGGGTATTCGAACTGACTCGTTTCGACAAGGTCTTCGAAATCAGACCGTCTCTAGATGAAACGTTGGCGGACTGGTGAAACATGTCTTGGTTGTAGACGACGACGCAGTGTCGCGGCTAGTTCTAGGCCACATGTTGAACGGGCAAGATTTTGATGTTACCGAAGCTGGGTCGGTCGATGATGCTATTGCCGCGTCCGCTGAGGCAACATTCGATTTGATCATTTGTGACTACGTCATGCCAGGTCGTGACGGTCTCGACTTTCTTGAAGCACTAGGTGAGACATCGCCACCGTTTATTCTGTTGACTGGCCATGCTGACCGGGAGTCGATTTCTGACGACCGGGTAGATCGGGTATCGAGTTACCTGACGAAACCAGTTTCAACCGATGAGCTAACTAAAGCGGTCGAACAGGTTCTTTTGTCTAGGTCGGTGTAAAGGCACTCGGCCCGCGGCGCGCAAGTCATATATTGACTAGCACGCGAATTTTGAGCCGGGGCCCGATCGGCTAGGGTCGAACAATGAACGAAGATAGCTGGGCGCATAACGGTGATGTTCGACTCCGGTGGGAGCGGTTCCCGGTAAAAGATGCCAACAAACGATTGCTGCTTGTAAGCGGACTTAGTAGCCCGATGGTTGCCTACGAAGAGGGATTCGTTGCCGAGCTTAACCGGCGAGGCTTCGACGTTGTTCGGTTCGACAACCGAGACGCCGGTCGGTCAACTGCCACTGAAGGCGGCTACAAGCTAACTGACATGGCTGCTGACGCGTTCGCAGTCATGGATGCAGCCGACTGGCCAACCGCACACGTTTTCGGAATGAGTATGGGGGGCATGATTGTCCAACAAATGGGCATCGATCGCGCCGAACGGCTCGATTCGATCGTTTCGGTAATGTCCAATACCGGCAACCCAGACTACGGACGGCCAAGCGAGGCAGCTATGGAAGCGCTGATGACCCCATCGCCTACCGAACGAGAAGCGTGGCTCGACCACCGGGTCAAAGTCGACCAAATTTGGGCCACGCCAAAAGGGTGGTCTGCTGAACAGTCGAGAGCGAAAGGCGAAGCGATGTTTGACTACGGTGTTCAACCGCTACAGACCGCTCATCAGTTCAACGCCATCATGGCATCCGGTCGACGAGACCAAGAGCTAGCTTCAGTAACGACTCCGACTCTGGTTCTCCACGGCGACAAGGACACGCTTATCCACCCGAGTGGGGGAGAGCACACCGCCGCGGTGATGCCGAACACGACCCATCACGTTTTAGACGGTATGGGTCACGACCTTCCCGCCGAATACTGGTCCTTGATTGCCGACCACGTCGCTTCCTTTGTAGCTGAGTCTTGCTAAGCCAACAACAGAGCGTAGGTGCGGATACTGGTTGTCAGAATCTCGATCATCTGAGCACCAACTGACGTCAGGGCTAAGTGGCTAAATGAGGCGGGCAGAAACCGTCAGGAACGACAACGTCTGACGGTTCGAGTTCATCAATTGAGGATCGGCCGATGCCGCGAAGGGTCGCATCGACTCCACTTCGGAGAACGTCTAGCACGTTTTCTACCCCAGCTTGACCGTTGGCGGCGAGACCCCAAAGGTAGGCCCGACCGATCATGACGGCATCGGCTCCAAGGGCCAGGGCCTTAACCACGTCGCTGCCACGGCGTATGCCTCCGTCGAGCAATACCTCGATTTGGCCGTCGACTGCTTCCACGATCTCGGGAAGGACCCGAATCGGGGCTGGCGAACTGTCGATGTTGTTGCCACCATGGTTAGAGACAGAGATTGCGGTGGCGCCAGCGTCGATAGCCCGCCGGGCCTCATCGGCTCGACCAACGCCTTTGACCATAAATGGGCCATCCCAGGCTTGTCGGAGTGAAGCGATATCGCTCCAGGTTGGCGGTGGGGTGCCCATCCATGTTCCGTAGGCCTCGAAGAAGCCAGGCACCGGGTCGTTACCAACAGCGAAATTGGGGACGCCGAGCGCTGGAAGTGCTCCGGATCGAACCCAACTAGTGAGCCACTTGGGGCGGACCAGAACTTCACTGGCATGCTGACGGGCGGTTTTGAGGTCGATCTTTTCCGGGATGGCCGGGCTGCCCCAGTCTCGACCGTGAGAAAACGACCAGTCAAGAGTGAGGATCATCCCGACTGCGCCAGCGGCCTTTGCTCGCTCCATCCGAGCCACCATCGACTCTTTGTCGCCAGCCCAGTAGATCTGAAAGAATGTTTGCGGATTGGTAGCAACAACCTCTTCCAACGGCTTCGAAGCGAATGAACTCAGCCCCATTGGTACGCCGCGCGCCGCGCAAGCTCGACCTACCGCAACCTCACCATCAGGATGCACCGCTTGGACACCGGTCGGGGAGATCATGATCGGCATAGAGCTTGGTTGGCCCATAATGATTGTTTCCATAGCTCGCTCGGCTGGCTGGCCCGCCGTGATTGGTCGAAGCCCAAGCTGGTTGAAGGCATCAAGGTTGTCTTTAGATGAGACGCCGGCTTCAGCGCCCGCGATAAGGGCGCCATATACCGAAGCCGGTAATCGTTTCTTAGCTCGCTTTTGAGCTACCGCAACGGTCTCGAACCATTGGTTCGCCACGCCTTCACATCCTTGGTTGATTGCCTGCAATTCGCGCTAACCCTGAGGGCTTTATCGACTAAATCCTCACCGCTTAGCTAGGCGAGCATACCCCAGACATGAGTCGGCTGGCCATACGGCTACGTAGGTTCTAGCTAGACCGTGGGAGTCGCTGACGAACTAATCCGGTGCGGTAGCGACTACCAATATTTTTACGCACCGGTATGGCATCAGGGGCGTTCCGACAATCAAATTGGCGTTACCAGTTTGGCTCGGATCTGACGCTCGACTACGACGTTCAGTACGCGGTCGAATTGAACTCAGTTGGGTTCGTAGGCCAGAGTAGACAAGTCGCGCTGGTTCAGCTCAGCCGGTTGAGCTCGGGGTTTCCCGAATCTTCAGCAGTTTTGGCGAAGCGAAACTGAAGTCTACGCAGGAGGAGACGTGATGGAATTTGATGTCATGACAGGCGCTTCCAGTTGGGCTGATGCGGCCAGCTTGGCGCAGGAATTAGAGGCAAACGGAATTTCAGGCATTCTCTACACCGAGACAAGTCAAGCGCCGTGGATGATGATGACCGCCGCTTCCTTGGCCGCCCCGACTCTTCACCTCAGCACTGGCATCGCGGTGGCTTTCCCGCGAAGCCCGATGGTGTCCGCAGCGGTTGCCTGGGAGTTCGCCCAAAACACCAGCGGGAACTTTCGACTGGGACTAGGTAGCCAAGTTAGAGCACACGTCGAACGCCGATACTCAGCTGAGTTCGATTCTCCCGGACCTCGACTCAAAGACTATGTGGGAGCGGTAAAGGCTTGTCTGCGAGCGTTTCGTGGGGAGGAGAAGCTCAACTATGAAGGACCGTTCTACCAACTGAGCCTCTTGCCCAGCCAATGGGCGCCTCCTAAACACAACCATGGCGACATCAAAGTCGATATCTCGGCGGTTGGGCCATACATGGTGGCGGCAGCCGGAGAGGTAGCTGACGGCATCCACGTGCACCCATTTCACTCCATGCCCTACATCGAAAACCGCCTGATGCCCAAACTCGCTGAGGGAGCAGCGAAGGCGGACCGAAGCCCAGATGACGTTGATCTGATAATTCCGGTGTTTGCGGTACCGGGTGACAGTCCGGAAGAACGAGCGCCGCTGCTGCAGCGAACGAAAACCCAGATTGGTTTCTATGGGTCGACGAAGAACTACGGTTTCCAATTCGATGATTTGGGCTTTGAGGGAACGTCGGCCGTTCTGAATCAAAAACTCAAGTCGGGAGACATGGCTGGCTTAGCCGACACCATCACCGATGAAATGGTTGAGCACTATGCGGTAGTGGCAACGTGGGATGAAATGGCTGATGCTCTTCTAGCCCGTTACCAAGGAACAGCTTCGCGCCTCGTAATGTACCTAGCAGCTGAATCGATCGCCCGAGAACCGTCAGCGGCGGCTAAATGGGGCGAAATTTCAAGAGCGGTACGGGCCGCCTAACACAAAAACACTGGATTCGTTCTGTTTCACCCATCGAACTCGGCGTTGGATGCCGCTACTGGCTGCCTAAACTTTCGCCTACCGAGCGTCAAACGTTCGTAGTGCCTGTTACTAAGGCTTGCTAGGACAGCTTGATAGTAGAACTGGGTACTGAACTCGATAGTGCGACGGGTTACTAGGACTTCCCGAGCGAGGGGTTTAATCGCGAAATGATCTTCACAGAGTTAGAGCTAGCTGGAGCTTTTGTCGTCGACATAGAAAAGCGACACGATGACCGCGGCTTCTTTGGGCGAGCATGGTGCGCCCAAGAATTTGAAGCTCACGGCCTCAAATCGGCGATCCGACAGATCAACACATCGTTCTCGGCTCACCAAGGAACGATGCGAGGGCTGCACTACCAGGTTGACCCCTACCAAGAGACAAAATTTATTCGATGCACCCAGGGTCGAATTTTTGATGTGATCGTTGATCTCAGACCGGAGTCACCGACGTTCAAACAGTGGGTGGGAACCGAATTGTCGGCCGAGAATTACCGGATGGTGTATGTGCCCGAGAACTTCGCTCACGGCTTTCTGACCCTAGAGGACAACTCCGAGGTGTATTACCCAACAACCGAGTTTTACACCCCGAACGCAGAACGAGGCATTCGATTTAACGACCCAACGTTTGCCATCGAATGGCCCGCTGAAGTGTCGGTGTTTTCGGACAAAGACATTTCCCATGATGACTTCGATCCGAACAGCTTTAATTCACCGCTAGGAGGCCAGAGCTGACGTGGCCAAAATACTTCTAACCGGCGGATCTGGTTTCATTGGACGAAACATAATTCCGCTACTTGGCGACCACGAAGTCACAGTCGTCTCGTCGAACCCGGAGTTCAAAATCGGCGGCGCTAGCGAAGTGATTCACTGCGACCTTCTGGATCACGTTGAAGTAGCCAAGATGGTCAAGACGGTTGCCGCTGACAAACTAATTCACTTGGCTTGGGGGATGGCACCAAGTAACTACAACCTTGCGAGCAACTTCGACTGGTTGACAACCGGTATGCACCTTATCGACCAGTTTCGTCGAAGCGGCGGCCAATCGGTTCTAGTCGCCGGTTCATGCGTGCAATACGATTGGGCCGCTAGCCAGGCAACGGGGGGATCCTGCCACGAGACGCTAACTCCTCGATCAGATCAAAATACCTACGCCCAATGCAAAAACATTCTCGAGGACTTCGTCGTGGCGTATTGCCGCGCCCACGAGATGCAATACACGTGGGCCCGGCCATTCTTTATGTTTGGGCCAGGCGAGGACAGCGTTCGGCTAGTAGCTCACATAATTACTGAGCTGCTCGCTGGTCGCGAAGCGACGGTTCAAAACGGGGCCGTCGCCCGGGATTTTCTTCACACTTCAGATGTAGCTGGCATGATGTGGGAACTGTTCGATCAAGGCCATTCAGGCGTTTTCAATGTCGGTTCCGGGCAATCGACCAATCTGGGCGACCTAGGCCGTATGATCGCTCAAATACTAGGAAGACCGGAACTGCTCAAGGTAATTGTTCCTACTGAAGCTACGAATAGAGATGTGTTTGCAAATATGGAGCTGCTTCGCTCCACCATCTCGGGGCAGCCGAAATTTGATCTCAGGGCCGGTCTAGAACACACAATCCAATGGTGGAAACAAAATGCCAACTAGCGATAGTAAAAACATCTTTGTGATTGGCACCGGGCCTGCAGGCTATGGCGCTGCGAAACACTTGATGGAGAACGGCCAACCGACTCGACTGCTGGAGAAAAACAGTTACTTTGGTGGCCACTGTGCCTCGTTCGAGTTCGAAGAGGGTTTTGTGTTCGATGATGGACCTCACATCTCGTTCACTAAGCACGATGAGATCAAAGAGCTATTTGCGGCCAACACCGGCAACGACGTTAGCCAATTCTCCGCCTACGTAGACAATTGGTGGCGGGGATACTGGGTCAAGCACCCGGCGATTACGAGTATGCATGGGCTGCCAACCGAGATGAACACCAAAATTCTGATGGAGATCACGACGGCCCTCGCCGCAAGGGGAGCGTTCGCTAGCTCGGATTCGGACAGCCCCAACGCAGCGGGCCCAGCGGGCAAAGGAACCGGTGGTGAGCAACCGAGCGCCGACTCAAGTGCTGACTCGTCGGATGACGTGAAGAACTACGAGGAGTGGCTGATCAGAAGCTACGGCGACACGTACGCCCGTAACTTCCCGATGGAGTACACGGTCAAATATCATACGACTGAGGCCAAGAACTTAACCACTGACTGGCTTGGGCCTCGGCTTTACCAACCGGATCTCGAAGAAGTTATCCAGGGAATGCTCTCAGCTGAGACGCCCGACCGTCATTACATTTCCGAGTTTCGCTATCCGAACAAAAAGGGCTTCGCAAACTTTGTTAGCGAAGTCCAGACTGTTGCACCGGTTAGCTATGAGAGTGAAGTTACCGAGATCGACGTGATCAACAGGACCTTCACTATTAACGGTTCTGAAGTTCATAACTACGATCACCTCGTTAGCTCAATGCCGCTGCCAACGATCATGAAGTGTATAAAAGGGGCACCGACAGATTTGATTCAGGCCGCCGAAGGCCTGGCCTGTACTCAAGCGGCGATAGTGAATTTTGGCGTGAAGCGACCAGAAATTAGTAAAGCACACTGGTCGTACTTTTATGATGAAGAGATACCGTTCGCTCGAACTAGTTTCCCTCACAAGTTCTCGCCTCACACAGTCCCTGAAGGTTGCAGTGCAGTTCAGGCCGAAACCTACTTTTCCGACAAGTACCGTCCGATGACGGGGACCCTCGACCAAGTGGTTGAGGACACAATCGAAGGCTTGCTTACGGTCGGGACGCTCAAATCGCGGGACGAGATTGTGTTCAGCAAGGCGTGGGTGGCTCCCTGGGCTCAAGTGATTTTCGATCACGACCGCAAAGAGGCAGTCGAAGCAATTCACGGGTTTCTTCGCGAGAATAATATTGAGTATTGCGGTCGGTTTGGAGAATGGGCCTACATCTGGAGTGACGAATCGTACCTAAGTGGGCGAGCCGCTGCCGACCGGATCATCCAAACGTAGATTCGATTCTCGCTTAGCAACGCTCGGTGGATTCTGGTACTGAACGACTGGAACTAGTCGATGAACTCAGACCAGAACGGAAACCAGCGAGCACTCGTTGGCGGCCACATTGGCAACGGAACGTCGAACTCGCGGTGCAACCAATCGGCCAAGTCAACACCGTAGGTGATTACGTCGGTCTGAACTACTGACAAGATCGGGTTCGAATCGGACGAGGTTTCATCTCGAGCGACACCCAGTGGAACTGCCCGGTGGCCAAAAAGCGGAAAAAGTCTGGGTGCCTTTTCGAGAGCTTCGGCCGCTACAGCTTTGCGATCTGGAAGTTGGCTTAGTCTCGGTCCCCAGCTGTCGAGCCAACAGTCGTTGTGTTCAACGTCGAATAGGAGGCCATCGAGCAACGAAGCCTGCCACCGATCGAATGAGTCGGTCGGACTGTCCCAGTTCCACCAGGCATCATCATCGGGGACTCCCATGACTAACAACAGTCCAATCTCGAACGGCAGGCTGGCGCCAAACGCGCCCTCTACCTCTCGCAGCTGGGCGTTGGAAAGCCCGTTGTCGGAAGATCCGCCGATTCGCTCTAGAGCGAGATTGAGGAACGCTTCCCACGCATCTTCATCTGGGGATGGATCCATATTCGGCAGACCATCGATTGGGAACCCTAGATCAGAGAAGTCAAAGCCATCAGCCACAATACTTGTATATCTCAACCCAATCGACTTGCATGGCGAGGTTGTTGGCAATTTGCGGCTTAAACGCATCGAACTGAACGGTGAAGATGTGTGGATTGTCCGGGATGAGGTCAGCGGACGTTTCCGTAACCGTCTGCGAGCCTAATCCTTGTACCGTTACAACGACTCGAGAGGGTGTCCACTCCATAGTCAGGGTTTGCCATTGACTAGCATCAGCCCGATGAACAAAACGGACTTGATCCGATGTAGATCCATACGGTTTATGGATGAACGAGTAGAACGGATTTCGAGTTGCCGACTCCTCATGAGGGAGCGTTTCGTAGATATTGTTCTCGCCGTCTCGGGGGTGAGCCTGAGACGCAGGCCATGTCAGAATGACGCCGCTCATAGTTTTTGATGGATCGACATCGGTTCGAACTCGAAAGCTATACCTTCCGTACTGCTGGCTGCCTCGATGAGCCATACCGCCGGAAACAACCTGTCCGCCCTGGTTCGATGCGGTAATCGTCAATAGTCCGTTGGCCACAGACATCGCTGATGGTCTTCGTAAGCCGTTGCCAGCGTTGCCAGCGCTGTTGTAGATGGTCCAGTTGGATTGGTTCACTGATGAACCGCCGAAGTCATCTCGAAACGTGCGTTCGAATTCTGCGCCCGAGGCACAACTGCCGACTCCGCTTGGGGGAGCGGTTGTAGGCGCTTGGGTTGTTGGTGCTTGGGTTGTTGGCGCTTTGGTGGTGGGTGCTTGGGTACTCGGGGCTGCAGTGGTAGGCGCTTTAGTCGTAGGCGCTTTGGTCGTTGGGGTCTGAGTTGATGGGGCTTTGGTTGTCGTCGAGTTTTTTGTCGTGTCTGACTGGCCGGTAGGGGTCCCAGATGTCGAGGTGGTTTGGCTTGTCTTCGATGTGACGGTGGTCGACGTCGACGTTGAGTCATCGGGGGTTGTTGTAGTTGTCGAATCGGCTGAGGTCGGACTGGCGGAACGACTTGGTTGTACCACAGCGTCTTCAGCGCCGGTCAAGATATCGCCGTATCCGAGTCCGAGGCTGGCTTGGTCCAGCCGGGTCGAGTTGTCCCCAAACGCTAGGCTTTCGTCACCATCCGACGAGTTGGAAATCGGTGACGAGTCCGATCCAGACTGAAGCGTCGTTGGTATGAGAGTTTCACTATCGCCAGCATCAACGACAACGCCATTGACCCCAGCGGCATCGTCGGAGTCGTTGTTCGACAAGCCGCCCCGAAACGCCACGACGAATCCGAGTACGGCTACGAAGAGCAGGGCGCCGATCCCGAGGATCACGGAACGTTGGATTCTCATCGTTCGCTTACCTCAACTAGCAACACTTGGTTCTCAGATCGCATTACGGTTCCGCCCCGTTCGCTGCACTACATCTGACGTAAAGGTTCAACGTCATTAAATACCATTCATCTACACGCACTACCTAGCAGTTTGGGCGCACCGATTAGACGGAGATCGACCCATTCCAACTCGTACCTTAGCCAAGTATTTCGGTTGCATGACGCACCAAGGGTGAATCAGCCTGGTTGTTTCGGCAAGAAATCTCGTTCTTGGTAACTAGCGAGCGGCCTAACGCTTGGTTCTCAGCCGGTTTATTGTTCAAATTTGTCTGGCTGCAATTCTATGAACCGACGATTCCGATCGAACTGGCAGGGCTAGAATCGCTCTGTTCGCAACAAACAGATCACGCGCCGAGACGGAGGGGCACCGGTTTGCAGGAGGAAGAGGTCTACGCAGATTGGGGAGCGCTGCGGTTTCTACTACCCGGAGCGGTGATCGCGATTTTCTGCGTGGTCGGCGCATTTGCTGCCTACCTCCAATTTTGGCCTGGGGCACAGACCGACAGCGCTCAGAACCAGACCGCTGAGGACGGGACCGAAGTCGACCAAGTCGAGTTGTCGCCCCAGGAGGTTGCTCAACTGAGAGTTTCCGATTTTGAGGCTGCGTTGATCGAGCAGAACATCGCCAAGTTCGACTACGCGTTCTCCACTGGCCAAGAGGCACAAGCTCAGCTCAACGGCGTTACCGCTGGCCTCGGCCTTCACCAGATCGAAGTGTCGACCGAGCCCGTCCAGCTGGTCGACAACCTAAATGCCCGCACCCCAACTACGATCCGATGGACCCTTGTCGACGACGACCCAGCGGTCGACGGTACCCAATTTACGACCAGTGGAGAGCTCGAGCTCGTTCTCATCGGTTCGGAATGGGAGCTGGATTGGGATCCTTCTATTCTCGAATCGACGCTTGTCCCCGGCGATGTATTGAAGCGGGAACGGTTTACCTCAGCCCGAGCTCCGATTTTGGCCCGTGACGGAACACCGCTGGCGTCGGAGCGAGAGGCCACACAGGTTGGTGTAGTTAAACGGCCGGTCAATGACGTGGGAGCGTTGGCGAACCAACTAGCGCCGTTGCTAAAAATTGATTCCGGCGACATTGTCAATACGCTAAGCCCTCGACCGTCAGATGAGTTTGTGCTCCTGTCGACGTTGTTGCCTGCCGAGCTTGACCCAATTCGAGGTGAGCTACAAGCGTTGCCAGGGGTCGAGTTCCGCCAGACTACGATGCTTGCCCCTATCAGTCCCACGTTTGGGCGAGCCTGGTTGGGCCGGTCGGGTGAAGTGACCAAGGAGATCTTGGACAACAATCCGGATCTGTTCTCAGTGGGCGACGTTGTTGGTCTTTCTGGGTTGCAAGCAACGTACAACAGCCAGCTTGCTAGCCAACCCGGTTTCCGGGTTGTAATTGATAGGCGATTTAAGCGGCAAACCGATCCGAGCGAACCCGCTCAATCTGATCAGGGAGTCACTGAGACTACGGTTCCGAGCAACGTTGACGACGTAGAACAACCTGCGTCAAGTACTTTGCCGGATCAAGTTGATGGAGAAAACGACAGCGGAGCGCTCGAAAACGCCACCGACTCTGATGTTCTGTATTCCTCTGCGGGAACCCAAGGAACGCCATTACAACTCACAATCGAAACTCGAGTGCAACAAGCTGCAGAGCAGGCCCTGACCAGAACAGACAAGGTAAGCGCTCTGGTAGCGGTAGAAGCAAGCACCGGGCAGATCTTGGCCGCGGCAAATGGACCGGGTGCAGCGGTAGATAATTTCGCCTTTACTGGTCAATACCCGCCAGGATCGATCTTCAAAACCGTTACGTCCGCTGGAGCCCTAAAGAAGGGTCTGGGCCTGAATACTCCGATCGACTGTCCGCTGACACTGGTTGTTGACGGAAGAGAGTTCAAGAACGCCGAGGGAGAGGTTCTCGGGCAAGTGCCGCTGCTAACTAACTACGCGCTGTCGTGTAACACTGGCTTTATCAACATTGGATCAGTGATGGAGCCGTCAGAATTCCCAGCAGCGGCCGCCGAACTTGGCGTCGGGGTCGAATACGAACTCGGTGTCAACGGCTTCTCCGGAAACGTTCCGGTGCCCTCGACTCCGGTTGAGAAGGCGGCGACATCATTTGGTCAGGGGCAAGTCTTGGTTAGCCCGTTGAGCATGGCTGTGATGAGCGCGTCAGTTGCAGCTGGCGCCTACACACCTCCTAGTTTCATTGTCGAGCCAGACGCAACGCCAGCTGTTGCCGCTCCACTTGACCCCCAGGTGGCAAGCTCACTTCAACAAATGATGAGGGCGGTAGTAACCCAAGGGACCGGCAACGCCGTCGGAGGGGTTGCCGGTGGCCCAGTCAGCGGCAAAACTGGAACTGCCGAATTTGGCAATGAGGTTCCGCCCAAGGCGCACGCGTGGTTCGTTGGTTTTCAAGGCGACATTGCGTTCGCTGTCTTTGTCGAAGGTGGCGAGTTCGGCGGATCGACTGCAGCACCGATTGCTGGGGACTTCCTGAATATCTTGGCTCAAAATGGCTGAAGCTTCGCGGTTTTACCAGCTGCTCGACGATCCGCTTGAACGATCCATTCTTGGCCGGTGGGAACACCACCTATTTCACTACACCCACGTGATCGGCTATTCGCCGACTGGAACGATCTTCGTATCGACCGAAGCTCAAGACGACTTTCTGGCCTTGTACCCAGCCAAGCCAGGGGCCAACTGCAAGTCGTACCCAGTTCCGAGTCTGAATACGTTCAGAACGCTTGTTCTCGATTCCCCGGGCTTCGAGATGTACAGCCTTTTCCCAATTGGGGTTTCAACCCTTGAGGCGGTAGAACAACGGCTCGGACCCCTTGGCCACGAAGAAATCTACATTCCCGCCCCCTACAACTTTTTGGGTGGCTCGCTCGAGCCCGAAACCTTCGAAATAGGAAACGTGTGGGTTTCTGCCAATATCATTGCCGATCTGCTTAACCTGTGATTCTCAGCTAGTCGGTGGAGGCTGCTCCTGTTAGTGCCGAATCTTGAATATATTGGCCCACAGTGGTTGAACCGAATGAAGCAGATCCAAGTAGTCCATTGGCAGCTAGCAAAAATGAGGACTCTGGCTATCCCACTCAGTGGGAAACTCATGCCGTGTTGGCCGATGGCTCGGCCATTGAGCTTCGACCTATCCGGTCGTCGGACCGGACTGCGCTCAACGCTTTTCATCAGCGCCAATCGCAAGAGAGTATCTATTTTCGATTTTTTCGCCACCGACCTGATCTAAGCGACTCGGAGCTCGACTTCTTCACCCAGGTTGACTACTACGACCGAATGGCCTTCGTGGCAATGCTGGGTTCAACGTTGGTGGCGGTCGCTCGATACGAAAAATTGTCCGACCGGAGTGAAGCGGAGATTGCCTTTTTCGTTGACGACGATCATCACGGTCGGGGCTTAGCCACCTTGATGTTGGAATATCTGGCAGCCGCTGCTCGTCATCGAGGTCTGGAAAAGTTCTCGGCCACCGTCTTACCTGAGAACTATCGAATGTTGGGAGTATTTCGTAAAGCTGGATTCGAGGCCAAAAGTCGTTTCAGCGATGGATACATAGATGTCGATATCGATATTGCCGTGACGGAGAAGGCAACGACCGTGATGGCCGACCGAGAGCGTCAGTCTCGAATCCGATCGGTGGCGTCCATCGTTAATCCAAGCGGGATTGTTGTCATCGGCGCCAGTAGAACTCCTGGGGCCATCGGCCATGAGCTATTCCTCAACCTAACTGGTGCCCAAGGAGGCGCTGGCTTTCAGGGCCCTGTGGTTGCGGTAAACCACTCGACCACCGAAGTAGCAGGCCAAGTAGCCTTCGCCTCCGTCGCTGATGCGGTTGCCGCGGTGGCGACACTAGGTGGTAGCCCATCGGAACGGGCAGTTGGCGTATACGACGGAACAGCCGATCCGGTCGAGAGCGATTCGGTGGCAAATAGGGGAGAGGTTCAGAGCGAACCCCGATCGATCGATCTAGCCATCGCGGTAATCCCGGCCGCCAGTATTCCAGAGGTCATTGAGCAATGTGCTGCCGTTGGGATCAAATCAGTCTTTGTCGTTTCATCAGGGTTTAGCGAAGTCGGCCTAGCTGGAGAGCAACGACAGCTAGAACTGGTTGACCTTGTGCGAAGCGCTGGGCTTCGCCTCATCGGACCAAACGCTTTTGGCATGGTCAACACTGCACCGTCATCGATGATGAAGGCATTGTACATAGAGCAAGAAGTTATCTCAGGCCCCGTCGGTCTGGTTTCTCAGTCGGGGCCGCTCGGGGTTGCGCTGCTACAGCAATTGGCAACGTTAGGGGTGGGCATTTCGACATTCGTCGGCGTCGGCAACCGGGCCGACGTTTCGGTAAATGACTTGCTTGATTACTGGTCAGCTGATGAAGCAACCAAAGTCGTCGTCATGTACGTGGAGAACTATGGCAACCTCCGAAACTTCGCGGCGGCGGCGAAACACTTAGCCAGGTCAAAGTCCTTGCTCGCTGTAGCCCCATCTGTCCCGGAGCGGCGGGATCTTCTTTCCGACGCCGGAGTCATGCTGGTCGATAACGTAAGCCAACTGGCAAGCCAGGCGAAAGTAGCCGTAACCCAACCGGTTGCACGAGGTGACCGGGTCGCCATCGTTGGTAACACCTCCTCGTTAGCTCGCCTGGCTCTTGAATCCTGCTTGGCTAACGGGCTAAGTGTCGTCGTGCCTCCGAGCGTTCAAGATTCAGCTAGCCAGCACACAATTTTGATCGGCGATGTTGACACTGTGGCAATGCAGCCATCAAGTGAACCGGACGACTACGAGAAGGTAATCGTGGCGACCGCGGTGGCGGCTGAGGTCGATCTGATCCTGATCGCGATTGCTCCAACTCCATATCTTGGTGGTCGAGATCTGAAAGGCTTACTCGACCGAGTGAACCGCTCGATTGATAAGCCGATCGTTGCCGTCGGACTAGTTGGAGCCGAACAGGTGACCCTTGGAGACCTTCCCTACTTCACCTATCCGGAAGAAGCAGCCAAAGCACTGGCAGTTCACGCCCGGCACGGACTATGGCGCAACGAAGGATCGCTCATCACTAGTGAAGCGCCGCAGGAACCTCCGGTTGAAATTGATGATGCCGATCGGCTACTAGCGCTAGTGGATCAATTGATTCCGGAAGAAGAACCGGCAACCGACGACGATCGCTACCGTGACCGAGGCGAAGGCGGCGAGCGCTCGCTGACGCTCGCTGATGAGGAACTGGCAGCCGTTCTTTCCCAGCTTGAATTGCCGGTAGCTGACTATGCCATCGGTTCTGATTTGGAAACGCTGTTGGCCGGAGCCAATCGAATCGGATACCCGGTGGTGCTTAAAGCAAACATTCCCAACCGTTCCGTCGGCGAAGTGGGCGGTGCTGCTATCGATCTTCATGATGATGTTGGATTGAGCGCAGCCCATTCCAGAATGGTTGACGCTTTCGGTCAATCAATGAAGACCGCGGTAGTGCAAAAGATGGTACCGTCGGCCGAGTTGGTGAGAATAGACCTCATCCAAGATCCAGACGTTGGCTCGCAAATCTCGATCGGTTGGGGCCGGACTGGCTCGCAGCGACGGGTGTCGGTGGCTCGACGCTACTTGCCACTCCGACCCGGGGGAGCGAAGGAAATCGTTGGCGAGTTTTTTGAAAGCGATCAACGCTCCAGCCGTCGATCTGGCATGGCCAAATACGATCAAGCCAGCGTTGACGTGCTCACCGCCATTGTTCAACAACTTGAAGCGGTAGCAAAGTTGACTCCTTCGGTGGCCAAATTTCGGCTAGATCCGATTCTCCTGAACGGAGCCAATACGGTGATAGTTGACGTTGAGTTAGTTGTTAGCGCTTGGCGGACAAACCCGCTAAGCGAGGTACGTCATCTCTAACCCTAGTGACGGTGCGTCTGACGAATTAGGTCTGCAGACCTATCTGTTTGTTGCTGAACTGCTAAATATCTTGTCGCTTGGGCCGTCTGGAACTTATGGGCAACCCTCTTGGCTCAACTACCGAATTAGCCAGACGATTTGAAACTATTGCCTTAGACCTTCCGGAGCTTTCGGCGAACCTAGAGTTAGTGCCACCGACGGGTCGCAAGCGTGAACTACGCCAGATTGGCGGCATTAGTTCAGGGGGTACCCTGGCGCTTAGGCCTGGTGTATTCACCTTTGGAGCGAAACAATCTGGCCCGGGCCGCCTCAGCGACGGTTCTCCAGATTCACCAACGTTCACCGTGGTCGTCGATAAGGAAATGAACGTGACGATCCGCGAGGCACCTGGATCGAGTAGCAACCAACCGGCCGGCCCAAATTCTCTAGACTTGTTTGTCAACGGACAAACTGTTGCTGGACCGGTCCTTGTCGAAAACCAGGTAATAGATGTTGGAAGCGCTCAGTTCATTGTCGCCATTCCTCGTCCTAGGTCGGTCCGATCTCGACGAACCGGGTCGGGATATCGCCGAGGTAGTCGACTAGATCCAATCGAACCCCTTTCACCTTGGATTGCCGCTTGTATCCCAGACACAGTCGTTGCCGGCGAATTCGAAGCGAACGACGGGCTACGTGTTGACCTTGTCCATGTCGCAGAAGCTAGCGAGGTCGATGAACTAGTCAAAGCTCGACGCAAGGCTCACATCCTCCCAGACGAAATTGCCCATCGAGCTATCGTTGGCTCGACCCTGCTTTGGGACCGTTCGGTTAGTCATCCTCTTTTTGGCACGAGTGCCGTGGGGCTAGGTCACATCCCCACTATTGCCGAATACCCAACTGAAGTTGAACCTAGCGATGGGATAGAAGTCATCAACGATGGCAGTGGACGCCTACTTGACGCTGGCTATGGGGTTCCACTTTCGATCGACCTTGCCTCTGGACCGATCTCAGTGGTCGGACCTTTGTGGCTTCGGAGCTCCGTTATGCGGCAAATTTTGTTGTCGCTAGTCGTTGCCAGCAGCCCGACCGACATTCGGTTGGCTCAGTTTCCCCATGGATCAGAGTTCGACTTTTGCCGAACTCTCCCGCACTCTTCAACATCGGAAGCGGAAAAGACGGTAGTGGTGACCGATAGTAACCAGACATGCTCGGAGGTCGAAACCAACCAAATCGACGCTGAGCCGGACTGGGTCATTCAAGGAGCCGACCGTGCTGAGGAGCTTGCGGACGCGACGGGCACGGTTGTCACCGTTAACAGTGTTGAGGAGCTGACCATACAGGTTGGCCCTTCAGGCCCGCTCATAGAAGGGCTTACTCCGGTGGGCATGGCGCGCTCGCTGGCCCAGGAATTAGCCATGGCCTTGGGTGAGCACAGAATCGAGGCGGCCAGCGCCGACGAGGAACGGAACGAAGGTCAATGACGAGCGCCGAAGGAGAATTCTGTTGGGTAGCTGAATTTTGTGAACTCGACGCCGCCGACCTAGAAGCGGTAGCACCCCCAGAGCCATCGATCGATCTGTCGACATCAGGTTCTGCCGAACCTGCGCTGTTGCTAACCAGTGCTCAATACACAACCGGTCCGATCGAAATCGCTCAACTCGAAGCCGTGGGACACCTTGGTTCCAGAGCCAACAGCGCGGAGATTGCCGGTGTGAGTTCCGGACTTGATTCGAAACTCAAAGAGCGGAAACCGGGCATCTTCGCCGTTGGAGTCGGCATCCTGACCGTCTGCGCCGTTGCTATTGCCGCCCTCGGGTTCAGGCTCGACACCGGGAGTCTGGAAACCGAATCAGCCGGTCCGCTGCAAACGGCTTCTACCTTCGCCCAATCCGACGAAGTGGGCAGAGTGAACTCAGCCGATTCAGACAAGTTCACCAGCACCTCCGACAATACGTCCGACAACGCGCTGGCTGGTACTTCTTCGATCAGCGGTAGACCGACCGAGCCGATTTCGTCTGACCCATTTGATAGCCCACAGACGACAAGTCTGTCCCAGCCCGCGGTGAATGACAACGATGAACAAACCACTCCGACAACGAACAACCGTTCGGCAACAACGGTTCGTAGCTCGCTCGTTCCGCCGTCTGCTCGGAGATCAACGGTTCCAACCGTCACTAGTAAACCGCGAACCCAGCGGCAAGCACCGAGTGTCGGCCAGACATCGCCGACTCGCTCGCCGGTAACCAGTGGAGCCAAATCTGGCGAGGGAGCGTTGCCATTGAGGTCGAATTCCACGACAACGACTAGGCGAACAGCGACCACCTCGACGGCTCCGATCACGTCAAACCAACCAACGACTACATCGGCTTCGAGTAGACAAACAACCGCTGCACGACGCGTCCCTGAGCAAACGACGGATCTTGAACTGGGTAATGTCCTGCAAGTAAGCCTCGAACCTCCACTCGACCGCGTGAGCTACGGCGCAGCTGCCTTGGCGGCCGATAGTTCTCGCCTTGACCTTTTGGCGGTCGACAAGATTACCAACATGGAAGGTGAAGGTACGCCTGGCGTTGCGGTTGATGTCTTCACTGCCAACTCGCGTGGGCTCCGAGACCGGTTTGTGTCTTCGTTTAAGACCGACGCAGACGGCATCTACCGAGTCGAGATTCCAACCGGCCAAGGCGACGACGATGGGTGCTACGTGATGGTGTTCATAGCCCCACAAGGTTTAGGATTTAACGCAAGTGGGCAGTTCCGAGAAGTACAGCTCTGCGCGCCGCTGAGCGCCAACGATTTACCGATCGTTCGAACCGTTGACGTAGGCATGGATGATGAGATCGGTGAATCCAGTCGGAGCATCGTTATGACTGGCGGGCCGATCTACTTACGGGGAAGTGTTAACTCGAACACTCGAGCGGCCCAACTCGAGGAGCGTTTCCAAGGTCTGTTGAGCTCGGCCGTAGTGGCTGACTACCACGTTGTGACTACCGTTGCTGACGCTGTGACCGGCAGCGAAGCGGCGGGTAACGCACCCGATGAAGATCAGATTTACTTTAAAGGCCGGTCTCAGGAGCTGTTCGCCACCAGTACTGCGACTCCAACAGAAGCACTTGAAAGACTAGTCGGCGATTTGGCCGCTGTCCTCGGCCACCACCAACAAGCCCGGCTTCGGATCATCGTAGGAGCCGATGCTGATCTTGGCGAAACCGACCCATCCAAACAAATGCTGACCGACCGGGCTAGCGCCGTCGTCGAACTGCTTCAAGACAGTGAAATTTCCGTTGGTCGTCTTGAGGCGAGGTACTCGGATAGCCGTTTAACCGGCCGCCACTTGCATGGCGAGTCGATGAGCAACCAGGTCGAATTCGTATTGATCTGGGATTAGCGCTGGCCGATCGGAACGTAGCTTCGCTCGGCTGGCCCAACATAGACCTGTCTAGGACGGCTGATTCGAGACTCTTGCTCAATAGCCTCGTTCCAATGGGATAGCCAGCCCGGCATCCGTCCCATGGTGAACAGCACCGTGAACATGTCCATCGGGAAGTTCATGGCCTGGTAGATAAGGCCGGTGTAGAAATCCACATTGGGATAGAGATTCCGGCTCTTAAAGTAGTCGTCGCTTAGCGCAATCTCTTCCAGTTTCAGAGCGATGTCGAGCAGCGGATTGCGCCCCGTTACTTTAAATACCTCGTCGGCGTGGTTCTTTACGATGCGAGCTCGGGGGTCGTATGCCTTGTAAACCCGATGACCGAAGCCCATGAGGCGTCCTTCACCGGCTTTGACCGATTCGATGAACGCCGGGATGTTGTCATACGAGCCAATCTCATTGAGCATGTGGATTACAGCCTCATTGGCGCCACCATGACGCGGCCCGTAGAGAGCAGCGGTTGCGCCAGCGGCCGCGCTAAACGGATCAGCGTGAGCCGATCCAACAACTCGCATTGCGGTGGTGGAGCAATTCTGTTCGTGATCGGCGTGAAGGATCAGTAAGACGTCGAGTGCCTTGGCCAACACCGGATCGGCCTCGTAGTTAGGTTCTGCGATTCGCCACATCATCGACAAGAAATTCTCGGTGTAGCTGAGGGTGTTGTCTGGATAGACAAATGGCATGCCAACGCTGGTCCGGTACGCCATGGCGGCCAAGGTCGGAACCTTAGAAATCAGCCGGTTGATTTGGATGAAGCGGTTGTCGCGATCATCAATGTTTTTGGCTTCTGGATAGAACGTTGAAAGGCCAGCGATGGCTGAAACCATCATTCCCATCGGGTGGGCGTCGTAGTGGAACCCCTCGTAGAAACGCCGTCGCATGTTCTCATGAATGAACGTGTGGTGCGTGATGTCGTGAACCCACGAGTCGAATTGTGTTTCCCCAGGGAGCTCGCCATTGAGGAGCAGGTAGCAGACTTCGAGGAACGTCGAGTGCTCGGCCAGTTCCTCAATTGGGTAGCCCCGGTATCGCAAGATGCCATTGCCCCCATCTAACTCGGTGATGGCGCTTTCGGCTGAGGCGGTAATGCTGAAGCCAGGATCGAGCATCCAGATTCCAGGCAGCAACCTTTTCCACGCTTTGGCGTCGATGCCGCCGTTTACGAGCGGTACTTCGACCGACTCGCCAGTGCGGTTATCGGTAATGGTCACAGACTCTGGCACAGCTGAATCCCCTTAAAAGGTGTGGTGGTTGGAGAGATCAATTGGACCTTTCCAAAGACAAGAGTAGATCACCCACGAATCTACCTATTAATCGGGCCTGTCGTCACGTTCAGAACGAAACTTGTGAAGAACTCTAAAGAGGGCTGTTGTCGTGGTGGCGCCGCTGCAATCTCTCTTTTTTCGAGCTGAGCATGGCAAGCCCGGCCGCAATCTCTCTTCGAGTGTCCTCTGGGGCGATTACAGCGGTTATAGAAGCCCGCTCAGCCGCTGGGTACGGCGTTAGGTACTGCTGTTCATAGTCGGCTTGGATCTCTAGTCGTTCTTCGGGAGACGCCTTGCGATGCAGGATTTCGACTGCACCTTTGGCTCCCATCACCGCTACCTCCGCGCTCGGCCATGCGAACATGAGGTCGTTACCCATATTGGTCGAATCCATCACGATGTATGCCCCACCGTACGATTTCCGCAGAATAAGACCGATTCGGGGCACGGTGGCTCGGGCGTAGGCGAACGCGAGCTGGGCGCCATGTCGGATCATTCCCCGCCATTCAAGATCTTTGCCTGGAAGAAAGCCCGACGTGTCGACCATGGTCAGTAGAGGAACGTTTAACGCATCGCACATTGCCACAAATCGGGCACCTTTTTGAGCTGCGGGAATATCGATGCTCCCAGCTAACGCTTGGGTTTGGTTGGCCACGACACCGACTGGGAAACCGCCAATAGAGGCGAACCCGGTGACGATGTTCGGCGCCCACGACGCCCGCAGTTCTACGAATTCCTCGTCGTCGACGATGGTTCGAATCACGTTGCGGGTGTCGTATGATCCGGTGGCATTAGTCGGAAGCAGAGCGCCAGCCTCGAGGAGCATACGGTCGGCAGGATCATCGGTGGGGAGTACCGGCGGTAGTTCATCAACGCTTGATGGCAGGTAGCGGAAAACGCTGGATACAAAGCCAAGCGCTTCTTGTTCGGTCACAGCAGTGGCGGCGGCCAAACCAGTAGAGCGCAGGTGCGTGCTAGGGCCGCCGAGGTCGGTTGCGCTTACTGGCACCCCGGTGTACGTCTCGACGCTTCTTGGGCCTGACATGTACGCGTAGGCACCCTCGGTAAATACTGTGAAGTCGGCTAGACCCAAAAGTAAGGATGGACCTGAGATCACGGCGCCGGTCACAACAATGGCGGTCGGAATTACGCCGCTCGATAAGGCAAGTTCTCGAGCTACTCGACCCCAAGCGTGAACCCCGGCAATGCCTTGATCAACATCTACGCCCTGTATCTGCAGGACCGCTACGAAAGGAAAGCGCTGATCGCGAGCTCGGCGAATACCTTCGACCAAGCGGTTTGAGTCTTCTACCGTTAGCGCCGACCCGAACTCATCGGGGGCATAACGGGCAACAACTACCGGGCGCTCGTCTCGCTCGGAATCGAGATCGATGTCTGAAACGCTCGAAGAGTCAAGGGCGTGAAGCGCTGTAGTTGAGACCGTGACGTGGGGCAAAGTAGACCGAGCTTAGTTCGAAAGGAAAGTTAGCGTTCAAGGCCACCAGCAACGAGATGGAGTCCAGGGAGCTCCGGAGCGTGGGTAGCTACGAGTCGTTGTAGGATACCAACGGTTGCCTGGGCGGCCACGGTCGGCATCCCTCGGCGGCGGGCGGCTAGCCCAACTGTTCTTCGGGGAAGTCCATCGACTTGGATTCGTGTCCAGGGGCCACCGATCCAGCCTGGAGCAGCCGAAGCTGGCACGATGGCAACGCCAAACCCCTGAAAAGCTAGTGATGCGAGGAGTCGTAGGCCGTCAACTTCAAGCTTTGGCACGGCCCGCAAACCACGGACCCGGAATGTTTCGTCTACTTCTTGCCGGAACGGGGTGCCTGGCGCGGCCAGGAGAAGCTTGTGTTTCGCCAATTCGGAGATATCGACCGGACCTGTTTCTTTAGCCAGAGGGTGGTCCGAGGGGCCAACGACGATGTGGTCCTCGTCGAACAGCGCCGTGGTACGGATCTCGGGGTCATCTACTGGCAAACTCACGAGTCCAACATCGAGCTCGCCGTCGAGAAGTCGCAATTCTAAAGAGCGAGTCGTGCCGTCGGCCACGACTAGTTGAATGTCAGGGGATTCGTTAGCCAGTTGCTCAACGAGTATCGGGGTGAGCCAACGCGCTGTTGTGCCTATCACGCCAAGTCGAACTGTGCCCCGGGGTGAACCTCGTAGCGAAGAAACGTCGGCCTGCAGCGAGGCAAGTTCGGTCTGGATGCGGCGCACCCTTGTCAGTACCGCATCACCTTCTTCGGTTGGTCGGCCGGTCGAGCGGTCGATCAATGTGGCTTCTAGCTCACGCTCGAGTCGAGCCACATGGGTTGAGATGTTTGATTGGACGGTGTGGGTTGCGCGAGCAGCCGCTGTGAAGCCGCCGTGTTCTACTACCGCCAGAAAGGCCTGAAGTTGTCGAAGATCCATCGCTAAGAATGATCGCACATCTAGGGCGGAAATGGTAATCTAATTGAAAGATGCTGGTTATCGTTGCGAACTAGTTGATAGATGCATGCTGGATGCTGTAGACTTACACTGTCGAACAGCTTGGATCCCCCTCCAAATGTCTGTATCGAAGCCAATGTTCGAGTCTGTCCCCCAATTTGACTCGAACGGCATTCCGAAACCGGTCGCTTGCGGCCGGTTTCGACGGTTTTGGAGCAACCCGCGCAATCGCGGTTACTGGTACAAGTTGTCTCACGGGTTGAGCTTGGTGGGGGGCTAGCGAGCCAAAGGAGCTACGGTCGAAAGCGATATGACAACAGCAGCGTTTTTCGACCTTGATCGAACCCTTCTTCTCGGTGCTAGTGGTCCGACTATTTCGGCTGCCCTGCGGGCTCATGGTTTGTTGCCAGACAAATCCATACCGGGGGAAAAGGCGCTGTTCGCCTTCTTCAATGTTTTTGGCGAGACCCTTCCATCCATCTTGCTAACTCGGCAAGGAGCCCGGGCGGCCAAGGGGTGGTTGCTCGAAGACGTCAAGCTTGCAGCTAACGACCTAGCCGAACCGTTGGCCGCCGCAGTTGAGCCATTCGCAGTGCAGGCTATGGCAAAGCATGCATCGAAGGGGGCCAAGTTGGTTCTGGCCACTACCACCCCGTTCGATTTGGTCGAGCCGTTTGCCGAACTAATTGGCTTCGACGCAGTTCTGGCCACGAGGTATCGGGTTGATGCGACCACAGGTCGGTACGACGGAACGATAGACGGCGAGTTCGTGTGGGCTCAAGGGAAATCTCGGTCGGTTGTGGCCTGGGCTCGGGCCAATTCGGTCGAGCTCGCCGACAGCTTCGCGTACTCGGACAGTTTCTTTGATGTGCCGATGCTGTCAAAGGTCGGCAACCCCATAGCAGTGAATCCAGACCCTAGGTTGTTCGCCTTCGCTACGGCGAAAGGCTGGCCGCTGCGCTGGTTCAATGCTCCAGAAGGAGTGCCGAAGCCGGTTGGGGTCGAACCGCAAGCAGTAATTCGCAAAATGGCGCAACCTGAGCTGTTGCCCTGGGTGAAAATCGACGTGCAAGGGGCCGATCGCCTTCCGGCTGAAGGTGGAGCGTTATTGGCCGCTAACCATCGGAGTTACCTAGATCCATTACTGATGGCCTACACGACCGGACAGAGCGGCCGGCCAGTACGGTTCCTGGCCAAAAAAGAACTAACCGACACGCCCGTCATCGGTCCGATCACAAAATCGTTAGGCGCCATTCGAGTCGACCGGGGGAGTGGGAGCAAAGAACCAATGATCGCCGCCGCTGATTGCCTGGCCGGCGGAGAATTGGTTGCTGTGTTTCCGCAGGGCACGATCCCACGTGGTTTGGACTTCTTCGAACCAACCCTTCACGGTCGACATGGTACGGTTCGCCTTGCTATCGAGAACGAAACGATGATCGTGCCAATCGGGATTTGGGGCACCGAGAAAGTTTGGCCACGCTCCAACAAGTTGCCGTACCTTCTGAATCTGGCCAACCCGCCGACAGTCACAGTAATGATCGGGGAACCGTACCTTCCGTCCAGTTCTGACTTGGATGCAGCGACTGATGAGTTGATGGCGAAAATCTCGGCTCTGCTCCCGGCAGAGGCACGCGAAAAGCGAGTTCCCTCGGAAAGAGAACTCGCTTTGACGTACCCATCGAGCCATTCTGAATAGCTCTCCGAAGTGGTTTTAGCTTGGTGGCTACATCGTGGTCGTTAGCGTTGAGCCTCGACTTGTGTGCGGATTACCGCAAGGGCCGAGCCAGCCTTGAACCAATCGATTTGATCGTCGTTGAAGGTGTGGTTGCCCTGGAACGACCACGTCGACCCATCAGGCTTGGTCACAGTTACCGTCACTGGATTTCCGGGGCTGAGCCCGGCTAAGCCCTCGGTTCCAAGTCGATCATCCTGGTCGATCTTGTCGTAGTCGGCCGGGTCGGCGAATGTCAGAGGCACGATGCCCTGCTTCTTGAGGTTGGTTTCGTGAATGCGAGCAAACGATCGGGCCAGAATCAGCACGCCACCGCGGAACCGAGGCTCCATAGCAGCATGCTCGCGCGACGAGCCTTCGCCCATGTTCTCATCGCCGATCGCCACCCACTGCTGACCAGCGACGTGGTAGGCCTTAGCCAAATCAGGAAAGCTCTGTTGTTCGCCGGTTAGCTGATTCTTGCCCATGCCAACAATGCCATCGTCGAAGGCACTGACGGCGCCTAAATAGAGGTTGCCCGAGATGTTCTCAAGATGGCCTCGGTACTTCAACCAGGGTCCAGCCATAGAGATGTGGTCGGTTGTGAACTTACCCTGAGCCTTGACTAGGACTGGTAGATCAGCGAAGTCGTTTCCGTCCCAAGCGGGGAACGGGGCGAGGAGCTGGAGGCGATCAGAAGTCGGTGAAACACTTACCTCAATTGCGGAGCCATCAGCTGGTGGGGCGATGAATCCGTTTTCTCCCTCGTCGAATCCTTGTGGGGGAAGTTCGATTCCTTCCGGCACATTGAGCCGAACTTCGGTGCCATCGTCTGCGGTCAACGTATCGGTGAGGGGATCGAAATCGACTCGACCGGCCAGCGCCAATGCAATCACGGTCTCTGGTGAAGTCACAAAGGCCAGGGTGGCCGGGTCGCCATCGTTGCGCTTGGGGAAGTTGCGGTTATACGACGTCACAATTACGTTCTTTTCGCCTGGTGTGTGGGAGCCAGTTCGGTCCCATTGGCCGATACACGGCCCACAAGCGTTGGCCAGGACGGTTGCCCCCAGGGCTTCGAAGTCGGCCAGTAATCCGTCACGTTCGATTGTGGCTCGGACCTGCTCGGAGCCTGGAGTAATCATCAGTTTGGTTTTGACCTTTAGTCCGGCCGCCGAGGCTTGTCGAGCGATCGAAGCAGCCCGAGTAATGTCTTCGTAGGACGAGTTTGTGCAACTGCCAATCAGGGCGGCACTAATTTCCATTGGCCATTCATTGGCCTTTGCCTCGGCGCCTAACGCAGAAACCTCACGAGCCAAGTCTGGGGTGTGAGGGCCATTGATATGGGGGCGGAGCGTCGACAAGTCAATCTCGATGACTTGGTCGTAGAACTGGCCCGGGTCAGCTAGCACTTCGTCATCAGCTCGAAGGTGATGAGCTACTGCGTTGGCGGCATCAGCGGTCGCTTCTCGGCCGGTTGATTTTAGGTAGCGAGCCATGGCGTCGTCGTAACCGAAAACGCTAGTGGTGGCTCCGATCTCGGCGCCCATGTTGCAAATTGTTGCCTTGCCGGTAGCTGAGATTGCGTTGGCGCCAGATCCGAAGTATTCAACGATTGCGCCGGTGCCGCCTTTAACGGTCAGAATCTCAGCTACTTTCAAGATTACATCTTTAGGTGCGGTCCAGCCGTTGAGTTCGCCGGTCAGGTGAACGCCAATCAGCTTTGGCCACTTAACGTTCCACGGAAACCCAGTCATCACGTCGACTGCATCGGCGCCGCCAACGCCGATGGCGATCATGCCAAGGCCGCCACCGTTCGGCGTGTGGCTATCGGTGCCGATCATCATGCCACCAGGAAAGGCGTAATTCTCAAGCACAACCTGGTGGATGATTCCGCTGCCGGGTTTCCAGAATCCGCCGCCGTATTTCGCGCTGGCTGATTCCAAGAAGTTGTAGACCTCTTCATTATTTTCGACCGCCGCTAGTAGGTCCTTCTTTCCATCTTCGCGAGCTTGTATGAGATGATCACAGTGAGTGGTTGTTGGCACCGCGACCTCAGATAGTCCCGCAGTGATGAATTGCAGCCACGCCATCTGGGCGGTCGCATCTTGCATGGCCACTCGATCGGGGCGGAAATCAACGTAGCTGATGCCTCGTTCGACCTCCTGGTCGGCGGAATCGAGATGATTGGCCAGGATTTTCTCGGCCAACGTTAGGGGCCGTCCAGCCTTGGTTCGAAACGCGCCGATTCGCTCGTCGAGTGTGCTGTAAACGCCTTCGATGAGTTCGATTGGGGTTTCTGGTCCGACAGATGCCATTGGAATACCTCTCCTACGTTGGGCTCGAAATTTCTTAGAGAAACCGATTCGGTTAGTCGCAGCCGGATGTGCTCAGGGCTGGACTTGTCTCTCTTTCTTTGATACAACCTTAATACAAGTGAGAACTTTTCGCTACCAAGAGATCGCCGCTGAACTGCGGCAGCAAACCAGGATGAACGACTTGGCCCCAGGGCAAGTGCTTCCGAGCGAAGCCGCCCTTGGGGAGCAGTTTCGCGCCAGCCGTGTAACTATACGCAAGGCGTTAGAGATTCTGCGGGATGAAGGATTGGTTGAATCTCGCCAAGGCTTCGGGTGGATGGTCGCCGCTACACCGTTTGCCCAGCCGTTAGACGAACTAGTGCCCATCGAAAGACAGTTAGAGCAGTCTGGGCAGCGTCCCGAACGCAAAATAATCGACTTCCATTTTCGCGACGCTCCCAGCCATGTGCTTCCAGTGTTGGGCCAGCGGGTTTTGGAAGTACGCAGACTTAACTTGGTTGATGGTGCCCCGTTTGCGGTTGTCATTGTTTGGTGCCGTGAAGATCTGGGTCGGGATTTATCGCATAGCCAACTGACTGAATCCAGCTTCTATGATGTTTTGGCTATTCAGCCGAAACGGGCGGTCCAATCGATTGGTGCTGATCTGATGTCGGAATCTGATGCCGCGTTGCTCGGCGTCCCAAAGCTAACCGCGGCGCTCGTGGTACGAAGGACAACATACGGAGCAAGCAATGACCCACTCTTGATGTCCAACCTGATCTTCCCCGGACACCTCACCGAGTTTGTGGCCGAACTAGAAACCAGTATCGGCGAACAGTCTAGATTGAGGTTGTTGGGTGCGCCGGCACCATCGAGCGCTACAGGTACCGAGAGGGCTTAGCGCTAGGGCCGCTGGTCGGATCCCCTCCGAATTACCTTGAGGTGAGCGGTCACTTCTAGTCAGCATCGTTGATATTGGCACGCTACTTGATCTGCCTTCGGCTGACGCTTCCTTGGCTGTTTCAACGGAATTGGTCGCCCGGGCATAGGGGTCGTGATCTTGCGCGAACGAGTGGTTAGCTGTCGTTACTGATCGGCTTCGTCTGTGCCATCTTGGCCGTCGTTGTTGGTCATGTCTCACATTCTTGGCCGTGACGCCGACAGGTTTCGGCGGAGGTTACAGCTGTGAAACGCAAAATTCGTTCGATTCTGTCCTTGTCCTCGACTGAACCTAAGTTGGCGACTGACGAACCAATCAATTCTAAAGTAAGTGAGCAGGTCGACATTGGGCGTCGAAATGCCCGAGCCCTCTGGTTCGTTGCCGCAATAGCCCTGGCTGTCGCTGGCTGCTCAAGTGAAGACAACGCTAGCGAGTCGACTGAGGTCAATGCCGAATCATCAGATGACCTAGCCTTTTCCGACGGAACGGCGACGACCCAGGCAGAAGACGCAGACGGAGGCGATAAAGGCCCCATAGTGACTTCGGAGTCCGGTGACGATCAGAGCGACGACAAGACAAGTGTCACGGCCGGCAGCGGAATGCCGCCGGTCACCACGATTCCAGGCCGAAATGTCGGCGACCCGCAAAATCTATACACCGGCGTGATCGGCAACCTTGGACTAAACGAAGTTGTGGTTGAGTCAGATATCGCTCCGCCTCAGGTAGCTGCTGGCATACTCCCGCTGACCGGTGAACCAGCCGGTTCTGGAGGTGTCCCGAACCGACCGGCCGCAGTAGTAAAGATCGACAACGGGGCCCCGGCGTCCCCCCACGTTGGTCTTAACTCGGCCGACATCGTTATCGAAGAAGAAGTTGAGGGAGGCGTCACCCGGTTCGCCTCGATTTTCCACAGTCAGTCGACGATCGTTGGACCAGTTCGTTCTGGACGATCGACTGATGTCAGCTTGATAAGTAGCTTGGGTACACCGCTGCTCATGTACTCGGGCGCCAATGATGTCACCGAGGAAATTCTTCGGAATCAGACTCAAATTCAGAACCGAAACTTTGAAACCTCGTCTGGTTATTGGCGAGATTCGGCTCGGCGGGCGCCATCGAATTTGTTCACTGACACCGATCCACACTGGGCGTCGGCCAACGGTGGGCCTCCACCTGCTCAGTTCGCTTTTCGAGATCCCAGCACGGAGGTAACGGCGGGGTTCGAAACGAAGTCGTTCTCGATCGACTATCCATCCTCGAGTGCGTCGTGGCGCTGGGACGGCAAGCAATGGTTGCGAAACCAACGAGGTAAAGAGCACATTCTCGAATCCGGTGAGCAAGTGTCGGCCGCCAACGTGGTCGTCATCGAAGCCGAGCGAGTCGGAACTGGCCTGGTCGACGGTGCCGGTGGGGTAGTGCCGGAGTTTGTCTTCGTCGGCACTGGCAACGCCACGGTTTTCGTTGACGGCCGCCGAATTTCCGCTACTTGGACCCGGCCAACGTTGGCCAGTGTGGCAACGGTGACTGCGGCCGATGGTTCACTAGTGGAGCTCACACCAGGACGAACCTGGATTCAGCTCATCGAGTCCAACTCTGGATTCTTGAACGCTGAATCCTAACGAATCTGGAGCGTTGGCCGATAGACCCAGCGATACAGAAGCCTGGAGACAATATGCCCGCCCAAGTTCCCCGCAAAACTGGTGCGCCCAAAAACCGACCTTTCCGCCAAACCGCTTTAGCAATCGGCATAGCCGCTATGGCTTTTGCTTCGGCTGCCTGCGGAAATACCACTGATGATTTGGCGACCAACCAGACCCAAGTTCCAACAACTACGGCTAGCACGACTGCCGATGTCGTCGAACAAAAGTCGGACGCTACCGCATCGTCTGATGACAAATCTTCGGCCATAGCTCCAGTTATCGAAGAGCTCCCGTTCGCTTACGAAAGCACAACTACATCAACTAAACCAAAAGCGACAAGTGCAGAAACGGCAACGTCAGCTAAGAAGTCCGAAGACGCAGCCACCGCCTCATCCACGACAACTCCTGGTGCGTCATCTTCACCTCCAGCGACTAGCGCTCCGGGTACTCCGGTAACCACCGTCTCCGGAGGAGGCGGTGGAGACGTGGCCAGCTATTTTGGTGTGCTCGGTCGAATCGGTCACGACCAGTTGATAACTCCGGCCGTCGCCCCGGCTCCTGTTGCTGCCCCGAATACGTTCCCTCTCACCGGTCACCCTGGTTCATCGCCAAACCGGCCAGCCGCAGTAGTCAAGATCGATAATGGAAGTCGAGCCCGTCCTCAGACCGGTCTGAACTTGGCCGACATCGTGGTCGAGGAAGAAGTCGAAGGCGGGATCACGCGGTTCGCCGCCATTTTCCACTCACAATCAACAGTTGTTGGCCCGATCCGGTCAGCCCGAACAACCGATCTTGGAATCATCAACGGTCTCGGTTCTCCGCTACTTATGTACTCAGGTGCCAACAAACTGACCGATGCGATCATCCGATCCCAACCAACGGTCCAGAATCGAAACGCGGGGACATCGTCAGGATATTGGCGAAATTCTAGCCGTCGGGCGCCATCCAATCTCTACAGCGATACTGGTCCGCATTGGGCCTCGGCCACCGGTGGACCTCCACCTCCACAATTCGCTTTTCGGTCACCCGGTGAAGCGGTAACTAAGGGTGGTGTCGCTGACACCAGTTTGACGGTTTCGTACCGGGCCAACGTGGCTTCCTGGGATTGGAACGGGTCGGCTTGGCTTAGAAGTCAAGGGGGGCGACCTCACATGACTGCTTCGGGTGAGCGAGTGTCGGCTGCGAACGTAGTCGTCATCGAAGCTCGTGAAGTTGCCACCGGTATGACCGATTCTTCCGGCAGCGTTGTTCCTGAGTTTGTTTTCGTCGGTACGGCAAAGGCGACGGTTTTCACGTCAGGTCAGAGAATTGAAGGCATTTGGACGAGGCCGACACTGTCAAGCGTTGCGACGCTGACGACGGCCAGCGGTGACGTTATTGAACTTACTCCAGGCCGAACCTGGGTTGAGTTGATACGTGAGAATGCCGGCATGTTGCAGTAACCAATCGGGGAGATTCATGAAACACGAACTGAAGAACATAGCGCCTTGGTTTGCGCCATCGAAAGCCAGCGTTACTATCACGAGGACTGCGGGGCCGGTCGCCGCTGCGGCCGTCGCAACCGCGTTTGCGTTAGCCTTAAGCGGCTGCTCGCTAGCAGATCGACAAGAGCAGGCCGTCGACCCGGTCGAGTCAATGCAGCTCGAGTTGGTCGATGAGGGAACTGATGAATTGGTCGCCGAATGCATCGTCCGCTTAGGTGAACGCGAGATTGAGCGATTTGAGCTAAGCAACGTTGCCATCGACGAACTGCGTGTGATCTGTGTACGATCCTTAGATGATGGCTCGAGCCAAACTGGGCGACCTGACGGGCGACAAGACGGTAGCGAAGGCGCAGGCAAAACAGTTTTGGCCAACCAGCCGTTCACCAATGGTGACGACATTGAGCTCGACGGCCTCTGGGCCGAATGCGAAAACGGAATGGGCGCATCGTGTGACCAACTGTTTGAGCAGTCACCGATTGGTAGCGAGTACGAACAATTTGGAGTCAGTTGCGGCGAACGAGACGACGTGTTGAACTGCTCGGAATTGGATGAACCAGAGATCGATGACGAGCTTGTTCCTCAAATCTATCGAGAATGGCAACAGGCACAGGATTCAGATGGCATCGACAACGGTGAAGATCGAGAAACGGTTGACGATCCGCCAGCTACTGTCCCAGCGGGAGCCGAAACAACCGAACAGCCAATCGCAACTGATCGGATTGATCGGGTGCGGGCTGAGGCTGGTTCGGCTGTGAGCGTGGGTGGGTCCGCTGCTGATCGGATTGATCGGGTGCGGGCTGAGGCCAGTGCTGCGAGGGCTGAGGTTGCTACTCGAGATGCCGCGTTGGCGTCTACAGGATTTGGAACAGCGTGGCGAGTTGATGACCGCAGTTACTCGTCGCCCGAGGTTGCGGGGCGAACAGTTAGCCGTTTGGCTTACGACCACGAGAGCCACCATCCGCTAGCGCGCCTTGACCCGGTCGTGGCTGGACTCGTCAACCCGTAGGTTTGCCCGGCTGCATGGTCGCCTAAATATTTGGCCACTTACGGGCTGATTCAGATGAACGACGTTGCCCCGGTTTCGGCCCCAAGGCCCACCGCCGACGCCAAGCGCCAGCTTCAGGGCCCGTTGTCTCTGGAGTGACCAAGCTGTGAGCGTTCTTGCGGGCCTGCCACCAACCGCTCTGAAACTCATCTGCTAGCTCGTTGACCCGATCTTCGACTCGCTTAGCGAACGCTCTCGAATCCTCCACATCTGACATTGACATCGGTGAACCGAAAACAACCGCAACCCGTGAACGAGAAGGCCAATTTTGGCCTTTGGGTAAGACGTTGCCCGTGCCATCGAGGTAAACCGGAATAACCTTTGCTCCACTTTGCTTGGCCAGAAATGCTGCTCCCGGGCGGTGCTCACCACTCCAACCGTCGGGGCTCCGACCACCTTCGGGAAAGATCAGAAGGCTTCGACCAGCGCTGAGCGCCTTCAGAGAATTGTCGATTGAAAGACGCGAAATCTTTTGTCGTTCAATCGGGATTGCTCCGATCAGTAAAGCTGACGCGGCGGCCGCAACTTTGTTTGGAAAGAAATAGTCGGCGCCAGCAGCGATGGCCAAATCGTTCCGCAGATGGCTTGGCAGCGTCGCCAGTAAAACACTGGTATCAGCATGACTGTGGTGGTTGGCGGCAAAAATCACTGGACCTTCGACGTCGTCGAGTCGATCGGCGGCCACTACCTTTGGCGATGCGTACAGGGCAACAGCGGGCTTAAAGAATCCCCACACGCCAACTCTGCGGACGAATTTGGCCAATGGGCGATGGGCCCAGTCAGTGTCGTAATAAACCCCGGTGGTTGGCAGCTCGGCCTTCTTCTCCACTCCTTTAGGTCGGGTTGGAGGTCGGGCGATAAACCGAAGGTGAGAGATAATTCCGTTAGGTGAACGTCTCATGGGTGATCAGGTAACGTCTGCCATGAGAATGGGTGGGTTGTGCAAGTGAGTAATGGTCGGGGCCGAGCCGACCTGGTCCTCGGCCATTTCCAAGGCATCCTGCAACGTCGACGCCGGCTTAAAGCCGAGCCGTCGGACTGACCGTGGTTCGCCGCCAACGACGATGACCTGACTGAGGTATTGCAACGCATGCGAACCCCAGTACCACATATAGAACGGGTGAACACCGTGATAGGCATAACTGGTCCGATAGAGGTGGCGGTACCACTCATCTTCAGCGAACTGCTTCTCATATTTTTGCTCGATCTCGATCGGGTCAGTGGTGTCGGCGAGTACTTGTTCGAAAAAGTCGATGTAGGACGGGTGGTGCACAGGGTGAAATTCCCATGGCGTTGGATGACTCATTATTAGCACGCCTCCTTCCCGAACAACAGGCTTGCCCTTGTACAGGTTGAAGAAATATCCGAGCCCTTGAACCATTACCAGAATCGGGTTCATTATCGAATTGACGTTATAAGGCGTCAGGTATGGTAGACCCATAGTCACGATGTCGGTTTGGCCCTTGACCGGAACTAAATGTTGGGCGTAAACCATTTCAGTAGTTTTACGATGGACTGCTTCCACCTCACCGGCTTGCACTGAGGTTAGTTCGTAAGGAGCTTTCCACGAGTGGAAAATCCGACGTCGATTGCCGGCCGACATGGTTTTCAACCCGGCTTGCATCGCTGAGAATGAGGCTCGATCTTTCATCGACCACTCCCACTCACGTTTTTGCAATACCGACATCGGGCCTTCAGTGCCGAAGACGTTGGTGTTGAGCGTCGTTTCTATTTGAAAGACTCGAGGGCCGTCGGCTTTGATGATCGCCCCTTGGCGCCAGTTCGACCGGTGAAGTTCTGAACTCTCCTGATCCATGAACGACCGAGAGTGGCGCATGGTGTGAACGTTGTGGTGAGCTTTAACCCCTTCGTAGCCGGACAGCCCGGTTGCTGTGCTCTTCCAACCACCGTCCATAGAGACGAGGTTGATGTTCACGTAGATGACGAGATCAGACTCAGCCGCCCGTTTCGACATCTGAACCGACTCGCCTTTTTCAGTTGTTCCCAAGATGACCATGCCCTCGGGATCTTCGGCATCGTGGTTGTACAGCTGCCCATGCGGTGCGAATGCCTCGTAGACCCGGTCGCCGACGGCATGTCGGAGTTCGGCTTCGGTCATGCGGCGATGAAGACAAAGAGCTGCGATTAGGTGGACATCGTCGACACCTGCTTCAGCAGCCAGGTCGAGCACCTGCTCGATAATTCGCTGCCGGACGTCTGGACGCTGCATCGGAGGTAGTGGAAGTGAGATGTCGTCGAACGCGATGGTCAACTTCATGTCGGGGCGAAGGAGTGACGGTAGTGGATCATCGTCGATGGGATTTAGCAACGCATCACGGATGGCCGCTTCGGGGTCTTCAAGACCGTTAAGGGGCTCGCTCGGATAAATGACGCGACTTCTGCCTACCGGCAGCTTCTCCATCCGGAAGCCTTCGCCATGGTGGAACAAAATCGGTGGCGTTTGCCGATCGACTTCCAGAACAAAGCCTGGTCGTGGATTCGTGGTCGACTTCTTTTTCACTTGCGACTCCGTCGTAGAGAGGGGAGGGGGCCAAGGGGAAGAGACTTGTCTGTTCCTCCAGGCGCTTTCTGCCAATATTCGATCAACCAGCCCCGTTTGATAGCCATTGAAGCTAAGCGGGCTTCTGGATTAACTGCCACCGGGAAACCAACCGCGTCGAGAAGCGGAAGGTCGGAGGACGAATCGGCATAAGCCACCGATTCGGCCAAGTCGAAATCATGTTCGAGGGCGTAGTCTCGTAGGGCCTGTGCCCGCACCTCGCCGGTGGGCGGCACAGCAATTAGTTCACCGGTATAGCGCCCATCTCGCTGCGTCATTTCCGAGCAGATAACATCGTCAAACAACGGACGGAGCGGCTTAACAACCACGTCGAGGGCGCCAGTAATTAGGACGGTGCGGTGGCCGAGATCCCGGTGGCGCCGAACCCGACGCACCGCCGCTGGAAATGCTTTCGTCAAGATGTGATCGGCCAACAGCTCAGGGCCCAGGCGATCCAGTTCGGCCACCGAGGCACCGTCGTAGCGTCGGTAGAAATGGCGAAGGAAATCCGTTCGATCTCGTTGGTCGAGGGCGAGCAGGCTGGGGCCTTCAGCTAGCGTCTTGAGGGTGAACTTTAGTCGGTCGGCTGGTGCCAGGTTTCGAGTGGCGAGCCAGGCATAGCTGAAGACGACGTTGCTCGCGATGATGGTGTTTTCGAGGTCGAATGCTGCGAGATGACGCTCGGTGTCGAGCACCCGAGCTTTAAGCCTTCGGGTTCTGGCGTCAGGATCGGATCGTTCCCCGGTGGTCTTTACCCGGGCATGCTCTACTACCGATGGCAAGTGAACTTTGGCCACATAGGTATCCCAGTCGACCACTGCCGGGTCGCAGCAGAACTCGATCTTTTCAGTTTCATCGAGGCTTTCGTGAAGCGCTAACAAGTTGTCAACACCGTAGAGAGCTTCGCATTCGGCGTAGGCCCCGTAGATTTTCACATAGCCCGATGCTCGGCTGACCTGATCCTTTTTGTCCTCGATGTCGGCGTTGATCATTGCCTGGCGGCCACGGAGGGGAAGTAGCTTCAAGGTCTTGTCGGCCAGTTCCAAATTCCGTTGGACCCGACCTAACTGTCGTTCTACTGCTCCGCGACCCGGAAATGACCACTCTGGCACTGCAATCGGTTGGCCCTTTTGGTCGTACAGCGGATGGTCGGTAAACCACGTGCTGACGAGATTGACCAGCTTTCGGTAGTGCAGCGGGTTCCGGGTGCCTGACGCAACTTGAGTTATGTCGATAGTTTTTGGATCTCCGACGGGGCCCCGGGCGGCGACAGCAATTATGGATGCAACCACGATATCAACTGGGATGACGTCGATTACTCCCTCGGGAACACCAGGAAATTCTTTTAGCAGGCCTCGGGCGTAGCTAATGATGATGGGCTCAGCCATACGGAAGCCCTTGATCCAGCCGGGCTTGGGTTCAGTCCAGGCTGACTCGATAATCGACGGTCGGACAATCGAGACTGGAATGTCGCCTTTGCTTTCATCTAACGCTCGTTCTCCTAGCGCTTTGGTATAGGCGTAGGCGTCAGGCCAGCCCAACGATGCCGCTCGTGCTCGACCAGCTTCTACTAATTGTTCTGTGACCCATCGGACCCGTAGTTGTTCGGTCTTGGCTGCCAACAGTGGGGTACCGGCCGCGCCTAGCTCATGGCGAGCTCGCTTCCTGAACTCTTCTAATCGTTCGACGACACGAGACTCGGCGTCGAAGTCGGCTCGGGATCGGCGAGCGGCCGACACTTCAGACTTCCAGTCGACATCTATGTGGAACGGGCTGTCGCTGAGTAACTGCTCGGGGGCGTTGCCTCGGCGGTTGCCGGCCACATAGCAAGTTGAAACTGCGACTAAATGAGGGGCGACTTCAAGTGCTGCCAGGGTTTGGGCGATCCGAGTTGGTCCAAGTAGGTTCACTTCGACTGCGCCATCCAGTGGGGCATCGAAGCTAACAGTGGCGGCAGAGTGGATTATCACGTCGCAAGAAGCGATGTGTGCTCGGCCTTCATCATCGAGGCCAAGGCCGTCAACTCCGATATCACCTTGGATCACGTGAACCCGGCGGTCGACATCGGCCCAGAATTCATCTTTGCCGAGCGATTCGAGCTGCCGATCGAACACATCGTTTCGGAAAATCTCTCTCCGAGCCCGCTGGGCCGGCGTCGAGCGTTTACCGGCCCGAACCAGCAACACCAGTTCACAATCGGGGACGCCACGAAGCAACCGCTCGACTAGAGCAGTTCCTAAAAACCCAGTCGAACCGGTTATCGCAATTTTTTTACCCGAGAGTCCGCTTTTGATCATCGTTCGACATGTTCCATGTGTTGTTTGATAGTGAAGCTACAAGTTGTCAGATTGCCAGGGACAGGAGCTGGCAGGAAATTACCTTTGCTTGTTCCCACCGTAGACACTTACCATATGGTAAGTGTCTACTAAGCATAGGGTGATTTTGGCGGCAACCATAGCTTTCGCCGATCGGGGTGTTTCTGGCACGTCGCTAGACGCTCTAGCAGCCGAACTTGGAGTCACGAAACAAACGATTTTGTACCACTTTGGCTCGAAAGACGGCCTAATCACACAGGTTCTTACTGAAGCAGCGGCCGAACTGCTGGCCGAGCTGGAAGCAGCAATTGCTCGCAGCCAGCCTGGCTGGGACCGGGTTGAAGCCACGATTCGAGCTAGTTTTGCGCTGGCTATTCGTCGACCGGAACTACTGGGGCTCCTACGGGAAGTTAATCGTCTTGGTCAGCCGTGGTCGGCTCTTGTGCTCGAGGTGCTAAGCCCGCTGGTGGAACAGGCCGTCGCATACCTCGAATCTGGAATGGAATCGGGACAGTTCCGCTCCAACGATCCGCGTTTGGTACTTGTCTCTTCTTATGCCGCGGTCACAGGGGTTGTCACCGATGCTGAAGTGCTCCGAGCGGTCGGACTTGAACTGGATTTGCGGGTAGCTGCCGGGTTGCGTCGGACGCTATTGAGCTTTCTTCGTGCCGCACTCATTGAAGACCCATGATCGGTATATTAGACAGCTAGGTTTGGCGAATCGAGACGGGAACTAATTGCAAAACAAACGAACCTCCCTCCGAGCTCGGATTTTCGTTGCCCAGTTGCTCGCCATTGTTTCGCGTCCCGTTGCCGCCCTCCGGATGGGGTTGGTCGTCGCAGCACTGTTACTTGGGATAGTCGGCCTCGGCATAGTTCTTGGAGCGTCGACCGTTTCAGCTCAAGGCGGTTTTGATTGCGACTCGCCGGTAGTGGACGATGGCGCAGAAATCGACGTCGACCAAGTTGTTGAAGCGATCAACCAGACGTCCAACGACGGACCAATCTACATCGTCCGAAGTTTCGACACCGTTCCCGATGGCGATCTCGATGGTTACATAGATGAATTAGTGGCAGCTTGTTTCACCGCCAGTGACGGCGAGATCGTTGACGAGACAATCCTTCTAGCGGTTTCGAGGGGCGACCGCCTCTCGCTAGTTGAGGTGGGCGACACTTGGGGCCGTCCCATTCCTGGGTCCGAGCAAGACCGGATTAGAAGTGAAGTAATGTCACCGAAGTTTGCCGACGGGGACTTCACCGGCGGGCTGGTTGATGGGATCTTCGCCGCCGATCAACTATTGGGTGATGTTGTCGGCGGCTCGTCGAACGCAAATGCTGAAGCGAGCGAAACCCCTTCCGGCACGGAAAGGAAACCGGACAACCGAATTACCTTCTACGCCATCTTGGGAGCATTAGGTTTGATTGTTGTGGGAGCAGCCGTCTTCGGGGTAGTAAACAGTCGACGCAAACTCCGCTCAGCTCGCCAGTCGCTCGAGAAGTCACTGGCTGGGCCCAGACTCAAGATAGGCGCACTGCGAGAACGGTTCGACCGACTTACCGGCCAAGCTGACGTTTGGGAACGAACCACCGCAGGGAAAACCAAACTGAAGCTACGAACCTTGGTTCGCGAGAGCGGCGACACCCAAAAAGACGCGGAACGAGACGCTGCACTTCTAACCGATATCATCCCACAGGGAGTCGAAAACGGATCTATGAATGAGCTCCGTCGAGCGCGAACAGCCGGAGTCACTCTGTCCAAATCGCTTGAAAGTCATGAGCTCGAGCTTGACCGGCTAACTGCGTTTGGCGCTCATCTTGACCACCTCCGGATTGCCTTGCCGACGAAAAAAGAACTTCTGATCGAGGAAGTAGTCGAGACTGAATTACTGAGGACTTCGCGAGAAGACGAAGGGTGGGCAATCGACGATGTTAGATCAACGCTGGTCGGAATTGAACAAAGCCTGCGCGGTGTTAGCTTCGAAGATCTCGAACTTGATCTTCTCTCGCTTTCCGTTTCGGTTGAACAAGCTGAAGCCGACCTATTCGCAACCGCTCATTACTTGCACAACCTCCCAAACCAGCTTGAGTCTCTGAAAACCTGGGAGTCCGAGCTCGACTCCGCAGCTGAGCTTGAACTGGCGCGAATTGACTCGCTGCGCAAGGAACTAAGCATCATTGCCCAGGATCATGCCAGCAGCTCATGGGATTGGGCAGTTGACAACCCTGATCATGCCCTTGAACAGTTGGAGCTAGCTCATCAGCGACAAGAAGTCGCAGTGGCGGAACAGATTCCAGCCCAACAATTAGACGAGGCCGGAGAATCTTTAGAGCGAGCTGGTCTCCACCTGATTAGGGCCGATGGCCTTCTCGACGAGGTGGATGATCTGCTGATCGATCTGCAACAAGCCAAGCTTGAAAGCCCGGCCCTACTTGACCAGGCGGAAGAAATTCTGCGTGATTTGACCAGGTTCGTCTCCAGTAACTCGGCCGATCTCGATCCAACATTTCAGAACGAGCCATCGAAATTTTCGACGGCGCTCTCGGGCATCCAAACTGAGCTAACTATGGAACGGCCTAACTATCTTCGCGTAGCCGAATCCCTCGATCGAATTAACCGGAGACTTGACGAAGCGCTCGCTGTCGCCCACGACGCCCAAGCTCGAACCCAGGCTTTGAAACGAGAAGCGGATCGAGAGGTTGCTCGAGCCGATCGAACTTTGCGTCGAGCAGAACGGGCCCTTGGTTGGGAGATTTTTCCGTCGAAAGACGGTCAAGCATTGGAGAGGTTACGGGAGGCACTGCACGACCTTCCATCTAACCCCCAGCAGAAAATTGTCGTTGCCTCCAACATTGCCGACGGAGCAATCCAGATTCAGGAACGAATTATCGCTCGTCGGCGACGAAGGACCGCTTGGGCGACTACTGGGAGCGGTGGCGGTTTCGGCAGTGGTTGGTCTAGCGGTAGCGGATCTAGTGGCAGTGGTTGGTCGGGAGGCGGTGGCCGGAGCACCGGTGGTCGGTCGTTTGGTGGCGGTGTGTCGCGTGGCGGTCGTTCATTCGGCGGCGGCCGAAGCAGCGGCAGCTTTTAGACCGCTTGTTCTTAGACAGTGTTCCTAGACAGTGTTCTTTGGTCGCGTTTGTGCGTTAGTCTCGGGCGTTGCGAGCTGTGGTTCGCTTCGATGAGCGACGATCGTGGCGTTCGATCGCCAAATCGACAAGTCGATCAATCAGATCGGCGTAGCCGAGCCCGGATGCCTCCCAGAGCTTTGGATACATGGAAATGGGCGTGAATCCAGGAATAGTGTTCAGCTCGTTCAACAGCGGACCTCGACCCCCCTCTTCGTAGAGGAAATCAACCCGAGCCATACCCTCAACCCTCAGCGCTTTGTAGGCGGCAACCGCTACGTCGTTCATTTTCTCTAAATCGTCTTGCCGGATGGCGGCCGGAATGATCAGATCGGCTGCGCCGTCAACGTATTTGTCTTCATAGTCGTAGAACTCGGCGCCAGGAACGATCTCGCCCGGGACTGACAGCTGTACCTCTTCGTTACCAAGCGCCGCGATCTCGATCTCACGGCCATTGATTGCTTCTTCGATCACGACGAGCTCGTCGTAGTCAAAGGCGGTCTTTAAAGCCGTGATGAGGTGATCGCGATCATCGGCCCGGCTTACTCCGATCGAAGAACCCATGTTCGCTGGCTTAACGAAGCACGGAAACCCAAGCTCGTCGGCCACAGAGGTTAGACAAGTGTCAAGATCAGAATCGGCTTGAGTTTCAGTAAACGAGAGCCACTTAGCCTGCGGAATGTCATGGGCGTCAAGAACTGTTTTGGCCATTACCTTGTCCATCGTGACAGCCGACCCAAGGACACCAGCTCCTGCATAGGGCACGTTTGCCAACTCACACATACCTTGAATTGTGCCGTCCTCGCCTAGAGGGCCGTGGAGAAGTGGAAGGACAACAACCCGGCGATCAGGGTTGGCGCCAACGGTGGGCTTCAACCGTTCCGATCCGGCTTGCTCCGTGGTTGATAGCTCTGTGGTTGATAGCTCTGTGGTTGATAGCTCTGTGGTTGATAGTTCTGCGGTTGTTTGCTCTGAGATTGCTAGCTCGGGGGTGAGCGTTACCGGCGTTCCTTCAGGCACCAGAGCTTGGCCATCGCCCGGAAGTTCGGCCGGACGAACGAATTCGCCGTCTTTGGTAATCCCAATCGGGTCTATGTCGTATCGGTCCTTGTTCGCCGCAGCCAGCACATGCGCTGCTGTCGTACAGGAAACGTCATGTTCTGCTGATTGACCTCCGAAGAGTACAATTAGTCGAATCGGTGATGGCACAGGAACCTCGGTAGTAGCTAGATGAGCGATCTTACATGCTGAGAGTAATCGTTTTTGGCTCATAATTGGGCTACACCTAAGGAGTGCGTTTTGCTCTTTCAGATTTGGCCGCTCAGCTTGGTGGGGAACTCGTTGGTCCCGACCGAGACGTAAGCGGAGTCGCAATCGACAGCCGTCAGGTCTTACATGAACAGCTTTTCGTCCCTCTTGTGGCTGAACGAGACGGTCATACCTTTGTCGAGGCTGCGTTACAACGACAAGCGGGCGGATATATCGCCAGCCGACCCGTCACGCTCCCAACAGAGCTCAGAGACACGAGTTTCGTCAAGGTCGACGATACAGCTTCGGCCTTGAGCGAGATCGGCCGATTAAGTCGAGCTCGGCTTGATGGGCCAGTTATTGGGATCACAGGAAGCGTCGGCAAGACATCAGTCAAAGATCTAGCGGCCGCGGCCTGTTCATCGACGAAGAAAGTGGCAGCCAGCAAGGCGTCTTTCAACAACGAAATTGGAGTTCCATTAACGCTCGCCAATGCCGAAGACGACACTGAGGTGATGATTGTCGAGATGGGCGCCCGAGGAATAGGCCACATCGCCACGTTGTGCGACGTTGCTCAGCCCACGATTGGCCTGGTAACGACGGTAGCTCTCGCTCATTCTGAGCTGTTTGGTTCGATAGAAGGGGTCGCTCAAGGCAAGGGGGAGTTGATTGAATCATTGCCCGAGTCTGGAACGGCGGTTCTAAACGCCAACGATCCTTTGGTTATGGCTATGAGCAAGCGAACCCAGGCCAACATCATCACGTTTGGATCAACTGTCGGAAACGGCCACAGAGGCAGTTCAAGGCAACCCGATATCGCCCTTACCGCATTGAGTCTTGACGCTGAACTCCGGCCGAGGGTCACTATTAGCTCAGAGTGGGGAGCTGGCGAGGCTGTTCTTGAAGCTCGGGGTGCTCACATGGCGCACAATGCAACAGCGGCCCTTGGCGTTGCCATCGCCGCAGGCGTTTCGTTTGAGTCGGCATTCAACTCGGTTGCGTCGGCTGGGCTTTCCGACTGGCGAATGAGTGTTGCCACCTCGCCCAGCGGCTTAGTGGTAGTTAACGACTCGTATAACGCCAACCCCACCTCAACCCGCGCCGCTCTTCAGTCCTTCGAGCAGCTCCCAGCCAAGAAGAAAATAGCGGTGCTCGGCGTAATGGCAGAGTTGGGGGAGGAGGGGCCATCTGAACATCAAGCGATTGCGACAGAGGCGGTTGCCGCCAATATGACAGTCATCGCCGTCGACACCGATCTGTATGGCCCTGGCATCGCAACCGTGTCGACTATCGATGAAGCGCACGCGCAAGTTGTCGAACTGATAGCAGAAAGGGCTGACAGCGCAGTATTGGTTAAAGGAAGTCGGGTGGCAGGTCTGGAACGACTGGCAGAGCGGTTACTCGATGATTAGTCCAGCTGTGTGGGTTCAGGGGGCGCGACCTCGGACTCTTCCAGCAGCGGTCGTTCCGGTGGCAGTCGGCACGGCTGTCGTTGTGGGTTCAGATGATCATCAAGTCATTTGGTGGCGTGGCATCGCTGCCCTGTTCGTTTCGCTAGCCCTTCAGGTAGGAACCAACTACGTCAATGACTATGCCGATGGTGAGCGTGGCACTGACGATGATCGACAGGGGCCAGCCCGGCTCGTTGGAAATCGGATGGCTTCGGCCAAGCAGGTAAAGATTGCGGCGGCCGCCAGCTTCGGACTGGCAGCATTGATTGGAGCGTCGCTCGCATTCGCGGTTGGACCCGAACTATTCGTTGTTGGTGCGCTGTCCATCGTGGCCGGTTGGGCCTATACCGGAGGGCCTAAGCCCTATGGATACTACGGACTAGGCGAGATCTTCGTCTTCGTATTTTTCGGCTTGGTCGCCACCGTTGGTTCAACCTATGTCCACACCGAAAGCGTCTCTTGGCTGAGTGTTGCGGCATCGGTTCCGGTGGGAATTCTTGCTGTTTGTCTGCTGGTTGTAAATAACCTCCGGGATATTCCTGGCGATCAAGTATCGGGCAAGAAAACAATGGCGGTTCGTATTGGCGACCGGAGAACCCGACTTGTCTACGTCGGCTTATTAGCTGGAGTAGCCATCGGAATCGTTGTTTGTGGTCTGTTTCGACTGCCGTCCTTGCTCGGGTTGCTTGGCCTTGGCTTGGCCGTCACTCCGATTCGGGAAGTCCTGCGAGGAGCTGCTGGGGTCGACCTCATCCCGACCCTCGGGTCCACCGGCAAAGTCCAATTGATCGCGGGGGCGTTGCTCGCTATCGGACTATCGATTGGAGATTCGTCTCCGATTTTGTCGAGCATATTTTCATTTGCGTGAAGGAGTGAACTTCCTCTCAAGCTTGGCCTAGAAATACCGAAATCTCTTTTGTGGAGAGTTACAAAAGAGTTGAGCGGAAAGTATCGGTTGTTGAGAATCTTGAGAGTTGGTTTACCCCCGATCATGTGATGCGGATGTTGGCTTTTGCCTGGATAGTTCCAGCGGTGTCGCTCTGCATACTTGGAATGACCGAGGTTGCAGGTTTTGCGATCATCGACGCAACTGGTCGTGTTCAACGGCTTCACGAGGTCCGGGCCGTGGTGACGCTACTTTCCATTCTGACTGTCTTGGTAGGAACTATTTGGGCTCTGCGATCATGGGACCTTCTGCCTGGCCTCGGATCGATCAAGCAAGACAGCTGGCGGCTCGGTCCAAAGTTCCACGGCTTGGCTCTAGCAGTCGCCGCCGCTGCGATCTTCGTCGCACCGTTTGTTGATGGTACGACCAGTAGCCTCGATTTGATCTTGTGGTGGACGGCGGCGGTTGCAGCGTTCGTCGGAGGATCGCTGTTGCCCCGCTGGCTGCGTCAAATCGGGGAATTCAGTTCTCAGTCGATGGCGTTTTTCGCCGCTGTGATCGTCTATCAACTCACGATCGGGTGGCTTCACACGGTTACATGGACCGCAGTGGGCTCGATTGTGTTGCTGGCCGAAGGTATCGCGATGGCAGTGTTCTCAGTTGCTGCCGCCTTTGCCGTTCCGGCATTTGGCCGCCGCCATCTTCGAATCGCAGAACCACCGGTTCTTCACGATGTCGAAGCAGAGATCACGATTATCGACCAAGTGGAGATCAGCGCCGAGACGGCTGACGCCGTCGTCGAGGAGCCAGCAGTCGTTCGATAGGGGAACGACAATGGCGACCGGAGTGTAGCTAGAGCGGTCGGCCTGGAATCCAGAGATGGCCGAACGGGTCTCGTAATCGTCCGTCCCGCCGCCCGTAGGGCCGATCTTCGATAGGTATTAGAATCTCACCACCAGCATCGACGAACGCGCTAGCAACTGCATCGGGATTTGGATGCTCAATGGTGATCACGACCGGTGAGCCACCCAAGCTCAACGGTGACGGGTTCACCTCAGCAATCGACGACGTGACAGCGAAGTGACCGTTCCCGGTTGAGAGTTCGACGTTGGCGATCCGGCCGTCTTCATATCGGTTCAGCTCTGATTCTGTGACAGCGAACACTGAGCGGTAGAACTCAACTGCGGCGTCGCCGTCGTCAACGATAAGTCTGGGCACGAACTGGGGTGCATTATCGTCATTAGTCACATTCTCGTGTTACCACATCCGGCTGATATATCGCAACCGGCTTTACCTGGCCGCTAGATTGGAGTGTGACCCTTGGAGGCCGACCGGTGGCACCGACTAAAAGCGACCACTACAAAACGCTATCGGTAGAACGAACAGCGAGTGCGGACGAGATCCGGCGGGCGTACCTTAGCGCTGCTAGGAAATGGCATCCCGATCGGCACTCTGATGCTAGTCCCGAGGCTTCGACCAAAGCCGAGCAGGCAATGCGAAGCGTCAATGAGGCCTGGCGGGTGTTGGGAAACGCCACTGCGAAGAGCGACTACGATCGGCGCCTTTTCGGCTCGGCGTCTAGCGGTGAGGGGTCGAGCGGAACGCGCTTCGCCAACGGGGTTACTCGAATCGATCCACGGCTCCTCGATCGTGACGTGTTGGCGGCCCGTCGCCACGGACAAATTGACGAAATCTCCACTCGAAGCTCAATGGCAATGCGGGCCGCGCCGGTTTTTGTCATAGTCACGATGCTGCTTGGGATCTTTGTATTCTCTGCGTACGCCCGGGAAGATTCTGGACCGCCATCGGAATCCACTGTGCCAGGTCCAAGTCTCGGATCCGGTATCGAAGCGTTCGACTGTGTGACCGTAATTGGAGGGCCAAGCCTTTTGGAACTGCCCTCGTGCACTCCCGGGGTAGAACAAGTTATTGCTGCTTCGCTCACCGGACAGTGCCCGGTTGGAAGTGATAGGACCCTCCTGTTGACAAACGGCGTGACTGCCTGTTTACGGATAGTCCAATAGGTCGCTCGGTCGCCCTTCGACCACAACTGCTTCTTTTTCGGTTACTGTCTGAGCAACTATGACCATAGATGTTTCCGAAGACCTTGCTGCCTACCCACTCGACCGAGCTGTGCAACAGTTAGAAGTACGAGCTGGCGAGTATGGGTCTCTGTTCAGATGTATTTCTTGTCGAAGCCCCCTCGATGACCAGACAGATCAGGCAGCCGTTGTCGCATTCGACCCTCATCTGGGCCACAACTGCGGAGAAGCAGGGCCGGTCTTGGCTGGACTTACCCACGGTCAATGTCGAACCGAAAGCGTTTTTCCGTATAACCAAAAAGATCTGCCTCGGTTCATCCATCACCAACACGGGTTCTATGGTCGACGACTAGGTGATGGCCCGTCCTGCGTAGCTGTTTCCACCCTGCTCTTCGATGTCGTTTGGGTCCAACCTGACGGCAGTACCGAGGAGCCATGGCTGAGCGCTTCGGTAACGAATGGCTCAACCAGAATAGATACCGTAGATGAGCTAGCCGGTCGAATTCCTGCTGGCCCGAATGGGTGGGTCGGGATCAGCGACAGCCAGGCGGCGGTCACTATCGGAGGACAAACCGTTTTTGACTTCGAACTGGAGCCCTCTATGGGGTCGTGGCTGGCCGACGCGGTCGCACAAGAATCGATGCTGTTTATCCAGACCTCACTCCAACCCAAAGCTATTGCTGATCTAGAAGCCAACGCGATCCTTGAGCCTGATGATTTAGATCGGGCGTTGACCGAAGTGGTTGAGCGCGAACCTATGGCGGCGGTGTCGCTGCCTGTCCGTACCGCCACGTCGCCCGGCAAAGGGGCAGGGCGCAACGACACGTGTCCTTGCCTTTCCGGAACAAAGTTCAAGCGCTGCTGCGGTTGAGTATCGGAGCGGTTCGTTCCGCTTAGCGCTCTATTGAAGAGCGCCCGGCAACTCCGACGGAACGTCGACCACCGTCGCGCCAGCAGCAGTTAGGGCATCCCGCTTGCTCGTATAGGTTCCTTTGTCACCGACAATCAAGGCCCCAGCATGCCCCATTTTCTTGCCGGGCGGGGATGCTCGGCCCGCGATGAAAGCGGCGACCGGTTTCTTCATTTCCGCCACGAAATCGGCGGCATCTTCTTCCTTGGAGCCGCCGATCTCACCGACCAAGACAACGGCCTTGGTCGCTTCGTGAGCTTCGAGGGCTTCGAGGGCTCGCCGAGTTGAAACCCCTGAGACCGGGTCACCGCCAATGCCTAGAAACACTGATTGGCCTCGTCCCGATCGAGTGAATTCCATGCAGGCCAATGTGCCAAGGCTTCCGCTCCGAGAAACAATGCCGACATCGCCAGTACTGAAAATGCGGTCATTGAACGCAGGCATGAAGCCAGCAAAAGCTGAGCCAACGGTTACAGTCCCTGCTGTATTGGGGCCGACCAAGTTGGCCCCGTTTGCGTTTGCGGCCGCAATCATTCTCATCGTGTCGTGAACCGGAATGAACTCCGTGAGTACCACGATGGTGCGGGCGCCGGCCTCGGCTGCCTGACAAGCCAGCTGGCTGGCCGCTCCCGCTGGTACAAACAGCACCGCAACATCGAGTCCACCCTCAGCCGCTTCGCCAAAACTGCCGAAAACGGGAACACCGAGATGGCTAGTTCCTGCCTTCGACGCCGAAATTCCGGCGACCACGTTTGTTCCGTAGTCCATCATGTGTTGAGACCAGAAAGAGCCTTGCTGGCCGGTAAGTCCGGCAACTACTACTCGGTCATTGCTATCAATGATCACTAGTCGCCGTTTCGTCCGGTTGGGTTGGTGGTTGCTGATTGTTTCTACCAGCTGCGGCCGCGCTGACTGCGGAGGATATGGCGTCGTCCATCGATTCGAAGGGCTCAAGCTCGAGTTCTGAGCGAACCATGGCTCGGGCTTCGTCCATCCCGGTTCCGTGGATTGAGAAAAATACTGGAATGGTAGGCTGCAGGGCTTTCCAAGCCTCGACAACTCCGCCTGTCATCACGTCGCATCGAGCGAAAGCTCCGCAGAAATTGACAACCAGACTCTTAACGTTTGGGTTGGCTAGAACAAGTTCTAACGCCGGAACAGCCAAGGTGTAGGAATCGCCGCCGATCTCAAGAAAGTTGGCCGGCGTGCCACCATGATGAACAATAGCGTCCATCGTGGTCATCGTTAGCCCCGCCCCATTGGCCAACACGCCTACATCGCCGCCGAGTTCGATGAACCGAAGACTGTGCTCAACGGCTTTCGTTTCTAGTTCCGACATTGGCATGTGGGTCGCCAGGCTCGTCAATACCGGTTGGCGGTCCAACGCCGAATCGTCGACGACAAGTTTTGCGTCGAGCGCGACAACATCTCCTCGTCTGGTTATGGCCAGAGGGTTGATCTCGAGCAACTCAGCGTCGGCGTCTAAGTAGGCGGCATAGAGTTTGTTGGCAACATCAGCGACGACGTCGACCGGATTTGGGCAGGCCGCGTGATTAAGAAAGTCGGTCAAGTCTTCCCGGGTGGGGTGACAATCAATGGCTAGTGGAAGTTGGTAAATACGGTTCGATTCGGATTCGACGTCGATGCCACCAGCTGCTGAGAACATCAGAACAGGACACCCAAGTGAGCCATCAGTGGTTACAGCCAAGTAAAGCTCGGTGGCGATGTCAACTTGTTGCTCGACCAGAACCTCGTTGACCCGGTGCTGGCCGAGCTCGGTACCAAGAAGTTGTTTTACCGCTCCCACTGCATCTTTGGTGAGAACTACGCCGCCGGCCTTACCCCGGCCTCCAGCCGGTACTTGAGCCTTCACAGCAACTGGACCGGTAATTGTGATGCAACTGGGATCCGACTCAGAAAAGCTGGTGGCGTTCAGTACCTGTCCGAACGGAATCGAAATGCCGTGATTTTGAAGGTGGGATTTAGCTATGTGTTCAACGAAGTCCACGTCTAGTCGTCCTGAGCTTCCCACAACGGACCAAACAGTTCCTCTTCAGTCGGCTCATCAGGAGCAATCGTAGTAACGAGGTGGGTGATATTGATGAAATTTTCGAGGCTGAGGTTCTTGGTAATTGAGTTTCCGGCCCAGGTTCCGCATCCCATCGAGAGAGTGAAGGGCATTCCATTGTCGAAGCTTCCCCCATTGCCAAAGGTGTGAGCTTGATTGACCAGGACCCGAACGACCGGAAGTTTCTCAGCCAGTTCGGTGGCATGGTGGTGCTCGTTGGTGTGGATTCCAATTGAATGCCCGATTCCTTGGACTGCCAGGACTTCTTCGACGATTTTGGTGGCAGCGTCAAAGTCGGCAGCCCGGTACACCGTTAAAACCAACGAGAGCTTCTCTCGAGTCATCGGCCTATCAGCTCCCGGGCTGGGCTCTTCAACCAGAACATAACGGTCAGTTGATGAGGCCTGTAGCTCGAAATGGTCGATCAGAACCGCGAAGTCTTGAGCGATGATTGACCGGTTCAACGCTCCGTCAGGAAACAGTCGTAGGCGGATTCGGTCTGATTCGGACTCGGTCGCCCGGTAGGCCCCGTTAGCTTCGAGAGCCGTGATGGCTTGTTCATAGACGTCATCAAGTATTACTAGCGAGTTCTCAGACGAGCAAGACGTGGCATTATCGAAGGTCTTGGACCGGGCAATCATGGAAGCAGCGTCCTGCAGGTCGGCTGAACTGTCGATAATCACCGGAACATTGCCGGCGCCGACTCCAATGGCTGGCGTGCCACTCTGATAAGCCCGACGTACGTTGTTCTGAGATCCGGTTACCACTACCAGATCAGCCTGAGTCATTAGCTCGCTCGTCATTTCACGAGTGACCGGAGCAGGCAGGACTTGGATCAGATCGATTGGAGCTCCTATCTTTGCTAAGGCGCTTCTTGCTAATTCTGCAGTTCGGGCGGTAGTGGAATAGCCAGACGGCGACGGTGCAAGGACAACGGCGTTGCCGCCCTTGATAGCCATCATCGCCTTATTGATTGGAGTAGCGGCCGGGTTGGTGCTGGGAGTAACGGCGGCTACGACGCCGACTGGCTTGCCGTAGCGCGTGATCCCAGTGGCAGGGTCGTGATCGATCATGCCTACCGATCGAGCCCGCAGCAAGTCGCGTAGGGTGCCAAACGTTTTGCGGGTGTTCTTGATGATCTTGTCTTCGACGTTACCCATGCCGGTGTCATGGACGGCAAGCTTCGCTAACTCGGCCGCATTGGTGGGGGAGTAGATCGACCAAGCGACGGCTCGGACTGCCATATCGATTTGTTCCTGGGAGTATTCGGCAACCTCCGCCATTGCTTTACGAGCTCGATCAACAACGTCGGCTACGGTCTGGGTCAGATCGGCTGTCTCTTGGTTGGCCACGGAACGTTCCCCTTGCCTGTCGTTGCTCGAGTGTGTTGCCAGCGCGTCAGTACTGGGAGGGTTGACGTTAGAAATGTCGCTTGCTTGCGACCCATCGTATGTGAACGGAGCTTCAAGATAAACTCCGCCTCAGATCTGCGAATTGTGACAGCCAAATTCAAACGTTCAGTACTGCTAGCAAAATGCTGCCGTCAGAATAGTATTTGGGTGGTCGATGACTGGAGCAAGAGTTGAACCAGCCCGGCTAGGTAACTAAGTTCGCGTCTGCACCGTTGACGTTTTAAGTCTCAAGGAGTCGAATGAAAGCAATTCAGGTAGATGGCGAGCGGCTCATTTGGGGCGACGTCGAGGCTCCAGTACTCGGGCCAGGAGACGTAAAGATATCGAATCGAGCCACTGCAGTTAATCGAGCCGATCTTGCTCAAAGAGCCGGTGCTTACCCGCCGCCGCCAGGAGCCAGCCCCGTGCTCGGTCTTGAGTGCGCAGGAGTAGTTGAAGAGGTTGGCGATGAGGTCACTTCTTTCGCAACCGGTGACGAGGTGTGTGCCTTGTTGGCGGGGGGCGGATACGCAGAACATGTGGTGGTGCCCGCTGGGCAAGTTCTTCCAATTCCCAACGGCCTGTCGTTCGTCGAAGCAGCCGCGTTGCCGGAAGTTTTTGCCACCGCATATCTGAACTTGTTCATGGAAGCCAAGGCAACGCCAGGCGAGACGATCTTGCTTCACGCTGGGGCCAGCGGAGTGGGAACGGCTGGAATCCAGCTTTCGAAAGCGTTCGGCAACCCAGTTTTTGTTACTGCTGGCAGCACCGAGAAAATTGAGCGGTGTATTCAACTAGGAGCGCTCGGAGGGTCAAACCGGCATCAAGAGCAGTTTGTCGATCGCGTGAGCGAATGGACGGCGGACCAAGGATTCGATGTCATTCTCGACCCGGTGGGAGCAGCGTACTTGACCGACAACCTCAAAAGTTTGGGTTTAGACGGCCGCCTTGTCGTGATCGGTTTGATGAGTGGCGCATCGGCAGAAATACCTCTGGCGCAGATGATGATGAAGCGGTTGCGAGTGATCGGTTCAACCCTGCGGGCTCGCTCCGTTGAAGCAAAGACTGCGATTCTCGATGAACTTCATGACCGAGTTTGGCCGCTGATTTCGTCGGGCGACATCAAACCGATTATCGACGAAGTCATTCCGTTGGCTGAAGCGGACCGAGCTCACACGCTTATCGCGGGCAACGACACGTTCGGCAAAGTCATACTTGAGTTGTAGGCCCGGGGTTAAGGATCTGGTTCTTTGACACTGGTATGAGTCGACTACCCGTCACTAGCTGCTGAGCTCCCGAGAATCGAGAAGTCGACTGTTCTCCCAGTTGTTTGACCAGTAGCGGTTAAGTTCCAAGTCTTCGATTCGCCCTCGTCGCACTGCCATCGAACCGTTAGATCGCCGCTGGTAGTAGCTCGACCGTTTCGGTAGCTCGTACCGTCGGAAGACGAAAAAGTGACCACCTCTTGCGACCCAAGATTCGACAGCGTTGCGACCGGTCTAGCGTCGCCGTCGCAAATAAACGGATTCTCAATTACGGCCACCGAGAGTTGAGTCGATGGGTCCGGGTCGCTCCCCGAATCGCCCCCGGAATCACTGCCAGCGTCGCCACCGGATCCGGTTCCTCCCGAGGTCGAACCGGCTGCTTTTCCAGCAAAAGAGAAAGAGACGGTCTTGGCTGAGGTTGCTCCTGTTGCGGTGAGGTTCCATTCAGTCCCGGCATCGGCTGCATCGCACTTCCAGCGGACTAGCAGTTGACCGTCGTCGTCGGCCTTACCTTGGCGAAGCGGATCGTTAGCAGGCGAGACTGCAAACGTGACAACCTCGAGTGGGGCGAAGTTCTTTATAGTGGCGAATTGGCGCGAGGTTCCATCACATCCGAATGGATCTTCGCTTACTTGAACAATGAGCTCAGCAGGGCTTGCCGTCGCCGAGGTTGAAGCTACCGATGTTGTCGAAGCAGTAGTAGCTGCCGTCGTGGCTTCGCTAGTTGTTTGTTTGGCCGTTGATGTGGTGGTAGTTGGTTTTTCCGTTCCAGCGACTGCCGAGCCCGAGAAAATGATCTCCGCTATTTGATTAGAGTTAGAACCGGTTGCTGTGACGTTCCAAGTAGTGTTGGCTTGACTTGGATTACAGCTCCAGTTCATCTGTAATTGGCCGTTCGCATCGGCAGTTCCCGGGCGAATCGACGAGGACTGTGGGGAGCTGAATGTAATTTCTTCCCCACCCTCAGCTCCGACTAGGACCGCAACCGGGTGAACCTCACCGTCGCACGGGAACGGATCGGTTACCGATGTAGAACGGAAGCCCGAACCGGATGATTCTGACGATCCGGTGAAGACCATATCGACACGGCCTCCAGATTTCTGGCCTACTGCCTGAATTCTCCACGTGGTCCCGACCTGATCAGCTGCGCAGCTCCATTCGACCGGATATGAACCGGTTGCGTCGGCCACGCCGGGCGCTAGGTCTGTTGCTGGTGCTCCATTGAAAAGTAGAGACTCGCCCGGGTCAGCGCCACTAACAACGCCAGCCGTTTGCTTGAGCCCGTTACACGTCACACCCTCGCTGGAGGACGGAGTGAAAATTAGCGCGGTGGGAGCAGCTGGAGCGACCAGTGTTGACTCGGCAACAGAGGTGGTTGTTTGGGCCGAAGTGTCCACTTGATCGTCAGACCGAAGGTTGCGAAACCCTACGAAGGCAAAGACAGTGACAATTAGCCCTAAGGCTCCGGCAATGATTAGACCGAAAGGTGGTTCATCTAGAAAGTCTTGAAGATCTCTGCGCATTTTGGAAAAGTTCTCGTGAGTAAGTGAGTACGACTAGTGTCGTGATTTTTTCTGTCTCTTGAGGTGTCTTCGCTGCAGGGACGGGAGGTATCGCCTGTCCGCCGACCGCATTACCAAATTGTAGTATCAACCGGCACCAGGATTAGTGCATGCTTGGCAGAGCACTCTTAGTCCCATTTAGCCGGTGGAGAGCTCTTGTGGAGCTTCCGGTCCGTTTACGTCGGGTCGAGTGGCCGGACGCTTCGCTAGTAGCTGAAAACCTCATTTGGGACCGCAGTCATCGGAGGGCGTAGCTCTACCGCCGATTTAAAGTTGGTGAAGTATTCTCAACGACTGCTGCCCGTGCGCTTATCGAGCTATGGTCTATACCGGTATGGCAACACGCAGTAGTACAAATCGGCAAACTTGTTCTCGGAATCGAACGCCCATCTGGTTTTCTTTGCTTGCGATTTGCCTCGTTGCCGCATCCTGCGGAGACTCATCAGTCTCATCGGTGACGACGTTGGCGCCGTCGAGCGTCCAAACCACCTCAACTATTGTTGAAACAACCACCACTCTTGACTTGCCCCCGCCCGATCCGTTCCACGTGGTCGGTACACAGATTCTCGACCCCAACGGTGACGTGTTCTATCCAGTCGGAGCAAATGTCGCTATCAGCACCACCGAGTACTCCTACGTGTTCGAAGGGGGCAACGGCGGAGTTAACGACCATATCTCCAGCGTTGAGGCCTGGAACTGGAACGTAGTCCGGGCCAATCTGAGCTGCTTTAGCGATAACGGTGGTCCGACAACTCAACAGGTAGTGGCGGGAATCGAAGACACCGTCAAACGACTAACTGCCGCCCGCATCGTCGTGATTATCGAGTGCCACGACGGAACTGGATCCGATGTCCTGCTGGATAGCGAAGTAGAAAAACGAGTCGGCGAATTTTGGGACCTGGTTGTCGCTGAATACAAAGACAACCCATATGTTTGGTTCAACTTTTTCAATGAGCCATTTGAGTCAGACGACCTGACGAATTGGAAATCGCTTCACGATTTCTATATCGACCGCTACCGAGCCCAATCTGACAACATCATCGTTGTCGACTTGCCGCTGTACGGCCAGGGTCTAAACCTGTTCGAGGACAATCCGCTGCCCGAATCGTTTACCACCGCATGCAACGTGATCTTTGGGTGGCATGCCTATGGCTCGTTAGGTGAACAAGAGTTCACCGCTCGGGACTACAAGTCGCTGATCGAATCAGTGCAAGAGCAAGACGTGACTATTATCGCCAGCGAAGTCGGCTACATCGATCCAGGGGCGGAAGCCCAAAATGAGATAAACGAATCCCGCAAGGAAGCGTTCGAAATTATGGTTGAGGTCGCACCAGAAACTGGTGTTGGTCTGATGTGGTGGCATGCAATTGGCGACACCGCAGACGAGTCCTTCTTCCGGTTGAAGAACGACGGTTCCGGATTTTGGACCGCTGACAACTCAGGAAATCTGACTGAGGCCGGCGAGGTATTCTGGGAGTTCAGCCAAACCAATCACGAGGTTGACGAATACGACGGGCCGGTGCCAACCGGAGGTTGTGCCGGTCTTGAGGCAGCAGCCGAAGAGTCGGAAGAAGACGAAGAGTAACAGTCGGAACCGTTTGAAGTTTCTGGCGGCACAATGGAACGGTGACGCAGCTGCATCTTGAACCTTCGGTTCCCATCGCCAATGAAAAACGGATCGCTGTTCGGGTAACTCCAGACGCAGTTCGACACATCCGTAGCGGACACCCTTGGGTTTACGATCAGTCGATAACGAAGCTAAGCCATGTCGGTGACGTAGGCGACTTAGCAGTTGTGTTCAACAAAGACCGTTCCTTCTTGGGAATCGGTCTCTTCGATCCTGATTCACCGATTCGGATCAAGATTTTGCACGCCGGCAAACCAGCTCGAGTTGATTTGTCATTTTGGAAACGCCGGGTTGAGACCGCGGCCGAACGTCGCTCGGCTCTTGCGAGCTCGGTCGAAACCACGGGATACCGGTGTATCAACGGCGAGAACGATCAGATGCCAGGTCTCATTCTCGACCGGTATGACTCGATCTACGTACTGAAACTATATTCCGCAGCATGGATTCCTCACGTGCGCGAAGTCCTGGCAGCGATTGACGAGACGTACAAGCCATCGTCGGTAGTTCTACGGCTAAGTCGATTGGTTGAGAGTGGTCAAACCTTTGGGTTGGTAGACGGACAGACCATTATGGGCGCTGTCGTGTCAGGGCCGACGACGTTTCGAGAGCATGGGCTTGTATTCGAGGTCGATGTTGTGAACGGACAAAAGACTGGTCATTTCTTGGACCAGAGAGAGAATCGGGCTCAGATTGGTCGAATCTCAGCGGAATCAAGCGTGCTCGATGTGTTTTCATGCACCGGCGGATTCGCCTTGCATGCGGCAGCTGGTGGCGCCAAAGCCGTGACCTGCGTCGATCAAAGCGAACATGCTCTAGACGGAGCCAAGAGAAATTTCGACCTCAACAATCAGGTTTCGGCCGTAGCGAACTGCGATGTTTCTACCATTGCTGGCGATGCCAACCACGTGTTGGCCGAGATGATAAGCCGCAACCGGAACTTCGACATTGTTGTTGTCGATCCGCCATCTTTCGCCCAAAGGCAGTCGAGTGTGGCTGGGGCTGTGCATTCGTATCAACGACTAGCTGCGAGCGGGATTCAGTTGGTTACGGCTAACGGTGCTTTGTTTCAGGCGTCTTGCTCAAGCCGGGTAACGTCGGAAGACTTCGAACAAGCAGTACTTGGCGCGGCCAAAAGGAGTGGTCGCCCCTTTCACGTAGTCGACCGGTTCGGTCACGCCGATGATCACCCGGTTACCTTCAGCGAGGGCGCCTACCTTAAAGCAGTCTTGGTTCGCTTCGGAACGTGGCAACCGGACGGTATTTGATACTGCCCTATACTCGACGGATGGTTGCCGACGACGGTTCCTTCGCAAAGTACGGGCCAATCAATAGTGAACGCTTATCTGAGCTGCTGGGCAACCCTCCCACATGGCACGGGGTAGCTGATTTTCAGTCCAGCGAGCACATTCGCCGCATCGACGCCAGCGTTGATCTAGATCGCCTCAGTAAAGAGGCGGTGAGCTGTTTTGAGGCTCATCATGATCGAGGCGATGGATTTCATACGGTTAACGTGACTCGGCGGCCGGGTTCGACCACGTTCGACAACAAGGATCTTTCGGGGCGGTACTGGCTTCGCCCCCATGCGGGCTCACCTGAGGAGGCCCGAGACGAACTAGTCGACGAGTCGTTGTACTCCGAGATCGTGCCAACGTTTGCCGGTACCTACATCGAAGAGGTTGTCGACCTGTTACGGTCGTTCGCTCCGATAGGCCGGGTCCGCCTCCTGGGCAAGGACAGTTTCAACTGCAATTCTTGGCACCGCGATCCAGAGCCTCGGCTGCATATCCCCATTATTGCGAATCCCGGATCGTTGTTCATCGTGAACAACCACGCCACGCATCTCCCCGCTGACGGCTCGGTCTACTTCACTGACACTCGGGCCTACCACACCGCTCTCAACGGCGGCGAAACCTCCAGAATCTCCATGGTGGCAGCGGTAGCGCTCTAGGGCGGGGGAGCGGCTACTCGCCGTCGTTAGTCAATAGTGCGGTTGAAAAGCTAGGAACCGTCATTTTGGCACCCACGAGCGGTGCTGTGACTGTTGGCATAACGGCTCGGCAAATGCCTCACAACTAGAGGGTGAATAGTAAAGAGTCGAATTATCCCGATTTATTTCGCTTGTCGATCATTGTGGGGCAGTACATTGGCCGGGTGCAAAATCGACCTCTAATTGGCTTGACCGGGCGCCGAGTTTTGAGCGCCAGAATTAGCGACAGTCTCCCGGTTTTGGCTGAGGCTGACGTCGACATCTACTACGCTGCCTATGGCCGTGCGGTCATCGCTGCCGGCGGTGTGCCAGTCCACGTACCTCTCGACGTAGAGGCAACCGCTCTAATCGAACACCTGGACGGAGTGCTATTTAGCGGTGGCGCCGACATCGAACCATCACGCTACGGCGCCGAGCGATCCAGCGACGTCGAACCGTCGGAACAAGAGCGAGATCGGTTCGAGTTTCAGCTGATGGCCGAAACGTTAGAGAACGAAGTTCCCGTAGTCGGTATTTGTCGAGGAATGCAGCTATTGAACGTTGCCCTTGGCGGCACGCTCAATCAACACGTGCCAGCCCACGCGAAACTTGAATTGCCAGTAGACACCGAAACTCATCGGGTCGATATGGAGCCTGGCTCGCTTCTCGGAAGTATCTACGGACCTAGTCGTGACGTTAACTCGTTACATCACCAGACTGTCGACCGGGTCGGTTCCGGCCTCACTGTCGTAGCTCGGGCCGACGGCGGTTCTGTCGAGGCGATCGAACACGACAGCTTGCCAGCGGTCGCTGTGCAGTGGCACCCAGAGTTGTTGCGATCTGAAGCCTGCGATCCGCTCTTCGCGTGGCTAGTAGATCAGGCCTTGAGTCGAATGAAGACCCGACTGGCGTAGAGACTAAGCTCTTCAAACCGGCCAGGCTAGGCCGGTGGAGAAGGAGAGTCGTAGTGAATGTTACCGAGGCAGTTCACAAGCGGGCTTCAGTTAGACAATTCTTGGACGTGCCAGTTCCAGATGAAACGATTCGGCACCTTCTGATTTCAGCCGCCCGTGCCCCCTCCGGAGGAAACGTTCAGCCGTGGAAGATCTACGTTGTCGCCGGCGAATCAATGGATCGTTTCCGAAACCACATCGCCGATCAGCCGCTGGAGAAAGCGGAGTACGCGGTCTACCCGGAGAAGCTATGGGAACCTCATCGGACCGCCCGGTTCGAGCTAGGCGAGCAGATGTACGCCAAGTTGGGGATTGCCCGAGACGACAAACCGGCTCGCTATGCTCAACTGGCCAAAAACTACACGTTATTCGATGCCCCATCGGCAATTTTTTGTTTCGTTGACCGTCGGATGGGTCCACCGCAATGGTCTGACCTGGGTATGTTCCTCCAGACGTTTATGTTGTTGGCGACAGAAGCAGGCTTAGACACCTGTGCTCAAGAGGCGTGGGCCAATCGAGCGGGCTCTGTCGCCGAATTTGTGGGCGCGCCGGCTGATCAAATGCTTTTTTGTGGCGTTGCGCTAGGCCACCGAGACGATGACGCTGCGGTAAATAGCGTTCAAAGCGACCGGCTTGATCCGAGTCTTTGGCTGACTTGGGTCGACTAACAGCAGCTTTTGCCCGCATTTCGGAGGGTTAGTTTGCTTTCGTTGCCAAACCTAGGCACGCTGGATGGACGAGCAAGATGCTCTAGGTGGAGCGAGACGCTGATCTCAAACAGTTGCGGCGGGCAGCGAGCGTGCAATTGTAAACGTATCGTTCCCTAGTTTTGATACGTCAAGGTTTAGAAGGAGGAGCACCCATTGAGCTATCGATTTCTCAATCGAGCGCCTTGGCTGCGCCAACCTCGCTTCCGGTTCAGCCTTTTCGCCGTTCTAGGGTTCGTAGTGCTCGCTTTAGTCGCAACGGCTGTTGGCCTAGCGCTGGCGTCAGACACTCCAGAAGCGGTTGTTTCGACACCAGAGGCTACTGCTCCGCAGACCTCTGAGCCAGCTCTCGTCCAGGATCCGATCACAGCACCGAGCGAATCAGCGCTTGCCGTCCCCACCCTGACAACTGCACCCGAACTAAACACGACGAGTAACGACGGTGCTTCTTCGGCGCGCTCACAGACCACGGTGGCCAAGCAGGCTCAAAAGCCCGATGCGAAGTCGACAACGACGGTTGTGGCTAGGTCGCAGTCAGCGTCATCGTCGGTTACTACGCCAGTTGCTGTTTCTGGATCTGTATCGGTCTCTAACCCAGCCTCGGTTCCAGAGGTAGGGCCATCACCCCAGCCGGAGCCATCGCTACCGTCATCTACCAAGCCGTCACCAGAACCCACCGCTCCCTCTACATCGGCGACCTCAGCTCCACCACCGGCATCAGGGTGGACGGGGCTGCCCGCCAACGGGAGCTTCGACTATCAGATCGGTGGTGACTATTCACTGCCGCCAGGAACATCGATTGTTTCTCGGGATTGGTTCTCCGGCCAAGCTGCTGGCGGTGCCTACTCGATCTGCTACGTTAATGCGTTCCAAACCCAACCTGATGGAAGCGGGAACCGCCCAGATGAGTTATCAAGGTGGCCATCGGATTTAGTCTTGAGAAGCTTGGGCGACGACCCTAATTGGGATGGCGAATATCTCATTGATTTGAGCTCCGACGCCAAAAGAGTAGCGGCGGCCCAATGGGTTGCCCAGATGATTGATCAATGTGCTGCCAAAGGGTTTGACGCTGTCGAATTCGACAACCTCGATTCCTGGACCCGGCTTAACTCGTTACCGTTTGGGCAGAGCGAAGCGTTGGCGTACGCCAAGATGATTACCGACTACAGCCACGCAAAAGGGCTCGCAGCCGGGCAAAAGAACACGGCTGAAATTATTGCCGCCGGTCGTCATCGTCAGGTTGGATTCGATTTCGCTATCGCCGAACAATGCGGGCAATACAACGAATGCGACGTCTACGTTGAGGGTTACGGCAATGCACTAATCATTATCGAATACGATCGATCCGTTTTCAATCGAACCTGCAGCCAGTTCGGGACCACCGCATCGGTAGTACTCCGAGACGTGTTGGTAAGAACGCCGGAGCGAAACGGGTATGTCTACGAGGGTTGCTAGGGCGACAGTCCGTTTGGATGCCGACCGAAGATCGTTGGATCTGGTGACTCAGAACCAGATCAGGTTTAGAACAACGAACTTGTCGTATCGTGAGCGTCCATGCCTTCTACGATAGCCGGTGAACTAGCTTCGACCGGCCATTGATACTTTGACCATGTGCGTTGGTTGCGACTGTAGTCAGACCAATACACCAAGCCAGATTTTTCCATGACTCGCCGGGCCGCTCCGTGTCGGGCTTCGGATCCAGCCACCAACGGCAATCCGAGCTTCAGTCCGATAGCGATCGAAACTTTTACCGTCTCTGTGGCGATGCCGTGGTTCCAAAATTCCTTAGCCAATATGCACGAGATATCGCAGGCCTGAGAGTCGTCAAAAACCCGATCCCAGCGCAGCCCGGCCCGGCCGATCGGAACATCAGGTTCGTCGGTTCGCGAAATAATCCAGAGCCCAAACTGGAAACGCCGCCAGTGGGCCGCATTCGACTGAACAAATCGCTCAGTGATGCCGACGCTACGCTTGCCACCGTGAATTTTCATGACGTCGTCGTCTTGGTGGAGTTCACTCAAAAAATTGAGGTGAGTAGGCATTAGTCGTCGACCAATAAGCCGCTCGGTTTCGAACTGCTCAACGCCGTGACCCTTCAAGTCAACTTTCATTTTGTGATCCGCTTTTCTGAGTTAGCTTGTCGCTCTTGAAGACCAGCATTCCTACGAACTTTGGCCAGAATACACTCGAAGTCACTCCCGAGCCTATCTCACCATGTTGCGGCCTGCGCCACAAGTGACGCTTGTTGTGGATAAGCCTCCAGAAGTCGCCGTAGGGAGTGATTTATTCGATTTGAGCAGAAAAATAGGTCGTTTCCAACTGATTCAGAATCTCACGACTTGATTTGGTCGATTCGATAAGCGCCCGCTGAGTCCGATTCATGGGTTCAATCGACTCAAGCACGGCTAGAAACGAATCGATCGTTGCCGCGTGACTAGGGAACGCGCTGTACCCAGATGCCAACAGCGATGCGGCTCGCTGGCCGTCGAACTCGCTAATGATGCGGGTAATAAGCTGGCCAAACAAACTCTGCTGAGCATGGCTACCACCAATCGGAAGTAACTCATCGCGTAGGGCCCAAAGTTGATCGACTGCTGTGGCCCCATCGCCGCTAACCCACAGCTCGATCCCCCGAGCTAGCGTTACCGCAACCTCATAGCCAGCAGCGTCGTAACCGTTGGTTTGAAGGCTCGCTCGGTGAGCGGTCATCGAGTCGACAAACCGGGCAAGCTCTTGAGAGTGACCTGTTGAGGCCAGCGCTAAGCAACAATGGAGATCGGTAAAGGCCAATACATGATCTCCAGTGCGACCGATCGCGAACTCTGCGAGTTCGTCCCATCGATCACCTACCTCGATGTTGGCTAATTCAAGTCTGGCCAGTATCGACGCTCGATTTTGAATGTCGAGGAAGAAGTCGGTGCTAAGAGGCGCAAGGCCTGTGTCATACAGGCGCAGAACTTCCTCGTAGTTTCCAGCTGCGTATGGAAACAAAATGGCGTGCCACCAAAGATGTCCACGAAAAGGGTTCTTAGAACCCCAGGTGTCGAGCCTTTCTCGGAACCAATCGACTCCGCCGGTGATATCTCCCCGCATTTCAAGAGCGTGGGCCACGGAATGGACCGACCATAAGTCTTCTGGGTTTTGCTCTACTGCAGCTCGGCCGATGGACTCTGCTTCCTCATAACGTCCAGTTTCGTTCAAGGCAAAGGCATGCATTCCGAGCACATGGTCATAACCCGGAGTGGTTTCGTCCCAGAACGGAAGAACAGACTCGACTGTCGAACGTAAAGCAGCCGGGCGACCTCGCCAAAAAGTGGTGTAGTGGTGCATTTTGAGTGCCAACAGATCGTGGGGCGTAGCCGCCAGCACCTGGTCCCAAACGAGGGCTGCCCCAGCGGGGTTACCCATAGCCCACTGCTGTAGTGCTTTGGCGTGGTTTTGTTCCCGCTTGTTCAATCGGTCAGGATTGGCGAGCAAATGTTCAGCTATCTGCTGGACCTTGCCTTGGACCGCACTAGATTCGATCATCAGCGTCATATAGCCACGAAGAATCGTTGCCATTGCTAGTTCCGGGTAGTCGGCCACGGTGGATTTCACCAGACTGCCGGCGACGCTGTCGTAATTCAGGAAGCTCGAGATTGCACCCTCATAGGCCCCTACTGCGTCGCTACTTTCGGCAGTCAGCGTCAGCCCTCGGGAGTCTTGCATTTCAGTCAAGTTCGTACCTGCGATTCAGTCCGGTCAAATGGGTGCTGGTGGATGGCATCTAGGCTCACGGTCCAATGTAAACACCAATCCAGAGAAACTGGTAGTTAGCTCTCGTTCTAGCTCACGGTGATCATGTAGGGAACTAAGCGCTGGTAAAGAGCGGTAGCTTGTTCCAATACCGGCTTGAGATTCGGAAGTAGCTCAACGTCTTTGGCCTTCCACGGGCTCCAACCTGTCGAACGATGAACAGATTCATACCAGTGGGGAGCCCACACGCCGTCCTCAGGTTTAGGACCGGGGGGCCACGACAACATTGCTGGCTCGAAGGTCAGTCCAAGTCGATTGCAAATTTGCTCGAGCACCGATTGTGGATCAAGCAAGAGGATCTTTGAATCGACGACGATTGGTGCCGATCCAGTGCCGTGATGGTGGGTTTCGAGGTGGTCCAAGATCTCAAGCAGTTCGACGAATCCGGTGTCGTCGAGACTGGCATCCGGAAGCTGGTTTTGAAGCGAAGTCAACATGTCATAAGGTTCGCGGGTCAACAATATGTTGTTGGTCGAGCTGAGAAAGGTTCGATCAACTTCGACGAGATGCTTCGCCATTTGCTTAAAGAACACAACAGGAGTGTCGTAGTCAGCCATGATGACCTGTTCGACGACCCGATTGCCGTCGTCGTCTTGAGAACGAAGCACGTCGGCGTCGCCTGGATGTCGTCTGCCGGTCGTCCGCAAGTAGTGAGCGTACAGAGGCTCATCAAGCACCGTCGTGTCCGAACGTTGCCGCCACGAGTACATCATGGCGGTTGACAGGTTCCGGGGACTTGACCACATATTGATTCTTAACACGACTCTGGCCCCGGTGTTGGCGGCTGCTGTATCTCGGATCTAACCGTGGCTTTTAGATAGGTCATAGGCCTAGTGCGGCGACGACGTTTCACCGGACCGGCGCTGAACGTCATCGGAAACGGCCTGGGCGTACAATTCTCGAAGGCGGGTGGTCACTGGCCCGGGCAAGTTTCCGTCACCAATGGTTCGTCCATCGACGAACCGAACTGGCGTTAGTCCAGCGAAGGTTCCAGTGACGAATGCTTCGTCAGCGGCATAGACGTCGGCCAACGAGAACGACTTTTCCCTCGGTACCAAGTTCGCCTTGGTCGCTACGTCGAGAACAATTGCCCGGGTAACGCCATGGAGGTTGTAGTGCCCGGTTGAAGTCCAAACCTCGTTGCCTCGGACCATGAAGAAGTTGGTGGCATTACAAGTTGCGACGGCCCCGGTCGGATCGAGCATTAGAGCCTCGTCGGCACCGGCCTCAACGGCCTGGATTAGCGCTATTACTTCGTGCAGCTTGGAATGGCAGTTAAGGCGCTGATCGAGTGTGTCAGGCGGTGGCCGCCGAATAGTGGCGGTAAACAACGACAGACCAGCGTCCGATACCGCAGGGTCGGCTAGTTTGTGCTCTGCGATGATAACGACGTTCGGTCCGCCGATCACATTCGACGGATGTTGCGATGGGGTCTTCTTGTCGCCACGAGTAATCATCAATCGAACATGGACATTGTCGACCATCTGGTTGCGGTCAACCGTGGCCTGAAGCGCTTCAACAACGTCTGAGCGGGTGCCAATGTCGAGCCCAATAGTTTTTGCCCCTGCGAACAGGCGATCAAGATGGTAATCAAGGAAAGCAAATTGACCGTGATGAAGGCGGATACCCTCCCAAATCCCGTCGCCAACCAGAAACCCACTATCGAAGACTGAAATTTTCGCTTCGCTTCTCGGAAAGAACTCTCCGTTTATGTAGATTTCTATGGTCTCGTTTCGAGAGTCGGCTAGTGCGCTGTGAGTACTTTTGGTCACTGATGTCCTTGATCTAGTGCTTTGTGTTTGGTGCGATTCGCTGCATTGCTCAGTCGAGGATGGTTACGGTACCTGAGGTTCCGTCTACTTCGATCGTCGCTCCTGACTTGATCCGTTCAGTGGCACCTTCAAGCGCAACGACACACGGGATGCCGAGCTCTCGGGCCACAATGACGGCGTGGCTCATCAAGGCGCCAACGTTGACGACAACGGCTGCGGCCGGAAGAAACAACGGAGTCCACGACGGATCAGTTAGCGGTGCCACGAGGACTTCACCCGGTTCAAGTAGGGCGCCTTCGGACGGATCAAGAATGACTCTGGCCTTTCCCCGGCTCAACCCACTAGAGCCAGCGTTGCCTTTGAGGACATCACCCGGCTCTGCTGCAGCGCGATGTTCCGGTTGGGTCGCCTCTAGCTCTTCGATCGACAAACTTTCAGACTGTTCGGTAATAAAGAACGGCGGCACGATCTTTGAGAATCGAGCATGAAGCTCCGACCGTTGGTCGATCGTCGACCGCATCGATGCTGGGTCGGCAATGTACGGACGAAGTTCACTTTTGGGGTAGAGCAAAGCGACCTTTACTGGATCCGGTTCGCCACCCTTCTCAGCAGCCCGACGGACAAGCTCACGGAAAACCTGTTTGACCGGCAGAATAACTCGCACGGCTCGATCTCTCGTAGCTTCGCGAGCTTGAGCCCAATACGGAGCTGCCTTAATAGCTTTATCGAAATTTGCTTTGTCCATCCTGGAAAGGTGCGGGCGGACCTTCTCGATTGCGGCTTGCCGTTTCTTATCGTCATCTCCCAAGCGAGTGCTAGGGGAGAGGTCTTCGTCAGATTTGCGCATCACGTCAACTGCGGCCAGTGCCAACTCAGGTGTGTTATCCCAGGTTCGGCTCGACAGCTCCCAGTCGTTGGGCCCCCGATGGCCATGCTTGGCAATGAAGGACTCAAATTTGTCAAGAAAGGGCTGATGGGTTTCGATCGTGGATGCCCGATCTAACAGCCCGTCGATTCCGAGGTCGAAGCTGGCCGATAGTTCTTCACTGTCGGCCACCAGCTTCGAAATTTTGTACAGATCTTGAGAATACTGCGCCGATCGAACGTCGCCTGCGGCGCCAATCAGGTGGGTAACCAGTCCCGGTTCGCCGGCAGCAGTTGCGGCATCGCTGAGGACCCCGGAAACGATCGAGGCAATGGCGGTTGAATGCATATGGTTGCCGAACACCGGGCTGAAGGCAGCTGGAAACGAGAAGAGATAGTCCAATAGTTGCTCGTCAGGGGCGTCCAGCGCCGGTCGCTTGGCTTCAAAAGCAGCCACACGAGTAAAGCTGTCGGCCACGACTGGTGGCAAAGCCTTCGTTGCTAGCGCCTTCAAAACGGTCTTTAGAATCCGAACCGACGACAGCACGTTCTTGTCGCCCTTACGGGGAACATAGGGCGGCGGGCTTCCCTCACCGAAAAACGATACATCGATGGCTTCGGCCGAAGACCCCGGAGCACGAACGCCGAGCATTCGAAGATACGACAAGTTGAGATAGGTGTAGCCACCGAACAGACCGAGGATCACGGGCTCATCAGAAGTGAAATCATCGTTCGAGGCAATGCCAAGGTCTTGATAGGCCTTCCTCCATGCCGCCTCGGCTGGCACAACGCCGAGCTCATAGCCTAAGGCAGTAATGACTTCCGGAAAGACCTCTCCGACATTACCCCGGGTGTAAATCGGCCATCGCTCATCGACTCGACCTTCGATAATCCACCGCGTTGCCATGATCTCGTCCCCTTGGTTTGTCCATTTTTGACACGAGGATAGTCGCTATCTTGGTCTTGTCGATAATTCGTTACTCGCCAGCCAATGCTTCCTCATCGGGTGGAGCGGGATCGAGCTCTAGTTCATCAGTCGGCACTGGAACCGAGGTGCCGGTTCGGTAGATGTTGACCGGAGTGCCTAGCGGCAAAAACTCCACCATGTCTATGATCGTGTCGTTTTCGACTCGTATGCATCCGTGGCTGACATCGCCGCCAAGAGCGGCGGCATTGTTGGTGCCGTGGATGCCAATAACGCCCTCCCCACCGTTGAAAGAGCGAAGGGTGTCGCTGTAGCCAGACAGGCCATACGCGAACGGGCCATAGATCCCTGTTGGGTCAGATGGTCGGAGAAGTTCAGTGAGATAGAACGAGCCAATTGGGGTTGGCGTCTGTCCGGTTCCAACGCCAATTAGGGTCTCAAGCTGTAACTCGTTGTCTCGGTAGATGGATAGCTGATGGTTAGAAACATCGATGGCGATTCGGTATGGGTTGAGGCTCAACGTTACCGCTTCCTCCCTGATCCAGCCTTTCGAACCGTTGGGCCGTATCGGAAGTAACACTTCAATCCAGCCGTCGCCGGACCTGCTTAGTGCCTGAAAGACGAGTGGTCCGCCGCGTTCGGTTGGATTGTTGAAGATGCGAAGTCGTTTTGAGGCTCGATCCGGCTCGGCGTACGCGGTGACCGTAGCAGTCGACGCATGAGCGACTAACGTTCCAACGGGCCCTACTTGGGATTGGGGCCCGATACCGAATTCGGCCGGGGTCCGCGCCTTGATCGGAAGTGAGACTAGATCAACCTGGACCGTCGCAGGCTCCGGCACCGAGCGGGCTCCGCTATCGACTTCGGTGGTCCCGTTTGGGGCGTTGATCGGTCGCCGGTCCTGGTTTCGGCCGACTACGAGTAACCCTGGCGCTGCTTGGCTGGATGCTCGTAAAGCCAGATCTTCAGACTGCGATGCTGTCTGACCTGACATGGATTGTCCTAGGCCAAGAACGGTGGCGGCCAATGCGGTCGCCATAACTACTATCAGTAAAACCCACAAGCCAACGAGTAGCTTGAATCCGCGGTCGGCGGGTTCGTCTACTCGTTGGCTTTTAGTGGTCAAGTTTCTCTTGGCTAAACGTTCTAGCCGGTGAAGTCTGGTTCTGAATCAGTAGCGTCGGCGGTTGGAGTTTCGTCCGGCTCTTCTGCCGGAGCGTCATCTTCGGCAGGCTCATCGTCTGAGTCTGCGGCCGCAACAACTAGTTGATTGTCGACTGATCCGACACCTTCAACGCCAGCAACAGCTGCTTCGGCTGCCTCTTTGTCGCCATCAGATGCAACTTCACCGCTAAGGACAACAGCGTCGCCATCAACCGCTGCAGTCAGACCGGCGAACCCGGCTGAGCTTAGAGCAGCAGCAGTATCAGCCTCAAGGTCGACGGTTGGAGCTTCAGCTTCGGTTGTGGTTGGAGCTTCGGTTGTCGTTGTTTCTTCGACTGTTGTTTCTGGAGCCTCAGTCGTGGTCGCTTCGGCTTCAGTGGTGGCCGATTCCGGCTCAGTCGTTACTGCTGCCTCAGGATCGCTTGTAGAGGTGTCATCTGATCCGCATCGAGACAACAAGAGTGCTCCGACCAAGATCAGACCAATGAGCCCAAGGCCCCACCACAAGTAGCGACCGATTCCAGAATCTCCGTAGGTGCCAAGCTCGGTTGAGCGGACTCGCTCAGCCGTTGCGGTTCCGCCTGCTTTGGCGTTCTCAGTTCTTGAGTTAACAACTCGACTTGAGGCACCGGTTACTGCGGCACCGGCGCCAGCGGCTGCGGCAACCTTCTTGGTTCCAGATTTGCCGGTTGCGCTTGCAGCTTTCTTCGCTGCCCCAGAAGCCTTGCCTGCAGTGCCAGAAGCAGCGCTTCCGGCTTTGCCAGCTGCGCCCGTTACTTTGCCTCCAGCTTTGCCTGCTGCGCCCGTTACTTTGTCTCCGGCTTTGCCTGCTGCGCCGGTTACTTTGCCGGTCGCTCCAGATGCTGCGTCTCCAGCTTTGCCTGCTGCGCCGGTTACTTTGTCTCCTGCTCCAGCGACGGCATCGCTAGCCTTGTCGCCAAGTCCGCCAGCGGCGGCACCGGCTGCGGCCGCAGCACCGGCTGCTTTGCCGCCGACGCCTTTCAGCTTGTCGGTTGCCTTGCCTCCGGCGCCCTTCAATTTGTCGGTAGCGTCTCCAGCATCGTCTTTGTCGTCACCCGACAAAATGCCTTTAACCTTGTCGACGGCCTTTTCGGCGGCGTTGTCGACTGCATCCTTCGGATTACTAGGATTGTCGTTGTCACTCATAGCTTTTACCTCTCGCGTACGGATGCCATTTGGCCGTCGTAACTAGTTCAGGAATTGCCCTTTATCGGTTTTGTGTTTGGTCGCCCGACCGCCACTTGGCATGATGTGCGGTGCATCTACAACCACGGACAAAGATAGTCACAATCGGAGATGTAGGCACTTCATTGCTGATGATATATGCCTTGTGTAACGTTCCGGCTAGCTGGTTTGGTCCCCAAAACTCGGAGAGTGGCGATATGACCACATTTGGTGAGCATCTTGCTGGGAGCGTCAGACAACGGCACAAATTGTTGTCTGACTGTTCTACTCAATCAAGTGCAACATTTATCGGATCAATGTCGATCTGATCAGCGGATGAATCAGGGCCAATAGACGCGACTAGTTCTCCGGACTCAACAGAAATAGAGCTGAGTCGAAATCCGCCTTCCCCTTGAATCAGTTGTTGAAACAACAATTGGGAGCCATTCGGTGCCCACCGGGGTAACCGGTTGACGTTCCCGTCCGACAAAAGTGTTTCTATTTCACCGCTGCTAGCGGTAATGGATCGGATCGCCCACTTGCCCTGGAACAAGTAGTTTCTATCGACGATCGTTTCGAAGGCGATGTGTTCTCCATCTGGCGACCAAGAAGGGTTTCCATCTTCGAAGCCATCGAACGTCAAGCGCTCTTCAATCATTTCATCCAGGTCGAGCCGAAAGACCTCAAGCTTGTCGGTCTCACGACCTTCGTAGTCTTGTGGGAACGAAACGTAGGAGATCTGTGACCCGTCGGGGCCAAATGCCGGGTCGAGAAAGAGACTCTGACGTGACGTCAACTTTTTGGGGCGAAATTCCGAGGTGTCGGCAGTCCAGAGGTGGAACTGGTTATCTTCGGGGTCGACGGCCGAGAACACGACCGATTTTCCGTCTGGAGACCAACTCATCGGACCGAGTTCACGAAACCGCGTAGCAGGCAGAAGCTCACGCTTTCCGCTGCCGTCAAGTCGAATTGTCCACGCCGAGGCTGAACGGTAGTTGTCAGCTGGTGAACCGACGACGGGGCGTTCGGCTACCGGAGCGCGAGAGAAAACAAGTCGGGATCCGTCCGGAGCGAGCCGAGGAGCCCAGCTATCGAAGTCTTCATCGGTCGTTATTGGGGTTATCTCGTCGTTGTCGAACAGGTAGAGCTGGTAGACCCCGGTCCGGTTCGACGAGAACAAGAATTGGGCTGAGTTATTGTTGTCGGCAATCGCGGTTTCGGTCTTGCTTGCTAATGGAGAGTCTTCGGTAACGCCGGCTCGGTCTGGCGGAGTCGGCTCAGTCGATTCGGAACTGGCGTTTTCTGATTCTGCGTTTTCCGAAACGGTTGTAGCACTAGTCTCTTGGCCCAAAAGTGCCGTTGTCGATCCATCGATCGGTCCAGCAGTGCCTCGACTGCAAGCGGTGACCGTCAAGACAATGATAAAGGTCGCAATAGCTGTAGGTAAACCGGCGCAGATCAGGTCGCGATCAAAAGAATTTGCCCTTCTCGGCGCCGAAGTTTCGGTCGTTCCGTGTCGGGTTGTACGGCCGGGGTCTGGACCGCCGTGGTTGACGAAATACTGGGGCGCCATGATGAGAATCCTAGGTCGCGGTGGTCTTGACGCGACTTCTTGGCTACGTTTCGACTCTACATAGATGGATGCGTGAGATGATGGACGTCGGTTAACGAGTGTTGTTGATGATGTTGCGATCAAATCGGGCAACCTCCGCCAGGTTGCGATTGGCTTGCTGGTGGAAGATGAATAGAGAGAGTCACAAGAAAACTAAGCAACTACGTACCTGCTGTGAATGAGCGCAGCCGGCTGAATGTAAACGATTGAAAGGGCAAGAAAATGGCGTCACTTGAAGCTATTGAGGGAATTGGTCCAGCGAATGCGAAGAAACTTCGTGGTTGCGGTGTTCGGTCCTGTGAGGCACTGCTAGCAAAAGCGGGCACCAAGGCTGGTCGAAAAGCACTCTCAGCTGAGTCGGGAGTCAAAGAGTCAATGGTGCTCGAGTGGGCTAATCGGGCCGACTTGATGAGGATCAAGGGTGTCTCTACCCAGTACAGCGATTTGCTTGAGGCATCTGGTGTCGACACAGTCAAAGAACTAGCGCAGCGCAAACCCGAAAATCTTGCGGCAAAAATGCTGGAAGTAAACGATGCCGCAGTTAAAAAAGGTCGAAGCATCGTACGGCGTCCACCATCAGAGACCGAAGTTAAGAAGTGGGTCGCGCAAGCCAAAAAGATGAAGGCCGCTATCTCTCACTAATACGATGGCTTGCCGTCGATATTGCTCTAGTTGATGAGTAGCAGACTACGAAGAGCTTTGAGCGGCTGATCGCCTCTCGAAGCTCTTCGTTGTTTTGGCCTACCTGAACGATTCTGAACTCGCTGAACGAACTAGTTTTGGACGAGCGCCTCACCGTTAGCCCAAAAGGCCTGGAACCGGCAGTTTAGTTGTCGCCCAATTTGGTCGATAGATAGATGTGGATCGACTGAATCGCGATACGGCACTCATCCCGCGCTACCGACGGGTCGGGCTCAGGATGAGTTGCGCTAGCTGTGAAGTGGCCTGGACCGGCCCTGCTGACTCTGCCTGCTGGGTTTGTGATGGACCCGGGGTTCCTGGTCCGCCACCCTCTATCTATCCCGACATCGACTAGGTAACGAATCGACCGATAACGATTTGGGCTAGTGCCGGATTGGTTACGAGATTGGTGACGTTATTTACGCCAGATCCTGGGCCCACGGCGCCGGTTGACGATCGCGGAATGCCGCGATGCCGGCACTGGCTTCTTCAGATCGGAACAGCTGTTGCGATTCGATCGACATGGCATCGAACGCTGCTTGGCGGTTCATTGCTGGTACCCGTCTCACGATGCTCTTGGCGGCAGAAATTGCGTTCGGTCCGCCCAAGCGAATTAGGTCCACGAAGTTGTCGACGACAGCGTCAAGATCTGTTGGTTTCACACTTCGGTTGATTAGCCCCACTTCGGATGCCCGGTCCGGGGTTATCCGTTCGCCGGTCAAGAAGAGCTCCATTGCGTCAGCGAGGTTCATCTTTGGTAAACAGACAACAGATATGACGGCGGGTGCCACTCCGAGCCGTACTTCAGTAAACCCAAACTTGGCGTCGTCGCGCATGACTGAGATATCACACACCGCGACAAGGCCGACTCCGCCTCCGGTCGCGTGTCCGTCGATTCGACCGATGACTGGTTTTGGACCGTCGAGAATCAGATTAAAAATGTCGACGAATGTTAGTTGTTTGTCCTGATCGTCTGGCGTTGGAACGCCTGGCTTGTCCGACTTCAGGTCAGCGCCGGCGCAGAACGTGTTGCCGTTGTTGGTCAGTACGATTACTCGAACCTCTGGATCGGCGTAAGCAATCTCAAGGTTTCGCCCCAGGCTCGTCACCAATTCGTTGGACAGGCTGTTCTTTCGTTCGGCCATGTTAAGGGTGATCGTGGCTACTGTCTGTTCCACCTCGTACAACGTAGGTTGGTCGAGGTCTTGTTCAGTTTGGTGCTCGGCTGAGTTCGACATGCTCATAGCATCGCCGTTGGCGAACGATTCGGCAAAGCGACTGATTCGAGCCTGGGCGATGAAGGAGAAAACAGTGGGTGGCGAGTAGGGTTTAACCATGGAACTCACCGGGGAAGAGCAACGGGTTCTGGGGTGTTTGATCGAAAAATCGCACACAACTCCAGATCAATATCCGCTATCAACAAATGCGCTTCGACTTGCCTGCAACCAGAAAACATCGCGCCATCCGATTATGGACCTGGGGGCTCAGCAGGTAGATGCTGTGGTGCTGGGTCTACGGGATGGAAAATGGGTTCGGAGTGTTCACTCAAAAGGAAGCCGTGGGTACAAGCATCGACACGTGATCGATGAGCGACTCGGGCTTGTCGATGGGCACCAAGCCGTTCTTGCCGTTCTTTTACTCAGGGGGCCACAGTCGGCGAGCGAGTTAACAAGTCGAACCGAACGCTACCGGGGAGTTGGAGATGTCTCAGCAATCCTCGATGAGCTATCGAATCAGGGGCTGGCCCGAAATACTGGACGCAGTTCCGGGCAATCCCAGGATCGCTGGATCCATCTACTTGGACCTTTGGACGAGGGAAACCAACGACCAGTGTCCGATCACGGTCAATCTGAAGGTCAACTGTCATCGAAGTCGGATCCCCCGACGTCGTCCGACCCAGTCAACGAGTTGGCGAACGCTGGTGATCGATCGATAGAAGCGTTGCTGGCTCGGATCAACCAGTTGGAAGACCGGGTAGTGGAATTAGAGAAAGATCGGTCTCAACCAAATTGAAGTTGCTGAATGTAGTTTGATGGCAAATCAGGATTTAGCTCCTGGTTTGTTGTCGGGGCATTATGCCGCTCACGGTGTCTAACCGGTTCGAGTCGGGATGGCCTAGCATGCTTTGTAAATGACTCGAATCGTCCTTGTTGTCGCCGGAGGAGCGGAGCCTAGCCTGGCCGTCCAGTCCGCTTTGCCGATCCATGATTATTGCGTTGCCGCTGACAGCGGTGCCGATCATGCGTTGGCTATTGGAGTAGTTCCGAACCTTGTTGTGGGCGACCTCGATTCGATTAGTTCGACTGTTCTCGACCAGATCGAAAGCGGTGAGTTGCCCGATGTCGAGATCGAGCGGCACCCAGTGGCGAAAGACATGACCGATCTTGAGTTAGCGCTTCGACGCGCCATCGAAACTTCGCCCGATCGTGTTGTTGTAGTCGGACTTGATGGGGGGCGGCCCGATCACTATCTGGCCAATCTGTTTGCCGTTTCAAGCCCTGATCTCGTACTGCCCAGCCTTTCCGGCGATGGCCCCGAGATCGAAGTGTTACTGGGTACAACAAGGCTTTCGGTTGTCCGAAACCAGAAAATCCTGAGGGGTGCGCCGGGGGAATTGTTGTCGCTGCTGGCCGTGCATGGAGCGGCTACTGGAATCAGTTTGAGTGGAGTTGAGTTTCCTCTTGCAAATGAGTCACTCGAATCCGGGAGTGCTCGGGGTGTGAGTAACGTGCTAGCTAGCGATTCGGCCAAGCTAACGGTTGGAACCGGAACGTTGTTGGTGTTTCAACCTGACGGGTTGGTATCTTGACGCTGAACGTCGCCGTTGGCTCGAACCCGACAGTACCTTTGCGGCGAAGCTGGGTCCAGCGGTCCATTATCTTCGTGAACGTTGCTCTGATCGGGTGCTGTCTGGTGGTGGCAGCCGTTCTAAACTACGGCTTTGACCGAGCATCCTCAATAAACCGAGTTGAGCTCGATCGAAGTCTGACGCCCTTGCCAGCCGAATCTGAGCGAGGTCAGCGGGTGCTAAACATCTTGCTCGTAGGTTCCGACAGCTCCGCCGGATTGGGTTCCGACGATCCGATTCAGATTGGCCGCCAAGGAGAGCGGTTCGGGGACGTGATCATTGTTGCTCATCTTGATGAACGGACCGGGGAGGCGGCGTTGCTGTCGTTTCCTCGAGACCTTTGGGTCAGCATCGCCGGAACAAGCCGCGACGCCAGAATTAACAAAGCGTTCGAACTTGGTGGACCGTCGATGTTAATCGAAACGATTGAGACTGAGTTTGAAATCCCTATCAACCACTACGTCAACGTCGATTTTGCCGGCTTCCAAGGCCTTGTCTCGGCCGTCGGTTCAGTCGATGTCTATTTTGATGCTCCGGCCCGGGATTGGAACACCCGAGCCAAGCCGGTCCCTAGGAGTCAGACTGGATTTGTGATGGCCGAACCCGGGTGCCAATCACTTGACCCGGCAACCGCTCTAGCCTATGTGCGCTCCCGTTATTACCAGACTATGAATCAAGAAGGGGAGTGGGTAACCGACCCGTCATCGGACCTCGGTCGAATCCGGCGTCAGCAGGACTTCCTCCGGCGATTGCTTCAACGTGCGATCGATCTTGGTGCTCGCAATCCGTTCGTCTTGAATGATCTGATTGACGCAGGGTTGGCCAACGTGGCCATCGACCAGAGTTTGACTCCGCAGCAATTGCTTGACTTGGGTGCGGCCTATCAGTCGTTTGAACCTCATCAGCTGCAAACATATAGCGTGCCGGTGGTCGACGAGGTTATTGGTCAAGACCAGGTACTCGTGGCCAAAAGCGAAGCATTGGAGCCGGTGTTGGACGTGTTCCGGGGTGCCTCGCTGGCCGACCCAGCGACGGTCCCAGTTACGGTTGTTGGGTCTGATGAAGATTGGATCGTTGAAGATCTGAGGGCTTCTGGTTTTCCGGTGAAGTTCGAAGCGGGTCGAGCTGGTAGCTCGCCCGACATCGCCTTCGAGGAGGCAACGGTAAACGAGTTGGTCGTTCAGCACGGGCCAGATGGCGTTCACGCCGCCAATCTGGTGGCGACCGCGCTGACCAAAACAGTTGACCGTTTGGCCGAATCCATGTCGATTCGAATCGAGCCGGTTCCGTATCTGCCCGCTCGTTCGATAATTGTGGAACGAACGTTGTCCGCTCCAACCAGTGAACCAAGCGCAATCGAACCAGCCGATTCGGCCCCGGCCACGCCAGAGTCTGACGAGCAGGTAGGCACCCGAGCGACCAGCGCTCCACCGGGGTTGGCATCTACGACGAGCGCGCCAAAAACGAGTCTGTCGGCCACAACTCAAGTAACGGATGTGCCGACGACGGCACGGCCCGCACCAGTTGGCAGCGACAACCAAACGACTTCTGGGTCCGCCCTGGCCGCCCCTGGTCAGGATCTAAGCGGTACCTCCACTTCCGAGCTCGCCGACCAATCGCCCGACTCGCAGGTAGAAGTACCCACAACAACCTGTGGGTAGCTTCTCGTCGTTGGCTGAGCACATCTCACCGTAGTTGTCTAGTGCTAGCAAAATTCCCCAGATAGCTAGGTGATGCATGCTTGGTGTGGGCTTTCATGCGGTACCGTTTGGTGAGGACTCTTTTCATTCGGTTTCCCCTCGCCCAATGCCTCGAATTTCTTGTGTGTTTGGTGGAGGGACTGATGTTAAGAGGAACGGTAGGAGGATTTCGAAATGGCGTCGATCGCGATTATTGGTACTGGCTATGTGGGGCTAACGACGGGGGCTTGTTTCTCGCACCTTGGCCACGACGTAATATGTGCCGATATTGACCCCGAGAAGGTTGCTCGTCTGCAAAACGGCGATGTACCTATTGTTGAAAAAGGTCTCGATCGGCTTGTCGATGAGGGCCTGCGCTCAGGCAAGCTGTCATTTGTTGTGGGCGCCGCCGAAGCATCGAAGCATGCCGAATTCCACTATCTTTGCGTCCCGACACCGCAATCCGACGACGGTTCAGCAGATCTGTCCTACTTGCAAACAGCAGCCAAGGAAATCAGCGCGGTATTGCCGGAAAATAGTGTCGTCGTTAACAAGTCAACGGTGCCGGTTGGGTCGACCCGAGTTGTTGCTCGAGTGCTAGGTCGTTCTGATGTGGCTGTTGTTTCTAACCCCGAGTTCCTCCGAGAAGGAACCGCTGTCTCAGACTTTCTGCAACCCGACCGAATTGTTATCGGATCCCGAGATCAAGAAGCATCGATCCGGGTGGCAGCTCTCTACTCCAGAATTGCCACTCCGATCATGGTCACCGATCCCGTGTCGGCTGAAACAATCAAGTATGCGTCGAATGCGTTTCTCGCCTCCAAGCTTTCCTTCGTGAACGCAATCGCCACGTTATGTGAGGCGGTCGGAGCCGACGTCAATGACGTGGTTCTCGGGATGGGCTATGACTCACGAATAGGGCGCGAGTTCTTACGCCCCGGTCCAGGTTGGGGCGGTAGTTGCTTCCCCAAAGACACCAAAGCGCTAGCCCGAATCGCGCAAGACGCCGGTTACGATTTCCGTTTCTTAAACGAGGTCTTGCAAGTAAACGAAGAACAGTTCGATCGAACAGCGAAGAAAGTTGTGGACTCGATTTCAGACGAGGTAAGCCACAAACACATTGCGGTTCTCGGATTGACGTTCAAGGCTGGAACCGACGATCTTCGTGACTCGCCATCGATCGAGGTCCTCAAACGAGTTGCGGCATCAGGCGTCCGAATAAAGGCCTACGATCCAGCGGTATTGGCTGAAGATAACAACATGGCGACCATGTACCCCGATCTCGAAATCGAGGTTGTATCCGATCCTTACATCGCATCGGAAGGAGCGGCATCCCTGGTCATCTTGACCGAGTGGGACGAGTTCACTTGGCTTGATTTCGACAAACTGGCCGAGATCATGGAAGGGTCAAGCATCGTTGACGCTCGTAACTTGCTCGATCCGACTATTCCTCGCCGCCGCGGATTCGACTACATCGGAATAGGACGTTAAATGCCACGAGTTGTGGTTGCCGGCGGTGCCGGATTTGTTGGGTCGCATGTGTGTGATCGCCTTCTTGAGCGTGGCGACGAGGTCGTTTGCATAGACAATTTGTTGACCGGCTCGGCGAATAACATCGAGCACCTCTATGCCAATGATCGATTTACGTTCGTGCGCCATGACGCAACGACCCACGTTTGGGTCCCCGGTCCGGTGGATGCGATTATGCATTTGGCCTCACCAGCGTCGCCGGTTGATTTCGCCAAGCTGCCTATCGAGATTCTCAAAATTGGTGGCCTTGGGACTCACAACCTTCTTGGGTTGGCCAAGCAAAAAGACGCCAAGTTCTTTCTCGCTTCAACTAGTGAGGTCTACGGCGATCCGGCCGTTCACCCCCAGCCTGAGACCTACTGGGGCAACGTGAACCCCATTGGGCCTCGTAGCGTCTACGACGAGGCAAAACGCTATGCCGAAGCCCTGACCATGGCCTATCACCGGCATCATGACGTTGATGTTCGGATCGTCAGAATTTTCAATACCTATGGCCCGCGAATGCGTCCCGACGATGGCCGAGTCGTTTCAAACTTCGTAACGCAGGCTCTTCGCAACGAACCGATCACCATGTACGGAGATGGTTCCCAAACCAGAAGCTTTTGTTACGTCGACGACCAGGTTGCCGGCCATCTAGCCTTGTTGGATGGCGACCATACCGGCCCAATCAATATTGGCAATGACGGCGAGTTCACCGTGGCCGAGTTGGCCGAGATCGTAATCCGGGTCACCAACAGCAAGAGCGAAGTCTCGTTCGCTCCGCTTCCTATCGACGATCCAACTCGTCGGCGTCCCGACTTAACTGAAGCGAGAACCAAGCTGGGGTGGAAACCGATGATCGACCTCGAGACAGGGATTGAGCGAACAGCCGAGTATTTCGCCAAGATCATTACCTGATCGCAGCCAAGGTTCACAGTTCGGTCCAAAACCAAGAACACGCTTCTACTAAGATCAGCAAGGTAGTAGCTCATCATATTGCCATCCTCGTTGCGTCTAGAGCTGCCAGAATCTTGGAGTGAAGACGCACGTGCTGGCTATCGCCGAGCAGTTTTGGCATCGAGTTCCGGGCGGAACTGCGACTGCAACTGAAAGCACCTTGCAGGCTTTGTCAGAGTTGAGCACGGTCGAGATTACGACGTTGGCGGCTCATCATCGGCGAGGAGCAAAGCAAGATCCGGTCATCAGGGCCAGGATCCCCGAAACGGCGTCGATGCGATTCAGTCGGTTGCCGCGGCCTGTGATGTACGAAAGTTGGTTGCGGTTTGGCTATCCGTCGGTCAACCGGTTTGGTCGGCCGCCAACGCTCGGGCAATTCCGGCCAAGCGATGATGGGACCGTTGTTTCAGGAGTGAATCCGACCGTTCTGTGGGCCTCAAGTTTGATCGTACCTCCAACTCGATATCCCGTTGTCTCGACTGTCCACGACTTGGACTTTCTTCACCACCCTGAGTACCTGAGCGATAGAGGTCGGAAGTTCTTTCCCAAGATGTGGGCGACAGCCAAACAGCGCTCGGATATGTTCGTTTGCCCGTCTACTACTACCGCCGAAGACTGTCTAGCTGCTGGAATCGCTGAGGACCGTTTGGCTGTCGTGCCATGGGGAGTCGCTCAACCCGAGTGTTCAGTTGATGATGCCCGACAAATCGGTATCGACCTTGGCCTCCCGGAACGGTTTGCGTTGTGGGTTGGAGCCCCTGACCGTCGAAAGAACCCAGTTCGGGCTGCGGCTGCTATCGGCAGAGTTGGTTGCAATGTCGTTGTTGTGGGCGCTACGAGCTCCCATCCAGAAGGAGAGGCCGCGTTCGCCGCACTTGGTGCCAAGTCGATGCGGTTGCCGATGGTCAACGACTACATGCTAAGCGCTCTTTATCGCCTAGCAGACGTTCTGCTTTACCCGTCCTTGGCTGAGGGGTTCGGACTGCCTGTTCTAGAAGCGATGATTCACCAGACTCCCGTTGTTACCTCAGCGACCACCGCTACGGCCGAAGTCGCTGGTGGTGCCGCGCTCCTCATCGACCCCACTGACGAAGCCTCCATTGTAAGAGCGTTGTCAACTGCGATAGGCGACGAAAGCGTCCGTCAGCAGTTAGTTGCCGATGGGCTTACCCGGGCCGGGCAACTGTCGTGGGATGCCACGGCCAAAGGGTATTCCGAGATCTTTCGGTCGATGGTATAAAATCGTGACCCTTCTCATTACTCCGAACGAACATAGGGCACGAATCGGGTTGCCCCGGTCTACCTCAACGTCGATTGATGGTGACTTGGTTGAAAGTGAGCGGGGCGATCGGGGCGCATCTTCAGCAAAGGGTGCCGACGTCGGAATCAATCTGACCTGGCTCTCACCCGGAGTTGTTGGAGGCACCGAAGAACATGCGGTGCAGCTTCTTCGAGGCTTGGCCTCGATGCCGGAAATGGAGCTTGATGTCAACCTGTACGCCAACAAGGAATTTGAACAGGCCTACCCCGACATTTGCCAACACTGGAAGATTCAGACGATGCCTTGGCCTGGCTGGCTGAACAAACTGGTTCCACGACCTGTGGCCAAGGTGGCCAGAGTCTTGTTCGAAAACAGTTGGCTCGCCGCAGTCACTCGTCGCGATTCCGTCGTCCATCACCTTGGTGGTTCAGTTCCACTCGTCCGACGTGCTGCTGCGATCGTGACCATCCACGATTTGCAACCAATGGATCTACCCCAAAACTTCTCGGCCCCGAAACGGCTATGGTTGCGATGGCTTCTACCGCACTCGGCCCGCTCCGCTTCGCGGACGCTATGCCCAAGCAACTTTACGGCAAAACGGGTCGAAGATTGCCTCGGTGCGGACGCGTCGACGATTGAAGTCGTGCCCTACAGTTGCCACGACCCAGCCGAACTACCCCAAAATCCGGTGGACGCCACAGGCGCTAATCGGCAACGCCAGAGTGAGCCTCGGTCCGGGGGCGGCGAGCGGTCAACGGATCAGTTGCCGGATTGGATGCGCTCTAACCTTGATCTTTCTGCCAACTCAGGGTTGGATATCGAGGTCGACCCATTCTTGCTCTACCCGGCGATTCCATATGCCCATAAACGCCATATAGACATTGTCGAAACTATCACTCTGTTGGCTCCTGAATACCCAAATTTGTCGGTTGTGTTCACTGGTCGAGAGGGCCCGGAGACTGCGGCGCTTAAAGATAGAGCTGAGCGGCTCGGCGTCGCTGACCGTATCCATTTCCTCGGACGGGTGCCGGCGAGCCAGCTCGATTGGCTCTATCGGCATGCCTTGGCAGTGATCTTCCCATCGAGTTACGAGGGTTTCGGCAACCCGGTGCTTGAGGCCATGGCCCGAGAGTGTCCGGTCATCGTCAGCAGCGCTGGATCGCTACCAGAGGTCGTCGGCGATGCCGGGTTGGTCGTCGAGGTTGGCAACATCGCCGAATATGCGAACGCCGTTACCTCGTTGCTTGAGACTCCACGTATGGCACGGTTGCTGGCGGCAAAGGCGCGCGCTCGGTTCGAAGAAGTCGATCCGGGCATCACTGCGGCCCGAACCGCGGCCGTCTATCGTGATGTGTTGAGCAGCCAAGTTCAGGCCTGAGCAAGTAAAGCCAGCGGCTTTGCCTTGTTGCTAGCTGACCTTGAGTTGTTTGGACTCCGCCGCCGTCGACCAGTTGAAGCATGCCATGAAGCTCTTGCTTTTTTGTCCCCATTTCCGACCAGATCTTCATGCCGCAACCGGTGAGGTAATGACCGAGCTGGTTTACAGCTTGGCCAAGCGACACTACGAAGTTAGCGTCGTGACCTCGTTGCCTTGGTATCGGGGCCACGCCGTAGAACCGGAATGGCGAGGCAGGCCGTGGAGGACTGAGAAGACCGATTGGGGCCAGATAGTTCGCGTCTGGCCGTTTCCGACCGACAAGTCGAACATTGTCGGCCGGCTGGCCGGGTTTGCTGGAATGACTTCGATGGCTGCTGCTTTGGGAGCCAGGCTGGGTCGACACGACATCGTGATGGGTATGTCACCCCCAATATTTTTCGGCGATGCGGCGTGGACCAACGCCAGAATCTGGCGAGTGCCGATGGTGTTTAACGTGCAAGACATCTTCCCCGACGTGGCGGTGGAGCTAGGGGCATTGAGCAACCAAACAGTCATCTCTTTGGCCGAACGATACGAGCGTTCGTTATATCGGCGGTGCGACGCCGTGACAGTTCTGTCTGAAGATCAAGCAGCAAACGTTCGAGCCAAATTGGGCTCTTCCGCATCGACGAATAACAAAGTGAAGATTATTCAGAACTTTGTGGATGGCGAGCGAATCAAACCTGTGGCGAAGGAGAACGACTACCGTCGCGCTCACAACCTTGAAGGCAAAAAGGTTGTCATGTACTCGGGAAACGTTGGTCTTTCCCAATCGTTCGATTTGATTCGGGTGGCGGCTGAAAAATTTGCCGACCGAAGCGATGTCGTGTTTGTGATCAACGGCGAAGGAGCAGCCCGCAGCGAGGTCGAAAATTGGGCCGAGCCAATGTCGAACGTTCGAGTGGTGAACTTTGGACGACGACAAGATGTGCCCGACATCTTGGGCGCCGCTGATCTTCACCTTGTGTTGCTTAAAACGGGCCTGGCCCGGTCTAGTACCCCATCGAAGCTGTACGGCATCATGGCCGCTGGTAGGCCGCTGCTAGCGAGTGTCGATGAGGGCAGTGAGGTTGCCGCAGTAATCGAGAAGACTGGTGCTGGGTTGGCCGTTGGCCCAGAAGATGAGTGGGCGTTCGTCCGAGCTCTCGATGAATTGTTGGCCGACCCGCTAAGCCTCGATCAGATGGGGGACAAGGCGCGAAGCTATGCCGAAACGTGGTTGACGCCTGATTCGCAGGCCGAGGCCTACGACAAGTTGTTTAGATCGTTAGTAGACCAGTAACTCCCAGGCTCGTAGCGTCGCTGTCTCAGCGGCTGCTGAGCAAACTACCTCATTTCTGTTCAAGGAGTTTCACTGTTTCACCGATACCTGGTGAGTAATTGAACGTGGTTGAACCTTGTTACTTAGTGCAGCCGCTACCTTGATTTTCTAGTTTCTTTCTTTAGAAATTCCATACCAGTTCTGGTTGCCTTTTGAACATTCCAGTTGCTGTTGGTTTCTTCCGAATAGAAGCTTCCACCAAAGCTGTAGGCGAACTGGAGAAAAGCATGACCAAGAAGATCGGAATGATTGTGAGTGGATATTTTAGTCCGCTCCATGTCGGCCACCTAGACATGATCGAAGAGGCCGCTTCCCAGTGCGACGATCTGATTGTGATCGTAAACAACAACCAGCAGCAGATTGGCAAAAAGGGAAAGATCATCATCGATGAGCAGGACCGACTCAGGATCGTTCAGGCCCTTCGAGTGGTCGACGACGCCTTCGTAGCGGTTGATGAAGATCGCACCGTCATCGAATCATTGAAGCTGATAGCTCAGAAGTACCCGGATCACTCGCTTACGTTTGCCAATGGTGGCGACCGAAGCGACGGACAAGTTGTACCCGAATCACCAATTTGCGAAGAACACGGAATAGCCATGGTGTTCGACATGGGTGGAGCCGAAAAGGCTGACTCCAGTACCCGAATCAACATGGAACTGGGCCTAGAGACCGAGGCATCGGCTCTGCCAAGCGCAACCGCCTAGCGAGCCTACCTCGCTGCCGATGGCTGCGGGCGGTTCCTGTATTTGTTCCGACGCACTCAAAGGGAGTACGCCCGGCTCCACCGGACTACTGCTCGGCCCTCGACCGCTGACTGCTCAAGGTCAACCAGGCCTTCGATCCGCCACGAGTCGATCTCATCCGAATCATGCAGAATTTGAGTGGCTCGGAGCGCTTCGGGGTCATACATGAAGCGGCTAGTGCTCCGAGCGTCGGCGTCAATCAACAGCTCGTCGAACTCTTCCCAAAACTTGTCCAAGGTGGCGTGGTCGCCTTCGGGCAGCTTGTCGTACCGCTTTCGAGCAATGAGTTGAACCCATCGAAACATTTCGTTGCGGATCATTACTTTGAACGCCCGCTGATTTGCCGTTACATCATGCTCGGCCGCTTGGACCCGCTCTAGGGCCACATCGTGGGGGAGCGCACCGAGGCTCATATGGCGATCGTCGTCTCCCTGGTCGAGAGCGGTGAGCCGCTCCCATTCGTCGAGCAGACTTGAGTCCACTTGACGAACAGTAGCGCCAAGCCACTCCGACAGATCTTCAAGCTCTTCAGTTTGGGCGTCCTCAGGAATATTTTGCGCTAAGGCTTTGTACACATCGCTCAGGTATCGCAGCAAGACGCCTTCAGATCGCTTGAGGCCGTAGTGGTTAACGTATTCTTTGAACGTCATTGCCTGTTCGTACATGTCACGGACGACCGATTTCGGCTTGACGTTGTCGGTGCCGACCCACGGATGCTTAGTTCGGAATCGGTCGAAGCTCTCGTACAAGCGTTCCTTTTCCGGCTTCGGGGCCTCAGCATCGTTCAGCTTTTCCATGCGTTCTTCGTATTCGACGCCCCGAGATTTCATGTCAGCCATCATCTCGTCTTTGACCTTGTTCACTTGTGCGGCGATGAGAGCACCAGGCGACTCAAGCACCGACTCGATGGTGGTCAATGCCGACAAGGCGTAACCCTCAGCCTCTAGGTCAAGCTCATCAATGGCCTCGATCGCCCACAGCGACAACGGTTGATGCAGGGCGAACTCGTCTTGTAGGTCAAAGTTGACTCGAATCGTCCGCCCTTGATCATCTGGTTCGTCTAGCCGCTCAAGGAGGCCAGCTTCAAGGAGAGAGCGATAAATAGAAATTGTTCGGGTGATATGAGCTCGCTGCCGCTTTTTGGGCTCATGGTTGTTTTGGAGCAGGAACTTGAGGGCCGCGCAACCATCTCCGGGGCGGTCGAGAACTGACAGAACCATTTGGTGGTTCACCCGAAAAGATGAGACAAGGGCTTCGGGGGCGCCACTGGCAAGCTTCGTATGGGTGTCTTCACCCCAGTGGGCGTAGCCTCGCTCCGGAGGCTTCTTTTTCACCAGTTTGCGCTTCTTCTTGGGGTCGGTTGCCGCCTTCGTCTCAGCTCGGAGATTTTCAACAATGTGGGCCGGAGCTTGGACCCAAACGTGGCCAATGTCGTCGAAGCCTTTTCGGCCGGCCCGCCCGGCGATTTGTTGAAACTCACGGTTGGATAGCACCCGAGTGCTTTGACCGTCGTACTTGCACAGCTGGGTAAACAGCACGGTCCGGATCGGGACGTTTACCCCAACCCCGAGGGTGTCAGTACCGCATATGATTTTGAGTAGACCATCCTGGGCCAATTTCTCAACCAAAAGTCGGTATTTGGGAAGCAAACCGGCGTGGTGCACGCCGATGCCGCCCATGATGTATCGGCGTAAGTCTTTGCCAACGGGGGAGTCGAATCTAAACCCGCCGACTGCCTTTTTCACCGCCTCTTTCTCAGGCTTGGACAACGGGTCGAGCGATAAATAACCCTGCGCTGCTTCGGTTGCTTCTCGTTGAGTGAAATGAACCAGATATATCGGAGTTTGACCGGTATCGAGTAAGTCTGACACCGACTGGTGGAGGGTCGTATGGCGATACTCATGTTGTAGCGGCACGGGTCGGTCCGACGACGAGACCAACGATGTATCGCGTTTAGTCAGCCTTGTTAGCTGCTGTTCGAAAAAGTCGGTCTTGCCAAGCGTTGCGGACATCAGTAGAAACTGAGCGCCTGAGAGTTCTAGGAGCGGAATTTGCCAAGCCCACCCTCGTTGTGGGTCGGCGTAGTAGTGGAACTCATCGACGATGACGACGTCGGCGTCGGTAGCTTTCCCGTTGTGAAGAGTCCAGTTGGCCAAGATTTCGGCGGTACAGCAGATAATGGGGGCATCAGGGTTGACACTGGCGTCACCGGTGACCATTCCAACCCGCTCGGGACCAAAGTCTCGTCGCAATGCGAAAAATTTCTCGGAAACCAGCGCCTTAATTGGAGCAGTGTAAATGCTCCGCTTGTCAGCAGCCAGAGCAGCGAAGTGGGCTGCGGCCGCAACCAGGGATTTGCCAGACCCGGTTGGCGTTTTCAAAATTACATTGTTTCCAGCCAGTAGCTCGAGGATTGCTTCCTCTTGTGCCGGATAGAGATCGATTCCCTGTTCAGCAACGAATGTCACGAATCCATCAAGTAGAGCGTCGGCATCTGGAGCCGGTGGTAGATGGGCAACAAGCCCAGGTCGTTCGATTGGAGCTTGTTCGGTTGTGGAGGTTGGGCTAGAAGGGTCGGTCATTAGCGAAAGAGATCTTCGCTTGGATCCCGAACGACATCGTCTACCACTGAGCCTTCACCAAACCAGGCGGGGTCGACTCCTCGAATTAGTGCAACCGCGATCCCGGTTGCTTTACCGCGAACCAATTCTGCTGCGCCGGCAAGCTCATCAACGATACACACTTCAGTCACCTGTAGTTCCCGGCCGACTGCGTCATCGGTTCCTCGAAGATCGAGGATAGGCAATATTCCAGCGCATCCAATGGCGACATCAGTCAGCCCTCGGCGCCACGGCCGCCCGAATGTGTCAGCCACGATGATGGCAACGTTGACATCGCATCGACCTTTGACCGCATCGCGAATCCGACGAGCGGATCGATCGGAGTCTTCTGGTAGTAATGCAGCGATGTCGGAGTCAACGTTTGAACGGTCGATCCCTGCGCTGGCACAAACGAAGCCATGCTTAGTTTCGCTAATGATTAGATCACCGCGGCGTCGTACCACCCTGACAGACTCTTGTAGGACCAGCGGCTTGTGGGACTGAGGATCGTTTGGGTCGACGTTGACCAGTTGATCTTCTGCTTTCGAAATCACTTTTTGGCTGACGACGAGAACGTCGCCATCGACAAGTCCAGCCGAACTTTGACAGGCATCAATGATGAGGCCAGCAAGATCGTCGCCTGGTCGAACTTCCGGCAATCCTGGAATGGGAATGATCTCGAGTGGTCGATGCATCCGCCCATTGGAGCACGTCGCTGACTGTTCGTCTAACACCGCCTGTTCAGACAGTTCAGACGTAGGCGAGATTGACACGAGCGCTGTCACGGCTCCGTGGGGTAAGAACGAAGAAAAGGGCCATTCGCTAAGAATTGAGACAAAAGAAGTGACAACCGAGAGAAATTTCGCAGTGACCCCATTGTTGATTTCGTAGTCCCTAGAATAACCAAGTGACTAATTCAGATTACGACGCGTTAGGTTCCGGACGACGAAATGGTCGTCAGCGGTCCAACGTGCAGAAGATCACCTCGGTCGAAACCGCCGATCAAGGCGGTAACGGTCTTTTCCTCGGCGGTTTGGGTCTGATCCTGTTAGCTGGTGTCGTTGCCATCGGGTACTTCGCCATTAACCGAGAGTCGGGAATTGGCGTTGCCCCGAACTATCCCGACCATTGGCATAGTGCTTATTCGGTTCATCGATGCGGGCAAGATCTTCCGCCCGCTGGAGCCTTTGAAACGGTGACCGGGTTACATACCCACGGTGACGGCCTGCTGCATATCCACCCGTTCCAACTTGCCGGCGGTAACGGTCGAAACGCAAACCTCGGGGTCTACATGGACTCGGGTAATGGTGAGATTACCGATGAGGTGTACACGCCGGTAATTTCAGAAACTTCCGGCTCGCTATCTGAAGCAGAGGGATGCGACGGCGAAGCAGCCACTCTTCAGGTCGCTGTATGGGACGATGCGTTTGATCTTGAAGCCGAACCAACGATCTATACCGAGAATTTGGCTGACATTCGCTTTGACAAGCCCGGTCAAGCCATCACTATTGCCTTGCTGCCAGAAGGATCTGACGTACCACCTCCACCGGCTGACCGCATCGAAGTTCTTGCCAGCACCGGTATCGGCGAGCTACCGGAGGCTGCCGACGACGCTGACACTGACACTGACACTGAGACAGAAACCGATACAGACACAGACACTGGGTCAGATACAGAAACCGACACAGAGGATGGCGCCGAGTCTGAGGATGCCGGGTAACGCTCGCTGAGCCTAGATCGGCAAACTCAGTAGGAGATCGCTAAGCGATTTACTGACGCCGGGTTTGGCCATAATCGTCTCGGTAACAATTGGGTCGACGCCAACGGTTTCAATTGCGGAGGCAAGCTGATGATCAACCGAATCGATCACCAGCTTGGCCGCGAACCGGCTATACCAACGGGCCACCCCAACGGCTGAAGCCTCGTGGCCTAGTTCGGTCATGAGACGATCTGCTGGCCCTTTTAGCGCCTTGCCCCCGATTATGGGTGACACCGCTATCACAGATGATCGACGAAGGCTGAGGGCTTCCAGCACGCCCGGAACGGCCAAGATGGGATCGATCGAAACGGCTGGGTTCGATGGGGCTACCACTATCCGGTCTGCGGTTCGGATCGCTTCGAGTACTCCGGGAGCTGGTCTAGCGGCCGTTGCTCCATCGAACCGAATTGAGGTTACCGAAACATCGTGGCTATGACCGACAAAATACTGTTGGAACGACAACTCTGACCCGTCAGCGATCGTGACCATCGTCCGAAGCCGATCGTTGGTGACCGGTGAGATTTGCAGCTCGAGATCCCAAACCCCGGCAATCACCTGAGTGATTTCGGCCAAAGTTTTGCCTTGGGCAAGCTCGTTGGTTCGAAACAGATGTGTTCCTAAATCTCGATCGCCTAGACCGAACCAGTCCTCTCCGCCATACCGGCCGACCATCTCCATTGCCTGCCACGTTTCACCCTCGAGACCCCACCCTCTATCCACGCTGACCTGATCTGCGAGGGTATAGACAATGGTGTCTAGATCGGGGGAGATATGGAGACCGTGAAGGTTCATATCGTCTCCAACGTTGACGATTGCAGTTATGTCAGCCGCTGGCATAGAAGCAACTAGGCCCTTTAAAAGCCTGGCCGCTCCGACGCCGCCACAAAGCACGACTGTTGATGATGACTTTGGCTGTAGCGGGCTACTCTCGGCATCGCTCACGACATTTGACTTCGGGAGAAGGCTCAGGCTCGTTCGCGTTGCTGGCGAGCAACAAGGTCCATGTCTCCGTCAACCATCATCTCGACCAGCTCTTGGAAGGACGTCTTAGCTTCCCAGTTCAGCTCCTTGCGGGCTTTGGCTGGATCGCCGATCAGAAGGTCGACTTCGGCTGGGCGCATAAATGCTTTGTCTTGCACCACGTAGTCTTGCCAATCGAGATCGACGTGACCGAACGCCAACTCGCAGAACTCTTGAACTGAATGAGTCTCGCCCGTCGAAATGATGTAATCCTGGGGTTCGTCTTGCTGAAGCATCAACCACATTGCCTCGACGTAGTCTCCAGCAAAGCCCCAATCTCGTTGCGGATCGAGATCGCCAAGCCGAAGTTCGGTGGCAAGTCCTTGCTTGATCCGAGCAACGTGATTCGTGATCTTTCTGGTTACGAATTCAAGCCCTCGGCGGGGACTTTCATGGTTGAACAAGATGCCGCTGGTTGCGTGGAGATTGTAGCTTTCTCGGTAATTGACGGTGATCCAATGACCGTAGAGTTTCGCCACGCCATAAGGGCTGCGAGGATAGAACGGCGTTTCCTCGGTTTGTGGCACTTCGAGAACCTTGCCAAACATCTCCGATGACGACGCTTGGTAAAATCTGACATCATTGTCGGCTTCGCGTACCGCGTTCAGCATTCGAGTTACGCCCAAAGCGGTGGTTTCGCCGGTGAGTACTGCCTGTTGCCACGAGGTCTGAACAAAGGACTGGGCGGCCAAGTTGTATATCTCATCGGGACGGTGCTGCCTGATCACATTGATCAGCGACATCTCGTCCAAAAGGTCGCCTTGGACGATTTCGATGTCGTCTTGAATGTGTTCAATACGTTCGAAATTGATGGTGCTCGTCCGGCGAACCATTCCAATAACGTCATATCCTTTTTCGAGCAGAAGCTCAGCTAGATACGAGCCGTCTTGGCCAGTAAGGCCGGTTATCAGAGCTTTTCTTGTCATAACGTGATCCTATAGGGGTGCGAGATTTATGGTGCGGACTTCGATGCACGCTGTTGTCGAGCATCGTTCAAGACTGCTTCTACCGTTTCGGCTATCGGGAATTGTCGGCTCCACGAGGTTTGGCCTAGCAGTTTTTGGTTCGAGCCGCATTGCTTGGGTAAATCGACTGGTCGAAGCCGTTCGGGGTCGATTGCCGTTTCGATTTTGACTGTGGCTGCGGTCAACATGGCTTCCAGAACGGACTCGATGCTTCGGGCTTGACCAGAACAAATGTTGTAGGTCTCACCGGGTGTGCCTTGATGGGCTAGCAATCGATAGGCCCGGACCACATCTCGGACATCGAGCAGATCTCGCTCGGCCGAGAGGTTGCCATGGGTCAGCGTTCCCCCTCCAGCTCGTTCGAGCTCGGCGATTTGATGGGCGAACGCTGGGGCAAAGAATCTTTCGCTTTGACCTGGTCCGATGTGATTGAACGGTCGAGCGATCACAATATCGAGGTTGTGGCTTCGCCAATAATGCGTGGCGATCGCTTCTGCTGCCTGTTTGCTTGCCCCATAGGGTGAAGCCGGTGTCATTGGTCGATCCTCTTGGATCGGCAGTTCGTCGGTCGGCACTGGGCCGTAGACCTCGGCGCTACTCACAAAGACGAGTTTTTGGACATTAGCCTTGCGGGCTGCTTCGCAGAGGTTGAGGGTGCCCATCACGTTTACGTCGAACGTACTGTGAGGATCATTCCAGGATCCGCCAACGTCGCTCCACCCCGCTAAGTGGTAGATCACATCTGGCTGGTGCTGGTTGAGATAGTCGGTCCAAGCGTCTTTATCCCGAAGATCGGGGCCGCTACCGACGTCGGCTCCAACCACGGTGTCGCCCTCAGACTGAAGGTGGGTACGTAAATGGGGGCCAACGAAGCCTCGCACCCCGGTAATCAGAGCGGTCGGGCCGGGTGATGTCATTCTGAGGCTCCTAGCCAACTCTTGTAGCCTGATGGGTCAGCGGCGCCTAAGTGGAAGTTTGCTGCGTAGAACACCTGGTAGAGGGTAACCGAACGGAACTGATTGTGAAGGCCAAAAGGCGCTCGCCGTAAAACCGACCGAAGAATTGGGCGAATTGGCTTCACAAGACTGTTTAGGCAGACTTTAAGTTAGCCAAACAAGGCTAAGTGATGCGTGATAGGCCCAATGTTGGAGTAGCATTCGAGGCTCGTGAGTGAGATCTTTTCAGCCGAGGGTGAGCGGCCGGCACCGGTCTCTCCGATCTCTCAAACAGGAGGGGTCGCAGAGGCTAGCGCTACCACCACGGGCAGTATTGAAAAGCCCGCGGTCGTAGCTGTGGTTGTTACCTCAGATCCGGGCGATCATTTCGCCGAAGTTCTTGGGTCTTTGGGCAGCCAAGATTACGAGAACCTGTCGGTTTTAGTCGTCGACGCTGGCAGCGAGCATCCAATCGCCGATCGAGTAGCTGGGGTGTTGCCGGACGCCTATCTGCACCGTATCGCCGGTGATCCCGGGTGGAGCGTGGCTGCGAACCAGTCGATAGAGCTGGTTTCTGGTTCCCCGTTCTTGCTTTTCTGCCACGATGATGTGGCACTTGATCCTAACTGTGTCTCCAACTTGATGAGCGCGCTGTATCGCAACAACGGCGGCGTGGCCGGCCCCAAATTAGTTGAGTGGGACGATGAGCGGCGTCTCCTTCAGCTGGGTATGAGCTCTGATCGATTTGGTGTCCAAGTGGATCAAGTGGATCGGCGAGAGTTCGACCAAGGACAGTACGACGCAGTCCGTGACGTTTTCGTCGTACCTGGCGGGGTCCAACTCATCAGAGCCGACCTGTTCGCCGCCCTTGGGGGCTTCGACACTGAGATCAAATCGATGGGTGAAGACCTCGATTTCTGTTGGCGAGCCCATATCGCCGGGGCCAGAGTTTTGGTGGTACCAAATGCTCGCGCCCGCCACCTTGAGTCCATGGGTACTCGGATCTCGGTCCGAGAAAAACGGAGATTGGCTACTCGACACCGAATCCGAAGCATGTACGTCACAGCCAATCGCCGGGCGTTTTTAACCACCGTTCCGATTGGCATCGCTTTACTGTTACTCGAGAGTTTTGTGGCTCTTATTACCGGTCGACGGGCTCAGGCCAAAGATGTTTTGTCGGCTATTCCCTGGAACCTGGCCCGCAGCGCCGATATCAGACGGCGCCGCCGACAACTGGCGAGGCTTCGCACCGAAGACGAGAGTGTCCTTCAAGATTTGTACACCAGCGGCTCAGCTCGGATTGCGGCCTTTTCGCGAGGCCAGGTCGCTGCTGGTCAGGATCGCGTTTCTGGCTTGGTCGGTACGGTCCGATCGTCGTTTGCAGGCGAAGATACTGGCTCTGCTCGAGACGCCACCGTCATCGGCACTTTTCTGCTCCTGGTATTGATCTTTGGCAGCCGCCACTTACTCACCCGAGGGGTAGTCCCGGTAGGGGAGTTTCCCGATGTGCCAGCCGCTGGGACCTTAGCCAGAGAGTGGCTTGGCGGGTGGCGATCGGTTGGAGTCGGTGGGCCCGGCAACGCTCCAACCGCGTTGCTGATTCTAGCTGTCGGGAGACTGCTGTTCTTCTGGTCTCCTGGTCTCTTCGACACGTTGCTCGTTGTGGCCCCAGTATTTATTGGGCCGATTGGGGTCTACAGACTAGCCCGACCGCTGGGCAGTCCTCGGGCTGGCGCTATTGGCGCCGTTGTGTACGCTGGCTGCCCGCTCGTGACATCGACGATGGTATCCGGTCGGTGGGAGGCGCTCGTGATTTGGGCGGCAACCCCATACATATTCGGAACCCTTCTTCGAATAGCAGGAGTAACACCGTTCGGTGTCGACGGAGGACCGGCTGGTCTCCGGGTAGTCGATCGAAGCGTGCCGGTTCGGCTTGTTCGATTTGGAATGCTTGTCGCCTTCGTCGCCGCGTTCGCCACCGCAGTTATCCCGGTTGCCTTCGTTATGGCCCTCGGAGTTGCTCTCGGTTCATTCCTCAGTCGTGGACAATGGCGAGACGTAGGAATTGCGTCCTTGGTGGCAATTGTTGCTCCGGTCGCTCTTCACGCTCCGTGGAGTCTCGATACGATTCGTCAGCTTTCGTGGCGATGGCTGGTTGGGCCTACGTTGAACGGCGAAGGCGATTACTCAACCATGCTCGACCTCGTGCAATTCGCCCGCCGGAGCCAAGATGTTCGATGGCTGGCGATCGGTGCTGTTGTCGCTGCCGCTTTGTCGCTAGCGGTGGCGAAGCGCCATCTTTTGGTAGTGGCCGTCCAAGGTTGGTCGGTTGCTCTGTTGGCTCTGGGGTTAACCTGGCTAGGAATCCGAGGCTGGCTTCCGTTCTCTATGCCAACTCCAGAAGCAACCCTTGCTCCGGTTGCTGGTGGGTTCGCTTTGGCGGTTATCGGCGGAATCCGAACCATCGAGCTAGAGCTATTAGCCAAAACCCCACACCGACAATACAAGTTGGCGGCGGTTGGTGGCGGAGCGGCAGTGGCTGCGGTCATGTTGACTGGAATCGTTTCTGGTGTTCATGGCGGATGGAACGCTCCGACCTCGAACTTCACTGAGGCAGTTAATTTCTTTGGCGCAAATCGCGATGACGTTGACCCTGCCCGAATCGGTCGCGTGCTTTGGATAGGCGACGCCAGTGTCTTGCCGATCGATGCAATGCGAACCGAGTCGGGAATCGAATACGCAGTGTCCGATGCCGGATCGACCGATGTCCGAAGTCGATGGCAGGCCGGATCGGTCGGCCCTAACGACGGGATCGGTCTCCAATTAGAACTGGCCCAGTCAGGCGAGGTTGTCCGCCTAGGCCGCTTGTTAGCCCCATATGGGATTGATTTGGTCGTTGTCGTCGACAAGCTTGCTCCTCGGCCTTATGAGGGCCCAACGGCCGACGTAGGGGTTGGGATAGAACAGGCCTTGTCCCAGCAGCTCGATCTCGAACGACTGGCGGGCGCCCCAGACATCGTTATCTTCCAGAACATCTCGGGTGGCGGAGTTGCTCCGCTGTTGCCAGTAAGTGACGTCACCGCCCGAACGGCTGCTGATCAGCTTGATGTCGACCTTTCGCAGGGGTCAGCCACAATGTTCAATGTTCGACCGGGGGAGTGGCGAGTCTTGGCCCCGGCCGGATCTCAAATACACGTGGCCCTTGATCAGTTCGGCTTGGAGGCTCCAGATCAACCGGGAATTGTTCTCTCTCCCGGATTCGACGACATGACCGTAATCGCCGCCATCGATACCGAGGCTGAGGTGAGCTTGTTGTATACGCAGCGGTGGCGTCGACGGCTCGGTATTTTCGTCCAATTTGTGTTGGTCAGTTTCGGGGCGTTGATGGCACAAACCCGTCGTGAGGAATTGATATGAGTAGATGGCCGCTGCTCTTTGTCTGCGTTGGTTTAATCGCAGCCGGAATTGCCTATGACCGCGTTTCGGTGAGCGAGTCAAACGAGGTGTCCGCCGCAGCAGCTGATGGTGTTGTGAGTCCCTCAATCAATGAGGTTCCAAGCCTAAACGCTGCTTGGTATTGTCCGGTTGGTTCTAGTGCTGCTGGCGGGTTTGCCGATCACACAGTGAACGTTAGTAACTTCTCCGCTGATGTTGCGGTGGCGAACTTGTCTGTTCTCACTGAGGATGGTCCACGAGGCGGCCGTCGGATTGAGTTAGAGCCGATGTCGACGGCGCGGGTGAAGTTGTCAGAAATTCAGGCCGAGGCAATTGCGGGCGCCGTGGTTGAGATCACCGGTGGTGAAGCTGTTGTTGGTCATACTGTTGAGACTTCGCAAGGAAGCGCTAGCGGGCCCTGCGCAACTCACGTTTCTAATGAGTGGTACTTCGCCTCTGGGAGAGTTGGCGGCGAGGCAACAAGCGACGCTGACTTCTTCATTGCGCTAATGAACCCGTTTCCTGAAAGTGCTGTGTTCGACGCCCAATTTAGGGCGGTTGGCCGAACTCGCGAACCGGGAGCCTTGCAGGGCATGGTCGTGCCGCCTCGCTCAGTCGTTGTGGTCAACGTCGGCGACTATGTTAAACGAGAAGAAGAGGTCGCTACTGCTATCCGGACTCAGCGGGGTCGTCTCGTCGTGGAGCGCCTACAGGTAATGGACGGCGGTCTGGGAGCCTCTGGTGCTGCTATGCAGCTCGGTGTCGCTAGCCCGGCCAGTAGTTGGGTACTCACTGCGGGTCGCCTGCACCAAGAAGGCGAGCATCGAGTAACGATCTACAATCCAGCTGTTCCGCTTCCACCAAAGCTAGTTCAGGGCGAGGTTGGCGAAGATGGTGAGACCGGGCTGGTTCTAGAAGAAACCACCGAAGGGTTCGTCTACGTCGATGTCGAGATGTGGCCGAATAATCCAACCGACGTTAGTAGCTATGGTGTGGTAAGAATCGAGCGAGAGGTTCGGCCGGGAGACTTTGAAACCATCGATTTGTTGGCTCAGGCTTCATTGTTCGACTTCCCACTGCCTTATGAGGTCGCCGTCAGCGTTAACTCTCGAGAAGGCGGACCGATCGTGGTTGAGCGGTGGCAGTACGCCGAGAAGGCGGTAGGGGAGGGTGCAAGCGCTGAGCTTGCTGTCGACGAGGTCGAGAACCCTGATCTCCCATCCTTCTTCGGCCCTTCGGGAGAGGTATTGCCGCAACCAATAGCGACCAAAGGTATTTCGTCCAGTCGGGGCAATGAAGTTCTGGCTTGTCGTTGGATCTTGCCGTGGACACCGATCTCTAGCTCCGAATCTACATTGCTGTCGATTGTTTCCTCAACCGAAGTGAATGTTGAGGCCTATGTGCTTGGTCAGGGGCAGCTGAATGGTCCTTGGCGCACAACGGTCCCGGCTGGTGGGCGCTCAAACCTGGCGGTGGAAGCCCCAGGAACTGATGGTGGGGCCATTGAGGTAAGAACTGACAGCGGGGTTTCCGTTGAAGCGATGAGTGTTGTCGTCGGTGAGACACTGCAAGTCCACCCGGCAATCCCGACGCTCGATTCATGTCCTGAGAGTTCATCCGCCGATGAAGAGTCCGATTCGAGTGATACCGATTCCGTTGATGGCACTGAGGTGGACGGTGGCGCTGAGGTGGACGGTGCTCAGGTGGACGGTGCTGAGGTGGACGGTGCTGAGGTGGACGGTGGTGCTGAGGTCGATGGCGCTGAGGTTGATGGTGGCACTGAGGTGGACGGTGGTGCTGAGGTTGATGGTGCTGATGCTGGTTTGACCGATACTGAGGGTGACGACGGGCTTGGCACCGATGACGCAGATACTGACGGGGCAGACGGGTGATGGTCACCGTTTGGCCTGGGTTGGCAAGCAGCCGAGAAGTAGTGTGTCACCACTGATCGTTAGATTTGGGGTACTTATCGCCCTTGGCGCTATTGCGGCCGTTGTCGCTTGGCGCTTGCAACAGCGGCGACCTGACCCCCCGAGCGCCCCTAGCTACCGAGCACCAACCCAGCTGGATCCCCTCGACTTCGAACCAAGCAGCAATGACAAAGAGACGTCGGCTCAGGCCAGTCGCGAGCAAGCGTCGGAGCCGAGAAGCGAATCAATGATGATTGTGGTGTTCGGGTCCGAACTTTGCTCTTCGTGCGAAGGTGTTTGGGCCGCTGTTCAACGGCTAGCCCCACGAAACGCCCTGGTCACGCTGGTTAACGTTGAAGACGATCCCGAACTGCACAAACGCTACAAGATCGATGGGGTACCGACGTTAGTGCTAGCGGACAAAGAAGGCACTGTTCGCAATGCCTTCTTTGGTCCAATAGCTGATGATGTGCTTGCCGACGCCTTACCGGGTTAGCGAGCTGCTCGCCGGTTCCGGCTAGTGTGTTACTCGCCAGTTCCCGAACTGGTCGGCGTTGTAGCGTCGATCGTGCTGGCTTCGTCGCTGTCGGAACCGTTTCGAGCGCCAACATCGACCGCTTCGCTGTCTACCGATTGAACATCGGTAGCGGCTGGGGCGCCTCCGCTATTGGCCACATCGATTAAGCGATTGACCTCAGCTCCGCTGAGTGTTTCATGCTCTAACAAGTTACGAGCAACTAAGTTGAGAGCGTTGCGGTTGGTGGTTAGCAAGTCCTTGCAACGAACCTCTTGAGCGTTTAGAACGGCTCGCGTTTCAGAGTCGATTAGTTCAGCCAGACTTTCGGAGTATTCCTTGGATTGCATCATGTCGTCACCGAGGAACACGGGTGCGCCGCCGCCAAAGGCGATTGGTCCTAGTTTCTCTGACATGCCCCACTCGCTGACCATTCGACGGGCCAAACCAGTAGCTTTTTGAAGATCATCGCCCGCACCAGAGGACACGACGCCGAAAACGATGTCTTCTGCGTTTCTTCCACCCAGCATCATCACGATCATGTCTTGAGCTTGGCTGCGGCGGAGTGAGTGACGATCCTCTTCTGGAAGTGTCATAGTGACACCCAGAGCCATTCCAGTAGGAATGATAGTTACCTTGTGTAGCGGATCGTAGTCGGGAAGAAGAGCAGCGCACAGGGCGTGCCCAGCCTCGTGATAGGCCGTCATTTCTCGCTCGCTGTCCGACATCACAAGCGAGTCGCGTTTGACGCCCATCAGGACTCGATCTCGGGCCATATCGAAGTGAGAGGCGTGGACTTGTTCTTCACCATTGCGGACCGCGAAAAGGGCTGCTTCGTTAACCAAGTTGGCTAAGTCGGCGCCGCTCATGCCGGGGGTGCCGCGGCTAATTACGTCGACGTCGACATCGTCAGCCATTCGTTTGTGCTTGATGTGAACGTCCAAGATCTGCTTACGGTCGTCAAGTTCCGGTAGGGGAACGACGACTTGGCGGTCAAAACGTCCTGGCCGCAGCAACGCGGGGTCGAGAATATCGGGGCGGTTGGTCGCCGCCATCATCACAATGCCCTCGGTGGCTTCAAAGCCGTCCATTTCTGACAGCATCTGATTCAAGGTTTGCTCTCGCTCATCGTGGCCACCGCCCAACCCAGCTCCACGTTTGCGACCAATTGAATCGATTTCGTCGACGAAGATAATGGCTCGACCCATTTTTCGGGCTTCGTTGAACAGGTCTCGTACTCGGCTAGCACCCACCCCAACGAACATTTCCATGAAGTCGGAACCAGTGACTGATAAGAAAGGTACGCCAGCTTCGCCTGCCACGGCTCGCGCTATAAGCGTTTTGCCGGTACCGGGAGGGCCAACAAGAAGTACACCTTTGGGGATTCGTGCTCCGATGGCGGAGAACTTGCCCGGGTTTTTTAAGAAGTCAACTACTTCTGTGACTTCTTTTTTGACGTTGGCGTAGCCGGCAACGTCAGCGAATGTAGTGCCGGGACGCTCGGAAGAGTAGGTCTTGGCTTTACTCCGACCGATGGACATAATTCCGCCCATTTGCGACTGTTGACGTCGAGCCATCATCCAGAAGAAACCGAGCAGCAACAACATTGGAAGGAACAGCGGCAAAATGCTGACGAACCAGTTGGTTGTTTGCGTTATTGGCTTGACCTGGATTTCTTTGCTCTCAAACAGCGCCCACTCGCTGTCGCGAAACTCGGCGAAAGCGGTAGTAGTGAACGGTTCGTCGTCTTTGTACACGCCTTCGATCTTGTATGTGGCGTTGTCGAACTCGAAGCTCTTTACTTCGCCGTCTTCAACTTGGTCGATGAATTCGCTGTACGTGACTTCGTTAGATGGCTCTCGACTGGTGGTAGAGGTCAACAGCAGCAGAGCAGCCAAAATTCCCACAACCAGCCATAGCGACCAGCGCGGCCAACCTCCGTCCGATCGACCAGGAAGTCGAGGGTTTCGGCCTTCGGGGGAGGGAGGTGGATTAGATCCTTGCGAACTCATGGCTTCAGCCTAATTGACATAGAGGCACTTGCCGAGATCGAAGAGGGTGGCATGAAGAAATATGTCGGTAATTTTGCTTGTTTCATGAGGAAGTTGGGCTCCGAACCCGAAAACCGGTGGTTGTTGACTGTTTTGGTGAACTTGTGATCGTTGTTTGCTGAGGCTCGTCGCGCCTTAGTTTGAGCGTCGGTGAGGTGCCATGTTCGTAGGGCCAGAGATCCGCCTGTTGAGGGTATTCAACAACCGGATCGTAGGTCTCATTTCAAATTGTCAATCTTTTCGTATTGCCAATCGTTCAAATTGTTGGCCGATCATCAAATGGTCAGCCGAATTCCTTTTGGTATTTGCTACCAGCGACTGATGAAAGCCTTGCTAAAGAAGTTGATTAGTGGTGTCGCGAGATCACAACTCTTTTGTGGTTGCGGTTAGAATCGACCTCCGTGATGCGGTCGGAAGGTAGAGAGCCCGGGGTCGATGGTTTTGATTAACGCCAAGGCGATCAACCTGACTTTCACCAAGGCAACCAAAAACTTTCGCACCGCTGACTTTTCCTGGCCTCCGACATCAGATCGGTGGACAAACCATTCCGCCTTGGCCGCGATGGCGGTGCCGGTTCTCGCTCTGTTGACTATCCAAACGGCGGCCCAGGTCTGGTCGGTGGCGTGGCTTCCGACCCTGTTCGGAAGTGCTTCGTTGCCGCCCAATAGACCAATCTGGACGATGCTGGTCCTGCTCGCCGGCTTGTGGTTCGGCTACTTAGTGTGCCCTGTACTGATTAGTCGGGTGGTTGGTCTTGGTCCAGGGTTAGCAGTCAATCTGAGGTCAAACCTGAACCAGGCGGTTTTGGCAGTCGTCATCGGCGTTGGCACTCAGCTAGGGGTTCTGCCTGTTTTGTATTGGGTGGTGGGGCTCTTCACCGACGCCGATGATCCTGGGGTTCAAGCGCAGCTTCTCGTCGACCGGGTCAACAACGTTGCCGACGTTGCTCTCCTGGCCATCATTGTCGTGCTGTTGGCGCCGATTATCGAAGAGTGGTTCTACCGGGGGTTCTTCCTTACGGTGCTGGTGTCGCCGCTTGGTCGGTTGGGGGGCGCCCTCGCTTGTTCGATTGTCTTCGCCCTAGTGCACGGATCACTAATCCTCGTTCCTGGACTCGTTGCTTTTTCTCTCGCTTTGTGCGCACTGACGATGGTTACGGGGCGATTAGGTCCAGCGATCATTTCGCATATGGCGTTCAACGCCACCACGCTGATCCTGTTGCTTCGCGACGGCTGGTAGTCCACTGCCTTGTTTGTAATCGAACGGTCATCGATCCCTAGGTCAGTGGGCCCAATCCTGGCCATTGCGTTTCAAAGAGTCCTGCTCTTGCCGACCGTGCGGACATGCAGGGTGATGAGAATCTTTACAAGTTTGAATCCGACCGACCAGTCGAACCGATCGTTGATGGGAGCACCAGCCTGATCGATGCTCCAGGAGAAGCTGTCACTTCATCAGAGCCAGGAGAAGCTGCCACTTCATCAGAGGAGGAGACGGTAACCAGCGACCAGGCAGATTCGATCCAATTGAACGCTGGCCAAGACGAGTCAGTTCCGGGCAATTCGTGTAGTGTCTGCCGCCAGCCATTGTCACGTATCTTCCTAAACGTAGATGGGAATACGCTCATAATGGAGTCGTGCGACGGGTGTGATCTGAGACGGTGGCAGCTAGCAGGCAAGCGGATCGATCTGAAGCGTGCGCTCGTTGAAGTTGAAGAGCACGTAAGCCGGTCTCGGCAATAGAACGACCGCTGACACTCGCCACACCGAAGAGCACGAGTGAATAGCAGATCGATACTGGTGCCGATTGGCGTCAGGTCGCTCTCTGCCCGCAGCGCTGTTTGGAGTCAGCTCGCTCTTTTTCCGCAGTGCTGTTTGGGGTCAGCTCGCTCTTTTCCCGCAGCACTGATTGGCGTCAGGTCGCTCGTTGCCCGCAGCGCGACTTCGGAGCTTGCTTGGCCCGGGTTCGGCATAACCGTTCAGGGCCCTCGCCATGATTGCTGAAAGGTGATAAGACCAGCGGCAATCGGCCAACTAAAGTAGCCCTACACTCAAGATCGAGCCAGGCTCGCTAAGGTGGCAAACTACACGGCTTTCACCAGTCGCTTCCCTTGGAAACGAGGCGAGGCGCCAGGGCGGCCTGATTCAGGTGGATATTTGTGATTCAGCACGGCCCACGGCAACAATTCCATAGAATAGGTACGTACCAGTATCAAGTTGATGGAGTCGGCGCAATGCGCAGAATCCATCTCTCTGAGCCCCGACCGTCGACGGTTAGTTCGTTTGTACAATTGGCTCGGGTATCAAAGCCAACATTTGGCCCTCTATCTAATACCACTCATCTGATCGAGTTATGAACGACGACCTTTCCGAATTGGCACCGGCTAATCCATCACCAGAACTAGACCAGACAGGTTCAGTCGCGACTGTCGTTGCGCCGGATGAGTCGATCACGGTAACGGACGACCTGGCCACGCCCAAGGTCCAACAAGTTTCTCTAACCGGTATCTGGGATCGGCTCGGCTCGGCTCCGATCGGCGGGTCAAGCGCAGGAGTCGTTAGTTTTTTTGTCGCCGCCGCTTGTTCGGTGTTTGTCTTCTTGTTGGTCAATTGGCCACAGCCTGATGGTCTTGGGAGTCTTTTCAAACCCCTATTGTTTTTGGACACAACCCCCTCGGGCGGCGACATGGGCGCCCACGTTTGGGGTCCGGCTTATCTCCGCGATAATCTCTTGACCCAAGGCCGTTTGTCGGGCTGGACACCAGATTGGTATGCAGGATTCCCGGCTTACCACTTCTACATGGTGGTGCCATCGCTGGCCATATTGGCGCTCAACATGGGGCTGCCCTACCAAATCGGTCTTCCGTTGGCGTTGGTCATTATCTTCGGTGGCTTTTATACAACCGGTGACTTGCCCAAGTACAAAAACGCGGCTCGAATCGCCGCGATAATCATTGCTCTTTTAATCGTCGGATTGCCGTACGGCGTTTCGTTCAAAATCATTAGCGTCAGCGGTCTAGTGCTGTTTCCCCTGTCAGCCTGGGCGATGGGCCGATTGGCTCGATGTGCTGAACCAATACCGGGCTTCTTGGCTCTCGCCGCCTTTGTGTTCTTGTTCGACACCAACTTCAGCATCTATGGCGGAAACTTCTTATCAACGTTGGCCGGCGAGTTTGCGTTCTCGATCAGCCTCTGTATCGCTCTATTGACCATCGGTATTGTTATCCGAGCGCTCGACGATCGGGTTTGGAGAACTCGAGCCGCTGTCGCCGTAGCCATGGTTCCGCTCTGCCACCTTCTGCCGACCTTCTTTTTGATCCCGGCAATTCTGCTAGCAGTGATCCTGAACGACTCTATTTCGCGCAAGTGGTTCTTTGCCACGCTCGTCGGCTTTGCCCTACCAGCGGCGTTTGCTCACTCGATCGGTAATCGGCTTGCCTGGCTGTCGGATAAGCCAATTGATCAAGTTGACGTTAACCCAGTTGTTATTGTGCTGGGAGGGGTCGGAGCTCTTGCCGTGCTTTCGGTGTCATTCGCCGCCAACTCGGCAATCAGAGATCGGGCGAACTGGCTGTTGACGTTTGGACCAGTCGCTGTCTTGCTTTCGGCCTTTTGGCTTGTACCGTTTTATTTGCAGCGGCATTACTTCAACGACATGGGCTGGGAACGGCTCGAGGACGTTGGTCCTCCGCTGCTTACCGTGCCGATCAAGGTTGCGTTGCCGGTGGCAGCAATTGGACTACTGCTTTGCTACGTCACCCGGGAACGAATTGGTCTTATCTTCACCGGCACCGGTTTGATCTTTCTGATCTCGGTTGTGTATTTGCCAGAGGGCAAACTTTGGAACGCCCGGCTGTTGCCGTTCTACTATTTGTCGGTCTACATGGTGGCAGCGGTTGGAGTTGCCTTGATTGTGCGGTTCGCAGCCGCAGCCCACGCCAAGAACTTTCAACGACCTGATACCCGCACAATCCATGTCGGTTTGGGCTGCGCCCTAGTAGCAGTCTTTTTTGCGGTATCGATGCCCCTGCGTATCGTCCCGTTTGGCTCGGTTGCCGATGATGGTTCGTACAGCGTGGCCTTTTTCAAAAACACTGCGTCTAGCGCAATTCCGAGTTGGGTCAACTGGAACTACAGCGGCTACGAAGCCAAACCGTCCTACGGCGAGTACAGCAGTGTGGTTCGAGCGATGGACGAGGTCGGACAGTCGCAGGGGTGTGGTCGGACCATGTGGGAGTTCAACGGGGACGGACAAGAGAAGTACGGAACACCGATGGCTCTCATGCTGCTGCCGTTCTGGACTGATGGCTGTATTGGCTCAATGGAAGGCTTGTATTTCGAATCGTCAGCTACCACCCCGTTCCACTTCATGAACCAAAGCACCATGTCTGAGGCGCCATCCAGGGCTCAGCGTGACCTGCCATACAAGGCGTTCGATATTGAAAACGGTGTTGATCAGTTGCAGATAATGGGTGTCCGGTATTACATGGCCCAAACTGATTCTGCTATCGCAGCTGCGACCGATCACCCGGACCTTCGCCAGATTGCGGAAGCCCAACCGTTTATCGTCTTTCAGGTGGCTGAAAGCGATTTAGTTGAAGGTTTAGAATCTAACCCGGTCGTTGTTGCCGGACCGACCGAGGAGCAGCTAGCAGGACGAGAAGAGGTCCCTACTCGCTTTGATCTTGGGTGGGAGAGCCAAGCGGTAAAGTTCTTCGGCCAGCCAGAAGGTTTCCAGGCCCTCCCGGCCGAAGATGGTCCCGAATCGTGGGACCGTTTTCAGGTCTTGGAGCCGACCGATGGTGCCGCTCTCACGCCGGCCGTAGTTTCAAATATCGAGGTCGGCAATTCCAATTTGAGCTTCGATGTTGATGAGATCGGCTCGCCGGTTCTAGTGAAGGTCTCATACTTTCCGAACTGGAAGGTTGAAGGAGCGGAAGGCCCGTGGCGAGTCGGGCCTAACCTTATGGCCGTCGTTCCAACGTCGAAAACTGTGTCGATGTCATACGGCTACACCTTCGTCGATATCGCTGGCATCGTACTGACGTTGCTTGGATTCGCCGGGCTTTGGTACTTCGTCAATGACCGTAGCCGCAAAATAAGGCACTCGGAGACTTCCGGTGACATCGCCGCGGCATCTTCTGTCATCGCTGAGGATCGGCCGTCCATGTCTTCGCAGCTTGCCGCAGACGAAGAAGTCGACGATGAGTCGCCAAAGGTTCCTGAACAAGATCGAGAACTGGTTGAAGCGTCCGGTGATGATACCGCTGTGCCGGCAATGATGGGTTCTGACTTCGAACGGACCCTGACGCTTTCTAAGGTCGCCGCTGCCCCCAAAGCCGAATCCGCTGTTAGCGGGGCCGGTTCTTCAACCGCCACGCTGGATCCAATTGAAGCTGATCAAACCGATGATCAGCTCGAAGTTCAGCGTGACGAATCCGACGAAGATGGGATCGCACCGACCGGACTTTCATCAGAACCCGAGAGCTTGCCGCAAAAAGGTGAGGCTCTGAGCGAAGACATCTAGCCAGTGGCAAGACTCAGGCTGAAACGGCCCGCCACTTGCGGGCACCAAGTCGCGCCCTTGGGGCCAGTCGATGCGTAGTCGGCTTCGGATCTTCGTTCTCGTTGGAGTTGCCGCCACCGCCGTTGACATCGGCCTGATGCTTACGCTTCAGTCCATCGGTCTGGTCCAAGCCAACCTCATCGCGCTGTTCGCGGCCGCCGTATTTGGCTATTTCCTAAACCGCAATGTCACGTTTCGAGGGGATCCGGACGCACGGTGGGTAAGCAATCCTGGAATGTTTGCCACCACGTCCCTTTTCGCCGGTTCGGTCGACCTCTCGCTTTTGCTTGCCTTCACCACCGCTGATGTGGCTCCGTTCGAGGCCAAGGTGTTAGCGGTAAGCTCGGCCGGTCTTGTTCGCTGGATTACCTACCGTTGGATCCTTCTGACTGAGATTCGCCGAGAGTTGAGCGTTCGGATCAACCGGCCGTTAGCCGAGGGAAGCGTTCGCCTAACCGTCGTGATCCCGGCCTATAACGAGCAGGAGCGAATCGGTCAGACGATCGATACGTTGGCCGCCCATTTGGGTCAGCTCACCATGTCGAACGAATCGTCGGAGCTAGCAGCAAGCCAAGACTATGAGCTGATTGTGGTCGACGATTGCTCCACCGACGACACGGCAGCTATCGCCGAGTCCCGAGCGGTAACCGTTGTCCGTCAACCTAACAACTTGGGTAAAGGGGCAGCAGTACGAGCCGGGGTAGCGGCGAGTACTGGTAGGGCAGTGATCTTTACTGACGCCGACCTGGCCTACCCGCCAGCCTTGATAGACGAGGTGCTCGTGGAAATCGAGCAGGGTTGGGACATGGTCGTAGGCAGCCGCCGGCACAAGCAAACTTCTACGGTTCGCGAGCAACGTAACGTTCGAAAATTGGGTGGATGGTTTGTCAATCGATTTACTCACTTAGTCCTGCTCGGGCACTTTCGAGACACCCAGTGTGGGCTAAAGGGGTTTCGAGGCGACGTAGGGCGAACCGTATTCGCACGATGCTTGATCGACGGGTTCGCCTTTGACGTCGAACTATTCGCGATCGCGGAACAGGATCAACTGTCGCTGAAAGAAATTCCAGTAGTAGTTCAAAATCGAGCTGGTTCATCGGTAAGCCTGATAGGGGACACTGCGGCGTTGATTCGAGACTTAATCAGAATTCGCCGGTGGGTGGGGGCGGGTCGGTATCGACCAACGAGTGCACAACAACAGCTCCTCGATGCACGAGGTTGAGCTGTTAGCAGCATCCGGTACAAGCGTTACCACAGCAACCGCTAGGCAATCAGCCCTACCCAAAGCCATCAACAGCCGAACGAATATCTAGCGTTCGTCAAGAATGCCGCGAAATCGGTCGATGCCTTGGTGTGACTGATTATCCTCTGAGTGTGCAAGACACTAACCTGAACGTTCTCGACAAAATTGTTAAAGCCTACGATATTCGTGGCATTTACCCGGATCAGATCAATGCCGATGTGTGCGCAGCGCTCGGTGTTGGTTTCGCTGAGTTCATCAAAGATGTGGAACCGGAAACGAAATCGGTAGTGATCGCCCGAGATATGCGTCCATCAGGCCCCGAACTCGTCGCCGCATTCGCTGGTGGTGTAATGAGTCAAGGCCTAAACGTCGTTGATGTCGGTCTCGGATCCACCGATCTGCTCTACTTCGCATCCGGAACTAAGAACCTCCCCGGTGTCATGTTTACCGCATCCCACAACCCCGCTGAGTACAACGGAATCAAGTTGTGCCGAAGTGGGGCCGCCCCAATAGGACAAGAGTCGGGCTTGGCCCAGATTTCAGCAGTGGCAAAGTCTGGGGCACCAGCCGCTCCTGTTCAGGGCTCTATGTCTAGCGAGTCGATGCTTGACCAGTTCGCCGATCATGTTCGAGGCTTTATCGATGCTCGCGGCTTGAAGCCGCTCAAGGTCATAGCCGACACGGCCAACGGTATGGGTGGGCTCGTGGTTCCTGAGGTTTTCAAATCGCTTCCTTTCGAGATCGAAGTTATGTATCCCGAGCTTGACGGAACGTTTCCCAACCACGAAGCGAATCCAATCCAAGTTGAGAATCTCGTTGACCTGCAGAAGCGAGTCTTGGAAACCGGAGCCGACATCGGTTTGGCGTTCGATGGTGACGCCGATCGGGTCTTTCTGGTTGATGAGAAGGCCCAACCAGTTTCTGGTTCGCTGACCACTGCGTTGCTGGCCGGGGCCATTCTGAAGGCGAATCCAGGCGAAACCGTGATCTACAACCTCATTTGTTCCAAGGTCGTTCCTGAGATCGTCACCGAGAACGATGGCACTCCGCTTCGAGCCCGGGTTGGACATTCTTTCATCAAACAGCAGATGGCAGAAACCAATGCCATCTTCGGCGGTGAGCACTCGGCCCACTATTACTTCCGCGACAACTGGCGTGCCGACTCCGGGATCATTGCGTCGGTAATGATCCTTGAGCAACTAGCCCGATATGACGGGACCTTGTCGGAGTTGCTCGCACCGCTGCGTCGGTACGCCGACTCTGGCGAGATCAATACTGAAGTGTCAGATGCCCATGCAGTGATTGAGCGAGTCGCTGATCACTATCAGGGCGCTTCAATCGATCGCCTTGATGGGTTGACCGTCGATCATGGTGATTGGTGGTTCAATTTGCGGCCCTCAAACACTGAACCACTTCTACGTTTGAATCTAGAAGCCGCAACCGCCGAAGACGTTCAGCAGAGAGTGTCTGAAGTGCAAGCAATCATGGTTGACGAAAACTAGGACCAGATAGCAACTAGGCTGATGACCGATTGGCGTTTTGTGCGGCACCTACACGCTGCGCTCGCGGAGCATGCTGTGCTCTCAATCGTGTGCAATGGACCACAACAAAGCGGTTAGCGAGCGTGATTTTGCAATGGACTTATTAGAGGGAGTTACCCAAGGCTACGATTGGGGTGACCGAGCAGCCATTCCTGCGTTGTTGGGCCGTAAGCCCTCAGGTAAACCTGAGGCCGAGTACTGGCTTGGGGCTCACCCCAACGGGCCCGCCAAATTGGTGGAGCGTACAACGTCGCTAGACGAAGTGATAGCGGCCGACACCTTGGCGCTGTTAGGCGACGAGATCACGGCCAAGTTCGGGCAGCTCCCGTACCTTCTAAAGATCTTGGCAGCCGACAAACCCCTTTCGATTCAGGCCCATCCAAGTTTGACCCAGGCTGCTGCCGGGTTCGAACGAGAGGAAAAAGCTGGGCTGGATCGAAAAGCTCCGAACCGGAGTTACCGAGACGCCAATCATAAGCCAGAGCTAATCTGTGCCTTGACTCGATTTCAAGCAAAGTGCGGATTCAAGCCAGCCGATCAAAGCGCTCAACTTTTCCGATCCCTACGGCACTCGGCGTTACAGCCAGTAGCTGAACGTTTGAGTCAACCAGGCGAAGATGCCGCGGTGCTCGCTGATACCGTTGGTTGGTTACTGCGAATGCCGCCAGAAGAAGCATCAAGACTCGCGACAGCCCTCAATGATGCGGTGTTGGGTGTGGCCGCCGATGCTCGCACTCCAGAGCTTGATTGGACTCGAAGAATTTTCGAGGTCTTTCGGGGCGACGTGGGGGTTGTGGTTGCGCTGTTGCTGAACCATGTCGTCCTTCAGCCAGGGGAGGCAGTCTTCCTTGGTGCTGGCAACATGCATTGCTACCTATCGGGCGTTGGTGTTGAACTTATGGCCAATAGCGACAACGTACTGCGAGGCGGTTTGACTAGTAAGTTCGTTGACGTCGACGAACTTCTAGCCAACGTTAACTACGAGCCCTCAGCGGCCCCAGTTCAGACAGCTGATAGCCACGACCACAGCTACGATATCCCGGTTCCTGAATTTGGTCTGACTCGTTGGGACTCATCCAAGGGCCCGCTCCCAACTGAATCGATTCGGGTAAACGGACCAGAGATCGTTCTAGTTACAGCTGGCTCTCTGCGTATTGAGTCGGGTAGCTCAGCAATTGAGCTGGGCCAGGGTGCTGCTGGTTTCATCGCTCACTCCGACACGGCCTATTCTGTTACTGACCGGTCCGCTGGTTCCACGGTTGCCTGGCGGGCCACGGTTGGCAAGGAACAGTGATTCGAGCAAGGTCAGTCGTCTCGACGCTCAGGACCGATGTGGCCGAGTCGCCGGTTAAGATGCGGATATGGCTCTGAATCCAAAGCTGGTTGAAATCCTTGCGTGCCCAGAAGACAAGCGGCCTCTTTTGTACTTCGTGGACGAGCAATCGCTCTACAACCCAAGACTGAAGCGGCGATATCGGATCGAGAACGACATTCCCATCATGTTGATTGATGAGGGTGAGAACGTAGACGATACAGAACATGCTCGCCTAGAGGCTTTAGCAGCCGAACTATCGCTCGCTCCCACATTTGCTGAGTAGCCTCTGTTTCTGGCCAGACGTAGCTCAAACTGGTTTCTGACTACGTGATCTTTGGCTGCAGCGGCGATGATCACCTTATTTGGCTCGAGAACTTAGTACGATCAGAAAATCGAAGGCTGTCTTGAACCAGGCCAGGAGGCCTCAGCCTCTCCCAAACCATCTGTTCATTGCGACGCGATAGTTCTGCTTAGGCCGTCGGGCCACGAACGCAGAGTGTCGAGCGGTGAATAACACGACTAGCCAGGAGCTCAAGAAATGACAGCAACAGAATCGCGGCCACGGACAGTAGCCGAAGGTGATTACAAAGTAGCCGACCTAACCCTTGCCGGTGCCGGTCGAAAGCAAATGGAGTTGGCGGAGCACGAGATGCCGGGCCTGATGGCACTGCGGGCTGAGTTTTACGACGAGCAACCTCTAAAGGGAGCTCGTATAACCGGCAGCCTTCATATGACGATCCAGACTGCGGTGCTGATCGAAACTCTAACTGCCCTTGGCGCCGACGTCCGTTGGGCCAGCTGCAACATTTTCTCTACCCAAGATGAGGCCGCCGCGGCAGTAGTCGTTGGCCCTAATGGCACCGTCGAGAACCCACAGGGTGTTCCAGTATTCGCTTGGAAAGGCGAGACGCTTGAGGAGTACTGGTGGTGCACCGAGCAGATTCTGCGGTGGCCAGATGCCGACGGGTGCCCAAACCTAATTCTTGATGATGGCGGCGACGCAACCTTGCTCGTACATAAAGGTGCTGAGTTCGAAGCAACCGGCACCGTTCCTGATGCCACTGATGATGATCCGGAAGAATGGGGATTCATCATTGCGCTTCTTAAGAAGCTGCAACAAGAAGACGCCAAAATCTTCACCACGATGGCCGACAAAATCCGGGGCGTTTCCGAAGAGACAACAACCGGTGTCCATCGCCTTTATGAAATGAAAGAAGCCGGAACGCTGAAGTTCCCGGCGATCAATGTCAACGACGCCGTTACCAAGTCGAAGTTCGACAACAAGTACGGTACTCGCCACTCGCTTCTTGATGGTATTAACCGTGGTACCGATGTCATGATCGGTGGCAAGGTGTGCGTTGTTCTCGGCTACGGCGACGTTGGCAAGGGGAGCGCAGAAGCCCTTCGGGGACAAGGCGCACGAGTAATCATTACCGAGATCGATCCGATCTGTGCTCTTCAAGCGGCGATGGACGGCTACGAGGTAAACACAGTCGAACGAGTGCTGGAGACGGCTGACATTTTCATAACCGCCACCGGGAACAAAGATATTCTTACCGCTGAGATGATGAGCCGGATGAAGCAAGGCGCCATCGTTGGAAATATTGGTCATTTCGACAATGAGATCGATATGGCAGGCTTGTTCCGACAAAGCGACATTCAGAGAATCAACATCAAACCTCAGGTTGATGAGTTCCGGTTCCCAGACGGGAAGAGCATCATCGTATTGAGCGAAGGTCGGCTACTTAACCTTGGTAACGCAACGGGTCACCCAAGCTTCGTTATGTCGGCCAGCTTTACCAACCAGGTTCTGGCCCAGATCGAGCTGCACAAAAACGCTGAGGCCTACGGCCTGGATGTTGTTGTGTTGCCAAAGGTGCTGGATGAGAAAGTTGCCCGTCTGCATCTTGACGCCCTCGGAGTGAAGCTCACCGAGCTCAGTCAAGAACAAGCCGACTACATCGGTCTTTCCGTGGATGGCCCGTATAAACCAGATCACTACCGGTACTAGACTCGATCCATTGCTTCGATCCGTTGCTTCGATCCGTTGCTTCGATCGGGGTGACCCGAGCTGAGTAAATCAGATAACAACAAGGAACTGAAAGACAGGGCGGGAACCTTAACGGTTCCCGCCCTGTCTTTTTGCTCAGATTGCCAACAACCCAGAGCGTCCTTTGGGCCATGATGACTGTCACAACCCGGTCCTACGGTCGAAGGTATGCTATTCGGGTTCCGGTGTCCGGTCTGTCGCTGCGTTGGTCATCGTCTTTGTCATCGGTGTCTGGATCGCTTGCCGCATGCAGGCCAAATTCGGCCCCCGGAAGGTATCGCTAGTGCTCGGGCCTTGCTTGCCTATGACGCTGATGTTCAGCGACTAATCCTGGCGGCCAAAAACGGAAACAGAAGAGACCTTCTTCGATGGGCGGCCGACGCTCTAATCGAACGTGAGAAGATCGATGGCTCCGACAACGGAGCACGTTTCGACGTAGTGAGTTGGATTCCAGCGAGCTCGGCTGGTCGGCAAAAGCGTGGATTCGACCAAGGGCGGGTCTTAGCCCGACAAGTCGCTCGACGGCTCGATTTGCCGGTCCAACAGCTGGTGGCCAGGCAAAGGGGGGAAGGGCAACTCGGACGGAAACGAGTCGAAAGGCTCGTCGGGCCAACGCTTCGATGCATCCGGAGCTCACCAGCCACGGTCCTAGTTGTCGATGATGTAGTCACAACTGGTGGCTCGGCTACCGCGTTCGCCGCAGCAGTCAGAGGGGCTGGGGCTCATCAGATACATCTACTATCGGCTGCGGCTGTCGGTTCGTTGCCTGCGGACACAGTCCAATTCCGGGACTGTCGAGGCGGCGGTTGACTCGGGATGCATGGCCGAGCCAGATGCCCTAAGGTTGAGCGTAAACCAACGAACCGGAGGCTTGTCTATGGAAGTAAGGGTTAGCGGTCGTCATACCACAGTGTCGGAGTCGCTCAAGCGGCAAGCGACCGAAAAAATTGGTCGCCTTGACAAATTTCTCGGTGGAATGGATCGAGCCGAGGTCCACTTTTGGGAAGAGAAAAACCCGAAAATCGATGACCGCGAATACTGCGAAGTCACAATGGAGGGTCACGGGCACCACGTACGATGCAAAGTTGCTGCTCCCGACGGCTTTACCGCTGTCGACCTCGCCGTTGACAAGCTCGAACGACAACTCCGCAAGTTAAAGACCCGAGTTGTCAACGAGCGGCGATCGCGGAAGCGGCCAGAGATTGAACCGGAACTTGTGCCGGACTCTCTGTTGGGGACCGATGAACCGTTGCCGATGTACAACATCGTTAAGTCGAAAACATTCGATCTGACAGCGATGGATGCTCAAGCGGCTGCCCTGCAGATGGATCTACTGAACCACGACTTCTATGTGTTTACCAACGAAGAGACAAACGAGTCTGCGGTCGTCTACCGACGCGACGATGGCGACATCGGCCTTATCGATTCCGGAGCTAGTTAGTCCGGCGTTAGTCCGGTGGCCAAGATGATACAGACCAAGATTGTGCTTCAGCCGGCAGCGATCGGCTGAAGCACCTTGGTTGAAGACACCTGTTGATGGTCCCGTTTCGCACAGCTAACCGACGGCTAGCGGGGCCGGTGCAAAATCTTGTCAGAACGGTCACGAACCCGAAGAATATAGACCACCGTTGACCCTGCCACTAGGGCTGCAGCGCCCAAGCTTATTCGGTCGCCGACGGTGGAAGCTATCGCTGCCGCCGCCAACGGTCCCACCGCTTGACCAGTTCGGGAGGCAGAGGTGAACAGCGCAACGTAGGTCGCTCGCTCTGATGGTGGCGCTGCTCGCACCGAAGTCTCTTGCATAGTTGGGATAGTGAACCCTTCGGCAAATCCATAGAGGGCGGCCGCCGCTATTACCAGGGCGATAACTGGTGCCACCGAAAGGCCGACGAAGGCGGCACAAAACAGACCTAAACCAATGGCTAGAACCTTCCAGTGGCTATCGAGGCGACGCCGAATGGCGCTCACCGATAGTGCCCCAAGAACGGCGAACGCCCCCGGCAAAGCAATCACTAACGATCGTTCGGTTGTTTCTAGACCAAATTCTGATTTTAGGAAAAGCGGCATGATCGTAAGGAAGACACCGAAAATCAAGAAAAACGAGACAAACCCCAGGACGAGAACGGGTCGGACATGAGTTTGCCGAGCCGATCCTCCCAACTTCTTTAGTCGATTACCAACTGTGACTTCTGCTCGATCGTTGGGACCATCGTAATCATCTGTGCCCGCGCTGGTTGTGGTCGGATTAGCTTCAACGAAACTTGCATCAGGCAACTTCAACCAAACGAGTAGCGCAGCAGGAATAGCGATGAGTTGCAGCGCGGCCGCCCACCGCCAACTGCTCAAATCAGCGGTTATCCCGCCAGCGAGAGGAAGTAAGGCAACGCAAGATGTAATGACGGCCGAATTCCAGCCTATGTAGCGGGTTCGGTCGTCACCATCCCAGAAGTCGGCGATTATAGCGATAGCGATAGCGACGAGGGTCGAAGCACCGACGCCTTGAAGCGCTCTGCCCGCTATCAACAGCCACACGTTTGGCGCCAGAGCGATGGGGACAGTCGCCAGCCCAAACAAGCACAGTGAAAGCGAGACGATCAAACGCTTGCCGTATCGGTCGGCGAGGACGCCCAATATCGGAGCGAATAGAATTCCGGGGGCTGGTCCGGCCCCTACGATGATTCCCGCCCACCGTTTGGAAAGATCGAGATCAACCAGAATCTCAGGCAGGCTCGGAGACAACACGGTATTGGCGGTCAACGAAACAACGCTAATGGCGTAAATGACTGCCAACGGGGGATTGCCGCTTGGGTTGTTGGCGAACCACGTGTGGTCGCGGGCTGGCGCGGTCAATTTAACGATCGGTTCCTGTCGGCTGCGTCGCCTACCGACGGAGCTTCCGAAGTGTATAAGTTTCTTGGCCATTGCATCCGTGGCACCGGTCGACAGTCGTCGGCATAGCGCCGCCGCCGTCGCCGCTGATGAGGAAGACCTACAGATTCGCTGTCTGGCCGTCGGATCGGGCCTACCATTCGGTGCCCTTCGATTGATGGTCGTTGTCGAATCGGCGTGTCGTTCCCATTGGACTGCTACCACGTTCGATCTGGCCGCTATGAATTACATTTTCCCCAAAATGGGTCTCTTTAAGGCAGGTTTCGGACGATATGAGACACTAGGGGTTTCAAACCAACCAGTGATTGCGACGCATAAGAGCGGCGCTCCCCGGCAATCCGGTGATGTGGCAATTACGGTCAGGTACCTTCTTTTTTGACCGATAGGAGGTTTCGACCCCAGACCACCGGTTTCATACCACTAGACTTGAGTCTGTCATGAAATTTCTCGATAAAATTCTCAAAGTAGGCGAAAGTAAGCGCCTTAAATCGGTTCAAAGCGTCGTCGGGCCTGTTAACGCTCTGGAGCCTGAGATTCAGAGGCTTAGCGACAACGAACTCCGAGCCAAGACCGGCGAGTTCCAGCAGTACCTCGACAACGGCGGAGGGATGGACGACATCTTGGCCGAGGCCTTTGCTGTAATCCGCGAAACGGCCTGGCGGGTGATGGGGCAACGTCACTATGACGTGCAGCTGATGGGTGGCGCCGCCCTCCACTGGGGATCAGTCGCCGAAATGAAAACCGGTGAAGGAAAAACACTGGTTTCATCGCTGCCGGTGTATCTGAACGCCCTGACGGGCAAAGGCGTTCACATCGTCACGGTTAACGAATACTTAGCTAGCCGCGACGCCGAGTTGATGGGCCAAATCCACCGCTGGCATGGGCTAAGCGTCGGATTGGTTGTCCCGTCAAACTCTCATAGCGCGGACAAGGCCAAACAATACGACTGCGACATCACCTACGGCACCAACAACGAGTTCGGCTTCGACTATTTGCGCGACAACATGGCCCGCGAGCTGGAGTCTGTTTCTCAACGAGGCCATAACTTTGCCATCATCGATGAGATCGATTCGATCCTGATCGATGAAGCCCGAACTCCACTTATTATCAGTGGCAAGGTCAAGGGTGCCGCCGATCTATACAACCGATTCGCCGATGTTGCTCAGCGCCTCAAGCGAGACGTTGACTACGAAGTAGATGAAGAGAAGCGAACCGTCGCTATTAGCGACGAGGGAATTTCTCGAGTTGAAGAGATGCTCGACATTGAAAATCTCTATGCCGGGATACAAGGCGATCTGATTCATCAACTGAACTCGGCCCTGAAAGCCAAGGAGCTGTTTCACCGCGACAAGGACTACCTGGTCGACAAAGACGATGTAAAGATCGTCGACGAATTCACCGGACGGGTTCTTGACGGACGTCGTTGGTCAGATGGTTTGCATCAAGCAGTCGAGGCCAAAGAAAAGGTCAAGATCAAAGAAGAACAACAGACGCTTGCCACGGTCACGTTGCAGAACTACTTCCGGATGTACGACAAGCTAGGTGGTATGACCGGTACCGCCCTGGCTGATGCGGCTGAGTTGGAAACTACGTATGGGTTGGCCGTTATCCAGATTCCAACCAACCGACCCCTCGTTCGTTTTGATGAGCCAGACTTTGTCTATCGAACCGAGATGGGCAAGTTCAAAGCTGCCATTGATGACATCGAGCAGAGGACCTTGGCCGGTCAACCGGTTTTGGTCGGTACCGCATCGGTAGAAAAGTCGGAGATTCTCAGCGACCTGATGAACAAGCGGGGAATCCCGCACGAGGTTCTAAACGCCAAAGCCCACTTCCGTGAAGCCGACATTGTCGCCCAGGCCGGTAAATCTGGAGCGGTAACGGTGGCCACCAATATGGCCGGTCGAGGTGTCGACATTATCCTTGGCGGCAACGCTGAAAAATTGGCCGAGTCAGATACTAAGGCCGAAGGTCTAGAGCTTGAGTCTCCAGAGGGCCAAGAGTATTACAACAAACGGGTTGAATACTGGTCTCCCATTTGTGACAAAGATGGGGCCAAGGTTCGAGAAGCGGGCGGGCTGTATGTACTAGCGACCGAACGACACGAAAGTCGCAGAATCGATGACCAGCTTCGAGGCCGTTCCGGCCGCCAGGGTGATCCGGGGGAGTCTCGATTCTACCTGTCGGTCGAAGATGACCTAATGAGAATCTTCGCTAGCGGAGCCATGAGCTGGGTCATGGATCGGGCGTTGCCCGAGGATGTTCCACTTGAGTCTGGCATGGTGACCAAGTCGGTCGAACGAGCCCAAAACACCGTCGAGCAGCGAAACGCAGAGATTCGGAAGAACGTACTAAAGTACGACGAGGTCTATAACCAGCAACGCAAGGTCATCTATCAACGTAGATTGCAGATTCTAGAACAAGGCGACCTCCGAGATGAGACCATGCGAGCTATTGGCGATGTGGCCGAAATGCTCGTCGAAAAACACTGCCGAAATGAACTCGACGACACATGGGATCTACCAGGTCTCCATCACGAGGTCGGATCGTTCTGGCCGACTGAGATGACGGTAGAACACCTAAGCTCGTTCCGAAGCCTGGATGATCTCGAAGATGAACTAATCGAAGACGGCTTAGTTCACTATGAGCATCGAGAAGAAACGGTCGGACCCGAAATCATGCGTCAGATCGAACGTCAGATCATGCTTCAACTGATCGACCAACGATGGCGTGACCATCTGACCGAGATGGCGCAACTCCGCGAAGGCATCAACCTGCGAGCAATGGGTCAACGTGACCCGTTGACCGAATGGCAGCACGAGGGATTTGATCTATTCAGCGAAATGATCCGTTCATTGAACGTGAACTATGTTCGCTACATCATGCACGTTGAGGTCGTGGCCCCTAATGAGGATGATTCGAAGACCGTATCGGAACAGACTGCGGCCAAACCAGCAGCCGAAAAACTAACGGCTAAGGCGCCAGCTAACTCGTCGAATGGCGGCGCAACAACCCGCAAGGTCGCACCCAAACAGGCGGCTAGACCGCTCGCCTCAAAAGCGGCGGCACCGGCGTTGGTCACGACCGACGTAACCGAAACCAAACGAGACGCTAGTGCTGGGAACCTTGGTCCGCAGCCAACTGAGTCTGCGCCTCAGCAAGCTGCGCCTTACGTCAAAGACGAGTGGTCGAAAACGCCGCGAAATGCTCCTTGTCCATGCGGTAGCGGCAAAAAATACAAGCAGTGCCACGGCTAGAGCGTGGCCTAAGAACTTCACCAGATGGAGCCGAGATGCTCCCAGGGGCGTTGGGCTGAGGTTAAACACTGCTAGCTGAGGGAACTAAGAATCAAAAACGGTTCAGAATCGGCTAGGTTCTAACTCAGATGGCTGACTTGTCCGACGAGCTGAAACGACTACGTGCCGAACTGGACGAGGCACAAGAGTATTTGAGAATCTCTGAGCTTCGTTCTCGTCTGCCTCAACTCGAAACAGAAATGGGTCGGCCAGATCTTTGGGACGACACCAATCGAGCCCGGGTGGTCCAAACCGAGTTCACATCGGTTAAGGACGACCTTGATCTATACGATCGCTTGAACGGCCAACTAGAAGATGCCGAGGTGTTGTGGCAGTTGGCCAAGGAAGAAGGTGACGAGGCATCGCAGTCTGAGGTCGGCCAGGTCATCGATGGCCTGAGCCGTGAGCTCGTTGCTCTTGAACTGCGGGCGTTGTTCACGGGGGAGTACGACGAAGGCGATGCAGTGTGCGAGGTGCATTCCGGAGCCGGCGGTACTGACTCTCAAGACTGGGCTGAGATGCTGTTGTCGATGTATCGAAAATGGGCGGTCGGACGCGACTTCCAATTTGAGCTAACCGACTCCCAAGATGGGCAAGAGGCCGGAATCACAGCGGCGTCCTTTGTTATCCGAGGCCGGTACGCCTACGGATTCCTTCAGGCCGAACGGGGCGTCCACCGGTTAGTGCGAATTTCGCCGTTCGACTCCCAAGCCCGACGCCACACTGCCTTCGCCTCATTCAGCGTCGTTCCTTATATCGAAGACGCTACTGACCAGGTTGAGATTGACGAAAAAGACTTACGAGTCGACGTTTTTCGATCTTCGGGAGCTGGCGGCCAGCACGTGAACACCACCGATTCCGCCGTCCGAATCACCCATTTGCCTACCGGCACCGTCGTGTCTTGCCAGAATGAGCGAAGCCAGCACCAAAATAAGGATCGGTGCATGCAAATGCTAGCGATGAAATTGGTTGCGCTAGAACGGCAGAAGCGGGAAGATATGCTCGCGGGCGAGGCGGGAGAATCGAAGAAAGTTGAGTGGGGGAGCCAAATCCGATCCTATGTGCTCCAGCCGTACCAGCAGGTGAAGGACGAGCGGAGTGGCTTTACCTCAGGAAACCCAGAAGGCGTTCTCGGGGGCCAAATTGAGCCGTTTATGGAAGGATGGCTTAGGTGGCGTCGAGCCGGGTCCCCGATCAACTAAACTAGTCAGTGTGTGCGAACAACCACCGGTGGAGGCCAGCCGAGCATTGAGTCCTCGATACCGTGATCAGTATGAGGCTAATCAAACTGGTCATAGGCCGTATGGCCTGAGGAACTTATCCGCTGGCGTCGGGCCGAAAGGTTCGATACTCCTGGTAGAGGTAGTTGTGTGAGAGCGGCCAAAGTTGGCTGTCGTAATTGCGATGGGCCGAGAGTTAGAGGTAGGCAACAGAGATGATCAAGCTTGAAAATGTGTCTAAGGCCTATCCAGGCCAAGCACAAGCCGCGTTGCGTGACGCCGATGCTGATATCGACAAAGGTGAGTTCGTTTTCCTTGTCGGTCCGTCAGGTTCAGGAAAGTCGACGTTCCTGCGACTACTTAACAAGCAAGAAGAGCCAGATACTGGTCGAATCTTTGTCGCCGGTAAGGACTTAGGCCAAATGTCGAGTTGGAAAGTGCCGCTGCTTCGACGCAACATTGGCAGTATCTTCCAAGACTTCAAACTCCTCCCAACCAAGACCGTGGCTGAGAACGTTGCATTCGCCCTAGAAGTAATTGGTCGGCCTCGAAGCGTTATCCGGTCTCAGGTGCCAGCTATCTGTGAACTGGTCGGCTTGGGCGACAAGATGACGAAATACCCTGACCAGCTCTCCGGTGGCGAGCAACAGCGAGTCTCGATCGCACGAGCGTTCGTGAACCGGCCGTTGATTCTTCTGGCCGATGAGCCGACCGGTAACCTCGACCCGCAAACATCAATCGGAATTATGCGCCTGCTAGACCGGATTAACAAGACGGGCACGACCGTGGTGATGGCCAGCCACGACCGCGGCATCGTCGACACCATGCGGAAACGAGTAATTGAGCTGTCGAATGGCTCGATTGTTCGAGACCAAGACCGAGGTGTCTACGAATAATGTTGCCCACTATCTCGGCTAAGCCTTTGCCTGCGCACACTTTGGTGACCAGCCGACCGTCGCCAGCCTCACTAAGAACTGTGGAGATTCTGTACTAATGGCTTTTCGTCCCGACTACCTGGTCCGTGAAACAGGTCAGAACTTGCTGCGAAACCCTTCGCTCAGCTTGGCCACAATTCTTACCGTATTTATTTCTCTGTCGCTGATGGGTGTTGCCCTACTTTTCCAGAGTGGTATCGATCGATTGAACAGCGTTTTCCAAGACGAAGTTGAGTTCATAGTCTGGATGGATAAAGACGCCGGACCAGTTCAGATCGAGTTGGTCGAAGACACCCTCGATAACAACCTTTATGTGCGAGAGCATTGGTATATCGATAAGGATGAAACATGGGTTGAGTTTCAGAGCTACTACGCTGACCGGCCCGAGATTCTCGAGCTCTTGACCAAAGAGCAGATGCCGACCTCATTTCAGGTAGCTCCCAAGAGCAGCGAAGTTCAACTGATCGAAGGGCTTCGGGAAGAGCTTGAAACTGTTGAAGGCGTTTCGGACGTTCAGTTCGCCAGCGAGGCCATCGAGAACATCGCCCGCTTCTCTCGGGTTACGTCGCTGAGTATGCTCGTTGCTGCTATTGCTGCTGGCCTGGCCGCTGCTTTGCTGATGTATAACTCTATCCGAACCGCGGTTTTTGCCCGAAGACGCGAAATCGAAGTGATGCGGCTCGTAGGGGCTACGAAGTGGTTTATCCGAATACCGTTCATGCTCGAAGGCTTGATACAAGGTCTAATTGGAGCGTTCTTGAGCATCTTCTCTGTATTCGCTTTGAATCAAACGTTCGATAACCTCTTCACCAGTTTTGAGAGCGTCACGTTTCGAGATGTGGCCCTGCCCGATTGGCAGATTCTGTACATCGGGGGTTGGCTCATGTTGATCGGCGCTCTTATCGGCGCTATCGGCGCTGGTATTGCCGTTACTCGCTATCTCGATGCCTAAATTACTTAGGCGATCCCGGTAAAGGCACGGACGGCCGCTGCCGCCGCTGCTGATACGAACAACACGACCCAGAACGGCGCCTGTCTCCAGGCTGCGACTGTTCCGACGCCGACGCCAACAAGACGGGCGTCAGCCACTAACATTCCTTCGGTCGATACGGTTTGGGAAACAATAAGTCCAAACAATACGGCCGGAGGGATCAGCTGCCCTAGTCGGTCAAAAAGTCGATCCGTGCTGACATCTGTGTCGTCGCTACCGGCGGGTTCAGGACCGGCCAGATCTTGTTCGCAGAGCTGCTGTCGGGACGCTCGACCTTGAAAAGTGCCGATAGCAACGCCGCCCAGTTTGAACAGATAGGCGCCGACCACGAGGGTAATAATCGCAGCCCAGGTCATGAGGCCGCTCGTATCGCTGGTCGGCTAACGACTACGCCAGCGACAGCCCCCAGTGCAGCAAGCAGCACCGGAACACCCGGTTGGGTTAGTGGAATCGCGATCAAGGCAATGCCAGCGCCGGCTAACGTCGCTACCAGTCCGCCTTTGGTTTTGAGCGCGGGCCAAATTAGTGAGATGAAGCCAGCGGGAAAGGCGGCATCGAGTCCGAGCGAAGCCGGATCGCCGATTGACTCCCCACCGATGGCCCCGACGAAAGTCCCGATATTCCAGAACAGGTAAACCAGACACCCTGAGGCCAAAAAAGCGAACCGGCGGGCAGTGGGTGTCTTTTGAGCTAGCGCTAGAGCGGTAGATTCATCGATGGTCAGTTGAGCCGCCAACAGTTTGGCCAGACGGTTAGAAGGCATGTATCGAGCCACAGCGATTCCGTAGAATGTATTTCGTCCGGCCAAGAGAAGGGCCGAAGCAACCGCGGCAGTAGCAGTACCGCCAGCGGCAATTATTCCAACCGCGGCGAACTGAGACGCGCCGGTGAAGACCAACAGCGACATGACCATTGTCTGGGCTAGGGAAAGTCCATTGGTAACCGCCAAAACACCGAAGGCCATGCCGAAGACCGAGACAGCGAGCCCTAGAATAAAGGCGTCTCGTAGGTATGGGTGTTTTTGCATTGTGATTGCTAACCGGCCAAGGTCAGATTTAGAACTACGCATTGAGCGAACCTACCGGGCTATGGTGCCACAATGACATGGTTGATTCTGGGTGCCGTTGTTGGCCTAATTCTCCTCGTATTAGCAGTAATTGATGTCGTACAGCGAAAACACGCCATTCGACGGAATTTTCCGCTTGTAGGACGACTGCGCTACCTGCTTGAAAGGCTGGGACCGGAACTACGGCAATACATTGTTACCGACAACGATGAGGAACGTCCCTTTAGCCGAGACCAGCGTCGATGGGTTTATGCCACGGCCAAAAAGGAGAACCAGTACTTCGGGTTTGGCACCGACAACAAAATGGATGACCCACAGTATGTGATTGTCCGCCACAGCCCATTCCCGTATCAACCTGGTAGCGGAAATCGAAACGTCGAGCCATCGGACGGAGCCTCGGTCGACCCGTCCCACCTGCCGGTGGCGAAGGTCTTGGGAGAGTGGCGAGATCGCGAGAAGGCTTTTCGTCCGAATTCGGTAGTCAACATCTCGGCTATGAGCTTTGGATCCCTGTCGGCCCGAGCGGTGATAGCGCTCAATAAGGGGGCGGCCTTGGCTGGGTGTTTACACAACACTGGTGAGGGTGGAATAAGCGACCATCATGGGCATGGCGGCGATTTAGTATTTCAGTTCGGAACGGGCTATTTCGGCGTCAGAACCTCGGATGGGAAGTTCTCTTTGGACCACGCTATTGCCCAGGTCCAATCAAGGCCGGTTCGGGCGATTGAGATCAAACTCAGTCAGGGAGCGAAGCCAGGCCTTGGCGGCGTTCTGCCTGGCAGCAAGGTCACCGCCGAGATTGCAGCAGCCCGCGGGGTTGAAGCGGGAAAAACGGTCAACAGTCCAGCGTTCCATACCGCATTCGACTCGATTGCAACCATGATCGACTTCGTTGAACTGGTAGCGGCCGAGACGGGTGTACCAGTCGGAATAAAGTCTGCCGTAGGGGATCGTCAATTCTGGGCCGAGCTCGCCGACGAAATGCAATCAACCCAGCGGGGTCCGGATTTTATCGCCATCGATGGGGGAGAGGGAGGCACGGGGGCTGCGCCGCTCGCCTTTAGCGACCATGTATCGTTGCCGTTTCGCCTAGGGTTCGCCGAGGTATACCGAACGTTCGCCCAACGAAACCTGCACAACAAAGTGGTGTGGGTGGGCTCTGGTAAGCTCGGCTTTCCTACCGAAGCGCTCGTTGCCATGGGATTAGGCGTAGATATCATCAACGTCGCTCGCGAGGCGATGTTAGCGGTTGGTTGCATCCAGGCTCAGGAGTGCCATACCGGCCATTGTCCAACTGGTGTGGCAACACATTCAACGTGGTTAACCCGAGGCCTAGACCCGACTGACAAATCGGTTCGGACTGCGAACTACATTAAGAACCTCCGCTACGAGCTTGTCCAGTTGGCTCACGCTTGTGGGCACTCTCACCCGGCTCTGGTCGGAGGGCAATCGATTGACTTGATGGTCAACGGCGAACGTTTAGAGTCGATGTGGGACCGTTTCGACTATGAGAGCCAATGGATGGAGCGGCCTAAATCGCAGATCCAAGCAATCGATCAGCTCATGGCCTGACTCGCAAGCTCGAGGTGTCAGTCAGCATTTGCTGATTTGATCCTTGGTTGAGGCGTACCGTTGTATTTAGACGGTCGGTTGTTGGCGTAGTAAACACATGTAATGAGCTTTGAGACCATTGACTACGCTGTCGAGAACTACGTTGCCACCATTACGTTGAATCGCCCTGATCGGCTAAATGCCTTCAACGGAACGATGCAACATGAACTGCTATCGGTATTCGATCAGATTGATGCTGATGATGATGTTCGTGCCGTCATCGTGACTGGGTCGGGACGCGGTTTTTGTGCCGGCGCTGACTTGGGATCCGGAGGCGGCACGTTCGATGCCGAGGCTCGTGGTCGTGACCCGGAGGCCGTTCATCGTGATGGCGGAGGGCGGGTCAGCTTGCGGATCTTTCAGCTTACAAAGCCAATCATCGCTGCCATTAATGGTCCTGCGGTCGGCGTTGGTATAACTATGACCCTGCCGATGGACATTCGGTTGGCCGCCGACACCGCCCGAATCGGTTTCGTCTTCGCCCAGCGAGGGATCGTACCTGAAGCCTGCTCCTCGTGGTTTCTTCCGCGTTTGGTTGGTATCAGTCAAGCAACCCGGTGGTGTTTTTCCGGGCGGGTCTTTGACGCTGCTGAGGCGGAGCGAGGCGGGTTAGTCGAGATGGTGCCTGGCGATGAACTTCTCGTTCGGGCCAACAACATCGCATCAGAAATAGCTATCAAGGGAGCCCCTGTCTCGGTGGCGTTGACTCGTCAAATGCTGTGGCGGGGCCTAACGTTCGATCATCCAATGATGGCTCACCGGGCTGATTCGAGAGCAATCCAGGCGCTTGGTCAGCTAAATGATGCTCACGAAGGAGTTACGAGCTTTCTGGAGAAAAGAGAGCCGGAGTGGACGCTTAAACCATCACAAGACACACCAGACGCCTTCCCATTTTGGGATGAACCGGATTTTTCTTAGCCACTCGAACGGTCAACGAGCGTGCATATCCAGAAACCTAGCAGGCCGAACGGAACAGGCTGTCAGAGCGCTCGAGGGCTAGGTCTGGCCCTGTAGAGAGGCGTCGGGAAGATCAGGTCCAATGAAGGCGCATGCAAAGCGACGGTCGCCTGTTAGCCAATCGGCATCGCTTGGATACCAAAACGGGAATGTGTCATAGCTGCTCTCGAACGGGGCAAAGCCCATGAAATCGGTGTAGCTGATTTCGCATCGTTGTTCGGCAATCTCTTTGACTCCCTCGGTCGGGATCGCTTCGGTTGGTCCAGCTTCGAGGGTGCCCGATCCAATCATTTGCCCGGCATGGGAGATGTTGCAGTCGACGGGCAGAACCATGTCAGTAATTCTGATGCTGTCGTAGGTCTCTTCCGGCCCAAGGTTGAAACATGTGCCTGGCGCAAGTTCGAAGAAGAGTTGATAGTCAGCGGCGTCGAAGCCTCCAACTATTGGATTTTCGTCCAGGATCGAGCACATGATCGAACGATCATTGGCATCCCAACTCTGCTTGCTTGGCCGAAAGTAGTGATAGTTGAATCCAGACGAGTCCACACTGAAATGCTCGCGAAACTTTTCGCTGCAACGGTCCCCGGTCAGCCCCTTTAGCTCTTCGGTGCCGGGAAAATCGATGCCTGGTTCGCCTTCGAGCGAGTCTCGTCCGAACACCATTCCTGAGAACGGATCGGAACAATCTACAATCCGAACTTTGCTGTTGCTGTTAAGCCGGTATGGCTCGGTATCGCCATCGGGCACGAAGCAATCGCCGACTTGGAGCCGCGACACAATTACTACTTGCTGCCGCGGGAACTCATTGCCCTTGCCTTTGACCGAGACCTGCAATGGAGAGCCATTGAAGTCAGCCACGTAGCAGGCGATTGTCCGATCACCTAGATCCCAGGCCCCCTCGGTTGGCACCAACATTGTCTCCACCAATGTGGTATCGAGTATGTCGGCGTCAATGTAGGTTTCAGCCGAGTCTTCGCAAGTCTCGCTAGCCCACTGACTTAGGGTTGGTCCGCCCGGGTATATATCGTCTTCTCGATAGTCGAGGACGTTGGTGATTTCGGCATCGTGAGGGCTATCGCAATCCACAACCGTAACCCCAACCGGGGTTGCGCCATCGAGCTGGACGCAGCTGCCAGCAGTGAGGTCGGCTACCTGAACAGCGCCGCTTGCTGTCTCGTTTTCACCGGTCACAGTTTCGGCCGGGGCGCTGTTAGCCCAAATCACACCGCTGATTATTAGAGCAGTGGCGAGACCAGCAACGAGGCCAGCACTGATAGCCAGCGTCCGCCGTTCGTCGTGTCTCGACCCATTTGTAGCCATTGCCTCTAGCTTGCACCGTTTTAGAGCCCGGTACAACGCGCTCTACCAGTATTCCGCTAATGAGCGGAGACAAAACGATGGCAAAGATCAAATGAGGGAACGACTAAGCCGCCTAATCTAGCGGCTCTGCTTCGGGCGAGCGGCAAGATCACGCTGGTTTCAAACCAAGGTTGGTTAAACGACGGTAATTTCTACATCGAACCCAAGTTCAGGTTCGGATGAATCTAGTGGAGCTGGGGGGAATCGAACCCCCGTCCGTCGAGGAGTTACCGCTCACGCTACGACCATTCCCGAGTGTCGGCGTTGCGGCTGCCGATCGCCGGGTCGAGTAAAAGCTCGAGAGCTTTTTCGCCGTCTAGTCTTTCCTAAAAGTCAGCGGTCTTTGCCAGCTGTCAGCGGTCTTTCTCGCCGTCCATCCTCGCTTCTGTTGCCGGGTTGCGATGATTCGACCCCGCGTGGCCTCACGGCTCGCAGTTTTCCTCTGTACTTACCTAAAAACTAGGCAGCAAGAGCGAAGTCAGCCTTATTGGCGCTTCTGATTAAACCCCGTTTTACGAGTCTGAGTAACTCGGGTCGCACAAACGACTTCTCGTCTCGACGTCGAAACCGATCAGCCCCGAGAATTCTCAGAGGTTGGAGACAATTTCAATCATCATTTTGTCACGATGGTTTGAAGATCATTCAGCTGTCAAGGAGCAACGGGAACCGTAGGCCCCAACTGTCTAGTGTACAGCCACAAACCGCACCGGGATTGATGATTATTGCTGAGCGCGAGCTCAGATAGTGGATCCCTACCGTTTCGAACGCTGAGCCAGCTCACGTCGGGCTTCACGGTCGGCGTCGCGTTTTGCTATGAGCTGCCGCTTATCGACTGTCTTTCGCCCTCGTCCTAGGCCAAGCTCGAGTTTTGCTCGTCCGTCCTTGAAGTAAAGCGACAGCGGAACCAGCGTTAGTCGGTCTTGCTCAGTTTTAGAGAAGAGGCGATCGAGTTCGGCTCGATGCATGAGGAGCTTTCGCTTCCGAGTCGGTTCTGGACGCCGATGAGTGCTGGCTTTGGTGTATTGCGAGATGTGGAAGCTGACAAGCCAAAGCTCACCGTTCTCGAATCGAGCGTAGGCGTCAGAGATTTGAACTTTTGACTCTCGAAGAGCCTTGACCTCGCTGCCGTGTAGCACAAGCCCGGCTTCGAACGTCTCTGAAATCTCGTAGTTTCGTTTCGCCTGCTTGTTGACGGCGACCATCTTGACGGCCATATCATGAGGCTACCATTTCCGTATCGGTGCGCTGCAGGCTTATTAGTGGCTGCGTCACATGGGTAGGTACTGAATCGAAGTCCGATGGACCTGTCCCAGCTACAAGGTCGCTAGTAAAAGAAGCTGCAATTTGTGTGTGCAGCCAACGAAAGGTCCGGAGAGGAAGCAACCTTAGGTGATCAAACTGTCGAGCGAGATCTGGGCTGCCATGGTCGCCGAGGCGATAGCGACCTATCCGTTGGAAGCGTGCGGGATTCTATTCGGAGCGGAATCCAACAATCGAATAGATCGGTTCGTGTCAATCGGAAATAGCGACGCGTCGCCGACTGAATACACTTTAGATCCGATTCAGTATGCCGAGGCGACAGCCAGAGCTAGTGGTTACGGACTGGACGTGGTGGGAATCATGCATTCTCATCCAGCGGGTCGAGCGTTTCCATCACCGGTTGACATTGACCGGGCGCGCCATCCGCTTATTCCGTTCTCATGGCACTGGGTGATCGTAGGATTAGCGTCAACTCACCCCGAGGTCAGAAGCTACACGATCGAGGACGGCCACGTGCAGGCTGAATCGATCAGGGTGACAGATTAGGACGTTGTTGCCGCTGCATCCGATGGCGGCCCCACCAACCGACCGAAGCCCAAAGCACATCTCGTTCTCGTTCAAGCCGAATAACTTGATCGGTCATCCGAATTCGCTCAGCCCGCTCGTATTCGACCTGATCACGAACCTCTCGAACCCGAGCGTTGCTGACTGCCAGATCTTTCTCAAGTCGAACCACCTCTTGCTTGGTCTCCGACAGTTCGTGGACACTTCGTTCCCGCTCCGCCATTTCGGCATCAAGGTCTTGTTGGGCGACCCTAAGTTCTCGACTTAAATCGTCGGCTGCCGCTTGAGCTGCGGCGGCCTGCGTTTTGGCCAGCACGACCGCAGCGTGAGCTGCCATCGTTTCGGAGATGTAGCGGTCTAGCTGTTGAGGAAGAGCGGAAGCGGTTAGGCGTTTGCCGGTGAGGTCCAGCGGCCACCCTTCCCGCTCGGAGATGGCTTTCAGCGCAGAGCTTGGAACCGTCCATGTTCCGTGTTCTTCGACTGCTTCGGGCACTGCGCCTTGTTCGAGCCGACGTTTTAGCGTGCCCTGCGAGATGCCAAAAGCGTCAGCTGCTTCTGGAATTTGGACAAGATCGGTGCCGTTCACAGGTCGAGCTTAGGCATGTGGGGCTCTAGGTTCAAGGAACCTGCTAAATCAAATGGAAATTCGACCAATTTCGGCCAGTCGAAAGGTGTACTAGCTGGCAATTGGCCCTAAAAGTAGATTAAGGAGGCGGTTCGAACTCGTCGAACCAGCGAAGACGAACAAGAAGTCGATTCGAATAGTCATGCATATTCATGGTCAATCAGCAGAAATGAATCAACCGAGTTGTTGATTCATGTCGTTGCTGTCTCTGGATCGGCAGATCAATCCATTCTGCTTTGATTGATGACTTAGGTTTTCTTGGGAGCATATTGACAATAAACACCGCAAGATGGTTGCTGGTCATTATGGCTAAATCGCGAAGAAACGGCCGGTCATGCCGGCCGCTCCATCGTTGGTCACCACCCAGATCTTTGGGCGAATAATTACCGCCCGTTCAGTCAGCATACGACAGCAAAGACACCAACTCCAGAGGTCGGGAACGTCTCCCTATTCAGTGTGGTTCGCCAGACCCACACCCAACAAGCGCTACCAGCCGCACCAGACATTCAGTGACGGCTCGGTCAAACTCTGTTCGATATCAAAGACCCGGAAGCCAGCCCCATGGTCTAGTTGAAAGCGCAAGACTATTTCTATTGTTCCATCGCCATTCAGATCGGCGGTATCGGCGAACTCAAATCTAGCGAGTGGTTGATCGACAGCCGAAGCGCCTTCTTCCGACGGGCCTAACCGGGTCAAATCGTCCTCGGTTGTGGCGTTGACCGAAAGAACAGACTCTTGAAGTTCTCCACCGACTAGGCGGCGGAGGGCGACAATGGAATAGTCACCGACGTCTGAGATTGGAGCAGCGACCGACCCGAGCGTCGTTGCCGCGATCAGAACTTCATTGGTTCCATCACCTTCGAGGTCCACCGTCACCACTTGCTCGATTTGAACGTTTGGATTCGTAAGTCCCTCGGCCTGGAGCAATTTGGCGATGGTCTCAGCGTGGGCTGTTGTTGGTTGAGATTCCGAGATCGTTCGTGGTCGGGCCGACCAGTCGAGGTCGCTAATCGCGCCGCCAGCGACGGGCTGATCGACCGTTATGCAAGGGCCGTTCCCGCCGGAATCGAGATTGGCAGATTCGCCGTCGATAGGTATCAAGTTGAGGTTCTGGGGAATCTGCCAGGCTTCATCGAAAACTGTTTCTGGCCCAGACCAGGTTGAACCATCCCACAGACCTAGGTAGACCTGGTCCCATACGACATGGTGAGTGCCAGATTTTGGCTCTTGGATCGCTTCATTATCTAAACCAGCCGTACCCTGGCTGGACGTCTCGGTTTGATCCGATATGTCGGCTTGATTAAACACATCGGTCTGGTCCGATGTGCCGGTTTGATTGGACGTCTCAATTTCATCTCCCGGAATGGGCGGAACTGTTGAGGATCTGGAAGCAGTCGTAGCGGCTGTCGGCGTAGGGCCGCTAGCACTCTCGTTGGCGACGCCGTCACCCCCACAACCCACGAGAACGAACAATAGGGCGAACACCAAAGGGAGTACGACCACCAATTTCTGGCTTGGAATTCGATCGTTGTTTGGTGTTCGGCGGTCGGTTCTTCCCGTTACTGGCGCGGTGTCGAATCTACGGGGCATGCCAAACAACGGTAGTCGCCAAACCGTCGTCACTTTTGGCGGCCCGGTCGTTGCTGCAGCATCAGAGGGCACTATCAAGTCCGTTTCGGGGATCCGAACAGCTGGCGGTAACCTGGAAATGTGCCGCAAGAAGTCCAGGGTTCTGATCGTCCGATCGGAATGTTTGATTCCGGATTCGGCGGCCTTACTGTCGCTCGAGCCGTTATTGATCTGTGTCCTGCCGAGGATCTGGTTTACCTGGGCGACACTGCTCGCTACCCCTACGGCCCGAGACCACTAGAACAGGTCAGAGGGTACGCAATTGAGATCGCCGACTATCTGGTCTCTACCTACAACATCAAGATCTTGGTCGTTGCCTGCAACACCGCAACCGCGGCCGCTCTACCCGTGCTTCGCCGCCAGTTGTCGATTCCGGTCCTCGGCGTTGTCGAGCCGGGCGTTCGTGCCCTGTTGAAGGCAACTAGGTCTGGCCGGGTCGGGGTAATCGGCACGGTCGGCACGATCGATTCCGGAACCTATGACGAAGTGATTTCCACCGTCGTGAACGATGCGCTGAGGGCTGAGGCCCAGCCTGGTTGGCTTGGGAGTCTCCCGGTTACTGAATCAACGGACAGGGGCGAAGCTGGGCACGGCCCCCTGGTTGAGGTGACAAGTTGCGCCTGTCCTGGCTTGGTCGAATTCATAGAGCGCGGAGTGACCTCCGGCAGAGAAGTCGAGCTGCTAGCTCAACGACTCCTAGCCCCGATCGTGGCCGCCGATGTCGACGCATTGTTGCTCGGATGTACTCACTACCCGTATTTAGCTCGGGTCATCGGCGATGTCACCGGCCGCAACGTCGTGTTGGTCTCCTCAGCTGATGAAACAGCCTTCGCTTTGTCAGCAATTCTGAGTGATCGAGGTCTGCTTCATTCCATCCAGACTCGAACTGGCGATCAGCAGTTCGTTTCTTCGGGAGATGTCAAGGCATTTACCGAGCTTGGTAGCCGACTCCTCGGTCCGGAATTAGACGATGCACTGCTATGGTCACCGCGATAGTGTCGTCTACTGACCAATCCGATCCGGCTTTGGCTTACTCGATACCGATGCGCAAATAGACCGATCAAGACACGACAGAATGGTGTTCCAATGAGGCCTGACGGCAGAACCAACGACCAGCTTCGCCCAGTTAGTTTTCAGCGAGATTTTACCGATATGGCCAACGGCTCAGCGCTTGTGAGTTTTGGGCGAACTCAAGTTCTCTGTACTGCATCGATTGACGAGTCGGTGCCTCGTTGGATGCGTGACTCAGGCGAGGGTTGGGTGACAGCGGAGTACAACATGCTTCCGGGTTCGAGCCCGGAGCGAATCCGTCGGAGAACCTCTGGTCGCGATCAGGAAATCCAGCGACTGATTGGTCGAAGTCTTCGAGCCGTCTGTGACATGAAGCTTCTGGGGGAGCGGTCCATCACGGTCGACTGCGACGTACTTCAAGCTGATGGGGGAACTCGGACGGCTTCGATCTGTGGTGGCTACGTTGCTCTGCACGATGCCTTGACTCGCCTGGTTCAATCTGGGGCAATAGAACAGCACCCCCTAACTGATTTTTGTGCTGCTATTAGCGTCGGAATTATTGATGGCGAGTGCAGGCTCGACTTGCCCTACATCGAAGATGCCGGCGCCGAAGTTGACATGAACGTCGTCATGACCGGATCAGGAAGCTTCATTGAAGTACAAGGAACAGCCGAAGGCGCGGTGTTCGATCGTGATCAACTCAACACGTTGCTCGATCTCGCCGGCGGAGGTCTGGCCACAATAGTTGGCATCCAGAAAGAAACGGTGGCGACTCCGCCAGCGGAGCGAGACGATCGATAGTTGTAACCAGAAGTTTCTCTACTAAGGGGCGCCGTTGATGCTTGAAAAACTGGTTTTGGCCTCTGCTAACCCTGGCAAAGTTGCCGAAATGCGGCAGTTACTAACCGGCCTTTATATCGTCGAACCACGGCCCGAAGGTTTAGCCGAGACCGTCGAAGATGGTGAAACCCTCAAGGCAAACGCGGTTAAGAAAGCTAAGGAAGTATCTTCCGCTGTCGGGCAGGCCGCTATCTCGGACGATACTGGTTTATTTGTGGCTGCGTTGAATGGCCGACCGGGCGTTCGAACGGCGCGTTTCGCCGGTCCCGAAGCCTCCGATGAAGCGAACGTGGCCAAGCTTTTAGCTGAACTGTCCGATGTCGAAGATCGTTCCGCCTATTTCTGCACCGTGGTCGCTCTGGTTCGGCCCGATGGGTCTGTAATGTCAGCTCAAGGAGAAGTGCACGGCGTTATAACTACCGAACGACGAGGTGCTCAGGGTTTTGGTTACGACCCGGTGTTCCAGCCGAACGAAGGAAGCGGCCAAACGTTCGCCGAGATGGGGAGCGGCGACAAAAACGCAATTAGCCATCGAAGTCGAGCGTTGAAAGCGCTCGCTGAAACCATGATGCAGGCGTAAGAGGCCTTGGCCGGTGACGTTGCGGCCGCGATTCCTGGCTACAGAAAAACCAAGACCGTGAACCTAAGGTTCACGGTCTTTCAGAGGTCTTCGTGGATCATCGTTTGACAATCACGACGTGCGGACGGGGGGACTCGAACCCCCACACCCATAAGGGCGCCAGGACCTAAACCTGGTGCGTCTGCCAATTCCGCCACGTCCGCATGGATCTACTAATCTATTCTGTTGCTAGTTGTTGCTTATTGTTGATTTGCTGTAGCGACTCTGTCATTTCCGGGGCGGACCGGATTAGTAGAAGCGCTGGGTCCACCGTAGCCGACTCAACGGCGGTAACCTGTCAATTATGACCAGTCCTTTACTACCAACCGCCGAAGTTCCTTCCTCCGGTTTCGGATTCGATATATTCCAGCAGCTGCTAAAGCAACGAATTGTTTTCCTCGGTCAACCTGTTGACGATGCGATCGCCAATTCCTTGGCGGCCCAAATCCTGTATCTGGCCGGGCAAGATCCTGACAAAGACATCTGGCTTTATATCAATTCACCGGGCGGTTCAGTAACGGCTGGTATGGCGATCTACGACACGATGCAATTCGTTAAGCCTGATATTTCAACTGTTTGCCTCGGGCTTGGCGCATCTATGGGCCAATTTTTGATGACCGCTGGAGCGCCAGGCAAGCGATACGCACTGCCGCATGCTCGAGTGCTGATGCATCAACCAAGCGCCGGTGTTCAGGGCCAAGCGAGTGATATCGCTATCCAAGCTGAAAACTTGATCAAAATTAAGCGAGAGATGGCACAGCTAATCGCTGATCATTCGGGCCAAGACGTTGAGCAGATCATCGCTGACTCTGACCGCGATCGTTGGTTCTCAGCACAAGAAGCCAAGGACTATGGCTTGCTAGATCACGTGATTTCACGAGCTGGCGAATTGCCCGAGAGCTAAGAGCGGACCGGCTCAATCCGTCGGCTGAATGGCCGTCGCGCCGAGACAGCCAGTTTCGGATTTACCCGATGTTTCGCTGCTCCCAGGCCTGCAGCCCAGCTGCACGGATTTCGCCAACCGCAGCAGCTAGACCATCGGGATGCCGATAGAGAGCTGATCCAGAAACCAGGACGTTGGCTCCGGCCCCAGCTGCGCCGGGGGCGGTCGTCGCACTTATCCCGCCATCAACTTCGATATCTATCCAATGGTCCGCCGTGTCGAGCAGCTGTCTCGCCCGGCGGATTTTTGGTTCCATGGTGGAGATATATGGTTGACCACCAAATCCTGGGTTGACCGTCATGATCAGCACCATGTCGATCAAATCAAGCACGTCTTGAATAGTCTCAAGTGGAGTATGAGGATTTAACGCCACCGCTCCAGATGCGCCAAGATCACGAACATGCTGCAACGTTCGGTGTAAGTGGGTAGCTGTCTCGGCGTGAACGATAATAATCTCGCATCCCGCTTCGACGAACCGGGGGATTAGCAGATCAGGTTCTTCGATCATTAAGTGCGCTTCAAACGGGACTGAGACGGCGGATCTAACCGAGGCCACAACGTCAGCGCCGAAGGTCAAGTTCGGAACGAACCGACCGTCCATGATGTCGAACTGGATCCGATCGACACCGGCCGCTTCGAGCGCCTGGCATTCGTCGCCAAGCCGGGCAAAGTCAGCTGGCAGAACTGACGGAGCGATCATTATGTGGGCCGGTGTTTGCCCGTTGGAGTCGGAACCATTGTTAACAGTTATTGTCGAATCATCTGATGAAGCCATAACCTCTCTAGCATGCCCGATTCCCAGCCCATCCCCGCATCCCCCTCCTCGGAACCCAGTGTCGGACAAGCGGCCGTCGAGATCGGAACGGTACTTGATCTCACTATCAATCGGATGGCCACCGGTGGGCCGTCGATCGCCACTGCGCCAGACGGGCGAATTACCCTAGTTGACGGGGCAATCCCATCGGAGGAAGTCCGAGCAAGAATCACAGCAGTTCACAAGAACCGGCTCGAGGCATTGTGTCTAGAAGCGATCAAACCGGCTCCTGAGCGGCAGACGCCACCGTGCCAACATGTTGGGGAAGGCTGTGGCGGCTGTGACTGGCAACACGCTTTGCCGGATGCCCAGCGCCAATTTCGAATCGACATCGTCAACGATTGTTTGCGTCGAATCGCCAAGTTAACCGACATAGATGTTCGGCCCGGGCCAATACTGCCAGCAACTGGCTACCGAACAACGGTCCGAGCTGCGGTAGTGGCAGGAAAGGCCGGCTATCGAAAAAGGTCTTCCCATGATGTGATTAGTGTGACCAGCTGCCTCACCGCCCACCCGAGAATTGAGGAGCTTTTGGCTGACGGTCACTTCGGGGAAGCAACCGAAGTTGTTCTTCGGGTCGGTGCTAATACCGGAGAACGGATTGCTGTATTGTACCCAAGTGCAGAAGGGGCGCAGCTGCCAGACGATGTGATCGTGGTTGGCAAAGATGAAATTGATGCTGGCCGAAATCCTCATTATCACGAGGAGATCGGCGGGCTTCGTCTGCAAGTCTCGGCTGAGTCCTTTTTCCAGTGTCGGCCCGACGGCGCATTGATGCTTGCTTCCGAAGTCGCTGACGTGTTGGCCGAACATCCAGGCGACTTGCTCGATGCATACTGCGGTGTGGGGCTGTTCGGCGCACTAGCGGGCACCGGACGAAGAATTATTGGCGTCGAATCGTCAATCTCGGCCGCTCATGATGCCCGCGTGAACTACGGCTCCCATGCCACCGTTATTGCTAGCCGATTTGAGCACTGGAACGAAACAGAGGTAGGGGTAGCAGTGGCTGACCCAGCCCGCACCGGATTAAGGCGAGCAGGTTGCGACAAGCTCATAGCTACCAATGCAGCTGCTATCGCGCTCGTGAGCTGTGATCCGGCGGCCATGGCCCGCGATATTTCTCTATTGGCTGAGCACGGCTATCGGCCTGAGCAGGTGACGGTTTTCGACTTATTCGGGCACACCTCACATGTTGAAACGGTGACCAAGCTAGTAAAGGCATAAATCCAGGGCGCCTAATCGTCAGCAAACACCGCACCCAGAACACAAAAATCAGCTTAGAAAGGGATGTTTTGCTGGGGTGGACCAACGCAGGAACGGGTTGCCATGTACCCTTAGTTTTGATGGAGACGCCTTGTCGAGAACCGCGGTATCCTCGAAATTTGGCGCGGGCTGCCAGTGAGATGAAAGGCGGCCCACAATTAATGGGCTCAACACGAAGGTATCGATCGGCAATTACTGCGATTTCGGCTAGTTCGAGAGCAGCTGTAAGAGGTAGTGTCGAACAAGAGATTTTTTGTTCATTGGCCCCGAGCCCTGCCATCGCATGGGGGATCGTGTAGTGGCTCGCCGAAACAAGTCAAATAAGGATGAGGTTATGTCAGGCAGGACAGACTCAAGGAATTCGGGCGGAAGACGACCACGGTCAGGCGCTGGGTTTGATCCTTTGGACGACAGCGTCAATCAGGGACCGGAGGCGGGCCGTAAAATCCGTCGCCTAGACACCGGAGCGACCGCAGCGATGAGGCAGGTGCCAGGCGAGCGCAAAGGTGGCAGCGATCGCCGAGGAGCAACCAAGCGGCTCCCGCCGCTGACCCAACCACCCACCGGACAAGTTCCTAAGGTTCCTGCGTCCGCTAGCCCTCAGGCCGCTGCCCCAGGACGAGGACCAGTTGCTGAACAACCTAGCGACCTGGGTGTCTTCGGCGACGATAAAGGGGGGATGCGCCGACAGGCTCCTCATTCAAATAGAGCTGCTCAGGCACCGCCGGGCGCTCGAAATGAACGGCCTCACGCATCGAACAGCGCCGGCGGCTTGAGTCAGCGTCCAGCTGCTGATCTAAATCGCCCGCCAAACGGCCCTCAGGGCGAGCGTTCCAACGATACAGCAGCAGCAGCTATTACTGCTGCCAGGCTGCCCAAGGGCAAAGCCCAGCCTGCAAACTTCGATCCGAGCGGTCGAGCTCCTGGCCCTTCAGATGGACGAAACTTTGATCGCATGAAGGCGCCAGATTTTGGTGCCCCGCCGGTCCCAGAACAAAGTTTCGATCCGAATCGGCTTGCGGCTGCTGAGTTAGGTCCGAGCAATGACGGACGCCCGAACCAAGGTTTGGGGCCAAGCAGCGACCTAGGGCTGAACTCAGATCTAGGACTAGGTCCCGAATCAAATTCAGGCGAGATCGGCTCGGATGACTTTGGGGCTGCGCCGCAATATGCTTCGAGCAGGGCCCAGCGGCAAAGCCGAGCCAAGCAATCAGACGGCTCGCTGCAAGACACTGAAATGAAGTTGGCGGGCCGAAGGCGCAAGCCAAAGCCAAAAGAACCAAACCGACTACTTCTTGCCGCCGCCGTTGCCTTCGCTGTTCTAATCGGCGGCGCCGTATTCTATTTCACCCGCGGAGGCGACGAAGTCGCATCTGATGCGGAAACGGAGGCGACCGGTGAACAATCCGAGGCTGCGGCTGAGACCGATCTAGACAACGGCGATCTAGACAACGCCGAGGTAGCTGTCGACGAACTGGCCTCAGATCCTGGTACTAGTGTTGCTGATCAGACCAACGACGAAGTTGCGCCCGCTGCTCCCGCCGCTGCCGCCGACGGATCGCCAACCTTCGTGTTCACTGACGGTACGTCCGGGCCGATCCAAGCGCAAACTGAGTACCCAATGGAAATAGGCGGGGCGCCCGTCGGATCAATGTTCCAACTTGTCGTTAACGGAAAACAGCAAGGCGAACCTGAACCAACTCTCCGCAAGAAGATTGTGCTACCCGCTGGTCAGCACAATATTTTCGTTGAAGTGTCCGCGGCTGATGGATCTGTCATCAATTCCAACGCCGTCGAGGTCTACGTAGTTGACGAGGAACCAGCGACTGGTTACCGAGCCAATTTGTCCTCAGTAAACATCGTTGACGAGGGCTGGACAGAAGCAATGCGCCAATTCAAGGAGTACCAAGCTGCTGGTCACGACATGGTTCGCCTAGCACCTAGCGACCCGTACCCAAGCCTTGTTCCTGGCTACTGGAACATATTTGTAGATGGGTTCGGAGCTGACCGAGCGGCTGCGCAATCCTATTGCGAGCAGTTCAGTTTGGCTATTCCCGACGACTGTTTCCCCGCAGAATTCGACCCTCAGGCTCCAGCCAAGGACGATTCGGCCACCACCACAACTGCGCCGTCGCAGCCTGAAACATCGGAACCCGACGCGATGGAGGACGGCTCATAGCCGTCGAATTCTAGCTCTGCCGGTTATTAGCGATTGTGGCAGGCGGATACACTAGTCAGCTATGACCATTGTGGTGTCGCTATCGACCGATTGGGCGAGAATCCGTTGATGACCGACGACACAGGAATCGATCTAGGCATCGACGGGTTGGGCCCGGCCGAACATATCGGCCGTGGTGGGTTCGCTGATGTGTATCGAGCTGAGCAGCTCAGTCAGCGTCGTATCGTGGCGGTCAAGGTCCTGCGAGCTCAGGTAACAGACGAAGAAGCCGAAGCCCGATTTGAGCGCGAGTGCTATGCCATCGGCTCGGTGTCGGATCACCCGCACATTGTCGGCGTGCACGAGGGTGGGTTCACCCGCAACGGTCGCGCCTACTTAGTGATGGAATATTTGCCGGGCGGCTCCCTCCTCAACCGGCTTGAACGATTTGGCGTAATGTCGCCGGCCGACGTCGTGCAGATTGGAATGAAGATCGGGTCAGCGCTCCACGTAGCCCATCGAGCTGGGGTTCTGCACCGTGATGTTAAACCTGCGAACATCATGATTTCCAAGGACGGCGAACCGGCCCTTGGCGACTTTGGGCTGGCTCAAATCGCTGGGGGACATCAACCAACGTCAGGCTTCGTGACCTCGAGTTTTTTGCACTCAGCTCCCGAAGTTCTTGAGGGGCAGCCAGCCACGCCCGCTGCTGATATTTATTCACTAGCCTCGACCATGTATCAACTGGTCGGAGGGACCGAGCCTTACTTCGAATCGGCCGATGAATCGGTGTGGCCGGCGTTGCAGCGGATGCTGACCGATCCGCTGCCGTCGCCTTCTGCTTATGGCATGAGCCCGGAATTTTGCCAACTGTTTGATCGAGCCACGGCTCGAAATCCGAACTTGCGATATCGAGATGGGGGAGAGTTCGCCGGCGACCTACGGCAAATAAATCCAGGAAGCGTTCGAGATCGCGACGACGCTAACCTCCGCGCCGAGCTTCGAGCCGCTGCTGGCGAGGCTGCCCCGAGTGGCGGGCATCCGATCGATTTGGCAACAGAAGCACCGTTTCTTGACCACCGGCTGGGAATCGAGCCCGCGCCAACCGCAGACATCGGTGGCCCCCCACGGGCTGAGTTCAAAGCCCGACCGAAGCCAACCGCTCCAGTTACAACTGGAGCGGCGACGCCGATCGGCAAGCCGGACGTCACTACGATTTCGTCAGCTGGGAATAGAGCACCCCTTGATGTTCGCAGCTCGGGGAGCCAAGGGTCCAGGACCGGCAGCAGTTCAGGCGGGTCCCAAGGACAGTTCGATCACGAATGGGATGCTTACGATCGAAGAACCTCTAATCGAGTAGGTCTCAAGGCACTCGCCGTCGTCTTTCTTTCGGTAATGCTTGTAGCTGCCGTTTTGTTCGGAGTGTTCAGGGTCGCTCTGTGGGGTGCGTCAGAATTCCGCGCCGCTCAATCTGAGAGCGGACAAACCACAGACAACAGTGCCAGTGAAGCAAAGCGGCTAGAGCTGGCAGTTCCTGCTACATCTTCGGCTGTGCTTTTGCTTCCTGAGGCAACGCTCGGTCCGCTAGTGGCAGGCCAATCTTACGCCCCGTCGTTAAGTACTGAAGAGCAACCAGGGTCAGTTCGTTTGCTCGTTGATGGTCAACTGACTGAGACGGTCACAGAGTTTGTGGCTCCAACTGGCCGCCACGTTCTGCAGGCTGAGATTCTCACGGGAGTCAACGCCGGAATCACGGCACCAATCGATGTGTTCGGCCTTCAGAGCCAGGAGGACAACGGTTTCCAAGTGAACCTGGATTCGTCCCCAGCCAACCAAGAAGAATGGCCCGGATTGCTCGAAACATACGATCAGCTGGTGTTCGACGGGCATGCTAATGCAACGATCGGCGTCGAAAGTCGGCTTGCTGGCAGCACTTGGTGGATTTTTGTGCCTGGGTTTGGGGCTGATTCAGCCGCTGCCGAATCGTATTGTCGGACCTTCGGACTTTTGGTTCCGGCCGAGTGCTTCGTTGGGCCTTCCCTCATTTCAGAGGCGACTGAATGACATCGGGTCAGGCTGGAGTCGACGTCGATTTGTGGTGAAAGCAATCGGCGGTCATTGTTGAGGAGTGGATTTTGATCTTCCTGCCGACGACGACCCTCGCAGACTTCACGTGCGAGCATGGCTTAATGCGAACCCAGAACCCACCGGACAACAGCTAGCAGAAGCCGGCTACGTCGTTCCCCACTGGCCTGCGCCATATGGCCTTGAGGCCGAGCCGATCCATCAGCTAATTATTGACGAGGAGCTAGCGGCTGCGGGAGTTCGTCGGCCGGCGAACGCAATAGGTATTGGTTGGGCCGGTCCGACTATCCTTCACGCCGGGACCGAGGAACAAAAAAGGCGGTACCTGCCTGGAATAATCTCTGGGGAGGAGATCTGGTGTCAGATGTTCTCCGAACCGGACGCTGGATCAGACCTGGCTAGTCTGTCAACCAAGGCCGAGCGCGACGGCGACGAGTATGTAATCAACGGCTCGAAGATATGGACCAGTGGTGGACACCAATCGAAGTTTGGAATTCTGATAGCGAGAACCGATCCGGATGTTTCGAAACACCGAGGGATCTCATACTTTATTTGCCCTACTGACGTCGACGGGTTGACGATGTCACCGATCGTCGACATGACGACGGCCCACTCGTTCAACGAAACATTTTTCGACAACGTACGACTTCCAGTTGAAAACCGAATCGGTGATGCGGGCGATGGCTGGCGGTTAGCCAAAGTCACCCTCTCAAACGAACGGGTTCAATTGTCGGCTGGTGGTTCGCTGTGGGGAGCGGGTCCATCGGCATACCATCTCCTTAACTTGGTTCGAAGCAGCGGATCGATTTCGGACCCGATTCAAAGGCAGCGCCTGGCTCGGTTGTATTGCGACGCTGAAGTGCTCCGCCTTTCTCGGCTTCGAACCTTAAGCGCTACGTTGGCAGGAAAAACCCCGGGCCATGAAGCTTCGGTCCAAAAGATCATGGCCGATGAGCACGGCCAAGCCGTAATGGAAGCTGCGGCGGCTCTAGTCGGCCCTCATGCAGTGTTTACCGGTGCTGGCCCAGCCGGGAGTCTGCCACCCGGTGCGAGAGGTGGCGCTACCGAAATCAATACGACTGCTCGCCACTATGATGATGTCGATCCCGTTTGGCACTATGGTTTCTTGTTTGCTCCGGCGCTGACAATAGGCGGCGGTACGTTTGCGGTCCAGCGCAACATTGTGGCCGAGCATGCTCTGGGGCTGCCGCGCGAGCCGAACGGGCAAAAGGGCCTGACCTGGTCAGAAACTCGTCGAAGCTAGCGCCGCACAACAGAGGGTCCACGTTTACCTTGATCTACTGCAGTTCATGTCAATAAGGCCGCCGTTTCGCGGCTGGCGACTGGTCGCTGGGGGTGCTGTAATTCAGGCTTTGCAGTCGGCTTTGGTGACCCAGGCCTATGGAAACTACGCAGTTCTTCTCGCCAGAGAATTTAATTGGAGCAAGACTACATTTTCTGTGGCCTTTGCCCTGATGCGGGCGGAGAGCGGCTTGCTTGGCCCAATCCAAGGTTGGGCTCTCGACAAATTCGGGCTGAAGATGGTTATGCGCTTGGGTGTTGTGGTTATGGCGATCGGGTTAGGTGGGTTGAGCCAAATCCAAACGTTGGTTCACTTTTTCGCCGCCTTTTTGGTGATTGCGGTTGGTGCTAGCTTGTCTGGCTTTCTTAGCGTTACGACCGCAATCGTTCGGTGGTTCGAGAAAAACAGAGCGAAGGCGCTATCTCTATCGGGAACCGGTTTTGCTGTCGGCGGTATCGCTACCCCAGGAATCGTTTGGGTGTTGGAGCGGTTCGGATGGCGATGGACAGCTGCGGCTAGCGGATTGGCTGTTGTTGCTATTGCACTGCCGCTGATCAACATTTTTGGAGACACTCCCAGGTCGGTCGGTGAACATGTTGATGGCATCGAACCTGGTTCGAACCGAGATAGCCCTCCTACCGCAGAGGGGGTATCTTCTCGTCATTTTTCGGCTTCGGGAGCTATGAGAACCAGAGCATTTTGGATGATTTCGCTCGGCCACGGAACGGCTCTTCTCGTCGTTGGCGCGGTCATTGCTCATCTGCCGTTATACCTAACAACAGAACAGGGCTTTGGTCTCCAAGAGGCAAGTTTCGTCGGTGGAGCTATGCCTCTGCTGCAGTTCGTGGGTCAACTAGGAGGCGGAGTGTTGGGCGACCGTTTTAACAAAAGAGCGCTCGCTTGCGTGGCCATGATTGGCCACATGATTGGATTGCTTTTGCTAACCTACGCGACGGAGCGATGGATGATCTGGCTTTTTGTTCCATTCCACGGTTTGTCATGGGGTGTCCGAGGCCCGCTAATGCAAGCGTTGCGGGCTGACTATTTCGGATCGACTGCCTTTGCAAAAATAATGGGAGCCTCGTCGCTCATAGTCATGATGGGAATGATGGGCGGACCATTACTGGCTGGCGTCTTGGCCGACCGGACTGGAAGCTATCGGCTTGGATTCACAATTCTGGCCTTCGCAGCCGGTGCTGGAATGATCTTTTTTGTGCTTGCTACGCCACCTCGCCGGCCGGAAGGTCGAGACTTGGCTACCCGGGTCGATTTGTAGCGAGCAAGAGTTCATTTGTCGAGAACGGCCGTTGGAATCAACCAGCGGTCAGACCTACGAGAACGGCGTCGCCTTCCGACTCGTGGCCATAGCTAAGGCGACCAAGGTGGCTAGGCCCATAGCGGCGGACCCTACGAACGCCAGTAGTTGATTGGTTTCAAACACTGGCACCCAGATGAGAGGTCCGACTGCATGCCCGACGAAACGAAACGAAAGCATGGCTGATACTGCTCCGCCCCGATTTCGGTCGACAATAGTTGCTCCCAATTGTTGCAGCACCGCTACCACGTAGCCAAATAATGCGCCAGCAACAACGAAGGCTACGGCCAACGTCATTGGCTGTTGGGTGACGCCTAGAAGAGCGACAGCGGTGCTAACGGTTGAAGCAGCAACGATTCCGCATTTCCGGGCACCGAAGGTATCGATCGATCTGCCAAACAGCGGCCCTAGAAGGGCTGCTCCAACGCTGCCGCCAGCTAGTAGTAAACCAGCAGCTCCGGGGTCCATGTTGAGAATGTCTCGGGCCTTGAACCCGACAAGCACCCCGGCTCCAATCGGGCCAGCGGCCGCGGTGAAAGCAGCTATTCCAAGTGCTAGAAACTTGACTGAAATCAAGGGGCGAATGGACAGCGACTGACCCTTCCGAGCTGGAGCGCCACGAGGGGCGAAGCCAGCGACGATTGCGGTTACCGCAACCGTTCCCCAAAAGGCGTAGCGCCAGTCGGTGCTGGCAGCCAACCCGCCGACAAAGGGGGCTAGGCCTCCGCCGATTGCTTGAAAGCTCCCGTACATGCCGACCTTGCGCCCGAGCTCGCTTCGCTGCGTTATGTCGGCAATCCCAGCGACCAACAGCGGCGTAACGAACGCGTTGGCTGCCCCTTGAGTTGCCCTCGAAGCAAGAAACCAGGGGAGTGATGGAGCTAGCGAACAACCGAGTGACGCAATGGCATAGATAACCAAAGCGATTTTCAGAACCCGCCCTCGACCGAAACGTTCGCCGGTAGTTCCCGAAACGATCAGTAGCGCAGCCATTGGAAATAGATAAGCCGAGAATCCCCAGCTTATGGTGCTGGAATCGACCCCGAACTGATCTCGCAGTTCCGGAAACATCGGAATGATGACCATGGTCCCGAACGGGCCAAGGAAGCCACCTAGGTAGTAGGGGATCAGCGCAAACCTATTGTTTCGACCGGTCGTGGCTTCGGATTGTTCAGACAAGCGTGATGGGTCTAGTGGTTGTGGTCGTGGCTGTGATTGTCGTGATTACCGTCCACTTCGTCCTCATCTGGGTGTTGAGCCGACGCTGCTCGAGCTGCGCATGTTTACGTGAGTGTGATCAGTGAAAATTGTAGACCGAGGGGGTCGACCGGCCGAAACCTCAGTCTTTGAGCCCTGTCCCTAGTTAGGCGGTGAAGCCGCCATCTATGACGAACTCTGAGCCGGTGCAGTATGAACTTTCATCCGAAGCTAAAAACAGCGCCAAGTTCGCCACATCGGTTGCTTCTGCCACCCGACCCATCGGGATCCGATCGACCGTGCGCTGCCGGACACCGGCATTGTCAAATTCATCGATCATTGGTGTGTCGATAATTCCTGGATGGATTGAATTTACTCGAACGTTACTGGCGGCAAGTTCTTGGGCCGCGCTTTTGGTCATGCCTCGCACTGCCCACTTCGATGCTGCGTAGGCGATAGCCATCCCGGCACCCCGAAGTCCAGCGATAGAGGAGATGTTGATTATCGAGCCGCTTTTGTTCTCCACCATTGACGGGGAGATTGTTTGCATGCCGAGAAAAACGCCGGTTTGGTTGATGCCGATTGTGTCGTCCCAGAGTGCCTGATCAGTGTCAGCCATACTGGCGATGCGGAAAATCCCTGCATTGTTGACCAAGACATCGATGCGGCCGTGATCGGTTAGCGTTTGCTTTACGATGCTTGACCATGAGTGGGCGTCTCGGACATCGTGATGATGGAATTGTCCACCTATCTCGCTGGCTACGGTTTGCCCCTCCGACGTCAAGATGTCGGTCAGGACTACGGTGGCGCCTTCGGCCGCGAACAATCGACTCTCAGCTTCTCCTTGGCCCCTGGCGCCCCCAGTGATAAGCGCAACTTTGCCGTCCAAACGTCCTGTCATGCAGCTCTCCGATCTGATACGTGGCCCAACGGTGGTAATCGCCTGGTTCCTATGCTCGCACCAACGACCTCTGGTTAGACCTTAGTCGGGGCTCCCAACCCTGCCCATTTGAGCTCGTTGGCTTTGCGGGATGACTTGGTTGTTCGTCCGGCCTAGATGTAGGCCGACAGAGCGTCCTCAACGCCAGCGACGTAGCCGCCACCAAACTTGATGGCGTGGACAACTAGTGGGGCCAGTTGGTGCAACCGAACCCGTTCCTGCCAGCCATCAGACAGTGGGTAGACGTTGTTGTAGGCCAAGAAACAGTCGTCGCTGAACCCTCCGAACAGGCGCATCATGGCCAGGTCGAACTCACGGTGGCCTCCATGGGCGGCCGGATCGATAATCCAGTTCGCACCTTGTCGGTCGATCACCCGATTACCGGCCCACAAGTCCCCGTGAAGACGAGCCGGCGGTTCGTCGACGGAGGCAAGGTCTGGTAGCCGATCTGCTACTCGCAACAGACGATCAATAGTGGCGTGGGGCAGGGCGTTGGCTTGGGCCGCTCGTTCTGCCAAAGGGCGTAATCTACGATCAGCGTAGAACTCTGGCCAAGTCGAGCATGGGTCGTTCGGTAACGCTTGGCTACCTGTGGTTCGACAATCCTGGCGGCCAAAGCTTGGCGCGTCGACTTGATGAAGTTGGGCCAAACTCAGACCAAAGCTCACCTCGCTTGACGTTGATAGCCCATTTTGGCTAGAAACGCGATCACCCGGCTCAATCCATTCCACAACCAAACAGGCCGGAGCATTGTCGGTAACTCCCAGAACCCGAGCAACATTAACGACTGCCGGCTCGGCTAGCCATCTAAGACCATTGGCCTCGGTTGTGAAGAAACCAGGTGGTGGATCCCGGTGAGTTTTAGCGAACACAATCCGACCATCGTCGAGCTCGACCCGATACGCAGTGGCGAAGTCGCCACCGGACAATGGCGACATAACGATAACGGTGGCTTGGCAAATTTTCTGTATTTGTCGAATGAGTTGGTCGGGTTCGGTCGTTTTCGTCGAGCTCATTATCGCGTCTAGCGTAGCGATATAGCTAGCAACGACAAGAGCGCCGCCCACACCAGCTGCAGTAAGGTAAAGCCCGTGGTCTCCCAATGCAGTCGATCGACCGCCGGCAGGACTAGTCCGAAGAGTAGGAGCACATGAGATTTTTTGATTCGCAACAAGTTGCCGACGCTTTGCCATGGTCAGCATTGCTGGCCGCTATTGAAGATGTGTTCTTATCCGAAGAGGCGTTCGCTCCGATGCGTACTGCCCACACGTTGGAGGTGCCAGGCCGAGCTGATGCGGCTCTTTTGCTAAAATCGGGGTGGATTGTCGGCGACGTTGTCGCGGTGAAGGTGGTGACTTTTTTCCCGGAGAACAGCGAGCTCGAACTGCCAACAGTCAACGCTGGCGTCCTGTTGTTTGACGGAACAAACGGCACCTTCCTCGGGGCTTGTGATGGCAACGAGCTAACGGCAAGACGCACCGCGGGAGCGTCGGCGGTTGCTGCTAACCGACTCGCCCGCAAATCGGCTCAGCGGTTACTGGTGGTCGGAACCGGTGCTCTCGGCCCAATGGCGGCGCAAGCGCATTGCGCGGTTCGGTCGTACCAGACGGTGGGAGTATGGGGTAGGCGCCCGGCCAAAGCAGCTCAGGTCGTTTCGGATCTTCGTCTGATCGGACTGGATGCAATTGTTGTCGAAGACTTGGACGAAGCCGTGACCGAAGCCGATGTGATTTCATGTGTTACCGGGGCAACAACGCCGGTAATCAAAGGAACCTTGCTCAAACCGGGGGTTCACGTAGACCTGATTGGTAGCTTCACCGCCCAAATGCGGGAGACAGACGATGATGTGATCCGTCGGTCAAATGTATGGGTCGACACCCGAGGGGACGCGATGCTAGCGGGGGACCTAGCCCAGCCAATTGAGTCCGGTCTACTGGCAGTCGATGAAATACAAGGAGATCTGGCCGAAATCGTGGCTGGGACTTGCCCGCTTCGAACATCGGACGACGAAATCACACTTTTTAAGTCGGCGGGAACGGCGTTAGAAGATGTAGCAGCTGCCAAACTGATCTTTGACTAAGCGACCCAGAATTAGACAACGGTTTGGCTACCATTGAATTCGGTGATCACTGACACTGCTCGTTCACAGGGCCACTATCTAAGCTTGCGTTTCTTTCGCTTGATGTCGCTTTGCTTCGTGTTGGCACTCTTAGCGGTCAGCTGCTCTGGCGGGCAATCAGATTCGAGTGAATCAACCGGCCAATCAAGTTCGCCGATCAATGACGGTTTACTAACGCCTAACAAGGCGGGGCCTAAGCCAACCATAACGATTGCAGTTACCGACTGGACTGCCGCTAGAGCCAACGGTGTTATTGCCGAGAAGCTGATTGAACGACGACTCGGATACCCAGTGACGTTGGTTGATGTGCTTGATATCGACGGCCTGCTTCAGGATCTGGCTAGTGGTGAGGTTTCAGCTGTACTGGAGCTATGGGTGTCGACGCTGGAGGAATCTGAGGTCGAGTTCATCAACTCTGGACGGGTTGCTCGTCTCGGGGACCTGGGCGTGACAGCCAAAGTCGGCTGGTTCGTGCCTCGGTACTTGGTCGAAGCTGATCCGACGTTGGCGACTTGGGAAGGGTTCCGCAACCTCGATGTGGCTAAGCAATTCGCCACCGATGAGACTGGCGAGTCGGGGCGGTTCCTCGGCACCAATCCAGACTACGTAACCTTCGACGAAGAGCTGATGACGTCGCTCGACATTCCGTTTGTTGTCGAGTATTCGGGCTCTGATGAAACAACCAGGCGAGAGCTAGCGTCGGCGACCTCAAGCCAAGAACCAATTCTCGCTTACTGGTGGACACCGACGGCTGAGATCACCGAATTCGATTTGGTCAACGTAGCGTTGCCCGAACGGGACGAAGCATGTGTCCAAGCGTTCGCCGACGGTCAGCTCCTACGCTGCGACTATCCGGAGGAAGCGTTGGTGAAGTTGGGATCCCCGCAGCTGGCAGAGCAGGCGCCGGACGTAGAAACATTTCTCCGGAACTTTACCCTCACGACTGAAGATCAATTGGCAATTACTCACTCGGTCGAATCGCTAGACAAATCCGTTGATGAGGTTACGACCGAGTGGATTGAAGACAATCAGGATCGGTGGGAAACTTGGCTAGCCGCCGACGGCTAGGCCTTGTTGAGTTGGGCCTTGTTGAGTTGGTTTAGGTCGACGGCGGACGAGGGAACAAGACTGGAGTAGCCTTTTTGTACGCCTCATAGTCGGGTTGCCCGCCCCACTTCTTGTCTGCTCGACGCTCAAGCATTCCGACTCCACTCACTCGGGTGAGTAGCACGAAGACGAAGGCCGGGGATGCCAACGTCACGTATTGCCAACCTTGCAGAGCTGGGAAGGAGATCAGGGCTACTCCGGTCCACAACGTGATCTCACCAAAGTAGTTTGGGTGGCGAGACCAAGACCAAAGCCCGGACCGGATGAAGGTGTCCTTGTTCGCCTTGTCGTTTCGAAATGCTGATTTCTGACGGTCAGCGATCACTTCCGTTGAAAATCCGGCAATCCAAACCAGCAGACCGATGACTCCAAATAGCCCGAAGCTCTGTTTGGCCCCAGAGGTGATAGCGGCAATGGCGGCGGCTGAGGTAAAAACTACCCACAGGCCTTGGGTTGTCCAAGTAAACAGGAACTGGCCCCATCGCGTCTTCATGACGTCAAAGCGACGGTCTTTACCAGCAGCGCGAACTCGGCGAAACAGAAAGGTGCCAAGCCTGGTGGCCCAAATGGCTATGAGGGCCGCCAGCACGAATGTGCGAAGATCATAGGTACCGACGGAGAGCAAGGCGAGAGCGGTAACCGTTAAGTAGGTTAACGATCCGGTCAGATCGAAGAAGTGTTCGGTTTGGCCAATGAACGAAGGAATGTAAACAATCCAGTTGACTACAAATGCCACCGCAACACAGAGCGCGAAAATTTTGACTGGTCCGAGGCTTTCTCCGCCAAAGCTTCCGGCTGCTCCAACCGCCGCTCCAATGGCGACACAAATCGCCGCTGCCCCAAGTGATGCCCCCGTTTTCATAGCCCGATCCTAGTTGTGCCCCCAACGTCATGATGAATCAGGTGGGATTGTGACGCTTCGCTGTATATCTCTATAAGGGATCGTTACTAGGAGAGCCATTCATCACCGACTACCATCGAAGGCGTAACATTTTCCACTCAAACTACGTTCTGAATCGTTAATGCGATCGTTTTGTACCGCCACCAGGCTGGCCACTAGTGCAGTTGACACACCGAGTTGGCTTACACGGGCAATGAGGCCCAAACCAGAACTCGCCGGCTTGAGCAACACCTCTGATCTCATTGGATTACCTCCAAGCAAGGCCAAGCGGGCCGAGAATACAGCGTCAATTTCAGAATGGCGAGACAATTTTATATAGTGGTTAGCGCGTATAAATATTTTGTAAGAGAGATTCTCTCGAACAATAGTGATGCCAAAGCGGAGCGGCACTCAGCGCAACATCGAGACAAAAGTCAGACATTTTCGATCTGAAACAGATCGACCTAGGGGAAGCGGCGCATTGTCTAATTTCACGTCTACAAACGGATCTTCAACCAAACAGGCCTCACCAGTCGACAATGAGATTATTCGGCTGGACGGTGTGTACAAGATCTTCGGGGCTCAACCCAGGGGTCGAGCATACGAGTTAGCCAAGGCCGGTGTAGGCAAGAACGAAGTGCAAGCCCAGACCGGGCACGTAATGGGTTTGCATGACGTCAACTTCTCGGTGCCTCAAGGCGAGATTTTTGTCGTTATGGGCTTGTCCGGCTCCGGTAAGTCAACCGCGATCCGCACGGTGAACAAGTTACACCCAGTAACTGCAGGTGAAGTGTGGGTTGACGGGGTTAACGTTCAGGATCTAAACGGGCCTTCGCTGCAGGCGTTCCGACGAGAGAAAATGGGCATGGTGTTCCAGCACTTTGCCTTGTTCCCGCACCGCAACGTGATCGACAATGTGGGCTACGGCCTGAAAGTACAGAAAGTTCCTCGCCGCGAACGAGACAAACAATCGATGCGAGCGTTGGCCTTGGTTGGGCTTGAAGCGTATGCCCAGAACGCAGTTAGCGAACTCTCGGGCGGTATGCAGCAGAGAATCGGTCTTGCTCGGGCGCTCGCTAGTGATCCTGACATTCTCCTCATGGATGAGGCGTTCAGTGCTCTGGATCCACTAATTCGTCGGCAGATGCAAGATGAGCTGATGGAGATCCAAAACGAACTTCGTAAAACGATTCTGTTCATTACCCACGACCTGAACGAAGCTCTCCGCGTCGGCAACCGGGTCTGCATCATGAAAGACGGTGCGGTCGTTCAAATCGGCACGCCAGAAGAGATCTTGACGCAACCGGCAACCGGCTATGTCGCTGAGTTTGTGCAAGACGTTGATCAGGGTCGGGTGATTCAGGTGCGAGAAGTGATGGTCGAAGCAAAGCCGATCCCTCACGACTCAACCCTCGACGACGCCATTTCCGCCCTGACCGGAAGAGCCGGAGCCTTTTGTTGTGACAATGCAGGCAAGCCGATTGGGATGATTACCACTGAGGACGGCATTCGAGCAGCCGGAGTCGGTTCGACTGACTTGGCAAAAGCGATGCGTGAAGACTTTGACGTTACGACCGCCGACGCAACGCTGAACGAGCTTTATGCTCCTGCTGGTCGGGGGTTGCCTATTGCGGTGGTAGACGACAACGGAGTCTTGATAGGGCGTCTCGAACCGCGAGACATCATGGAAGAGATGGGTCGAGTCGAAAACCTCATAGACGGTTTCGAGCGAGAGGTGTTCATGTAAATGACTATTCGAATGCAAGAAGATGCAGACACCGGACCGTCGTTCTTCGATGACAAAGTCCTAGATCAATGGGAGCTTCCCGTCGGACCTTGGGTTGATCAAGCAGTCGACTGGATCGACCAGAATCTTGCCCCGGTACTCGACGTGATCCGATGGCCGTTTGCCGCCTTGTTTGAATATTTCGTAAAGGGTTTCCTGCTCGAAATTCCGTGGGTTGTCGTGGTCGTTGCCTTCTTTATTGTTGGAACTGTGGTTCGCAACCTAAAGGTTGGCGTGATGGTGGCGATCGGCCTAACGTGTTGCGGCTTGCTCGGTAGCGACTATTGGGATGCGACGATGGTTTCCATCGGGCTGATTCTGGTCGCTGTGTTCTTGTGCGCCCTAATTGGCATTCCAATCGGCGTGTTATGCGGCCGATTCGACGGTGTCTGGCAAACCATTCGTCCGATATTGGATGCGATGCAGGTAATCCACACGTTCGTTTATATGTTGCCGGTCATCTTCTTCTTCGGATTCGGTGCTGTTCCGGCCACCATGGTGACGATGATCTTCGCCCTGCCACCATTGATCCGCCTTACCAATCTGGGCATTCGGCAAGTGCCAGAAGATGTGGTCGAGGCGAGCCGCGCCTTTGGCGCTCCTGAATTCAAAGTTCTTACCGACGTCCAACTTCCTCTGGCTCGTCCCGCGATGATGACCGGACTTAACCAGACGCTGTTGTTGTCGATTTCTATGGCTGGCGTTGCCGCCATCATCGGTGCGGGCGGGCTAGGCCAGTTAGTGTTCCGGGCCGTTCAAAATCTTGACGTCGGCTTAGCCGGGTCGTCAGGGGTGGCCTTCTTCTTGGTGGCGGTGATCCTCGACCGGATTTCGCAGCCAGAAGCATCGGATGGAACCAACCTCTTTTCTCGAATGAAGACAGCTTGGTCTCACCGCAAAGACCCAGAAGAACTTCTTGACGCTCCGGGGTTCAGCTCTAATCAGTCAACGATTAAACGCGATCGATTTGCCCCGGTTGTTGGTTCTGAGCGATTGCCGATCCTTATCTCCGGCATGGCAGGCATAGCTATAGCAGTGTCGACCTTCTTAGTTTGGAGCCATGACTCGGGCCTAATTAGCGGGTACGGCCGTCGAACCGACGCAGACCTAGCAGGCGAATCCTTCAACGGAATCGTTGGCGCTGGTGGATCGTTCTTCGGAATTTTCGTAGGCTTGTGTGGACTATTCCTGGCCGCCACGATGGTCAACAACTTGGTTAACCCAGGTGCTGGTCCGGCCTGGATGAGAGCGGACGGAGCCCTTCTTGCCGCTGGTGGGGCTTTGGTCACGTCGATAGCGTTCTTGCTAGCTCGACCATCAACGCTGAACCTTGAATACTCTCACGGTATCGGCGTGTTCGTCGCCGTTGCCGCATCGGTGGTAGCGGTTCTCGGTGCAGTTCTATGGGTCCGTGTTGCGCCGATGGCTGAGCGGGTGCCTCAGGTTGGGGGAATCTCCATTGGTCGAGCGCTGGGTGGTTTGGCCGCCACTGCCTGTCTCGTCATCGGGCTCTATGCCGGATGGAGTTTCGATCGGCGAACCGACACAGTCATCACCCCCGAGATTCAAGCGATGCTTGATGATGTTTACGCCAAGGTCGACGCCGGCGAAATGACAAACGGCGTTGCCGGTCAAGAAATCCAACGAATCAACAATCTCGCGGTGAAAGCCGAGATCGTGGTTATCGACGGACAGTCGGACCAGGGGGCCGGCCTTGGAACAGTATCGCTAGTCTTCGGATTGTTCGCGTTGGCGTTACTCGCTCCTGGGGCGGGGATGAATCGAAAGACCTTGAGCGAGGCGGCCAGCCGATTTCGAGCGGCCGAAGTTGCTTCCGGCCGAGAGACAACAGTGCTAATTGGCGTTGTCTCGGCCCTGTTTGCCTTACTTTGGCTCTACCCAGTTGATTTGCGCGGTCCGTTCGTTATGAACTTTCAGTTCGGCCGAACAGTCGAGTCAGCCATAGTGGTGGCTGCACTCATTGGACTCGTTGCCGTGTTTGCCACTCGATCGACGATCAGGCAAAAGGCTTTGTGGGCGCAAATCATTCTGGTTGGTGGCCTAGCTGCTCTAGCTGCGATGGTTGTGGTGGCTCATGGCCCAATTGCATTGGCCTGCATCGCAATAGCACTAGCCATCCCGGTTGTTGCTGCCATGGCGTTCCCCGAGCTCACCTCTCGTCAGCAATGGACCTGGAGCGCCATCTCAGCCGCCCTTGGCTTCGGGCTCATGGGAATCGGCTCATCATGGATTTTGTCCTTGATGCGAGTCGCCGATTCGAAGTTTTTCTCAGGAGTGGGATCAGCATTAGTCTTTGTCAGCGGATTCTTGTTGTTCTCGGCGTCGCGGAAAATTCTGTCCGATTTTGGGCGGAGGAAAATTTATGACGACGTTACAACTACAAGCTCAACTGCTGACGAGACTAAGACAATTCCGGCTGAAACATCAGAGTTTGAGCCAATCGGCGCCGGTGCAGCCAACTAATTGGGGGCCTGCCGCCTAAACTAAGACCTGCTTACCACTCCTGATCGGCGTTGAAGATTTCTGAGACGACGTTTGTGAGTGTGGGCGAAGTTAGCTAACCAAACGGGGAGAAACCCATGCTAAGAAACAAAAAGACAATCTTGGTGGCGCTGCTTGCGGCGTTTGCCCTCTTTGTCTCCGCCTGCGGAACAGCTGATGAGGCTGTCGAGGCCGGGACTGATGCCGCCGAAGCAGGCGCCGACGCAGTGGAGGATGCCGTAGAAGATGGCGCCGACGCTGCCGACGATGCCATGGAAGACGGCGACGATGCGGCCATGCCCGGAGCTGGCGTTACCGTCACCGCGGCCCGAGCCAACTGGAGCACTGGTTACTTCCAGGCTGCGGTCTATTCTGCCCTACTAACAGAGCTCGGTTACGAAGTAACTGATCCGGCACTTAACGAGTTCCCTCCATCTAATGGCTACACCGCTATGGCTGAAGGCGAAATCGATTTCTGGGCTAACAGCTGGTACCCCGGACACCTGAGCTGGCACGAAAACGAATTGACCGACGGTTCACTCGTCGGTGACAAGGTTGAGATTCTCGGTGAACAAATGTTGGGTGAGGCGCTAGAAGGCTTCCTCGTGACCAAGACGGTTGCCGAAGAAAACAGCATCACGTCGCTCCAGCAGATTAACGACGATCCAGATCTCGTTGCCCTGTTTGACGAAGACGACAATGGCAAAGCGAACATCTTTGGTTGCCCAGAGGACTGGACCTGCGACGACATCATCAACGAGATGATCGAGTTCAATAGCTGGGACAATCTTGAGCAGACTCAAGCTGGCTACGACGCCATGATTGCTGAATCTGTAAACCGTGCCAACGCTGGCGATCCTGTTATTCAATACACCTGGAGCCCATCTGGCTACCTCGGTCAGCTGATCCCAGGCGACAACGCCCTGTGGCTCAACGTTGGCGACGAGACTAACATCCTTGATGGCTCAATCACCCCAGACTGGGACTTCACCGGCGCTGGTCCAGTACCAACCGCTGCAGGTACCTGTACTGCAGATCCTTGCTACCTTGGCTGGGAATTCGCTGACATCCAGGTAACCGCCAACAAAGAATTTGTTGACGCTAACCCAGCGGCGAAGGCTTTGTTCGAGGCCGTAACCCTAAATGTGATTGACGTAGTCAACCAGAACGTTACCTACCAAGGTGGCGCCAACTCTGAAGACGACGTTAAGGCCCAAGCCCAAGAGTGGATTGATGCCAACCGAGACACCGTCGATCCTTGGCTCGACGCTGCCCGAGCTGCAGCGTAACCGCAGCAAACTAACTGATACCTAGCTTGACGGTTTCTGGAGCAATGTTCTAGAAACTATGGCTACTACGAAAGGGGCGAGGCCGATGGTCTCGCCCCTTTTAGTTTTGGTTCAACGTGTCCTTTGAGCGCTAGAACAATCCAAGCGGTTCAGGGTTGCCCGGCAGCACTGAGGCTGCCTCAATGCCCAACCATTCCTGGGCCAGCGTGGCCAGGTATCGGTCGAAACTTACGGTGACCTTCAGGTTGCCATCTTCGTCTAGGTCGGTAAGCGATGGACGTTCGCCTGCCCGATAATCGTCGACGGCGCCGGCAAGCAGCATGGTTGAGGCTGATCCGTGGTCGAGACCCCCGTCGCTTTCAGCTACCCGTCGGCCAAATTCGCTGATGGTAGCCACTAACACCTGATCGCCGTATCCAAGGTCGTCGGCCCTTTGACAAAAGCCCGCGACGGCAGCGTCGACCCGCGCCAAGTTCTCTTCTTGGCGGTAGAGGTGATTCTGGTGGGTGTCGAAGTCACCGGTTTTGACGTAAACCAAACGCAACCCAGGTTGCGACGCGATCAAATCGGTCGCTAGGTAAAGATCTTGGCCGAGCTGTCCTCCTTGGCTAAGCATCGGCGTTTCCCAGTCAGGCTCCTCGACTTCGAGGTCGGCGAGGTCGGCGGCCAGCGCTTTAAGCTCGTCGAACGATTTGAGGATTCGCTGTCCTTGATCGTTTCCTGGGGTCGCAAACAGGTCAAGACCCAGCTGGTATGCCAGGGTCTCCGACCAATCTGTCGGACTGAGAAACCAGAAGTCTTCGAGGCTGCCTAGCGACATCGATGTAGCTTTTTGATTTAGCAGATGAGGAGTGTCACCTGAGAGAGAGGCGGCGACCAGCGGCGATCCGTTGTCGAGCGTGTCAGCTAACCGACCCAGAAAGCCGGATCGATAATTTTCTTGACCATCAGCATCGCCTCGCTCCCACCGTTCGGTCATAGCGAAATGGGACAAATCTCCGGTCGCCGAGCCGACGCCCTCGACCGTGATGACACCTTGCTGATGTAGCCCAGTCAGAGCTGGGTGGAGCCCTACGTCATCGTCTAGGGCTAAGATCTCGTCTTCTGCCACCGCCAGATTGGGGCGAGCATCATAGTATGCTGGATCTCCAGCTGGAACGACGGTGCTGAGGCCATCATTGCCGCCCTGCAAGTCGACAATTACAAGCACTCGATCGTCGATAGAGTCGGCATTTGGGGTGCGGCGCCCTAACGATTGAGCTTGGTCCTGTTGAGGCTCGTTGGGTGTCACCGCAAGGGGTTCAGCATTGCTGGAGCGGCCGTTGTCGCCGCTGCAAGAGCTCAAGAAGTATCCACTGCCTGCGATCGCCCCTGCCGCTGAGGCCTGCTGCAGAAACTTTCTTCGGCTAGTAAGGGAGTTGATCGAACTCGAATTGAGTTGGCCCCGGTTCTTTAGCTGTTTATTACTCGACTTGGTCATGATAAGTGAGACTCCGGACAGGTAAGGGCGATTCGCCAACGGGCCAACGCCGCGCTTTCGGGTGGAAGGTACTCGTCGTCGGTTTCAATGCTCTGCAGCGCCTTAAGAGTCCCGGTTGAAAGTGAATGGAGGCCGCACCGTCGGATGACGTCTTCAACCGCTTCAGCTGGTTCAAGGTCAGCGTGTTCCACGGCCGCTGCGGTTAAGTCAAGACTGTGGGCGAAACGAGCGCGGCGACCGATTGAGCCGGTTGCCAGCCATTTATCCCCCTCGGGCCAGCCAGCGGGAGTAGGTGGAAGATACGGGGTTTGACCCAGAGAGTCGACAGCCCAAACCGTGTCATCAGGCTGGCTAAGGACACTAGTGGCACAAAACCACTCCAGGGCCGATCGAGGGCGGCTCATTCGGCTATCGAAGAACGAAGGATCGGTGACAATTCGCTCAACGAGGGGAGTGATCTCAAGATCTTTGTTCTGCCACCATTTCCCGAGTTCGACCGCGGAATCAGCTGGAAGGTCAGAGCCAATCAAGAATCGCCAAAGCCGATTAGAGATTCGGGCCGCCGTTGCTGGATGATCACAAAGCCGATCGACGATCGTAGTTGTATCCCAATCAGCTTGGGTGTCCATAAATACGAGAGGGGCGATAAAGGCGTTCTCGGAACGGAACTCAACTTTTCCGTCCTCGACCACCCAGCCGGCCAGAGCTCGCGCTGCGGCTCGAACGTCATCTTGGGTGTAGTTGCCTCGGCCCACGGTATAGAGCTCCATTAGCTCCCGAGCCAAATTCTCGTTTGGCTGTGAGGCAACTGAATAGCTGGCATCGAGGTATTGGAGGAGGGCACCCGAGCCGATGAAATTGTGGAGCAATTCGCGGAAGTTGCCTCGGCTCTGGGCTCGTAAACCAGTCAATTGAGATGCTACAAGCTGAGGCCCTTCTACCTTGTAGGCGTTGGTAGTGAGTAGAGAATGCCAGAACCAGGTCAAACGGTCAGTTATTCCGGTACCCGGATCGGTCATCTGATGGATCCACCATTGAGACACCTCCGACCAGTCGTCCTTTTCCATAGGTATTTGGTCGAGTTGGTCTCCCGGGTCTTGTGGAATCTGTTCCCAGCTGCTTTGGAGCATGGCGGCAATGGCGTCATCGCGAGATAGCTCGCTGAGCTGATCGACTCGCTCAGCATGGACGGTCATCGATAGGCGGCGTAAGAGATGAGCGGCATCAGCTCGGCTAGGGTCCTGGTCGACAAAAGTCGCTTCTCCTAGGAATCGAGCGAAGAATGTTCGCCTAGAACTCGTCGATAGCGATGGGCGGACAAGGAGTGATGGCATAACGACCAAGGTAAAACACCAACGATTATCAGAACATGAAGACCAGCTTCATCCCATCTTCATGTTCTTCATGCCAGACTGGGGCAGTGCGCTTGCTGCTAGTCGAAGATGACGCTTCCCTCGGTCAAGTGCTTGTTCGCGGGCTGGTTGAAGAAGGCCATGCAGTGGATCACGTCATGACCGTAGCTGGAGCCGCAGAGGCGGCTTCGATCAACGAGTACGATTTGGTTGTTCTCGACCTTGGGCTTCCTGATGGTGACGGGGTCGATCTGTGCCGGACCATACGAGCGTCTGGATCTGGTGTCCCGGTCCTGATGTTGACCGCCCGAGATGGATTGTCCGATAAAGTCGCTGGGCTTGATGCTGGAGCCGATGACTATTTGACCAAGCCATTCGACTATCCGGAGTTGGCGGCTCGAGTACGAGCACTACTGCGTCGGCCTGCGTCGGCCACGAAGCCAATTCTTGGAGTCGGCGATCAGGTTACTGGTATCAGACTCGATCCGGCCGCCCACACAGTTTGGCGGGGAGCGATAATGGTGCCCTTAACGGCACGTGAATTTAGCTTGCTGGAATTTCTTCTCCGACGAGTTGGCGATGTTTGCCGACGAGAAGAACTGCTCGAGCACGTTTGGGACGCCAACTATGATGGGCTCTCTAACGTTGTTGACGTTCACATCGCTAACCTGCGGCGAAAGCTCGAACTCCCAGGCTTAGGAGATCCGATCGAAACGGTTAGGGGTGTGGGCTATCGGATCGTCGATAGCGACTAAGCCATTCTGGCTTCGTATTGCTTTCGGGTTCGAGATCCTCAGTTTTCCACGGGCCCGGTTCAACTGCACCGGCGTCGGTGTAATCCTCGATACAGCGCTCGGTTAAAGGCATGACCTCTCCGGCCCGAATCCGGTCGCGTTCTGATACGTGCAGACTGGGTGGTATCCGGTTCTTGTCGAACGACTTTACGTAGGCCGACCGGTTGTTGCTCAACTGATCCCAGCTTTTTGAAACAACCCAACCAGTTGGACCGACGATATCTCTGGTTGCTTGGTGAAGGTCGTTCGTTAGGTGTTTGCGGCCGTCCCGGCGGGCCTTCCACTCGATCTTCCATTCGGTGAGCCCATTTCCAATTCTGGTTAGAAATGAGCCACTCATGCTTGAAACCTTAGCACGGTTCCAATTTGGACAGCAGGTGCTGTTGGCGTGGCTATCCTTGCCTTCGTGCGGTCCTTAGTCGATACCAGTCTGGTTGCGTATGGAACCTTGCGCCCGGGCGAAGTAAATCACTGGCTCGTTCGCAAACTTGAGGGTCGGTGGTACACAGGCACCATAACGGGATTTGAATTTGAGATTTCTTGGGGTGCCGCTGAGGGCTACCCCGGGGTCGTCCTTGACCCCGACGGTCAAGTGTGTGAAGTGTCACTCTTAGTCTCTGAGAAGCTAGACAAACATTGGTACGAGATCGACCAGTTCGAAGGTGAGGGTTATCGTCGGGTTCCAGTGGAAGTTACTGTGACCGGTGAGTTGTCCGAATCAGCTGGAGATAAGGCCGTACCGGCCGCGATCGGCGGGGATCTGATTGAACCTGGTATGACGGTTCTCGCCTCGGTTTACGAGGCCGTGCAGGACAATCCAGATTGACGCTCGACCAAAATCGAATGAAACTTCACGATTGACTCGAATAAGGGTGGGGATGGATTGGTCGCTTGGCAGACTGTCGAGCGGTGAGTAATTCTAAGCTCCATCTCAGACAATGGCAGCGGGCAGCGCTAGATAAGTTCCAGGCCACTAATGAGACCGATTTCCTTACCGTCGCCACTCCAGGGGCCGGAAAAACAACCTTTGCTTTGGTTGCTGCTCGGCTTACCCTTCCGAACCTGCCGGGGCGGTTGGTTGTTGTTTGCCCAACAAGTCACTTGAAGCAGCAGTGGGCCTCAGCCGCTTCGCGGTTTGACCTACAACTTGTGACCAATTGGTCGCCTGGGGATCGGGTGCCTGACGATGCCCATGGGGTTGTAACCACCTACCAGCAAGTTGGAAGCTCGCCAGCTCCTTTCTTTCAGTTGTCGCAGGGCGGATTCGTAATCTTGGACGAGATTCATCACGCTGGTGAGGAGAGGTCGTGGGGCGATGGCGTTCGGAGCGCCTTCGACGCTTCGAGCCGTCGCCTAGCGCTGTCTGGTACTCCGTTTCGTAGCGACACAAACTCGATTCCGTTCGTACGTTACGAATATGACGTGGCCCAGCCTGACTTTGACTACGGCTATGGTCCTGCTTTGTCTGATGGTTCGGTTGTCCGGCCGGTCTACTTTCCTCGATTCGGCGGCCAGATGGAGTGGACGTCTAACGACGGGTCCGATATGGCTGCGTCCTTTGATGACGCCTTAGCCCGTACACAGTCGAATCAGCGGCTCCGAGCGGCCCTTAGCTTAGAGGGTGAATGGCTCCCAGCGGTTCTCGGCCACGCTCACGAGCGCTTAGCTACGATCCGTAAGAACCACAAAGATGCTGGTGGTTTGGTAATCACGATGGATCAAGATCATGCTCGTGGCGTTTCTCGTCTCCTCAAGGAGCAGTACAAGGTCAACGCTGACGTTGTCACAAGTGATGACCCGAAAGCCTCGGAGAAGATCACGAAATTCTCTGAGGGTCGATCCCCTTGGATTGTGGCGGTAAAAATGATTTCCGAAGGAGTCGACATTCCGCGGCTCCGAGTTGGGGTTTACGCAACTACCACGACTACCGAGCTATTCTTCCGACAGGCAGTGGGCCGGGTGGTCCGACACATTCCAGGCGCTGGACTGCAGCGGGCCTACATGTTCATTCCCGATGACTATCGTTTACGCAAGTTCGGCGCTGAAATAGGTGACTCTCGCAAACATTCCTTGACCAAGAAAACTCGCGATGGTGATGAGTTGGATTCCCGGTCGGACCCAACCGATCAAATGTCGCTGTTTGCCGTAAAGTCGGCCACGCTTGGCGGAAACAGCGATCTGGATGTGTTCGCCGAAGACGAAAGCGTTAGTGCAAACCTAGAAGAGGCGGTTCAAGAAGAGCTCGTGCTCGACCTTGGCGCCCTGCCTTCGCTTAACGGCAGCGACAACCAGATGAGCGGCACCGCTGGTGCTCTTAGCGCAAGCCACGATGAGCGGGCTCGCCTTCGGCGAATCAATAAAGATCTGACGACGGAGTTGGTTCAGCTCACCGGTCGAACCCCACAAGTAGTAAACGGCGAGCTAAATCGCCTATCCGGGGTCAAGAAAGTATCCGAAGCTACGATCCTGCAGCTCAACAAGAGATCTCGGGTCGGGGAAGAATGGCTTCGCCGGGAGCACCGTCGAGCTCGTTTTCGGAATCCGTCAACCAGCTGATCCGCACCCGGTCTGCCACAGCGATATACCAAGGCGAAGTGTCAAGTCGATGTGTCAAGCGATGTGTCAGCTATAGACAAAAGCGAGCTACAGAATTTCAGATACCTAAGATGACAGAGTGATTCTGGCGACGTGGAATGTAGATTCGATCCGGGCTCGATCTGCGCAAGTCATGGGCTGGGTCGATCGGGTCGGACCTGATGTCGTTTGCTTGCAAGAGACCAAAGTTTCCGACCGTCAGTTTCCTCGACGAGAGTTTGAGCAGCGTGGGTATCAGCTTGTCCTTGGCGGAAACTCAACTGGTCAAGGTGGGGTCGCTATCGCTAGCAAAATTGAAATGGATGACATCACGATTGGTATCCCGGGTGCTCAGCCGCCACTAGACGAACTAAGAACAATTTCGGCAACGCTGAGGCTAAGGACGAGACACAAAGCGCTCCGGCTCCATACGGTATATGGCCCCAACGGTCGCAAGGTCGGGACGCCCGCCCACCAGATCAAGCTGGCATGGTTGGAGCTGTTCCGACAGTGGATCGAAATGGATGGCCTGTCCGATGCGGTAGCGACGCTTGTTCTCGGCGATATTAACGTAGCGCCGACCGACCGAGACGTCTGGGAGCCCAGTCGCTATCGACGGAGGAACTTGACCAGCCCCAAAGAACGGGAAGCATTTAGTCGGCTACTTGACAGTGGTCTCGTCGACCTTGTGCGGGCGCAGTTTGGTGAAGAGCAAGTTTTTACTTGGTGGAATCGTCGTAGCGACTTCTACGCTACCGACCGAGGGTGGCGCCTTGATCACGCCCTCGCCGACTCCGAGACTGCCAGTCGGGTTGTCACTATCAAAATTGATCGGGCGGCCCGGGGGGAGCTGGGAGCATCAGATCATGCGCCCGTGGTAGTCGAGCTAGACTCCTAGACTCACCGAATCCTTGGTTCGAAACTCAGTAGCCATTATCGCCAGGCGAAGGTTGGCTGCTCGTATTCATCGACCCGGGTGTCAGAGCCATCGTAGCCAACGGCTCGAAATTGGTGAATGATTGCGCCGGTGGGAGCATGAATAAGGTCGCCCCCAATCGGAACCTGAATCACCGGTCGGTCGCTTTCGGGTATTTCGACAAAGCGGGGCGCTGGTAGCAGCTCTCGGAGCGCAATTCGATGGATCGAAGCGACCTCATCGGGATTCGCCACCGGCTCGGCGTCGTTTCCAGCCCAGAAAACGAAAGGTGAGATTACGTAGCCAGATCGGGTTGGATAATCATCTAGTCGGCCTAGCAGGTCCGATTCTGACAAGATCAAGCCAACCTCTTCATGAACTTCTCGAAGCGCAGCTTGAAGCGGAGTTTCGCCTGGATCGATTCGCCCGCCAGGCAGGGCCCATTGCCCAGCGTGGCTATTGAGCTTCGAACCTCGACGGGTTAGTAAAATGGCGGCGCCTCCGGCCGTACCGTCTACTCGGCCAGTTATCGAATCGTCGACCCCGGGCACATCCCTAATGAGCGTGGCCCGATCAGTCCGGATGGGGTCAAGGCCATGAAGTTGTTCATCGCTGTCGATTACGACAATCCCAACCGCAGCATGCCGCCGCCCATCGAGAGGATGCTCTTTTCGGTCAAAACGGGAAAGGTTGGAATCGATTCGAGCGCGAAGTTCGGCACAGAAGACGATGTTCTCGATTTCTTGAGTGCCCACTACACGACTATTCGTTTTGCTCGCCGTCTTCCGATTAAGCGCTGTACTAGTCGGATGGCAGCACCACCTGCAAGCAACATGTCGGCCGGTGAACCTTTGACCGCCCCTGGGTCTGTTCGACGCTGAGCAAAGCGGGCGGCGGCAGTTCCGACGAGAACCAGATCAGACAGAAGTCCCAACGTAGACGATCGGCTGGTAAGGAGGCTCCGGAGAATTCTCATATATACAAGCTATCGGAGTTGCCCCTACCGCCCGACGCTACCTATTGCCCCTAGCGCTCGACGCTACCTATCCGGAGTACCGATCTCACGGTAATCAAACGAGGTTGAGGCTATGTAGGACATGTCGGTTAGGTCTACACTCTCGGTGTGGCCAGTGGAGATCTGAAAGCATCGGTACCGGACGGTTTGACAGGGACCGGCCTATCTGTAGGGTTAGTCCAAGCTCGGTGGAATCCGGAAATCGTGGGCCGGCTCGAAGAAGGTTTCCGACGAGCGACCACTGAGCTGAAAGTCCGAACCATCACATCAGTGTCGGTTCCCGGTTGTTTCGAAATCCCGTTGGCAGCAAAATATCTTGCTCAGTCGGGAACGGTTGATGCCGTCGTCTGTATCGGCGCCGTAATTCGGGGTGAAACGACACACTACGAACTTGTGGCCGGAGAGTGCGGACGTGGTGTGCAAGATGTGCAACTCCAGACTGGGATCCCAATACTGTTCGGCGTCTTGACCGTCGAAAACCATGATCAAGCGTTGGCTCGTAGCGAAGGTCCGGGCGGGCACAACGTTGGCGAAGAAGCGGCAATGGGTGCGATTGAGATGGCCCGATTGGCCCAGAAATGGGTGCCTCGTCGGTCTGGTTCGAGTAGTTCGCAATAGCTTAGAAATTCGAGATCCGGTTGCCGTCGCTGGTGGTGCGGCCGATTCAAACAAGGAGAAATAGCATGCGAACCGAGCTACTCATCGGCGGACAATGGCTCCCCGGTCAATCAGGTGAGCAGATTTCTGTGCTCGACCCGGCCTCAGGAACCGAGATTGCTAAAGTCGCAGCTGGGACACCAGCCGATGCTGTTGCAGCTTGCGAAGTAGCGGCCAAGGCCCAGCTCAACTGGGCTGCGACCGCCCCTCGGGTTCGAAGCGAAGTCCTCCGAGCTTGCTGGCAGATCCTTATCGATCACACCGATGAGTTAGCGAAACTCATTACCGCCGAGCATGGCAAACCGTTGGCCGACTCGTCAGGCGAAGTAGCGTACGCGGCAGAGTTCTTCCGCTGGAACGCCGAAGAGGCGGTAAGGATTCATGGATCGATCGGTACGGCGCCGTCGGGAACAAATAAGATCATTGTTCGCCACCCACCGGTTGGGGTTGTTGTCATTGTGACTCCGTGGAACTTTCCGGCGGCCATGATTACTCGAAAGTTAGCGCCAGCGTTGGCGGCCGGGAATGCTTGTGTGATTAAGCCACCCAAGGAAACCCCGTTAACGGCTTTGCGAGTAGCAGAACTTCTCGAACAAGCCGGGTTGCCGCCCGGTTTGGTGAACATTGTTCCAACGAAGGATTCAGGGTCCTGGTTTGATGCTGCGGTCGACCACAAAGCGACGCGAATGGTTTCGTTCACTGGTTCAACCGAGGTGGGCCGGGTTTTGCTCCGACGGTCGGCCGACCGGGTTCTCAAGACCGTGATGGAACTAGGTGGAAACGCTCCGTTTATTGTGTTCGGCGACGCCGATGTCGAAGCCGCAGTTGAGGGCGCCATGGTAGCCAAGATGCGGCATTCGGCCGAAGCGTGCACCGCCGCCAATCGCTTTTTTGTCGAAGCGGGAATCGCCGACGAGTTCACCACCAAGTTGTCAGCGGCGATGGGGCAAATCAAAGTCGGCAACGGATTAGATGAAGGCGTTACCTGTGGCCCGATGATCAATCAGGCTGCTATTGCCAGCATTGACTCGTTAGTTCAGTCGGCGGTGTCGGCAGGAGCCACAACAACGCTAGGTGGATCACCACTAGACGGACCCGGGTTTTTCTATCCGCCGACGGTGCTAGGAAACGTCGCTCCTGACTCGGCCATTACCCGGGAAGAGATCTTTGGTCCAGTTGCGCCGGTAATTAGTTTCACCAACACCGACACGATGATCGAGCAAGCGAACGATACCGAAATGGGCTTGGCCGCTTATGTGTACACCCAAGACATCGGCCGGGGCATGGCGGTCGCGGAGCGACTTGAATCGGGAATGGTCGGACTCAACCGGGGTGCGATGTCAGATCCGGCTGCGCCGTTCGGGGGAATGAAGCAGTCCGGGCTGGGTCGCGAAGGCGCGAGCGAGGGTATATACGAGTTCACTGAAACCCAATACATCGCCACCCAGTGGTGAACACCTGGGCTAGCGAGTCGAAAATCGAAAGCCGTTATAGGTCGTTCGGAAGAGGTTCAGAGCACGCCACTTCCAGTGCTTCATCTCCCGGATACTGGTAGTAGTGGCGGGCCGCCAGAAAACATGTCTGGTCGAGCTTGACCATCTCAACTTCCAAGCATTCGAGGTGTTCTTCGTAGACGGTATTCAACAGCGGCTCAGGGCCGTCGATAATTTGGTCACATCGAGCGGCGAGCCAACCTTCTACGATTGTCCGCATCCCGCCACGGTCGGGGAGTGGGATACGATCATCCGGCTCAGCGTCGATTGGTTCGACCGTCGTCGATGGCGCAACCACAGTTGTAGCGGTAGGAGGAATTTGGATTGCCAACCGCTCTGTCTCTGGCTGAGCAAGTTGGGTAATTCCGAGACCAACGGCAATGCAAAGGCAAGCAAAACCCACTAGTGATCGCGACAAACCGCTTTTGGCCACGACAGAGTCGCTAGAAGTAAATCCAGAGTCTTCGCTAACATGATCGCGTAGAAAATCTACTGATTCGGGATCGTCGGTCACTAACCCAGTATGGCAACTTCTCGGTTGTGGTGGCTAGTTGGTCCTAATGCCAACTCAAGGGGCTGCCAGTTACTCTCTTGATGCCTGCGCACGATTCAGGCGACGGTACCGCCGACGAGCCATCCAGCCCATTGACGCATACGCATTGGCATTGTCTCGCTCGGCCTGAATGTTGCGCATCGTTGCTTCGACCCGAGCTTGCTTTTCAGAATCAGCGAGTGTCATTTCTCGGATAACGCGGTCACGTAGCTCGGCCACCTTGGCGTCAGCCACGATTCGAGCCATGCGTTCTTCTCGAAGTCGGTCTGCACTCAAATCTGCCTCTTGTCGGACAACTTCAAGTTCAGACAAAGCGTGTTCGTTGCGTTCGTTGAGAGCAGACAAAGAGTCTTCAGTTTGGCGGGCTCGAGCCAAAGCGTTCGCTTTTTCTTCTTGTGCTCCAAGTAGGCGATCTAGCAACGCTACGTCGAGGACATCAGCTAGAGAGGGTGATTCAGCGTTCGATGCGGTTGGAGCTCCGTCCTTAGGACGGTGAGGAATGAGTGCCCCCATTTCCACGGTTGCCAGATCTGTGCCGGTTGAAAGGTCGATATCGGCCGAGTTGGGTTGGCCGGGCAAAGGTGGCTGTCCGGCTCGAATCTGGTCGGTTGACCCATCGACCTCACTGTTTTCTGGCGAGATGGGTGTCGAGTTGAGGGCGTTCGGGTTGAGGGCCTTTGAGTTCATCGCTGTCTTTGCTCCAGGAAATTTCATCTCGTTTGGGCTCGGATCCTCAGTGCCAGTTCGATCGTTGTCGAAGGCGGCGTGGATGCTGTTGCCGTTTGTCGAATGAGTGTTGTTGGTGTGTGTCGGGTTCAAGTCGTAGACGTCTGCCATCCGAGACGCTTGCGGGTCGGGTTGGTTCATCAGCGACCCGTTCGGATTGAGCCTCTCTAACCGAATAGTTTCGTATTCTGGGGCCAATTCAGCTTTAGGAGCAGAAGCCTGTACGGCCTCTACTGGCTCTGCGGCGGCACCACCATCCTCAGCGTTCCCACCGTTAGCAATACCATCTTCAGCAATAGCGTGATTGCTCGATGGGTTGGCACCGGACGAGAGGTCGAACGGGTCGATCAACGTTTGAAGATCTTTGTTTGGCGCCTCCTGGTTCGCCAAACCGGTCTCGTTGTCAGCGGTGGCTTGGTTGCTGTCAGCCTGGTCGAGCTTTCCTTGTCCATCCTCGACGTCGAGATAGGGATCTTCACCAGTCAGATCAATGATCCATCCTTGCCGTTCGGCGATTACTGGAAGCGCATCGGCTGGAATGACCCAAGCGCGACCAGATGATGAAGAAACTTTATGCGCCTCTGGAAGTACGCCAGATCGGATAAGCCGCTTAAGCGCTTTTCCGCTGACACCTAGTCGAATGCCCGCTTCACGAAGGGTGAGTGTTTGGCCCATGCCCTAGCCTCCTGCTGCTAGTTAGGTAACTAGACGAACTGTCCCGACTAGTACGCTAAGCGGAGTACAACGGCGAGCGGTGGATGAAGAAACTACAACATCGACGTCGTAGCGACGGCAACCATGGCTTCCGCAAAGTTGGCAGTGGCGGGCCTAGTAGGTGGCCTATCGGGAGTCCGTTTTCGGAGCTATTCAGACGAAAAAGGCAATGAACATACGACGCCATGTTCAGGTCCGCTTGGCGTCTGAACGACAACCGTCGTGCCCGGGCTGTTGTGGGGAACGTTCATAAGTGACGTGGCGATGTTGGACTTGAACTTGGGTGAGTAGCACGCGGCACGGATCTGGCCAACCGGCTCGTCATCAATTGTGATTGGCCAAATGTCGGCGTTGGTGCCGACCGGCTCACCGTCGAATTTGACGCCAACGAATTGGTAGCGCATCCCGACTTCTCGTTTCTTGATCAATGCGTCGCGGCCGATAAAGTCGAGCGCATCTAGGTCGACGTATCGTTCAAGCCCCGCTTCGAATGGGTCTGTGTCATCTTCGGTATCGGCCCGCAGCGACAACAGCCCGCTTTCAATTCGTTCTATGTAGTTTGGTGCTCCCGGTCCGATGTCGAATGGTTTGCCAGCTTCGGCGACTAGGTTCCATAATTCGGTTCCTTTTGAGCCATCAGCTAAATACAGCTCAAACCCCCCTTGACGGGACCAGCCGGCGCGGCCGACATGAACAGGAATGCCTTCGATGGTTGTTTCGTGATACCAAAAGAATTTGATGTCTCGAATCCAGTCGCCACATAGCGATGCCACTGTGTCTTCAGCCAGCGGCCCTTGCACCGCAAGGGGAGACACATCAGGCTCGGATACTTGGACATCCATATCTCGCTCGCCAGCGATAGCCCGGCACCATTGAAGTGTGTCGTTATCAGCGATCGATATCCACCACTGATTTTCAGAAACTCGGAGCGTTACCGGGTCGTTGAGCAGTCGACCCTGGTGGTCGGTGATAGGGGTATAGCGCCCTTGCCCAACCTTAGAGGTCGAAAGATCTCGGGCAGAAACAAGGTTCGCTAGCTCGGATGCGTCAGGCCCATTCAGCTCGATTTGGCGTTGAACGGCCACGTCCCACATCGATACCCCGTTCATCAACCGTTCGTACTCACCTCTGGCGTCGCCGTAGGAGACTGGCATGTACATGTGGTTGTAGGTCGAGAAGTGAGTTACTCCGGCCGCAGCCGTTGCGTCAAAAAAAGGCGATTTTCGGACTCGGGTCCCAAACGCGATGCCGTAGTTCATTTTGCCCCCTAGTTGATTGCTCAGTTGTTACTTGATGGGTGCCAATCGGAAATTGATTAGTCACGTACCAGTTGTCACTAGATCAGCCCTGAGCTGCTGCCGGAACCAAGCCGCCATATGGTGGTTCACTTTCTGCTAGAGCACCTAACTCAAGGTGATCCTGAACTATATCTAGCGACATCGCTTATGTATCACACCTCAGACTGAGTTTGATATCGAAGGTGCACAACCGGACAGTTCCAGCCAACTAAGGTGGCAGGACCTGTTCTGACGCGGTTCCCAAGCTCGGGGACCGGGCGGCGTTTGACTCTAGATCAAATGTTTTTGACCCTCTACCAGCCAGTCGGAAAGTAGAAGCAGATGAGAGCATCCAAGCATGGAAAGAGCTTCCGGAGCGTCGGGCGTCGCACCGGATTGTTTATGGCAATAATTGTCATGATTAGCGCCCTTTTCTTTGGCTCAGCCGTAGCTGCCGAAGACGAAATCTCGGTTCCGTTCCAAGACATCCTTGTAGCTGAACCAGGGTCGACCACTGAGATAGCGAACATCGAGGTTGAGCAGCGTTTAGTAGGAGAGACCTGTTCGGTGGCAGTTAATGCCGACAATCAGGCGTCAGTTCACCCCGGAAACAATCTAATTGCTCGTTCCGGTTCGGCCGAAGTGGTCATGATTGGTATCGAAGACGAGGCGAACGGAAAAGTCGTTGAATCCCAAACGATTGAACTCGGTGATCGGATTGTTGTTGAACTAATCATGGGTCCTGAAGGCATCTCCAGCCTTGGTTTCGGAGTTTCGATTCTCTGTAATCAGGACCCAGAGGTGGCACCGCTTCTTGAAGAGTCAGAGGCACCAAAAGCCAAAGTCGTTACCGACCTGTGCTCCCAAACCGACCAATCCGAATCAGCGTCTACGTGTTGTGACGATGGCGGGTCTGAGTCAGCTTCGTGTTGTGATGGTGCAGTAACTGAGTCGGCTGCGTCGGCATCTAGCACTTGTTGCGATGATTCAAATACCACTGCTACCTCGGCCGATGGTTGTTCGAAGCCGACAGTTCTGAGTGAACTCCAAGAAGCCCCCGTAGCCAAATCAGTGGCAAAGCAGCCAACATACACCGGGTAAACCTCGTGGCGACGCCGACAATCGCCTGCGTGAAACCGAGCGTCACGCCCGCGTCGTCATTGGTGACGACGCGGGCAGCGGTCTTTCGTTTAGCCGCGATCGCTTCTGTTCTCGTCGGGTGCTCGGTCTCGGGCCAGCAAAGTCAAGTCCCCGGTCAGCAACCCGACAGTACCAACGAGCCAGCCACCGAAGTTGCGAAGCCGACCACGATTGATGTGGCCGTGGCCGGACCTGACAAAGGTTCTGGCCGGTCAATAGAAACTGAGCCCGCTCGAGTTATTGTTGCCACCGCCAGCAGTCCCGGTGAGATAGTTGCCTATTCGAACCCGACGACTCAATCTGAGCCAGTAGCCGCATTACAAAATCCGACCCCGATCGGCGCCCCTCTGGTCTTTCAAGTAGTTGGAATCAATTGGAGCCCCGAGAGTGAATGGATTGAGGTGCACTTGCCGATAAGACCCAACGGCTCGACTGGTTGGGTTCGCATATCTGAGGTCGAGCTGAGGTCCAACCCATACCGAATCGAGGTTCATCCCGATTCATACGAACTTTTGGTGTATCGAAACAACGAGCTAGTTTTGACTACCGCCGTAGGTATCGGGACCGGCGAAACGCCTACGCCGATCGGGCGGTTCTACATCATCGAGCTATTGGAGACTCCTGACCCGAACGGGGCGTACGGGCCCTACGCTTTCGGGTTGTCAGGTTTTAGCGAGACACTGAGCTCATTCGCTGGCGGAGACGGTGTGATCGGAATCCATGGCACAAATGACGATGCGACCCTTGGCACCGACGTGAGTCACGGGTGTATCCGAGTCAGCAACGATGTGATTACCGAGATCTCAACATTCCTTCCACTCGGAACGCCAGTGATCATCCAGTAGCAGTCCGAAACTTGCCCGCCGGGCTTGGTGCTAGCCCGGCGAGAGTGACTGGTCGGCCGGTCAAGGCGTAGGCTCAACTGAACCGTTTGAGGCAGAATCCAAAACGGCGTCGATAATCTTGGCGTAGCCGGTGCAACGGCACAAGTTCCCCGAAAGTCCAATCCCAACTTCGTCACGACTAGGAGATGAGTTCCTCTCCAACAGAGCGTGCGCTGAGATAATCATGCCGGGTGTGCAGAAACCGCATTGGACCCCACCGTGAGCAAGTAAACACTCTTGAAGCGGGTGGAGCTGGTCAGCGTTGCCGAGCCCTTCAATCGTGGTTATCTGTCGTCCCTGGGCCTGAGCGGCGAGGTATGAGCACGAGTTGACCGGCTGGCCGTCGAGTAGAACCATGCACGCACCACATTCGCAGTCATCGCAACCCTCTTTGGTGCCGGTCAGGCCGATCTCTGTCCTTAAGACTCCGAGCAGGTTTCGGTCGAGCGTGGCCTCGACCGGATAGGTCTGACCGTTGACGTGAAGATCGTAACCAATGCTCTCAGACTCCGAGCCTTGTTCGTCGATTGTCATGATGCGCCTGCTTCCCATTGGCGTTGCCCATCGCTACCGACCCCGATCGACCGGTTGACCGGCACCGAGATCGACTCGCCAGTGGCTCGACGGGCAGCAGCAAGAACTGCTCGTTTAGCCATCACTCCTACCGAGTGTGAGCGGTATTGTTCACTGGCCCGCAAATCAGATATCGGGGCCGCCTGGCTAGAGGCCAGGTCGGCCACAGTGGCCAAGGTTGCTTCACCAATCGCTTGCCCAATGAGTGATTCCAGACCATCGACTAACACGATTGTCGGCGCCACCGCAGTAAGTGCTATCCGACAACCGGCTATTGTTCCGTCTAGGCCCAAGGTCACGACGGCGGCGGCCCCGACCACTGCAATCTCCATTGAGCGGCGGTACTCAAGTCGAACATACGCTGAACCGCTACGGTCTGGTTGGGGAGCGATGATGATTGCAGTACAGAGTTCGTCCGGCTCGGCCGAGGTTTGACCGGGAGCCACCCACAGCTCGCTCGTTGTAATTTGTCGGTTGCCAGCAACGGTAGACAACTGAATCATGGCATCGAACACCGCTAAGGGCGCTCCGGTGTCCATCGCAGGAGAGCCGTTCATAACGTTGCCACCGATAGTTCCAACGTTTCGAGTAGCAGGGGAACCAATTAGCGCAGCTGCGTCGGCCAACGCCGTGTAGTTAGTAACGACGACAGTCGAACTCATCAACGTCGCGTGCGTTACCCCAGATCCGATCGAAAGAGATCCGTCGCTGTCGAGTCCAATCGACTGAAGCTCCTCGACCCGATCAATGGCCACTAGGGAAGCCGGTAACCGCTTGTTGCCTTGACGGGCACCAACCACGAGGTCGGTTCCGCCCGCTATTGGCGTCGACCCGCGAGAGACAGCGTCGAGCGCTTCATCGATTGTGTTGGCGATAAGAAGCGGATTGGGGCGTTCGGTCACAGCTCGTCTCCGGACTTGGGCTCGGAGGTGTCGTGACCCGTGGCGTCACGGTCGGCATCACTGGGAGTAGCGTCGGTCATGGTGGCCCAAACCCGCTCTGGGGTCATCGGAAGTTGGGTGACGTGTGAGCCGATTAGTTTGGCTAAAGCGTTGGATATAGCGGCGGCAGTGGCCACGTTGGGGGCTTCGGCCAAACCTTTGGCCCCATGTGGGCCCTGACCTCCGGTTGTCTCAACGAACTGGGTAGTGATTGTGGGAGCATCAGCTGCGGTTTGTAGCTTGTATTCCAGCAGCCCCGGATTTCTCTGACACCCGTCTTCGTCGTATTGGGTTCCCTCAGTCAAGGCCTGACCAATCCCCATCAAGACGCCCCCTTCTACCTGGCCGAGCGCTCCAAGAGGGTTCAAGATCGTTCCTGAATCATGACAGGTGGCAACGTTCAAAACTCGAACAACGCCGGTTTCTGAGTCGAGTCGAACACGGACACCATGACAGGAAAACTGCGGCGAGGCCCAGGCCGCCACCCCTTGGTCGCCGACGCACGAAGCCCCAACGGTTTCTGGATACTCTCCTGGTTTTCCTGAACCGTGAGCAATCAACAATTCGGCACCAGCTGCCGTCGCCGCGAGCTCAGCTACTGAGACGGCCGGGTTTGGCGAGCCCGCAACCGAAGCATGGCCATCTGAGAGCACGATATCTGAAGGCGCAGCCTCCAGGTGGTCAGCTGCTAGTTGGCGAATCTGGTCGGCTAGTTCGGAAGCTGCTAGTAAAACCGCTCGACCGTTGTTGAACAGCGTTTGCGATCCGGTAGCCCCGGTGTCGTAGGGGGCAACGCCAGTATCTTGATAGACAAGTTCAAAATCTTCGGCTGCCATGCCTAACTCGTCGGCCGCTAACTGCCGCAGCGTCATAACTGCCCCAGTTCCACACTCCTGAGCGCCAGTAATAATTTGGCCGGCCCCATCGCTATCGATCTTGATGTAGGCCCCAGAAGGACCAGGAAAGCTTGGCCACCACCCAACGGCGAGACCGATCGCTTCGTCGGCTTCCGTCCCTGTCTCACCGGTAAGGCGAGAGGCGACTGAATCGATGCACGCTTGAAGGCCAATCTCACCGTAGGTTTGCCCTACCGGCCCAACGTCTCCACTCCGAAGGCCGTTGAGTCTGCGGAACTCTACTGGAGCCATACCCACAGTGGCGGCCAATTCATCTGTGTGCGATTCGATGGCCCAGCACGCTTGCGGTGCAGTTGGAGCTCGAACCGAGCCAGAGGGCTGGTGATTGGTGTAGACCAAGCTAGCTTCAATCTTGAGTGCTGGGATTCGGTAGGGGCCAGCTGCCAGCATCGCCGCCAGTTGTGGGAAGAAGGCCGCGTCGGCGGTGTAGGCTCCGTTGTCAATAAGTAGGGTCCCGGTTCTGGCCGCGATGGTGCCATCAGCGTTGAGACCAGTGGTAAGTTCTACCACCATTCCTTCCCGACGGCGATCAGGAGCCAAGAATTCCTCTTTACGGCTGAACACAAGCTTTACTGGTCGACCGGCCGCTCGGGCTAGCGCGGCGATATGAGCTTCAAAATGGAAGCCGCATTTACCTCCGAAGCCACCCCCGAGGTGAGGGACAATGATCCGCACCTGATTCGTTGGAAGGTCCAGTGTTTCACAGACCCCGGCCCTGGCATCGAACGGTACTTGGGTCGCACTCCAGACGGTGAGCTTACGTCCTTCCCACTGAGCCAAAATGGCGCGGGGCTCGATCGGAGATGCGTGGCTAGCGTCGGCAACGTAGCGACTGGTCACAACGGTCGCGGCCCGAGCCATGCCGGCTTCGGCATCGCCGTGGGCGATTGAGGAGAACGAAGCAACATTTGGCCGTTGCTCGGTTTCGGCGGAAACCTCGTAGTTCTGCCAGTCTGGATGAACCAGGGGAGCGCCTGGAGCTATGGCTTGGACAACATCAGTTACTGTCGGTAGTTGCTCGTACTCCACCTCGATAGCGTCTACGGCTGCTTGAGCTAGTGCCTCGGTCGTCGCTGCCACCGCAGCTAGAATTTCTCCTTCGAACCTCACCGCATCAGTGGCAAAAAGTGTCCGGTCGGCGACACCGGGGCTATAGCGAACATCCGGAACGTCGGTAGCGGTGATAACAGCCACAACGCCCGGTAGCGATTCAGCCTTAGAAGTGTCGAGCCGAACAATCCTAGCGTGGCTTATCTCGGCGTATTTGAACCGGGCGAACGCCATACCCGGCAGCACCATGTCGGCCGCGTACCGTCCGGTTCCGGTGACTTTGTCCGGTCCGTCGGCTCGAGGAAAAGGACGTGGTTCTAGCGTGACCGCTTTGAGGTTCAAATAATTCTCATTTCTGACGCCGTTTCTGGATGTTAGCCCACTCGTCACGGAGGCCGACTGTCCGATGAAACACTTCTGGGTCATCGAGATCAGCAGCGAAGTAACCTAAGCGTTCGAACTGCACCACTTGTCCGGGCGCCACGTCGGCTAAGGCCGGTTCAAGTTTGCATCCGACAAGTGTCTCTCTTGAATTCGGGTTGAGGTTGGTCAGCGGATCGACGCCGCCTTCACCAGGTGCGCCTGGAACAAATAGTCGTTCGTAGAGATTAACTGACCGAGTGATGGCGTGGCTAGCAGAAACCCAATGGATGGTCGCTTTGACTTTACGCCCGTCAGGAGTGGAGCCGCCTTCGCTTTCGGGGTCGTAGGTACAGAAGATCTCGGTTACGTTGCCTGAAGCGTCGGTGGCAACGTCGGTTGCCGTGATGTAGTAACCCGCTCGAAGTCGAACCTCGCGGCCAGGAGAGAGGCGATAATATTTCGGCGGGGGCTCCATCTTGAAGTCATCTTGTTCGATCCAAAGCTCCCCGGAGAAAGGCACCCTTCGCATCCCGGCCGCTTCATCCTCGGGATTATTCTTCGCCTCGACCTCGACAACTTTGTCGTCAGGCCAGTTGGTAATCGTCACTTTGATTGGTCGTAACACGGCCATTCGACGAAGCGCTTGTTGGTTTAGCTCGGTTCGCACGAACGATTCAAGAAGCTCAATATCGTGCAGGCTATTTGTTCTGGCCACACCAATTTTGTCGACAAACGCGCGGATCGATGATGCTGGATAGCCGCGTCGGCGTAGGCCCCGCAAGGTTGGCATCCGAGGATCGTCCCACCCATCAACATGGCCAAGTTCGACCAGCTCGGCCAGTTTCCGTTTCGACAACACCGTGTGAGTCAACGACAAGCGGGCAAATTCAGTCTGCTCTGGTTTTTCGAACGGTAAATCGAGTTGTTCCAGGAACCAATCGTAGAGAGCACGGTGATCGGAGAACTCAAGGCTGCAAAGCGAGTGGGTAACGCCTTCGATGGCGTCAGATTGGCCGTGGGCCCAATCGTATGTTGGGTAGATAACCCAGCTGTCTTCGGTTCGATAGTGCTTAGCCCTTTTGATTCGATACATCACGGGGTCACGCAATTGCATGTTGTCGTTCTGCATGTCGATTTTGGCGCGGAGCACCCTGGAGCCGTCTTCGAACTCACCCGATTTCATGGCTCGGAATAGCCGTAGATTCTCCTCTGATTCTCGGTTTCGGAACGGGCTTTCAATTCCTGGCTTGCCGAACCCGCCCCGTTGCTCCGAGATCGTCTCTGCATCCTGGTCGTCGACGTAGGCTTTACCGGCTTCAATGAGTTGCTCAGCCCAGGTGTACAACTGGTCGAAGTAGTCGGATGCGTATTTCGGTTCACCAGCCGGTTTGAACCCGAGCCATTCGAGGTCGGCCTGAATTCCATCAATAAAGTGCTGCTCTTCGGTTTCAGGGTTGGTGTCATCGAAGCGGAGGTTGCATTTACCTCCGAGTTCTTCGGCCAGACCGAAGTCAAGAGCGATCGCTTTGGCATGTCCAATGTGGAGATACCCGTTTGGTTCGGGCGGGAAACGGGTTTGTACCCGGCCTCCGAACTTTCCTGATTCGGTGTCTTGAGCCGCCTTAGCCCGAATGAAATCCGTTCCGGCTGAAGCCTCGTTACTACTATCGGGATCGCTTTGGGTTCCGATGCTAGTAGCAGGGGAGGGATTCGTGGTATTTGGTCCGGAGTTCACACTTGTGAAGACTAGCTTCTTCCGGTTGCAACAGCTGCAGTTTATCGACCGATATAGCCCAACTGGTTCCGCAGAATTGGAATTAGCGGTTCCGGTTCCCGAGCCAACGGGCCACAATATTGCGTTGCACGTCTGAGGTGCCTCCGTACACCATTCCTCCGGCGACGTTTCGCAGATCCTGCTCAACACCGAACTCAGTCACATAGCCTCGGGCGCCATGGGTTAGTACTGCGTCGACTGAAGATGCAATGGACGCTTCGCTGGCTTGAATCTTGGCCAAGGCAGCGGCAGCCATCGATGGCTTACCAACGCTGTGCAGAATTGCTGCTCGATACAGCTGTAGTCGAGCGTTGTCGTGCCGTAGCTTCATGTTGGCTAACCGATGCGACACTGCTTGGAAATCGCCGATTGGTTGATCGAACTGTCGCCGTTCCCGGGTATAGCTGACGGCCTGGTCGAGCTGATATTCCATCGCTCCAATTTGCGACGCTAGAACGAAGGCTCGTTCTGATTCCATTGCGTTCGAAAATAGCGATGCTCCAGACCCGACTGAACCGAGAACGTTTTCGGGGCCAAGCTCACAGTTCTCAAAGGTCACATCAGCGAATGGGGTTGTTCGGAGCCCCATTTTCGGTCGGTTAGAACTGACGGTCAGCCCGGGGGTATCGGCGTCAACGAGAAAGACGGTGATGCCCCACTGCCCGAGATCGGGGTTACTAGTAGCGAAGACCATGAACAGGTCGGCTTCTGGGGCCATAGTCACATAAGACTTGTGTCCACTAAGGAGGTATCGTTCCTCGGTGTTGTCAGACACCGTTTCGAACTGCGTTGTCATAGCGAAGGTGTCTGATCCCGACTCGGCCTCAGTAATGCAGAACGCACCCTTTTTGTCTCCCGAGCACAGTGGCGAAAGATAGCGTTGTTTCTGTTCCTCAGAGCCGAACTGGGCAAGTAGTGGCTGCATGGTCCACGCTTGGGTGATCAGCCCGAAAACTAGGCCAGCGTCACGGCAGCCGTAGCCGAGCCCTTCGTAGGTCAGAAGGCCGGTAATTACATCGGCGCCGCCACCGCCGTAGACCGGATCAACCAAGATCCCAGTAATTCCCTTGTCGGCGGCTCGCTGCCAACCTTCGGGCCAGAACTCACAGGCCTGGTCGCGATCGGCCAGGGCCGGGTCGTGCAGGTTCTCGGCTGCCCATTTGGCCACGTCGACCTTGATTGGATGGTCGAGATCGATCAGAGCCTCGATCGCTAGCGATGAGTCGTCTTGAGGTTGAATCATTGGATCCCCGCTTCATCTTGGTCTAGCGATCTACTTCAACTGGATAGACCAGCTCGACCGCCCACGAATACTTACATCGAATGCCTATACCGAAACTTTTTCACCGTCGCCCTCAATACTTCGCTACAGACTTGCTATCAGATGCGAGTCGGCAGATGCGACGTAGGTATAACAACAATTAGATAACTGCAATGTAGGCTTCCGTCGGAAATGCGTTGGTCGTGGATCCACAAGTTACGGATCGAGTGTGGTGGGAAACAAGCTAGAAGAGCTAGATTTCGGTTGTGGCTTCGTTTGAAAATGTCCTGACCGGGCTAGTGGCCGATGCGGCTCACCGCCACCCGGCAGCGGTGGCAGCCATTTGTGACGACCAACACCTGACCTGGGCGGCTCTAGAGGACAGAGTCGGATGCCTGGCGTCGGCTCTGACCCAGTCGGGAGTGCGTCGGGGTGACCGGGTAGGAATTTACGTTCACAAATCGCTCGACTCGCTCGTTGCCGTCCACGGCATATTGCGGGCAGGGGCGGTCTACGTTCCGATCGATCCGATGGCGTCAGCCGAGTTAGTCGCCACCATCGTAGACAACTGTGGGATTGAGGTCATTGTCTCCCATGCGCTGCGCCGCGAAGGGTTGCGTCGCCTTCAGGCGCTGCACAAAATCAAAGCCGTTGTCGGTCTCGACCACGAAAAGAATGAGCTCGGATTTGCCCGGTCAATGAGTTGGGAAGAAGTATCGAGTCTCGAACCGTCGGCTCCGGCGTCGGTAGCGCCAGACGACACCGCATACATCATGTACACCTCCGGCTCTACCGGCACTCCAAAAGGAATCACCCACACCCATGGGAGCGGGTTCGCCTACGCCGAAATGGCCGCTTCTCTGTACCAGCTTTCGTCCAACGATCGTATGGCCAACTTCTCGCCGCTGCATTTCGACATGTCGACCTTCGAAGTTTTAGCTGGGATCAAAGCGGGTAGCTCAGTTGTGCTGTTGTCTGAGCCGCTTCTGCGATTTCCAGCCAGCTTGAGTGCGTATCTGGCGGAGCAGCAATGCACGACCTGGTACACCGTGCCCTCTTTACTGCAACAGATGGTTACAAGAGGGGCGCTAGCCGATCACGATCTCTCATCAGTCCGCTGGGTGAACCCGGCCGGCGAAGTCTTTGCCCCCGAAGCTTTGGCCCGGTTCATGGCCTTGTTCCCCAACGCCCGCTTCAGCAACGTCTACGGCCCCGCCGAAGTGAATCAATGTACGTTCTACCATTTCGATGATCCGCCAACTGATGGTAGGCCGGTTCCTATCGGGTATCCGAGCGCAGGGGCCGAACTCTTACTGGTCGACGAAGACCTCAATTCCATCAACCCGGGTCAACAAGGAGAGCTCCTGGTTAGTGCGCCAACCATGGCCGCTGGTTATTGGCGGCAACCGGAGCTGACGGCAACGGCCTTCATTGACCGACGAGAACCAGACGGAAGTTTCAAACGGTGGCATCGAACCGGCGACCTGGTTGAACAAGATGAAGATGGCCTGTTCCGATTCCTCGGTCGCCGGGACCACCAAGTAAAGGTAAGGGGCAACCGGGTGGAACTGGAAGGGGTTGAAGCCGCGGTCGGGAATCTGGACGGAGTTGAGAACGCTGTGGTCGGAATCAGAACTGATGCCAATGGAAACGCGGAACTCATCGCTCACTACCTGGCCGGCCAAGAAAGTGCGGCGCCGGTGCAGGCATGGCGAAAGAAGCTAGCCGAGGCTCTGCCCCCTTACGCCATTCCATCTGAGTTCGTGGCAATCGAAGAGTTTCCGTTGACCCCGAGCGGCAAAATCGATCGCCGCACGGTCCGAGCCGAGATTGCTCTTAACGACTAAGCCTGTAGCTGAACAGCCCAGTCTTAAAGATCAGGTCTTGGCCGCCGCCCCTGATCGCTGGCAGAAAGCAGCCATGCGTTGGACGGTTTGAAAGTTCTCCAACGTCACCTCAGTCGGATCAATTTCAAGGCCAAGTTCGTCTTCCATCCACTGGGTAATACGAACTACGCCAAGCGAGTCGACAGCCCCCGACAGCAGAAGGTCAGAGTCGGCCACTACTTCTTCCGGACTTACTGAAACTTCAGCATTGATGAATTTCAAGAGGTCGGTGGTAATGGATTCTGCTGTCGGGGCTGCGCTATTCTCGCTCATGCCATGCTCTCAACTCGTGGATTTTCTGCGTCGTCGGCGTCTCCAGCTACTGGTAACAGTTTCCCCTTGCTGTTTTCGGTGAGGTAGACGGCTCCAGCTAGTGCGGTGAACACTGCAACATAGGCTAAGATCCAAGGCCAGTTGAAGACGGGGTCGACAATCGTGTCGACACCCAGGCTGACCTCAAACAGGCGTTCAACCATCCAAGCCAAGCTGATGGCGATCATGATGATTGACACGACAATAAAGAATGGTCGGTAGAAGCGGGTTCGTCGGAGCATGAATAAGCCGGGGAACAGAACGAGGACAACAAAGGCCTGACCTAGTTCGATGCCGATGTTGCGACCGAGTAGAGAAACGAGCTGAGTGGATCGCCCGACTTGCAATCCATCAACGAGCGAAGCGAAACCCATTCCATGGAACAATCCGAAGGCGAACGAGATCAACCACTCTTTGTTAGGAGCGATAGGTCGGATGTTGTGCAACGCCGCAGCGGCGATTGAAACTGCGATAATTGATTCGACAACTCGAGGCGAGGGGAGCGGTAACAGCTCAATGCCAGCCAAGGTAAAGGTAATCGAGTGGGCGATGGTGAACATCGTCACGATCTTTAGTACCCGCCAAAGCGCTGACATGAATCCATCAGCTGGCAGCCACGTTCTGCGGAACACGAGTACCGACGGAAGCAACAGGACTAGCACAAACAGAATATGGTCAGGCCCAGTCTGGATGTGTTTCACGCCGAGCTTCATGCTTGAGAACAGGTTCTTCGTGGTGCTTGCCTCATCCAGCTTTATCGTCTGAGTTCGAGAGCCTGCTTCGAAAACCGATAGCCCAACATCGCCGTTGTCGATGACTCCAGCTTTCCAGTCGTTGGCGATTAGTAGCAGCGCGCTGCTGTCGTCGATTTCATCAAAGAACGGATCGAGGGAGACGTCCAGCTCTCGATCGATGGCAGCGTTGCCGATGTCAACCGTGAACGGTACGACGACGTAGTCGACGCTGATTTCCTCTTCATCGGATTCGAACATCACTGGCTGGCCGTACGTGACTGGCCACGATTCGCCCGCTTGCCCGAGATCAACATGGTCGGCGACGTAGCTGCGCAGATCGTCTTGGTTGTCCTCCAACGTAGCATTCCGCTCGTCGATGGTGCCGTCGATAGTGAAGTCGAAAATGGCTTCGATGTCGCTTATCGGAAGCTCGATCCGGCCTCCGATTGCGGTCTCGGTGACATCGAGGTATAGATAGGTTTGATCGCCGGTATGGGCCGACGCAACTGATGATGAGACCAAACTCAAAATGGTCACCAAAAGAAGGGCGAAACAGAGTCTCTTCCCCCGTTTGGTAGATGAGGAAGCTGGGGTCCCTCCAGCTTCGCGATTTGTCTGTCCGTGTTGAAAAGTCATAGCCCTCCCTCGCCAAGGCACTCGGGTAATATAGCGCATCCCCATATCTTTCGCCTCGGATGAGCCGGTGGATGCAATTTGCTCTCTACTTCATGGCGCCGAGGCCGAAACTTGTTGCGATGATGCGACTACGCGTACTTCTTATCGGTCAAACGCATCCATTTATATAGATGTGTTCGTAGTTAGCGTAAGAGCACCACAAGGTTGGCCGATACTCTACTTAGAGTCACTTTGACGTTTCAAGATACTTCGGCCCATTTGGCTGGGCCGCTGCTGGCTTAGTGAGGTCGAAAAAGTTGCAATGGCGGTCAGTAATGCGAGACGAAAGCGAAGTCAGGTTCACCTGTGGTAAGCGGAGGGAACTAGGTGACAGATAACTACGAAGGCAAGCAGTTCGAAACCGATGGAGAAACTGCGGTTGTTTTAGGTGCCGGTCCATTTGTCGATGTCGAGAAAGGCACCGTCGAACTATCGACGATGCAACGGTCTCTTCTGGCATCTCACCGGCGCAGTCCAGGATCTCCGGTTCAGAACATGGCTCTGCTTTCTTTCATATCCGGCCCAATTGACCCTCATGTGCTCGGCGACGCTTTCTCTTCTTTAGTCAGCCAAACCGCAGTGCTACGGACCCGGATCGTTGAGAGCGGTGGTGTCCTAACGGTCACTACCGACGCGGAACCCCAGATCACAGAGATACTTGACATACGTCGAGCTTCGGCGCAGGAGTGGGCTAATAGTCGTGCTTTGGCACCGCTCGACCTATCAGTTAGATGCTATGACAGCGTTGTTCTTGCTCACGAAGATGGAACCGTTTCGTGGTATCTGAACCTCCATCATGTAATTACCGATGCAACTTCGTCGGCACTGGTATTCGAACGGACTGCTGAAATCTACGCTGCCGCTGGTGGAGCCTGGGTAGCCGGTGACAGCAGTGAAGATCGTGGCGGTGCCAATCAGCCGGTTGCTAGCGGAGCGGCGCTCGGCGCCTCTTATTACGAATGGGTCAAAGAGCTTGATCGCTCGCTACTACAAGATTCCGCATCGAACCCAGGGGCGACCGGCCGGGCGCAAGCGTACTGGAACGATCGTTCTCCGGCGTCAAAAATCGGTCGGCTTTACTCGAAGGTCGAAGACCAATCTCCTGAGGCAGATCGAGCCATTTTGCCGATTGAAGGTGAACTGCTCGAGGCCTTTCAATCACGGTTAACTACCGACTATCGGGCGCTAAGCGAAGACCTTGGATGGTCGGTGCTGTTAGTCACCGGCACAGCACTCTATCTTCACCGCCTAAGCGGCGAAGCTCGGCTATCGGTTGGGCTTCCAGTCCATAACCGTCAAAATCCCACGTCGCGGGCCCTTATCGGGCCGATGATGGAAGTCTTTCCGGTCGATGTGATCATCGAAGCGGGCGATACCTACCGATCGCTACACAAACGAGTCGGCAGGTCGGTGCTTAAAACCCTGCAGAACGCTAGTCCTGGTACTAGCCCCCAAGCCGACTTCGAATCAATCGTCAACGTGATCCCGAGAGCAGCGCTCCAGAGTTTCTGCGGCCACGACGTAACAACGACGTGGCACCACCCGGGAGCTATAGATGCTTCTCACCTGCTCCGGGTGCAGATGACGAGTTATGCCCACCCAGCTTCGCCCGAAGAGTCGGGTTACGAATTTGTCTTTGATGTAAACAGCGCCGCTTCACGGGGTAGATCTGCCAGCGAAGCGGCTGATCATTTCATGGCGATTCTTCACGGCATCATCGACGACCCTGAAGCTCCGGTTGGTTCTGTTGGTATTTGCTCAGCATCTGATCTTGAGATCTTGCGCAAGTGGGAAACCGGACCGCCACAAGAGCCGGGTCAGCTGTCGGTGATCGAGCGGTTAGAAGTAGCGATTTCAACCAAAACGTATGTCGTAATTGAGGATGACACCCGAGTCCTGAGCGGTCAGGAGCTCTGGCAGTGGATTTTGTCCGTTGCGGCGTGGATGCGAAGTCAAGGAGTGGGTCCTGGGAGTCGGGTCGCGATAGAACTAGACCGTTCGATCGAGGCCGTGGTCGCTATTTTCGCCGCCATGGCGTCCGGGGGCTCTTTTGTGCCCATCGATCCGTCTCAACCTCCGGTGAGGCGTCAGTCGCTGATCGAGCGGGCTGGATGCGATCTCGTTGTGTCTTCCGTTGCAGCGGTACTGCAAGCCCGAACTCACACCGAGCCAGAGCCTTATACTACGCCGGTTGATGGGCACCAAGAGGCGTACCTTCTCTTCACCTCTGGCTCAACCGGTGAACCGAAAGGAGTGCCAATCAGCCATCAAGGACTCAGCGGTTACCTCGACTTCGCTCTCGACAACTATTTCGACTCGAAGCAGCCGATCGTGGCGCCGCTGTTTAGCGCTCTGACGTTCGATCTAACGTTGACATCTCTGTTCGCTCCCTTGCTCGCCCTAGGTCGCCTTGTTGTCATAGAGCCGAACGGCCCGCAAGGCCTGGCCAAGATAGCTGCCACCGATGAAATTTCTTGGTGCAAAGCTACTCCGTCCCACCTTGAAATTTTGATCAAGCTGTTGGCGCCACGGCACCAGTTGCAAACACTCGTCGTTGGTGGTGAAGCCTTTGGAGCCCGACTCGGACGCGAACTGCTCGAACTAAATCCGGATATGGCCGTTTTCAACGAATATGGGCCGACAGAAGCTGTAGTTGGGTGCATGATCTACCAGGCCGAACCCGACCTTCTCAAGACCGAATCAGAAGTACCGATCGGCTCGCCCGCACCCGGAGTCAACCTTCGAGTGGTGGATCAGTATCTCCATCGAGTACCGCCTGGTGTGACTGGCGAACTCCTGATCGCCCATAGCGGCTTGACTGCGGGCTACTTATCTAGCCCGGATGCCCCAAGCGCCAGCCTGGGGTCCGACACCAGTCCGGGCGAGCCGGAATCACCGTTTGTTGAACTTGACGGCCAGCGATTTTATCGGTCCGGTGACTTGGTGCGGCTTATGGACCCGGAGCGCTTGGTCTATATGGGGCGCCGAGATGAACAGATCAAGGTTGGCGGCATTCGACTAGAGCCAGTCGAAGTAGAAGAAGTGTTAGATAGCCACCCGCTTATCGAACGCAGTGCCGTCCGCCTATGGTCGCCGCAGCAAGTTATGCCGTCGGCTCACTGTGTTCGTTGCGGCTTGCCCGACAATGTCCCCGGTGTGCTGTTCGATGATGTTGGAGTATGCCAGACGTGCTACGACTACGAGCGGGTGGCACCGATCACGGCGAGCTGGTTCAAGAACCCCGACGACTTGCAAGCTCGAGTTTTAGGTACGGCAGGTGATGCAAAACCTCGAGGCGACTATGACTGTCTCCACTTGCTTAGCGGGGGCAAAGATTCGACCTACGCCCTGTACCAGCTGGTTGAGTTAGGGTTCAAGCCATACGCCTTGACCCTTGACAATGGATTCATCTCTGAGGGGGCCAAGGCGAACGTTCGTCGCTCGATCGCCGACCTCGGCATCGATCACGAGTTCGCGACCAGCGAAGTGATGAATGACATTTTTCGGGACTCCTTAGCCACATATTCGAATGTCTGTCATGGGTGCTACAAAACCATCTACACCTTGGCGACCACGAGGGCGGCCGAACTGAACATTCCGTTCATCGTTACCGGGTTGTCTAGAGGTCAATTGTTCGAGACACGCCTAATCCCACAGCAGTTCTCCGAAGACCGATTCGATCCCGACGCCATAGACCGTGCGGTTCTTCAAGCGCGCCGCCTCTACCACGGTGTAGACGACGGTCCCAACCGGTTACTTGACACCTCGGTATTCGATAGCCCAGAGATTTTCGACCAGGTCGAATACATCGACTTCTACCGATATTTCGACGTTGAACTCGAAGAGATGCTCTCGTACCTGACCCAACAGGCTCCGTGGGTTCGTCCGGCCGATACCGGGCGTTCAACTAACTGCTTGATAAACGCGGCAGGAATTCACACGCACCTACTTGAGCAGGGATACCACAACTACGCAGTGCCGTACGCCTGGGATGTGCGTTTAGGTCACAAGACACGGGCAGAAGCCATTGATGAACTCGACGATCGTGATGAGCTCGAAGGCATACTCAGCATGCTCGACGAGGTCGGCTATAAACCGAACCCAGCGTCGGTATTGACCGGCTACTACCAGCCTGCGAACGACGTTGAAAGCGGCGACGAGTTGAGCCCCGCCAGCTTACGAAGCTACTTGGCTGCAGTGTTGCCCGCTCATGCCATTCCATCGGCATTTGTCGAAGTTGAGAAGCTTCCGCTGTCAGCCAATGGCAAGCTTGAGACGTCAGCGCTTCCTGCTCCAGATCGAGTTCATCGCTCCAGCTCAGCGCTCCACGTCGATCCGGTTACTAGCAACCAGGCGGTGGTAATTGAGGTTTGGGAGAAGATTTTGAGGATCGAGCCGATTTCGATCGATGATGATTTCTTCGCCCTCGGAGGCGATTCATTAGCCGCGTTAGAGATGATTGTTGCTGTTAGCGACAAGCTCAATCGGAACCTGAGCGAGGAACTCGCTTTTGTTCACACCACTCCGCGTCATTTGGCTGACGCCATCGCTATTTCCGAAGACGCCATTGTTGAACCTGCCGTGAATCTAGATCCCGCCGACTTTGAAAGGACGCCCGGTACGGTTCCCCGGCTGGCGTCCAATGAGAAAGCCATCTTGTTCGATCAGGCTCGACGCCGTGACGCGGTGATGTATAACTCTTGTCGAGTGTTCTTCGTTGACGGCCTCGCCGACTCGGCTCGATTGGTTTCTGCCATGGAGCGAGTATTTGAATCCCACGAAACGCTTCGTTGGAACTACGGCCTCCACCGGGTGGACCTGAAACACAATGCGCATACCGTCACTGATGTAACTCAGTCAGCCGACGAGCCGGTTACGGTAACTCGTGCCGCGTTTGACCAAATGGCTGATGAGTTCTGTCGAGAGCCCTTTGACCTTGAACGGGGACCACTGGTTAGGGCGCTAGTTGCTGCGATTGAACCATCAACCGATACTGGCGTGTCGGTTGGGCAACCAACCACAGCGGTAGCAATCGCATTTCATCATGTGTCGGGCGACGCCGACAGCTTCGAAATCATTTGGAGTCAGATAAACGATTACTACTGCACCGGTCAGCTACGTGCACAGGGCGCAACCTATGATGGGCTGTCAGCTTGGCAGGACAGTTCGTTGACCGAAAGCGACGCGACCTACTGGCTGGAACAAGGTAGGGGGCGAGGGGAAGCCGCGAAGCTGGCAACCTTTGGTCAGTCGCCATCGGCTGAAGCCGAGCCCGGTTTTGCCACCCGCCGACTTTCGGTAACTCCGCAAGAACTCGAAGCAGTTGAAGCAAGAAGTAGCTTCTCGTTGTCGTTGACCGCCGTTGTGGCTGCACTCCGGCCGTTCTGCGACGGTGATGAGATCGAGCTCGGTGTCATCACATCCACCAGAAACCATCACCTGGCCGACGACGTGGTCGGCTACTTTTTGAATACGTTACCGATTAGGTTGTCGTGCGATCTCGGCCGGACGTTGTCCGAGCTATCTGACATGGCGTCTGCCGCAATCGGGGGAGCTCTAGCGCATAGAACTTACCCGCTAGCGAAAATCATTGCCGACCGCCGAGATGAGGTCGCTTCCGATTCCGACTACGACGGTCCGACCCTGCCACCATCGGTTCTGGTTACGTTTGAAGGCCTTTCATCGGTCACGCTGGAAGGGGCTGGTGTGGAGCCAGACGTCCTTTGGAATGCAGATCCGGTTTCAGATGTAACGTTCTTTGTTGGTGTTCGTGACAACGACATCGATCTCAGCATCGAATACGCATCGGGTGTGCTGACTCCTGCGCTTGCCGACGACCTTCTCGGCGCGGTTGATCGAGCCCTGACGCAGGTAGTAGAAGACCCAACAGCGCTAGTCGGGTCTCTAGCTGAGTCTGGCTCAATAAGCGTTCTCGACGGTCCAAATCTTCACGATCAGACCCTGGTGGCCGATCGAATACGACGGTGGATGAACGAGCGGCCAGATGAGTTAGCCGTCGTTTGCGGTGAAGATTCACTGACGTGGACCGAACTTGACCACAAAACCAAATTGGTGGCCGATCAGGTTCGTGAACGCGGAGTTGAGCCCGGCCATCGGGTTGTTGTTTGTCTACCGCGCTCAGTTGAACTAGTAGTTGCGATTCTTGCCATCCAACGGGCTGGAGCTTCATATGTGCCGATCGATGTGTCATATCCATCGGCCCGAATCGAACTTCTGGTGGAGCAGTCTGGGGCCTCAGTCGGCATCGTTGGGACTGGCTTTGAAGCAATAGTCGATACAGCTATCACCGTTGACGAAATCATCGCCGATAATGCAGGGCCGAGCGATACGATCGACGATTGGATCCTTAGCCAGGGGACCGAGGCGTACGTGATTTTCACGTCGGGCTCCACCGGTGAGCCAAAGGGAGTGGCAGTAAACCACGGGCAACTAGCAGCAAGCACCAACGCCCGATTCCAGTTTTACCGCGATGGGGCAGCGTTGGTCTCGGCCTCCAAAGCACCGGACAAAAACGGACCTCCGCTGAGCGAACGCCTAGTTGATCGCTTTCTAATGGTGTCCTCACCTGCGTTTGATTCCAGTATCGTCGGGCTTTTTTGGACGCTAGCTGACGGTGGCACGATTCACCTCCCGACTGAAAAACAAACCCACGATATCGACGCACTAATCGATCTTCTCGTAGGGTCTGGAGTAAGTCACACCCTGATGGTTCCAACGCTCTATCAGGCCATTCTGACTCGGCGAAACGCAACGAAATCGGAAGCAGCTAACTGGCCAAGCCAAATCATTGTGGCCGGTGAGCCATGTCCTCCAACCCTTGTTGAACTGCACGCTGAGTCGGTTCAGAACTCACGACTAACCAACGAGTACGGTCCAACAGAGTCAACCGTTTGGTCCAACGCTCATCATTGTCGGCCAGGTAGTCCGGTACCCATTGGCCCGCCCATTCCTGGGGCCTGGGTAGCCGTTGTCGCTCCAAACGGAGTTCCAACGCCAACAGGAGTTATCGGTGAACTGGTTGTCGGAGGTGCGGGTGTTACTGGTGGCTACATCAATCAGGCAGAGGAGACCGCTAGTCGCTTCGCTGAGCACGGAACTCGGGGACCGTTTTTTCGGACCGGTGACGCTGCGGTAATCGCTGATGAAACAGTTTTCTTCCTTGGAAGAACCGACAATCAAATGTCGGTTAACGGCGTTCGAATCGAACCAGAAGAGATTGAACAAGTTCTTAGTCAAGTTTCTGGTGTTTCCGCCGCTGTCGTGGTGGCAGCTGACAGTCGACCGGTAGCGACGCTTCTCGCTGAACTACCTGCTGAAGTCGTTCGCGACGCCATGGCCGCAGCGGCAACGAAAGCAGATCCAACCAGCGGGCTTGAGGTGGAGCTTCGTCGGGCCGCTCAAGACGGTCAAGTAAGCTCGGGAAGAAATGAGAACATACGGTTAGTCGCCCACTGCGAATCAGTCGAGTCAGCTGATTTCGATGTTGCTCGCTTGCGGGAAGCTACGGCCGAGTCCTTACCCCCGTTAGTTAGACCAACAGTATTCGTTCAACACGAACGTTTGCCTCGAACCCCGAACGGAAAGATCGATAGGCAAGCGGCACAACTTCTTGCCGTTCCAGACCTTTCAACGCCAGCGTCTTTGGCTGAAGCGCAGCAAAACAATCTCTCTGAACAACAATCAGACCCGGCGATACCCGGTGCGAGTGAGCACCTTCACGATGAACGTACCCAAGATGAGCCAACATCACAGGTAACGGTTGATCAGATTACGCAACTGTTCCGGACGTCTCTGCGGAATCCGAACATTGATGCCAACGATTCGTTCTTCGAATTTGGCGGGCACTCTTTGCTGGCCATGGAGTTGCTGTTTGAGTTAGAGGAACTGCACGGCGCTCGGATCGGCGCTGGCGTCTTGTATGAATCGCCGACGCCAAATCAACTAGCGACCGCCCTCCAATCGACCGGTCGACCGGCACCGGCTCCGGTCGAAACAGTCGGTGGTCCGTCAGCCGATAGGTCGTCGCCAGGTCGGCAACGTACTTTCCTAGTGCCTATCCAACCTAACGGCTCAAAGCCTCCCATTTTCGGTGTCCACGTGCTCGGGGTCGACTCGGTCTTTTTCCGTCCGCTTGCCGAATGTTTGGGCGACGATCAACCGGTCTACGGATTGGGTCAACCTACGACGAGGCTTGACACGTCGGTCCCGACGGCGGTTGCCACCATCGCTGAGGCGTACGCCGATGAAATTGATGAGATAGCACCGACTGGTCCGGTGAGCCTGGCCGCAGTATCGCTCGGTGGCGTGGTTGCCTACGAGCTGGCGCAACAGCTGTTGCGCCGAGGACGCCAAATTGGAATCCTGGCTTTGTTCGACGGCGTCGGTCCGAATATGGAGGACCAGCCCAAGGCTCTGTCCGAACGAGTCGCTTTTCACCTTGACCGGATTCGAACCGATCGGGTCGCCTACGTTCGGCGGCGAGTAGATCGCCGGATGGTTGTTTGGCAGCGTGAAAGCGAAAAGGCAAAGCTCGCCGTACGCCAACGTTTGAATCTTCCGGTTGATCACCTGCTCGAAATTCGCCAGTTCATCGAAAGTAATATCGAGGCTCAAGAGAATTACGACTTCGAACCGTTCTCGGGTCGGATGGTGAACTTTAAGGCGAGTGAAGATCCGCTGTTCGATCACCATATGGAAATCAAAATGGGTTGGCATGGCCTAGTAACAGGCTCGTTCGACCTAATCGATGTGCCGGGTGGGCATATCTCTATGCTGGCTGATCCTTTCGTAGAGACGTTGGCTACCCGGCTTGCCGTGGCCCACGAAGAGGGTTCAGCCCTCGCACGATTGGAAGCGGAGCAGGGAGTCGATCGTGAAACCGCCAAACGTCAACTCATCGCTGACCTTGGACAGTTGAAAGTTCAACGGGCCGTCGCCCGGCTCGAGCAACGATCTGATTTGAGCGTCGAAGCAGAACTCTTAGTGGCTCGAGTCGGAACCATTTGTGAAACTATTTCGGATGCTGTCGAAACGGCGGGAGGCCAAGCAGTCTCAGCTCTTCGGCAAGCCGGTTTGGAGGCTGACCTTTCGCCTATACCTCGAAGGCTGCAACTGAACTGGGTAACGGTCGTTATTTCGGGAATCGCCATTGATGATGACCCCGAAGTGGCGACCAAAGCGATGGCCAAACTCGGCTACCAGCCACAGGTAGCGGCCGGCGCTGATCCGTCCAAGACCGACTTCGTCCGCTCCGATGACTCAACCACCAGAATTACCCTTCAATGGGATCAACAGAACTCGAACAAGAGCGGTCCGAGCGCAATGATCAAGGGTAGAGTTCGGTCTGTTCGACAATCGGCTCAGAAGATCCCAGTAGATCGGCTTCGAGCCAGCCGAGAAAAACCAGCAGACCTGGGGATCTTCCTCGGAACCCCAGTGTCGATGATTGAGCCGCTGTTGAGATTCGCTGGGGCGAAAAGCGGCGAGCTGATAGCTGATATTGGCTGTGGCGATGGCCGAGTGCTTATTGAAGCGGCAGGCCGATTCGGTTGTCGAGGTTTGGGAGTAGAACAGAACGAGCGGCTCGTAGCCGAAGCCCGATCGAACGTCGCTGCCGCCGGGTTCGCTGACCAGATTGAGATCGTCCATGGCGACGCCAGCGTCATGTCCTTTATGGGTGTCGATATCGCTTTCGCGTTCTTGCCGCCCGATGTAACTGCCAAGTTGTTGATTCCAACGCTCGAACAATTGTCAACCTCCAGCCGTTTCATCACCCATGAACAGCTTTCGATTGCCTGGCCCAAGGACCCAGATCGTACTGATCTGGTCTTGACCGATGATTCGATGACGGTAGCCTCCCTGTGGAACGGAACTGCGCACTAAGCCAATACTGGGACGCAGCCAATTGAATCCATGGCCAGCGTGGCCTTCAATCGGCCGAGTTCGGCACCGATTGTGACCGATCAGAATCAGCTGTTGTTACTGTGAACCCTGGCGCCTTGAAACGAAGTGGGAGATCACAATGAAATTTGGCTTGATGTTTGCTAACACTGGACCGTTCGCTAGCGCCGACGGCGTTATCTCGATCGCTCAAACGGCTGAAAAAGTTGGCTTCGAGTCTCTCTGGACCGTCGAACACGTCATTTGGCCTGATGCCTACTCGTCAAAGTACCCGTATTCTCCAACAGGCAAGATGCCAGGAGTTCCCAGTTCTCCGATTCCGGACCCGTTGATCTGGCTGAGTTTTGCGGCTGCTCACACATCAACCATTCGGCTAGCAACCGGAATTCTCATTTTGCCCCAACGTAATCCACTGGTGATGGCCAAGAGCGCAGCCACACTTGACTCCTTATCCGATGGTCGTTTCGATTTGGGAATTGGCGTCGGCTGGTTGAAAGAGGAGTTTGAATCGCTCGGCGTTCCGTTCGAGAATCGCGGTCGTCGAACCGACGACTACATCGAGGCGATGCGGGCTCTGTGGGCGTCGGACAACGCAACCTACGATGGCGAGTTCGCCAAGTTCGATAACGTTGCTTCCAATCCGAAGCCGAAGAATGGCAACGTACCGATCGTGGTCGGAGGGCATTCGAAGCCTGCAGCTCGACGAGCTGGTCGGCTTGGCAACGGATTTTTTCCTAGCAGGCCGACAATGGAAGAAACTAAAGAACTGATCGATATTGCCCGCCAAGAAGCAGCGGACGCTGACCGGGATCCAACGGCGATCGAGATCACTTCTGGTCATCCCGGGCTCTTCGGCGACGACCCCGTTGGCGCCGCACAAGAGCTGGCCGCGATTGGAGTGTCACGAGCTGTGGTGCCCGCCTTTATGCTTATGGACGGGTCGGCCGAAGAAGCCGCAGCAGAGTTAGCTGAGCAGGTGCTGAAGCCTTGTGCTGAAATTTGACTACACCCGCGCTGTGGCTAGGTAGTGCCTTCGAACCGATGGGCAGTTTTGGCTGGCGTATGGTCGGCCTATTGTGCGTTCGGTGTTTTAGTAGCTTCTAGCGGAGCGCTAGTCCCGAGCATCCGAGCTGACCTGGACATAACTGATGCTCAGATGGGGATGGTGTTGGGCGCCTGGCAGTTTATCTTTATTGGCACATCGATCCCGGCCGGGCGTATTGTCGATCGCTTAGGCGTCCGCCGCGCCGTTATGGCTTCGATCGTACTGATGTTGTTGTCGGGCCTCGCCCGATCGGCTGCTGGTAGCTTCTGGTCGTTGTTCGCCGCGGTCGCCCTGTTCGGTGTTGGAGCTCCGATAACTTCAATTGCTGCTCCAAAGGTGGCAGCCGCTCTGTTCAATGAGAAGGACCGTCGGAGAGCAGTTGGGACCTACGCCACCGCGCCAGTAGTAGGCGCAGGCCTTGGGTTGGTTCTGCCCGCCAATGTCATTGGTCCGCTCGTTGACGACAGTTGGCGGACGATAACGCTTGTTCTTAGTGGTTCGGCAGTCGTTGCCCTGCTCATTTGGGGGTTAGTTTCACACTCACTTGACCACCAGATCAGACCAGGCGATGGTCTGAATTTGCGAGACTATAGGGCGCTAGCGGCGCAGCCAATTGTTCGCTTCGTCCTGCTTCTGGCTGTGCTCAACTTCGTTGTCGTCCACGGAATTGGACAATGGCTCGTCGGCATTTTGGTGGCCTCTGGATGGTCTCAAGGCCAAGCGGGATATTGGGCCGCCTTCGGCATGATCGGTAGCTTAGTTGGAACGTTTGTTCTTCCAAGGGCGGCTACTCCGGAGCGACGACTATTCCTAATGATCGCCGTTCTGTTCGGAGGGGCACTCGCCGCCGTCTGTCTTGTGTCGACTAATCCGGTGGTACTTGCCCCGGCGCTGCTAACTGGCGGCGGAGCTCGATCCGTTTTGATGCCAATTTTGTTGATGATCCTGATGGATCATCGTTCAGTGGGGCCGAGCCGGATCGCTGCGGCCACTGGTCTCTATCTGGCCGTAGCTCAAGTCGGGGGTGTCGCTGGTCCGATCTTGACTGGGTTTCTGTCCGACTCATCTGGAGGGTTTGGGTTACCCCTCGCTGTTCATGTTGGAGTTATGATCTTGACCGCTGCGATACTAGTTCTGGGGTATCGCTGGGCAGTGGATTCAACACCCGGTGTCGAACACGAAACAGCGGCCGTGGCTACAGAAATTCAGCAATAGCCCAAGTCGACGCAATCGACTTGGGCTGCTTATTGCTAGCTATACGCCATTGGGGGTGGTGGTAACATCTGACTTGGTGCTGGCGGAATGATCAGCCACGCAGCAAGGTAGACCAGGAACCCGCCGCCGTACATTAGCGTCCCCGCGACTAGGCCGACTCGAACCAGAGTTGGATCGATGTCGAAATAGGTGGCGATGCCACCAGCAACTCCACCAAGAGGTCCGTCCGAGCTCCGTTGTAGCCGCCGAGGCTGAGGAACCGGTGGCGGTGGTGCGATCTGGTCGTTAGCAGCGCCGTGCTCGGTTGGCTGCTCCGCATCCGTTGGTCCTGTGCGTCCTTGTGAGTTGGTATCTGTTGTGGTTTCCATAACTACTATTGTGACGCCTGGACACCCACTCCGAAATCAGGAAGACCCCTGATTAGACCCTTAGGTGTCTAAGGGCATGGCTACGGGGCCTAATCGGCGTCTGTTTGTACCGTCTTCTGCGAGTAGCAATCTCGTTAGTGGCAACGAAGCTAAAACCGTCATGAAGTTGGTTCCGGTTTGACCCGTTCTTTGGAACGAGACCCTATAGCGTTAGGTGGGTGCCGATTCTTCTTGGCGTGGCAGCCTCCTTGTTGATTGGAATATCAGACGCTCTAGGAAGAGCCGGAGCTCGGCGGGCCAACACGGTTAGCCATGTCAGCACTGCGATGCTGAGCGGCTCGGTAGTTGCGATCGGCCTGAGCGTTTTTGTTGGCAGTACGCCGCTAGTCGAAGCTCTTGTTTATGGAGCAATCTCGGGCATTTTCGTGTCTATCGGTCTGGCCACCCTGTATCGAGGGATGGCCAAGTTTTCCGCCGCCGTAGTCGCTCCACCAGCCGCAGTATGTGCAGCAATTGTGCCGTTCGTATGGGACCTAATCCAAGGGGCTCAACCGTCGGGCACTGCCATGATCGGCTGCGGCGTAGCCATCGTTTTTCTTGGCCTTAGCACCATCACCGCTGAGGTCAGAGCCGATGTAGAAGCTCCCGAAATCGGCTTGAGCGTCGAGGACTGGATTGACATTGGTGAAACCAACGGCGACGGCGACTCGACCCAAGACCCAGCCGATGGGGAGATCGATACAAGCGACCATCGGAGGTCGTGGAGGTCAGCCATAAACCCCTACGGCCTAGTACTCGGAATCGGAGCCGGGATTTTGCTCGGCCTAGGCATTATCTGCATCGCTGGTACCCCCAGCGAAAGCGGTGCCTGGTCAGTTGCTGGCCAACGAGTCATCGGGTTTGCCACCATGGCCGGTTTGGCGGCAAAGCAACGGGTCCCGGTGCTGTTGCCGTCAAATATTCGCCATCTCGGGATGTTGAGCGGGTTGGCTGGCACCGCCGGTATCACCTGCCTCGTCCTTGGAGTCCAAAGGGGTGGAGATCTGGGTTTGGTTGCGGTGGCCGGCTCGATGTTCCCAGCAGTGGCTGTACTGATCGCAACCGTTTTCGATGGCGACAAGATTCGGTGGTGGCAGGTTTTGGGGATTGCCGGTTCAATCGGTGGCGTTTCTTTGATCGCCCTCGGAAGCTAGTAACAAAGCGCATTACTCGGCTATTCCCGGGGTTCAACCCATTGCGCTTTAGGGGCTAGACCCAGTAGTTGCCGATCTGATCTCAGGGCAATCTAGTATCTATGTCAGTGACTGCACGAACAGCTGTTTCGAAGTTTCTCGCTCATCTCTTTTTCACCGATCTTGAGGTCGAGGGAGCAGAACAGATACCAACCAACGGGCCGGTCGTTATGGTGTCGAACCATCATTCGAGCTTGATCGATCCGATGCTGTTGCTCGCTGGAATGCCTCGATCTCCACGTTTCTTGGCTAAGTCGACGCTCTGGTCTGCTCAGTACTTCTGGTTGCGTCCCATTATCATCCTCGGCAATCCAATCCCGGTGCATCGCCGCCAAGACGGTGGTGGCGATAACGCTCAGATGTTCGAGTCATGCAATGACGTACTGCGAGACGGTGGGGTGATCGGCCTGTTTGCAGAGGGAATTTCTCACGATCTTCCTGGATTGGCAGATCTTCGAACCGGAGCAGCCCGTATCGCCCTGGGAGCCGCCAATGCTAGCTCAGCTGATGTCACCGTGGTTCCGGTCGGAATGGTATACGACCAGCGCGAACGGTTCCGGTCGGCTGCGGTATTGCGGGTTGGTGAGCCAATCGTGGTCAGCCCTGATAGCGCTCAGGCGGGTGGCGGCGCACCAGACCGAAATCGGGTTCTGGCCATGACCTCTCAGATAGCGGATTGTCTCAGTGAGGTAGCCCCAACGTGGGAGGATTGGGAGACTCGACGAGTCTGCATGGTTGCCGCTGATATCGCTGCCAGCGACGCCGACGAGGTTGTTGAGGTGACGTTGCTAGCCGATCAACTGCAAGATGCAATCGAACGGGGTGACAGCGGAGCTCAGGAGCTAATCGACGATGTCACCAACCATGATCGAGACCTTCGGCTGATTGGCGCTACCAGCCATGGCTTTGCCGCAGCATCGAAGGCGAAGCGCGACTATTGGAGAATCTCTCGATTCGTTACCGGGGGACTACTAGGAGCAACGGCCTTTTTAGGACGGATAATCCACCGTCCTCCATTCGATCTGATCGGCAGGCTTGCCTCGTCTCAAGATCTAAACGCTCAAGCTACCGCCAAGCTAATCGGGGGAATCGTACTGTTTCCCATCTGGTGGCTCATATGGGCGGCGGTCGCAGGGTTGATGGCGAACCTTTGGGCCGGTCTTGCCGTATTCGGGATAATGCCTGCCTTGGGCTACCTAGCTGCCATGCATTCTTCTCAGGTTCGCCGGTCGCGTGGTCGACGGCGAGCGAAGAAGGCGATGAGTGAGGCTGGCGGTGAAGCTGACGGGATCATGGAGCAACGAGCGTCAATCAAGCAACGGGTGCAAATGCTGGTTGCAAGTAGCGCCGGATAGCGCAGCTGATCAGGTGGCGCCGAAACGGTGAGGAAGGCCCGAAGGCGGTCGCCGATCCGGTTCTGTTTCTTCCATCGGATGCCGCCGGACATTACGGTGGCCCGAATGGGGTGATGGTGGGTTGATACAGCTACGTGCGGCTGCTGTGACACTTCCTAGGTTCGAGGCCAGAACCGATGAGAGTGCTGGTCGTTAGCCGCTCCAAAACCGGGGGACGTTCGGAACCGATCCCAATTTCGAATCTCGCTTGGCTAGGTGGCATACTTGAGGAGTGCAACCTCTGGCCGGAATAAAAGTAGTCGAACTAACGAGCTGGATGGCGGCGCCGAGCGCTGGGGCCATTCTCTCCGATCTAGGAGCGGAGGTGATCAAGGTTGAACCGCTTCGTGGGGATCCCGTGCGAGGTCTCGCTCGACAGCCCAAGGTCCCAGAGGGAGAAGCGACTCTCGACGCTGGGTTTTTCGTTGACAACCGAGGTAAGCAATCAGTCGCTATTGCCATTGATACTGATGAGGGCGCTGATCTGGTTTGTAGCCTGATCGGCCAGGCCGACATTTTCTTGACCAACCTGCTAATTCACCGGCAGGTTCGATACGGTCTTGACGCCGAAAGGTTGAAATCGGTAAACGGAGAGTTGGTCCACGCCACGCTCACCGGCTACGGCGTGTCTGGTCCGGAAGCGACCAGACCTGGCTACGACGTTACGGCCTTCTTCGGCCGAACCGCGATAACCGATTCGATCACCGATCCCGATACAGCGCCCCCTCGCGCGCCAACCGCTCAAGGTGACCACACAACAGGGCTTGCTATGGTCGCTGCAATTTTGACTGCTTTGCGCCTGGTCGAGCGCGGACAAGGTTTCCAGGAAGTGGACGTCTCTCTGATGGGAACAGCGCTTTGGACATTAGCCAGCGATGTCGCGCCAGCATTGATCGACCGTCGCAAACCTACTGTTCGGGATCGCCGGCATCAGATAAACGCTCTCGCTAACCGCTATCCCTGCAGCGACGGTCGGTGGGTGATTCTGCTAATGCCCGAGGCACGGTGGTGGCCCAAGTTTTGTGAAGCGGTTGACCATCCTGAGCTAGCCCAAGATGAGCGCTACGACACACCGAAAAAGCGGTTCGATCTGATGCCCGAGTTAGTCGATCGAATCGACGAGATAATGAAGACCAAGACGGCGAAAGAGTGGGGCACCGTATTTGAAGATGCTGGCCTGATCTGGGGTCCAATCCAATCGCTGCCAGAGGTCGTTGATGACCCTCAGGTGCGGGCCGCTGGTTCATTTATTGAACTAGATCACCCAGAAGGAAACGGCAAGTTCGAAACCTTGGCTATTCCGATTCGAATCCAGGGCGCCGATATCGGTCCGAGAGGTAATGCTCCCGGACTGGGCGAGCATACTGACAGCGTGTTGAGCGAGCTTGGGGTCAACGCCGATCAAGTAGCGAAGCTTCGGGCCGATGGAGTTATCGCTAGCTCGGAATCGACCAGTAGTTAGCAGCTCAGATTGCCAGCAACTTAAGGGGCGATTGGTCCGAGTACGGCGCATATGGACTCAAGCCTCGGTTGGTTGATCCGAAACCATGCCCATTTGCCTCTTTGTTCTCGCTCTAGAATTCCGGCCTTTACTAGTATGGAAAGATGATGGCTTATTGTTGGTTGTGATTTTCCTAAGGCCTCTGGAAAATCGCAGGCGCAAGCCTCGTCAGCATTGGCAACAATGTTGACCAGCTTGACCCGTACCGGATCGCCGAGAGCTTTGAAAATTTGAGCGAGCTCGTCCGCTTCCGCCTCCTCGACCGCACCAGTTAGGAGCGGGGGGCAGCACCACTGTTTAGAAGCCATTACAGTAAGTATGGCATGGCTGACCTCGATCTACGAGACGCAGCTCCTGGTTGGCTGAGAGGCTCAAGCGCAGCGAATTGGCTAGGAGCACCTAGCGCAGGTGCCCCTTACGGTCAGTTCAACGTTGTGAGGTTCGAAGCCGTGGTCTGCTCGTAAATGATCAACGATGGCCTCCACGGTTGGGCCAACGTGATGATCGACCTGTCCGCATTGGACGCATACTAGATGGAAGTGCTCATCAGGATGCGCTAGCTCCCAATGACTGGTTGCGTCGACCCCAAGCTTCGACTCTCGGACAAGCCCTAGTTGGTTGAATAGACTGAGCGCCCGATAAACGGAGGCTCCGTTGATTGATGAATCGCTGTTGTGGACGCGAGCGGTGATTTGTTCGACCGTAAGGTGTTCGTCCGTTGAGGACAATACGGTCCAAACGAGTCTTCTGGGCGCCGTCGAACGAGCTCCATGGCTTTTCAGCACTTGTTCGATATCAGTAGCCATACTTTGTGTCCCGGTCGTCAATCTCTTCGATTCTACTGCTGTCGCATCCTTTACCGAAGACGGGTCCGCGCCTCGGTACCTCAGGGCTTGACTACCTACGGTTCTTCGCTGTCGCCACTACGGGACTATTTTCGTTGGTATGACCACAGCTGGTGATCTTCCTCTTGCTTACAACCCCAATAGCCCTGAGCATTTCGAGGCTGATCTCTATCCGGCTGTTTGTCCTCATACCATAAAGCGGCCACCGATGACGATGACATGGGAGCAGCTTTCATTCCTCCATTGGCGGTATCCGGCGTCTGCTGTGCAGAGACTTCTTCCGAAAGGCCTAACAGTTGAGACGTTCGACGGCTCAGCTTGGGTTGGTCTTGTTCCGTTCCGAATGGATATTGCGCTGGCTGGGGTTCCTTTTGGGAAGCGGTGGCTCAACTTTCCCGAAACTAACGTCCGTACCTACGTGCGAGGAAAATCTGGCAAGCCCGGCGTTTGGTTCTTTTCGTTAGAGGCGTCATCGTTGCCAGCGGTGGTTACTGCTCGCACCACCTATCAGGTCCCGTACTTCTGGTCCGATATGACTATCGAAACCGACACCAGTGTGAACAGCATCAAATATGTTTCCGCTCGTCGATGGCCCGGTCCAGTACCGGCAACGTCTACGGTCGAGCTTTCAGTAGGGGCGAGCTTCGAACCGGATGAGGTTGGCGATCTAGAAAACTTCCTTACCTCCAGGTGGGCGTTGTACGGAGCGGTGTCTTCGCTCATCTCCTACGCGACGATGCACCATGAGCCTTGGCCGCTCTACCATGCCACGGTCTTGCAATGCGATGACCACCTGGTCGCCGCGTGCGGGTTACCGGCGCCGGAGGGGGCTCCGGTAGTTCATTACTCGCCGAAAGTGCAGGTCAGGTGTGGGTGGCCTCGTCGGGCACCTCGACGTTAGTTGCCTTGTTGGCGAGCGGGTGGTCGAGTCGGCCATTCGACCTCAGCTACGACCCCGCGGTGGTCGCTGGGATGCAGGGCAACGAGCGGCTTATCACAAACAATTGATGCCGAAAGAATTCGACCCGCACTTCCGGCTCTCCGGAAAGGGTCCCCAACGAAAATGTAGTCGATCCGTTTGCGATGGACGTTCAAGTCTGCGGCCATCGGGTTACTTCGCCAATCCTGAGTGAAACCGGGGCTTCCGTCGCCGGCAGCAGCCCAGGCGTCTTGATAGAACGTTGATTGGTTTTCAAGTGTGGTAAATCCGCGTAGAAACCTGATCTCGTCGCTCTCGGGCTCGGCGTTAAAGTCGCCACACAAGATTGGAGGCATTCCAACTGGTCGGCCGTCAGTCTGTAGCTCGTCGTTGGGTGGACACGACTTTTGAATTATGTTGTCGATCTCCATAACCTGTCGTTGTCTGATTCGTCCTTTGGACGGAGCGGCAACAAGGTGAGTGGAGAAAATGTCTAGTCCGGCCGAGCGTACATGAAACAGCCCCCACGGCATTTGACTCGTGGAGTCTGACTCTGTCTTGTCCATTGTCGGTAGCGGGTGATACGAATGACCGTTGATCGGCCACCGGGACAGAACAGCTGACCCGAATTGCGACCCGCTCACCGCAGCCGGAACACTGATCCGATCGCCACCAAAGGCAACGTACCATTCTGCTTCAGCCAGTTTGGCTACCCAAACGGCTGCGTGGTCTTCGTCTGGCTTGTGATAGACCTCTTGCAAGCAAACGATGTCGGGTTTGACCGTATTCAGCCAAGCCACAATCTCGAGACTCCGAATGTCCCAGTCCGGCTCGAACAGCGAACCAGCATTCAATGTCATGATTCTGAGCCTGTTCATTGAACCGACGCACCCAATTCCTTTGCTACAACTCGCGTGCTGCTACGTTTTGTTCCCTATCTGCGATGCACTCCCGCGTGTGCCGCTCGATGTATCCGCCGAACTTCGTTGATAGGTCGTTTTCACTAGTCTACCGGACTTTTAATCGGTGCTGATTTTGTTCGTCTGTAGCTAAAAAGGGATCGGGTTCGCGGTCATCGGGTGATCGGTGGTCGATAAGCTGGTTGTTATCGAGGACGAAATTCACCGGATTCGGCTAGCCAAGCCAGACGAGATCCCAATACTCCAAGAAATTGAGCGAGCTGGTGGGCCTCAGTTTTTGCGTGTCGGCCATCCAGAGCTAGCTGGCGATCACACCATTTCCACCGAGGTTGCTTTACGATCGCTAGCTCAAGAATCTCTCTATGTGGTCGAGGTGGCGAACCGAATCTGCGGTTGGGTCGGCGCCGAGGTTGAAGGGGTGAGGTTACACGTTGAGCAGATCTCAGTTCATCCCGACTACCAGCAGCGAGGCTTAGGGACCGCTCTGATGGAGTTCGTGATTAACGAGGCGGAACAGCGAGGGTTTGAATCGCTGGTCCTGGACACCCAAACTGATGTCGCTTGGAATCAACCGTGGTACCAGCAGCTAGGATTTCAAGTGGTTGCGGCTGACCAGTGGACTGCTCAAATGGTGGAGACGACAGCTGCCCAGGTCGCAGCTGGGCTTGATTGGTCGACAAGGGTGCACATGAGGCTCTGCTTGGGGCGTTCCTAATCGACCGAAGTTAGTTACCGTTATTGGCGGCGCGTCCCCCGGGCTCGGCTAGGTGGGCGCACGTTGCTATCGCCAGGCTTGTCCGCCCCCATGAACGTTTAGCTTCTCTCCAGTAATGTAGCTGCTGTGGTCGGAGACAAAGTAGCGGACTGCATGGGCGATGTCTTCTGGCTGACAAACTCGCCCGAACGGCATATGTTCGTTTAGAGAGGAAATGTCGTCAATTCCGGCTGCCCCTTTTACAAGCCGTTTCCCCATATCTGTTTCAACAAGACCGGGGGCAACGATGTTCACTCGAACGCCGTGTGGCCGTTCCTCTTTCGCCAGGGTCAAAGCGAGCGCTTCAAGCGCTGCTTTACCCATGTTGTACGGGCCACCGTTTGCTCCATGGTTTAGCGTGGCGACCGATGAGATTACGACAACATCGGACCTCTGATGGATTCGCAAGTGGGGGACTGCCTGCCCAAACAGATTGTGGGGCCCAAGAGCGTGGGTCGCCATGACCCGCTGTAGCTCGTCTGGCTCGGTATCGACGACTGATTTACCTCGGCTGGCGATACCACCGTTGCTGACTAACACATGAAATTGGCCGAAGTGTTCGAGGACTTCTGCCACGTTTCTATGGTTGTCCTCGTGGTCGGATACATCTCCTTGCAACGCCACCGCGCTCTGACCAAGCGATTCGATCGCCTCAACGGTTTCTTGTGCCGCTGCGACGTCTTTGCGGTAGGTCAGAGCAATACTCATACCGTCTTGGGCTAGTCCGAGAGCAATTCCTCGGCCGATACCACGACCTCCACCGGTCACTAGCGCTACGCGGTTGCTCACCAATTCTCCTTGCCGTTTAGACGGGTTACGCCATTTGCAGCGTAACTGTTCGCACGCTCGGCGTCGAAACGAACTAGCTGACACTAACCGAGAAGCAGCCAGCTAATCAGCCCATTGTCAACACACACGTTGCGGACCGACAAGGCATCGGTTTTCAGCGGGAGCAGTTTGTTATCGGTCACTCAATTGGGTTGTAGTACGTTGGCTCTGAACTCTGACTAGAGAGCGTTGACGTTGATGTACCCATGAATTGGGACTAGCTTGGCTCGCCGCCCAGAATACGCACGGCTGAGAACAGAAGCACCTGGTCGCAGGTAGCGCACCGAACGCCGACTAGCGGCATGTACCGTTGGCCGAAGACCTCTTCGCCGAATAGGGCGAATCCGTTCTCCGGTCCGTCATTGATCGGTCGCCAGGTTTTCTCGCCGCAAACGCTGCACTTGGCATCACTGGCCACGAACTTGTTGAAGTGGTCCTGGATTCGTTTCCCGATCAGAATTGCCCGTTGCTTTTTCTCATCTTCGGTTAAGGCCGGTTTACCATCGCTCATAACACCCATAGTACGGGTTTTCGCTCAGTTTGGGTACTCACGCTGAAGGGTGTAATCGATAGCTGGTGTGGTCGCAATTGCGTCCAAGGAATCTCAAAAGGGCACCAGCAGAAGCCGGTGCCCTTTGAAGGTCATATTCGATTGGATAGAGAAGAGCTACGAGGTTGGGACCGTAATCTGACCAGAGCGAATCTGGTTGGCGATTTCGTCGGCCTTGGCCCTAACTTCGTCAGATACGCCTGTATAGCTTGGATTGAACTCGACGGTCAGACCATTGTTGGCCAGCGTCAATGGAAGAGAACGACCGTTCAGATTGCCCTGGTCGATGTCGGCCACAATCGGTCGAAGAACGACTTCCCAGTGATAAACCTGTGAGGCGACCACGATGTCTGGGCTGACAGAACTCTGATTTGATTGGTTACCGAACCACGAAACCCCACCGGCGGTTTCTGCGGCATCAACAGCGCCAACGAAGCTCTCGGAGGTACCGCTCAATACGTCAGCGCCAGCAGCAATGTGATTTTCCGCTGCCTTGCGAGCAAGGTCTACCTCGTGGAACGAGTCAGTGAACTCGACTAGAGCCTCGGCGTTCGCTTCGGTCTGAGCTCCTAGCTTGAACCCGTTAACGTACTTAGCGCCGTCACCGACTGGAAGCGGACCGATCACTCCGACTGTGCCGGATTCGCTGATGCTTCCAGCCACCGCTCCCAACACGTAGCCGCCTTCTTGTGATGCGGTTGAGTAGGCGTAGAGATTGCTAAGTCCGAACGTCTCGGTACTCGTACCCCAAGCAAAAGCGACATCTGGATATTGTTTGGCTACTTCTTCAATGACGGACTGATATTGGGTTGAGTGAACAATAATAAGGTCATAGCCGCTGCTGGCGTAGTTGTTGATGGCGGCTACACCGTCTTCAGGAACGAATGTGTTGTCGGTAATGTCAACTTCAACATTGCCTCGCTCTGCGGTAATCACATTCAGCGCATCGACCATACTTTGGGTGAAGGCAAAATCGTTGCGGGCGCTAGGGGCGACGACGCCAACCCGAAGAGTCTCGCCCGAACCGCCGCCAGCTACTGATGCGCCAGGAACTGGGCCCGCCTCAAATTCAACTCGACGTTCAAGAGCACCGAGCTCCTTGGAACCGCTTGCTCCTGTCTCGCCTCTGGCTTCGACTGTGAGCTGGTCACGGTTTACGCCGAGTGCAACCAGAGCATCTCGTACATTTTCAGCCCGTCGAAGGCTAATCTCTCGATTCGATTCGGTTGAGCCATCAGTGTCGGCCAAACCGACAATATTTACGGCAGTGCCGTCGTATTTGAGAATGCTCTGGGCGACTGAGCCGAGGATGTCCTGATGCTTGTCAGTAAGCGACGATTGGGCTGTATCGAAGATGATTGGTCTAGATGCGATAATGCGATTTAGCTCAGACTGAAGTGGGTTATCTTGAGGTGCGCTATCGGCAACGGTGCCGGCCGGTGTGGTTGAATCGGTCGAAACAGTGCTATCGACCGCTCCAGCAACGGCAAGCTGGGTGGTGTTGAGCGACAAGTCGCCCACCAGTGACGACGCTGCTGATGTTGCGATTCGACGCTCGTCCTCGGTGGCAACAGTACCGCTCAAGAAGATGGTGTCTTCGCGCTGCTCGACCTGAACTCCACCGAGTCCTAGACTCTGCATTGTTTGTTGAATCTGGTTTGTGGTTTCGTTTTGCTCGCCAGCAACACCGTTGGCAGCTATCTGTGTTGTGTTGCTATCGCCTGACCGTGAGAAAGCTATCCACGATAGAAGTAGCGCTCCCAGGACGGCGATTAGGGCCACAACTGCAATTGCTGCGATAAGGCCAGTATTGCCTCGGCTATTGTTTTGGCCTGGCACTGGACGCCGTTCGGCGGCCGGGATTGGAGGAGGGGTTATGCCGGGTGCGGCACCGCGTCCGTCTCCGCCCTGGTTGTAAGCCGGTGTCACATCGACCACCGACCACCCTCGATCACGCGCCGGTTCTTCGTACCGTTGATACTCGTCGAAAGGTTCGAACAACTCGCCGGAGCCGGGTGGCCCAGGTTCATCGGTCGAATCAGCTGGATAAGGATCGCCGTTTGTTCCCGCCATAAGGACCAAATTGTACATCCCCGGGGACTTTGTGAAAGGTCCACGTCACATAATCGACAAACTTCGTGGTCGTCCGACGGCCTTGGTGGCCCGACTGGAGCGGACTGGGTCGAGTCGAGAAAATGTTTGAAGGTTGGATGAATCTCCAATTGCAAGCCGTTTAGCCTGAGATCCGGTATCTCGTATCTAACCTAGGACTTCAGCTACCCGGGTTTGAATATCTGGGATGGTGTATTCTTCGAACCATTTGTTTTTCTTGAGCCAATGGCGGTTCCGCGGAGAGGGGTGCGGAAGTACTACTTGGGTGGGTAGATACTCCCGCCAGCTAGCGACCGTTTCGGTCAGCGTTGGCTTCCGATTCGGGACGTATCTTTTCTGCGCGTATGTTCCGATGATTATGTCGAGCCGATCCTCAGGAAGGTGGCCGAGGAGTTTGTCATGCCAGAGCGGTGCGCATTCGGGTCGCGGCGGCTTGTCACCCGATCGGGCTGAGCCGGGGTAGCAAAAACCCATTGGGAGTATGGCCACAATGTCTGGATCGTAGAACTGGTCGTCGTCGATGCCCAGCCATGTTCTGAGTGTTTCACCACTGGGGTCGTTCCAAGCGATCCCTGACTCGTGAACCCGTCGCCCCGGAGCCTGACCGATGAGCACTATCCGAGCTGATTTGCCGACTTGAATAATAGGTCTTGGCTCGTGGTCAAGCTCTTGCATACACGTGGTACACGCCCGGACTTCGTTAAGAAGGCGGTTTAGGGAAGAGCTGGCCATAACTAGTCAACACTAACCGCTGTGATATGTAGGCGTTAAGACTTTCGTCGACAGCTGGATAATTTTGCCGGGATCGTCCAGGTAACCCACGTATGCACGATGGGTCGCGTCCCGCTGGTCCGGCGGCTTCGTGGCCCGATCCTGCGCAGGTTGAAATAACGGATCGAGTCGGCACCGACCGGTGTCAAACGGAAAAGGCCGCCGATCCAACGGATCAACGACCTTTAGCGTTTCGAGTTGCGTACGCCCCCCGGGACTTGAACCCGGAACCTGCGGATTAAGAGTCCGATGCTCTGCCAATTGAGCTAGAGGCGCTAGTTCGTGGAATGCAGTTGTATTCTATTTCGTTTCTTTGCTTTTACCGTGGTGCTTTGCGGCACCGATGGTGACCTAGTTGTAACCAACAATAGAGCACCAGTCGATTTTGGGTGACCGAGGGGATTCGAACCCCCGACATCCAGGATCACAACCTGGCGCTCTAACCAACTGAGCTACGGCCACCAAGACCTCGGTAATGTTACCTCATAGCAGCGGTTTCGACGAGCGATTATCCCACAGTTTTTGCAGGTTCTAACCAGCTTCGCCCAATTATCGTTCTTTCTGACCCCGCTGCTGTTGCTTGGCAGCTGCTCACTCGACGACAACCGAGTTCGATTTGCGTCGGAATTTACCCGCAATAGCCAAACCTGGGTGGGCTGTGCGGCGAGAATCAAGGCTTTAAGCCCCGTATCGGCTGTTACACTGCTTTCGCCCCCGTAGCTCAGTTGGATTAGAGCAAGTCACTTCTAATGACTAGGTCGCAGGTTCGAGTCCTGTCGGGGGTGCAAAACGTTCAGCACGGTCAGCGTAACTGTCGCCGACAAGCGGCTCAGGCAACGGTCGACCTGTCAGTTCGATAAGGGCATTGAGTTGATTTCGACCGACGTTATATAGATCGGTTTGATCGGGGCTCCGGTTGGATCGGCCTCAGCTCGCTCGATAGCGGCCACAACGTCGAAGCCTCGCTCGACTTTCCCGAACCGAGAATACTCAGCTGGTAGTTCTTGCCCGGTCGGCCCAGTGACAATAAAGAACTGAGAACCGGCTGTGTTGTTTGCCATTCGCCGCTTCGACATTGCAACCGACCTGATCGGGTATTTGCCGTCGAGCGGTCGTTCGTCGAACAGTCTGTAGCCCGGGCCCTCAAGTCGTCCATTGGCATTTCCGGCTTGGACCCATCCACCGTTGACAACACTATGGAAAGCAACGCCGTCGTAGTACTGGTATTGGCTGAGCACGACGAAGTTATTGGCCGCTATCGGGGCCGACTCAACCTCGAGGGACATGATGATATCTCCGAGCGACGTTGTGATTGTGGCAACGTATTGTCTGGTTGGGTCCAGGCAAAACGGTGGTGGTTCTTCGAACCGGGTAATGCGGCGTTGCTGGGACGGATCTGGACACGGCGTCGGTCCAGTAATCGAGCCACCAGGTTCAGGTAACACAATGTTGTCGGCTAGTGGACGGTCATAAGGGAGCGGTGGGGTTAACGAAGTAATCGTCGTTTCACCTTCTATGGTCGTTTCACCTTCTATCGTCGTTGTCGGTCTGGGTACATCGGTGATCGCACCCTTCGAAGATTGAGACTGGGGCGGTCGCGAGATGGGAGTCGACGACCCATCGGGGAGTTCCACCCTCGAAAGGACCGAGAATAGGAGTATCCCTCCGATCATCAGACACGGAAGCAAAAGCAGACGAAGTTTGTCGGCGCCTGACAGCGGGAAAGATCGAGGTTTTTGCTGAGAACGAGAACGAGCTGGAGTAGGAGGTGTCGTCGGTCCGGTGGTTTTGCGTTTGGCTGGGGTCGATTGTGTTCGAGGTCGTCTCGCTGCTGGCTGCGCGGTCGGTCCGGTGGTTTTGCGTTTGGCTGGGGTCGATTGTGTTCGAGACCACCTCGGTGCTGGCAGCGTTGATGGTGGGGGCAAAGCAGGCGTGGGCGTCTTCGGTTCTGACTTGGTAGGAAATGGTTTACTCGACCGTGGCTTGGCTTGTTGGCCATACCCGTGGGTCGCTTCGATAATTTCTTTCGATGGCCACCACCGATTGTCGCTGGCCTCGTACCACCCTTTGGGAGGCTCGCCGGAATAGCGATTCCCATCCCAAGCCGTGTAACCCATTTTCACCGCCTCTAGCTTCGATCTTTCTTGCCGAGCGCTGTTGCTCAGGCCTCTCGAAACGATGCAAGGCGTCGAGGGTCGAGAGTCTCATTAACGAGCCGCCGAGTTGTCCTCAACCAAGCTCGCGAATTTCAATTGTAAGGATATACGCCGGGCTAAGTGCCTCGGTGCCGTTGAGAGGCCCAGATTCAATGGCCGTCAAGGTATCGAAGCCGCTTACCACCGTGCCGAACCGGGAATTTTCGGCGTTCAGAAGTCTGCCAAGGGTAGAACCGGTAGCAAAGGCGAACTGAGATGCGTGGGGAGCGCCGCCGAACGACGTGAAGAAAACTGAGTTAATCGGGTAGTCGCCGTCGGCTGGCGGTTCAACCTCGATCGAATACCCCGGTCCACCGTCGCTTTGGCTTGGGCCAAACGGTTCGCCGGTTTGAACCCAGCCTCCACTAACGATCTCATGAAACGGGACATCGTCGTAATAGTGGTATTGGCTCAAGACGATGAAGTTGTTGACAGCAATGGGGGCAGTTTCGTGATCAAGAGCGATTGAGATAGTGCCGCGGTCGGTGATCAGGTCCGCTTCGTAGGATTTGTCTAGATCTATACACATTGGCGGAGGCTCGGCGAACCTTGTGGTTCGTTCGGACGAGCCATCAGCTGCCGGGCACGGCGTTGGCCCGAAGATTGTTTCACCCGGCGTCGCGATAAACGGCGAAGATCCTGGAAAACTGAAATCGCCTCCATCAATAGAAATAGTTGTTGGGATCGGCGGGAAGTTGGTTTCGGTGGAGTCGTCACCACCGACTCCACCAACGCATCGGGCTAGCGCAATGGCGGCGAAGATGAGAACTGACCACCCTCGACCACGCTGACTGCGCTTGCGGGGGCTAGGGGAGGTTCGTGGCCGACTGGGCACGCGAGCCCGCCCTGGGTCTACGGTTCTATCCGGTCCGGCGACGTTGCCGCCAGATTCTAGTTGAGCAGGCGGTGGGGGACTTGCGGTAGCTGGCCCTGGGTTGGGTTGCCGTATTCGAAGTTCGAGTGGCGGTGGTGCGGCTGACGATTCAAACGTCGACTCAACCATGCTTGGTTCCGGCGGTGTCGGGCGAGGCTCCGGCCACGTTGGCTCAGCAGGATCGTCCGGGGCTACGTCATCAAACGCTGGGTCGTACCGATATTCCTGTCCGTAAGCCTCATCGTCGTCGAGGTAGGCCTTGTTGTAAGGCTCGCTAACGTAAGGCTCCGCGTAGCCGTTGCTTTCGTTGATGATCTGCTCTGATGGCCACCACCGATTATCTTTGGCGAGATACCAACCGTCAGGCGGGTCGCCCTCGTAGCTGTTGCCGTCCCACGCTACGTATCCGGGTTCTCGGTTTTTGTGGTGCCGATCTCCGGACATGGGGTTGCTACTCCAGCTAGTTAATCGATGCTCATGGTCAGGCTCGACAAGAACCCAATTGCGGGTTCTAATACCGTACCTCTGGGCTCCAATTTCGCAAGAAATGATGGTCAATCGACCAAATACTTTGACCACGAATGCTTTTCTTGCTGAGGGATTGGCCGATCACCAAAGAGTGTTCCCGTCACCCGTGACTGTGTCCCAATCCTGCCCCGGCGGTTGGCACAAGCCTCGACGACCCAGGTCGAGAAGTACGCGCAGACCGCCCGGAGGCAATCGGTCGATCAAATTTGTATCAGTCGATCTGGGTCTTCGGAACGGCAAAACGCGCGGTCTAGCCAGAAAAATCCGGAAATGATTTTGGCCAAATTACAACAATGTGGCCCTCGGTCTGGTGGCGCATGTCACAAGGCAGTGTGTTACGCGTCCGTAATGTGGCTATGGTTGGACAAACAGCAAGGCAGACGTTTCGAGAGTCCAGACGGAGGGACCTCGACCCGACAAACCGATTCTTATCCCGACCGTATACGACGGCATGGGCAAGGAGAGTAACAGCCGAATGCGAACCAACTACTCGACCGCCACTTCAGCGCGGCCCGAAAAGACTAAATCGAGCGGAAATGGCCACTCTGGTCGGAGTTCCGCGTCAACGAAGACAAAGCGCTCAGTAATCGACCGGGACTTCTCGGACTCGGATGAATGGCCAACCGCTGAGGCTGAACCCACCGTTGTGGTTTCAACATCGACGACGTCTGATGCCCAGGGACACGAAACAGATTCGTCACATCAAGGATATTTCGCCGAATGGATCAGTGAAGCCGAAGCGCAGGCGGTCCAAGCTCGAACCGAGGCCAGCACAGATCAAACCCTTGGTCTCGAAGGTTCAGTAACTCCGGAATTGCCGGTTAGTCAAACCCTTGGTCTCGAAGGTTCAGTAACTCCGGAATTGCCGGTTAGTCAAACCCCTGGTCTCGAAGGTTCGGTAACTCCGGAATTGCCGGTTAGTTCGCCTGAAGCTCCAATGATCTCGAATGCACCGACGATCGAAGTTGGCACTCAAACATCGACTTCGCCCGAAAGCGAGTTGACCGTACAAGAAAAGGCGTTGCGACGTCTCGCAGTAATATCAGGTCCGCTTCCAGAACCGGATGAACCAGTTGCGACCGAAGCGAGCGCCATCGAAGCACCGCTGGCTGATCCAGCGTCAAGCCTCCTCGCTCTGACTGATGATGGGTCGGAACCAGTAGATCTAGAAGAGCTCGCTCGTAGCACTGGTGGATACGAAGCATTAGCCCCCGAGCAGCTGGCCATAGAAGAGCCTGACACCGTGGCTTTCGACCATCAGGTCCTCGCCCATGACCCCAACTACAGCGCATCGCTCGAACAGGCCGATCTCAGAGATAGCGGGCGGGCCAGAAACCGAGACATTCTCGCCGACAAGATCGGCACCAGAGAAAGAACGTCGAAGGTGCTGGCCTTTGATCGACCGGTGCCGGCCGTTCAGGCCCAGGCGGTTCGGACAGTCGATAACCCGCACCTTCTGGTCGGCGACTACGTAGCCCCGTCATACCTACCAGAAGCGCCCGATGGTAGCCCTATGCGGAAAGCTGTCGTTCTTGGCCTTGTCGCCGTTGTAGCCTCGGCTGCAATCGGCGTATCGGTCCAGAGGAACCAGGCGGCCGAACCTGCATTTGACGTCGCATCATTTGTTGAACCGTCATCGTCAGATTCGCTGGTTGAGCAAGAGGTTCTGAACGACGATGTCGATGTGCCAGAACTGACTACGACGACAGCAGCCATCACCACGGTAGTCGAAGAGCCGAACCTCGAAGCTCGCAAGCAAATGCAAGCTGCGAGTGCAGAAGCGCCGACAACCACCGCTGCCCCAACGACGACCGAACAGGCGATCACCTCGGTAGCTCCAAGTACAACTACTGATGGGGTCGATGGAGCGGAAAGCGACACTGCAACGAGCGCCGCCGCCGATAGCGAATCGTCCTCGACGACTGCGGCCGAAAGTCAGGGTTCAGAAACCGACACCACGGTTGACCCGTCAACTGAAACGACCGTGGCTGATGAAACCGCTACCACCACAGATTCGTCGCCAACAGAAACAACCGCCGAGCAAACCTCGACTACGGTGGCCGAAGCAACCACGACCACGGCCGCCACCTCGACTGAGGAAGCTTGGGTTGATGCCGGGAACGGCGTTTCGCTACCAGCAGTAATGCTCGACATTCGCTACTGCGAATCGAGAGGCGACTATCAAGCCGCCAACACTGCATCGAGCGCCCGCGGCGCTTATCAGTTCTTGACTGGAAGCTGGAAGCATTATGGCCATGCCGAACGTTATGGCGTTGCGTTTGCCCACTTGGCTTCACCGGCTCAACAAGACGAAGCTGCGCTCAAGACATGGCAGGCCGACGGCACCCGCCCGTGGAATGCAAGTAAGTCATGCTGGAGCAAAAACCCCGTCGCCTAGTTACAGGTAAGAACTCGAACATGCTGCTACGGATTGGCTTGTACGAACTCGGGTGATTCTGTAAAACCGATCACAAGCCGGCCACGGCTCATCCCGTTGTTGAGTTGGTTGATCCAATAGGCTCGACCGCTTGCATCGGGCTGTCGGTTGAGAATGTTGGCGTACACTAGATCAACGAACCGGCTGTTCGATGTGTTGCCGTAGGCGCCAACGAACTCCGGAGAGTAGGCGAACTGGGCCGAAACCCGTTCGAGGCTTACCCCTTTCGCCCGCAGGTCAGTCCAATAGTTTAGACCAGCCTGGTCTGGCAGACGGTCAAAGTACCCGATGTAGAGCCGGCGAATCTCGGATTCATAGACTCTATTCCTCGGCGCGGGCGCAGTCGACACGGTATTTGGAGGTGGAGTCTGCGTGCGGGCAACGAACTCAGGTGATTCAGCTAGAGCTACCATCACGGTTCCCCGACTCATCCCGTTAGCTATCTGGTTCAACCAGTAGGCCTTGCCTGACGGCTCGGCTTGCCGACGAAGAACGTTGTTGTAGGCAAGGTCTATGAACTGCGAGTTGGTCACTGTCCCGTAGGCGGCCTGAAAGTCGGTGCTATTAGCCAACTCGTTCGAGAGTTGAACAAGCGACTGGCCGTTCAGCAGGCGTGTTCTTGCCTCAACGTACTCATACGTGGTCGCCGGTCGCTGGTAGTAGGCCTGATAGAGGCGGGCCGCCCGGCCATCGGTGGCACTTTTGGCGTTGGCCGGCTTCGGCACGACGACGTGAATCATCTTAGAAACCGAAGGAATGCCATTGCCATCGATAACTGACAATAAATAGTACCCAGGGGTGACCACGGCACTGCTCTCAGGTAGCCACGCCGACACCGCCGTGTTCGATTGTGAACCAGTTTGGGTAAATGCGAGTTCTACAAAACGCTGTTCCATATCGAACGAGTGGGTAACCGAACCTGATTTCACCAGCGTCACTCGGGAGACACCGCTTGGGGCATTGACTGACAAGTTAAGTTCATGTCCAGGCGTGACAGCAGAACGAGTCATCGCAGTAATGGTCGGTCTAGCAGTCGCCTGACCGTTGGCCGATACTAGATAGTCGGGAGAGTACAGTTCGGCGTCGGTGCTCGTGACTGGGCCAGGTGATCCGCTACCGGCAGTTAGCACTCGACCATCAGGAAGTAGTATCGCTGTTGAATGGTAAAGACGGGCGACTTGTGCCTCGTCGCCAACCGTCCATTGTCCAGTTGCTGGATCCCAAATTTCAGCCGCATAGTTGACTCCGTAGGTAGCTAGCGGGTCGTTAGCTCGAAGCTGAGAGTCTTTGACAGCTCCGCCGGTGGCAAGAACCCGGCCGTCGGGGAGGAGTGTCCCGTTAACCCAGTTTCTAGCCGAGCTCACATCAGCAGTTCGGGACACGACAGCCTGTCCACTGGTTACATCAATCAGATAGGCCGCTTTTTGGTTGCCGCCGAAATGAAGAATTTTGCCTGGCTGGTACATTACCGCGGTGGTGGAATGACCGACCGAGGCACCAGAAGGGAACTGTCCAGCCCGAGTAATCGAGGTCAGATCAGCGCTAATGAAATACATTTTTCCGTACACGTCGATCCCGAATATTCGCCCATCGGGAATTACGAAATTGTGCGGATAGAAATACCGCAAATTGGTTGTGCTAAACGGTAAGAGATTTGATCCGGTTTCAGGGGTCCAATGCTCGGGCCGGCTCTCGCCGCCCTTTCCGCCCTGAACGTAGATCGAGCCATCTGGGAGAGTTGTTCCAGTGGCGTACCAACGCGAAGTCTTCATTCCAGGCAACGTCGACAGTTTCGAGGTGTCAGCACTGAACAGGTTGATATCTGGATTCCCGGTATTTGTTGTCGACGAACCGGTCCAGTTGTCACCTCCGAACAACAGCATGTCGCCGGTGTCGGGTCGGTTGAGTTGGAAGCTGCAAAAAATGTCAGTTTGCGTTGTGTTGCTCAGCGTCGTGTGTCCAGCTGCGGCGCTAGCATTCGGCTGCCAAACATCGTAGTAGAAGCGTCCGGTCTGCAAACCGTCACCGTTGGTTCCATAGGTTACGACGCGTCCGTTCTTGTCGAGGGCCGCGTGGATAGCCATTAGCGGCCAGTCCTCGACTGGCCCCCACTCGCCGCCTTGATCTAACTCCGGTGCTGCGCTGGCCGGAGTGGCGAGGCCGATCGTTCCAAGCACGAGTAGGAACGCCACCGCAGCACAAAGGGCACGGCTTCGACTATGCCTCGGGTTTAGCGTGAGACCCGGTGCTAGATTCGATTGAATCGAACGTTCCGCCGAGCGATTTCGCTCTAAGGGTTTCGCTTCCGCCTGAGAACACGCGCCTGTTGATTGAACCATGATCTGATCCGCCTTTCAGAAACCTGAAAGTACGGGCCAGACCGCGCTGACTTAAGGGTGATTCAACCCAATCGGGCTGAATCACCGTTCTGTCTCAGTAGCCGAGAATCACTGGAGCGTAGGCAACAATGCCGGGTTGGCTATCGAATATGGTTTGCCCGGCTCATGGACCGGGACGGACAACTCAATCGGAATGATAGGCGGCGGCAACAGCTAGCGGCTTGCGTCCAGTTGAGAGGTGCAACAGAACCAGTCCGCTAATAACCATGGCCAACGCCAAGGCAGCAGCCAGGGTGGTTGACGTTCCGGTGAAAGCGAGCTCTTCCGGCGCTTGCAGCATGCTAAAGGAGGTCGATTCGTGGTCGGCGATTTTGGTTAACTCCTGACCCGTTGTCGGATCAATCGGCGTGGCGACAACAGTGCTGACCCCGATCGTTTCACCGGTAGCAAATGCCAATAGGTCGGTAACTCCGGTACAAGTAATCGATGCTCCGGGCGCTACTGGGCCCGAGATAACATTGGTGCCGTCTCCGCAGTTGGCGTCAACGCCAACATCGTCGGTGACCGTCATGTCGGCAAGTGCCACATTGCCAGTGTTTGTAACCACAAACTTCCACTCTGCCGGTTGGCCTTCAGGAATGGCGGGCCCTGGGCTCGTGTCAGCGTCGGTGCCGTTGATAGCGGCTTCGATCGATACAGCGGGTTCCGGACTGAAAGGGGCAAAAGAGGAGTAGTACGCTGGGTCACTCGCTTCAAAGACTTGGGTAGCGGTGCTATCAACCGCTTTGACTGCTCCAGTCGTTTGATAAGGCACAGATGCTGAGCCAGCTGCGGCGCCGGTAGTTTTGCAGATAAAGCTATCGCCTGCAGTTAACGGCCCAGGGTGAAGGTTGAAACCATCAGGGGTGCCGTCGCCATCGATGTCGCAATCAGGATTAGTCCCACTGGTGTCTGTCACGATGAAGTCGTAGAGCTTGGTCGATCCGTTGACCGAAACAACGTAGGTCCACTCGATTGCGGAGCCAGGAGCAAGTACTGGTCCTGGCGATGAGTCAGCGTCGTCGTTGTTGACAAGTAGTTCGATCGAAATTGAATCTTGCTGTCCAGCAGCAGGACTAGCGACTAAGCCGAGAACGGTTGCAGCCGCGGCGATGGAGAGAAGGCTCAATCGGGCCAAATAGCTTGGTTTACTTTTTGATTTGTTCTTCCTTGAGTTGTGCTTTTGAACGATGTTTAGTTGCTCGCTGAGAGCGTCTTCGGTATGAGCTTGGCGCTGCACCGCTATCCCTTTCGTACTACGTGAAGAGGCGCGACAGTCCGCGCTCGTAGTTACGGTCGGCTAACGACACATTGAGATTAGCGATAGGAAAATAAACCTCTTGGCATCTCGACAAATCGGGAGCAGGAGCCCAGCTAACCGAGATTTTTGGCTCGTTCTTATGTAGACGAACGGCTTCCGACCAATGTGGTCAACACAACGACAGCGATGATGACGCTTCCTCCCGTCACCGTGGCCATGCTTGGCACCTCTGAAAAGGCGAGCCAGGCCCAAAGGCTGGCCGCCACCGTCTCGATCGGGGCGAACAATCCGACTTCGGCCGCGGTCAGGTACTTGGTCGACGTGGCCAGCCAGACCCGGCCAACGGGACCCAAAAGTAGCCCCATTAGAACCAGCAAAAGATAGGTGGTAGCGCTGTGTCCAGTAATTTGCGCTTGGGTGCTAGCGGCAACAGCAGTGATCACCCCTCCGAGAGCAATGACTAACACTCGATTCATTCCCGGGAACTTCCGCCACAGCGAAAGGTTGAGAGCAAACGCAGTGATAGCAACCAGTGCCAACAAATCACCGGCAATTCCGCTACCGGCCAGTGACCCCGACACGATAATGGCAACTCCGAGCATCACGCCGACAATGCCGAACCAGGTTTTGCGATCGGTTCGCTCTCCCAACAGCAGCCACGCAACCAGCGCGGCCACGATCGGCAAGGCAGCAATGATGGCAACAACATTGGCGACCGCTGTAGCTTTAACGGCCAGAATGAAGGCGGTCGTACTAACCATTTGCAATGCGCCTGAGACGACTAGCCACAGACCGCCGGTAGCTTTAGGAGCCGATTTCGACTCGGACGATCGTTGCGCTACCAGGTAGTACGACAACATTGCCGGTGCGGTCAGAATCCCATACCAGAAGGCGACGGACCATCCATCGGCGTTTGCTGCTTTGGCTATGAGTGAATCAGTGCTGATTAGCAGGATCCCACCCAGAGCGAGAAAATAGCCACGGTTCTTTGAACTTTGCGGATGGGACAGTCTCGCTGTCAGCGACCTAGTGTTCAAAAGACTAGATCTAGGGGATAGGTACTGAGTTTCTCTGGCCCGGTCTCGGTGACCAGGTACTGTTCTTCCAATTTAACGCCTTCAGATGCGCCGTCTCGAGCGCCTACATAAGCTTCAGTAGTGAACACCATGCCAGCTTCCACCACACCGTCATAGCCGGCGCTATCCCATTGCTCGGGGAAAAAGATCTCTGGGTACTCATCGCATTGACCAACGCCATGAAACAGAACGCAATAATGGCGAAAATCGGCTGTTGGCGGGGCCCACGATTCGTGAGTTAGCTCAGCAAAGGACCGGCCCGGAACAAGAAGCTGGCTGTTCCGATCGATTTGTTCCACTGCTAGCTCGAACGTTTGTCGTTGGGTTGAGGTTGGGTTGACGTCTCCTGCAACCCAAGTGCGCGAAATGTCAACCATCATCCCGTAAGCACCGACGAGGTCAGTGTCGTAGCCAACAATGTCGCCTTGTTCGATGATGCGGCTACTGGCCTCTTGCATCCACGGGTTGGTTCGGGGCCCGGATGCCAAAATTTGGGTTTCGATCCACTCGCCACCTCTCCGAATGTTGCCGGCATGAAGCATGGCCCACAGTTCCCGTTCGGACATTCCTGGTTTCAACGCTGCATGCATTTCGGCCATTGTTGCTTCGCAGGCGTGCACGGCGCATCGCATGGCTTTGATCTCGTCCGGACCTTTGATGGATCGAGCTAGCTCCATCACTTCTTGACCAAAGGCTACTGTCACCCCGGCGTCTTCTAGACCTTTGTACGACAAGTAGCTCGCCTGGTCGACTGCAATCGGCGAGTCGAAGCTTGCATGTTCGGCGATCACGCTGGCCATTTCTGTGGCCCACGCCTTGGCCTTTTCGGCATGGCGATTGCCAGCCAAGAAATAGGTCGAGCCGATGGCTGGGCGGACTTCGTCGACATTGGGATTGTGACCGGCAAAGAAGTCACACTCATAGAACTCCCACAAAATCACTGACCGGTCTGCGCCGACCCAGGCATAGCGCGAAGCGTTGTGCATTACCCAGATTTGCATGTTGGTAGTGTCGGTCGCATATCGGATGTTCATCGGATCCATCAAGATGATGCCGCCGTAGCCGTGCTGGTTCAGTTGATCGACGACCCGGTCGAGTCGGTACTCGCGCAGCTGATCAAGATCAGGAAGCTCAAGTCCAGCCGACCGCCATTCCAATTCGAGGTCTTGTCCTGGACCCATAGCAATATGATTGCCGTCGTTTCCAGCTCGTTCGAAGTGGGGTCCGAGTTTGGCCAGGCTGGCCGCAACCTTGTTTCCCATAGAGGAATAGTAGCCGTCCGAGGCGTCGGGGCACAGGATCAACTGGGGCGAAGGGAGCTCGACAACAAAAGTTTCTGGAGCAATTTTGAACCGAAGGAGGTTCGTTCCCGTCGGAACTGTCAACCAACAACACCATTGGTTGAACGCTTGGAAGATCCAAGCCAATGTCAGTTTTGACAGCAATGGAGAGGAACGTCAACACATGCAGTACTCGACAAAGAAACTAATCGCCATTGGAGCGATGGCAGCGTTATTCTTGGGAGCGTGCGGCGATGCCGTCGGCCAGGCCGATGCTGGCGTCGAGCAGCTTTCCCAAACCGACGCTAACCGCCAAGAAAATACGCCAGTCGACGAAACGATGTGGGAAGACCCAACGGCTGGTGGTGAGCGTCAGCTCAAACTCAGTGCTGATGGTGGTTTCATAATTGCTGGAGCACCAGCGAAAGACGCCGAAGCGGTTGAGGTGGAAGAGGCACCGATCACCGGGCTGGCGCCAAGATTCATGCAAGGACTCGCTGATCTCAATATCTCACGAGTAGCGGAGACGTTGGAAAGAGACGGCACCTACGAGTATCAAGTTGACTTCACCGCTGATGTTTCTTATCCCGAGCTATGTTCGACTGTTGTCTCAGCGGGAGCTGGCGCAGGGTATGAGGGTTTCGACAATTGCGCTGCCGAAGGCGATGCCTTGCTCGACCACGAGGACGGCTCGGAGTTGCGATTCTTAACGGTGAACGGAGAGAGAGCGGTCATCATCGTCGAAGTTCCTAGTAGCGACCAAATCGACGTCGAAATTGACGAGCAGGCCCCAACGTGGATGACGTTGCCTGTGGAGCAAGCCATCAAGATGCGAAGAACGATGTATGGCACCCGAGTCGTGACCCAGTTCGACTACGACAGCCAAGACAACTTCGAGAGGCTGTGCAACCAACTAGCGGCGGAGTCGCTCGAACAGGGATTTGAGAGAATTAGTAGTAAGGAATGTGATGCTGATTCGCTGCCGAGTGTTTCGTTCAAGAACGGTCCCGCTCAAGTCAAGATCTCCAACGCGTATGAGCCGATCATGCGCTTTGAAACCCAGTTAGACCTTGAGGAATGGGCTGCCGCTAACGGTGCGATTCTGCCAACCGAGCAAGCCCCAGCTGATGAAGAAGCTGACCCAGTTGACGATACAGAACAGACCCAATCCGACTCTGACGCTGTTCAAGGCGACACGAAAGAGGCTCAATCCGGCTCTGAGGCTGGTGAAGACAATGCTGGTGAAGACAATGCTGCTCGGGCCTCTTGTGTAGGAGAAGGGATCGTCGTCAATGCTGATGGGTCTGTTTGCCAGGATGGAGTGGTAGCGGCAATGGCACCAACCGGTCGGAACCCAATTGAGCTCGGAGATCTCGCTGATGACATCGAATTGGACGTCGTTACTACGTCTATAGAACAGGACGGCACCTACAACCACGAGTTAGATTTCCAGTCAGAGGATAGCTATGCCGACCTGTGCGATCGATTCGTTGAAACATGGCGGTCCCAAGGGTATGTGGAGGTCAATGACGATTGTGTCGGAGGAGGTCACGCATCGCTGAAACGAGATGTTGATGATTCGAGGCTCCGCTTTGTTCCCCTCAAAGGCGGCAGAGCGATAGTCACGTTCAAAGCTCCGTCGAACAATGATGTGGCTGAGATCGTGGCGGCATCGGTTCCGAGTTGGTCAACTCAGCCGAGCAAGAATCCGGTAAAGCTCGAGCGAATTGTGTCGGCTGAACAGGTCGACCTCGAGATTGATTACGCTAACGACGGGATGTTCCCGCAACACTGCGAGAAGGCGATGGGCGAGGCGATCGGGCAGGGTTTCGAGGTTCGGAGCCAGATGACGTGCGAGAACGGCGCCGGACTTTCGTTTGAGCGATCGAACTTAACGTTTCGGGTCACGAACGCGTACGAGCCGCTAATCACATATAAGTATCTCGTTGGCCTCGACGGCTAGCGAAAATGAATCTACCCAGCAACTGACCGTCCGGCTTGGACAGCCAAGCCGGACGGTTTGAGGTTCGGCCGAGCGGACTTGGCCTAGAACTTGGGAGGTCTAAGTGTTGGGTTCAGTCGATGAGCTGATCACTACGGACCCTCTGCCGTTCCGCATCAACGTGGGCGGGGAGGACCCGTCCGAACAGTTGCCTAGTACGTTCGACCCGCCCGATGACGCCTGGCTGCTCGGTGTAGGCCAAGATAGCGGCGTGCCGGGGCTTGGAATCGCTGGCAACCCGAGACACTTGATGCAGGGAATACCGGCCCCGGAAAATCTGTAAGTCACCGGGTCGTAGGTCAAGGGTGTGAACACCGGTGCGTCCCCCGCTGAGAACAGACGCAATTGCTTCGAAGCCCTCGTCTCCGTTGGAGCGGATGTTCGGCACGTATTCGAATAATCCTCCCTCATCGGCCTCTTCGACCAAAACGGTGACGGCGAACTCGTTGGTGTCGAAGTGCCAGGTGAAGATCTGATCTGGGTCGAGAATGTTGGCGGTGAGCCCGGCTAGAGGGTCGGCATAGGGGAACAGCTCGGGTAGTTCCAGGCAGTCGGCTAGAAATCGGCAAAGATCTGGGTGCTCGAACAGCGTTCGGGTCGAGGTTGTCTCTTCCCACGAGTCGCCCGGAATGAACCCGCTTGATCGTTCGAGGAACGTGTTGACCGGATGGTCGGCCGGAAAATCAACATTTTCTGTGACGTGGAAGTATGGGTTGATTGTTTCGGTCGAAAAGTGGGTCGTGGGTTTTCGGTCCCAAATTTCTTGGCTTAGTACTGCGAGCGCCTCCGGCCTGATGAAGTCTTTGATAACTGCGCATCCAACTGACCGCAGGCCCGCACGGGCCTGTTCGACCGATTGGCGGTAGAGAGTCGAATCCGGGGATGAAAGAGGGTAGCGGTCCGTGTCGATTAGGTCATCAAGGCTGTCGGGGATGTTGTTGTTTGGTCCGGCGGTCATCATGCCTCCCAGTGTGGAATCCAGTCGCCGTCCATCCGGAATGAGAGATCGGCATCATCTTCAATTCGTTTTGCGACATGGAGCTCGCCAACGTCGCTGCCATACCGTTCGGTGGCCCGTGCGAATGTGGTCTGAGCCTGTTCAGTCATTGGTAGGTCGGTATCGACGTTGGTTGCTAGTTCCATCGTCAGCCCCAGATCTTTCATACACAAATCGAGGGTGAAGCTAGGGTCGTAGTGGCCGGCGAAGATTGATGGAGCATCGTGGCGCGCCACGAAGCTATCGGCCACCGAGTCCTTCATCGCTTCCCAGAGCACGTCGAGCTTGACTCCGTTAGCCATGCCGAGAGCGAACCCCTCGCCTAGAGCAGCGGCGTGGATGAACCACAACTGGTTCGTGACTAGCTTGGTTACGTTGCCGGTTCCCAGCGGGCCACATCGAATCGTACGTCCCAAGTTTTCTAGCACCGGCACCACGCGATCAAGGTCGGCATCGGACCCGCCAGCAAACAGCGTCAACGTCCCGTTCCTGGCCCCATCTACTGCTCCGGTCACTGGTGAATCAACAACCGAAACCTCTGGCGGCGCTTTGGCCGCCAGTTCCTGAACTAGAGCAGTGCGGTTGGTCGTTAGATCAACCCAGATACTGCCTGGCTTGAGCTCGGCCAGCGCGCCGCCTTGATCCATCACGGCAACGACATGATCAGGTCTAGGCAGCGACGTTAAGAACAGGTCGGCATCAGCTGCGCACGTGTTGGCTGACTTAGCAGCGGTGGCTCCAGCCGCCACTGTTGCTGCTTGCGCTTCGGCGTTGATGTCGAACACCGTCACGTCGTAGCCGTTTTCGGCTAGCCGTCTGGCCATTGGGCCACCCATATTGCCCAGCCCAACAAACCCGATCCGTTCTTTAGTGCTTCGGTTGCGGTCGCCACGACTGGTTGATGAGTTCGAGGTGATTTGTGCCACGTTCGGATCTTACACTGAACGATCGTCCGGTCAAGAGCCGGTTTCTCCTCGTGCATTACCACCTGTGTCGACGCCATGTAAGGGTTTGCCGCGTCGGAGTATGCGCTAATTATCGGCGTTGACACATCTCGGGTGTCGGCCGTTGATAGCCCAGGTATCGTCGCGATCATGGGCGTTAGCTTTTTGAGTTGGAACTTAGCGATGTATGAGCGCTCTTCTGCGGCGCCGCAAGCGTGGGCTCAACACGATACTGAGGCTCATGTTCGCGACGTCGTGTTGGAGTTGGAGCCCGATGTCGTGGTGTTCCAAGAGCTGCCGGGACAGGTGCCGTTCATCGAAACTCATGACATGATTCGAGCCAACCCTCGTTCTCATAGTGGAAATTTGGCCACGCTCGTTCGCCATGAACTTCTGGACTCCGAGGCCGACTTCGCAACGGTTGAGGGATGCGCCGTTGTTACTACCTTGAAGTCGATCAACCTAACGATCGCTAACGTCCACCTCAGCCCTGGGCCCGGCTCAGAAGCCGAACGTCGGGATCAGCTCGCCTCTATCGTTCAGGCCAGCAAAACTGAAGATTTGATTATTGTTGGTGACACGAACACCCGGATCGACGAGGTCGACGATCTTGTCACTCGATTCTCGTTGTTAGCTCCCAAGCCGCCTCAACCGACGTGGAACAGTAAGACCAATAACTTCCGAGCTGGCGACCACAGATTCACTGCGTACTTCACCAGATGTTTTGTCACGCCCAGTTTACGCCTTACCGAACAAGTGGTTCGTTCCCAGCCGGTCGAACACGGAGGACAGCAATTTCACGTCTCGGACCATTTTGCTCTTTACGCAAAAGCGGCCAGCGCGAACGTAGCGAACTAGATGGTTGTGGTTTAGCCGACCTGGGCGCTAATTGTTTCGGTGAACAGTCGAGCGCTGGATTCGTTCAGGTGCGTAAAGTCTACGAAATCACTGTCGGTGTAGTTGTCCGGGCTGACAACCAGTCGCACATCCATCTCCTCTGAAATAGCTTCCAAAGCCATTTGAAATGCGTTGTGGGCCTGCCCGGTTTCGTAGAGAGCCAGGAACCTCGGCGGAACCGGAAGCTCGACAAGGACAACTTCGATGCCCTGGGCTTGTAGGTCTTCAATCGTACGGATGATGGCAGCTATATCGTCGATATCAAGCGCGTAGGATGAAATCCGCTGTCGAATCTCCTCGGCCCGCTCGGCTGATGTGGACCGAGAGAAGTCTCGCCGTTCCCCCGATGAACCTAGGGATTGGACCGCTTCGTCGTACTGGACAAGAGACGTCTGTCGTTGTTGGCCAGCCAATGCTGAGGGGTCTCGAAGAGCGGCCCGATTGGCAACGAACGTCGAGTGTTCTGCGAGCGCTCGGTCGAGTGTGGCGAGCATTCCAGTTCGACCCGATGGCGATTGGTTGTAGGCATCGATAGTGGCTTGGCCGTAGGTAGCTGACAGATCCAGGCTCGACAAGCCCCAGATGACGGTTGTTGGTGGACCGTCGTTGCTGATCCGATTGAGGACGTGGTCTGTCAACCAAGGTTCCATCACCACCGGAACGCCGCCGTTGAGACTAGCGTTATAGGTCGACCGGGCAGCGAGTGCGTCGGGAACCAGGCCCTGCTGGGCCATCGAGGTACCAATGATGATCGTGTCGAATGAGTCTGATTTCGTATCGAGCTGCTCGATTTTCAGCTGCGCACTGTAGTCATGCCACCGTAGAGTCGGTGTTCCTGCAGCTAGCACTGCGGCACGGGCTCCTAGTTCTAATGCCATAGCCATGGCCAGAAGCCCGATGAAGAAACGGGCCGCTGTTTTGTACGGCCGGGCTGGTTGAGGTTGCGTCAGTATTAATGCCATTTGGGCGCTACCTAATTCCGTTGGCGTAGAGGTGATCGATTACGTGGTTGGTGAATTGGACCGAGCCCGGTTGGGTGAGATGGGTCAAGTCAGACCAGGGGTCGGAGGTTTGCATCGTGGTGGTTAGATCAATGAACTGAGCGCCCGCCAGGTACCGCTCGGCAAAGGTGGCCATGTCGTTCGTAGTCGTTGTTTGCCCGCCTTGTCTGGCCGCCGTCAGTTCTGGATGAACCGGCATACCAATAACGATTACTTTGCGGTTTTGGGCTCTCAGGTCGCTTACTTGCTGCTGAATTAGTTGAGCTCGATCAGTACAGAAATGGTTGAAGTCGCCCGCGTACTGGGCGCGTTGGGTTTTGAGTCCTTCTGCGTCACGCCCAATTCGTTTAGGGGCGTCGCCTCTAACCGTTTCGTCGGGGAAACGAGGCCCGATGATTCGATCGAGCGCGTCGTAGTTGCGAAGCCAACCATTGCGATTGAACGTCTTGGTTCGAGCTTGGTGGTTGGCAACGTATTGCCCCTTGCGACCGCCAACATCACAACCTGTGAACAAGTCGAGGGGGCCGACGAACCAAACTACCGTTTTGGGGTTCACCAAACTGGTGACTTCGGGTATCCACCACTGTTGAACCTCAGCCAACCCACCTGGTAGCTGAACCGATCCGAACTCAAGGTCGAACTGTTGGTTCAGGGCCTTGACGTCCAAACCCGCTCCGACCTGAGAAGATCCGACCAGAATCACCTCGGTGGGAACGGTCTCGTTTCGAAGCCACAGGTAGTTGGGGTAGGTGGAAAATTGATGGAACAGCGGACCGTTTGTTGACGAGCGAAGGGCATTGTCGAGCGAAACGACGGTTTCGGTAGTGGCTTTGGTTTGAGCAAGGGCCGCTCGGCTCTGGCTTGATGAGAGAGCGCTAGCTCCAGGGTTAGCGCAACCTGACTCGTGAAGGGCTCGTTCGATGAGTGAGCGAGCTAGTGCCTTGGCCTCGATCGATCCGGCGAACGAGCCACTGGCGGCGGTGGTAGTAGCCAGGTTCTTAGCCTTAATGCCTAGTTGGGAGAGCGCGTTCATCCATTGATCCAAATCGCGACCGCAATAGGTTTCAACCAGATCAAGAAGGCGGCCGATTTCGGCGAAGCCGTCTTGGAGGATCTGAGTCGGAGCGGTCGCGGCCAAGGCCGGGTAATAATCGAGGGGTAGGAACCCCTCATAGGCTAGGACGTCGTCGACTCTAATTGTGGCTGGTCGGGTCGTCTTGGCGAGGTTCGCTCCTCCTGAAGTTGTTGCCGTGGTTGGACTGGTCTGCACTGCCGGCGCTCGCTTAGAAGTACCTGTTCCTCGGTTCGAAACCGATGTTGATGGAGGAGGTTGAACGGTGCCCGAGGCGGAAGTCGTCGATCCTTGAGCGTTCGATGGGTTGGTTGACGCAACCGAATCGTTGTTGCTTGTCGAAGAGGTTGCGCGATCGACGAGATTCGAGGCATTGTTGGTTCTGGCCGCTTGCCCGTTGGTAGGAGTGTCGCTAGCGACAGCGTCGATCGAGGTATCGCCTGAGGATTCTGTTTCCGGTATATCGCCGCAGTCGACGACCTCTTGTTCGAAACCGTATTCATCGGTCGTTATCGTACGTTCACATTGGCTACCAGCTACTCGGAGCCCGGGGCCATCGTCGTTTGATCGCGGTTCGACTGCATACCCTGATGCCGACGTGCCTTCGATTTGGGCGACGATTTCCTGGGCTGTGTCATAGCCTCGCTCCGCTGCGGGAGAGGAAGAACAGGCGGTCAGGATAAGACAGAACCCGGACACTAGCGCGACAGTAAACCGAAGGCGGCACCGCCTTGGAGCGTCTGGTTTCGCTACAATTCGGTTTGCGTTTTTGACGTAGGTGTTTTGAAATTTGTTCATGGCTCAGAATTGGAAGTAGACGAACGGTCGAGGGGCTTCTCCAGAGAACAAGATGATGGCCGCTAGGGCTGCGGTGGTCAGAGCGCCGCTAAGTGCAGGTCGTCTCACGAGGAGTTCCAAGTTGAGGCGTCCGGATCGAGCCACGAAATCAGTGACGAACATCGCAAAGGCGGCTAGGCCAACGAGAACGACCTCGGACGGGACCCAAGCCCCAGATTGAGCGGCGAGACCCCGGAAAATTTGTGCTGAGGTTGTGAAATCAGGGGCTCGGAAGAAGATCCAGGTGCTAGCGACAACACAAAACGTCGTCGTCATCGCTGGGATGTCGCGAAAGGCCACCGACCGGTCTGAAACCGCGCCACCGCGGGCCAGTCGGTGGACTACGAGATACAAACCGTGAAGGCCGCCCCACACAACAAAGTTCCACGAGGCCCCATGCCACAAGCCTCCAAGCAGCATGGTCGCCATCAGGTTCACGTAGGTTCGAGCAGTTCCTTGACGGTTGCCGCCGAGGGAAATGTAAAGGTAATCGCGAAGCCAGTTCGAAAGCGAAATGTGCCATCGTCGCCAAAATTCAGTGATGCTTCGAGACAAGTACGGCTGGGCAAAGTTGACACTAAGTTCGATGCCGAGCAGCCGAGATACCCCTCGGGCAATGTCGGTGTACCCAGCGAAGTCCCCGTAGATTTGGATGGCGAATGCCAGCACCCCAGCGGTGATCGCAATCCACGACAGCTTCGTTGGATCGTCGAAAGCTCGATCGGCGATATGAGCCACGCCGTCTGCTAGCACCACCTTTTTGCCTAGCCCGAGAACGATAAGTCCCAAACCGGATGCGACAGAATCTTTTGTCAGCGACCGCTGCGAGGAGGTGATCTGTGGAAGCAGAACTTTAGCTCGTTCAATCGGCCCTGCTACTAGTTGTGGGAAATAGGCGACGAAGGTCGCGAAGTCAATGATGTTTTTAACCGGATCTAGCTTCCGTCGGTACACATCGATTGTGTAGGACATTGTCTGAAACGTGTAGAAGCTGATTCCGACCGGTAACAACACGTTTAACAATGGCCGGTTTGGGGCTAGCCCAACGTTGTCTAGAAGGCTGGCAAAACTGGCGGCAAAGAAGTTCAGATACTTGAACACACCAAGCATTCCAAGATTTACCGCGATCGAGACAGTCAGCAACACTTTGCGCCGCCGGTCGGTTTGGCTTGACGCTAGCTTGCGGCCAACGGCGTAATCGACACCGGTCGATAGGGCCAGCAGACTGAGAAACCGCCAGTCCCACATACCGTAAAAAAGGTAAGAGCCGGCCAGCAGAAGCCCATTACGAGCGCGCCCCGGAAGCGCCCAGTACAAGGCAGCGAACGTAACGAAGAACAGGAGAAACTGGACTGAGTTGAAGAGCATTTAGCGAGCCGTCGTTTGGGCAGAGGTAGCGATTGGGCGGGTCATTAGTCGTAGGCCTAACGACCTACCTTGTTCTGTTCGGCATCAACCGCTCGAGTGTTAGCGTTTACACTTAGAGCAGTGTCTTCTGATCGAACGGTCGTCCAAGGTCGGTATGAGCTCGCGGGGGAGTTGGCTACGTTACTTGCCGACACCGGTGAGGGCGATCGCCGAGTCGTGGCCGTCGCCGGGCCCCCAGCCTCAGGTAAATCCACGCTCTGTCAGTGGTTAGCAGATCAACTATCGGCCGATGAGACGGTTGGTGGTGCTGGGGCGAGCGCCGTTGTTGGTATGGACGGATTTCACTTCGATAACAGAGTGCTAGCGGCCCGAGGTTGGAGCGATCGAAAGGGAGCACCTCACACATTCGATACCGGTGGGTTGGCCTCTACGCTGGAACGAATCAAGCGAAACGATGAGCCGTTCGTAGCGGTGCCTGCTTTTGACCGCTCGATCGAAATGTCTCGTGCCGCCGCGCTACTAGTCGACCAACAGGTTCGCCTAGTCATAGTGGAAGGGAACTACTTGCTTAGCGGACAACCCGGTTGGCGTGATTTGCATCAGCAATTTGACGCCACGATTATGGTCGAGGTTGCCGAGCCGGTACTGCGGCAACGCTTGGTGAAACGTTGGATCGGCTATGGCTTTACCCAATCCGAGGCTGAGGCAAAAGCGGACAACAACGATCTCCCAAACGCACGGTACGTGGTTACCCATAGCGTCATCGCGGACTGGAAGATCGACAACGCAGCCGATTAGCGACTGAACAACTAGGTCTCGAGAAATTCTGTAGCAATAGTCAATCGAACAAGTGTTCTAATCGGCTAAGATCTCATCTGTGGAGCTAGTCAAGAACGTGACTTTTGTGGCTGAGGATCCGCCGCGCTCGTCGTGGTTTGGGCTTTGGGACCCTCTCAATCCCGGCGGTCTACTGAGCGCGGCACCGGGCGAACCAGTAGCTTCGACTGGCGGCGAGAACATCGTTGTGGAGTCAGTTGATCGAAGCGAGTCGAAGGTTGAAAATGCGCCCCGCACACAGCTCAGCCTTGCCCTACCCGCTAAACGAGGTACCGCAGTTACAGGCGTTGTGGCCGAACGGTATGAGATGGCGACAGCGATCGATGCGCTCGCTCAGCTCTGTCGTACTTCTGTAGGCAGCCGCTCGGCTCACAGCTGGGCCGGAGTGGTTCGCGTTGCTTTAGCCATGATTGCACAAGGCCGGGTTCTGCCGTGGGTTAGCCCGCAAGGCTATGACTGTTGGCGAGTCGATCCGCTGGGGCCGAACGAACTCAACTTGGTTCAGGCTTGCGTCAGTTCCCTGCCGGCCGAAGCTCATGCCACTCCAGTGCCGGGGCGGCACAAAATCGCTGACCCTGAGTTTGTTGTTCGTGCCGTTTTTGATGCCGTGGCTGACACGTTGCTACGGACTTCGGCCGCCCACAGGGTTAGTCGGCTTTCGGTATTTGCTGATCGCCGACCAACCCGGGTCCGACATTTGGCCCCCTGGGTCAACGAGTTGGCGGCTGCTCATTGTGCTGAGGCCAAGCTGGTCATAAGAGCCGAACCGCCGGCCGATCGGCCAGCCAGCCAACAAGCTCAACCTAATTCAGACAAAACGTGTGATAGCGGCGAGTTGGCCGATCACTACTGGAATCTCCGATTTCAGCTACAAAGCAAAGCTGATCCGTCGCTTATCGTCGATGCCGCCGATTTCTGGAAAGCACCGGCCGTAGTCATGGAACGACTTGGGCAACAGGCTGAAATCACGTTACTCGCTGGCCTCCGTAGAACTAGTTTGCTCGTCCGACCGTTGGCCGCGGTGCTCGACGAAGAGATGCCTGTTGAGGCATGGCTACGCGAAGACGAGATCGATGCCTTACTCGACAAACTGGACGAGCTAGCCGACGCCGACGTCGAGGTTCGTTGGCCTTCGGAACTGGTCGCTCCGAGAATCGAACGAAAGTTGGTGGTTACCTCCGAATCGGCACCGACGGGAGCGTTGCCTGGCCTTCTTGACTTGGAAAGTTTGCTCACCGTCGACTGGGAGTTTTTGATCGATGGGGTTGAGCTCACCACCGAAGAGCTTGAGGTGTTGAGCGACGCGAAAAGAGCGGTCGTCCCGTTGAGGGGCAAATGGGTTCAACTCGACCGCCAAACGAGAGAGCAGCTCAAGTCTAAAGCACCGCATCTCACCACGTCTGATCTGCTCCGAGCGGCTCGTGAAGGTTCGCTAGATCTCGCCGCGCTTACCTCGGCTTCGGGACCACCTCTTGGGCTAGGGGAAACGAAAGTCGACGTTCGGCTCGAAGGAGCTATCGCCGAACTGGCAAAGTGTCTTGAAACCCTGACCGAAGAGCGGCTTCAGATGGCGCCACCAGGATTCGGGGCCGAGTTGCGGCCCTACCAACAACGCGGCCTGGGGTGGATGGCTGATCTATGTTCGCTGGGCCTTGGTGGTTGTTTGGCCGACGATATGGGACTAGGTAAGACCGTCCAGCTGCTAGCACTTCATGCTATGCGCCCTGGTCGGACGCTGGTTGTTTGCCCGACTTCGCTGCTGAACAACTGGAGTCGAGAAGCAGAACGCTTCCTGCCCGACGGCTCGGTCCGGATCTTTCACGGCGATCGACGTTCACTCGCCAACCTGGAGGACACCGAACTGGTCTTAACCACCTATGGGGTCGTGAGAGGCGACGCCGATCAACTAGCTGAAATTGAATGGGACCTGACTGCTGCCGACGAAGCCCAGTTCATTAAAAACCCCAACTCTCACAGCGCTCGAGCCATTAGAAAAATCCCGGCCCGGGCCCGAATAGCGTTGACAGGAACCCCAGTTGAAAATCGTTTGAGTGAGCTTTGGGCCATTCTTGATTGGACTGTCCCTGGGATTCTTGGTCCACTAGCCACATTCAAGCGCCAGACAGCTACCCCTATAGAGCGAGATGATGACCGGAACGCGGCCCAGGAGCTACATCGGCTAGTTAAGCCATTTCTGCTTCGCCGCCGCAAGACCGACCCCGGGATCGCTCCGGAGCTACCGCCAAAGATCGAGCGAGATTTGGTAGTGCCGCTCACAGCGGAACAAGTCACCTTGTATAAGGCAACGGTTGAGCACTCACTGGCTGAAGTTAAACAGGCCGAAGGTATCGCCCGTCGAGGGTTGGTGCTTAAGCTGCTCACCAGCCTGAAACAGATTGCCAATCACCCAGCCCAGTTCTTGGGAGAGGCGGGCCCGCTCCCAGAACGGTCGGGGAAGCTGGAGGCCGTCGGCCGGTTAGTCGAAACGGCTGAGCAGAATCGCGAATCAACAATTATTTTCACCCAGTACGTGAAGATGGGGTCGTTGCTCGTCGACTTCTTAACCACCAGTGGCTATTCGGTAGAAATGCTCCACGGGGGCCAAAGCGTCAAAGCCCGTCAGGAACTGGTCGATCGGTTCCAGGCTAAGAACCTCGATGTGTTGGTTCTTTCCCTCAAGGCAGGCGGCACTGGGCTGAACTTAACGGCGGCCACCAACGTGGTTCACTACGATCGATGGTGGAATCCTGCCGTTGAAGATCAGGCAACCGATAGGGCCTACCGTATTGGTCAGGACCAAACCGTAACCGTTCACCGAGTGATAACTGAGGGCACGATCGAAGACAGAGTCGCTGAGCTGCTAAACAACAAACGAGCGCTGGCTGATCGCGTCGTTGGGTCAGATGCCTGGATTGGTGAGCTAGCCGACGACGAGTTAGCCGAGTTGGTCACGTTGGAGGTTGGATGATGAGCGCTGAAGAGGCGAGTTGGGGGAGTGCGTGGCTGCAACAGCTAGAAACCCATGCAGGTTTCGACTCAACTGCGTTAGCTCGAGGGAGCACCGCCACACAAAAGGGTCGGGTCAGCACTGTTGAGTTCGAACCGGGTCTTGTTCGGGCAGAAGTTGCCGGAACTGGCGAACCTGAGGTGGTCACGATCGGTGTCACGTCGCTCGAACCATCTCAGTGGGACCGACTCGTCCAGCGAACAACCGAAGCCGCTGCTCAAGCGGCGGCGCTACTGGCGGGCGAATTGCCGATCGAGTTCGCCTCGGCTCTGCTACCTGGCAAGGGCCAAATCTCATCAGATTGCACCTGCAAGGGTGGCGACGTTTTGTGTCGCCATGCTGCCGCTGTGCTTCATCAGATCGGGGCCCGGCTCGACATCGACCCGTTCGCTTTGATGCTGATGAGAGGCCGAGATCGAGCATCGGTCTTAGCATCGTTACGAGCATCAAGAGCTGAATTGATGGGAGTAGAGCAACTGTCGGTTTCTGGCCTACCCCGCGGCGGTGATCAAGGAGTTTCGGCGGCAGACGCATGGCGGCGAGAACCGGAACCCCCAGTGGTTGCCCCTCCAGCGCCGCGTAGGCCGGGAACATTGCCAACCCTAGCGGTACCGCCACCGGCCGGTTCCGGAATCGATGACGATGACTTGGCGGCGCTGGTAGCCGATGGTGCAGCCAGGGCTCAGGCCATGCTGGCCGGCAATGGAGAGAGCGAACTTGGGTTGAGCGTTGGGGCCGACGTTGTCCGGCGGGCAGTTACCGGCGATATCGACCGAATCAGCGAAATCACCAAAGTCCCGATCGACGAGTTAACTGGAGCGGCTAAAGCATGGCAGTTAGGAGGGCACGCAGGGTTCAAAGCGAGCCGATCAAGCTGGGAGCCCGAACCAAATAAGTTGACAGTAGCGGTCGAGGCTATGGGCGAGGCCGCTACAGCCCGGGCCAACATTGTCACAAAGGGCTCAGTGCAGCTGCGACTTACTGAAGACGGCTGTTGGTGGCGTTTCGTCGCCGACGACTCATTGGGTTGGATTCTAGACTCGGGGCCATCCCGTGATCCGGCTGAGCTGATCGAGCCCACCGCGAGTTGAGACCTGACGGCTCAGATTGCTCGATCACGTAGCAAACTGCGAGACTTGAACCATGGACAGCAACCAAGAACCCCGTGCCGACTCACTCAACGAAATAGGTGTGTTGAAACGCCGAGAGATTGAGGCCCGGATAGTGGCACCGCTGCTCGATAGGTTGGGCGAAGAGTTCGGGCGACAGCGGGTGTTGGAACTAGCGACAGAAGTTGTAGTCGAAGTGGCCAAGAACCAAGGAGCAGGGTTAGCTGACGCTCTCGGTGGCAACGATCTGGCGACGTTTTCTGGGAGTATGGACAATTGGACCAAGGGCGGAGCGCTTGAGATCGAAGTAATCGAGAAGAGCGACGACACCTATGCCTTCAACGTAACTCGATGTCGCTACGCCGAAATGTACCGAGCGTTGGGCATCCCCGAATTGGGAGCCGTGATGTCGTGCAACCGGGACGCAACCATGGTTGAGGGCTTCAACTCGGACATAACTTTCGAGCGAACACAGACAATAATGAACGGAGCCTCGCACTGCGACTTCCGCTACACCCTGCCCGACGGCTCCACGCCAGTCGAGCTTTCCGGCCCCACCAATTGACAAAGGTGATAGCCCCATTGTTAGCCCGTTGCTCTCGCCTAAACAAGCGAAGCCTCTGAACCACGGTTCAGAGGCTTCAGATGCGTGACGCATCACGTGGAGCGGGCGATGGGAGTCGAACCCACATCATCAGCTTGGAAGGCTGAGGTTCTAGCCATTGAACTACGCCCGCAGGTTTTGCGGTCCGACTGCTGAGCAGTTCGGAATTGCTTATACTAGCTCGATTTTGGTGCACTTTGGCGCACTTATAGATCCTAATTCTTGTTCGGCCAGCGATGCGGAGCGGTTCTAACCGTTCTCTAGCGACGTGGCAATGATCTGAACGATTTGGTCAGCCTGCCAATCGGTCATGATCAGCGGGATTCGCATGTCGATCATTGTGGCAAGAATTTCGGCGGCCCGCGGAACAGACTGTTCAGGGGCGTATCGCCAATGATCGAAGCGGCTCGTAAAGCCTTTTGGCCGATCTGACCCGAACCATTTGAGGGCAACCCCAGCTGCAGCTGCTCGGGCGACAAACGATTCAATCTGATCGTGGCCGAAGCTGAGCTGATCGAGGTTGAATTGGATTGATGAAGCCACGTATTGCTCCCGGATATCACGGCCGGGCACTCGAACCCCATCGATTCGTCCGATTGCTTCCGCCAATTGGGTGTAGCGGGCATTCCAAATGTCGGCCCGCTTGGGGAGAAGCTCGAGCTGCGGTCGGGCGAGGGCGGCCGATAATGCGCTCATTCTCATAGAGAAGTTGGGTGTCGTCAGCCGGTGTCGTTCGAAAGCGGCAGCGCTAGGTCGGGCTCCGTGTTGCTCATAAAGCATGTATGAGCCTGACATTAATATCGCTTTAGCGGCCAGGTCCTCATCGTCAGTTACAAGCAACCCACCTTCACCGGAGTTGACGTGTTTGAAGGTTTGGGTACTAAAGCACCCGGCCAGACCAAAGGTACCAGTTGGTCGGTTGTCCCAACTCGCTCCCATGGTGTGGGCGCAATCTTCGATCACGGTGATGTCGAGCTCTTCGCAGATACCCATCACATCGTCTAGGTTCGGAATGTGTCCTCGCATATACGACAGAAGCAGCCACTTGGCCCCGGTAGCTGACTGTTGTCGTTTCAGATCATCAAGATCGATGTGGTACTTGTTGGTGATATCAACGAACACAGGTTGGGCGCCAGCGTGAGCGATAGCGCCCGGTACCGGAGCCAAGGTAAAGGCATTCATCAAGACTTTGTCGTTTTGTTTGACCCCCGCAGCGATGAGAGCGACGGCGAGCGACGCTCCGCAGCTGTTGAAGGCCACAGCAAACTGTCGACCAACGACTGCGGCGAACTCTTCCTCTAACCGGGCCGCGTCCATCTGTTCGGCTCCGCCCTCGCCGTAGCGGAACAGTTTGCCCGACTGAAAAAGCTGATTGGCTCGTTGAACAGCTTCGGGCGGAAGTGATTCTTGGGCGGTGAAGTCGAGGTCGAGGTTTGCCGATGCCGAGGTGTCCGGTACTAGAGGGTGCTCGGCTCGGAGGTCGGCTGATCGGGCGTGTCCTTCCATTCCCTCATACCGGGAGATCCTGGCTGCCAACTCACCTTGTTGGCGAGCTGCCTCAGGAGTTAGTTGTTGATACGTTAGTTGCTTCAAGAATTTGAGAACGTTTAAACCGCCGGTGTATCTGGCCGCTCGACGAGTAGGGAGAATATGGTTCGGCCCTGCGCTCTTGTCTCCAAAGGTTACCGTTGCCTCTTGGCCTAAGAACAGAGACCCATAGTTGGTTAACCGGTTATGCCACCAGGCGAGGTCGTTGGCCATTACCTGAAGGTGTTCGGCCGCGTACTCATCACAAATGGCCGCTGCTTGTTCTCGAGTGTCGGCCACGATGATCTCGCCGTGATCTGCCCAGGCCGACAAGGCCGAAGTTCGGGCCGGCTCCGGGAGGTCGGCTGCCATTTGCGGTACTAGTTCGGCTACCTCAGCCGCCAGAGCGGGGGAGGTCGTGACGAGCCAAACCGGGGAGTCGACTCCATGCTCAGCTTGACCGACAAGGTCGGTAGCGACTCGATCAGGTTGGGCGCTCTGATCGGCGACGATCATCGATTCGGTTGGTCCGGCGACGACATCAATCCCAACTTCACCGAACAGCTGCCGCTTCGCTTCGGCGACGTAAGCGTTCCCGGGCCCGACGATGATATCAGCTGGCATTTGGGTGAAAAATCCGAACGCTAACGATGCAATGGCTTGGACTCCGCCTAGACCGAGAACCAAATCAGCACCAGCGATATCGGCGGCCGCCAGGATCGCTGGGTGGACACCGCCTCGATCGGCTCGGGCCGGTGAGGCAACCACGATCGTTTCAACCCCGGCAACACTCGATGTGGTAACACTCATCAAGGCTGAGGCGATATGAGCGAAGCGGCCAGCGGGGACGTAGCAACCCGATACGTTCACCGGCACCAGCCGGTGCCCGGCCCGCAGCCCCGGTGAGACTTCTACCTCAAACGGCCGCAGCGACTGTCGTTGCGCTTGAGCAAACGACCGAATGTGACGGTGGGCCTCGGCGATGTCGTCGAGCAACGTTGGAGCAAGCGTTGCTTTGGCATCTCGTATCGTCTCCTTGTCGACTAGAATCGGGCCGCTCCAGCCGTCGAACGTTTGAGCTAGCTCGGCCGCCGTAGTTGCGCCGCCGGCTCGCAACCGGGTAATCATGGCCCGAACTGAATCAGAAACTTCCAGGTCGCGTGAAGCAGCGTCTGCGGTGCTGCGTTTGAGATATGAGTAAGTCACGGTGGCACCATCAGTGTCCGCTAACGGCACGGCCGTATTCGGACACTCGGGCCAACATGGCGTCTACATCAGCTTTCGTGACAGCCGGGTTCATAAACAGAAGCCGAAACGTGTTGAGCCCATGGACTGGTTGGAACCCCATCATGGCAGTGCCCTCTGCCTGCATCATGGCCTTAATCTGAGGAGCGAGATTATGAAGCTCGCTCCGAACTTCGGGCGCCAACGATCGAATCGAATCAGGCGACAAAGAAATCGGTCGAAGGTGTGGAGGGATCCATGCGAACACCACGTTGGTGAACGTCCCCGTAACTGGTGCGAACTCTCCGTCGGACTGCATGATCCGTTGCCGGGCATAGGCCGCCATCTCAACCGAATGCTCGACTCGGGCGGCGAATCCGCTATCTCCGTGGTGCTTCCAGGCTAGCCACAACTTCAAAACGTCGACTCGGCGGGCACATTGAAACGTCCGATCACCCGAGTCGTATTCGGCATGCAACTTGTCAGGTTGAAACAAGTAGTCGGCTTTGAGAGCGAAACAAGGTTCTAGTAGAGCAGGTTCGCGAACCAGTAAAGCGGTGCACTGCTGAGTCATTCCCATCATCTTGTGAAGGTTCCAAACGAATGAATCAGAGCGCTCAACGCCGCTTAGTAGGTGGCGATGTTTAGGTGAGAATAGCGCTGAGCCGCCGTAGCAACCGTCGACGTGAAGCCAAAGGTCATGAGCTTGAGCGATGTCCGCGACAGCGTTCAGATTGTCAAAAGCCGACGTGACCGTTGTCCCGGACGTGGCAATTACGGCGAACGGGACTTGCCCGGCAGCAAGCGAGCTAGTGATGGCTAATCCAAGAGCACTAGGGATCATGGCTCCGTCGTCGTCCGACGCAACCTTGATCACGGCGTCTGTTCCGATTCCTAGCAAAGCTGCCGATTTAGACGCTGAATAGTGGCCCGAATCGGATACGAACACTGTTAGTTGTTCACCGGTTGATCCTGTTACCCGAACGTCAGGCCGAATTCGGTGACGAGCCAACTGCAGAGCGTACAGCGTCGCAGTTGAGCCGCCGGGGCAAAACAAACCAGGAGGAAGCGGCGGAACCTGATCGGCTGATTGGTGAAGGTACCCGGCGACCCGGCCTAGTTTTGACAAAACAGCGCTTTCCATCAGGGTGAAAACTGGTGCCGCTTCAAAGGTCGCGCCAGTTGTGTTGAGCGCAGCGCCAAGCCAATCTCCCGCGACCGAAACTGGGTCAGGACCAGCGAAGTTTTGGTTGACGAACCTCGGGTGACTGGTATGAACCGAATGTTTAATAACCAGGTCGACTGCGGCTAACACCGAATCATCGTCGTAGGCGGCTGCTTGGTCACTAAATCCGAGAGCTGTTGCGTTTTCGAACAACGCCGTAAGTTCCCTGGGCGAAACGAGATCTATTACCGGATCACGACCTCGGGGAGGGTCGACAACATAAGACAGCGAACGTTCGGCAATTCGCTCCTGGAGTGAGTCAACCATTTGGTCTCCTAGAGATCGAGATCTTGTGCGTTTGTTCGAGGGCGAACGTGTTCGGGGTCGAACATCGGTTCAGAGCGGACTATAGCGGCGCACGGCTTCCCGATCACTTCCACGGTTAGCTCTGTTCCGGGCTCGGTGCAGGCCGGTTCGACGTATCCCATAGCAATGTTGACACCCATGTGGTGTCCGTAGGCCCCGCTAGTAACCACGCCGATGAGCTCGCCGCTCCGGTAGATCGGATCTCCGGTGTGGGCTGGAGCGATCTCGTTGTCTAGTTCCATGGAAACAAATTGGCGTCGGTGTCCGACGTCTCGTTGAGCAGCGATAGCGTCGCGACCTTGAAACTTCTTGTCCATGTTTACGAATCGGTCGAGACCAGCCTCGAGCACGGTGAACTCGGTATGAAGGTCTGTCTTCCAGGCTCGGTAGTTTTTTTCGATCCGCATCGACTCTGTGGCCAACAGTCCAAAGTCGACTATTCCGAGTTCGGCCCCAGCCTCATGGATTGCGTTGTAGACCGGAAGCGACGCTTCCATCGGCATGTGTAGCTCCCAGCCCAGTTCGCCAGTGAAACCAAGCCGGAGCGCGACCACACTGAAACCGGCGATTTCAATAGGGCGAGTCGCCAGCCACGGGAACGACGCATTGTCGAGCGGGGTATCGGTAGCAGCGGCAAGGACAGAGCGCGAGTTCGGACCAGCAATCATTAGTGCATTGTGATCATGGGTGAGGTTTGTAATGGTGACGCTCTCGGGCGGGTTGGCATCGGTCAGCACATCAAGGTCGTGCCACTCGGCCGCAGCAGCACTAAGTAACCAGAAGCTGTCGGGGGTCAGTCGGGTCATCGTGAACTCAGATAGGAAGCGGCCGGCTTCGTCACTGACGTAGGCCAACGACGTCCGGCCAACCGCTGGGATTCGACCGGCGGTGAGACCATCGAACCAAGCAACTGCGTCGTCTCCCTCGACGTTGAAGCGAGTGAAGCCGCTAATCTCAGCCACGCCCACGTTCGACCGTACCGCCGCCACCTCTCGGCCAACCTGGTCATGATAGGTGGAGAAGCGGAAGGCGGGAACATGTTCGAAGTTGCCGTGTGCCGGGTGGAAATACAGACTACGCTCCCAGCCGTTTATGGCTCCAAACTCGGCGCCCTTTTCGGCTAGAACCTCAGTCAACGGGGTGACCTTGGCTTGTCGGCCAGCCGGTCGATGCTCGTCAGGGTGGTCGAATACGAACTCGCGCTGATATTCCTCGACTGCCTTAGCGGATGCATACGTTTCGTCGGCGTATTCGGTGAAGCGCCGAGGGTCTAGAACCCAGGTGTCCCACTCGGATTGACCGTCGACGATTATTTCGGCCAAGACTTTGCCGAGGCCACCGCCCTCGCCCACGCCCGCCCGTAAACCCAGCATGCAGTAAGCATTTCGACGGCCCGGTAGCCGACCAACCAGCGGGACACCATCACCGGAGTATGTGATTGGACCGTTGACCACAGACGAGATTCCGGCAGTTTGAAGTATGGGTAGCCGCTCGAAAACTCGCATCATGTTATCTTCCAAGCGATCTAAGTCGGGCGGTTCGAGCTTGTTGGCAAAGTCGACCGGGATACCTTCTCGACCCCATGTCTTGCAGCCTTGCTCGTAGATGCCAACCAGAAGACCGTGATGTTCTTGTCGGCTGTAGAAGTCATCGCCAGGGTCTCGAAGCAGCGGGACTCGGCGGCCAAGCTCGGTCAACTCAGGAAGTTCTTCGGTTAAGAAAAACTGATGTTCCATCGATGAAACTGCCGACTCGAGACCGTAGAAGTTGCCGACCTGGTGAACCCGGTATCCGGCAGCGTTCACGATGCTTTCACATTCGATATCGCCTTGGTTGGTATGGACGATCCACCCGGTAGCAGTTTGAGTTAACCCGGCGCAGTCGGTGAACCGATACGCCTGACCGCCATTGTTGCGTCCGGCGTGTACTAGGCCCATAACGAGCCCGGTTGGGTCGATGTCGCCGTCGACTGGATCCCACAGACCACACGTCAATCCGGTCACATCGAGCAGGGGGTGAGCTTCGGCCATCTCGCTCGGAGAGATGACTTGAAAGTCTACGCCCATACCCTTGGCCATGCCCACAAAATGAGAGTATCCATCGAGGTCTTGTTGGTCGTAGCCGAGGCGAATGCCGCCGTCGTGACTTCGGTACGTGATGGGACGATCAGGATCGGCAGCCAGTTTAGCGTAGAGTTCACATGAGTATTTTTTCAACCCGACCATTGTTTGAACGGTCCCGAATTGAGTTACCTGTCCAGCCGAATGCCACGTTGTACCTGACGCCCATTCATCACGCTCGATCAAGACCACATCTTTCCACCCATGCGTGGTCAGATGGTAAAAGGTACTTGCTCCGCCGACACCTCCGCCAATGACGACCACCCGGGCTCGGGACGGAAAATTCTCATAGGTGGCGCTATTCATCGGACTAGAAGGAGGCCTGTTCATAGACCCTATCCTGCTCGCCCGGACGGGCCAGCACAAGGCTCAAAACTAGCAACCGGCGAATTTTGGCTCCTGGCGGAGGGCAAGTGTGCTTTCCCATACCTGGTGGACGGACTCTCTGGTCAGCCCATCGAAACCAGGCACGTGTTCAACGACTCGAACATGAGATCGTCGGCTCACCGGAGTCGCCAGTTGGGATGGGTTGAGATCGGTTGGGTTGTTGAAAAGAGGTGAGAACGACTAGCCGGTCAGCGAGGTCGAAACCGAGCCAAGCACCCCGAAGTCGGCTACCGCCGTTGACCCGACTGGAAGAACCGTGACCTTGGTGGCCGTGCCGGTGGTGACAACGTGTCCGGCTTCGATCGCTAGGTCTCGATCGGCGAGGTGGTTCGCTAGCCACACCAGCGAATTAACGGGGTTCCCCAGGACGTCGAGGCCCGAACCAGAAGTTGCGATCTTACCGTCGATTGCCATCGTGGCCTTTTGGGTCGGCAATTCGGCAGTCTTCCATGAAGCTGATGGCTTAGCCACAACAAGATGATCGTTGCTTCCGGCGTCGGCGATTATGGACGGCGCTGGCATGCCGACGAACTCTCTAAATCGACCGCCAACAATCTCGATTGCCAATTGGAGATCTCCGATTGCTTCCAAAATCTGGTCGGTAGAAAATGGGCTGCCGCCAGGGGCAAGCGTTTTATCGAAAGTGAACGCAAACTCACCTTCGATATAGACGGTACCAGTGATTGAATCAGAAGGCAGGGGAGCCCCGGACTCGGAAATGCTGTAAATTCGTCCGGCAAACGGGCTATCAGTGCCAAGCAGTTCCTGAGAGGCAACTGACGTACAACCAACTTTCCATCCGAGCATTGGCCATCCAGAAACAGAAGCAACTTTGTCTTCGATTGCTAGAGCTTCGCTAACTGACCGTGGTCGCAGCTGTTCTGGCAGTTCGTCGAGTGGGCTTTGGCTAACTCGCGCTTCGATCAGCATCGCGGCTGCCGCTTCAACATCAGACGGTTGCATAGGTTGAACTTAGCGGAGGTGAGCGCTAGTAACCAGCTATTCTTCCGCCAGCTCCCCGGTTCGGCAGGGACTAAAGTACTGACTCGTTTCCTTGATCGTTTCGTTGTTTGAAGCGTTAATGATCCTCACAGTGAGCCGTCCGGTCGGAATACCTTCGAGCTCAACCGATGTCTGAGTACTGGGATTCGTGGTTATCACGTGGCTTTGATGAACGACATTGCTAAACGAATCTAGGACAGCCATTCTTACGCGGATGACAGCTGGCCCGGTGTGGGTTACGTCGGCGCCGAAGGATCGCTTATCGTTTACATCACAAGGACCAGGTGACGTATCCCACGAGACCGTTGTAGCAGCCGCCTCCGAAGTTGCGTTCTCAGCCGACCGGAACGAGGCGAACTGAATGGCGTTAGAATCCTCCGAGCAAACTCGGATCGAGCCTCCGGCCGGGGATACAACCTCGTATCCAGCCGGAGGTCGATAGGTAAGTGTGCCGCAACCTGATGGCATGCTTACGAAGGCGAAGCCAGAACTGCCGGAGGTCGCAGATGATATCTGACCTGCCGGTTCGGCTACCAAAGTCACGCTGACACCGGCCAACGTGCCGCCGTCCAGCCGAGACTGAGTTTGGACCCGGACGATCGAGACCGTCTGCGTTTCCGACCTGACTGGAAGGGCCGTCGTTACTGTTGTTGGGGCAGGTTCAGCCGGGCTGTTGTCGTCGCTTTTTGCCGGGTCAGTTGATCCATTGACGGGGCTAGTGGGATCTTGGCTATCGGTACTTTCCTGGTCGGCCGTTCCTTCTTGAAGCCCTTCATTGCCGGTAGATGTGTTTTTTTCAGGGGCGTCACCGTTGCCAGGGGAGTCGTCGATATCAACTTGAGCTTCGTCACTTTCAGGTGCCGACCGATCGTCCTCACGTACTTGGGAATTCTGGTCCTCGGGAGGGTCATCACTGGTGAACTGGCCGATCTCGCTACCGTTGTCGCCTTCACTGGCTTGAGAATTGGTTGGCTCAGAGGACTCGGTTCGCTCCGTTTGCGGGGGAGTATTGTCTCCGGCCGGAACCGAATCGAAATTTCCGTTGCCACTTCTGGTGGCGACGAACCAGATCATCCCCGACACTAGGAAAAGCACGATCAGTCCAGTAAATACTCTGATGAGCCTTGCTCGATTGAGATCGTCGACTGGCTCAATGCCAGCGCGAAGGGTTTCCGCTTTTTGCTCAATCGTGATCTGATGATCCTGCTTTGGTCGGTCGGCTAATCGGCGCTCTTGCTCAAAGGTCTGTGGATCGACAAAAACGTCTACTTCGGCGGTAACAGCCCAAGCCGCCCCTGGCACTGATCCAACGTTCTCTAATCGATCTGGACGTGGTCTTCGCCGATCGACAATCAGCTCGTCTTCCATCGCAACCGCCCGCCTCTTTGATCCGCCTTGATACCGCAATCTAGCGCATCTAGGTCATGGAAACTGTGCAACCGAGTTACGTTTGCGTCTCGACGCCTCCAGCTACCGGGCCCTGTGATCGGAAATGCAACGTTGGTTTGCCGTTATGCTGGGACCAGGTCACACGGGGTCGGTAATGATTCTTCGCCCCCAGTAGTGGCCGACAGTGCCGCAATTTCGTCCGACGCGAAGTCAACGGTTGGTGGCCACTCAAGCACTGCCTGGCCGGGTTCTTCGTCAGGGATAGGATCTTGCGTTTCGGCCAACTTGCGGCCGAAACGATCGTAGAGCGTGTACGAGTCGGCGTAGCCGGCGTCACCCTCGGAGACAATGACCGTTTCCTTTGGTACACCGCCTGCTCGAACCAGACAGTACTCCGGAGCCGCAGTTGTCGCCGGCCGGAAGACAGCTTTGAATACTGACGAGTGGGAATCTTCACCGCAAACGGAGGCAAATTTCCCACCGGTCGGATCATCTAGGACCCACCCGGCAGGAGTTTGAACCTGGATTCGATAGCAGCCTGGGTTGTCCGAGTTATAGGTTGCGATACCTGTAATCGAGGTCTCGACTCGAGCTAAGACCCTTGAATCTTGTGCGGTAACAACCTCTACCGGCACACCCGGTACTGGATCTCCGTCAACCGATTCGGCCTGAATCAGAAGGCGAACTTCAGATACCGAGCCAACGGCTTCGTCTGGGTCGGCAACGTTCAAAGTCTCGCTAGATTCGGGCTGGACAAGGCCAAGGGCCTCGTCGTTGATTCCTCGCTCTTGTTCAGCAACGTCTTGCGGCAAGGAAGCGTTTGATGAATCGTCTTCGTTGTCGTCGGAAAGATTGGTTGAGTTCTCTGTTGTTTCTGAATTGGACCCGAGGCCCGTCAGCTCGCCGAGGTTGATCAAACCGGTGCTGTTAGCCCACCAAAATCCGCCGATAACGCCAGCGATAAGAAACAGGAAGATAACTCGGCCGATTCGCATCCGATCGACGGCGTCACCGGCCCGGCTGCGATTCGCGTTCTCAGATCGTCGACCTTGTACTACCGGAGCCCAGCTATGGTCGTCGGGGCGGTCCTCGACAGAAGCGGACCTGCGATAGGTCCCACCGTCGGGTGACGGTTGATTGCGATTCTGGCTGGTTCGACTAGCGGCATAGTATTCGTGGTCGTAGTCGTACTCGCCATTTCGAGCATCAACAACTTGATAGTCGCTTCGCTCATCGGCAGGTCGCCTCGGTCGCCGACGACCGTCGTCGTAGTCGAAACTGGCGTTGCCAGCAGGGCGGGTCGAATCTGCGTCGACTTCGGCGTCGAGCTGTGGCAGATCGGGAGCTGCGTTTAGATCGGGATCATCGTTGGTGAAAAAACCGTCTCGTTGGAAGTTTTCGGCCCCCGCATTGCTTCCGGTATCGTCGATATTCTGGCCCGGTTCCCCATCACGCGCAATACTTCCGGGACGGGCGCCGCTCTCGGCGTTGATCGATTCGTACTGACCGGTGACCTCCGGGTCCATAGCCGATGTTGCTGTTTCGCCTTCTTCGCTCGGCGACACAAGGGATTCCGATTGAAGCGGTAGAGGTGGGACCCCTTGTTCATGCAATCCATAGCGATCATCCGCTGGCGTCGACAGGCGGAGTGGCGCTGGGTTTGCCGTCGGCCGAGTGTCGGGCGGAAGAAATCGGGCGTGCGCTTTCTTTTGCTCTGGGGTAGGGAAGTACGGGACAGAAGGTCGAACTGGCGGGGGTGGCGGCAATTGCTGGCTGTCACCGCCTTTCGGTAGAACTTCAATTGCCGTCTCATCCGGTTCGCCACTAGCAAGCTTTGCCTGCAACTCATCGCCAATCGGATGTTCGTGAGTTGTTCGTTCTGCAATCTCATCCGATGGCTGTCGAGCAGGCTTGCTCATTTTGGAGAGCATGGCCCGCAACTCAGCTAGCTGAACCTGGGCTGGAGAAAGATTCTCGTCTGATGTGTCGGCGGAGGCAGGGATGGAACCGGTCTCGGTTGGTTCAGGCGGGCCCGTAGTTTGGTCATCGTGCGACTGTTCTGTCGGTTCAGGTGGCGTCGTCTGCTGACTAGTCGGGGCCGCATGCGTATCCGTGTCGTCTGAAGGCCTGACAACCGAAGGGTCTATTACCTCGAGCTGATCGGTCGGATGCTCCGAACCGGGCGCAGCTGGGTTTGGAATGTCTTGAGTAACTGACTCCGACGGATGTTCAGTTACCGACCCCACCTGTCCGGCATCAGCCAGCGGTGCTTCCGCGGGGAAACTAGAGTCGGCCTCGTTCGATTCCTCTCCCGACAGCGGGATTCGATCCGGCACGCTTGGCACTTCGTCAGTTGTTTCTAAATCGGCAGCAGACTCGCTCTTACCAGTCTGTTCTTCTGGCTTGATTTTCGGGGTCCGAAAGAAAAGGCCGTTTGAATCTCTTGTACTGGCTGGGGTTACTCGGCGCTCAACAAATGTTGATTGGCCCGGTACGTTTGGCGGATCTGGGGTGACGGGTACAGATGCCGGTTGATGAACGGACGCATTTTCGCCCGGCCGCTTGTCTCCGAATTCGGGCGGGGTGATATCGACGAAAAAGCCATCGCCGGAGCCACGTCGCTGGCCTGAATTGGGGACCCGCCGGTCCGGATTAGACACTATTCACCTACGGACTCCAAAACCTCACAGATCGGTGCTGCCGACCGCCTCTACCTCTGTGTGACACCCACCGCCAAGACCCCGCAGCCACACTACATATCCAAGTATAAACCTTGAACAGGCGCAACTGGCGGCGAGAATCGCCTTCGCTTGATCAATGATTCGATAGACAGGCGCTGTTGGACGCAACTTAGGTAGGTCAATCTCTCTACCGAGGGCAAAGATTCAGGAAACGCGGCCTACCTGAGTGCTTAAGCCCGAGTCGTTCAGAGTTGTACGTTAGCTACTGAACGCTGGCATTGAACTGAATAGGATTCAGCGAAGAGAACGTCAAAATTACATCTCTGGTGTCGTTGCCATCTGAAATCAGGCAGCGGACTTCATCATTGTCGTCTAGAACAAGCGTTTCGGTTCCGCACGCAACTTCAACGGGCCCGGTTTGCGGCGTTAGCGCAGCCACGGCCGCTTCTTCGACACTAGGTACAAGCTGAGCCTGAATCGCATTGGTCGACACGACATTGACGAAATCCTCCCGCTCTAAGACTCCATCAAAGGTGATCACCCGACCATTAGCGTCGGTTCCCGTGCACTCGAACGTTACCCCGACCTTCGGATCTTTGACTTCGTCGCATTCGCCTACGAGCTCGAGCGAAAGTAATTCGGACAGCTCTCCTTCAACCAGCTGTTCCCCTGCCTCGTCGAGGCTTAAGCCGTCTATGTTGAAGTCAACTTCGGCGTTGCATGCGCTCGCGGCAAACATAACAACGGCCGTTATCGCGACAACTTTCGACATTTTCCTCACCACAACTCAGATCTGCAATAGCTGGGGATCTAGATCCGTTCGAACGACGCCGAAGCTGCCGTATTGAACTCAGGCCTCGTTCCGATCCCCAAATTTTCTTAGAATTTAGAATACCTGACGATTCTGGTCCCGGGAGGGAGCATGATCAACCACTGTCTGTTGGCGTTGTCGGGCGACAAGAACTGAGCGTAGTCAGCCGATGCCCAAGCAGGTTCCATTAGTAATGTGCAATCTTGGTTGTTGTAGGCCAGGTCCTCAGACCCAGGTTCTGGTTGAGTTAGGTCGAGCTAGCGGGCTGCACCGGCGATGGGTCGGATTTTGCGATCGGGCCCAGAACGTAGATCGCCAGAATTGATCCAACCAAACCGCCTGAGGAGGACAATATTAGATCACCAACCGTGTCGGTGTAGCCGAGGGACAGTCCGCCGCCGTCTCCGACTAGTGGGCCTTCAGTCGAAAGCAGCCATTCGAAGCCCTCCCACCAGATAATGGCGAGACCACCTATGCCATACCCCAGCAGGACGGCGTCTCGCCGGTGGTGAACGTTTCGGAATCGAAAAGCGTGGAAGGCTCCAACCAAGAGAATCCAGTTGACTAGGTGAAGAACGTCGTCGGTGGCGTTGAATTGTTCGTAGAATCCGGCGGTGTTGGCGACCGTGTCAAGGAGAAATGGAGATGCCAACAACGCATCGGCAGTGTGCGGGAACGGCTCCCACTTTCGAACTAGCGCGATAATTGGGACCAGGATTGCCGAGCCAAGAAAAGCCGGGGCCCGGTATTCCATCCCTTTGCCTTGGGCCCCTTCTGGCTGGACGATGATGGCGATTGCGAAAGCGGTTACCAGGGCGATCTTGATGGCTATGTTGGCAATCATTACCCAACGGGCCCGGTCAGACACCAGCACTCGAGTCGGTTCAAGCATGGCCTGGATCGTAGCCGATTCGCTGTCACGATCGATTGCGAGCATGGCGGTCGGGGTCCACTAGTGCATTGGGCTTGTTTGGGACCGGTCGACGTTATCGGTTTCGGTTAGCCACCAGCGGAATGGTGAACATGATGACTCCAATTGGGCCCCCAACGAGTTGCATTGGGCCCAGGTGAATGTAGCCAATTGTGGTGATGCAGACGAACATGGCGACATTGACTCCACACACACCGGGTGCCGGGTAGTTGTCGATCCGCCCCTTGAGGCCAGCCAGGTTGCTCAATCCGAGAGCGATCATGAAAAAGCCCATGAGCAAGCCCAAACCTTGCCAGAGATCCCAGGCCTCAGCTCCCACTCGATCAACCATTCCGATCGCTCGGAGATCACCTTGAATGTCGTCGGCGGCCATGTCGGTTAGTTGGACGAACGTGTGTAGCAGCCCGATCACGACGAACAGAATGCTGCCGGCTTTAAAGGTGCGTCGACCAATTCGACGAAGGCGATCTGAGTCCCGCTCGGTGATGCGGTTGATGTTGCTTGCGGAGGCGCTAACCGAGCCCGGGTTGTTGATTCGCGAGTTGGCGTATGTGGTTGTCATAAGTCAACTGTCGCATAGTGCCAGATTGGCTGTCAAGGGTTTTCTGTCGCAAAGTGCCAAAACCTTAATGGTCGGGGGCGTTAGTCGTCCACCAACATTGGGCGAAGAAACTCGAAACCCTTCTCGTACAGTTCTGTGAACGTCACGGTCGGGGGTGAGAAGATCCATTCTCGGCTGACCGCATCGACGGTCCCCATTACTGCGGAGCCGATAATTCGCGACCGGAATCGATTGTTTGAGTCTTCCGGGTCGCTGTCGGCCAAGACTTCAGCGGCTACCCGGTCGACCCATCGCTGAAAGATTCCGGCGAAACCTCTTTGTAGTTCCGGGTTAAGTCCGGCGACCATGAATGCCCGTCTTGGTCGTTCGGGGTCGGCGTCGATGTAGTGTGCGATGTCGAGTGACGCCAGGCGAAGTCGTTCGACGAGTGCGGGCTCGGTCTTGACTGCTTCCAGTCCGGCTTCGAAAACGTCAAGCCAAAGTACGGGTTGAATGTAGGCCAAGTCCTCTTTGGAGTCGACATAGCGAAAGACGGTCCGCCGGGAAACCCCTGCTTTTTCGGCAATGGCGTCGATTGTTGTCGATGGCCCACCGGACTCGAACAGTTCGATTGCGGCATCGCTCAGTTTGGATAGTACGTCGCGGCGGTGTTCGGCTCGTGAAACCATGCCCTCATGATAGTGCGCTTATGGCACTGTGTGACAGATATCCCATTTTCAAATAAGTGGCACTATGCGACAATCGACCTATGGGTGAATCGACAATAACCACACCGCTTTTAGCAGCCTCCAAGCACAACAAAAAGGATGGGCCCCCGCCAACTATTCTCGATCGCCACAGTGAACCGGTGACTAGCCCAGCTTTGACCGACGTAGACGCGGCGCTCCGGGCCTTCTTCTCTCAAGCGCCAGGGTGGCTTCGTCGACTGCTGCGGATTCGTAACGCCATCGTGTCTCGCCTTGGATTCGAAACGGGACCGAGCGAGCGAACGTCCTTGCCGCAACATTTTGCTGTGGGCGAACAAATCGGAACATTCACGGTGCTCGATCGCTGTGATGACGAAATAGTGATGGGTGGCTCAGATCAACGATTCAGTCTTGAGATCTCGGTTTGGCTACCGGCCGATGAACAGCGGGTCCAGGTAACTACTAGGGCATATCACAACGATCGCGTCGGCCTTGGGTACCTGATGGTGGTTAGGTGGCCTCATGCCCTGATCGCTCCACTGCTGGTTCGGCGGATGGCAACGGCTGAAGCCTCTGCAGAAGAATCTGGCGAGCGGACGCAAATCTAGTTGACCAAAGGCTTGAGTCGGTAAAGTAGCGCAGTTCCCAAAAGGCCAGCAGCAACGGCGGCCACTTGGGCTGCAGTGTGGCCCGATGTGTCGATGATTCTCCCGATCACCGGCGGACCGATGAGACCGCCGAACCCATTGGCGGTATAGAGAGCTCCAAGAACACCGCCCATCCCGGCAGTTCCGTACAGCTGAGCAACCACTGCTGGCGACAGCGCAATTATGCCGCCATAAGCGACGCCGAGAACCAACGAGAATAGAACGAGAACGGCGTAGTTTGTCCCGGCCACGATCCAAATGAGATAGCTCAAGCCAAGCGCCAGGCAAGATAGTTTGAACAATACCAGGATGCCGACCTTGGCTCCCAGTGCGCCGAGTCCGAGGCGACCGACTATCGACGCTAAGCCAACTAGGCCGAGAAGTAGCGCCGCTGAGCCTTGCGTGCCTGTGGTGTCGACGTAGTCAGCCATGTAAACAAATGCAGTAAAGAGCGATGAAGACATGAAGAACGAGGAAACATAGAGAAGCCAGAAGTCGTTTCGCCCCCCGATAACTTCTCGGATCGGTCGGGGAGCGGCGGCCGAACCGGGAGGGCGATGGGCCCCAACGGCGGCGATTGCAAGCAAGATTCCGGTGGTGACGGCAAAGAATCGGTAGGCGTTTCGCCATCCGTAGACTTCGATTACTTGCTCGATAACTGGTACTAACACAAGCGTTCCGAAACCAATTCCGGCAACGGCCAAACCCAAGGCAAGTGTCCGGCGCTCGACGAACCAACCACCAACCGCTGCAACCATCGGAACGTAGCAGCACGCTACTCCGATGCCGACCCCTAGTCCGTAGGTTAGGTAGCCAAGTTGAATCGACGACACTTCGGCGGTTAGGAGTAGTCCAACAACCATCACGACCGCTCCGAATATGAGAACTTTTCGCGGCCCTACTCGATCAGCGACTCGTCCGCTAATGATTCCGAGTCCGAAGTAGGCAAAGGTGGTGATCGAAAAGAATAGGGCAGTTGTCGATCGGTCAGTTCCGAACTCGTCGGCCATGGGCCCGAAGAACTCACCAAAACTATACGCAACTCCAAACACAGAAAATGTCGCTAGAAACGCCGAGAACACAACGACCCAGGATCGATTCGAATCGACGCCAGGTCGAACATCGGCGGTGCTCTCGGCTACCCCTTCGACCTGGCTTGGCCCGTGGTTGCTCATCGGCTCGAACGTAGTGCGGTCGGGTATCAGACGCAATCTCAGGTCAGAGCAGGCTCAGAGTTTCGTTCTACCTAACGACCTTCTGTCGGTGAGGTGTGCTTTGGTGTTACGGCCAGTCGCTTGAGCCGTCTTTAGCGATTCGATTCGGCTCGATGATGTAGTTCGTGTCTGATGGGAAATCGTCTTGATCGTCAGCCTCACCGGTAGCCGGCTTGATGAGGTAACGCTGCGTTGCCGTTAGCTTGCCTCGCTTGAGAGCGTCAGCGTCAGCGTCAGCGTCAGCGTCAGCATCAGCATCAGCATCAGCATCAGCATCAGCATCAGCATCAGCATCAGCGTCGACGGTCGTTCGGTTTCGGGAACGAGTACTTGTCAGGTTGAGGCCGCCAAGGTAGATCAGCACACCAACGAGAAAGAAAACGGTTCCAATGCCACCGGTAACTGTTGGGAAGAGCCATTGCTCGGCCCAACTATCGACAATGGCGTCATTGGGATTGTCCGCCTGGTACAGAACATCTACTCGTTCTCCGGCTTCATGCGCAGGCGGGTCAGAAGCTGACTTAGTGGTGAAGGTGATACGTTCGCCCTCTGCGGTCGTGAACCGAACCTTTGAAGCGACAACATCGCCTCGGTCCACAAGTTGAATTACTTGGCCGTTAGCAGATTGTGACGTAGCGGCGAACGTCCGAGCTGATTGGGTTAGTAGCGCAGCGAATCCAAGCCCCACCATCCCGATTGCAAGTGGCACAAGGCCTAGGTTCAGGAAGCGCCGATTTGGGCGATGGTGGCCTTTTCTGTAGCTCATAATCTGTCTGCTCGATGCTATCCAGACTGCGACTGTTCGGGTTCTTCGAACGGTTTGCCGAACGATGCATTCGACACAGTATTGGCACTAGCAGCAAACGGTTCCATAACGGTTGCTGAACACCACGTATGCAGCTATACCCACAACTTGAATCAAGACCGGAACGGCGAGCAGGGTAGTAAGACGCCGATAGCCAATATCTCGAGCTCGGACAAGGATCAGTGCCGTGATCGGCAGCACAATTGCTGTTCCGTACAACAAGAACATGCCGGCTCCGTAGTAGATCGAGCTAAAACGTTCGCTCGGGAAGTCGATGCCACCAAAGATGTATAGGTTCAAAAGCACCGACGGCACGATCCATAAACCGGTTAGAACAAGCCAAACGATTACAAGAACCGTTTTGTTTCGCTGCCCTGATTGGCTCACACTCTGACTCTGTTCTCCCAGAGGGGGGTTTTCTGCGCTCACTATTCCTCCCAACCTACTCATACTAGTGTCGAGTCGATCAACAAGATGGGTTGAGTCGGAGATGCCTGATGGCTGACGACATACTTAGCAGCGTTTATGTTTCTACGAGTCCAGACCGCTTCGGCCACGGACTATGGTTGACCTACGACGGTTTTCGATTCTGCAAAGCACCCCACTACAGATCTTGAGTATGTCGCCGAATGCCGAGGTCGGCTGAACCGATTTGGCGCGCTTGTGCTTACTGGATTTGTGCCGGCCGATGTCATCAGCCAAATTGTGGCTGAATGGGATGGGCGCGAACAGGACGCCTTCTACGCGGACAAGACCCACAACGTCTACCTGACTGAATCCGACCCAGACCTTGATGAGACTCACCCATTCAATCGCCAAGTGGTTAGCAGCAAAGGGCTGATTGCTGATGACCAGATTCCCATTGACTCACCGCTTCGGGAACTATACGAACATCTCGGGTTCCGTCAGTTCTTGTGTGGCATCTTGGGGGTAGACATGCTCTATCCATACGACGACGACTTGTCGTCGATCAACGTTCATTTTGCTGACGAAGGCCGAGAACTCGGTTGGCACTTCGATAACTCTTCGTTTGCCGTAACCATGATGCTTCAGGCCCCCAAATCTGGCGGTCGTTTCGAATACGTACCCCAGGTTCGCAACGCCGACCGTGGCGAGATGGGCTTTGATCGGGTTAACTCAATCCTCGACGGAAATGAGGTTGTCGAAACGCTAGAGTTTGCGCCCGGTGACCTTGTAGTGTTTCGTGGCCGCGATGCATTGCATCGAGTTACGCCCACTGTTGGAGATGTCACACGCATGCTCGTTGTGTTCGCATTCAACGACCAGGCTGGGGTAAGGCTTTCCGAATCAGCTCTGGGTACGTTTTACGGTCGGACATAGTTTGTCGATGAAAGACCAAGCCGCTGGTCAAATACACCCATGGGCGGCTTACTTATCCCTATTTGTCACGGTAGATAGCATCTGATCAATGTGTCATTCTGTACCGTTTAGCTCAGTTCTGACTTAGTAAGTTAGAGTTTTAAAGTAATGCCGAATCCTAGCCAAGACATTGAACATGGAACTGTTACCGAGGCTGACGTTGTTCGGGTCGCCGATGCCCGGGCGGTCGAGACCGAACAAGCTGGGTATCTTCATGCCGAGGTTGTTGATGCGCTCGTAGGCTCAGGCATGCTGCGCCGTTGGGTGGCGAAAGACCTTGGTGGGGAAGCGGCCACCGTAGTTGATGTGCTTGGCACCATCGAACGAACGAGTAGAGCCGATGGCGCCACCGGCTGGTGCGTGATGATTGCCAACGCTACTGCACTGTGCTCCCACCGGCTTCCCGAGCAGTGGGCGGCCACGATCTACGGCGACCCGGCGGCCTGCACCGGGGGGTACGGGATGCCTGCTGCCACCGGCCGCCTAGTCGACGGCGGAATCGAAGTTACCGGGCGCTGGGCCTGGGGCTCAGGCACGAGTCACTGCACCTGGATCGGTGGTGGAGTTCGAATCGTCGGCGAAGACGGTGAACCAGCGGCGACCCGCGACGGCTGCGTGGTTCCTTTCGTGTTTTTCCACCCTGACGATGTCGAACTACTCGATACCTGGCATGTTGCCGGGCTTAAAGGAACTGCATCCACTGACTATTCGGTCGACAAGGCCTTCGTGCCCGAAGGGCGCTGGGCCCAGATCTTCGGTCAAGGCCCTCGACTCGATGGGCCTCTGGGACGTTATCCATTCTTCGGGGCTCTGGCCGCTGGAGTTGCTGCGGTAACTATCGGTCTCGCCGAACGAGCTATTGACGAACTGGTTCTTCTTGGTCCTAAACGATCGGCCGGGTCATCGAGAAGTTTGGCCGAACGAGGGGCGATCCAAGCCGACCTCTCATTGGCCCGAGCGAACGTGGCCCAGGCTCGTAGCTATTTGTATGCGACCGCCGACCAAGTTTGGGCCGACGGCGATCATGGGCGCGATGTTACCGATGAGATTCGAGCTGAACTTCGTCTAGCGGCCACTGCTGCCGCCCGCAGGAGCCTTGAAGCGGTGACGTTGTGTTATCACGCCGCCGGAGGCGCTGCAGTCTATGAATCGAACCCGCTACAACGGGTGTTTCGCGATGCGCAGGTAGCGCAAAGCCACGGCATGATCGCTCCCCGCACAATGGAGCCATTGGGCCGATTCGCCTTCGGTCTCGAAACGAACACTGGACTCTTCTGACACGTAGTCGAAGGACTAAAGCAAGGACGGCCAACGTGCCCGAATCATTATCAACAGACGCCTCGACTGATCTCTACCACGCGATGAGCACGCTCCGGGCGGTCCGTCGGTTGCGGCCCGATCCAATTCCCCAAGAGGTTATGGAGCGAATTCTGCAAGCAGCGTGCTGGGCTCCGACCGGGGGGAATATGCAGCCGTGGCGTGTCATCGTGGCGACTGACCCGATCATCAAACAAGGATTGGCTGATATCTACCGACCGGAGTGGGAGAAGTATCTAGTTGGATTCCGGAAACGACTAGAAGCTATGCCTGAAGACGATCAGGCTCAGTGGGAAAAGGTAATAACGTCTGGCGACTATTTGGCCGACAACCTGCATGAAGCACCAGCAATCCTAGTGTTTTGTGCTAACCCGAAGATGATGGCCATTACCGACGCCAAGCTAGATCGGATCAGCATGGTTGGGGGAGGGTCGGTGTATCCCGCGGTTCAAAATCTAATGCTGGCATGTGTCGCTGAAGGATTAGGGTGCACGATCACAACACTGCACTGTCTGCGCGAAGATGCCGTGATGTCGCTCCTTAACGTGCCTGACGGTTGGGCTACCGTAGCTATGGTTCCGATCGGCTATCCAGTCGGCAAAGGCCACGGTCCGATCACCCGTCTCCCGCCCACCGAAATGGCTTTTGAGAACACGTTTGGTCAAGCCTGGACGGTTTGATCCTGGTTCGGTATCGCTACGCGTCTTCTATTTCGATGAGACAAGACTTCGAGACCGCCACATAGGAGTTATCCAGAGAGGTAGCGACAGCACCATTCCGAAGAAATAACCATAGGCGGCTCCCCGCTCGCCGGCCACAACAGCTCCGGAACCAGCAGGCACAAGAATGGCGATGGTCGTAGCGATCCGTATTTTCAACAGCATTTGCGTTTCCTTGCGGGCTCGCAGAATCGAAAGCCCGATCAAATGTGGGATGCTAAGCAGCGACGTTCCAAGAATCGGCAATACCAAAGGCTCTGCCAAAGGCCAGGTTGGGCCGAGAAGTTCGACTCCGATGGACTTTGTACCTAACCACAGAGCAGTAGCCAACGGCAGGGAAGCAAGCCCTAGCAACCCGCATCCTTGGACGAAGTAGCGCCACCAATTGGTTTCCGTACTTTCACCATCGAATCGCGTCGCGTCAGCCAGTATGCCGAGCCGTAGCCCGCCGATCAGCGTTGACATGGGGCCGCTAATCGCAGTCGCACCTCGGAAACCGGCCGCGGCTGATACTGTCCCGACGGCTCCGATCAAAGGAACGAGAGCCTGGGTCGAAAGCACCGTCAACCCGAATTCAGGTGCAAGCGGAAATCCAATTGAGCGAACATTGTCGTAGCTAAATCCATCAGTGAATTCAGTTGATGAGGTTAGCGGTCGGTGTCGTTCGCTAGTGAGGAGCGAATGAACTCCCCACAGCGACGCGGTAGCGATAGCCGTCCACGCAATAATCAGCGATTCGCGGAAACTAGGCGAGCCGCCAGTCATTAGTACACCGGCGCCGAGGGCAAGTAGCCATGTGCATCCGATAAGGATGGTCCTTTGATGATCACTACTGGCAATGGCGATTGCGCGGGCGCATTCGAGTACAGCCACCGGAATGAACGCCAGCCCTACGAAGACGAAAGCATCCCGCCAAATATCATCTAAAGCGAATCCAATTGACAGACAGAGACTCGCAGGGCCAGAAAAACCTAGAATCAGAAAGGTTTGCAACTTGCGCGCCTCTTGCCTAACCATATTAGGTGGCCTTGAGGCCTGGGTGATCAGGAACGGCTCAACCAAAATAGTTCGAACCAGACCCCAAACACCAGTGAGCACAACAATGGTGATTGCCCACTTTCCGAAGTCGGAGGATTCAAGTTGTCGAGCGACCAAGATTGTTAGGGTCAGACTCGCGACTGATTGACTTCCTTGGTCGGCAAGGGCAACAGTTACTCCAGCGATTCGGCTGAGGCGACTCAAGAGAGACTGGCTGACATTAGCGCGTCCGGCTTTGAACAGCAGTTGGCGATCTTCGCGTGCGGCTTGGCGCATTTGGAATTGCCGGTACTGAGGTTGCTAGGGCGAAGCAACACCAAAATAGCCATCCAACTAGAGTTCCTGTTGTAAACCCGAGCGCTACCATGAACCATCGCATCCGCTTATTTCGGATTGTGAATATTGCACCAACCAAGGCGGCAATTCCGGTTGGCCCGCCCTCGGCCAAGGCGAAAGCAAACACATTCCAACCTGAGCGCTGTTTCACCAATGCCGGTGAAACGTCGGAAAGAAGACCGTCTCTTCCCGCTTGATCTATTGCGCCTGGGTATTGACCGATTCCGACGCCAACGAACGGTGGTGGATTGACGCGATACGATGCCGTCCACGAATCGACGAGTCGAATAGAGGTCGAGTTATCGTCTGCGCCGCTGAGTGTTCGGTCCAGTATCCGGCTCTCAAAAGCACCTCTCGTCTGAGGTATTAGCGCGAAAAATCCAAGTACCAAAAGAAGTATTGGAATCCAACGAACGACTTGTCGAATCCCCGAGAGCCCGCTCAGCAGGTATCCGAAGCCGACGCCTAGAATCAAAATGCCAGCTGTCAACGCAAATGTGGCGACGAGCAATGCAGCAAACGTGACAATCAGTACGGGACTCCGCCTTTTTGATTCGACTGAGAACAAGATCATCATCGTGAAGAATATTGCGGCGGTAGATGGTTCAGAGAACAAACCGTAGAGCCTTGGGAGCCCAGCGAAGGGGTCCCAATCAACACTCGGATCCTCTATAAAAGGTAGGACCGGAATAGCGCCTGCGAAAGATAGATATTGCAAGAAGTTGGCCAATACACAGGTCGTTGCGACAAATGCCAACGATATTCGTGGAATCCCATCGGTTCGCTTTAATACGGCAGTGAATTGATCGATGGCGTAAAAGAACAGAAGATATCGCACGACGCTAGAAATGGTCTCTGTGCCCGAATACCAAGGTTTCGAGTCGATTATCTCGAACAATGTTGTGACTACGAATACTGCAGCTAAAGCAGCGACGCCCATTCTGAGGTTTTTCAACGACAGCCGTTCGGATTTGGTCTTTGAAACAAACAACGCTCCGAGTACGCAAACCAAAACAATGTCGCCCAGAATAATGAAGGAATAAATTCCGCTTTCGCCAAGCGTGATCGATGACGTGATTGCTGCGAATAAGAAAAGCGTTGTAGCGATACCCGTTCGCCGCCTGGCGGTTGCAACTGGTTTGATGCGTTCGGCCTTCAGATTGGTCTCCGGAAAGTAGATTGCGTTGCGGACCAAGCTTGGATTCCTAGTGATCGTCATCAGCGAGCACAACGTTGAAAAACGAATTGAGATTTTCACCGATGTTGGACCAATCATATTCGGGTGGCATCGGCACCGGCTTCTTGGCCCACTGCGAGGCAGTTAGGTTAACTTTGCCGAGGAGGTCTTCGTCGGTGTCGATCAGAACCATTCCATCATCGAAAGCGGCATATTCGGGTAGCGATCCGACGCGACTGCAAATGACGGGTAGATCCATAGACCTAACCGTAACCACCGAGCTCGAATGAAGGGTCTGCGAAAAGGTGAATACCCCGATGTCGCTAGCCTGGAGGTAGAGATCCAACTCTGCATGCGAAATTCCATCACCTCGAATATGTATGGCGGGCGACTGAGCAGCGAGGCCGGTTATCTCATCGACATAGCTTTTGTAGAATCCGCTTCCAACAATGAGTAAGCAGTTCTCGTCCGGGTCGGCATCAACGTAAGCGTTCACTGGCCATTCAAGACCCTTGAATCGACGGATTCCTCCGCAGTTAATGGCTACGGTTGCTGTCGGACAAATCCCCAGCTCTTTCCGGGCCGCTCCTTTTGCGGCCGGCGTAGAGGGAGTCAGATCGTAGCGGCCAATGTAAGCGATGGCTTGTGGCAACCCATCCAGGAAGGGATACGTTTTCACAGCAACATCGAGTCCGGTTTTGCTCGGACTGATGATTCCGTCGACCTGTTTTGCGAACCCGGTCAGATCAAGGAACTTTCGCTCGTGCGGTTGTGCGTTGTGGAAGACCCAAATGACTTTTCCTCCACCCCGGCGATAATGGCGTAACGTGGCGACGAATCCAGAATGAGCTAATTGTTGTACCCGTTCCGAGCGCCCCAGTACAGCTGCCTCAGGCCAATGAATGACGATGGCGTCATAACTTGACATTGAGCGAAGCCATCTAGCTGGGGTAAAGGATCGGGTAGTGTGACCGTGAGATTCGAGTGCCGAACAGAAGTTCTCGACGTACGGGTTCATCGAACCAGCTTCGCGACCAGGCCAAAGGCAGAGAAGACTCACACCAGCATGCTAGCGCCAATAGGGAGTTCGCGTTCGGGTGGGGGCGTCCCAGCGCCGACGAATATAGCGTCTAGGGGCATGTGGCTAACTCTTCGCTACTAACGCAGTTGGGAATGGAGGTCGATAACGTTGCTTTCTACTCGCTCCAGTGAGCAACCCAATGAACACCTGGGTCGGTAGTCTGATGTCGCGTCACGGACAAAGGCAGCAGGGCCAGATTTGGAGTTAGACATGGATCTTGAAGATTTTCGTCTTTGCATTATTCATCACGGGGAGAACCTTCCGAATAGAGCTGGATATGTGCCACTCCGCTATGGCCGGTTAGCCGAAGACCTAACGGATCGAGGTGCCGACGTCGTTCGAGTCTCGCCTGCCTTCAACCATTTACACCGCGATTGGAATGCAGAATGTGGTCGGACTAGCGAGGGCAGGCATGTGCTGATCGAGACGCCGAAGTATGGTGCCTCGTTCAGCGTCCGCCGGGCTAACTTTCTCCGATGTTTTGTCGCCGGTAGTGGAAGGTATCTGAGCGAGCGTCGTGATCAGTTTGATGCCGTCCTCGTTGGGGTCCCGCCGCCGGGGATGGTCCGACGGATCAGCCGGAGCGTCTCGCCCGAAGTAACTGTTGTAGCCGATATTCGTGACATCTGGCCACAGGCGCTAGCAGTCGGGAAGCTCAAAGCACTGCACAGTGTCGCGAGCGTTGGCGGGTTTCTTCTATCTCAAGAAATGCGAGTAGCTGATGCTGTTGCCGCAGTAACGCCTGCAATGGCAGCGTGGGCTCCGGATTCGGTACAAGTTCAAATGCTTCCGCTTGGGATGGACGATAGGCCTGATATCCCTGATCGACGACCAGCGCTGGATGCGGCGATTAGCGCATGTTTTTTGTCTTCACACATACATGGATACGACTTTGTCCCGCTGCTTCAAGGGTGGAGCGAATACACCTCAGCGTTGGGTGATAAAGAATCACGGATGGCAATAATCGGACCTTCCTCTATCCCGGAGGAGATAGCCGCAGAGGCTGACCGACTAGGGGTGGCGTTGGAAGTAACCGGACGGGTACCAGCAGACGAAGTCCATAGTCTGCTATGCGAGTTTGACGTCGGGCTCGCTCCTGCAACCAAAGAGTGGGGGCATTCGCTTGGTAACAAGATTTTCGACTATTTGTCCGCCGGATTGCTTGTTCTACACACTCTCGACCCAGCAACAGGTGCAGTGATAGACGATATTGGCTGTGGTACGCGAGTCGATGGTTCTGCCAGCGGATGGTTCAACGCATTTGGTGCCCTGAATTCAGAGAAGGAAGAGTTCAGATCCTCTCGATCGAAACGGATCGAGCACTCGGTTCGAGTGTTTGGTCGCGAGGCCACAACGGATCAGTTCATGGAGTTACTTCGGCCGTAGAAGTTGTAGCAATCTGGCTCAACGGTTAGGGGAGTTATACTTAGCGCTTTCAGCCGATGTCGAGGCGACCGCTTAGTCCGATCGGCCCTTATGCACCTGAGCCGGAGCGCCGAAAACAGTAGTGCCGGGTGCGACGTTGCGAGTAACAACAGCGCCAGCGCCCACCTGGCACCCTTTCCCAAGCGTTATGCCTTGAAAGACAGTGGAATTAGCTCCCACCAAAACCGATTCCTCAATAGTCACATCTCCACCTAGGCACGCTCCAGGCATGATACTAGACAAGCTTGCGACGGTTGTGTCGTGTCCGATCGTGGCGCCGTAACCAACGTAAACGTGGGGGCCGAGCTCGACGAGCGGCGATATCCAAGTTTGGCCCATTATGACCACACCGTCGTCCAATCGTGCTAGCGAACCGATATCCGAACTTGGGTGAACGAGAGGTCGAGCAGCCGACCAGGCGAGTGAACTGAGTCGTTCGACAAAAGCGTTCTTGGCAGCTGGATACCCCACGCTTAGCACGACATCACCAAATTCAGCGCCTGCTTCTAGTGAGTCGATCCGCTCGAAATTCATTCGTTTTGCGAATCGCTCTGAACGAGACCACAGGTCGTCCGCAATGGCGATCTTTCCAAACGACTCTCCACTCGCAACCAGGGTTTCAACCAGACCGAAAACGTCACTACCGTGCCCACCGGCACCAAGGAGAGCGAGACTCATGCAGAGTCGCGGTCGACAGAGGCGTGTAGGTTAGCGCCTCGAAAAGGCTGGACAGTTGATTCCCCTTCGGCCGTCACACCATTTCGCTGTAGAACCTGAACAACGGTTTTGCCAGCTATTCGAAGGTCCATTCCGAGTGAACATTGTACGACGTACTGGGCGTCTAGCTCGAGGCGGCTATTCCAGTCGAGAGCGTTCCGGCCGCTGACCTGAGCCAAGCCAGTCAACCCGGGTCGAACAGAGTGTCGAAGCGCTTGGCGGTCGGAGTAAAGCGGTAAGTACTGCAATAGCAATGGGCGCGGGCCGACCAGGCTCATTTCGCCCTTGAGGACGTTCCACAGCTCGGGGATTTCGTCGAGGCTAGTCGATCGGAGGAACGTGCCAAACTTAGTAAGTCGTTTGGTGTCTGATTCGCCGCCCTCCGCCATCGATCGGAACTTTATCAACGTAAAAGGTTCACCGTTTCGGCCTGGTCGCTTCTGGCGGAAGAAGATCGGGCGGCCAAGGAACAACGCTACGAGGATGGCAACAACTAAGAACATGGGGGCGAGGAGAATAAGTCCTAGGCCAGCGACTACACAGTCGATAACGCGCTTAAAGTACTGCGGCCAAAGTCCAGTATTGGGTGTCACGATCATAGAGATGACCCCTCGAGCAGTAGGGGGCTGATCGTTGCAATTACGTACTCTTGGTCGTCGGCTGAAAGCCCTGACCCAGACGGCAAGCAGATCCCGTTGTCAAAAAGGGATTCGGCTACCTTGCCGCCGAAGGCTTCGCATTCTTTGAAGACCGGTTGTAGGTGCATGGGCTTCCACGCTGGTCGGGCCTCGATCCCCTGAGCGTCCAACTTTTCACAAACCGGAATTGGACTCATTCCAGGCGGAAGGAGTCCGACGTTGAGCCAGTGATTGGGGCGTTGCGTACCATCGTAGGGGCACCAGTCGAGGGTCGAGAGGCGCTCGTCTGATCGGTAACGTTCTGCGGTAACCGTCCGCCTGTCGATCATCGTCTCAAGATTCGCAAGCTGAGCCCGCCCTAGTCCAGCGAGCAAATTAGAGAGACGATAGTTGTAACCGATATCGATGTGTTCGTAGTGAACGCCGGGCAGCCGAGCTTGCGTCGACAAATATCGAGCCTTCTCGATCGCATCCTTTGACCCCAAAAGCGCTCCACCGCCGCTCGTGGTCATAATCTTGTTCCCATTAAAACTGACGACCGACAGCTCCCCAAAACTACCGGCTCGCCCGTTCGTGCCAATTGTTCCCAGTGCTTCCGCCGCGTCTTCAATCAGTGGCACCTCATATTCAGCACAAACAGCGCTTAGGGACCGATAATTTGCGCAGCTACCGTACAGATCGACCGGCATCACGGCTTTCGGAAGTTGGTTGCTAGCAGCTTTCTCGGCTAGTAGCTCCGCTAAGAGGTCTGGGTCTAGGCACCAAGTCTCGCTGTCGACGTCACAGAAAACGGGAGTGGCACCCGTGTAGGTGACGGCGAAGGCGCTCGCCGCGAACGTCGCGGTTTGAACAACTACTTCGTCGCCAGGCCCGACACCAAGGTCCATCAATCCTAAATGAAGGGCAGCTGTTCCTGAGGTTAGGGCCACACAGGATTCAACGCCGACGTACTCGGCCAACTCTGCCTCGAATGCTGTTAGCTCGGGGCCAACCGGTGCGATCCAACCGCTATCGAATGCGTTAAGTAAGGCTTCTCGTTCGACCGGTCCGACATCAGGACCAGACAGTAGGATGCGTTCCCGTGTCACTAGCGAAGCCTTCCAGCGTAGACGTCGCTAGGCCTTTGCTCGACAGCGGAACGTTCCGTGGTTTGTCTGTCTTTCATTTCAAAAAGCGCCGTTTCGGTTTATGAGAGCCAGTCCTGACGAGCGACTCTTCACAGCTGCTGGGTTCATTATTGTCGACTGTTCTTGCTTAGCTACTTGGCCAGTAGGGTTCGGTCATGTCAGAGTTTCGCATCGGATTTGTAGAGGTGAGCGGCCGATGATTGGGTTGCAGGCGAAAGTACGCTCAGCGCATCAAACGGGTTAGCTTCGTTCGCTATCGCGTGAATTATACGCGGGTGGACTCTCGCTACGCCCGCTTCGTCAGTGGCAACTAGAATTTCGTGCAGCTTCTCACCAGCACGCAAGCCGGTTATTTCGATTTCTGTGCCCGGTCGAAGCAAGTTGATAAGTTGCTGGGCAAGATCGTAGATTCTGACTGGCTCTCCCATATCAAGAATTAGGACTTCACCAGCATCGCCGATTGCCCCCGCTTGCACCACGAGTCTGACGGCTTCAGGAATGGTCATGAAGAAGCGGGTCGCGTCAGGGTCTGTGACCGTGAGTGGGCCACCGTCTTCGAGTTGCTGTAGGAACGTGGGCAAAACTGAACCGCGAGAGCCAAGAACGTTTCCGAATCGGACCGACAGGTAAGGTCTTCCAGTTTCGATTGCAGCCTTGGAAGTTATTCGCTCAGCAGCGAGTTTTGTTGCGCCGAGAACTGACGTGGGGTCTGCTGCTTTATCTGTACTGATGTTCACGAAACGTTCGACATTAAACTCTGTTGCAGCATCAATTAGATTTCGTGTGCCAAGCATATTCGTTTTCACGCCTTCGACCGGGTGGTTTTCTAGCAGCGTCAGGTGTTTCAGCGCGGCGGTGTGAAACACGACCTGCGGGCGGAAAGTCTGAAAGACTTCCTGCACCCGGGGTCGGTCTCTGATATCGGCAACTACGAGTCGATCGGTGTCGAGAAGTGCTCGCCCCTCCATGCTGAGTTGGAGGCCGTGTAGCGCCGACTCATCGCGGTCGAGTAAGTACAACTCTGACGGGCGGAATAACGCAATCTGGCGAGACAGCTCTGACCCGATTGAACCGCCAGCTCCGGTGATGAGAACCCGCTTGCCCTTTATGTAGCCAGATACAGCTTGCAGATCGATCGTTACCGGATCTCGGCCCAGGAGATCGTCAACAGTGGGCGGCCGAACGTCAGCTGCTGTCATATCGTTTACGAGTTGTGATGGCCTAGGAAGAATCCGTAGATCGAGCCCCACCTCGGCTGTTACGGCGGCGAGCGCTTTGATGAGATCGGCCTTGGCTGCTGTAACGGCAACTAGAAGGACTTCTGCTTGGTGGCGCTTTGCCACCTCGGCGATTTTGTTCCGATCACCTTCGACTCGCACGCCCTGTATTACCCGGTGACTCAACAGCGGGTCGTCATCGATTAGAGCGACCGGAACATACTCTGACTCCGGATCGGACAGCATGGCTTTGACTATCATGTCGCCGCCGTGTCCAGCGCCGAAAACAACGGTACGTCGGGCGTTATCTGCCGGCCGCAGCTCACGTTCCCAGAATCGCCGCCATACGGTTCGGGTCAGGGCCAATCCCATCGCTGCGATGAGAGCGCCCATAATGACAGCCGAATTTGGCAGCTCGGAAAGCGAGGCCTGCCGGGTTACCAATCCCACAAGCCCGATCGTAAGGGCGGCGGCTGCCCATGCAGTAGCTGTGGCTGTAACCTCGTCGAATGACGTAACCCGCCACTTGTTTCGGTATACGCCGAGGTAGTAGCCAGTGCCAACTTGCATGATCACTGCTGTGAGGCCAAGGAGAACCGTCTCGGTCAAGCCCTGTTGCCAGGCAAACGCTAGCTTTAGAACCGCACCGGTAATGAGAGCTGGTATCCAAACCATGCAGTCGGTCGCAAGCGGAAATAGATTTGGACATCCCCTAACCCAGTGAAGTGTTGAACTAAACCACCCGTTCGACGGTGGTTGCATCTCATCAAAGTTCAAATTAGAAGAGTCGGCAGTCATGTGGCACCTTGTACAATGTCTCCTCATCGCCCGTCGCCGAAGGAGATGCTAGCGGTCCGTCCAATCGATCCATCACTGTTCGAAGGCTACGCTTGTGAGTTTTGTTGCCTACTGATTCATTGTGCATCTAGAAGCAGGTAGCAAAACTCTGCCGTGTCGCACCAAATCGGTATCTTTATAGTTGTGCCACGCTGGTCGGGCTCCGAAATCGAGAGTTTTGATTCGGACTTTAATCGCAGAAGGTTTTGTCCTCAAATGTCGTATTGACCCTAAGACAGAACTATTCGAGTCTGCATTGTGCCTGTGGGCTGTTGGGTCAGGCCTAGTTTGCGATGATTTCCTGGGCGTCGGTGTAGGCGCCGCTTGCTGGCCGAAGGAACACTTCGCCTGGGCCCGGTTCTATGGGGCGTTCGGGGTAGGGGTCGTCGCCGACAATTGGAAGTATGGCTCGGTAATCCTGAACGCCGATATCGAGGCCCTCTCTGGTCATCCACGGAAGGTTGGACCAGGCCGAGCAATAGTGGTTCACTAGCGCTCGGCGTGGCCGGTTGACTGAAGCGTTTCGTTTCGACCTGTGAAGCAGGTAGCCGTTGAAAAAGATCACGTCGCCGGCGTTCACCTCGACTGGGACCTCGCCCCCTCCATCAAAACTGTGCGCCTCTTCGCCTGGATCAAACTCGTCGGGATTGCCGTGCGCTTGGAGCGGGTAGAGCTTGCCCGGTCGGTGGGATTGAGGCAATACTCGGAGGCACCCGTTCTCGACGTCGGCGTCGTCGAGAGCAATCCAGGCGCCGACCAGTGAGCGGTCTCGGGTTGGGATGTAGCGTTCGTCTTGGTGCCACGCTTGACCGGGCAAACCTGGCGGCTTGGCGAACAACATTGATTGCATCGCTTTTACCCGACCGTCCCAATATGGGATGTGGGCTCCCGTGATTTGTCCTAACACTTCGGCCAATCCGGGATGGCGGACGACGTGTTCGACAACTGGGCTAACCCAATGGGGAAAGTGCACCGCGAGGATTTGATCGAGTCGATCCTGGTCCGACGCATCATCTGGCACCTGGGGCGGGTTGGCGACGGCGTACTCTCCCCGAGCAAATTTTAGGAGCTCGGCGATCAGCGCTTGGCGGTCGTCTGCTGAGACTAGTTGCTCGACGACGAGATACCCCTCGCTAACGAATGTGTCAGCCCAATCTTTCATGACCAGATACTACTTCGAGCCGCGGTGGTCGTCAGGTTCGAAGCGGTAGTCGGCCTCCAATGTTCAGATGTTTTGCGTGGGGCATCGGCCGCTGAAGCGTTTGATCGTCGCCTCTCGTTTGCGGATACCTGCAAAATTGACTCTCGGATCTGGACGGAACTGCCATCGTGGTCAGCAAATAGAAGCCGTACGTCGTCGAGGTGCGGTCAACCAAGCGAAGGAGAATTTCGAAATGGTAACTGGCAAGACTGTTTACAAATCGGTTCGGTTCACGACAGCGGTCGCATTGTCGGCGGCGTTGTTGGGTGTATCGGTGCTGGTAGCCCCGATGGCCGCATCAGCGAATAACGCTCAACCAACCTGTGGTGGCATGCTGGTGACTGTTAGGGCCGTCCATCCGAACAAATCAATCGTTGGCACCAGTGGCGACGATGTAATACTAGGAACTGCCGGGCGGGACCACATCTTTGGTCTTGGAGGCAACGACACAATCTGTGCTGGATCAGGTAACGACCGAATATATGGTGGCGGCGGAAACGACGTGATCTTCGCCGAGTCAGGTAACGACGTGGTGGCGGGCGGGGCCGGGCATGATCGGATAGTCGGAGGTGATGGGAACGACGACCTCAGCGGTAACAACGGTGTTGACATAGTCAACGGTCAAGACGGCGACGACAAGGTTCGCGGCGGTGCTGACTCTGATCGCCTCTACGGTGGTCGAGGCGCCGACGTCGTCATTGGCGGAGCCGGCGGCGACCAGCTTAGTGGCGGCCCAGGGTACGATCGCCTTGATGGTAGCGATCGCTACAACTACTGCCGATCTGGTGAGGTTGTAGTCAATTGCGAACGGTTCCCGGATCCGCCCTACCCAGGTCCACCGTTCCCAGGCCAACCTTCTCCTGTTCCGCCCTATCCTGGTTCGCCGTTTCCGGTTCCACCCGTCCCCGGTGACACTGGTAGTTACTAAATTGCACTTGCGGCTACGAGAAGGCGGCCAAGCGAACAGTCTTAGGCCGCCTTCTCCAAGCCTTCCAAAGATAGTTGTCAGCTAGTTACGTTGGTCCGCAACAAGATGGTGTTGTCGATTTCGAGGTCGGTGCCCCAGATCAGTTGTGCCGAATCGTCCCAGCTGATCTCGTCGTAGCCAATTTTTGGGTCGACATCGCTGGCGCTCCACTCGGTTGCTGTCGACCATGCTGAGTCGTCGAAGTCCGCGGCCGTCCAGTCGGACGGCGCATCAATTATCTCATACTCACAAGTTGCGTCAGGATCGGCATCGCTTACACATTCAGTGTTTAGTGGTGCCCGGTGGATTACGAGGGAACTCCAAGATGCGTCGGTACTGGCTACCACTGCTCCGGTGGCGGTGTCGGTTATCTGAGCGATGATTCCACCATCTCCCATTTGCTGGTTCGATTCGCCGATGTATTCGATGCCGGAGTCGGTTTCTTTGAAGTCTTTGGCCTCGATGGCAACAGTGAACGGATAGGCCGCTTCAAAGGTGAAGATCTCGGCGTTGAACGAGCGCTCGGTCGTGATCGGGACAGAGTCTTCTCCGACCAGCTCGCCGTCTACATACACCGCCATCCAATTGTCGGCCCATACCTCGATTTGAAAACTTGTGGTCGAGTCTGAACTGGACGATTCACTATCCTCGCTGTCCTCAGAGCTGTCGGTTGTGGTGTCTCCGGTTTCAGCGTCGGTCTCGGCCGCCGCCTCGGTTGCCGAGACCGACGCAGCGTTGTCTGTGTCGGTTCCGCAGGCCACCAGCGCCATGCTGATCCCGAGCCCCACTATCAGACCGCTTTTCAATCTGTTCTTTGCAATGATCATTCTCACGATTCTCGCCTTCAAATGTTAGGAGATTGTTAGGGGTCAGGAACACTCCAACCGAACGTCGCTTTGGTCTCCTCGTTAGAGAGCGGCCCAGTGTGACTAACGGCGTATCGAACAACGTATTTCCCTCACCTTCGGAGAGTCATTGGTGGTAACGCTACGAATGCACATTTGGAGGGATTGAAATGAAGAGGGTAAAGAAACTAGTGCTGAGCTTGTTGGCTGCGGCATTGATTGCGGTGACGCCCACAGCGGCAAGTGCAGATGATCCGCCCGAAGTGTATGAGTTCTGGTTGATCGATTCCGATTTCGATGTGCGTCTTCACAAGCTGGATGATTACGCTTCGCTCCGTCTGCCAATGCTGCCAGGCAACCTCTCAATCGAAGCGGTGGCCAATGACGCTACCGATAGCGTCTTGATGAGTATCGATCATGCGCCGTCGTCGTCTGAGAATCTTGAGCCTTATGCGTTGCGCGGCGACGCCAGCGGTGATTTCAATCCGGCTCCAGAGCTTCGGGTTCCTGGCTGGATGACGATATCAGCCCAACCTTTCGCTGGGCCTGATGCTACTGGAACAGCCGGATCGGAAGCTGTGCTCCGTTTGTTCCTTCACCAGCCTGACTTTGTGGTTAAGAATCCACTAGATGTTGGCGACTTCAACCCCGGCGACGGATTCTGCTCCATCGGACCGCTTCCATTTGGTACCGAAAGTCTTGCCAGTGTCGAAGTGTCGAAGTTGCCGATTGGGGCGTTGAAGCTGCGGCCGGACGTAGCCGAGCTAGCGAAGGTCGACCGAAATCAAGAGCGCCGGATCGGATCTGTCAGCGGTGTTATCTCAACGATCGAGGTCGACCCTCAGAAATCCTCGAAAGCCACCAGAGCTGCTGCGGCCAAGGCCAATAAGTCAGCGGAGGCCCAAATCGAACGGCTATCCACAATCAGAGCCGCAAATAAGATCGAACCGCCGAAACCGATACCAGCCAAAATTCCTGAACTAGGTGAGTTGCGACCGGACCGGTTTGACAAACACGACACCGGGGGAGACGCGTCTAATTCCTATCAGGAATTAGACGCCTTCGACGCACCGCTGATATCTGATCTCGGTAGCGGCTACCGTTTCGAACCAGACAGCCCGCTCGACTGGTACATCCCAGACTGGTTCCCGCTGGCCGGCTGCACTCTGCGTGCCGCGGTGGAGGAGGCGAACGCTCTGCCAGGCCGGCAGTCCATTCTCATCGACTCGGCCAAAGGACCCTTTGAGCTGTCTAAGGGTCAGGTCTCGATAAACGACGGTGTCGACCTAATCGGCCACGGTCATCGAGCCGTTGTCGACGCCGGGGGCAACTCTCGAATTTTCTATGTCACTGATGACCACATCGTAAATCTCGGAGACCTCGACCTAACCCAAGGTCAGGCTGGGGCGACCGGTCGAGGTGGAGCGATGTGGATTGACAATGACGCCCTTGTCCAGATGTCGAACAGCGTGATTCGCGAAAGTCAAGCCAACTACGGAGGTGGCGTCTATCTTCAGCGGGGCGGCGATTTGACGCTGACGTCGAGCGCTATCCGGGACAACATCGCGGGCACTCCGGAAGATGGAATCACAGGCGGGGGAATAACTCAGCGGGGAGGTGGCATCTACAATCTCCGAGGAAATGTCACTATTCGCCATAGCTCGATTTTCGACAATCTCGCGGTGCGTGGCGGCGGTCTATCTAACGTTGGCGGAACGATGCGGATCGAGAACTCGTCGGTCATCGACAACGAAGCTCTGGCTATCGCTGGCGGAATCGAGAACCATCACACAACCGAACGCAAAGGTAACTTGCACCTGTCATTCGCTACCGTCGCTCACAACGAGGCTGGCACCAGCTTTGCTCCGCCCCAGAGCCATCGAGTCGGCGGTGGGTTGTACAACACTGGTTGGGCCTACATGGCCAGTTCGATTATGGCTGACAATACCGACGGCTGGTCGGCTGGTGATCCCCTCCACGCACCGGATTGCTACAGCCCAGATCAATACGACTTCAAGTCCTACCGCAACAACGTGGTCGGCGTGCTGAATAGTAACTGCGACTTTGGTGATTACAGCTGGGGAACTACCGCCTGGATCGAGCACGGGACGGAAGGGGCGCCGCTCGATGCTCACCTCGGAGCGAAATGGGTTTGGGACCACCGGCACTACCGGATGATCAGTTCGTCGAGCCCGGCGCTCGATGGGGGATCGTCGCAAAGTGCCAGCTTGTACCCTTGCCCAGACACCGACAGTCGCGGTCGGACCCGTCCGATCGGGGCCGGTTGCGACATTGGTTCGGTCGAGAGACAGTAGCCACGGTCGCAGGGCGCCGGGACCGGACGGGGATCGGTCGCAGGTGGGTCGGGCGGAGTTGGCTGCTATGAGTGGCGAGCACCGCCCGTCCGTCGCCCGGCGGCCTGACCGTGGCGCTGGATGGCGACAGTGGTCGCGTTTGGTTGGGTTGGGAGATTTGAACTTTCGTGCTGCCGCATCGGGAGTGAACTCGCTGAGAAGTTCTTAAATGGTCGGGATGGAGAGATTCGAACTCTCGGCCCCCTGCTCCCAAAGCAGGTGCGCTAGCCAAGCTGCGCCACATCCCGTTCCATTTGTACAAATTGCCGCAATTGCTCACGGCAATTTCTTGCAGCCCACACTCTAGCTGATGTTGAACCCATCTGGGTGCGTTATTTCAGCTAGTTTGACGTTTGTTCGGGACGAGCAGCCCAGCCAGGGATCTAAGGGATCTTGGACAGATGCATTTGTCTGAGGTATCCTGCCAGTTGTTCGCTTGATAAAGCGACGGGTGGGTATCTAACAAGGTCGAATGTTGGCCTTCAAAAGTCTGTTTGGTGGGAGACTCTAGTGGTAGAAGCGATTCGTTGTAACCGTTATATGGTGGTTCTTGGCTTGGTGCTCGCTTGCGTAGCGGCACTGTTTGCTTTGAACTCGTCACAATCCGAGGCATCTGAACGTTGTCAAGCTGCGGGCTCTTCGTTGAGCTCGGCAAAAGCGGCTTACAGCCAAAACTGTCGAGCGCCGAGGATAGATTGCGATCCCCTAGGTGGCAGATGGGTTTGTTCTAGCGAGCAAATCGGGTCCAACAGCCCGGGCGGAGATAAGCGATCGTCGGTCAAGGCAAATCAGCCTCAACAACCGAGCGCTAGCAGTCCCGGATTGTCGGTCGAACAGCAGCAAGAGATTTTTGTTAGCGTGTTGACGCAGATGGCCCCCGAGCAGCAGCAAGATTTTGTCGCTAGGTTGCAGGAAATTTCGGCTGCTGAGCGAGAGCAGGTCGCCCAGTCGATTCTTGAACAGCAACAGTCGTCCGCTCCGGTTCAACGAACAGCGGCTCCAGCTCAGTCAGCGCCTGCCCAGTCCAGTCAGCCGACATCTGGGTTGTCAGTCGAACAGCAGCAGGAGATTTTTGTTAGCGTGTTGACGCAGATGGCCCCCGAGCAGCAGCAAGATTTTGTAGCTAGGTTGCAGGAACTTTCGGCTGCCGAGCGAGAGCAGGTCGCTCAGTCGATTCTTGAACAGCAATCGTCCCAGCAAGACCAGGCACGATCAGCTCCAGCTGCTGAGCCTGCTCCAGAGCGATCGGTGCCTACAGCTCCGGCTGCTGCTGAGCCGGCGTCGGCAAGGACCCAATACAAGACACTGGGAATAGCAGTACCAACAAAATCACCCGGTGGTCAGTCGTGGGCCGACTCCTACTCGTATCAGAACCGGTGCTACGTGGCCAGCAGCTTTGATCATGGAGCTGGCGACCTGAGCTTGAACGGCGTGTCGGCCCGGCAAATTCAGGCGTCACAGAACGGGCCTGGTATTGGTCGAGCCGATGCCATTTACAACGACATAAACTGTGGCAACGGGCCAGCTAACAACGCTGGTGACGAAAACTGGTGTCCAGGCCGGGTTGATATGGGGGCCAGGGGATGCGTGATAGCAGGGCCAGATATTCGGAACCAACGATAGGCCGCCTATCAAACCGGCGTCTCTGCGGTGTCGGCCAGTGCTTGCCAGATTCGATCACCTACTGCTGATTGGTAGCAGATGTAGCTGTTCCGGCGTGCCCCGCCTGTTGGTTGTCTAACCTCTCGATCAACCCCAGAGTTCTAGAGTCTCTGATACCTCGTCTCGCTGTCTCTGTTCATAGGTACACTTCTTAGGGTGAAATCAACCGTTGAGCCGCTAGAGGGCAACAAAGTAAAAGTCATGGTCGAGGTAGAGGAAGCCGAGTTCGAAAAAGATCTCGATGTCGCTTTCTCCAAGTTAGCTGGTCAGGTCAAGCTGCCCGGTTTCCGGCAGGGGAAAGCACCTCGCAAAGTGCTCGAAGCTCATATCGGGCAAGAACATGCCCGCGACGAAGCATTTCGAGCTGCGCTTCCGAACTATTACTCCGAAGCAGTTAAAGAGCATGAGGTAGATGTCATCGCTCCACCCGAGATCGACATCACCGATGGCATGGAGTCCGGGCCGGTCTCCTTTGATGCCGTGGTCGAGGTTCGCCCCGCTGTCACAGTCGAGGGATACACCGGTCTCGAAGTAGAAATCCCCAAAGTCTATGTCTCCGAAGATGACGTTGATGAAGCAGTAGACCGAATGCGGCAACAATTCTCTGAATTGGAAACGGTCGATCGGGCGGCAGCCAAGGGTGATCGAGCGGTGGTCAACATTGCCGCTGAGCACGAAGGCGAATCCGTCCCCGGCATGACCGCCGACGACTACGTTTACGAGGTCGGCAGCGGCGCCACCGGAATCGCTGAGATCGATGAGCACCTCGAGGGAGCAAGCGCTGGCGATGAGCTGAGCTTCAGCGCCGATCATCCGGCCGAAGACGAAGCTGAACCGCTGCAGTTTTCGATCAAGGTAACTGAAATACAAGAAGCGGTCCTGCCCGAACCCACCGATGAGTGGGTCAAAGAAAACTCTGAATTTGAAACCCTCGACGCCCTGCGGGCCGATTATCGGGAAAAGATGGAGAAATCCCGCAAAGTACAAGGTCACACTGCTCGACGCAACAAGGTCGCCGAAACTGTGGCCGAGCTAGTCAGCGAAGACGACGTTCCCGAAGCAATGATCGAAGGCGAAGTCGAAAACCGTGTTCAAGATATGGCAATGCGGCTTCAAGCTCAAGGCCTGTCATTCGAGCAATACATGCAGTTCAGTGGCCAAGATCAGGGTTCGATGATCGCCGAGCTAAGGTCGGGAGCGAAAACTGCTTCCAAGCTCGACTTGGCATTGAGGGCCATTGCTACGCAAGAATCATTAGAAGTTACCGATGAAGAGATAGCTGACGAGTTCGACAAAGTGGCTGATCAGTTCGATCGACCGCTTGAAGAGGTAAAGGCCGATTTGATCGCCGGAGGTCAGTTGCCAGCTGTTCGTGCCGATCTATTGAAGACGAAAACGCTGGATTGGTTAGTTGAGCAAACCACAGTTGTTGATGAGGATGGCCAACAAATCAGTCCAGATGCGCTAGAACTGCCCGAAGAAGATTTTGAAGAGGATTAGCACTTGAGCCATTTACCACCATCGTTCGGACAACCACCAAACAGTCCAGGGTCGCCATTGGCGAACCCGGTCCAGAGCGCCTTTGTACCAGCCGTGATCGAAGATACGCCCAAGGGCGAGCGTTCATGGGATCTTTTCTCTTACCTTCTCAAAGACAACATCTTGTTTTTGGGAACACCGATTAACGACCAGATCGCAAACTTGATTTGCGCTGAGCTGTTACACCTAGAGTCGAATAACCCCGACCGCGACATTGCGATGTACATCAATAGTCCGGGCGGTGACGTGAACGCCATGTTCGCCATATACGACACCATGTCTTATATTCGGCCGGATGTAGCCACGATTTGCTTCGGGCAAGCAGCCTCAGCAGCTGCCATTCTGCTAGCAGCGGGAGCCCCAGGTAAGCGGCTCGCACTGCCAAATGCCCGAATCTTGCTCCATCAGCCTTATACCGGAGCCCAAGGCCAAGTATCAGATCTAGAGATCGCCGCCAACGAGATTGAGCGCCTAAAGCAGGGCCTTGAGAAGGTTCTGGCCGATCACACTGGTCAAACAACCGAAAAAATCTCAGAAGATACTGACCGAGATTTCGTGATGACCGCACGTGAAGCGAAAGAATACGGCATCATTGATGAAGTAATCGAAGAGCGGAACGCTGTCGACTCCAGCGGTGCGATACGCGCTGTGGACTCATAGGCCGGGGGGCTAACTTCTAGTGGCAAAGTTTGGTGAAGGCGGCGAGTTACTGAAATGCTCTTTCTGCGGTAAATCGCAGAAGCAGGTCAAAAAGCTGATTGCTGGTCCTGGCGTCTACATCTGCGATGAATGTATCGATCTTTGCAATGAGATCATTGAAGAGGAATTGGCTGAAGGAACTGAGCTCAGTTTCGAAGAGATGGCCAAGCCTCGCGAGATTCGAGAGTTTCTCGACGAGTACATTGTTGGCCAAAACGATGCCAAGAAAATTCTGTCAGTAGCGGTATACAACCACTACAAGCGAATTCAATTTGGTGCCGCCACCGCTGGTACTAACGACGTCGAGCTGGCGAAGTCGAACATTTTGCTGATCGGGCCAACCGGTTCTGGTAAAACGCTTCTGGCTCAAACGCTCGCTCGGATGTTGAACGTTCCGTTCGCTATCGCCGATGCCACAGCGCTTACCGAAGCAGGCTATGTCGGCGAAGACGTTGAGAACATTCTCCTGAAGCTGATTCAAGCGGCTGACTTTGACGTGAAGCGAGCCGAAACCGGCATCATCTACATTGATGAGATCGACAAAGTAGCTCGCAAAAGCGAGAACCCATCGATTACCCGAGACGTATCCGGTGAAGGTGTGCAACAAGCGTTGCTTAAGATCTTGGAAGGAACCGTAGCGTCGGTCCCACCTCAAGGGGGGCGAAAGCATCCCCACCAAGACTTCATCCAGATCGACACTGCCAACATATTGTTCATTTGTGGCGGCGCTTTCGCTGGGATCGAACAAATCATCGAAGGCCGACTCGGCACCCGATCAGTCGGTTTCAGCACTGATGCGATCGAGGAGACCAAAACGGTCGACGATCTATATGCCGAAATCAAGCCGGAAGATTTGCTCAGGTTCGGCCTCATAGCTGAGCTTGTCGGTCGGCTCCCAGTCCTCGGCACTGTAACTAAGCTGAGCAAAGACGCTCTAGTTCAAATCCTGACCGAGCCGAAGAACGCACTGACGAAGCAGTATCAAAAGTTCTTCGAGATGGAAGACGTCGAGCTTGAATTCACCGATGATGCCCTCGACGCCATCGCCGACCAAGCGTTAGAACGTGGGATCGGCGCCCGGGGCTTGCGGGCAATCATGGAAGAAACGTTGCTTGACGTCATGTACGACATTCCAAGCCGAGAAGATGTGGGACGTTGTGTGCTTAACGCCAAGGTTGTGCTTGAAGGCGAAGCGCCAACACTGCTTACCCGCAGCGAAAGCCAAGATCGAGCTGCTTCCTAGCTAGGGTTCGGCCGTAGAGAACGACTCAACCCGAGTCGCTCAATCTGCGGGCCTCGGACGAGCTTCACTGTCCCGAACCGAACGCTGGTTAAACGTCTTCGAGCTGCTCGTCGAGCAGACGGATAAAGGACTCAGCAGCGACCACGCCACCCCGGCCAAGGTGAGATCGAACTGCCGCGTCAGTTGAGGGCCCAAAGTTGCCGTCAACGGTTAGTGCCGGGCCCCCTTGAGCAGTAATGCGCCCCTGGGCCCAGGACACCAACTCCTCGTTGTTAACCAATCGATCAGCGAAGGAAGAATCGAATCGGGCAGGTCGACCGAGCCAGTTAGCGTTCAAGGCGGCTTTGCTCCGAGGCCCGATGTCGCCATCTACCGTGACGCCGACCAGATCTTGCAGTTCTCGGGCCAACTCATCGCGACTCGGTCCTTCCACTGACGCCGACGAGAATGTCTCATCGATGAAGTGCCACGACCCGGCGATCATGAAATACAGCCGAGCATGAACCGGCCGTCCATCGACCGGTAGCCCGGTTACCGTCGCCGACGGGGCATCATCAGTTCGTATTGCCCCAAACTCGGAACCACCAATTTGAGTACCGACATAGAGCCAGGCCAGCTCGGGGTCTACACCATTGAAATCCCACCGGAACACCTGCGTCGGTCCAACAAGGGTGCCTCCAAAGGTTGGAGCGCTGAAGAACGGCATCGCCGGAGCTGGAGCAGCTTGAAAAGTCTCGTCAATGTATCGCCACTCGCCGTTGACCTTGTACCAGAGCCGAATGAAAACAGTCGAATCGCCATTGGCGAGACCACCGATTGAGGTAGAGGTAGCAACGCCGGTCCACTTAACTCCGTACTGCCAGCCACCTTCGACCGAACCAGCGTAAATCCACGAACTCTCAGGGGTAACCCCGTCATAGCGCCATGTGAATGACTGGAACGACCCGTCAAGAACGGAACCAGGGGTAGGGGAGACAATCGTTACGTCAGCCATAGTTCAGCTACCTCGTTTCCAACAGTGAAACATACGATTCGGCGGCCACAATGCCACTGCGGTCTAAGTATTGAATGACCGCTCGCTCGGTTTGAGCGCCGAACTCACCATCAGGCTCAAGCTCAGCGCCGTTCAGCTCGATCAACCTTTTTTGAACCCACGTGATCAAGGCCGGGTTGTTCATGAAGGTATCGGCAACAGAAGCATCGAACGTTTCGTCTCGGCCCAACCAGTTGCGATTCAGAGCGGCCAGAGAAATCGGACCGATGTCGCCATCGGCGGAAACTCCAATCAATCGCTGGAGCTCTCGGGCAAGCTGATCTTCGGTCCGTTGGCCAGAAACAAGGAGCTGATATCGGTCCAAGAAGTCGGACCAAGGAAAGTTTCGGCCTGGATCAGAGCGGCGAGACGGGTCTCGTTCGGCGTGGGAGATGAACCCCGATGCACTACTTCGATCGCTTTCGGACTTGCTGATGCGCCGAGCGGCTGGCGCTTCGAGGCCTTGCGAAACTAGCCAATCAGCGGCGATGGAAGCCATCTGAGCCGCGGTATCTGTTAGTTCGTCTCGCCGACTGGAAGAAATCGACGTCCAGTCCGCAGCGTTCATGGCGAGCGAAATCCCGATGGCCCATCGGTTGCTACCGGTGCCGTCTTGAAACGCCTCGTTGCTGAATCGAACTAGTTGGATGATTGAATCAGCGTCTCCCAACAAATGGTAAGAGCCAGCCGTAGATCTAGTTTGAATGAAGTTGGCGACATTCTCGGCCTTAGGGTCGGCTCCAGCCCGATCCGTTCCACTTTCGGCGGTATGAACCACGATCACTGGTTTAACCGCGCTTCGCCGGCCAACCCGAAACTGGCTTCGGTTGGGTCGGTTTTGTTCGAGAAATATGCCGTCTCTAACTATTGCCATTCATGTCCGCCTTCAGAACCGAGTCTAATCAGACCCGGCCGACATCTTAGTGGCCAATGCCCGATAACAACAGCAGAAGTTACTATTCGAATGGGATGAAAGCTGACGTACCAGCAGGCTGACGAAACCGCTTCTAGAAATTGGCTCTAGAAACTGATTCATCAAACGGGTCCGAGAAATAGTCTGTACAGTTCCGGGGGTGGACTACCGTGGCGCAATAGCGTTCCTCGACCAGCACACCAACTTGGAAGGGAATCGGAGTGGTCGCTTTGATTCGGCTGTGGCGGCAATGCCAACAGCGGGCCAAGTCGGGGGTCTAAGCCTTAAGCCGATGCAAGACATGCTTTCGGTTCTCGGTGACCCTCAGAATGCCTACCGAACGATCCATATCACGGGAACGAACGGCAAAGGATCGACCGCTCGAACGTGTTCTCAAATACTACGCCGAATGGAGCTGTCGGTCGGCCTGTACACCAGCCCCAACTTGGACAAGGTCAACGAACGGTTGAGCTGGGATGGCAACGACATAACCGATGAGCAGTTCGCCCAGGTCATGGGTCTCATCGCGGGTGTAGCCCCCATGCTGGACTCGAAGCCAAGCCGGTTCGAGCTGCTCACAACGGCCGCTCTAGTTTGGTTCGCTGAACTAGGCGTTGAAGTTGCGGTGCTTGAGGTTGGGCTGCTTGGCCGGTTCGACGCCACTAACGTGGTCGACGCTGACGTAGCCGTCATCACCAACATTGGTAAGGATCACACCGACGGCAAACCAGGGTGGCAACGGGCAGTAGCGGAAGAAAAAGCAGGCATTATCAAGCCAGCGAGCCATGTGATTCTCGGATCGCCCATGGAAGAGCTGCTGCCAATTTTTGAAGCCGAAGCCCAGGGTGAGGTTTGGGAAGCAGAGCGCGATTTTCAAGTCGACGCTAACCTCACGGCTGTAGGCGGTCGAGTCGTCGACATCCGGACCCCTGGCGGAGAGTACGAAGAACTTTTCGTTCCGCTACACGGAGCCCACCAGGGTGACAATGTTGCCACTGCCATCGCCGCAGTCGAAGCATTCTTCCAACGGCCAACGGCCGATGAGATCGTCCGTGAATCTGTGGCCGACCTGCAGCTGCCTGGACGGTTCGAAGTGGTAGGCCATGATCCGATAATCATCTTGGACGGTGCCCACAATCCTCATGGCGCCGAAGCAACCCGCCAAACGCTTGATGAAGAGTTCGCTCGTTTAGGCTCGTGGGTGCTCGTTGTCGGGATGCTCAGCGGGAAAGACCCTATCGAAATGCTCGAAGCCTTAGACGCCGCCGACTTTGACGCCGTTATTTGTACCGAGCCGAATTGGTCCCGAGCGATCCCAGCTAAAGAAATTGCGGCGGCGGCAAAAACCCTAGGAATCACGGCTGAGGTTGTTCTGAAACCAGTCCGTGCCCTTGAACGGGCCCACGCAGTGACGGCCAACGATGATCTCATCTTGGTGGCCGGGAGCCTATACGTTGTCGGCGAAATCAGATCGGTGCTGGCCAGCTAGACCAGATTCCGTTGTCGTTGGTCAAGATTGGTTGACTCAGTTCGGATTGTGTCGTGGCGGCGCTACCCTCCGGTCGGTGACTACTGCATCAAACAGAACGTTTATTATCTGCAAGCCTGACGCGGTTGAGCGTGGCTACGTCGGCCACATCCTCGATCGTTTCGAGCGCAAAGGCCTCAAGCTGGTCGCCGGTGAACTCCGGGTCCTCGACGAAGCAACCTTGTCTCAGCACTATGCCGAGCACGTTGAGAAGCCGTTCTACGGTGACTTGGTTGCTTTCATGAGCAGAAGCCCAGCGTTTGTCGCCGTACTCGAAGGGCCAGAAGATACCTTCGCCGTCGTTCGTACCATGATGGGGGCGACCAATCCGGCTGAAGCGCCTCCAGGAACGATCCGAGGCGATCTTGGCACTGAAATGACTGAGAACTTGGTTCACGGATCTGACTCAGTCGAGTCTGCGACCCGAGAAATTGGGATCTTCTTCCCGTCGCTGTAGCGGCGGCCAATCCCTAGATACGTTCGTCCGGCTACGCTTCATCGCTCTGCCAGCGGAGCAGCTTCTCGGTTGCATCGCTGGCAGGCGGTGATACACAGTCTCGACAAAAACAGGACAGAAATTCTTCATGAGGATCCCCAACTAGGGTCCTCATTTCTCATACTCTCAGAGCTGGCGGACCTTAGTCCTAAGATGTGAGTTTTCGGGGTACCGATGTCCAGCCTTCCCTTGCCAAGTCAAAGATCGTCGAGCAGGGAGACGTCAACGTCGAAAATTCCTCCAAGCGAGGCTGCGGTGATTGCCGCCGCAGACATCAGCGATCGTAACGGTGGCTCTCGTCGACCGGTTTCTGTCTTGGCCGCTACCGCGAACGAGGTAGCGTCGAGCCCGGCTAAGAAACGGGTCCAGCCGATCCCGAGAAAATCGGAGTCGCATCGACACTCATCCCAGCGAGCCCGAACGGCTCAACAGCCGTGGCAGCCTCGAACTGCCCAGCAGCTAACGCAGCCTCCGCCACCGTCGGTGGTCGCCGACAGTCCTGTCGAGCAAGGACCGCAGGTTCCTCCGCTGTATGAAACCTCGACCGAACGTAAATCCTTCTTCGGGGGACTGTTTGGCTTCGCTGGCGGGCGTGACATGGCAATCGATCTGGGAACAGCCAACACGTTGATTTACCTGCGAGGATCAGGTGTTGTACTCAACGAACCGTCGGTGGTCGCAATCAACCTGAATAGTCGGCAGCCGATGGCGATAGGGGTCGAAGCAAAACGGATGATTGGCCGGACGCCCGGTCACATAGCGGCCATACGTCCGTTGAAAGATGGTGTGATCGCCGATTTTGATGTCTGCGAGGAAATGCTCCGCTACTTCATTCAAAAAGTAGCGCCGACCCGATGGGGGCCAAAGCCTCGAATCATCATCTGCGTACCGTCGGGAATCACCGGAGTGGAACAGCGGGCGGTGAGAGACGCAGCCGAGTTTGCTGGCGCCCGGGAGGCGGTCGTGATCGAGGAGCCGATGGCGGCTGCAGTTGGGGCAGGGCTACCGGTCGCAGATCCGGTTGGCAGCATGGTGGTCGATATCGGGGGAGGAACCACCGAAGTGGCCATAATATCGCTGGGCGGGATTGTGGTATCGAAGTCATTGCGGGTAGGTGGTGACCTGCTAGACAAGGCCGTGTTCAATTACGTCCGCAGAGAATACAATCTGGCGCTCGGCGAACGGACTGCCGAAACCATCAAGATCAAAATGGGTTCTGCTGTACCGCTGGTACGGGAGTTCGAAGCGGAGATCCGAGGCCGGGATCTAATAACTGGCCTGCCGAAGACCGTGGTCACTACCACCCGAGAGATACGGGAAGGTTTGGAGGAACCAGTCTCGGCGATCATCGAGGCAGTAAAGCTGGTCCTTGACGCAGCGCCGGCAGAACTTGCGGCTGACATTATGGAAAAGGGGGTCGTTCTCACTGGTGGGGGAGCGTTGTTGAACGGTTTGGCCGACCGGCTACAAAGAGAAACTGGCACGCCAATCCGTTTGGCTCGAAACCCGCTCCATACCGTCGTTCTTGGATCGGGTCTATACCTGGAACAACACCGAGGCACCTCACGGTCGGCGGTTCCCGCTCGTTGACCGCATGAAGGCTAGCTTTTCCCCGAATATCGTCGTGCCGCCTATTTCCAGCAAACAGTTCCTAGTCAACGATGTGAACCAGACGTTACTGGTGTTACCCCGGTCCATTCAATGAGCACGTGTTGAGTCGCCTACCGACTAGGCGAGGAGTTGTCGTGCTTCTGCTGGCAACAGCAGTTCTGCTGGCGATCCTGGACAGCGCCGATTTTGGTCCGCTCAACCGTGTCAGGGCCAACGCATTGGCGGTCGGCCGTCCGGTGGCCAGCGTGATGACTACAATCTTGCGGCCCGTCAGCGCTGGTTGGAATGGCATTGTTCACTACGACGATATCCAAGAAGAGAATGGAGCTCTTAGACGGCAGGTCGCAGAACTCGAAGGGCAGGTCACAGAACAGTTGGCCGGCGATCTTGAACTGCAAGCGGTTTTGGCCGCGTCCGAGATCAGGTATATCGGTGACGCCAAAACCGTGACAGCCCGGGTGGTGACCGATCGGGAAACGGCGGTAGCCCGAATAGTTGAGATCGACAAAGGGGCCGACCACGGTTTGCGGGCCAAACTGCCGGTCGTGACCGCTGGTGGTCTTGTTGGCCACATCGACGTCGTGTCCGACAAACGGTCGACGATCAAGTTGCTTACGAGCGATGACGTGGCGGTTGGGGTCCGCACCAATGGTGGCCTAGCCCTAACCACTGGAGTAGACAAAGGCGATGAGGCGCCCCGAGCGCCGGACGAGTCGAATTCACGACGACTCCAACCGCAAGACAACGTTGCCGGGCCAGAACTTCAACCGGAACATCTAAACCTAGTTCGAGGTCCTAATTCTGCCGCTGTTGGCGGTGAGCCAGTCGCCTGGGTCGATAGGGCCAACGGCCGCGTCGCCTTAGCCCTAGAGCTCAGTCCTACTCTCCAAGAGCGATTCGAAGACGGTGAGATTGAACCTGGCTCCCTATTTGTCACAAGCGGGCTGAACGACAGCAACTATCCACCAGGTATACCAGTCGGATACTTACGTCGCAGTCGAGTGCAACCGACGATTGAATCAGCCGCAGACCTGACCCAACTAACATACCTTTCAATCCTGATCATTGAGGTTGAGTCATGATCGTCGCATCACAACCGGACGACTTAGGTCTCTCGCTAGGTCCGATCGAGGCGGCGCGAATTGGCCTCATTTGCTTAGTAGCCACGTGGCTTCAAATCTTCGTTGTTGAAACGAACACCATAGGATTTGGGTTCGGGCCCTTTAAACTCGCTGGCCCAGCCAGCATGATAATTGATCTGCCAGTAGTGGTCATCGTTGCCTTGACAGTTCGCCAAGCTGATGTTGCCCCGTGGTTTGGGTTTGCTCTTGGTCTTCTAGTCGACAGCTATCAGCCAACTATGTTTGGGTTTCACGCTGGCCTTTTCTGCTTAGCTGGATCAGCAGGACCAAGTCTCGTCAGCGCGGCACCAGGTGTTGGAACGTTAACAACCGGGGCTGCCTCGATCGGAGCAGCGCTATTGGCTGTTCGGACGGCGTTGATTGCCGTTCTAACAGGTGGACTCCGGTATTCGTTAGCCGGGACAGCTGTGTCGCTTGCCGGGTCAACACTGGTAGTGGTCGCCTTGACGTTCCCGCTGGCCGGAGTCCTTGACCGGCGCTCCCGGCCACTGCGATACATGAACCGATCAATAGATCGCGGTGGGCCGTCGTCAAGACGTCGAATGAGCTCAATCTTTCAGTGGTTGAGTCGACGATGAGGCGATTAGCACAAACCTCAAATAGAACGATTCCAGCGAATAGGGTCGGGGCCAAAGACACAGCTACCAGGCGTAACTTCGGGCCAAACGTAACCGGGGCCCGTCTCAACCAGGACGCCAAGTTTTTCTTTGTCGCGATCGTCACCGTTCTAGCCCTTTGCGCTATCAGCCTCCGGTTAGGCTACGTTCAGATTTTTCGGGCCCCGAGCTATCAAGAGGTGGCTGCTGGCAACCGGATACGAGTGGTCGAAACACCAGCACCCAGAGGTGTCATCGTCGATGCCGTTGGAAATGTGATGGCTGGAAACCGAGATTCGCTCACGGTGACCCTTGACTGGGAAGGCCTGGTCGATCTCTCACCCGAAGAGCGTCGAGAAGTGTTCTCAACGCTGGTCGGATTGCTCGATAGCCCCGATCAGCGAGATTCTCTTTCGGTACCGGGTCTTCAGTCGATGTATAGCCGAGCCCGAACTCAAGCACTTGAGCCGGTTGTCGTCGCCGAGGACATTAGCGCCGAACAATGGATCCCAATCCGGGAACGGAACTTGGCTGGAATTAGTGTTGAGTTGGCGTCGGTTCGAACATACCCGTATGGCAAAGCCGCCGGCCATATTCTCGGGTACCTCGGTCGGGTCGTGGATGACGAAGAAGCGGATCAAAGAAACCGGACTACGCCCGATGCGTTATATCGGCCAGGCAGCATCGTTGGCCGGGCTGGGGTTGAGAAACTGTTGGAATCATCGTTGCGAGGCCAACCCGAAGTTAAACAAGTTGAAGTCGACGCCAAGAACCGAGTTGTTCGAACGGTAGAGGTTGTCCAACCGGCCAAGCCGGGCGCCACGGTCTATCTGAATATAGACATGGAGCTTCAGCTGATAGCCGAAAAGCTGCTAGCGGAAAAACTAGCGGCCGTGGCCAGCCATACGGCACCAGCACCCGCTGGCAGCTTTGTTGCTCTTAACCCTCGGGATGGGGCGGTCCTGGCGTTAGCCTCGTTCCCGGCTTATGACCCGAGTCAGTTTGTGTTTGGTTTGAGTGCTGTCGATTCAGCTGAGCTTGACAACCTAGGAGGAGATCCGTTCCTCAACCGAGCTGTTGCCGGACAATACGCCCCTGGGTCCACGTTCAAGCCTGCGCCAGCCTACGCCGCCGTTATTTCCGGAGCCCGAAGTGATCGAGAGATCTGGAACGACGAGGGCCGATATCGATTGAAAGCTTGTCGGCCGACGAGCGAAGTCAAAGGGTGCTTATTTCGAAATGCTGGAGAGGTTGTTCTCGGGCCCGTAGCGCTTCGAGCGGCTCTGACTAAATCAAGTGACACCTATTTCTATTCGTTGGGCGAGAAGTTCTGGGTCGAGCGATCCAAATATGGCGAGGAACCGATTCAGCAGTCGGCAGCCTTGTTTGGGCTTGGGTCGCCAACCGGAATTGAGTTGCCGGGAGAAGCGACGGGCCGCTTGCCAGGCCCAGAGCAGCGGCGTCAGGACCACCAGCAGTATCCGAACGCCTTTCCTGATCCGAACTGGTACACCGGTGACAGCGTGAACCTATCGATTGGTCAAGGCGACACGTTGGCCACTCCAGTGCAGCTGGCGAATATGTACGCCACGATCGCCAACGGGGGCACCAGGTTCCAGCCTCGAATTGTGAATCGAATTGTTGATGCCAACTCTGGCTCAACGATATTGAAATTCAATCCCCGTCCTGATGCTGCCTCACCATTGGATCCGGTGGCCGTTGACGCAATTCGTGATGGACTGGCCGACGTCCCGCTAACCGGAACAGCCCAGAGCGCCTTTGCTGGTTTCAATCACCAACTGTTCCCGGTCGCGGCCAAGACCGGAACGGCCGAGGTTGACGGCAAAGCCGACACTGCTTTGTTCGCCGGCTACGGGCCAGCCGATTCACCCCGGGTTGCCTTTTCGGTGGTACTGGAAGAGGCCGGTTTCGGTGGGGTAGCGGCTGCTCCGGTCGCTCGCCAATTTCTGGATCAAGTGGTGCGACAAGAGATGTTAGCCAATGCCGGTTAGTAAGCACCGTCCGCTGGCACAGTCTCGACCGGCAAGACCCAGCACCGGTTTGACTATCGACCTTTCTAGTCAAAACCAATCTGGCTTGGGCCGGAAGAGTTTGGCCACACGAGCATCGACCTCAAGTTTGTTGATGAATCGACGCAATGATCGGCGCCCGACCAATTGGTTGTTCGTTGGAGTAGTCACTGCTTTGGCCGCCTTCGGCGTGGTCATGGTCTTCAGCACTGCTCGAGGGCCGTCCCGTTCACTCGATCTTGGTCTCAAACAGTCTGCGTTCGCGATGGTCGGCTTTGTCTTACTTCTGCGAGTTGGTGCCAGCGATTATCGGAGGCTGCGAAAATGGAATCCAAAAATTCTGTTGGCGACCACGATCGCCCTCGGCGCGGTTCTATCACCGCTGGGGACCGAGGTTCGTGGTACCAGGGGATGGTTTCGAGTGGGCCCAATCTCAATCCAACCGTCAGAGTTTGCCAAGCTGGCCCTAATCCTGGCCCTCGCTGTCCTTTTCTCCGCTAACCGGAGCCGTGCCCAGTCGGTCGTCGACCCTCTCCGATTCGCCGTTGGCCTGGCGATATTCGGAACCATGACGATGGCCATCTTGGCTCAAGGGGAGGCCGGAACAGTGCTGGTGCTGGGAGCGATCGCCGTAGTGATGTTTGTTGTCGCTGGGGTTTCGTGGCGGTATCTATTACTACTTGGGGCAACAGCCGCGTTAGTCGTAGCGCTCGTTATCGAACGGAACCTACTCGCCCCTTATCAGCTAGCCCGATTTCAGGCTTTCCTTGATCCCAGTCTCGATCCACAGGGCATTGGCTATAACCAGCAACAGGCGCTGACCGCTATTGGTTCTGGTGGCCTCACCGGTAACGGGTTGTTCAATGGCCCTCAAACCCAGCTGGGATATCTACCAGACCAGCACACAGATTTCATCTTCGCGGCAGTAGCCGAGGAACTCGGGCTCGTAGGTGCCCTGACAGTTCTCGCTCTTGAAGCTTCGATTCTGGCTTTTGTTTTCGTTGTCGGTCGAGATGCCCGCGACCAACTCGGACGCCTGCTTTGCTCAGGGGTTTTCGCCATGATCGCCTTCCAAGTAGTGCAGAACACGGCTATGAACCTTCGGATGGCGCCCATTACAGGCATATCTTTGCCGCTGATGTCTTACGGAGGGAGTTCTTTGCTGACAATTTTCATTGGTCTGGGCCTAATTCACAGCGTCAATCGGCATCCAGGCCCAGGCCGACAGCCGATGCAGCGAGTAGATCCAACCGCCAACACGCCAAGCGCGAATGTGGCCACTCAACGTTATGTGGATCAAACGCGATAAGCTGGCTTGATAATGACGACGGTCTGGCCCCAGCTTGAACCGCTGCTGCCGAGGGTACAAAAACCTGCCCGCTATATCGGTTGCGAGGACGGTGCAAAAGCCAAGCTTCCCGACCCCAAACTCGTCAGCTGGTGCTTCACCTATCCCGACACCTATGAAGTCGGGTTGCCCAACCAGGGTTTGCAGATCCTCTATGAGATCATCAACGAGCGGCCTGACGCCAGGGCAGATCGTAGCTATGCCCCGTGGACTGACCTCGAAGAGCTAATGCGATCCCACGGTGTGCCGCTGTTCTCGGTCGAGCATCATACGCCTTGTAACGAGTTCGATGTTATAGCGTTCAACTTGTCGGCCGAGTTGACCTACACCAACTTACTTAACTGCGTTGATCTTGCCGGCGTGCCAGTACGAACCGCTGATCGTGACGACTCTCACCCGTTGATTATGGCTGGGGGGCATTGCACCTATAACCCCGAACCTTTGGCCGACTACCTCGATGCAGTCGTGCTCGGAGACGGTGAAGAAGTAGTAGGAGAGATCACCGACGTATTGGTCAAGCACCGGTCCCAGCCAAACGCGTCAAGAGCGGATCTGTTAGTTGCATTGGCTCAGATCGAGTCGGTCTATGTCCCATCGCTCTACGAGGTGACGTACGACGGTCCGTCAGTAGCGGCAATCACCCCAATCGGCACCGAAGCACAATCGGCGCCATCCGAGATAGAAAAACGGACGGTCGCTGACTTGGCCGACTGGCCGTACCCGAAGCAGCAGCTGGCCCCGCTTACCGAAGTCGTTCACGACCGGCTTAACGTTGAAGTATTCCGAGGTTGCACCCGAGGCTGTCGATTCTGCCAAGCAGGAATGATCACTCGGCCGGTTCGGGAACGACCAGCGGAACAGGTGCGAACCATGGTGGCCGAGGGGTTAGAACGAACGGGCTACGACGAAGTAGCGCTCACCTCTCTCTCAACCGCAGATTTCAGCGACATCGCCGATGTTGTTACCGACATAATTGACGATGGCGATAAAGCTGACAAAGGTCCTGTCTCGGTGTCGCTGCCAAGCCTTCGAGTCGACGCTTTCGGTGTTGGAATAGCAACCCAGCTCCAACGAGCAAAACGAACGGGATTGACCTTCGCCCCCGAAGCGGGAACCTGGCGAATGCGGCAAATCATCAACAAATTGATTCGAGAAGAGGATCTCTACGAAGCAGTTGATGCTGCGTTCGCTAACGGGTGGATCCGGGTCAAGTTGTATTTCCTCATCGGCCTTCCTTCCGAAACAGACGAAGACACACTTGGGATTGCTGAACTGGCCAAGAATTGTGTCGCAATAGGCAAGAAGTACAACAATCGGGCTAGCGTTACGGCCTCAGTTGGTGGCTTTGTGCCGAAACCGTTTACCCCGTTCCAATGGTTTGGGCAGAACACTCAAGAAGAGCTGCAACGAAAAGTAGACCTCCTGCGCGACGCCACTAAGAAAATGCGTGGCGTCAATCTGAAGTGGCATGATCCTAAAGCGACGTTGGCTGAGGGTATCGCTAGCCGTGGTGATCGACGGATAGGGCCAGTTATCGAACAGGTTTGGCGAAACGGCGGAACCTTTCAAGAATGGTCCGAGCATTTCAACTTGGATCTTTGGCTAGACGCTATGGCCGATCACGGCCTAACGGTAGAAGATGCGGTTTACCGGCATCGGACCGAAGCCGAGTTTCTGCCTTGGGAACACCTCTCTGCTGGACTTCACAAAGATTTCCTTTGGCAGGACTGGCAAGATTCACTGGCCGAAGTCGGCCTGGAAGATTGCCGGTGGACCCCTTGCTATGACTGCGGCGCTTGTACCGGTTACGGAATCGAACACGTCGTAGCCTCGGCTAAACCACCTGCTGGTGGCAGTCAGGGGACTGGACAAGATTTGGCTTCGGGCGGAGCGGTGCCGGTGGTGCTTCTCACCTCGAGCGAACGGCAAAGTGCTACGGCATGAGCGAGGGCGACAAGCCAAGCGGCGGGGAAGTGAATGCTCAACCCGAAGATGAGCCCAAGAAGCCGAATCTCCACGCCCAGCGTGATCGGTTTTTTATTCGTGTTCGATTCTCCGAGTTCGGCAAAGTCCGATTCATCAGTCATCGTGACGTAGCTCGGCTCTTCGAACGAGCGCTCCGCAAACTGGGTTTGCCGGTTGCCTATAGCGAAGGTTTTTCGCCCCGCCCAAAGCTTAGTTTCGGCCTGGCATTGAGTGTTGGCTACGAGTCTGATGCTGAGTATCTCGACGTTGAACTTACAGAAAAGGTAGATCTAAAAGGTCTTGCCCAAAGGTTCACCGACGCGATGCCAAATGGTATTACTGTTACCGAGATCATCGAACTTGATGCGGGGGCAGCATCGCTGCAGCAAGCGATTGTGAGTTGTATATGGCATATCGAGGTTCTCGGTATGTCGATAGCAGAAATGGAAGCGATCACGGCCTCCACTATGGCGGCTACGGAACTACCAACGGAAAGAGTACGAAAAGGCAAGACAAAGGTCTCCGATGTGAGACCTTCAATCCTTGGAATTGAAGTCGTTGGGCCAACTGAGAACGGTGTTGCAATTGCTGCTCACTTGGCCACCGAACAATTGTCAATGCGTCCAAGCGAGTTACTTGTCTTGTTAGGTATTGAACCCGACCAAGAGGGTCGGATTACTAGAACACATCAATGGATGAACCTCGATGGCGAACGGTGTGAGCCAATTTGCTTATCCGAACCATCGAGCAAGAACGAGACCCGCGACGTTTTCCCAGGAGCGTTCGAATCAACTGATTCGGATACCCAGGCTGATGAACTGCACGGGGTCTCATGAGAAGGGATCGTATACATGTCCGACGAATCGGAGAGCAACCGTGCTCCCGGCGAGAATGTAAATCAACAGGCAACTCCGTCTGCCTCAGCGGCTGACGAGAAAGTTCGCCTCGAACGTCAACGTCAGGAACGTCAGCGTCAAGAGCGCCAACGGCAAGAAAAACAGCGCCAAGAACGCGTACGACAAGAAAATCAACGGCAAGAAAGCGGCCAGCAAGTCAGCGGGCGCGAACAGGTGTCTGAATCGCGAAGCGCAGAATCCAACAACGCCGGTTCCGACAATATCGGCTCGCAAGATACGAGCCAGCGGAACACGGGTCGGTCCGCCAGAACCTCACCCGAAGGTGAACATACGGCCAAGCCAAGAATCGGTGATACTCGCCCGGCCCCAGCTCAAACAGAGCCAGTAGCGTCCGACGATCAAAGCTCGAATGATGATGGCGAAGGTAATTCAAATCGGCGCCGAAGACGGCGACGGAAGCCCGCTGGTGAGAGCGGCGGGTCGAACCAGAATGGAAACGACGAGTCGCCAAACAAGACGGAAAACGCCGACGCCAGCGAGGATCAGGAACCGAAGAGCAACAACCGAAATCGGAATCGGAGTCGGAATCGCTCTGGCGGCGGGAATCGGAACGATGCCCAGGGTCGAAACACAAATGGTGGCGAGCAGAACCAATCCGATGGCGATGAATCAAGCAACTCCCGCTCTCGTCGAAGGAACCGTAATCGAAACCGGAAGAAGAAGGTTTCGAACGAACCAGTTGGCCAAATTCTCGCTGGCGATGCGGTTGAGCTAGACGAGGAAGCACTTCGGCAACGCCGTGGTCGATCCCGCAAAGGCAAAGCGGTCGGTCGATACATGATGGTTGTTTCGAAGAAAGAGGACGCCACCCATATCGCTATTCTCGAAGGCCGGACGCTAATCGAATACTACGTGTCCCGCCCATCCGACAGCGTTTTCCAGATCCACGGCAACATTTACCTGGGGCGAGTCCAGAACGTGCTTCCCGGCATGGAAGCCGCCTTCGTTGACATTGGAACCCCAAAGAATGCAGTGATTTATCGCGGCGATGTCCAACACGACAAAGACGATTTCGATGGGCGCTCAAACCCAAAGATCGAACAGATGCTGAAGGCTCGGCAGTCTATTCTGTGTCAGGTAACAAAGAACCCGATCGCTCACAAGGGCGCCCGGCTAACGTCGGAAGTTTCTTTGCCCGGCCGGTTCGTCGTTTTGGTACCGAACAGCGACACGTACGGTATCTCAAAACGCCTTCCCGATGAAGAACGGAAACGGCTCCGCAAGATTCTGGACAAGGCTCGCCCGAAGGGGCATGGTCTCATTGTCCGCACCGCAGCTGAGAATGTGACTGGTGCTGAGATCGAGCGAGACATTGCTGGTCTGATGGAACAGTGGACTGAGATCGAGAAACTCTCAAATCGAAGCAAAGCGCCAACGCTGATCTACCAAGAGCCCGATATGTCGACTCGAGTGATCCGCGAGGAATTCAACAAAGAGTTCCGTGGCGTAGTCATCGACGATCCATCTCTACACCGAGAGGTCGCCGACTACGTTTCGACGATTACTCCAGCATTGGCTGACAGGGTCGAATACTACGACACTGCAGCGGAATCACTTCCGATTTTTGAGCGATACCACGTACATGAACAGTTACACAAAGCGCTGGATCGAAAAGTGTGGCTCCCCTCCGGCGGTTCGCTCATTATTGAGTCAACCGAGGCGTTGACGGTAATAGACGTGAACACCGGTAAGAACGTTGGTTCCTCGAACTTGGAAGACACCGTCTTCCGGAACAATCTCGAGGCCGCTGAAGGCGTAGCTCAACAGCTTCGCCTCCGTGATATCGGTGGCATTATCGTTATTGACTTCGTTGATATGGAGAGCAAAAAGAATCGCGATGAAGTAATGCGAGTATTCCGTTCTGCCCTCAGCCGGGACAAAACGAGGACTCAGGTTTTCGATATTTCCGAGCTAGGTCTGGCCGAAATGACTCGAAAGCGGATTGGCGAGGGACTTCTCGAATCACTTTCGGTTAGTTGCCCACACTGTGACGGCCGGGGAATCGAGATTAACGCTGACAACGCTCTGGCTTAAACCGTTGTGTCGGAGTCGCTCTGTCTCGCTTAGATCCAGCTGACAGTTCCGGCTCGAAGCGATTTAGGTGTCGTTGTTCACAACAGAACATGGTTCGGCTGGCCCAGACGGCATTAAATTGTTGTTGCAGGCGCAACATTTGTGGCGTCGAGAGGTCGGAAGCGGCTTGGCCTGAGGGTAGTATTGATCCGCTATGTATGCGATCGTTGCCACCGGAGGCAAACAGTACCGGGTTCAAGAAGGTCAGACTCTTAACGTTGAGCGCCTAGGCGAAGCGGGTTCCGATGTGGAACTCCGCCCCGTCATGGTTGTCGACGGAGATCAGGTACTTGCGACTCCAAGCGAGTTAGCAGGCGCTTCGGTTTCCGCTCGAATCGTTGAAGAGATCAAGGGTAAGAAGATAGACGGGTTCACCTACAAATCGAAGACGAACCAACGTCGTCGATTCGGGCATCGTCAGACTTATGCCACCATCGAAATTACCGGAATCACGAGGGGCTGAAATGTCAAAGACTAAGGGTGGCGGTTCCACTAGGAACGGCCGAGATTCCAGAAGTCAGCGTCTTGGTATCAAGGCTTATGACGGCGAAGCACTTCAGAGCGGCGCCATTATCGTTCGTCAGCGCGGCACGAAGTTCCATCCTGGAATCAATGTTGCCAAAGGCGGCGACGATACCTTGTTCGCCACTGCGGCTGGCAAAGTCAAGTTCGGTTTCCGCAAAGGGCGACGGCTCGTCGACATCGTTGACGGGTAACGCTGCGTCCTAGCGGCGCATTGCTAAGCCCAACTGCGCACCGGCAAGCAGGCTCGTAGCCTAAGCCAGTCGGCACCATACCGATAAACAAGTCCTAAGTGATCAGTTACAACCTTTGTTGTTACTTGGTCGCTTTTCGACGTTTATCTAAGGACAATTTCGCCTCCATTTCACTTCTCCGGTAGATTGAATCTGTCCGCCGTCAAAGTAGGAGCGTCGTCATGGCTATTGCTGCCATAGACTTTACTTCTGTGTCGAATTTTGTTGATGAATGCAATCTCTGCGTCCGCGGAGGCGATGGTGGTGCCGGATGCGTCTCTTTCCGGCGCGAAGCCCACGTCCCCCGAGGTGGCCCCGACGGTGGCGACGGAGGTGATGGCGGTGATGTGTGGCTTGTCGCTGACCGAAACGTAGCGTCGCTGCTTGCGTTTCGTGACTACCCTCACCGTATTGGCGGCAACGGCACCCACGGATCAGGACAGAAGCGCCACGGTAAGAGTGGCGACGATCAAATAGTCGCCGTCCCTGAGGGAACGACCGTGCTCGACCGAGACACTGGCGAGAGTCTTTGTGACTTAGTCAGCCATGGCGACCGATGGCTTGCCGCCCCTGGCGGCGAGGGCGGCAAAGGTAATGCTCGGTTCCTCGCTAACAAACGTCGGGCACCGGCCTTTGCTGAACAGGGCGAGAAGTCGTTCGACTTGTGGCTGCGGCTTGAACTGAAGCTTATGGCCGACGTGGCTCTCGTTGGGTTCCCGTCATCGGGTAAGAGCACCCTGATCTCGACGGTTTCAAAGGCTAAGCCAAAGATCGCTGACTATCCGTTCACGACGCTTGAGCCAAACCTTGGCGTTGTTCGGGTCGGGGGAGAGTACGAGTTCGTGATGGCCGACCTTCCTGGCCTTATCGAAGGAGCCAGCGAAGGCCATGGCCTAGGACATCAATTTCTGCGGCACATCGAGCGAGCACGAGTTCTTGTTTACTTGCTCGACTTGGCATCGGTCGATGGGCCGAATCCAGCCGAACAGCTTGCGATCTTACGCAAAGAGCTTGAGGCCTATCGGCCAAGCTTGCTTGGACGTCCGAGCATCGTTGTTGGATCGAAGACAGATGTTCTAACCGAACAAGACTGGGGTGACGATGCACCCGTGGATTTAGCTGTCTCGTCAGCGACTAGGCAGGGCCTAGAACCGTTTCTTTGGCGTTTGGTCGATTTGGTGAAAGAGGCTCGATCGGTGGAACCAGTGAACGAGAACTTTACTATCCACCGCCCAATTCCGACCGGTGTCCAGGTAGTGCGAGACGAGGACGGGATGTGGCGGGTTCTGGGACGAGAGGCGGAACGCAGCGTTGCCCTCTCCGACCTAACCGATATCGGTGCTCTTGACTACGCACAAGCCCGACTGAAAAAGGTCGGCGTTGACCGGGCCCTTCGGCGAGCCGGGGTGCGTCAGGGGGAAGAAGTTAGAATCGGGACCTTCGTCTTCGAGTACGAAGAAGACGTATGATCGTTATCGCCAAGATCGGCTCGTCATCGCTGACAACCTCAACCGGGGAGATCGATCACGGCGCTGTGGCCAAGCTTTGCGGAGAAGTCGCTGCGCTGCGGGAACAAGACCATCACGTGGTCATCGTGACGTCTGCTGCCATAAGCGCTGGTTTGGGCCCTCTTGGGATCGGACCAGAAGACCGGCCTAACGACCCGGAACTGCTCCGGGCCGCTTCTGCGGTCGGCCAGATCGCTTTGATGGCAACCTACAAGGGGCATCTTGCTGCCAACGGGTTAACGGCAGGCCAAGTGTTATTAGCCCCAACAGACCTATGGAATCGGAAACGATACCTGAAAAGCCGGGGCACTCTTGAGGCACTGATGGCCCGAGGCGTCGTTCCCGTAATCAACGAGAACGACGCCGTTGCCGATGACGAGATCAGATTCGGCGACAACGACCGCTTGGCGGCGTTGGTCGCTCACCTGATCGACGCCAACCATCTGGTTCTTTTGACCGACACTCCAGGGCTTTTCACTGCCGATCCGAGGATCGACCGAGATGCTTCACTAATCGAAGAGATCGTTGAAATTGACCATCAGCTTGAGTTGGTAGCCGGCGGCCCCGGGAGCTCGATTGGAAGAGGCGGGATGGCTTCAAAGCTAGCCGCCGCCAAAATCGCTGCCTGGTCGGGGGTGGAAACAACGATTGCCCAATCCGATCGGGAACAAGTACTGCAAGATGCGGTAGCTGGAACTGCTGGTGTCGGAACCGTATTCAGAGCTAAAGATCAGCGCCTTCCAGCCCGCAAGCTTTGGATCGCATTCGCTATTCCAGCAGCGGGTCGGATCGTCGTCGATGACGGAGCCCGCATAGCGCTCGAAGCTAACCAAAAGTCGCTACTGCCAGCAGGGGTTGTTTCAGCTGAGGGGGAATTCGACCGCGACGAAGCAGTGGAGCTGGTAGATGGGTTTGGCGACGTGTTCGCGAAAGGCATAGCTCGTTGGTCAAGCGACGAGCTAGCAGATCATGTCGGAGTAAAGACAGCCGACTTGCCGGATGGACTAGTTGCCGAAGTAGTTCACCGAGACGGCCTCGTTATCTTGCCATCGTAGAAGTCGCGCAACGGTGCTGCGATCTTATGCGGTGGTGCCTTCACCTTCGGCTTGAGCGGTTTGAACCTGATCGGTTACCTCAGGTGCAGTTGCTTCGTTAAGGCCGAGTTGGGATCGGATCTCGCTGAGGCGAGTTTGAGCTTCAACGTTGAGTGACGCTTGCTCGACCTCGAGCATCCGACCCTCAATAGAGTTTTCTTGAAGCTCTGACATGCCCTTGGCCTTGGCGTAGCGGCTCTCTACCTTGTTGCGAACCTCTTCGAACGATGGAACGTCGCCGCCAACCTGCTCGTTAAGGGCCGACATGGCGGTGTTGAGCTGTTCTTGCATCTTGGCTTGATCAAGTTGCGACAACAGCTTTTGCCGTTCGCCCAGCTTCTTCTGGAGCAGGGAAGAGTTTTGGTTGACGGCCGTCTTGGCCTGATCCGACGCCTGTGACGCTTGGAGATGCAATGATTTCAGATCTTCGATCTCTCGTTCTAGCGCTATCATACGATTAGCGAACGACTCGGCAGTGCTGGTGTACTGCATCATTTTTTCTTGATCACCCTTTTTCTGGGCGTCATCAGCCATCATCACGGCTTGGCGAGCGTTAGCGCTAATCTTTTCGTAGTCTTCCATGACCCGATTGAGCTTGATTTCGGTTTGCTTTTGATGAGCAATAACGTTGGCCGCTTGCTCTTTTAGCCTTCGGTGTTGCTCTTGGGCTTCTTGGATTGCCTGCTCTAGCTGAATCTTCGGATCGGCGTTTGCCTCGAAGTCGCTGTTCATCTTTGCGAGCAAGTACTTCCACCAGCGGGTAAAAACGTTAGCCATGGTCTGATGCTAGCCCACTGGTAGGCCCAAAACAGTGCTACCTACTGAAGTATTGCGTGTTCCGAGCGCAAATTTCTATCGATCTAGCCGCGAAACTCGCGCCAGAACACAGCGCCGTACACCCCGAGCCCAGAAATCCCGACGATTGCGGCATCGAGGGGCGATGGAACCGCTGATGTTAGGCGACTAACGCCGTAGACAACCGCGGCGGTGACCGTGCCTATCGCCGCGACCTTAGGTCCAAGTCCAGATGACACTTTTTGCCCGATTTTGGCCTGTAGCAGTCGCTTCAACAAGAACCATTCGACCCAAGCGGCGATGGAGGCTCCAAGCGCCAGGCCGGCTGCTCCCAAATGGGCGAGTCCTTCCTCAGCTCTTCGGTCTTGCGGTAGTAACTCCCAAGGAGGCCAATGTGGCACCTCACCAAAGGCCTCGACGCTACCTCCATTGAAGAACAGCCAGTCCAGTTGCAGCATGAGGATGGCGCTGGCGACGATACTGACGACAACCCGGACCACAGCAATTTTGGCTGGCCCTTTCGTGTCACCCAAGGTGTAGATCGTGTTCTGAGTTACTCGGGCGGTCATCGCCGCTGGGAGGCCGATGGCAAACGCGGCGACGATAAGGGCCAGGATGGCAATGTCGGACTCTTGTGTTAGCCCTCGGTCCGAGTCGAGAAACTGCTGAGCTAGTCGAGACGGAAGACCGTAGAAGGCATCCACGAAGGTTCGGCTCGCTCCGATATAGCAGGCGGTGACGAACCCGGCAGGGATAATGACTCGCTTCAGCGCAGGAGTGAGCCGAGCTGCTACGAGGTTAGTCTTGTCCGACAGTCGAGACATCTCCGCCAACTCAGAAGCAGCGACGCTAAACCCGAAAATCGAAATCGGGAAAATGTAGAGCGGCAGAGCATACGCGTATGAGCTGAGGGCACCAGCGACTAAGAAGGTGGCTAGAGAACCGTCGGCCCAGCTTGAGATCTGGAGTACGCCACGAGCACCGACGGCGGGAGTAAACCGACTCAGAACGTCTCGTAGCTCCGGCGTGGAGTCGAGGTTGGCACGAACCGTGGGGGCCAAACGTCGTACCTTCGGCAGCTGGATCAGTAGTTGTCCGAGCCCGCCAGCAACTACGGCCCAAGCCAGCATCATGACTGCCCGATCTTGACTCCAATCGCGGACCAGCGCGATAACCAACACAATAATCTGAGCGACGTTCCACAGCACCGGCGAGACATACGAGAGGAAGAAGCTCCGATGGCTGTTCAAGATACCGAGGCACCAGGCTGAGATAACTAAGAAGCCGAGTCCAAGCGTGGTGATACGAAACAGCGAAATAGTTAGTTCGTAGGTTTCCGGGTCGGTTGTTTCCCAGCCAGTGAGTAGCCAGATAATTGGGCGAGCAGCCAGCACGCCGATCAGCACCAAGACGCTAGTAGCGAACGCTAACAGGGCGACAACGGCTCCGGCTAGGTTGTCGGCGTCTTCTTCCTTACCGTCAGCGACCAGCTTGGCGTAGACGGGAATGAACGACGCCGATAGCGAGCCTTCTCCCAGAAGGTTCTGCAATATGTTCGGGATCCGCATAGCGAAGGCAAAGGCATCGCCAACAGGCCCCCTGCCGATAACGGCGACAATGACCTGAGTCCGAACGAGGCCGGCAATACGAGACAGAAAAATGCCAGCGGCAACCAAGTTGGCGCCGCGCCCAGGACCTCTACTCATACCGCTCTACTCATGCCGCTCTAGTCACTAGCGTCGTTATCAGTCCCGCCGGTAGGAGGGTCGGGCCGCTCCACCGGATCGTTCCGGTCCGATGCTTGTTGCGGTATTTCGGGCTCGGTTCCTTGCTCACGGTCGAGTTCGGTGGGCACGGCGGCAATGTCTGCCGCTTCGAGCGTCGTGAGCTGATCGTCGGTAGGTGCTTCGATGTCGACGAGGCGAGTGGCATGGCGTGACACAGCAGCTTCAAACAGGTTTCTGGCGAGGCGGCCGTTGCCGAACCCGTGGCCTCTGTCGTGGGCTCCGAACCACGCCGAAGCTGCCTCTTCTGCTTCGTCGGTAAGGTGATAGGTGCCGCTTTCTGAAATCAGCTTGAGAATGGCGACAAGTTCTTCGTTGTCGTAGTCAGGAAAGTGAATGGTTTTCGGGAAGCGACTACCAAACCCGGGGTTGGTGGCAACCAACTCAGCCATTTCTTTCGGGTACCCGGCGAGAATCACGACCATTGAATCTCGTCGATCTTCGACGTTTTTGACCACAGCATCAATGGCTTCTCGACCGAAGTCCTTTTCGCCGCCACGGGTTAACGAGTACGCCTCATCAATTAGCAGCACGCCACCGTCGGCTCGATCGAAAACCGCTGACACTTTGGCCGCGGTCTGACCAACGAAACCGGCCACTAAACCGCTTCGGTCGACCTCTACCAGCTGACCGCGTTCCACTACCTCTAGCGACCGGTAGATTCTGGCCAGTAACCGGCCGACCGTAGTTTTACCGGTGCCAGGGTTTCCGCTGAAGATCAGATGCTTGGTGTTATCGACAACGGGGAGATCTCGGTCGAGACGCATTTTCTGAACTCGAAGCAGAGCGGTGAGTAGCCGAACCTCCTCTTTTACCGCTGAGAGCCCGATTAGTTCTTCAAGCTCTTCCATCAAATCTTCCAGCGGCTCCGCTGGGGTATCGGGCTGATCGGGTTCTACCTCCTCGCCTCGTTCGGCTGCTGGGGTTGGCGACCCCTCAGCCTTAGCGGCTCGATCTTTGCTGGAGGGGAGAGCTGCCATCAACAGGCGCTGGAATTCGACAATTGCTTGCAGTTCATCGTCAGACGGGTAGTCGTCGAGAGAGGCCACGGTATGGGCCAAGGTCATTGCTTCGTCGTAGTAGATTCGGGTTAAGTTCGAACCCTTGGCGATGTCGACTTGGCGTAGAGTTTCGAACAAGTCTGATGGCTTGGTTAACCACAGTTTTTTGTCCCGAACCAAATCGTTACGGCGCATAGCAGTCGGGGTGACCATTCCCGGTAGTAGCTCATGATGTGCGAATGCTGCCACTAACGCCCACAGCTCGTCATCGGTATGACGATCGTCTACGTCGACGAAAGCCACACTCAGATTGAACGCCTCGACGACAGCATCACGATTGAGTTTCTTAGTGTCAACCGACGTTCCTTTTGCTGCGGTCTGCAGAGCCTCGCCCACAAGACGAGCAAATCGCTCTACTGCTTTGGTTAGTCCCTTATCCATTACCTAGCCCGCCTGTCCACCGGTCGGCAAGAACAGGGGGAGCCATGGACTGGTTTCCCGTCACAAGTCATAGGAACACGATCGTAGTGGCCCTACCGCTCAACGACCGCCCCCCTGCACAGAAATCGTGCATCTCGGGCACAGAATTCGGTGGTTTCAGGGGGCTACCAGGCCCAGTCGGGTATCGCTTGGGGCGATCCGCTTCGTAACTATATTGACTGCCATCTTGACCGACGGGTCAAGTCGTCTTGTACGGTGTGGTTATGACACATCGTTTCGATTCGGTCGACGCGGTCCGAGAGGGTTTGCGCAGCGTTGACTACCTAGCCGATGATTCGATCGCCGGAATTGCCTATCTGGCCGATCGACTAGGCAAACCAGTACTAATTGAGGGCCCAGCTGGGACCGGCAAAACCCAGTTGGCCAAGTCAGTAGCGGAGATGAGTGGCGCTCGCCTTATTCGACTCCAATGCTACGAAGGCTTGGACGAGTCAAAGGCCCTCTACGAGTGGAACTACAAAAAGCAGCTCCTACGCATCCAGGTCGAATCAGGGGACGACACATCGTGGACCGACATCCAAGATGACATCTTCTCTGATGAGTTCCTGCTGCCGCGACCGTTGTTGGAAGCGATTACCGCTGACGATCCGGTCGTGCTGTTAATCGATGAGGTCGATCGGGTTGAGCTCGAAACAGAAGCGTTGCTTTTGGAGATCTTGTCTGACTATCAGGTATCGATTCCGGAGCTAGGAACCATTGAGGCCAAACAGGTTCCGCTCGTGTTCCTCACTTCGAATAACACTCGTGAGTTGTCCGAGGCGTTGAAGCGTCGGTGCTTGTTCCTCCATCTCGACTACCCCGACCTTGAGCGGGAAAAAGAGATCGTGATGACGAAGGTTCCAGACATCAGCGAACAGCTGGCCGATCAGGTGGCGAGAATTGTTCGTTCGGTTCGCCAACTCGAGTTGAAGAAGCACCCTTCGGTGTCGGAAACGCTCGATTGGGCTCGAACGCTGATCCTTCTTGGCATCGACAACGTAGACGAGAAGGACGCCACCGAGACGGTGAACATTTTGTTGAAGTACCGATCTGACATCGAGAAGGCGATCAAAGACTTCGGCGCAAACTCTTCGGCCCACTTCGAGCCGAATTCAACCACCTAGAGACAGTTATGTGGCAGCTCAGGTGAAGATAGCGAACAAGTATTTGCACGGACAAGGCGGAAGGAGCGACGATGACAGCAGTAAACCAAGAGGCGCCAAATCCGCTTTTTGACCTTCTTGAAGGATTTGTCCAAGAGCTTCGATCGGCTGGGATTCCAGTGTCGCTTTCGGAGAACATCGATGCCGCCGAAGCGGTTCGCCATATTCCGATTGAGGATCGTTTAGCATTCAAATATGCCCTAGCGGCCACGCTGATCAAGAACGACGCCCATTGGAAAACGTTCGAGACACTGTTTGATGTCTATTTCTCGCTTCGCGGCCAGGAGTACTCACTCGATGACTCTGATGACCCGTTCGGTGACGTCGACTTCGATGAAGACGGTTCTGAGCAACCCCCAGGCGAAGGTGGTCAAGGTGGCGGCGATGGTATGTCACCAGAAGAGTTGGCCGAGCTGCTCTATCAGGCGCTTCTAAAAGGTGATGACACACTGATGCGGGCGATCGCCCGTCAGTCAGTTAAACGTTTTGCTGGCATGGAGCCCGGGCGCCCAGTGGGGGGAACCTATTACTTGTACCGGACGCTGCGCAACCTTGATCTCGATGGGATCATGGAACGGCTGATGGATCAAGCTCGAGAACAGCGCAACGATGACACCTCGTCGCTGCAAGAACGACTTGATCGTGATGAGTTTGATACCAGGATTGAGAAGCTCCGCAAAGAAATCGAAGCTGAGATTCGCCGCCGATTAGTAGCTGATCGAGGCGCTGAGGCGATGGCCAAGACCCTTCGTAAGCCGTTGCCTGAAGATGTCGATTTCATGCATGCCAGCCGTGATGAGATGGTGCTGCTTCGTCGAGCTATCTATCCGTTAACTCGCAAGCTTGCCGTTCGGTTGGCTCGCAAGCGTAGGCACAAGCGCAAAGGGCCTCTCGACTTTAGAAATACTGTGCGACACTCATTGAGCTACGGTGGCGTGCCCGCCGATCCTCGCTTTCGGCATCCCAAGCCGGCTAAACCAGAAATCTTCGTTATCGCCGATATTTCCGGTTCGGTTGCTGCCTTTGCTCGATTCACTCTCCATCTGGTCTACGCCATATCGGGGCAGTTCAGCCGGGTCCGTGCGTTCGTCTTTATCGATGGGTTGGACGAAGTCACTTCGTATTTCGAAGGGGTTGACGACATCGCTGAAGCTATCCATCGGGTTAACACCGAAGCTGATGTCGTTTGGGTAGACGGTCATTCCGACTACGGGCACGCGTTTGAAGTGTTCTGGGACACCTACGGCAAAGAAGTAGGCCCGAAAACTACGGTGATGATCCTGGGCGATGCTCGCAACAACTACCACGCATCGCAAGCGTGGATCATAAAAGAGCTGCAGCACCGAGCTCGGAAACTATTCTGGCTGAATCCAGAACCGAAGGCATACTGGAATACCGGCGACTCCATAGTGGGGGAGTATGGCGATCACTGCGATGGGGTCTTCGAGGTCAGAAACTTGCGTCAGTTGGAGCGCTTCGTAGACAACCTGGTGTGACCGGTCGTTGGTTTAGCAGCGACTAGGCGAGGTTACCGCTGTTCCTATTCCTGCTGGCGTTTGACTAGGTCGAGGGCGACGTCGACGATCATATCTTCTTGGCCGCCGACCATTCTTCGTTGGCCAAGTTCCATCAGGATGTCCCGGGTATCTAGATCATACTGTTCGGCGGCCGATTCGGCGTGGCGGAGGAAGCTGGAGTAGACGCCGGCATAGCCAAGGCTTAGCGTTTCTCGATCGACTCGCACTGGACGGTCTTGGAGCGGCCGCACCAGTTCTTCGGCTGCGTCCATCAGCGCCGCCACGTCAGAACCGTGCTCCCAACCTTCCAAATTGGCCACAGCGATAAACGCTTCGATCGGACAGTTTCCGGCGCCCGCTCCCATCCCGGCCAATGAAGCGTCGACTCGATAGCAACCCTCTTCCACTGCGACTACCGAGTTGGCGACGCCGAATGTGAGGTTGTGATGGGCGTGAATTCCGATCTCAGTCTCAGGTTTGAGAACATTTCGGTAGGCGCGCATCCGATCGCGGACGTCGCCCATAGTGAGGCGACCGCCCGAGTCGGTGATATAGACACATTGGGCGCCGTAGGTCTCCATCAGAACCGCTTGCTGGGCCAGCAGCTCCGGTCCGTTCATGTGCGACATCATAAGAAAGCCCGAGACGTCCATGCCGAGCTCCCGGGCCTTAGCAATGTGTTGAGCGGCCACGTCGGCTTCTGTGCAATGGGTTGCGACCCGAATTGACTTGGCGCCAAGCGAGTGAGCTTGGACCAGGTCATCGATTGTTCCGATGCCGGGGACAAGCAACACCGTGAGGGCAGCGCTGGAAATCACTGAAGCAGCTTCTTCGATCCATTCCCAATCGGTATGAGCACCGAAGCCGTAATTGAATGATGAGCCGCCCAAGCCGTCGCCATGGGTAACTTCGATTGCATCAACCCCGGCTGCATCGAGGGCGCGAGTGATCTCACGAACATGCTCGATGCCATAACGGTGCCGGATTGCATGCATCCCGTCGCGCAAGGTTACGTCTTGGACATACAGCTTTGTCATACCCGCGTTCTCGCTTCAATCTGCTCGGCAGTACGAATGGCAGCGCTGGTCATAATGTCGAGATTGCCTGCGTAGGGCGGCAAGTAATGTCCAGCTCCTTCAACCTCAAGAAACACCGAGACCTTCCAGCCCGTGAACTTTCGATCGAGCTGAGGGATCCGAACGGGGTCAGCGTCAGTTATTTTGTCAACCTGAACCTGTTGCTTAAGCCGATAGCCGGGAACATACTGTTGAACCTGTTCAACAGTCTTGGCTACCGACTGTCGGAAATCATCAGGTTCACCGTTTTGAGTCAAACAAAAAACCGTGTTGCGCATTATCAAGGGCGGATCAGCGGGATTCAGCACGATTATGGCCTTGCCCAGGCCGGCCCCGCCAACAACTTCAAGTGCCTTTGCCGTTGTTTCAGTGAACTCATCGATGTTCGCTCTCGTACCTGGCCCCGCACTAACCGAAGCGACGGAGCTGACGATCTCCCCATATTCGACCGGTGCTACTGCAGCAACCGCGGCGACGATAGGAACGGTTGCTTGTCCTCCGCAGGTAACCATATTGAGGTTTGGAGCGTCAAGATGCTCATCTAAGTTGACCGTTGGCACCACGTACGGCCCGATAGCGGCCGGTGTTAGATCTAGAATCCTCTTCCCATGCTTCTGTAGGACGGCGTTGTGGTGAAGATGAGCGCCCGCTGATGTGGCATCGAAAACTAGTTCGACGTCGGCGAACTCATCGAGCCCAACCAAGCCTTCGATACCAGCTGAAGTGGTGGCTACACCTTGGCTGTTGGCGCGGGCGAGGCCGTCTGAGTCTGGGTCGATACCACACATGGCTACGACATCGATGGTTTCGGACGCTTGCTGCGATTTGATGAGTAGATCAGTACCGATGTTTCCCGATCCGATTATTGCCGTCTTCATACGTTAACCATCCTTGAAAGGGTCAAGCCTCGAGCGCAGTCGTGACAGTTCCGAGCGGACCAAAGTCGCAAGCTATTTTCTGCCCGGGGCTGATCGGTTTCATCGGCCCGAGCGCTCCAGTCATCACAACATCGCCCGCTTGCAACGGAGTACTTCGTCGACTCATAGTGTCAGCTAGCCACCGAGCGGCATTAAGCGGATGGCCAAGGCACGCGGCACCTTCACCGGTGGATACCGTCTCACCCTCGATGTCCATGCGCATTGGGATGGTCCGAAGGTCGATGCTGCTCAGCGGCATTGGTTTGCCACCGAGTACATACAAACCGCAGCTTGCGTTGTCGGCGACCGTGTCAACGATAGTTATATCCCAGTCAGCTATTCGACTGTCGACGATTTCGATCGACGGGAGAGCGTACGCGGTAGCCCAAATAATGTCGTTGAAGCTGTGCTCACCCTTGTCAAGGTCGTGTTCTAGGACGAGCGCCACTTCGGCCTCAGCTCGGGGTTGTAACAGCCGGCCAGTTTCGATCGGAACACCATCGCCGTATTCCATGTCAACGAAGAGCGTTCCGAAGTCGGGCTGGTTTACCCCGACCTGGTCCATTACTGCCTTTGACGTAATGCCGATCTTGCGGCCCGACACTCGACGGCCGGCTTCAATTGAACGCTTGTTGTTGATTTCTTGGATGGCGTAACCAATGTCGATATCGGTTTTGGTTTGAACAAGGTCTCGGACTGGGCTGCAAGTGACGCCAGTTTGGCTTGCCTGGCGCAAGTGAGCGGCAGCTTGTTCAATACGTTCATTATTGATGAGTTGAGGCTGGCCGGGCGCGGAGTCAGCCATTGTTGGCCTCGGCTTCTTGCTCCCTAGCTAGCCGTTCCTGTTTGTCTTTCAACAACTCGCCTCCGGCCATGAAATCAGTATTGGGAAATTCATCGATCCAAACCCGGACGGCGGTTCGTGGTGCGCCGATGTGTTCGACCATCGCATCTGTAATTGCGTCCATCAACGCTTTCTTGGCTTCTGCTGTACGACCTTCGGCCATATGTACATTTACTAGCGGCATATCAAGGGGCTCCCGTCACAGTGACCGAACCAAGGTGGCTGTAACTCGCGGTGGCTGAGGTTCCGGCGGTCAACGGTCGGGCGTCGGTAGCGGCCCCGGCCATTACCAGCCAGCCAGCGTCAAGCTTTTGGCCGTGTTTACCTAGATGATTGGCTAACATCGCTACGCAAGCGGCTGGGTCGCCAAGTAACGCCGCCCCGGTCGCAGTTCCGGTGACTTCACCGTCTACCTCGAACAGGCAACCAAGGGTCCGAAGGTCAGCGTCTCGTGGGTCGACCCCATCGGATCCGATAACGACCCGTGCCGCCGATGTGTTATCTGCTATTACATCGGCCAGGGTGAACGAGAATGCCTCGTAGCGAGAGTCGATTACTTCGATACCGCCAACTACGCTGGAGGTAGCATCGAGTACGTCATCGCCCGTTACTTCTGGCCCACTGAGATCTTCGCCCAGGATGAAGACGATTTCAGGTTCACAGCGAGGGTGGATCAGTTCGCTCATTACGGCGACGCCGTCGGTCAGAACCGAGCTGGCCAGAACCCAGCCATATACCGGCTCGTCTACGCCCATTTGTTCCTGTTTAGCGGCCGATGTTAGGCCCAGCTTGGCTCCGGCCAACGTATCGCCTCGACCTAGCTGCAGTTCGAGTAGCGCCGCTTGGATGGCGTAGGCATCATCAATCGGTAGCTCGTCGATCTGTTTGGTAATGGCCTGCACCTCAGACCTGTTGTCGGCACCGTCGAGCAGGTATCGGGCCCAATGTGCGTGATCTATTCCCACTATGGTTTTTCCAGTTCGGTCCGAGCCGCTTGAGCGTCAAGGTGGAGCTTCTTCATATATTCGGCCTGAGGGCTATACCGCATCGATCCGTTATCGATCCATTGCGTAGCAAACTCGGCGCCTCGCCCAAACTTCGATCGTTCTAACGGCAATTTAATAACGTCGTGTGGCTCTCGGACAACCGCAATTGGATCCTTGCCTTCAGCGACGACATCTATCTGCTCCTTGAACATTCGTCGGCAGGCCAAGACGCCCACATCGCTTTTGGTGATTTTCTCGTTTACTCGGTCAGCGATTTCACCTTGAGTAACCCATGCCATTATGTCTTGGCCTTCGATGTAATCGACGATGTACGTTCCGTCATCATTGACCCATTCGTATTCGTAGTCGATGCAAGGAGGGTCGGCTGGAATTTCGGCGCCTTCGGGGGCGTGGACAGTGTAGAAAATCATGTGAGTGTGAGTGTCATCGACTGGTACTCGGATTTGCATCTGGAACACGCCGTTGCCTCCAACCCACATTTTGTAGGGAAACACTAGGGGGTGACCGATTTTCCAATCATCGGAGTCTTCGTCTTGACCAACGAGGAGTCGACGTTTGATGATGCCATGCTCGAATGGATCGAACGCCACCTTCTCATGTTTGTTCCCGCCGAATGCGCTCGGCATTGGAATGTTCTTCCACTTGGCGATGAACTCGAAGTAGTTCCCGTGTAGAGCTTCAACATGGTACGGGTCGACAGCGTTCTCCATGATCTGTAGCCAGTTACAAGGGAGCATCGAATAGCCGATGTCTCGGACACCATCCATGACGTACGCCTCATAGCGTGGGAGCTCCGGCGTCGGTGTTTCACCAATGTAAACCCAGATCATGCCGCCCATCTCCTGGGCCGAACCAGAACGAACGCCACACCCTTCTCGGAACTTGGGCGACGAATCTGGTTCAGCCAGAATGTCGACACACTGACCGTCGGTGTCGAATTTCCAGCCGTGATAGCCGCAGCGCAAACCGTCCTCTTCCACTAATCCGTAAACCAGAGAGGCACCACGATGAGGGCATCGCTCGTCAACAATACCGTAGTCACCGGATTCGGTTCGGAACACGGCCCAGTTCTCACCCAGGAGTCTGACCTGTTTGATTGGGAACTCATCGAGCTCTCTGGTCATCGCTACCGGGTACCAGTAGTGGCGCAGGACTGTACCCATTGGGGTGCCTGGACCTACTTGGGTCAGTGCGTCGTTTTCTTCTTTGGTCAACATGGTTGTGCTCCTACCAAGAGAGGACTTGTGTACGGGGACTCCTTGGGTAGTTAGACAAGCCGATCCAACTACCCAAGGAACTACAGAATCGTGACTTTGCCAGTAGATCCATCAACTCGAATCCGGTCGCCGGTCTTAATCTTGTCGGTGCCAAAACCGGTGCCGGTCACGGCCGGGACCCCGTACTCTCGACAAACAATGGCGGCGTGGCTCATCATGCCACCAATGTCGGTTACGCAGGCTTGGATCTTTGGGAACACCGGCGCCCAGCTAGGTGCCGTAATGGGAGCGACAAGAATTTCACCTTGTTCGAGGTCGTTTACTTCTTCTGGTGATCGGATGATTCGGGCCAAGCCTTCAACCTGGCCGGGCGACGCGGCCATACCGGTTAGCTCGTTTTCATCCACTTCGTCTGATCCGAGCCAGTTAGAGACCGAATCCGACGTTATGCCCCACAGCATGATGGTAAACGGTTCGGTGATCACCTCTGGAGGAGCGCCCAAGGCCTTCGGGGCCTGCCAGGCGTCGAGCTTGGCGTGGATCTCTCGGCGACGCTTGATGATCGGTTCCCAGTGGGCCTTTGACGCAGTCGGACTGTTGACAGCCCAGTTGGCGTAGTAATCCCACAAGACTTCGTTCACCTCATCGCGACGGATGAAGAAGAGGTCGTCGGCTGCGGCTAGCAGCCCATCTTTTTCTAACGTCGCTCCTAGTTCCTTCAGTTTGCGCCACACAACCGACATCGTCCAATGCTCTATGTAGAAGTTGTGGTTCTCGACATAGGGAAAGACGACACGGGCTAGACCAAGCTTGCCATCAAAGGCTTCCCGGTCTTCATCCGACCCCAACAGGTCACGGTATTCAGCGACAACCCGATCACGCTCAGCCTGGATCGCTTCGATCGGGCGACTAATGTCTTCGCCGGCTTCGATCCGAGCGATGTAGTCTTTGATGAAGGTGTAAGGAATGTCGGGGTTCTCAACCCAAATTTTGTCGAAATGGTAGAAACCGTTGCCTGAAGTGAAGTTGAACCAAGGGTCCTTGGCTACATCCCAGGCCGCTTGAAATTCAAGGCCTGCAGCCCCTTCGAGTACCACATTGTTTGGATCGTCGAACGCTCGAGCGATGCCCAGATCTACTGCTTTTTGAGCTAAACCCTTTAGCTCTTCGTTTGGTCGGAATAAGTCGACTTCGACTCCGGCGACCATCTTGGCGATGCCAAGGTCGGGGATAGAGGGAAATGCCTCTTTGCAGAATCCGAAGAAGTCGAGGTAGGCAGCGTAGCCAAGGTTGAGGAATTCGAAGTGGTAGCTCCACGCCTGCAGGATTAGATCTTTGAACTTGTTGTATTCGCTGATCAGCTTTGTACCTGAGCCCACAGCGGAACCGCTGGTGATAACTTCCAACTCCTCCATCTCGGGGAGCGGACTGAAATCGAGGGCCTCGAACTCGTCGATGGTGGATTTAACTTTGTCTAACCAGTTGTCGTAGAGATTGTCCCAATTGCCAAAGTAGTGACCGGCTCGCTCCATGAACTGCGGTACCCGAGCTTCGATTTGTGACGGGTCGACGCCAACAGGGGAGAGAAAGGCATAGCCATACAGAACTCGGAAATCGACCCCGTCGGCTGGGGGGATACGGTAATGGCGGCTGTTCATTTGGCTCAAGGCGGCCAACGCAACTTCCATAAACGTTGCGTCCCATGGCGTTAGCGCTTTGCCCCAATGCATCGAGTCCCAGAACCAGAACCGGTTATCTTCGTATTCTTTGCGGTGGTCGCTAAACGAGGTTGAGTACGGATACAGCTCCTCCCAACCTTCGACGCCGCTTGGTCCCTCGATCTCGAATGGACTAGGAAAGCTCTTGCTCATGTTGGATTCCCCCTGCGCTAAATATGTAGTGGCTGTGGTTTCTTGTGGCTTATGTTTGTTGTTGCTACTCAGTTTTCTTGTCGTGCAGCGGCGATACGAGCGTCGAGACGATTGACGACATTGCGTCGTAGCCGCCTGAGCTCACAGATTTCTTGGGTTTTTGCGACCAAACCGTTTCTGGTCGACTTTGCAACATCAAAACGTTGTCTCCGGTCGGCAGATGTTTGTCAAGCGCCCATTCCACGTCTTGCGGGCAGCCGTAGTGCTTCTCGGCTCGTCGGGCCAAAATGGCAATTGCCGCCAAGTCATCGTCGGTCACGGCTGGTGACGTTCGCCGGTCGCCTTCAATCGGCATCTTCTGAACGTGGCCCGATTCTGTAAGCCGGTATTCGATTCCTTTGTCGGAGATTTCTCGGTGAATAACCTCTCGAAGGACTTTGTCCACCAGGAAGTTGTCAGGCGTTACCTCACCCGACACAACCGCCTCGCCTAGGCCCCACGACGCATCGATGGCAACCTGTGACCGGTCACCGTTGATTGGGTTCAAGGTGAAGGCCACCCCCGACGAGATAGGGTCGACCATTTTTTGAACGCCGACTGACATACCAATCGTCTGATGTAGGTAGCCCATCGAGTGGCGATAGGCGATAGCTCGGTCGGTAAAGATCGACGACCAGCATTTTCGGACGTTCTCGACGACTGCATCGGCGCCAACGATCCATAAGAACGTATCTTGCTGACCGGCGAAGGACGCGTCGGGAAGGTCTTCGGCAGTAGCAGAGGAGCGAACTGCCACCGGTAGACTGTCGGTACCGCAGTGTCGACACAAGGCGTTGTAGGCCTCGCCAATATCGGCTACGACCGCCTCTGGAACGGGTTCGGCTTCGATTAGGGCCCTGATCTTGTTGGCTGTCTTCACGTTGGCGGCGAAATCGTCGTGATCGATAGTTCGAAGAAGATCGTTTACGCCGTCTACCAAAGCTTGATTTTGCCAAATTTGATCGTAGGCCACGGTCGTGACCGCAAATCCAGGAGGCACCGGTAGTTCAGCCATCATCATTTCGCCGAGACTTGCGTTCTTGCCTCCGACAAATGGTTTGTGTCCTTCGTTGTAGCGATCGAACCAGACAATGTGTTCAGTCATTGTGGCATCCACCCTTCGGGCCGTAAACGATTTGACGGTTGGCAGTTCCTTTTCCCAGTCAACAATCGGACACGCTTCACACATTGGCTGCTCCTGATGCTTGCCGTCATGCTAATTCGCTCCCGGCGACCGCTTCCAGCGAGTCGGTGGGATGTCCCGGTTGTTCAGTGAAGCCTGCCCAATCGTCGTCGACCTTCCAGGTCGGAAGCTGGTTGATTTTGGGAACTTTAACTTCCTGCACCCGGTTTCGATAAGAGACCGTTGCGTCACGCCCGTTTTTGGTGTGAAGGTCGTCGGCCAGGAGCTTAACTCGGACGTGTTCGATGTTGTACGGCTCACCGGGGTCGTAACCAAGCGAGCTTACCGCAAAGGCCCGAATACATCCGGAGTGGGTGGCAATAGCGAGTCGAGCCCCCGGAAACTCCGTCGATAGCCGGTTGATGCCAGCCCAGAATCGGCGAACACACATCGCTGGCGGCTCGAAGTGGAGTAAGGGAATGGTTAACCAATGGGCAATTGGGTCGCCGCCGCCTTGTTGAGTCCGCCAGAAGCGGTCCATCTCAACCACCCACTGGGGGCGGTCACGAGCAGCCGAACGCTCAAAGCTCTCGAGGATGGAACTGTATTCGCGGAACGCAGCGGTCACATCTTTGAGGCCGTCGGGGGCAACGAAGCCAAAGTTGCGAAACTCATTGGCTACCTCAGGCTCGATGATTGTGATGTCTTTTTCGTATTGAACTAGACCATCGAGTAAGCCACGGTGAATCTGTTGAGCAGTTTCGGTTGCACGGGCGGTGGCAGCATGCCGAAAGACAATAGTTTCGCCGCTTTTAATGCGACGGGCCATAGTCTTGCCCCAGCTGTGAGCTTGCCATGCCCCCTGAGGGGTCAACCCGGAGTCGGTTGAGTAACCCTGAGTTTCGCCGTGCCGAATCAAGTACACATCGTTGTGTAGAGCTCGAGCAGCGCTTGGAGGGGGCGAGATTTCCTTGTTGCGGTTGTCTTCGGTTAAGGCCTGCTGTTGGGCTAGTGATGCTCGTTGCCACAGCGGTGTCTCAGGCGGATTGTTTTGCTCTCCACTAGTCCGAAACTGTCGAAGATAAAGCGGTACTGTCTCGTCGGCATGGTCGCCGCTATCAGGTGTTTCAGGTTCGAGTGCAGTCTGCTCTAGGTAGCGGGCGAGGTAAAGGGGAGCGCCGTGGCGGTCGTTGCCGGGTGGTTGGTTCATGAGTGCACCGACATGAATCCAGGGTCGACTTGGCCTTTGTAGGTGAAGATCGCTCGACCCATCTCAGCCTCAGTCCAAACGGTTGGTTCGTCATCAGGGTCGAACCAGTAGCCTCCGGTATAGATCTCATTTCTGTTGCCAGCCGGGTCGAAGAAGTAGAGGCCGCATCCTCTAGTAGCACCGTGGCGGGTTGGGCCTGCGTCAATCGTGATCCCGTGGTAGGCGCAAGTATCGGCGGCGGTTCGAAGATCGTTCCATTCATCGACCCAGTAGGCGAGGTGATGGAAACCTCCATCTGGCCCGGTTAGAAATGCGACGTCATGGGGGGTGTGCGTTCGCTCAAGAAAGGTGGTTAGTTGGTGGCCATCGTCGGCGACAATCTGTTCGGTGAGGCGAAACTCCAACACATCCTCGAAGAAAGCAGTGGTGCCGTCTACGTCTTCGCAGAGTAGGAAGATGTGATCGAGTCGAGGCGGATGCATCCCTTTCAAGCCATCGGGCGCTGGCGGAGGATTCAACAAGGTAAGTCCGTTTCCAACTTGGGTTTGCCCGTGCTCAAGGTCGACGGTGTGGCCACTTGGGGCAGTGAAACGAACGATAGTTCCTGACGCCGGGTTGAGTTCCTTCGGCTCGTGCCAGGAAACTGCAACTCCGGCCGACTCCACTTGTGCAGCTAGTCGGTCGAGTTCGCCTCTCTCGACTACTTTGAACGCCAGACTGTTGAGTCCGTACGTTGATTCCTCGGCCAACACAAGTGAGTGATGCTGTAACTCATCCCAGCCCTTGAGGTATGCCCGTCCTGGCTCAGTTCTCGTTACGACGAGGCCAACGACCTCGGAGTAGTAGGCCGTCGCCAATTGGAGGTCTGGAACTCGCACCTCAACGTGAGAGAGTCGGAGAATGCCAGGTGAACTCATGTGTGTACCGTGGCGAATCGTTGGTTTAGTACCCCTTCGTAGTAAAAGACCGCCCGCCCCTCTTGATCGTTAGTCCAGGTAATAGTGGGAAAATCAGGGTCAGGTCGGTATCCGCCGGTGAACACCTCATTGCGGGTGCCCATTGGGTCAAAGAAGTAAATGGTGTTGCCTCGGGTAAGACCGTGGCGGGTTGGTCCGACATCGATAGTGATCCCGTTAAAGGCAAGAATGTCGGCAGCCCGACGGATGTGATCCCAGTCGTCTAGCCAGAATGAGAAGTGATGAAGAGCCCCATTTGGTCCCTGGACAAAGGCAATATCGTGTGGTTTGGCCGAACGTTCAAGGAAAGCAATGGTCTGATGCCCCTGACCGTTGAGTAACTGCTCGGTTAGCCGGAAATCGAGTACGTCTTGGAAGAACGCAGCGACTACCGGGACTTCCTCGGCGTGAACAAGTAGGTGATCGATACGGGGTGGAGCGATCCCAACCAAACCTTGGACCATTGGGGGCGGATTGGTGAGGGGTAGTCGACCGCCAACCTTGTGGACGTCGGCAACGAGTTCCATTTCTTGGCCCGATGGCAGTTCGAATCGGATTGATTCGCCCTGCCCGATCTCTTCACCGTCGGCGATACGTTCGACCGGATGCCCGGCCGCTTCGATTCTCGACTCGAAGTGAGCGAGATCGTCGGCGTGGTCAACTTTGAACGCGAACCGATCTAGACCAACTCGGGTGTCGAGGCGAACAGCGAGGCAATGATGGTCGCGCTCATCCCAGCATTTGAAGAAGATTCGGTCGGCGGTGCGCTCAGAGATATCTAAACCCATTACTTGTGTGTAGTACGCAGCGGCGAGGTCAAGGTCGGTAGCCATTATGTCAACGTGACTAAGACGTAAGATTCCCATCGGTAGACAACATATGTCACCGGTCACACCAGCTGGAAGAGCAATCCCGCATAGCGGGACACCGATGAGTTGCTCTACGATGATGCCATGCCGACAACCGGGCCATCGAGGAATCGCTTATCGTCGGTGGCTAACGCGGCGCGGGTGTTGAAATCGTTCTCGGCTGCCAACCTAACCTGGGGGGTCGCCGACCTGGCCTCTCACCTTCAACTGTCGACATCGTCAACCCATCGAATCTTGAGCACGCTGGCCGACGAAGGAATCCTTGACCAAGATCAGGTAACTGGTCGCTACCGTATGGGACTAGCGGCGTTCGACATGGTCGCAGCGATGCCCAAGCAGCGGTCACTGCATGAAGCGGTTTTAGTCTCGATGACCGAGCTTCGAGCCCGAACTGGTGAGACGGTGCAAGTTGGCGTGCTTGATGGCAACGAAGTGGTCTACGTCGAACGGCTTGAGAGCCCTCATACATTGAGGGTTTTTACTGAACTGGGGCGCCGGGCACCCGCCCATCGGACCGGCTCAGGCAAGGCGATCCTGGCCTTCCTGCCGGCCGAGCAGCGAAACGAGTTTTTGGCCAAATGGCAGCCGGATTCAGCGACCGAACATACCATTACAGAAGTCGGAAGGCTCAGAGAACAGCTACGACAGATACGTCGTGTTGGTTACGCCGAGAACCGCCAGGAATCTGAGATGGGGGTGGTGTCGGTGGCCGCCCCAATTCGAAATGAGACGGGCTATGCGGTTGCATCGCTGAGTTTGGCTGGACCAAGCGAGCGGATGGACCCGAATCGGATCGGATACGCCCATGCGGTAACGGTTTTCTCGAGAGCCGTCTCACTGCAAATGGGATGGAGCGGATAACGGCTCCGCAACACGTCGCCAAAATCGACAACAAGTCGAGCTTTATCCTTGAACCTTTCAGCCCTCGCCATTCTTCCACCATCATCCCGCTATACGGGATGATGGTGGAAGGGTGGGACGGTTGTCTCTAGCTTCACCAAATGGCAAACAATCCCGAATACGAGATCTTACTCCTCGACTTTGGTGGTGTCTGCCTGCTTAACCCCGTCGAACTTCATAGCAAGGCTGAACGAGTTTTCGGACTTCCTGAGGGCAGTCTTACCTGGCTTGGCCCCCTCGATCCGTCGACTGATCAGCTGTGGTGTCAGATGATCGCTGGTGATGGGCTCACTGAGCGTCAGTACTGGACGGCGCGAGCCGAAGAGGTTGGGAGAGCGGCTGGGATAGATCTAAGCCGAGCCGATTACATGCGAGGCTTGTATGACCCCCCAACTCGTGAGCTGATCCGCCCCGGGGCCGATCGAGTATCTAAGGCGGCACTCGAAGCAGGCTTCGGGGTGTCGGTGTTAACGAACGATATGCGTGATTTCCACGGCCGCGAGTGGGAAGTTGGCGTACCGTTCCTGCAGATGGTTGATCACATCGTTGATTGCTCTGACACGAAAATCCTCAAACCTGATCCACGGGCCTTTGCCTTGGCGGTCGAAACCGTCAAGGCTCGGCCGCAGCAGATTCTGTTCGTTGACGATCAGCCGCTAAATGTCGATGGCGCCATCGAGGCCGGTCTAGATGCAATGTGGTTTGATATAGCCAACGCTGCGCAGTCGTGGTCTGATGTAGCCCGAAGGCTCGGCCTAGACGATGGCTAACGTGACTGCACCTAGCAGGTCGCTTTCTAGCTTGTAGGTCGCGCCACGCTCTACATCAAACGGAGCGGTCAAGCCTCCGGTGAAAACGATGTCTCCAGCCTTCACCATCGAACCTTCCTTAGCCAATGATTGGGCTAGCCACGCAACTGCTTGGACCGGGTCGCCCATTGCCTCGCTCCCAAATCCCTCACGGGATTCAACACCGTTGGCCAAAACGATGCACTGCTCCGAAGGTTCTGCATCCAGGGTGATGAACTGACCAACGCGAACTGCACCACTTGACGAGTTATCGGCGGTATTGTCCAGGGCGTCAAAGTCGAACGATGGGAATCTTGGATCGACCACTTCGATCCCTAGAGCCCATCCGCCACCAGCTTCTCTAACCTCGTTAACGCTAGCCCCAGCCGGGAGATCATCCTTGGCTTGCCAGACTAATTCCGGTTCGAGCTTGGGGTGAATAAAGCGATCTAGCTCAAGCTCGAACCCGATCTGCTGGGTGTCCCATAGCGTGCCCCAGTTAGGGCGATTAACCCCGAGAGCTTCCCGCATCACGGTCGAGGTCCAACCGAGCTTCCAGCCAATCTGCGTCTCGCCGTCGGTTCGACGAAGCTCATCAGTGCATCGAGCAATAGCTCTAGCCGAATCCCAGGTTAGCTCGGGATAAGTCTGCGTTACGAGTCCGACCGGCTTGGCGCTAAGGCGAGCCTGGTGAAGCGAGGCTGCGATCGACCGAGTGTCGCTATCGCTCAGCCTGGACTCAGTAGCCATGGCGTGAGCCTAGTACGCCAGTTCAACTCGCCGTCGAGGAACGGCCAGAACCTGGAGATTTCGTAGGTAATTTGTCCCGACTTCGAGATTCGCGCCGGACAGTGCATCTTAGGGAGCCTTTCCAGCGTAAGAACCTATATGACCGCTATGATTTGCGAAATGGTCGCAACGTTGGAGGATCGTCTCGTCACCGGCGAAGACTCAGCTCTGCGCGACATGTTCGATGAATACGGTCCGCTTGTTCTTAGTATCTGTCGAAGGCTCGTCGGTGATGACGCCGAAGACGTTGCTCAGCAAGTATTTCTCGCTGCTTGGCGAGGTCGCCTGAGCTTTGACCCATCGAAAGGGAGTATTGCCGCTTGGCTAGCTGGCATTAGTCGATTCAAATCAATTGACTTTCTCCGAGCCAAGGGCCGTCGCCCGTCAACGCCAGACGAACACATCGCCGATAGGCAAGCAGTAGAGCCAGCCGTGAATGGAGTCGTCGATCAGATGGTTTTGGCCAGCGCCCTGCAAACACTCCCACCTGCTCGCCGTGATGTAATCACGCTCGGCTTCTATGAGAACCTCAGTCACCCTGAAATCGCAGCTCGCCTCGATTTACCGCTCGGTACGGTCAAGAGCCATATGCGAAGAGGGCTAGAAGCGATGCAAAGAGAATTGGAGGGTAGCTATGGTCGCCGACTTCTCTGATCTCGAACGAGAATTTCCAGATGCAGTTCGGGCCTTGCGTTCCGGTCCGTTGCCCAATCCACAAAGCGAGCGGCCAAGTGAACAGCTGTGGCATTCGATTTCGTCTGCGGTGGCTCAAGAACGGTCGGGTGGACTTCGACTAGTAGACGAATTCGATTCTCCAAACGGGCGAGACCAAACCCGATTCCGCCAAGTATCTTCACCTCCAATGGTTGACGACAGCCAAAGAGGCGTCGGCAACGGAATCAATCCAGATTTCGCTCAGTCGGTCGCTGAACAAGACTCGTCAGTGGTTGAAATGGCGCCTCGGCGTTTGGGTCGGAGAATGGCGATCGGCTTCGCTTCAGCGGCAGCAGTAATCCTGGTCGGGATCCCACTGGCCTTAGGGTTACGAGGCGAAAATTCCCCCGGACTTGATGGGGCCGCGGAGTTAGCAGCCATTGGAAACTCATCGGCCGACGGCGAAGCGGCACTGACAGGACGAACCTTGAGCGTCGGCATCGATGCTCTAGAGTCGGCTCCCGAAAGTTCCACCTATGAGCTTTGGTTGCTTCAAGTCGATGCCGCGGGCGCTCCAGTTGGTATCGAATGGATTGGTACCGTCGACAATACTGCAACGGTCGACCAAACTTTCGAAGTTCCGGCCGAAATCGATACAGGCTTGTACACAGTGGTTGACGTTTCGATTGAACCCGATGACGGGGATCTGAGTCATAGCGGCAACAGCATCCTGCGGGGCCAACTAACGCAAAGTTAGGGTCTCTCCGTAGACGAGCAGGGGCGGCTCCCGCCTAGTGATTTGTTGATGAGGCCACTACCTATTTTGCGGTTTGCTTAGTGACCAGTGAGTGGCGAAACCAGCGGCCATGAGCATGATCACCGAAAGTAGCGCCAGCATCGAGAAGTTGAGGATCTGATTGCTGGTTGTACGAATCCAGCGTTGGGAACAGTTGAGGCTTCCCCGTTGAGCGGAATCGATATCGTTTCGGATGATCTCACCTCGCGCCCGTAGATCGTCGTCGAGTTCCAGGCCATCAAGAAGATCATCGAGCTGTTGGTCCGTGAGCTGATCGGGATTTTCTTCTTTTGAAAGACAGTTGTTTGACTTCAACAAGTCGACGGTTGTCGATCCAGCGGCACCGCCCCATTGGATTGGGTTGGCTAAGCTGGCCTGTTCAAGTCCTGGTTGGCCGTCGGTAGGAATGAATAGGCCACTGAACAGCACCGCTATAACGAGCGCTAATGGCAAGATCACTAGTGCTCGGGCTGTGTCTTTTACTAGCGACGAGATCACGAGGCCAACGCCGACTGAGGCTAAGCCGATCCCAGCGAGCGCCAGAATGAACTCGATATCACCGGAACTTATGAGAACACCTTGGACTGGCCGATCTAGCTGTCGCGATGAGGCAATGAGGTGAAGCGAAATGGCCTGGATAAGGGCGGCGCCAGCGAGCACAACCCACTTGCTCAAAACGAACGCGGTAGAAGATACCCCTACCGCTTGCTCGCGGATGAACGCAGATCGTTCATCGACCAGCTCTCGCACGCTACTTGTTCCGCCCAGCCAGCTCATGATCAAAATGTTGGCTAACACGTAATAGTAGGTTGCGATGTTTAGGCCCGTAACGCTGGGGGTGAACGCATTTCTCTGCAAAACAAGCGCAAGTACAAGCCCGAGAATAGGGGCTTGTAGAAACATGAGGCCGAGTCGCTTCTTCTCACCGAGCAACGATGAGATGTATCTTCCGGTTAGAACCCGAAGATCTTTTAGGAACGATCGTCTTGGCGGCGAGACGGCTTCTTGTTGTCCTCTTCGTGGGGGGTTCGAAACGAACTGTTGAAATGAAGACGACGCCGCGAAGTTGTTCGCCCACTCTTCATCCGGGCGGTCCGATAGGAGCGTGAAAACTTCGGCAATGCTGCCACAGTTGAAATGGCCGGCAACTCGTTCTGGTTTGCCGATAAAGGCGAGTTTGCCGCCAGGGGCTAAAACCACGACTTGGTCGCATAGCTCCACGCTCTGCACGCTATGAGTAACGACAATAGTGGTCGTTCCCTTAGTAGCGAGCTCTCTCAGATTGTTCATTAACTCGCGTTCCAAACCTGGGTCAAGCCCTGAGGTCGGCTCATCCAGAATTAGCGCTTGGGGTTCGCCGACTAGTTCATAGCCGACGCTTACTCGCTTCTTTTGTCCTCCGGAAAGTCGCCGAATTTGAGTATCTAGTCGTTCAGCGAGCCCAAGCTCCGTCGCCACCCGATCAACGTCTTCAGCGATCTCTGATTTCGACGAGTCAGGTGGTAGCCGTAGTTTGGCGGCACAGCTGAGCGCTCGGCGTACCTTCAGCGATTCGTGCACCGGGTCGTCTTGGGGGACGAATCCGATGCTTCGTCCTAGACTGTCTTTGGCTTGATACAGGTCGCGACCGCCTAGGTAAACCTTTCCGGTGTCAGCTGGTCGTCTACCGGTCAGGGCGTTTAGCAGCGTGGTCTTACCGGAACCAGACGGTCCGACGACGGCGGTCATCGATCCGGCAGGCAACGTGAAGCTGACGTTCTGGAGAATCTTGAGGCCGTCGCCAACGACGACACTTAGATCATCGGCGATGAGCGGGAGGCCATAGGCGATGTGTTGTTCTAGCTTGCCTTCATCGACAACGAACTGAACCTTGCCGATTTCGATTACATCGCCATTGTTAACAGCGGTGCTCCGGATGCGCTGACCGTTGACATACGTTCCGTTAATGGTTCCAAGGTCGGTTATCTCGCCACCGGCTGGAGTCAAACGCAATCGAGCGTGGTTTCTTGAGACGAGCGGATCTGCGAGGCAGATGTCGCAGTCTGGCGAGCGACCAATAGTCAAGTCAGTAGCGATATCCGGGCGCAAGACCCCCGTACGGGACCCGAGGTTCTGGGCCATCTGTTGGTCGGCCAACATCGCCTGAGGTCCAGGCGGTTTGAGCTGCTGAATCGGTGGCGGTGGCGGGACGTGCCTTGGTGTTGGTGGTGGGGTGAGCTGTTGTGGTTGGGGTGGTGTTGGTGGTGGGGTGAGCTGTTGTGGTTGGAGTGGTGCTGGCACCGGTGCGGCTTGTCGGGGTGTCGGTGTCGTCGCTGGCAGCGGTGGAGGAGTGACCTGCGGAGACTGTGGCGCTGGTTTGTCGGTCGGGAGCTCGGGTAGTTCGATCGAAATGCTGGGGGAAGAGTCCGGCGGGCCAAGCCACACCTGGTTGGCACCCGGAAGTAGATGAATCAGATCTACTCGACCCTGCCCCTGATCAAGACCGTTGGTGCTACCGAGATCGCTGACCGACCAAACACCTTCGCTGAAACAGAGTTCAGCATGGCGTCTCGACACCTGATCGTGACCAATAGCGATGTCGGCGGTCTCATCTCGACCGATAACATCTCCAGATTTTGCTTGATGACGTCGGCCATCAAACCAAATAGTTAGATATTCGCCAGTGCTCACGGGCCCCGCCCTCAAAAAAGATCAAAGTCACTGATGGACCTTGGTCGTATCCGGAGCTTGAGTCTAGTCGGTAGTCTTGACCGGTTTTACTAGCTCGGCGACCCGGAACGCCAGATCGAGGGCCTGTCGGCCATTTAGCCGAGGATCACACATGGTTTCGTAACGTTTTCCAAGGTCTTTGGTCTGAACTTCTTCAGATCCGCCCAGACACTCAGTGACGTCTTCGCCGGTCAGCTCAATGTGGATTCCGCCAGGCCAGGTTCCGGCCCCGTGGTGAGCGTCGAAGAACCCGGCTACTTCAGCGAGAACATCGTCAAAGTGGCGGGTCTTGTGGCCTGTCTCTGACGTGAAGGTATTTCCGTGCATCGGATCACAAGCCCAAACGACCGGATGCCCAGATTCGGCCACTGCCTCCAGTAGCGGTGGGAGGTTCTTGCCTACGGTCTCGGCTCCCATGCGGGTGATAAGAGTTAAGCGGCCCTCTTCTCGCTCGGGATTGAGTACCTCGCACAAGGCTGTGATCTCATCGACTGTTGCGGTCGGACCAACCTTGCAGCCAAGCGGATTCTTTACCCCACGAAGGAACTCGACGTGGGCGCCGTCGAGCTGACGGGTACGCTCACCGATCCAGAGCATATGGGCTGAACAGTCGTACCATTCGTTCGTCAAGCTGTCGTTACGGGTCAAAGCTTCTTCGTACTGAAGAATTAGCGCCTCATGACTGGTGAACAGCTCAGCTTCATGAATCTCGCTGTGCTGAGAAGAAACACCAGTCGCTTCCATAAATCGCAGCGCTCGGTCGATCTCTTCAGCTAGCTGATTGTATCGCTGCCCTTGATTGGAGCTGGAAACGAATTCTTGGTTCCAAGACTGGACTCGATGCAGGTCGGCGAATCCACCTTTGGTGAAGGCCCGGAGCAGGTTCAAGGTCGAGGCTGACTGGTTGTACGCCTTCAGCAGACGGTTCGGTTCTGGTTTCCGGTCGCCCTCAGAGAACGGAAGGTCGTTAACCATATGTCCGAGGAACGAGGGAAGTTCGGTGCCGTTCACCGTCTCGGTTGGGCTGGAACGAGGCTTGGCGAACTGGCCGGCGATGCGTCCAACTTTGACCGCTGGCACCCCCGACGAATACGTCAACACGACAGCCATTTGCAAAATGACTCGAAGCTTTTCTCGAATGGCCACCGCGTTAAATCCATCGAAGGATTCGGCGCAGTCACCCGCTTGGAGCAGAAACGCCTCGCCCCTGGAAACAGCAGCCAATTTTGACTTCAAATCTCGGGCTTCACCAGCGAAGACGAGCGGCGGAACCGAAGCCAGCTCTTTTTCAACTCGCTCAAGCTCGGAAGGGTCTGGCCAGGCTGGTTGGTGGGCTGCGGTCTTGTTTCGCCACGATTGAGGATTCCAGGTCACGGTTCTAGTGTCGCCTTCTCATCGGTTTGGTGCAATCGAATTTCATTTATGACTAGCTACTAGTGTCTAGCTGATGGTCGTAAGTACGTAGTGTACTTCTCACCGCAGGGGAAAAAGGAACGGAGCCGATGCGAATGCACCGGCTCCGTTGGCAGTTATCTGGCTGAGCATCTGGTAAGACGCTGCCAGTAGATTCTTAGTTACGCAGCGTCGAAGTCGCTCATAACGTCGCCAGCTTGATCGCGTACGGCACTTACGGCTCGCTTTACTAGACGACGAGCAGCTTCAGCTGTGACACCGAGCTCTTCGCCAACTTCTCGGTAGCTTCGCTTGCGGCCATCGTTGAGGCCAAACCGCTGTTGTACGGCGTACTTGGCTCGTGGGTCAAGGACCTCGAGGAGCCCGGTGACCATTGTTTCTTCGGCCTTAGCCATTACCTCGAACTCAGGGCCCGGGGTAGCGTCAGGAAGAAGGTCTACTAGCTCGTTCGAGTCGTCGTCACCAATGGTGCGGTCGAGCGAGGTTGGGGTGGTGAGGCGATGCAATCGTGCATGCTCGTCGTCGAGGTCGTCGCCGTCGCCAGAAACCTGGCGAAGAGCCGCCCGTAGACTGGCGGAGCGGTCGCCGGGAAGGCGGACCAAGCTTGCCTTCTGGTCAAGAGCCCGGCCGATGGCCTGACGGATCCAGAACGTTGCATAGGTTGAGAACTTAAAGCCCTTGCGCCAGTCGAACTTGTCGACAGCGTGTTCAAGGCCCAAGTTGCCTTCTTGAATAAGGTCGAGTAGCTCCATCGATGGAGGAAGCGGGTAGCGACGGGCGACGCTGACAACCAGACGCAGGTTGGCTCGGATGAACCTATCTTTGGCCCGGGCGGCAGCTCGAACTGCTCGTCGGTTGGCTACAGAGTTGTCGCCGTCGTCAATCTTCTCTTGGGCATCTCGGCCCTTTTCGATGATTTGGCTTAGCTCACGTTCTTCATCCGCCGTTAGGAGAGGAACAAGGCCTATCTCGTTTAAATATTGTCCTACTGAATCACTCATGGCGCGTGCTTCTCTATCGTCGATTGCGGGAAAGGAAAGGTGTTAAAGGTTCTAGACAGGTTTGAGCTGTCTATGGGGCTGCTAGGCTCGTATGATCCGGGCTTTATTCGGTTGATCCGATCTTGTCTGCTTCGCGGGTGTAGAGCGCTACATGCCCAAACATCTTTTTTAGTACAGATCTTCCCACTTTGGTAGTGACGTTGGTCACTGCGGGTGCTATTTGCTGTGACAGCTGATACTTCTCACGAAACAAACTCGGACCAAGAAGCCGCTAAGCCCCCAAAAATTGGGGTCTTGGGAGGAACTTTCGATCCCCCGCATCTTGGACATTTAATTGTTGCAGATCAGGTACTTCATGCCCTAGATCTCGACAAAGTCCTTTTGGTGCCCGCCAACGAACCGTGGCAAAAGGTCGGGAAGCGAAAAATCACCCCGGCTGAAAAGCGGTTAGAGATGACCCTTTCAGCAGTTGGGGTGGCTAAATCAGACGGCGTATCTTCAAAAGGTCTCGCCGTATCCGACATCGAACTGCAAATTGGCGGCCCTAGCTACACCGCTGTCACGCTGGCAGCGTTGGCCGAGCAGGACCCTGCAGCTGAATGGTTGGTTATCGTTGGTGCTGATGCCGCCGCTGGCTTAGACACCTGGCACGACACAAAGCGTCTGCAAGAGCAAGCCACCATCGTTGTCGTCAACCGTCCGGGAGCTGACTTTCAGCCACCAACGGGTTGGAGCTGGGATTTAGTTGAGATCCCGTCGATTAGTATCTCTGGCAGTGCCATCAGGCGGCGGGTGTCTCAGGGATCGTCAGTTCGGTTCCTCACTCCAGACCCGGTAATCGAACACATCGTCGACTGGAACCTCTATCGTGACTGAGGTTGAGATTAGCCGCCGCATTAACGTCTCAAGCAGCTGAACGACCAGCCCGGTTTCTTATGCTGTTTGTCGCAGCAGACCTTATTTTCGCGATGGCAATTCCGTTCGTTGCCATCTCTGGTTATCACACTTTGCTCGACTCCAAAGTCGGGCAATACGAAGTTGCTCCGACCCGAGACGAGCCCGGCTGGAGCGCATTAGTAGAACCGACCGACATAGCAGCGGCGGTTGAGGTCCACAATCAGTCGGTCACCGGAGTGGCGCTGCTTATTACGCACGCCGAACTGGATGTCGCCGACACGGTCATTTTGTTGCCAGGATCTTTGGAAATCGACGGACAGACCCTGGCCGACCGAGCCCCAGCAGATGCGGTAACGGCGATCTCTGGGGCAGCGCGTATAGCTATTTCATCTACAATTGTTCTCGACGATAAGGCTTGGACTGAAGCGTTCGGCTCACGAACAATTCCGGTGGACAACCCAGATCCTGTAACCGGGGTCGATGATCAGCCCATATTCGATGTTGGCTCTGTAGTAGTCACCGGGGCAACGGCAAGCGCATTCCTCGGTCGTCCGACCGAAGGGGCGTCGTTAGTGTCAGTAACCCCTCGGCGACATCTTCTGTGGAACGCACTCGTGGCTCACCGGCTTGATGACACCTCAGAGATTGGTCGAACGATAGAAAAGCTCGATTCGGAGAATTCACAAATTCTTGATATGCCGATGACCCAGCTGGAGCCGATCTCGCTTCCCGATTTTGCCGCAACCGAGTCGTTGGTGCGAGACGTTACTGCGTTTCCTGCTGGGTCGGTGCCCGGCGATCGGCTCCAGATCCGGATCATTGATCGCACCGGTGGGGCTCCTCTCGAAGATATAGCGGCAGTGTTTGCTTCAAGAGGAATTGAGGTTCTTGAAATAGGAAATACCTCTCTATTCGACCAAGGGGAGACGCAAATCGTGGTGCCGATCGGTCTCGATATTGGTTCACCAGAGATAGCTGGCGGCACAGCAAACGGGGCTAGTCCCAAAGCTCAGCTCGATGACCTATTGGATGACCTCGACCTGTCGAGCGTGGTTGATCCGGAAGATCCATCAGGATATGTAGCGACAATTTTGATTGGCAGCGACTTTGATTTGGCTAGTCTGTACTGAGACACTCTAAAATTTCCAGTCCCAATCGGAGTACGCCAGCTTGACCGACAACCTTCAAAATGACCCGAACGTAGTTCCATGGGTTCGGATCGCGGCCGAAGCGGCCGAAGACAAGCTAGGAGAGCGCACCGATGCGTTCTTCGTAGGCGAAGTTTTGGCTATCGCCGACTGGTTCGTTGTTACCTCGGGCCGAAACCCCCGTCAGGTTCGGGCGATCGTCGATGCCGTTGAACAGGCGGTCGCCAGCGCTGGGGGACCGAAACCGAAACGAGTCGAGGGTCGCGAAACAATGAGTTGGGTCTTGATGGATTTTGGATCGTTTGTCGTGCACGTATTCACCGAGGAAGCTCGCGGTTTCTACGATCTCGAACGACTTTGGCGCGACGTTCCTCGGCTAGACAAAACCGCGTAAATCGGCGTTCAACCAGCGGGACTGATTAGACGACAACGTTGACGAGATTAGGGGCTCGCACAATTACTTTTTTGGGTTCAGATCCATCCAGTTGTGACTGGACCGCAGCTGATGCCAATGCGGTAGCTTCTGCGTCAGCGTCTGAAATCTCGGCTGGCACGTCGATCCGGTCGCGCAACTTGCCGTTGACTTGAACGATCATAGTTACAGACTCGACCACGAGTTTCGCGTCGTCGGCGACCGGCCACGATTGCTCGTGGACGTGATCGGTCCCGTTTGCCGGGGCCGCCTCGGTTCGCTCGGCCAGTCGCATTGACCAAAGCTCGGCCGTTATGTGAGGAACTGCCGGACTCATGAGTAGCAGTAGCGTGTCAATCGCCGATGCCAGGGTTTTGTCGTGGGCGCCGTCTTCGGCTTGGACATATTTGTAGAGCATGTTGGTGAATTCCATGAACCCTGCCACTGCAGTGTTATAGGCCCAGCGCTCGTACTCGCCTGTTACCCGTTCGATCAGGCGGTGGGTTGCAGCATCGACTTCATGGTCGGCCTCGGTTGGTTCACCGCTACGCAAGTTTTTGATCAACTCCGGATCGGTGGCGGCTAGTCGCCAAACTCGGTTCAAAAAACGTTCGCATCCTTCGAGCTGAAAGTCTTCCCAGTCGACGTCTTCGGCCGGAGGTTTGGCTTGCAAGATGGCCAACCGTAAGGCGTCGGCTCCGTGGGTTTCAACCATGGCTTCGGGCGAGACGGTATTGCCCACCGACTTCGACATTTTGGAGCCACCCATCCGGACCATGCCTTGGGTGAATAGCCTTTTCATCGGCTCCCGCAAATCGCCAGGTAGGTACCCGAGGTCGGCCAGTGCTTTGGTGAAAAATCGGGCGTACAGCAGGTGCAAAATGGCATGTTCTATGCCGCCGATGTATTGGTCGACGGGTAAGAACTTAGCAATTGCTTCCGGCGAGAATGGTTGGTCTTCGGTCCACGGATCGGCGAAACGTAAGAAGTACCAGGATGAATCGACGAAGGTGTCCATTGTGTCGGTTTCGCGCTTAGCTGGTTCACCACAGCCCGGGCAGCTGGTGTTTAGGAATCCCTCGTGGTAGTTGAGGGGAGATTCGCCAGTCGGGCGGAATTCGACGTCGTCAGGAGCGACGATGGGTAAATCCGACTCCGGCGCTGGCAGAATGCCGCAGGTGTCGCAATAGATCATTGGGATTGGACAGCCCCAGAACCGTTGCCGGCTAAGAAGCCAATCGCGTAGGCGGTAGTTGATTTTCCCTGCGCCCCGAGTTTCCGCTTCGAGCCAGTCGATTGCTTTCGCCTTGGCTTCGGCGATTCCGAGACCATTCAGCCATTCGCTATTAATAGCGACCCCATCGCCGGTGAACGCTTCGCCGTCGAAGCCCTCAGGGGCTTGAACGGTTCGAACGATGTCCAAATTGTAGGCCTTGGCAAAATCCCAATCTCGCTGATCTTGGCCCGGTACGGCCATGATGGCGCCGGTGCCGTAGGTCATCAATACATAGTCGGCGAGGAAGACAGGTATCGCCTTGCCGCTAAACGGGTTGACAACTTGAGACCCGGTGAAAACGCCTCTCTTCTCGATCCCTCCGGCGCCAGCATTCTCGGTACTGAGGCGATCGATTTCAGAGCGACCAGCAACCTCGGTTTGGAAAGCGGCCACCGCGTCGGCTTGAGTGTCGGTGGTAAGTTCTTCAACCCGAGGATGTTCTGGCGACATTACAGCGAAGGTCATGCCGAAGCCGGTGTCGGGTCGGGTGGTGTAAACCATCAAAGGTTCGACGTCGTCTCGGGGCGCACCAGAATCATCGGCGATGGGAAGGCCAAACTCGGCGCCTTCTGATCGTCCGATCCAATTCCGCTGCATGGTCTTCACCCGGGTGGGCCATTCGAGGTCATCGAGGTCATCTAACAGCTCTTGGGCGTAGTCGGTGATCTTGTAAAACCACTGCGACATGTCACGGCGTTCAACCACGTCATCAGAGCGGTCACAGAGGCCGTTTATGACCTGCTCGTTGGCTAGAACCGTTTGGCAGCCAGGGCACCAGTTGACCGGTGCCGTCTGCTTATACGCTAACCCGGCTTCGAAAAACTTGATGAAGAACCACTGGTTCCAGCGGATGTAGTCGGGGTCGTGACTCTTAATGGTTCGGCGATGGTCATATACCGCCCCGATTCGTCGCAGCGACGAGCTTAATTCTTCGATGCGTTCATCAGTGAAGATCCTGGGATGGACCCCGCTTTTGATCGCAGCGTTCTCTGCTGGCAACCCAAAGCTGTCGAACCCAATTGGCGACAGCACCGCATGGCCTCGCATCGTGTGATAGCGAACGAGTAGATCACCGAAGGTGTAGTTGCGAACGTGGCCAATGTGAGCCGGACCGGAAGGGTAGGGGTACATCGACAAGACATACCGAGCTTCTCGTGGGTCGTCGTTCTCGACCTCGTAAGTGCCATCATCTAGCCATCTTTGTTGCCACTGCGGTTCGATTTTGTTCGGGTTATAGCGAAGAATTTCGTGCAACGGGCCATCAGTATTCGGAGCCGTGTTCGCAGCTGCGGGAGAGTCTTCCATAGCCAACAGACTAACGAGGTCAGCCGTCAGAAATAGGGTATTAACAGGAGTACTCTGGCGGGATGCGGACTTTTTGTCGTCGCATTTGGCTCCGAGCTGGTTAATCGATGTGGATACAGGTGTCACACCCTGTTGTTACCGGCGTTGCGCTCGCCTGGCAAAGTACCACAATGGCCTCGCAACCGACCTCGTTCGTTGAGGTACCTGCCTTGTCGTCGGCGAACGAAACCACAGTTGAGCTTGCCAGTCGCTCTTGTTTCGCCTATCCAGAGTTGCATGGCCAAGAGCGAGGTTGCCGATGTCGCGGTCGTTGGCGCTGGCATGCTTGGCACCTCGGCAGCCAAGCATCTAGCGTTGCTGGGTGTTGACGTCGTCCTGGTTGGGCAATCAGAACCTGTCGACAAGGTAGGCCATCGTGGCGTGTTTGCCAGTCACTACGACACTGCTCGGATTGTTCGGGTTGTTGATCGCGATCCTTTCTATGCCGCAATTGCTGAGCGCTCAATTGCCCGGTTTGTCGAGATCGAGGCTGCGACCGGAATCAAGTTTTTCTACCCGGTTGGTCATGTCACGGTTAGCGCTATGGCCGACTACATGGCCGAGCTCCTATCTCGGTCTGAAGAACATGATTTAGCCGTCGAAGTACTTGATGATGCGGAGTTGCGAATTCGTTACCCGGGCCTGCGGTTCGCTAGCGGGATGCGTGCGATTGTCGAAAACGGAACCGGAGGCTATATCGACCCTCGGGCCTTTCTCCGAGCTCAACGGGCCGCGCTCGAATTGGCTGGAGGTTCGGTAGTTGATGGATTGGTAACAGCGGTTGACGCCTCAGGTGTAGCTGCGGAACTTGGCCTTGAAGGCGGCCGCCAAATTCGGGCTAGGTCGGTGCTTTTCGCAACTGGCGCCTTCGCAAACGAACTGCAGCTGATCAAATCTCGAATTGAGATCACGATTGCGGAACACACCGTTGTGTTCGGTCAGCTGAACGTCGAAGATGCTGTTTCTCTTGAGTCGATGCCGTCGCTCATCTACAAACGAGGAGATCGGATCGGTGAGAGCGTCTATCTGACACCCCCAATCCGAGATTCGCAGGGCCGAGCCTGGATGAAGATCGGACAGTCGGTTGGTCGCCCGATGCCTGACCCTGATTTCCAGTTGTTGCCGTGGTTCCGCTCTGGTGGAGATGCCGACGTTGCGGAATGGCTCTTAAAGGAAATGGGTGAACTTTTTCCCGGCGTAGCTTTCGAATCGTTCTATACAGACTCCTGTGTTGTTTCTCAATCATCGAGCACCCGGCCCTATATAGATTGCTTGCCGAGCCGATCCAAAGGTGAGGCGCCGCTCTACACGCTGCTAGCCGGAAATGGACAGGTGGCAAAGTCGGCGGACGAGCTTGGCCGGATTGCTGCGGTACGTCTCGTCGATGGCGCCGTTCCGTCGGAGTACCGAGCTGAGGATTTTGGTGTTCGTTGGGGCTCAGTCGACAATTAGGCCTGTACGAGGTTTACTCCGGGGAAAAATTTTTCCTCTGGGTAGTGACAAGATTGAAACTAGCGCCTACTTTAAGGGAAAGCTGGTAATTGGGGGCTCGTTTCGAATCTCCACTGGCTTGGGAGGTGCTTGAGCAGTAGTGTAGATCGCACTACACACTCAGATCGGTGTTCGGGGGATCGAGTGGCAGCAAACCACCCACAGAGTCGAAGCGGAAACAATACAGACAAAGATTCAGAAACTGACAAGTGAGTGAATAGTTGACCAAGCGACGAACGCCGTTCTATGAACCGAAATTGGGGAATCATGGCAACTGATCTAGAACAGATGGTTGAGGCGGACGGTCGCGAGGCGCAGATTAAAGAAGTTGAGCGCCAAATTGAAGCGGAAGGGGTTCAGTATCTCTACTGCCAGTTCGTTTCGGTAACCGGCCGAATCATGGGCAAGGGCATCCCGGCCAAGCACTTTCGCATGGTGGCCACAAAAGGCTTCCAGCTTGTTTACGGCTCGACTGCGAACTTGTTCACTGACCGTCACGGCGAATACATCGGGTACGGTCCAGAAGCTCGTGAACTAGTTGGCATAGCCGAACCAGAAACCTTCGTTCGCTTGCCTTGGGATCATAAAACCGCCCGAGTTTTTTGCACCTTGTTCCGAGGGCGCGAAGAACAAGTGGACGGCGGCATGTTTCTCAGTTCGGATTGCCGTGGCAATCTGAAGCGAATCCACAACGAGTTTGAAGCCAAGCATGGACTGCATCTGCGAGCCGGTTGTGAACCGGAAATGATGTGGCTCAAAGCTGACGCTGATGGCAAGCCAACAGTGGAGGGTTTGACAAAACCGAACTGCTACCACATCGACCAGTTCGCTGAACTGCAACCACTCATTCACAAAGTGATCGAATATAGCGAAGCTATGGGACTCGACATGATCCAAGGCGATCACGAGGACGCCCCAGGTCAGCTTGAGCTGAACTTTAACTTCGATCGAGCCGACCTAACTGCCGATCGGCTGACAACCTATCGGCAGGTTTGTAAGCAGGTTGGTCGGGAGCTGGGCGCCTTCCCTTGCTTCATGCCAAAGCCATTCATGGGCGTTTCAGCTAATGGCTGTCACCACAACATTTCTCTCTGGGACGTTGACGGCAACAACACGTTCATGCCCGAGGGCGACGACCCGCAAATGCCTGGAGCGGTTGGGATGAAAGCTATTGGCGGCATTCTCGAGCACCTACGGGCGTTGACCTGTATCACCTCGCCGACCGTGAATTCGTATCGCCGATTGTGGGACACCGGCTTCTGGGCGCCCGTCTTTGCCGACTGGGGCTTCCAGAACCGAACTACCGCCCTTCGAATTTCGGCCCCTGGTCGTTTTGAGTACCGTTCGGTCGACTCAGCCGTCAACCCGTACTTATCGTTCGCTGGGCTACTGAAGGCCATGGACGATGGATTGGACCGAAATCTTGACCCTGGTCCACCAGAAGAGCGAAATATTTACGAAGCAATGGAAGCAGGCAAACAAGTAGAGAAGATACCGCTCTCGTTGGGTGAAGCGCTACAAGCTTTGGCAGACGACGACGTGATCAAGAGCGCCATGCCTGACGAAATGTACAAGGTATTTGAACACTACAAGCGAGACGAGTGGGAACGCTTCATGGCCACCGTCACCGATTGGGACGTCGAGGAGTACCTAGACATCTTGCCATAACAACGTTCTCCCCTAAGAAAACGGTCGTCCGAAGCGCTATGTCGGCAGGCCAACTATCAGGTGGTTCGGCTGGAATATGGCCGGCCGAACCACCTGGAGTAAATCCACGTCCTACCCAGATAGCAAATGTGAGTAGGGCAAGTCTTAACAGCAAATCTCAACAGCAAGTCTGATCAATCTGATCGGAAAACTCGACAGGAAGGAAGACCTAACTATGTGCGGCATCGCTGGTGTAATTCACCGAAACGGCACCGCCGATCTGGGCGACGAGCTCACGAAAATGCTTCAATCAATGAAGCATCGTGGGCCGGACTCCACCGGCTATGCCTTATACGGCCCGGCAGACGACCTCGTCGTTATCCGGTTCGTTCTGGCCGAACCAAATGAGGCTGGCGGCTTCAACATGGAAGAGCGGCTTGAGCGCAACCGAGCTGAAGTTGAGTCTCGCCTGGCCAAAATCGGGGCCAACGTGGCCACCATGACGAGCGAAACTGGGTATGCGTTTCGGGCAACAGTGCGCTATAGCGGCGAGCTGAAGCCCTTGGCCGATTACCTTGAAGACGTTCCTGGTTGTGAAGTCCTTTCATTAGGCAATTCGCTAGAGATCATCAAAGATCTGGGTGACGCAGCAACAGTGGGTGAGCAGTATCGCCTTGATGGATTCACCGGGACTCACGGCATTGGCCACGTCAGAATGGCAACTGAATCTGACGTGGATCTCGCTAGTGCCCACCCGTATTGGGCCTATCCTTTCGCCGACGTGGCGGTAGTACACAATGGTCAGTTGACCAACTACCACCAGTGGCGCCGTCGACTTGAATCGAACGGGCACCGCTTTCAGTCGGAATGTGACTCTGAAATCATTGCCGTTTATCTGGCCGAAAAGATGGAGGGTGGACTATCGCTGGAAAGCGCGATGAAGAGCAGCCTCGACGATCTCGATGGTGTGTTCACCTATCTTTGCGTGACTGGCAATGAGCTTGGCGTAGCAAAAGATGAGATGGCGGCCAAGCCTCTGGTTCTCATGGAGTCAGACGATTTAGTAGCAGTCGCTACTGAAGAGATCGCTATTCGAGCATTGGTGGGTCACGAAGTTGAAACCCGAGACCCTTACGAACGAGAGGTATTGGTATGGCAGGTGTAAGTACAGCTGGCTCTAAGAGCGGCATTAGCTATGATGCTCGCGGCTTAGTAGAACCTGATGCGGAAGCTCCGCACAACTCAGAGATTGATGGTCAGAAAGCCCGGTTCGAAGCAACCGATCTGACCACTCGTCAAATCAATAAGGAGCTTCGGCGGTTGGTCTATGAGGAGGGCATCACCGATGTCACCATCGTCAACCCAGGATCGAAGCACTCCCTAGCCGTCGGAATCTTGAAGCGGTGCAACATCACCTTCGAGGGTTCGCCCGGCTGGTTCGCCTGCGGTCTTATTGACGGTCCAACGGTCCACATTGATGGTCGGGTTGGCTGGTCGGCTGGTGAGAACATGATGTCAGGCTCGGTCGTTATCGAACGAGGAGCAGGGTCATTGACCGGCGCGGCTATCCGAGGTGGCGATCTAGTAATCAAAGGCGACGTTGGTGCCCGAACTGGCATCGACCAAAAAGGTGGCACCATCATCGTCATGGGGTCGGTCGGCATCAACACCGGTTTCATGATGCAACGAGGTCGACAAATTATCTGTGGCGACGCTGGCGACGGTCTCGGCGATTCAATGTACGACGGCAAGCTTTACGTCGGTGGCACCGTGGCTTCGCTCGGTATCGACTGCGTGCCAGGAGAATGGGATGACTCCGACACAGAGTTCATCGAACGCAAATTCGCTAACTACGGCTTAGGTAGTCCGCCGGAGTTTCAAAAATTTGTGTGTGGAAAGCAATTACACAACTACGACTCGCTTGAACCGTCCGAGCGCAAGCTCGTCATCTGAGCTGGAAAAGGAGCGCTAACGATGGCAAAGAAAACTGCAGCTGATCAACAAGCCCAAGACGATGTGCTGGTCAACGCCAACACCGACGTTATTGGTCAAAGTAAAATTTTCACCCCGACGGTTATCAACGACATTCACGTAAAGTCTGAACTTGGTCGGTACCGAATGCGAGGCTTCTCGCTGTTCAAGAAAATTCCTCATTGGGATGAGCTTGTATTCCTCCCGGGAACTCTCACTCGATTCGTAATCGAGGGCTACCGAGAGAAGTGTGAGACAAAAACGGTTCTTGGCGCTCGATTCGCTAAGAAGCCACTTGAACTCGACATTCCGGTCTACATAACCGGTATGAGCTACGGGGCACTTTCGATTGAAGCCAAAATGGCTTTGGCTAAGGGTGCGTCTATGGCTGGTTCCGCAACCTGTTCTGGTGAAGGTGGCATGATTCCGCCTGAGCGTGACTTATCAACCAAATGGTTCTATCAGGTTATTCAGAGCCGGTATGGCTTTAATCCGCATCACCTAATGTTGGCTGACGCAATCGAGTTCTTCATCGGCCAAGGGTGCAAAGTTGGTCTTGGCGGGCACTTGATGGGTCAAAAAGTTACCGAGCAAGTAGCGGAAATGAGGTCGCTACCAGCTGGTATCGACCAGCGATCTCCAGCTCGTCACCCGGATTGGCTTGGCCCCGACGATCTTTCGCTCAAGATTCAAGAGATCCGGGAAGCAACTGACTATCAGGTGCCGATCCAGCTGAAGCTTGGATCTTCTCGAGTCTACGATGATGTTCGAATGGCAGCCAAGTGCGGCCCCGACACTATCTATCTTGATGGCGCCGAAGGTGGCACTGGTGCCGGACCACACGTAGCGACCGAAGAAACTGGTATCCCGCTTATGGCGGCTATCCCAGAAGCGCGGCGAGCGCTCGAAGACGTTGGTTTGGCTGACGATGTTGACCTCGTCGTTGCTGGCGGTATTCGCAACGGCGGCGACGTGGCGAAGTGCATCGCGCTCGGAGCCAAAGCAGTCGCCATTGGTACCGCAGCGTTGATGGCGTTGAACTGCAACAAGGAGATCCCAGGGGTCACCGACTATGAAGGCACCATCGGGGTCAAGGCGGGAGAGTGCTACCACTGTCACACCGGTCGTTGTCCAGTTGGTGTCGCAACCCAAGATGTCGAGTTGCGCAAGCGTCTCGATGTCGATGAAGCCGCACTGCGGGTCTACAACTTCTTGATCACGTTGACTATGGAAGTGCAGATGTTGGCCCGAGCGTGCGGAAAGACCAGCATCCACTCGTTGGAACCGGAAGATCTTGCCGCTCTCACGTATGAAGCCTCGGCTATGGCCAAGGTTCCGTTAGCGGGAACTAACTACATTCCGGGCGTAAGCGAAGAAAATGCGCTCAACGAAATGAAAGAAATGTTCAACAAGCACATCATTACCGGCGGAAGCTGAAAGTAGGAACGAAAATGGCAACTTCAGATACCGGTACCCGAACAGTTTCAATCGATGCTGAGCAGTTGGCGGGCAAGCGATTCGACTACCAGAGCGATATGAGCTTGGTCGAAAACATTGATCTTGACGCGTTGACCCCCGGCGACGATATTAACTGGCTCGAAGATGTTGAGCTATTGGTTGAGGACGGCATTCCTGCCGTGTTCGATCGTTATTCAAACTCGTTCATCAAGATCTACTTTGAAATTCCGAAGGGTCGAGAGAACGAGTTGGCTCGCAAAGTGCTGATGAAACATCTCACTGATGGCAACTCCTACGGCATCACGCTGAAGGACATTCACTGCAAGTTCCCGCAGGTCGAGTTGGGCCCGTGGGTGGCAGAGTCGAAGACGGTTGGCACCGATTGGAAGCCGCCAGTTCTGGAAGGCTGGGACGCACCAGCCAGTCACTAGCTAGCTGACAATCCAGAAAGCTAGTTATCCGGAAAGCACAACCTTAAGTAGCGGAGCGGCCACCCGAGCTGGAGTGGCCGCTCCGCAAACAAAGAACATTCCGCAAGGCAAACGCAACAACGACCCTCTGGCTGGAGGTAGCCACAGATGAGCGAACTGTCCTCTTCATCGAAATACGTAATTGTCGGCGCGGGTATTCATGGGCTTTCAACCGCCTGGCACCTAGCGAAAGAACTCAAAGCCTCGGGCCAAGGCTCGGGCAGCGACATTGTCGTGATCGACAAGACCGCCGTAGGGGCGGGGGCATCAGGTATTGCCTGCGGGGTGATCCGAAACAACTACTACCAGCCCGCCATGCGGGAGCTAATGGCTCACTCAGTGAGTATCTGGGACTCCGATCCGGAGGCGTTCTCGTTCCATCCGGTTGGCTACATGCAGATCAGCCACGAAGGAATGCGAGAAGACGTCACCACCATTTATGAACAGCAGAAAGCCATCGGTTACAGCTCGACCTTCATCGAAGGTGCCGCTGAGTCCGATGCCTATATGAAAGGCATCTTTCATGATTGGCAGGCCAAAGGGATAACCAGTGTGCTCCATGAGCACAAAGGCGGTTACGCCAACAACATGGCCTCGTTGAAGGGCCTGCTAGCTAAGGCCGAGGCTGAAGGCGTTCAGGTCCGCAGTGGGGTTGAGGTCCAAGAACTGGAAACGAACGGCGGTGCGGTTACCGCAGTGGTAACCAATGTTGGAACGATCGCATGCGAACATGTCGTTGTCGCGGTCGGTCCCTGGGTGCAAAAGTTCTGGGCCATGCTCGATCTGCCAACAGTTACCCCGGTCAAGGGGTCAGATGGGGTCATCCACGAACGACCAACATGGACCTACTGGGCGTTACAAGAAGGAACGCTCGGCGTCGACCCTGGGTACCTGGTAGACAACGACGGCAACATGCCTCCAGTCATCCACATCGATACCGACGCTCCGTTGCTCGACGATGGGGGCGAGCTTGTCACCGAAGGACCGTGGGGTATCTACTACAAGCCCGATTTCAGCTTCGGTGGAATCCAAGGCGGATACGTGCCGTTCATCGTCGACAAAGAGGCGAGTGAAGTGGCAGTCGACCCGTACGGTCCGGCTAGCCCCGACTTTGTGGTTGGCGACGACTTTTACCGAGCGTGGACCTCGGCTTTGGCCCATTGTCAGAAACGGTTCGAAGGCAAATCAGGATTGATCAAAGAAGAACCATCAGGTGGCATCGGAAGCTTTACCCCTGATAGCTTTCCCGTGTTCGATCAGTTCTCCGAGAATGCCTACTTTATTGCTGACTCGAACCATGGATACAAGATGATGGGCGTTGGTGCTTTGGTGGCTAAGGAGCTTTTGGGGGATACCCAAGCGTTGCTCGAACCATTCCGCTATAGCCGCTATGCCGAAGGCAAGCTGCACCCGGTAAGTAACTCGCCATACCCGTGGAGCTGACGAACCTGTCGGAACGTCAGCCAATAAAGTCTAGATGGATGCCAACCGAATTTAGGACTTGGCCTTCGTCGACGAGGTCGATCGTCAGACCGCCTGTTTGTCCGGCTGTTGTCGCGTGCTTGGCGATAACTGAGTAGGGCTGTGGCGTTGAGTGGGGGAACGTTGGACTGGGTGAGGAAACGACGCCTCCAGAAATCGATACTTGAGTAGGGCTCATGTCGGTGACCATCGTGACTTCGGTTGCGCCGAGGTTGGCGGTCGAGAAATGTTGTACGTTGGCGTCCCAAACGCCGCCCAGATTCTGATAGACCCGCAGTAGGGGTTCTTTGGTCCCGGTCGACGGGGACGGTACTTGCGTCGGTGCGACGCCAGAAACGTTTGGAATCAGTTCGTCTAGTTCGCAATCGAAAGATGCTTGGGTAATGGTCGGCGTATCGGCCGGATCGTTGGTGCAGAGTTCGATTCGCAGTTGCACGGTTGAGGCGAAGTCGGCGACGTACGGGATCAGATCGTCGTTAGCGAAACTAGAAGCGGCTGTGCCGTCAGGCCCGTAAAAGCTTGAACCGTCCGTCGAAATTTGGAAAGTAGCTGAGGTCCCGGTTGGAGTATTGGACTGGTGGAAGAACTGTCCGAAGACGCCCGAGGTAGGGGAGACCGGGGATGTCCAAGTTCCGCAATAGCCAGCCAGTACCTCGACGGCGGCAGACGTGCTGGTTAGGTCAGAGACATAAGGCAGGGCGCCTTTCGGCCCGAGAAGATTGTGTTCGTCATTGGCAGCCTGAACCTGGTAGTAGACATAGATCGGGTGATCAGCGGTAATCGTGGTCCCAGCCGGGCGAATCGTCAATCCTCCATAGAAGAGTCCGGGAGCGGCGGCATTGGCCGAGGCGCAGTTGTACGTTACGCCGCCGAGCGTGATCGTCGTTGGGTTCGTGGGGCAAGCAACCGTTATATAGTCCGAGCTGACCGGAACCATCCAGGTTTGGGCCAACAGTCGTTCTGGGAGGGCGGCGGTAATTTCGCTACCGTTTCCGTCGGCATATTGATAGGCCGAGATCGGTGCGCCGTCTGAACTAAATGAGAAGGCGGTGCCATTGCCATAGAAGTCGCTGCCATCAACAACAGATGAGGTATCGGTGTCAGTCACGGTGTCGGTGAACGAGGTTCCATCGCTGCCTTCCATTTGAACCGTGGCCGAACCGATCGCTCCTACGAAGATCCATCGCGATCGCACGCCGTAAAGTGTGTCGCCAAACCACGGGACGGCTGGGCCCACATCATTCCCATTGGTAGCGGCCCAAAGGGCTAAGAAATCAATGCCGTTAGTTGAACGTAGAATTAGCGTGTCGTCGGAAGCAAAATCTCCCTGCAAGAAGACGCTTCCACTGGCCGGACCAATGCTGACTGAGTTGACGACGACGCCGTTCACAACCGCTTCAATCGTGGTAGCCCCGTTGGGAGACCGAATCCATGCGCCGTTAGTACCGCGAGTTACCGGGTGCACGAATTCGTTGTCGGCCCAGCCCTCGGGAACTAGGGTTTCGGTCCCGTTAATATCTGCTGAAGCTTCAATAGGGCCGGTCGCTGTTATCTCAGTATCGTCATTTACACTCAAGAACCGGTGGGTCTGACCAGTATTGAGAACGACGGTCGTTGTCCCATCGGAAACTGTGTTGGCATCGACGTAGCTGATCACATCAACCCAACCGCCGTTGTATCGGTTGGTCATCGTGTAGTAGCTCGTGGTTCCTGGTGCATCGAAGGCGGCTAGCTCGTCCGACACCGAGGTTGCGGCCGCGTTCTCAAAGTAGACACAGTACGTGGAAGTGCCGGCTGGCAATGGTGTTACTTGAGCCCAGACTATTGATGCACTATCGGGAAATGTTCCTTCAGAGTAAGACGTTAGGAGCGAACCGTTGGTGCCCTCCACGACACGAATGTCGTCTCCGTTGGAGGCTGTGCCAGATGTATCGACTTCGAATCGGAGGGTATGAGCCGTCGCCGATGACGTCGACGAGACAGTGAAACACTGTCGTCGGGTCCATGCCTGATCCCACCACCCGGTGGAGGAGCCGCCACCCAGTTCCAGAACCCCCGAGTTGTTTACTGTTGAATCATGGGTTCCAGTAGAGAAGTCGGCGGTGTGGTTGGTGCCGGTCCCGTAGCGGTAAACGGCTACGCCGTTTCCGCCAACCGAGTGTTCAGCGCTCATGAGGTTCTCAATCTTGACTGTGGCACTTGCCGGAGCCACCGAGACGAACCCGATAATGCTGAGCAGGAGAACAAACCGAAAGCTAAGCGATACGGCTGATCCAAGTAGGTTCCATGGAGATTGGCGAAGGTGGTGCTTTGGCATCATCTCAGAGAGCGGCCGAAGTTGGTGCGTCATCAAGCAGCGAGTAGGTATCTAAGAGTTCGGCCTCTTTGTCTCCGGCGTCGAGCCAGACTATGTAAGCACAGACGACAAAGCCGACGAGGCCCACTAGAACTAGGCCCCACATCCACGGTTTGGCGTCGCCGAAGTTCGCTAGGAAGTACTGGCGGTAGAGCTGCATCGAACCTAGGAGGGCCACATCGAACCAGGCGAAGGTTCGACCGGCCTGGACTCGTAGCGAACGTCGGGTCATGAAAGCGCTGACGCTGAAGATGATCAGTAGTGCTGCGGTGCCAACTGTTGACCAGAAGACGACTTTTTCGAATGTCGCGATGTCTGTTTCGAGCGCTACGTAGGGAAGTACTCGGGCGAAGAGGCGCATTTGGAGTCCTGCGCCGAACTGAAGAGCGAAAAATACGCTTAACACGAGGTTGGCAACGATCGTGATGAGTGCAGCTTGAATCGAGGCGAAGAACATCGGAAAGAAGTCGATGTCGTCGACGTTGGTGTAAGGAACCTCTGTCGATGATTCTTGTGGAGTTGTGGTTGAAGTTTCGATTGTCATCAATCGAGCTTTCGATCAGTCGGCGGCAATTCTTTCACTGAGCTCTGGAAGAGGACACAATCGGCGGGTGGGCTAGG
>CALAJV010000002.1 GCA_937922805.1 uncultured Acidimicrobiales bacterium | reverse complement strand
GACCGGTACTAATAGACCGAGGGCTTGTGTTATTACAGCTCGTGCTCGCTGTGGAATTCTTGAGTGGCAGAACGCCCTCGTTGTTTCATGTTGAAAAGTCCTTCAGTAATGAAGGTACTTCGCTATGTATAGAAGATCGCCGACCTGTCGTAGACCGGTTCGTCTCTTGAGACGGAACGGACTCCAGGCAAGGTTTCGGTGGCGATAGCGGAGGGGTCACACCCGTTCCCATCCCGAACACGGAAGTTAAGCCCTCCTGCGCCGATGGTACTTGGTCGGAGACGGCCTGGGAGAGTAGGACGTTGCCGGATTTCTTAAAACATCCACCCGCATTTGCGGGTGGATGTTTGCGTTTTACCCACAAGGACCAGATGTAGAGCTCTGTCGCTTGACGTGGTGACCCACCTAGCTAGCACCATGGTCCAGTCACATCCTGCTATCGAGGCGAGGCTGTCTGCTCGATGGTAAAGCTGTGTGCTCCAGAGGTGGAGGCTGCGCTCTAAGGGGCGGGCTCTAAGGGGCGGGCTGTGAGAGGTCGATTCCAGTCTCGCCATCCGGATGGAAGTTGAGCAGGACCGTTCGCAGCCCGCCTAGGTAGGCCTCAGTCGAATAGTTCTGAAGAAGCTCGTTACGCGCCCGTCTAGCCCGAGCGGCGGCGGCCGCAGGGTCGTTGAGCAATTCGGCTATTCGCTTGCTGAGCGCTTGGACGTTCTGTGTTTCGTAGCCGACGACAAAGTCGCCTTCAATCAGTTGGCTGATAACACCTGGTGTGTTAGCAACGATAACTGGACATTCACAAGCGATCGCCTCGAGCAAGGTCGTCAAGCCAGCTGAATATCGGTTTGCGAGCAGAGGTAGAACCAACAGGTCTGCGGTTTGGTACAGCGCTCGCAACTCATCGAATTCGTAGTAGCGGAACTCCATGTTGGCCGGTACCGGATCTGGCATCGTGTACCTGGTCTTGGCCGAGAAGTTTGGCGAAGTAAAGCACACCCGAATAGTCGGAATTACATCGAGAGCCAAGCCTTCGACAGCTTGGGCGAATGTCGCGTAGTCCCGCTGCTCAACCCCACAGCTGCTCAGAGTCGGTTGAGCGTTTTTTGCTCTTTCCTCCGGTGGTCGGAAAAAGTTGGTGTCAGTCTGATTCTTGACTGCGTATACCGCTTGAGCTCTTCGACCGAACGTTCCAAGAGCATCGGCTCGCTGCTGATCAAGCGTGACAAGCACCAGCAGCCGCCTGACCAAGACGACTAGAATCCAGCCAAAGATCTTCGTCCTAGTTCGCCTAGCATCGACGAAATGAATGGCCAGCGAAATTCTCTTCCGTCGCAGCGCGCACAGAATGGCGAGGGGGACACCGCCGCTATCTCCAGTCACATACACGGCGTCACCCGAATTTAAGATTTTGGCTAGCTTGCGAGCTGCCGCCCAGTTCTCTGGTTGGCCATATAGAACAGCGCCGATCCGATCGATGAATCGAGAGTTGGATGAGTCAGGCTGGGGTTGATGCAGCTGCCCGCCTAACGATTCGGCGACCGATGGAACTAGGTGAATTGGGCGAAGGTCAGCCTCACTAGCGCGGCGAAACTTGTCGAAGTCGAAGTATGAACTCGCCAAGACATGCCATGTCATAGCGGATTACGGCTCCAGACGTTACCTAGCGGCTGATGGATGATTGCAGGTTAGTCTAGGTGAGAAATTTTTGATGGTCAGGTTCTTGGGCTAATGCGCCATCTAACAGGTAGGGTCGTCTAGTGGCCAACCAATCCGATCGATCGACAGGCGCAGGCGGGCGGGGACGACCGCGCTCGCGTTCTAACGCTGATGGCCGAGGGGCCAAAACAAGTGGCGGAAAGCCTCGCATTCCAAGACCGCCCAAGATCGAGAAGCGGCAAGAGCGGTCTGAAGTCACGTTTGAGCGCGTCGAGTCTCAAGACAATCGACCTAAGCAATCGTCTAAAAGGACTGCATCGAGCAGTAGTCGGTCTGCTGGCCGTCGACCGATCGACGTTTCAGAGGTTCACTTCGCCGAGGTCAATTCGGCTAGCGCTGACAAACTACGACGTCGCTTGGCTGAAGCCGCTGCCGCGTTCGAAGCGGAGCGCTATAAAGACGCAGAACGGCTGTTGGTGTCAATCCAAGGTCTATCACCAGGGGCTCCAGAGGTGCATGAACTACTCGGCCTCAGCTATTACCGAATGGGTAACTGGGCAAAAGCTATCGACCAGCTTGAGCACTTTCATGGGATTACCAACTCAGTGGAACAGCACCCAGTGCTAGCAGATTGCAACCGCGCCCTACGACGCTGGGGGCGAGTCCAAGAGCTCTGGGACGAGCTGGCTCACGTTTCTCCGGGCCCTGAGCTCGTTGAAGAAGGGCGCATCGTTCTAGCCGGATCGATGGCCGATCGGGGCAATCTCAATGAAGGAATCAAAGTACTAGAAAAGGCCCCGAAACCGAAGAAAAAGCCTGGTCTGCACCATCTTCGACGATGGTATGCCCTTGCCGATCTATATGAACGGGTCGGAGACAACTCACGAGCCCGCCGGCTATTCGGCGACATAGTTCAACACGAATCGGATTTTGGAGATGCGGCCGAACGGGCAGCTGCACTCGGGTAATTTCACCTGATTTCGGCCCTCGTTGGCTGTCTTGTCACGACCGAGGTGACCACTGTCATTGTTGGCGTTCCAACCGACACGAGGTCCGTTATCCTGGTCGACGTTACATGTTGTCGAGACGTCAGGGTCTACCAAAAATGAATGAGCAGCAGCTGGCCAAAGTTGGAAACGATGATGGATTCGTCGCCGCACTGGATCAGAGCGGCGGGAGTACCCCTAAAGCCCTCGGCCTCTATGGAGTCGACGAATCAGCGTTCTCCAATGACGACGAAATGTTTGATCTCATCCATCAGATGCGAACTCGAATGATGACCGCACCAGCGTTTACTGGCGACAACATTTTGGGAACAATCCTTTTCGAACAAACAATGGATCGCGATGTGGAGGGGCAGCCAACTCCTTCCTACCTATGGGACACCAAGTCAATCGTTCCCTTCTTGAAGGTCGATAAAGGTTTGGCCGATGAGCAGGATTCTGCCCAGGTAATGAAACCAAACCCTGGACTTGACGATTTGTTGGCCCGGGCCTCGGACAAGGGAATCTTTGGCACCAAAATGAGGTCGGTCATCAAGATGGCCAACGAGGCCGGAGTGGCCGCTGTCGTTGGCCAGCAGTTCGAAGTTGGCGTTCGCATTCTCAACGCTGGCCTGATGCCGATTATTGAGCCTGAAATTGATATCAATAGCCCCGAAAAAGCTGCAGCTGAAGCTATGTTGCGAGACAGTATTACCGCCCACCTTGATCAGTTGTCCGACGGCCAACAGGTAATGTTGAAGTTGACCCTTCCAGAAGAAGATAATTTCTACTCAAGCTTGATCAACCACCCCAAGACCTTGCGAGTTGTCGCGTTGTCGGGTGGCTACAGCCGAGAAGAAGCGAACGACCGATTGAGCAGAAACAGCGGGATGATAGCGAGCTTTTCGCGAGCACTCTCTGAAGGACTCTCAGCTCAGCAGTCTGACGACGAGTTCAACTCCACCATTGCCGATTCAATCGCTGCGATTCTTGAGGCCTCCAAAAGCTAGTCCGGCTCGATTCGGCTAGTTCGAATCGTAAGAAGTAGGAGAGTTTTGTCGTGACCGCTTGGACGCTCGATCTCGATGGTGTTGTGTGGACCGGAAGCGACGCTATCGCCGGCTCGGCTCAGGCGGTCGAACAGCTACGAACTGGTGGTCATGACTATCTTTTCGTGACAAACAACTCGTTTTCGACGGTGGCACAGCAAGAACAGAAACTGCAGTCGTTCGGAATTGAAAGCACGGGTCGAGTTGTTAGCTCGGCGATGGCTGCTGCGACGTTGGTCCACCCCGGTGAGCGCGTATACGTTCTGGGAGGGGGAGGAGTCGAAGAAGCGGTTGAGGCACGAGGGGCGCTGGTCGCGCCTGCGGAGCCGTTCGATGCAGTTGTGGTCGGCTTGGATTGGAGCCTGAGCTACGAGCGACTAATCGTTGCTGTCCAAGCTGTACTCAACGGGGCTCGATTCATTGCTACTAATACCGATCGGACGTATCCAACCGAAGCTGGCTTCTACCCGGGAGCGGGTGCGATCGTTGCGGCTGTTGAGGCTGCTACCGAGGTGTCGCCAACCATTGCCGGCAAACCGAACGATGTGTTCGCCAAGTTAGTTCGCGATCTGGTTGGCGACGATGGCATCATGGTCGGCGACCGCCCGGAGACCGATGGCGAGTTCGCTTCTGCTCTGGGATACCGGTTCGGCCTCGTTCTAAGTGGAGTCACCCAAAAATGTGATCTTCCAGTCGAGCCAACTCCAGATTTCGTCGCTGCTGACCTAGCTGAGCTGGTGCGGATACAACTCAGCTAGCTAGCCGCTAAGGCTGTCGGCAGTACCGGCATGGACCCCCTACGCAGAGCCGTATGCCTCCGGGTGTGGCTCTACCCAGACTTCGTCCAAGTGCGGATATGGCCCGTGGCCGGCGCCACCGGTTTCATCCCATGGCGATACTCGCTCGCCGGTAAGGCGGTGGAGCCGTGGTTGTAGTTTCCTTACTATTCGGCCAGCGATTACCCCGAAGGTAAATCCGACAACGTGAGTTACCCAAGCCGCTCCACCTCCAGTCGCAGTGAAGAACTGAAATGCGAACCAACCAAGTAGGAACCATCGAGCTCTTATGTCAATCAGGACTAGGAACAACAACGTGCGAATGGGCGCGTCGGGATACCAGATCAGATAGGCGCCCATGATTCCAGCGATGGCGCCTGAGGCTCCGATGACAGCCAGGGTTCCGTCTGGCTGAGCGACAATCAAACCTACGGCGGCGACGATCCCAGCTAGCAAGAAGAAGGCTAAGAAGGGTAAATGACCAAGGCGATCCTCGACGTTGTTGCCGAATACCCAAAGAAAAAGCACATTCAGGCTGAGGTGTAAGACGCTTCCGTGCAACACGATTGATGTAAACAAGGCTCCGATGACCGACTTGTCGGGGAAGCCTAATTGGCCAGCTGGCTCTGTGTTGTCACACGCTTGTGAATCGCCGACAGTGAAGTAGGTCTCGGTTATCTCTTTTCTGGTTAGCGGCCTTTGAAGGGTTATCTCGCATGGGATTGCTGCTCGCTCGAGCTGAAAATCGAGCTTGGGGGAGAGGGATTGTTTGGTCTGGCCGATTAGGAGGCTCATACTGTCGGATTGACCGACCGACGGTCCGAAATAGGCGGCAATACACACCAGAATCAGAACAATCGTCACGATTGGTCGCCTCGTGGTCGGATTCTCGTCGCATAGCGGAAGCATTGGCTGTTAACCGTAAGCGCTAGTGAGGCAATTGTGAGGTCAGATTCCATCAAAGCACGGCGAATAGACTCGGTCGATCAAAATTTGACAATCTAGCGAGTGCTTGCAGTTGCAAGCACTCGCTAGATCAAGTATGGTATCCAGTATGAATCAACAAGATCCTAGTAATCCCGTTGAGCGGGCCGCCGCAGAGCTCCGTGCGATCCTGATGGACCCATCAAAGCTAGAGTCCGAGTTCCGCCGACTAGTCAGTGGTATCTTTCCCCCTACTCCGACCAGCGAGTCGGTATCTTCTGTCTTCGAGCAAGCCTCTCAACAGCTGCACGAAGCGGCCGAGACGCTCGCAGCACGAGTTCCCGAATTCAGTGTCGGCACACCGGTTAATGCCGAGGCAGTAAGGTCGTCACTTGCCCCAGTCGTCAACCAGTTGCAAGGCGTCATCGAGCTGCTAACGTCCCAGGCTCCTGGCGTTGATCGATCTGTCAAGGCGGTTCAAGACTCGGCGGCTCCGATAGCTAGTCACTTGCAAGAGCTTGCCGAGGCGCTACGAAACGATCCGACATCGGCTGTTGATCGAGTCGTCGACCAACTGACAAACATCCTTGGTGATCTCGGTGACCGTCTTTCAGCGGCTAAGAACTCGGTCGCCGACGCCGGCACCGGTCTTTCTTCTGTAGTGGTTCCTGCTGCGGCTGAGAAGTCTGCGGCTAAGAAGAAGCCTGCTGCGGCTAAGAAGTCTGCGGCTAAGAAGTCTGCGGCTAAGAAAAAGCCTGCTGCGGCTAAGAAGAAGCCTGCTGCCGCTAAGAAGTCTGCGGCTAAGAAGAAGCCTGCTGCCGCTAAGAAGTCTGCGGCTAAGAAGAAGCCTGCTGCCGCTAAGAAGTCTGCGGCTAAGAAGTCTGCGGCTAAGAAGAAGCCTGCAACAGCAAAAAAGTCGGCTCCTGAGTAGGCCTTCCCTGGCACATCAGGGAACTACTCCATACCACACTGGTAAGTCTCCATCGCTAGGACTGGGGCCTTACCAGTGCTGGTGTGGTTAGAATCCAAGCTGTGATCCTGCTAGTAGAATCTGACTATGGCTAGGCGTCGGCTCGACGCCGAATTGGTTCGACGAGGACTGGTTGGAAGCCGTCAGGCGGCCAAACTTGAAATCGAGTCAAGAAATGTCTTGGTCGGCGGCGCTATCGCGCTGAAAGCGACCACGATGGTCGACCCAGGTCAATCCCTTCGACTGCTCGGGCCTGGTCCAAAGTACGTTAGCCGAGCAGGCAATAAGTTGTCTGAAGCGCTTGAACAGTTTGCGATTTCGCCTCTTGGAATGCGCTGCCTTGATATCGGATCCTCCACCGGGGGGTTTACTGATTGTCTGCTCCAAGCTGGTGCCAGGGAAGTTGTTGCCGTTGATGTCGGGACTAATCAGCTGCATGAGAAGATCCGATCGGATTCCCGGGTTGACGTTCGTGAGCAGACCGATGCGCGCTCGCTGCTAGCGTCGGAGTTTCATTCGCTGTTCGACTTGGTCGTTTCGGACGTTTCGTTCATCTCGCTTAGGCTTATTCTCCCTGCGATTATTCCGCTCGCTAACAGCGAAGGTACGCTTGTGCTCCTGGTTAAGCCTCAATTTGAGGCGGGAAGACAAGAAGCGGCACGAGGTCGGGGCGTGATCACAGACCCAACGATTTGGCGGCGTATCTTGCACGAAGTGTTGACTGAAGCCCATCGTCTTGGCGCCAATTTGACCGGAATAATGCCTAGCTCGACTAGGGGAACGTCAGGGAATGTCGAGTTTGTCACCTCGCTGCGGCGTACTCGCTCTAGCATTCTGGATAATGAGGGCGCTATCGATGAAGCGATTGGCCGAGCCACGGCTAGCAATCAAACACTCGACGGACAGGGTTCTGGCGATGGCGAGTCTCATGATTAGGCCCTACCTGTTGGATCTTTCGCCGTTGATATTTTGGAATGGCTCGACTCCAGGGGAGGTCCAGTGAGTCAGCGTTTGGGTCTAGTCATGCATTTACACAGACCAGATGTGCTGGACTTGGCCAGAGAGGCGATCGGTTGGTGTGGGAACGACATTGAGGTGGTCCTACCCCCCTCAGAAGCTGAGCTGCTCGGTTTGGACGAACTGGCAGTCGACGAGTCAAAGTTTGGCGAATCGATTGATGTTTGCCTGAGTCTTGGCGGGGACGGAACGATGCTCCGATCGACTCACCTGGTTGCCGACAATGGGGTTCCGATTCTTGGGGTTAACGCCGGTCGACTCGGCTACCTAGCCGAGGTTGACCCATCTGAGGTATTGGTCGCCTTAGACCAATGGCGCTCCGACGACTTGTCGGTTGAGCATCGGATGATGGTCGAGGTTTGTGCCAAATCGGCCACGGACACTGAAGAACAGTTCGTCGGCTTCGCCTTAAATGAAGCTGTGGTTTATAGGTCTGAAAGTGGTCGGACACTAGAGGTAAGTGCCGCCATTGGCGGTCGCCACTTCACCACTTACCATTCGGACGGCATAATTGTGGCTACTCCAACAGGTAGTACCGCTTACTCGCTGTCAGCGGGTGGCCCTATTGTTGAACCAGATTTTCGTGCTTTGTTGCTGACCCCGGTGGCTGCGCATATGGTTTTTAATCGATCGATGGTCTTGGCCCCTACAACAACGGTGGAACTAACCGTCCAAGGATACCGAGGTGGTGTGCTGTCTCTAGATGGGCGGACCGTACTTGACTTGGAGCCAGGTCAGTCGGTTGTTTGCCGGGCCGCAGCCCAGCAAGCGAAGTTCCTGGTCCGGAGCGACCGAGACTTCCACACCGTGCTTAAAGAAAAGTTCCGACTGGATGAGCGCTGATGCTAACTGAAATTGCTGTCTCAAACTTAGGAGTTATCGATCAACTCACGCTCACGATCCCGAGGGGCATGATCGCGTTAACCGGCGAAACTGGTGCTGGGAAAACACTCCTAGTGGATGCCATTGCTCTTCTTGTCGGCGGCCGAGCTGACCCTGGCCTCGTTCGGGTCGGAGCTGAGGAAGCTACCGTCGATGGTCGCTTCGTTCTGAACGGAGAAGAAATAGTTCTAACTCGAGTAATCCCCGCTGACGGTAGATCAAAGGGTTACATCGATGGCAGGCCAGCTACCGCTGCCGCACTGGCCGAAATAGGAGCGAAACTGTGCGACTTGCACGGTCAGCACTCCCATCAGTCGCTGCTCGGTTTGGAAGCGCAACGTGATGCGTTAGACATCTTCGGAAAAGTTGACCTAACTGCGCTGAATCACGCCAAGGCTGTGCTGGTCGAAATTGATTCAGCGCTTCAGGAAATGGGTGGCGACGAGCGAGCCCGGGCCCGAGAGCTCGACGTCGTTCGATACCAGGTAGCAGAGCTCGCAGAAGCAGATCTCCAGGATCCAAACGAAGATAGTCTGCTTGAGGCTACTGAAGAGCTGCTGGCTAATGCGCTGGCGCACCAAGAGTCAGTGGGTGTCGCTCTCGAGAAATTGCACGACGATGATGGTGCTAGAGATATGATCTCGGCTGCTCTCACCTCGCTAGAGGGTCGGCCTCCTTTCACAGATGTCGTGACTCGGCTTCGAAACCTGATGGCCGAACTTGATGATTTAGTCGACGGGCTCCGAATGGTCGGCGATGGCATAGAGCAAGATCCTGAACAGCTGGATCATGTCCAGGCCCGACGTCGGATGATCCGGGAGCTTTGCCGAAAATACGGTGACGATATCGCTTCAGTGATGAGCGAACAACAGGCGCTAGTGGCTCGGCTGAAGGAGTTAGAAGACCATGATGTACTAGCGGCCGAACTTGATCAGCGCCGCGCTCAAGCCTTGGTCGATTTAGCCCAAGCCCAAACTGAAGTAAAGGCTGCTCGTCAAGCGGCGGCACCGAAACTTGCTGCCGCCATGGAAGCCAACCTTCCTGAGCTAGCGATGGAGAAGGCAAGAGTCGGCATCCAGGCCGACGGCGAAGATGGGGGAGCGGTGGCGTTTCTGCTGGCAGCGAACCCGGGGTCGCCGTTGCAGCCTTTAGCTAAAGTCGCATCCGGAGGCGAGCTGGCTCGGGCAATGCTCGCGTTGCGGAGTGTGTTGTCGGAAGCTCCACCGGTGTTGGTGTTCGACGAAGTTGACGCTGGCATTGGGGGCCAAGCAGGCTTCGCCGTTGGGCGTTCTCTGAGCCACTTAGGTGACCGTCATCAAGTGCTCGTAGTCACTCACCTCCCACAGGTTGCGGCTTTCGCCGACGCTCACCTTGGCGTTGTCAAGCAGCAAGGTGACGATGAGACTGTTTCCCAGGTGGTTTTGCTGGGTGAGGAAGAGCAGCGAACTGAACTGGCCCGAATGCTGTCTGGGCAACCTGATTCTGCAACGGCTCGTCAACATGCGAGCGAGCTAATCGCCGAGGCGGCCAAAGTTCGCCGCAGCTAGTGATTTGCCAGGCAGCTTGGTTTATGAGTTGTGGGCTTGATCCCGAGCCACGTTAGCGGCAAGATCTAGAACTAAATCGTCTATTCCATCAGTTAGCTCCTCTTGACTGCGGGCCAAGACATCCTCCACCACCGTCACCTGTTCGGAAGGAAAAGCCAAACGAGGTCGGTTAGCTACGATGCGATGAAGCCGATGTGCAACCGCTGATGGGCGGTGATAATCATCGGGCAAAAGCCACTCCGCTGTCCGTTTCAGATGGCTCTGCCAATGATCGGCTCGGGCTGATTTTACTGACGTCCGCAACTTCAAGCTCGAATCCCCAGTTCTCCGGAGACAGCTTTGGACCGCGGCTGGAAGGTGTGGAACGGTGGCTAGCAAGGTGCCGTCGAGTAGTAATTCGATGCCAACATGGGCGCAGGCCCTGGCTGGCCCACGCCTAAGGCCAGCGGCTTCGAGTTTGTGGTGCAGGCCTGCGTTGCGTTTCACGAACCAATCACTTTGATGAAAGGCGCTATCGGCGTAGTGGTGATTCTGCACACCTAAATCGAGCGTCGAGTCAACAAGCGGGCGTTGCAATCGTACCCGCCCCATAGAAGCGATATCGGGTAGCGCTGATCCGAGGAGAAATACCTCTTCCGGCGAGCTGGTCGATGCGAGATTGATAGGTGGGCCGTGGACCGTAGTTAGCGAAGCGATCAAGACGTGACCGGCGAAGTTCAAGTCATGGCTCCGTACACGAGCGCCTTCATTTCTTGGCGAATCGGATAGGCCGAAGATGGCATCAACTGGGCGAGGCCGATGACGATGAGGTCTTCTGCCGGATCCACCCAGAACAGAGTCGAAGCTGCACCACCCCATGCGTACTCGCCGACCGAGGTAATTACCTGGGCTTCGGCTGGGTCGAGAATTACCGAGAACCCGAGGCCAAACCCGACGCCGTCGTAGGTTGTTTCGGTAAAGACCGCTTGGCCCATTGCTGCTAGGTCTCGGCCGCCCGGGAGATGGTTCGTCGTGGCGTATTCGACGGTCTTGCGGCCGAGAACTCTGGCACCGTCAAGCTCACCTTTGTTAAGCAGCATTCGAGTAAAACGGTGATAGTCGGACAAGCTGGACACAAGTCCGCCGCCACCCGATAGGAAGGTTGGACGAGATCGGAACGGACTCTGTGGCCCCGATGTATCAATCGGAACGGCTGATTCGCCTGACGCCCCATCGGGAAGCGGAAACGGTGACAGAGAGGGTACCGCGTAGTTTGTAGCCAGTCGATCAGCCCGATCATCGTCGACCCAGAAACCAGTGTCGACCATGCCGAGCGGGTCGAAGATTTCGCTCTTCAGGTAAGCATCGAACGTTTGACCACCAATGACTTCCACCAATCGACCTAGCACATCGGTAGCCACGCTGTATGACCATTGCGAGCCGGGCGAAAACAACAACGGAAGGCCAGCAAGAATCTCGACGTATTCTTCTAGCTTGTGCCCGTCATTTAGGCCAGACCGTCTATAGAGGGCGTCAATTGGATGTTGGCCCATCCAGCCGTAGGTGAGCCCTGAGGTGTGGGTTAGAAGGTCTCGAATGGTCATTTCTCGTTCTGGGAACTTTGTGCTGTAGCTCGTAGTGTTGCCGTCGGCCCAGACCCGGAGGTCGGCCCACGAAGGGATAAATTTGCTAACCGGGTCGTCGAGCCGGAACTTGCCTTGTTCGTAAAGCTGGAGCAAAGCGACCGAGGTGATTGGCTTCGACATCGAGTAGATGCGCACCAACGTGTCTTGTTGCATGGGAAGACCTGCTTCCGCGTCTCTATGGCCTTGGACCGACAGGTGTGCGATCTTTCCTCCCCGGCTAACGAGGTATGAATACCCGGCGTATCTTCCGGTCTGTAGGTAAGTCTCATCGATAAAGGAATCGATGTAGGAGAGCCGACCAGGGTCGAAGCCGAGCGTTGCCGGGTCATGGACGATCAAATCAGAAGCCATGTCCCCATAGTGGCAAAGTCAACGCTCAGCTCCAACTCTGGCGCTCTTAACTGAGTGGCCTGTTAGGAGATTTTGGCTACCTCGACCTGCACTTCGGTCACGTAGCTTTCGTTGTCCTGGGTGACGGGTGGGGTGCAGACGAGGTTCCACTCGTAGCTCGGACCGGTCACCTTGTATCCGTTTTCAGCTATCCAGCTCAGCAGGGCAGCGTGAACTTCGTGCAACTGGTTAAACGCTCCATGGTGGGTAGTTGACGCTACCTGGGTTGGTTCGAGGACTCGAATCAACAGATCACCGGAGCCAGGCAAAGGTTTGTAATCGTTGGCCACTGGTAGAGCGGCTTCCATGTCTATGAAGGTTCCGTCGTCGGAGAACTGATGATAGATGTTGCCGGCAACGTCGATTCCGTCATCGAAGTCCACGGCAGAGAATAGTTTGTCGAATAGCATCGGGATCTGACTTGTTCCGTCGATCTGATCCCGGACGTAGGCGATTCTCTTTCGTTCTGTCGTCTTTATTGCAATATCAGGCATAGGTTGGTCCATTCTTTTTAGGAGCGACTCGAGCCGCAATCGGACAGACTCGATCCGGCCTTCCAGCTCATGACGTTCCGACTCCAGCCGGTCGAGATGAGTTTCGAGCATTGCTCTGAACTCAAAGTCGCTCAGGTTTTGGGTAAGAACAGCACCTACCTCCTCAATGGAGAGCCCAAGCTCGCGAAGCGTGACCAGCCGACGAGCAACCGGCACCAAATCTAAGTCATAGAACCGGTATCCGTTTTGTGGGTCTATAACCGAGGGTGTTATCAGTCCAAGGTCGCTGTAATAGCGAACGTTTCGAACCGTCAACCCTGTTACTCGAGCGAATTCACCAATGCGAAGATGTGTGTTGTTCATGTAGAACCCAGAATGGAGTCTCCACTAACTGGAGAGTCAAGCACAGATCTCAAATACAACCAAAAATCTACGCTTGGCTACAGTCGACGACTACTCGCCCTCGTACCTGGCCGGCCAGAATTTCGGGTCCGAGCTTAGCAACGGAGTGCAACGGGACTTCAGTTGTTAGGTCATCCAACTTGTCGTTCACTCCGGCCTCTGCGATTCGGTTCCAGACGACTTCTCGATGTTGTGCCGGGCACATAACCGAATCGATGCCTAGAAGGTTCACTCCTCGCAACAAGAATGGGATGACCGTTGTCGGCAATCCGTTGCCGCCAGACAGTCCACAAGCGGCAACACTAGACCCGTAGGTCATCTCGGTTAGAACGTGAGCTAACGTGTCGCCACCGACAGCATCGATACACCCTCCCCAGCGTTCGGTCAGTAGCGGGCGTTCAGGGACATCGGCGATTTCGTTGCGGTCGATGACGTCGGCCGCACCCAGCGCCTTTAAGTCGTTGGCGTTCTCAAGTCGACCGGTGGACGCAACAACGTGGTGGTCAGCGGCACTAGCCCAGAGAATTGCCGACCCGCCGACTCCGCCTGAAGCACCGGTTACCAGTAGAGGAGCCTCAGCCGATGTTTCGAGGTTCCGATTTTCTAGGGCCACCAGAGCCTGCATGGCGGTGAAACCGGCAGTGCCGACGGCCATAGCTTGACGGGTTGACAGTGAATCAGGGACCTTAACTAACCAGTCACCGTTCACCCTGGCCCGTTGGGAGTAACCGCCCCAGTGAGTCTCGCCGACCTTCCAACCAGTCAGCGCCACCCGGTCACCAACCGAGAACCTTTCATCATCAGAAGATTCAACCCGACCGGCCATGTCGATACCAGGAATATGGGGGTAGTCCCGCACCAGCCGGCCGATGCCTTGGAGAATCATTCCGTCTTTATAGTTAAGCGAAGACCACTCAACATTCACGGTCACGTCGCCGGGTGGAAGTTGATCTTGTTCGACGTCGGTAACTTCGCCAGTAACTGTCTTGTCGGACTGGTTTAACATAAGGGCGCGAAAGGTCATGGATGGGACGGTAGGCCGATCAAGTCGTTCACTTCCAGTCGGCATCAAAATTGGCAAGACCGCGTTGGCGGACTTGGCAATGACGGCACCGATCCGAGTCTTTCGGCTGAACACCGAAGCCTTATGGGGCTCATGGTGGGTCGATAGTGACTCATGGCGCCTTATAGCCAAGAATGAACTAGCTGCAGCGAGCTGCGATCTGGCTGGCGAGCGGCGAAAATTCCGCTCGGACACTGCGATTGGTAGCTAAATCGGGCATCTCAGCTTCGGACTAGTCACGAATACTTCCGGCCAGAAAGCGTGTGAGGGGCTCAGTTTAGGTTGAGGTTTGCGACGGTATTGGTCAAAGGTGACGGCTGAGGCGCTGGCATAGCCGCCGGTGCGATAAGTTGGGAAGTGGTAGAGGCAAAGCTGCGAACGGGACAGCAGCGGCTAGGAGTACGCATGACCAAGCATATTTTCGTAACTGGTGGAGTGGTTAGCTCTCTTGGAAAGGGTCTAACCGCGTCTTCGCTGGGTCGACTTTTGAAGGCGAGAGGCCTGCAAGTCACCATGCAGAAGCTCGACCCTTATCTAAATGTTGATCCGGGAACGATGAACCCCTTCGAGCACGGTGAGGTGTTCATCACCGATGACGGAGGTGAGTCCGACCTTGATCTCGGCCACTATGAACGGTTCACTGATGAGAGTCTGTCTCGAGCAAGCAACGCCACAACTGGTTCTATCTATTCCTCGGTTATCGCCGCCGAACGCCGGGGTGATTATCTTGGCAAGACTGTTCAAGTCATTCCACACATTACTGACGAAATAAAACGTCGAATCTCGCAATTAGCCACCGACGATGTCGACGTTGTTATTACCGAGGTCGGTGGCACGGTGGGCGATATCGAGATTTTGCCGTTCCTTGAGGCCATACGTCAGTTTCGCCTCGACGTTGGGCGAGACAACGTTTGCTATGTCCACGTGACGCTTGTTCCCTTTATCGGGCCAGCGGGCGAAATGAAAACCAAACCAACGCAGCACTCGGTCACCGAGCTTCGAAGCCGAGGTGTGCAACCCGACGTTATCGTCTGTCGCTCCGAGCATCGTATTTCCGACGGTCTCCGTCAGAAAATTTCAAGCCTCTGTGATGTGCCAATCGATGGCGTGATCAATGCTCCGGACGCCGGGAGTCTCTACGAGATCCCACTCATCATGAAAGACGCAGGCCTCGACGACTACGCCTGTCACATCTTGAACCTCGATTGCCCAGAGCCGGATCTAACCGACTGGCAAGATCTGGTTCGAAGAGTTGAGAAAGCGTGGAAGCCAGTCCGCATTGGCATCGTTGGCAAGTATGTGAGTTTGCAAGACGCCTACTTGTCGGTGGCCGAGTCTCTTCGTCACGCGGCGTTCAAACACGAAGTAGATCTTGAGATTGAATGGATTATGTCGGACCACGTCGAGGGTTTGATGGTGGAAGAAAAGCTCCGCCACCTCGACGGCATAGTTCTTCCAGGCGGATTCGGTCCCCGCGGGGTTGAAGGCAAGATCGAAGCTGCCCGGTTTGCCCGCGAATCGAACATCCCTTGCCTAGGTCTGTGCCTTGGGATGCAGGTGATGACTATCGAATTTGCTCGAAACGTTCTTGGGCTCTCTGGTGCCAATTCGTCGGAGTTCGACACCCAAGATCAGGAGACCCCATACCCAGTCATCGATTTAATGGACGATCAACGAGGGATCAGCGACAAGGGTGGGACCATGCGTCTGGGTACCTACGTTGCTGTCTTGGACGATGACTCTCAACTGGCGAAAATCTATGGTGAAACGGTGGTTAGTGAGCGCCATCGTCACCGCTACGAATTCAATCCAAGGTTCCGAGCCAAGTTCGAAGAGTCAGAGTTTCGGTGCTCCGGGTCATCTCCCGACGGATTGCTGGTTGAGTTTGTTGAACTTGAGAATCACCCATTTTGGGTTGGAACACAGGCTCACCCAGAGCTAAAAAGTCGTCCCGACCGCCCGGCGCCGCTGTTTGATGCGTTGATGGTTGCATGTCTCGAACGGATTGAGAAAACCGATCCTGACCGTTTCTCACGAGCGGTCGATAGCCGAGCAGAAGCAGAACAAGCGGTTCAGGCTGAGGCCGTTGCCTCTGATTCGAACGTATTGACCTTGCCCCAACCAGACCCAGTTGAACTAGCCAATATCGGCTCGGCGCAACGCCAACGCCCAACGAGACTGACTCCCCAGGTGGCCGAGCCGCCAACCAATGGAGTTACGCCGCCGAGCCCGCGACCTGACGACAACCAAGCGGCTCCAACCTGCGACGATGGGAGCGATATGCTGCCCGTCGAGCTAGCAGCTAACGGGTCAGAAAGCACCAATGAAGTTCGTCTTTCGACGACAATCGGAGACGACCCGAGTGAGTAAACCGCCCGAGCCGGCTCTTGTGTCACTTCTTCAGGAACAGCGAGGAAGGTCGGTTTCTTCCGCGTTCGAATGGTGCAGTGATTCTTTGATTCACCAAGGCGCGGTTGTCGGTTTTTATCAAAGAGAGATTCGCGATCGACACGGCACGATCCATCAACGCGACGTAATACAGCATCCTGGAGCAGTCTCCATCGTCGCCTTCGACGGTTCACACATTTACTTGGTCGAGCAGTATCGAGCTTCGATTGACGCCAACATGATCGAGCTCCCGGCAGGCAAACGCGACGTTAGCGACGAACCGGCAGAACTAACCGCCCACCGCGAACTCGAAGAAGAAGTCGGTTTGAAAGCGGCGTCGATGGAACTTCTGCTGAACATCCATCATTCGCCTGGTTTCTGCGACGAATACGGTTACATCTTTTTGGCCACCGACCTGACTGAGACGCCGCTTAAGCGTCAGGGGCCGGAGGAGCAAGAGATGCGGATTCTGAAAACCTCGCTATCGGAAGCGGTTGAAATGTGCTTCGACGGTCAAATCACGGACTCAAAGTCGATTAGTGGAATTCTTGCAACCGCTCATCGAACGGCGACAGCGTAGGGGCTCCAATGGCCAGCCCGGTCCATCTGATCAAACGATTCTTCGGCGCTGTTCGGCCTGGGGCACCCAGCAAGACTGATGAACAGTGGGCGTTGTCCACTCTGTCATCGGCCGAGGCGCAGATTTGGGATCGAATGAACAATCCGGACCGGCGGCACGCTGTTCAGGTGGCCCGAGATGTCTCTCGCCAGGTTGGTAGCGAGTTGGGAATCGACGAATCGGACCTCGACCCGTGGATTGTTCCAGCGGCGCTGTTGCACGACTCGGGCAAGGTTGTTAGCGGGTTCCGGACCCCGGCTCGGGTGGTAGCTACCGTGTTGTGGGCGGTTGCTGACGACGCGGTGGCCGAACAGTGGATGTCGTCTCGTCGATCAACCCTTCGGCGGATGGCGCAATACCGAAACCATCCCGCTCTTGGCGCTGATCTCCTTCGAGCTGCTGATGCCCATGAGTACACCGCTGCTTGGGCCGAGCAACATCACCTGCCGGCTTCATCTTGGACCATGCCGGTCGAGATCGCCCATATTCTGAAACGGTGCGACGATGACTAGCGTTGCGTTTGTTGTCGGCGTTGCTCTGGTTGTAGCCGCTGCGAGTGACCTGCTCAATACCTTGATCGCTACAAAAACCGTTGGTGGACGGTGGTGGCTAACTAACCTGTTGTACCGCTATAGCTGGATCTTCATGCGGGTCTTGGTGAGCCGCATTAGGTCGGAACGGGTACGAGAAGCGTTGCTGCAAATTTACCCACCGATGTCGGTCATCATGTTGCTGAACGCATGGGTCGCGCAGCAAATAGTTGGATACGGACTCATATGGTGGTCAGTTTCCGATATCGAGGGAATCGGTGGACTGGGTGACGCTATGTACTACTCCGGCGTCGTGTTCTTTACCGTCGGGTTCGGCGAGATCGTTCCCGCTGGGGCTGTGCCCCGGGTCGGCACCCTACTTGAGGCGTTCTCCGGTGTGCTAACTATGGCGCTTGTCATCGGTTATTTGCCGGCTCTGTACGGAGCTTTCAGTCAGCGGGAAAAGAAGCTAATGACGCTGGACGACGGAACTGAGGATCGACTGACCCCGACGAACTTATTACTGAGTCGGGCGCCAGCAGGCGATGTGGATGAGATCCTCCGGTTCTTCGAGGGCTGGGAGGAGTGGGTGGCCGAAGTTCTAGGGACGCATACGACGTTCCCGATGCTGGCAAAATTCCGCTCGAACCATATAGGCCAGAACTGGGTGACTGCTCTTGGTCTATTGGCTGACAGCGCGCTTCAATGTCAGATAATTGTTGGTGCTCGGAACCGGGCGCCCTACTGGATGCTACGTCGAATTATTGTGTTGTTCGACGATTTGACCCGAGGCACCGACCTGTCCGAATACCGAAATCGGCTTGATCTCAACTATGGCCTTGATAGCGAACAGGCTCGGGTTAGCGGTGGCGAGTCCGATGAACTTTTCGCTCAAATGTACAATGAGTTGGGTACCAAATTCGAACTGATTCCATACGATCAGGCTCGGGACGAAACGTTAGAGTTGAGGCGAAAATACGACGCTCAACTTGAATACCTGATCGATTTCTTAATGGCGCCGCGCGGATTCTGGGGTCACGCGATCGGATGCAAACTAACTGACGGACCGTTCGGTTCGGTGTCGATTCGGGAGTAGACCGGCTCGAAGCGTCCCAGCGGAATCTTTCGCCGGTAGCACCGGTTATTGATTTATGTTCGATCTGAAGTTGCGCCCAGCTAAAGAAGCAGCGTTATCTGGTCCGGCCCGAACGGCTAGCCGGTACCTTTCGCCCAATCAGTTGAGCTCTCTCGGACTCTTTGTTACCGCAGCAGCAGCTGGAGCTGCCGCTGGTAGCTATACAGTCGCCAGCGTACTTCTCTGGCTGGCGAGTCGGGCGCTCGACGGACTCGATGGCACGGTAGCGCGAGCCCGAGGGAGCTCGTCTGACCTTGGTGGATATACCGATCAGCTATTCGACACGGTCGGCTATACCTTGGTTCCGCTGGGATTGGCGATAGGTCTCGATAGCAAATCGGCCTGGATCGGAGTTGCACTTCTACTCGGCTCGTTCTACATCAACTCAGTCTCGTGGATGTACCTATCAGCCATTTTGGAGAAGCGCGGATTGGGGGCATCCGCGAACCACGAGTTCACAAGCGTAACTATGCCGTCTGCATTGATTGAAGGAGCTGAGACCATTGTGTTTTTCAGTTTGTTCTTGTTGATTCCAAACCGAGCAACTGAGTTGTTCATCGTGATGGCCGTCGCCGTTTCGGTGACCGCTGGTCAACGGGCCAAATTTGCTCATTCCGTCTTGCAGTTGGCCGAACCAAATGAAGTCCCGGAACGGCTCTAGGGTTCCTGTCAATGGCTAAGACTTCGGAGATCCACGCTGTACCGGGAGCACCTGCCACCCCCATTGGGCAAAGGGTTACCCTGGCCGCAATCTGGATTGCGGCCATTGCTGGTTGGGTCCTGTTCCAGCGCTCGACGGGCCGGAACACAGTAGATACAGCTCAGTTTTTTGTCGATACAGCGCGCGGGAATTGGTGGGCGCTCGTGGCGTTCATCGCCTTCTACGCAGCACGCCCAATTGTCCTGTTCCCAGCCACAGTTCTAACTGTTGCCGGTGGGATTCTTTTTGGGCCAATACTGGGGGTCGTCGCTACGGTCGTTGGTGCGAACTTGTCGGCAATGGTCGCCTATTGGATTGGACGGACGTTGCGCGGCCGCGGAGCCAACGTCGAGTCCATTGCTGGATTGGAAAACGCTAACGCCGGGATCTTTGGCCGTTGGTCGACCAAAATGCGATCGAATAGTTTCGCCACGGTCTTAACGATGCGGCTGCTGTTCTTGCCCTATGACTTGGTGAACTATTTGGCTGGGTTCTTAACCATTTCGCCGTGGCCGTTTTTGGCTGCCACCGCTATTGGATCGATTCCCGGAACCCTTGCGTTCACGTTTGCCGGCTCGTCAATTGAGCGTGTGGACGAGGGGCTATCAGGATTCGATGCCAGAATTTTCGCCGCTTCGGTGGTGCTTTTCGTGGCCAGTCTGGCCGTCGCCCGACTGGTGAGCTCTAAGACAGACAGCGAAAGCGGCGACGGCTAGAGCCAACCTGGTTCACACCATGGTTGTTGGCGGCTCGGCGCCTACAGCAGCTTTACCGCGTCGCGCACTCGTTCCATGACGGGTACCGCAACATCCCGGGCTTTATCGGCACCAAGGTTCAGTAGGTCGACCGTGGTTTGATCGTCCAATTCCGATCGCTTGTTCTGAATCGGTCGAAGTAGCTCGATTACAGCAGCAGCAGCGTCGGTCTTAAGCGGGCCATACTGGGTGTAGTTTTCAGCGAGAGTAGTTGGATCGCCGTCAGTGGCGACGGCCAGGATGGCAAGCAAGTTCGAAACGCCAGGTTTGTTTTCGGGGTCGTAGCGAACTTCGCTGTCAGTGTCGGTCACGGCCCGCTTGAACTTCTTTTCGATCTGGGCCTCGGTGTCGGTTAACAACACGCTACCCATCGGGGATTCAGCCGACTTCGACATTTTGTTTTCAGGATGCTGTAGATCCATGATGCGAGCCCCAGCTTGGGGAATTCGGTGCTCGGGAATAACTAGAACATCACCGAAGCGGCTATTAAATCGTGTCGCGATGTCGCGAGTGAATTCGACGTGTTGGCGCTGGTCGTCTCCGACTGGCACGATGTCGGTGTCGTAGAGAAGAATGTCGGCCGCCTGAAGCGTCGGGTACGTAAAGAGAGCAGCCGACACAAACTGTGAGCTCTCACTCTTATCTTTGAACTGAGTCATTCGCCGCAGCTCGCCGAATCCAGCCACGCATTGCATTTGCCATGCCAGCTCAGTATGTTCCCGGACGTGGGACTGAACAAAAAGGGTTGAGCGCTGTGGATCAATGCCAATAGAAATGAGATCCTTGGCTGCCTCTAGCGTGGCTCGCTGAATCTCACCGGGCTCTCGAGGCACTGACAGCGCGTGAAGGTCAACCAGGCAATACACCCCATCGGTGGTTTCTTGCAACCGACTCCAGTTGCGAAGCGCACCCAGATAGTTGCCCAAATGAACCGTTCCGGTCGGTTGGATGCCGGAGAATGCTCTTGGTCGGGTTGCCGTCGACGTTGCTTCAGAATCTGCCATCGATCCGTACGATAGGGCCATTTCGGACGCTTTTCTGCCAATTCGGGGATCAATTGGCGGCGATCTTCGTCTGGCTATGTGTCCTCACCCACCGCAGCCTGGCCGCAGAAGCGACCTTGTTTCTTCGGTTACGAGCTGGCACCCCCGTCGAGCAAAAACCCGATAGAATCACAGTGATGTCATTCAAGGTGCAAACAGAAGCTTTCGAAGGCCCTTTCGACCTGCTCTTGCATCTGATCCTGAAAGAGGATGTTGACCTTTACGAGGTCCGGCTTGGCGAAATCGTCGATGCGTACCTGGCTGAGGTTGCTCGGCTAGAGACGTGTGATCTCGAGATATCTACTGAGTTTCTGCTTATAGCGGCAACGCTCGTTGAACTAAAATGCCGACGCCTCCTCCCAATCGATGACGACATCGATTTGGATGAAGAGCTCGCTCTGTGGGAGGAGCGAGACATGCTCCTCGCTCGATTACTGGAGTGCAAGACCTTTAAGGATGCTGCCGCAATCCTCGAGAGCCTGTTGACCGAAGGTGGGTTAGTATTGCCTCGGACCGTTGGCTTGGAGGATCAGTTTCTTTCGCTAAGCCCTGATCCACTAGCCGGGATGACGGCGGAGAAGCTACGCCGAGCTTTTGTTCGGGTTGCGGGCAAAAAACCTGAGCCAGAAGTGATCCTTGATCACGTATCCATCGTCAAAGCAAGCGTTGGTGACGCAATCCAAGAGTTCGTTGAGCGCCTTCCGGCCAGCGGGCCGATGACTTTTCGAGCGTTAACGACCGGGATCGAAGACCGGATAGAAATAGTTGTTCGTTTCTTGGCTGTGCTGGAGCTGTTCAAACAGGGCATCATTGATCTTGACCAATCTGAGTGTTTCGGCGACCTTACCGTGTCGTGGATCGCAACCGATGCGGATCGTGAGATGGCGTTGTCCGGCGTTGACACCTACGAAGGCTGACGCCGCCGCAGCTAGCAAACGCCGTTTATCACAAAGGATCAAATGTCAGCCGAAGGTATAGCAATCGCCGATGAGACACTTGTCGAGGCCAAACGGGCGATCGAGGCTGTACTTCTTGTCGCCTCAGATCCAACTCCCGAACAGTTGTTAGCTCAACTGGTGGAGTTGCCATCAGAAGTAATTGCACAGCTTTGTCAGGAGCTAGCTGACGACTACGACGCGGCCCAACGGGGCTTCGAGCTTCGTAAGGTCGCGGGCGGTTGGCGCTATCAGACGCACCCTGACCTGCACCCGTTTGTAGAGCGCTACGCCTTGGAGGGAATCCCGAATCGGCTTTCTAGCGCCGCTCTGGAAACACTAGCAATCGTCGCCTACAAACAGCCGATTTCACGAGCCCAGATCAGCGCAATCAGGGGAGTGAACGTCGACGCAGTAATCCGAACACTTGAGCAGCGAGGATACATTGCTGAGTTCGGACGAGACGAGGGGCCAGGCCAGGCAATACTGTTTGGCACTACATCGTTCTTTCTCGAGCGTCTCGGGCTAGCTTCGATCGAAGACCTTCCCTCGCTCGGAGAATTCGTTCCATCGGCAGAGGTCCTCGAGGCTCTGGAAGAGACGCTCAAGATTGACTCGGCTGAACCAGCACGCCCGGTCGAGGATTCCGGCGCCGGCGAAACTGAACCAAGCGATACTGCAGATCCTGACGTCGCTACCGACGATGCGCCGGAGCCTGGTGATGCTACACCGAATTCTGGTGACGGTGAGACATCTGACGTCGCTAGTATCGCTACTGCCGATGATTCGGTGGAAGATGAATCCGGTGCTGATGGCGAGAACTCTGCGGACGATGATCCCGAATCCTAAGCCTAGTGAGAGCGCCAGCCCTACAGAGTCGACAACGGCTGAATGGACGTCCCCGGAGCGGGTGCAAAAAGTTCTAGCCCGGATTGGAATCGGCAGCAGACGAGTCTGTGAAGATATGATCGAGGCCGGTCGGGTTACGGTAAACGGCGAGACAGTTCAATTGGGAGCCAAGGTCGGGCCCGAAGATGATATCGCGGTCGATGGCCGACAGTATTCGACGATGCCTGACGCTATTACTTATCTGCTAAACAAGCCGGCAGGTACTGTCACAACTGCAGCCGATACGCACGGTCGACCAACAGTGATCGATCTAGTTCCATCTTCGCCCCGAGTGTTCCCCGTCGGTCGCCTGGACATGGAAACTGAAGGCCTGTTGCTGTTAACGAACGATGGAGGTTTGGCTCACCGGCTTACCCATCCAAGTTTCGGTGTCGAAAAGGAGTATTTGGCTCACGTTAAGGGATCACCAAGCCGCGGCGCGCTTCGCTCGCTCCGAGAGGGTATTGAACTAGAGGATGGCGTCACGGCCCCAGCACAAGCAGCATTGGTTTCCCCCGGGTTAGTGCGCATCACGATCCATGAGGGCCGGAATCGCCAGGTGAGGCGAATGTGTGACGCTATCGGCCATCCGGTTCTACGTCTGGTCCGGTCTCGGATTGGTCCTTTGGTCGATTCGCAACTCCGTCCTGGGAAAGTTAGAGCCCTAATCGCTGAAGAAGTGCTGCAATTGCAACGCGCAGTATCCCCATCCCGCTAGCCTCCGGCTGATGGCTGTACGCGCGATTCGGGCCGCAACAACGATCGACTTTGACGAACCATCTGAGGTTCGCGAGCGGACTATCCAGCTTGTATCCACGATCTTTGAGCGAAACAGACTGCATCGGGACGACGTAATCAGCATTTTCTTTACCGCAACCCGCGACGTAATGTCGCTGCCCCCGGCCGCTGGGGCTCGGGCTTACGGATTGACAGACGTGCCCCTCCTTTGTGCTCAGGAGATGTCAACTATCGGAGGGCTCGAGCGCTGTATTCGGCTGCTAGTTCACGTCGAAACTGATCTGGAAAAATCAGACATTCGCCACGTTTTTTTGCGAGGGGCAACAACGTTACGGCCTGACCTGGCCGAGCCAGGGGATGAGCAAGCAGAGTTCCCAGCCAAGGGCGACGAACTAGGGTCTGATACGCCGTCAGGAGATGGCGAGTGACTAGCCCGCAGCGGCGAGCCACCATTGTTGGCACTGGCCTAATCGGGGGCTCGGTCGGATTGGCAATGAAGAACGATGGTTGGCACGTGTCGGCCGTTGACGCAGATGCCGAGACCGTAAACGAAGCTGTCCGCCGGGGAGCCGCAGATGTAGTCGGCTGGGATCCAGATTCTGACCTAACGATCGTTGCCGCCCCCGTCGGGTCCATAGTTGAGCTAGTTGAGATGGCACTAGAGCGGACTTCTGGGGTGGTTTCCGATGTTGGTTCGACCAAGGCCGATATTTGTTCCGCCATCTTAAGCCCTCGTTTCGTCGGCGGTCATCCAATGGCCGGATCCGAACAAGACGGAATCTCGGGAGCGACCTCAGATCTTTTCGCTGGTGCCATGTGGGTGTTGACTCCGAGCGAGTCAACCGATGAAGGCGCCTTCTCGATGGTTCGAAGCTTCGTGCGCTCAATGGGCGCCGAGACTATAGCGTTGCCCGCCGACGTTCACGATGAACTGGTCGCGCAAGTGAGCCACGTGCCGCACTTGACCGCTGCTGCTCTGATGAACCTGGCAGAAAGCGGTTCGGTAGAACATCGGGCGCTGCTGCGCTTAGCCGCAGGTGGTTTTCGCGATATGACCCGGATTTCAGCTGGTCGGCCCTCGATTTGGCCAGACATCTGCGTCGCCAACCAGACTGCAATAGTAGGAAGCCTTGATCAACTCATTGGGGCTCTCGAACAGATGCGCAAGTTGGTCGCCGATCAGGATCGATCGGGGTTGCTCGGCGTGTTAGATCAGGCCCGAACGGCGCGGCTCAACCTGCCGGTGGGCTACGGCCAGGCGGAGAACGTTGTTGAGTTGGCCGTACCGATCCCTGATCGTCCTGGTGAGATCGCAGCGATTGCTACCTTGGCCGCCGAGCTGGATGTCAACATTTTGGATCTGGAAATTACTCACTCGGGCGAGGGGCGACAGGGTGTGATGATGCTTATCGTCGATGCTGACAAATCAGAGCGGTTCGTTGGTGGACTGATGGCTCGAAAGTATCGACCTACCGTGCGGGATGTCGACTAGTGGTCGCCGTTGAGATGCTTCGACCGAAGGGAGGTCGCCTTGACCGATGAACAAGGGCTAGTGGTTGTCGCTATCGACGGCCCAGCTGGATCAGGAAAATCGACCGTTGCCCAACGGCTTGCCGCCGCGTCCGGGTTGGAATATCTCGACACTGGGGCCATGTATCGGGCGGTCACATTCGTAGCGTTGGCCAAAGGGATTGACCCAGAGGACGAAGAATCGCTTGCTCAAATCGCCACCAACATGACGCTCTCGATGGAGCCAGGGGGAGCAATAGTTGTTGACGGAGTAGACGCCACGACTCAGATTCGCGGGCCGGAAGTCTCACGTGCGGTCTCTGCTGTTGCGTCAGTGGCCGAAGTGCGAACCGAGCTAGTTTCTCGACAACGAGAATGGGCGCGACGTCGTGGCGGTGGCGTTTTAGAGGGTCGAGATATCGGCTCGGTTGTGTTTCCGGAGGCCAAACTCAAGGTGTACCTCACGGCGTCGCCGGAAGTCCGTGCCTCTCGAAGAGCGCGAGAAGTAACCGATCTTGATTACGACACAGTCGCTTCTGACCTGGCCCGAAGAGATGCTCTAGATAGCAACAGGACCAACGACCCGCTAGTCAGAGCGGATGGAGCTCAGGTGCTTGACACCTCGGACCTGTCGGTTGATGAAGTGGTCGATGAGCTGTTAACGCTCCTTAATTCCGATTCTTCGAATGAGCAGCGCTAGCCCGTCTCCCCGACCGGAGTTGACGAGCCACGATGTGGCTATGTCGAGCCGAGCCCGCTTTGCCTATCGGAAAATTCGGTCTCTGCTAGCGGCAGCGTCTCGAGTTTGGCTTCGGGTGGAAGTTCACGGCGGTGAGAGTATTCCAGATACCGGCGGCTTCATCTTGGCCCCGGGGGGACACCGATCGATACTCGATACGCCAATGGCATCACTGGCCTCGGACCGGGTTCTTCGGTACATGGGTGCTGAAACGTACTTTAGGATGCCGATCTTGGGTTCGTTTCTACGTTCGGCTGGGGGGTTTCCAGTCGAACGCTCGGCTACCGATCGCGCCGCTATGCGAATCGCGGAGGAGTTACTGTCGAACGGAGAACCGTTGGTGGTTTTCCCGGAAGGCACTCGTCAGAGTGGCCCACTTATTCAACCGCTGAAGCAAGGGGCTGCCTTTCTCGCCTGTCGAGCTGAGGTTCCCATAGTGCCGGTTGGGGTCGGGGGAGCAGAACGAGCAATGCCCAAGGGCCGCAAATATGCTCGGCCATCCAAAATCGTGTTGGTCGTCGGTGAGCCGCTTCTCCCTCTTGTTCGTGAACCAGGGGAGCGAGTGAAACGTTCGGCGATCCATACCCTCTCCGATGACCTCAGCGAACGACTCCAAGAGCTATTCGATCAGGCTCAGATATTGGCGGGAGAATGACGGGCTGTAAGGCCGTTTAGAGCGTCACCAATACCTCAGATGCGCCGATGCTGCGGTCGTGAAGCGCCGGTCGATCGGGGACTGAGCCACCTAAGGCAAGGGTGGCGACGATATCCACTGAGCTGAGAAGCTCACGGAGGTTTCGGGGAGGAGGGAAATACTCGTCTTCTTCTGTGATTCTTACCTCTTCAACTCCAGATGAGGGCGCTAGATACTCAATTACAGATTGGACGACGTCTTCAGGGGCTGAGGCCCCGGCGGTCAGCCCGACAGTTCCCGACAAATCATCCGGAAGTTCATCTGGCCCGTTGACTCGGAAAACTCGCTCACATCCCGCTTCGGTGGCCAGCTTGGCCAACGCATTGGTATTCGAACTGTTCGCTGACCCTATTACAACAAAAGCGTCGCACCTGTCGGCGGTTGCCATTAGTGCCGACTGCCGATTAGTGGTAGCGAAGCAAAGATCAGATTTGGCTGGCGTGAATAGTTCAGGAAACCGATCGCGGGCGGCGTCAGCGACGTCCGACCAATCGCGGTGACTCAACGTGGTTTGGGCTAGAAGAGCGGTTGGTTGGGTGAACGCTGGGAGCGCCGCAACCTCTTCGACCGACTCGACTCGATGAATGGACTCGGGAGCCACCGCCATCGTGCCGACCGCTTCCTCATGTCCTTCATGACCGATATATACGATCTGGTATCCCTTGCCAGCTCGAAGCTTGACCTCATGATGGACCTTAGTGACGAGCGGGCAGACAGCATCCACAACATAACTTCCACGCTGTCTGGCCGCAGAAACTACCTCGGGGGCTGAACCGTGCGCTGAGAGCATAATTGGTTTGCCTTCGGGAGCCTCAGAAATGTCATCGATAAAGATGACTCCGCGGTCTCGGAATCGGTCGACGACTAGTTTGTTGTGGACAATTTCGTGGTAGCAGTACACGGGTGGTTCGAAGGCTCGAACCATCCAAGCCAAGGCCTTAATAGCCATTTCGACACCAGCACAGAATCCACGAGGGGCGCAAAGTAGAACTCGATCAACCATTAAGGCCCAGACTAGAGCCAAAGCGGGCTCCAGAGAGGATCAGATCGAGCCTTCCGCGATATTTCGAATCGTAATCATCTTGGTATTGCGATTTTCATAATGTTGCGGTATCGATTCTCGCGACTATTGCTGGCCGTTTGGAGTCTATAAATGGAGCCCGCCAAAATCTTAAAGACCTGCCTGTGGTTTCTGTGACACGCGTACAGGGGCCTAGGTAGCTTTGTCTGGTCGATTCGCTAAGAAAGCTAGAAAGACCCGTGACTACTACCGAAGAAGTGAAATTTGCATCGAAGTATCTGCTCGGCGCTCGAATTGGCCGCGGGGCAATGGGCAATGTGTATGAAGCCCAGGTCGATGACGGTTCGCTCGACCGTGTCGCCATCAAGATCTTGAAGTCAGAGCTGATATCGGAAGAAAAGACTGTCGCCCGGTTCATCCAAGAGGGCGAGATTTTTCGCTTGATCGATCACGAAAACGTAATTGAAGTACTAGACGTCGTGGCTGAGGATGAACAGCTAGCGATTGTCATGGAGCTCGTTCCCGATGGCGACCTTCGACAAATGATGAAACGGGTGGCGATCGCCCCGAGCCTGGCGATAAAGATCGCATCTGATGTCGCAGCCGGATTAGAAGCAACGCATGAAGCTAATGTCGTCCACCGTGACTTGAAGCCGCCGAACATATTAATGGCCGATACCGAAGACGGCTGGGTCGCCAAGATTTCAGACTTTGGCATCTCTCGTCTGTTGGATGATGCAACAACTCGCTCATCGACAACAATCGGCACTCCTCTATACATGGCGCCTGAATCTGTCGGCAAAGGCGGCCCGGAATCACCGGCCGATATTTATGCGCTCGGTATTATCATCTTCGAACTCCTGGTCGGTCATGCTCCTTTTACTGAGGGAGGCACCCTCGGCGTTATCCGGGCCCACGCTGATGATCCACCGCCAGTTCTACATGGCGTACCAGATGAGCTTTCTCAACTGGTCAATGAGATGCTTGAGAAAGATCCAGAAGAGCGACCAATTGCTGGGGAAGTTCGCAGCAGGCTTCTGAATCTGTTGCCATTGGTAGACGATGACGAAGATCCATATGAGTTACCAGCGATTGACGAATCGCTTTTCCAGCCCGTCGAGCCGATCGATGACGACAACGAGTCGATTGAAGACGATGATGACGAGTTGGCAGGCCTTGCTGGTCGAGAAAAACCAGTCGCGATTATCGGTGATCGAACATTTGCTTTCATTGATGGGATAGCAGCTCGAGCTGCGGCCTTTGCCGACCGGTTACCATTCACGAACTTGAATGTGCTGGCAGGAGCTGTGTTCACAGTAGTTCTATTGGCCCTTGCCGGTATATCGATACTCGGTACTAGCTCTAACGAAACGACAGTTGCCAGCCCGGACGCGTCAGTCCCAGATTCGACGCCAACATCGGCTTTCTCTGGATCAGAGCAGGCAACAACATCTGTAGCCACCGACGATCCGAGGTTGCCTACCTTTGGTCAGGGTCAAGCGCCAGGGTCGGTTAAGCCAGCCTCACCATTGACCAGTGAACCGAAAGCCGAACTCGAGCAACAGTCACCGAAGTCACCCGTTGCAACTGCGCCGCCCGCCACTCGCCGGTCTCCAACTACTCGCTCGTCCGTTGCTGCTGCGCCGGTTGACACTGCTGACCGCTCACCGACGACGGTTACTCGACAGCCGACCACGGTCCAACCAGTAACAACTCGATCGACGACTGCTTCGTCGGTGACGACCACCCGAAGAACAACCCAGTCTCAGACAACGATTCGCGAAACAACCACAACCCGTTGGACTACAACAACTGCTCGACCGACCACAACCCGCCGAACTACGACAACCCGTCGAACTACGACAACGGCTCGACCGACGACCGTGGCCCCAACGACAGTCGCACCGACAACAGCGGCGCCGACAACAGCTGCGCCGACTACCCGAGCCGCTAGTGCTCCGATCAAAATTCTTAGCGGACCAAGCATCGTGTCCCGAGGACCCACCAGCATCGTGTTTGGGTACACGACGAATCAAGTCTGTGGCAGTGGCAGCTTCTCTTACACCAAAACAGCAACCGGAGAATCAGCTGGTAGTCACACCGGCCACAACGCATGCTTTGGCCCTTATCACGAAGGTCGATCGTTCTGGGGAACGGTTAACCTGGAGCCTGGTACCACATACACGGTGCGGTTAACAGTTGCTGGCAAGCCGTCGAACGGCACGTTACCTACCGGGACTGGCTCAGTGTCTCGTACATTCCAGGTTTCGACCACGCCGTAAACGCTAGGACCGCTCTGGTGGTGCGTGAACTAGGGTGTTCCATCGCTGGGAATGTCCCAAAAGGCTAGATTTCGTCGACGCCGTCGAACTGAATGAATGCTTGGACGTTCAATGAGGCAAGCTCGGCGGTGTTTCGGAAGCCGATGCTCTCATAAAAGGGTCTTGGCAGGTCAGCTTCATCGGTTAACGCGAATTTTTGGGCCACGTGACTGAAGTGGGTGAGGCATCGCTGAACCAAGATTGATGCGATGGCTGTCCGATCCTGGTCAGGGTGGACCAGAACCTCCTGAAGATACATGACTGACGCATCATCGCTTAGACAACGGGTCATACCGATCAGGGTGCCGTGTTCGTCTCGTGCCGTTACCACGTACGTCGAGCGATCGACCGCTCTAGCAAGCTGATCAGGGTCCGAGGCCGAACGAATCCAGCCCGCGGCGGTGTAGAGATCAACTAGTTCTTTGATCGGAACAACTTCGTCGTCGGCGAACTCGATCATTTCCATACGCTTCAGGATAGGCGGCACCAAAGCTCCAGAGGTGCTTGGCCGCCTCCGCTAAATGATTACTTGGTCGCCCAACTGGACCGTTCCACCGCGCAGAACCCTGCAAACGACACCAGCTCGTTTATGGAGAGCCAGCTTCGCATCACGGCCCAAGTTGTCTTCCAACAACTTGCATGGTGCTGCGTCTCTGACAACCTCAAGTTCTACTGACCCGATTTGCACCTTCGACCCAGGGGTGCGATCGAAACGCCCAGCTGAAAGGGTGATATTTCTCCGAGTCAGTGCCGCATCAAGACTGCGGCCGAGCTCATCTTCGGCTAGCGCAATTTCCTCGAGAGATTGCACCGACACCTGGCGGTGCTTGGCGTTTTCATAACGGTCACCAGTTATTCCGTGGCCGGTCTTGATCTCAATGGTGGCAACGGCTTTGACCTCGAGCCGGGTTGCTGGCGCTATTTGCATGGCTCGAACTTCGATCACGAGCGAAGAGTATCGCCAATTAGCCGCAGGCACGAGTAGAGGCCAGGTGAGTGGCCCGGGTCACGTTCGCTGGCATCCGGAAAGCCGGAGAACAATTGCAGCCGATGTAGTGCAATTCGGCCGTATCCTTTGAAGAGTGGAACTTCCGCGCGTCGTCTCTGTGATGCCTGATTCCCCTGCCGATCTGGCTGGGGTCCTGGTCGGCGACCTGGTGCAGGCTATTAACGGCGAACAACCTCGGGATGTAATCCAATACCAGCTTCTCACCGATGAGCCTGAGATCACGCTCGAAATCGATCGAGGCGGGCTCGACCGGACGATCGCGGTAAGCAAAGCTGAAGGCCTTCCGCTTGGGATCGAGGTTCACTCTGCGGTGTTCGACCAGGTTCGGACTTGCGATAATCATTGCAGCTTCTGTTTCATCTACCAGCTGCCGAAAGGGATGCGGAAGAGTCTCTACCTCAAAGACGACGACTATCGACTGTCATTTCTCTATGGCAACTTCACAACCTTAACTCGATTCACCGAAGCCGACCTCGAACGAGTCTTAACTGAAGGGTTGTCCCCGCTCTACGTGAGCATCCATGCCACAAATCGAGAGGTTCGCTCAGACCTACTACGCAATCGCCGCGGCGCCATGAGCCTGCGGTGGCTTCGGGCCCTCCTTGATGCTGAGGTTGAGGTCCACGGCCAAGTTGTCGTGTGTCCAGGGGTCAACGATGGAGAAATCCTGGCTGAAACGCTTCTCGGAGTACTCGACTACTACCCTGAGCTTGCCTCCTTGGCCGTAGTTCCGCTTGGAGTCAGCGACCATTCGAACGAACCAACCATGAGGCCACACACCCGGGCCGAGGCCGCAGCGGTGGTGGCCGAAGTCGAAAGTTGGCAGCAAACCTTCTTAGAGGTTCTGGGTCGTCGTCTGGTTTATGCCGCTGACGAATACTACCTGCTGAGTGATTTGCCGTTTCCGTCAGCCGAGACCTATGAAGGATTTGCCATGCATGAAGATGGCATTGGCATGGCTCGGACTTTCGAACAAGAATTTCACGGACTGTCAGATAACGCGGTTACTCCGGCTGCTGGATTTTTCTCATGGGTCGATGGGGCCCCAGCGGAGGGGTACCGGGCTGCTCGCTTAGCATCCGAACCCTGTGGTCAAAACGACGATACCTCGACCCTCCCTTCGGCTTCGGCCGGGAGTGTTCAGGCCGTGTCTCTTCGACCAAGTCGAAACCGCCCCGTCGGGATTTTGACTAGTGCTTACGGGGCGCAGGTTCTTGAGCCACTCGTTTCCTCGCTAGATCGGCACGACGTTCGCTTAGTCGTTGTAGATAATCAGTTCTTTGGCGGCAACATTGGTGTAGCTGGCCTGATGGTTGGCGAAGATTTGTCTCGGGTCCTCGCTTTGGAGCCTGAAGGCGATCGATATCTACTGCCCGATGTCTGCCTCTCCGGTGGACAGTTTTTGGACGGCACCACTCTTACCGACCTGCCTCGCACCGTCGAGGTAGTTAGCACGGACGGAATATCGTTACGATCCGCTCTGACCGCTAGCTCTACCGTTAGCTCTGCTAACTCCGAAGGCGCAAATGTCTAGCTTGCCAGCAGTAGTAATCGTAGGTCGACCCAACGTCGGCAAGTCGACGCTGATGAATCGGATCCTCGGACGGCGAGAAGCGATCGTTGAAGAACGCCCAGGCGTTACCCGTGACCGTAAAGAAGTGGAAACGGATTGGCAAGGCCGGCCGTTTCGGTTGATCGACACTGGCGGATGGTTGGCAGCGGGTTCCGAGCTTGAAAACAAAGTCTCCGATCAGGCTGATCGTGCCCTAGAAGAGGCCGATGTCGTTCTGTTTGTCGTCGACGCCACAATTGGAATTACTGAGGAAGACCAGCGGGCCGCCAAATGGCTGCGATCGATTAACAAGCCGATTCTGCTCGTGGCGAACAAGATTGATGATGACGTACAAGTCGGAAGTATTTGGGAGTTCACCAAGCTTGGCCTTGGCGACCCATTCCCGGTCAGTTCGATTCATGGGGGTGGGGTTGCCGATCTTTTGGATGAAGTTAGTGCTGTGCTCCCGGCGATCTCTGAGGCCGATGTCGAAGAAGAACCTGAACGAATTTTCAGTATCGCTCTGGTCGGGCGGCCGAACGTTGGCAAATCAACGTTGTTCAATCGGCTGATCGGTGAGGAGCGCTCAGTCGTTCACGACATGCCAGGCACCACACGGGACACCGTTGATACTGTGGTCGATACTGAGATCGGTCCGGTCCGATTCCTCGACACGGCTGGAATGCGCCGAAAAGCAAGAATTTCTGAAGATACTGAGTACTACTCAGTAGTTCGATCGCTAAAGGCAGTTGATGGCGCCGACGTTGCTCTGCTGATCATCGATGCATCTGAAGGAGTTACCCAGCAAGACCAAAGGCTCGCAGAACGGGTTGATGGGGCCGGTTGTCCGATTGTTGTTGTGTTGAACAAAACGGATGTGATGACGACCGCTCAGCGCGAGGACCTTACCGATCAGCTACTTCGCAAACTGAGCTTTTTGCCTGAAGGGGGAGTGCATCGAATTTCGGCCTTAACCGGTAACGGAGTCGGCAAACTGTTGCCGTCGTTGCGTATGTCGATTGATGCCTACCAAACCCGAATTCCCACCGGGAAGGTGAACGAAATTATTCGTCGAGCTCAGCAAGCACAACCTGCTGCTGCTGGGGCGAGGGTTCTGTACGCCATGCAAGGCGCGGTCGATCCGCCGACGTTTACCTTGTTTGTCAACCGGCCAATTCACGACAGCTACCTGCGTTACCTCGAGCGTCAGATCCGCGAGAGCTTCGACCTTGGCCCTACGCCAATCAAAATGAGAACAAGGCTCCGGAGCGAATAACCGTTGTGAGTTATTCCGTCAGCTCGACGGGGGTTGACCGCCAATCACCGCCGCAATAGGTCCTAATCAGCAACTTTGGCCTAACAAGACCGCAAATTCTTCGATCATCACCGATTCAGCGATACTGAAAGCCGCGCAAATAGGCACAAATGATCGGATGTTCAGTCTCAGCCCAGCGCCGGGCATCGAAGGCGAGCTAGCCTAAAGGCATGGAACGGCTAATTCCGGCACTTGCTGCCGCTGTCTGCATTGCTGCTGCCGTTTTCTGGGTCCGGGCTACGATCCAACGCCAGCGGGTCGCTGCTCGCTTAGCCGGCGAACAAATCGATCCTGACATTTGGCGCTTGGCAAATAACGATTACCAACGCGACTTTCAAATGGCGAGCATCACGATCTTGACTTCCGTTGCTTTGACGGTGGTTGCCATCGCTGATGTGGGCTTTTGGCCATCAGTGGCGGTATCGCTGCTAGCAGTGCCTGCCGCTTTTGCATTGGCTTCGCAGAATTCGCAAACCGAGGTAGCTCGAATCGCGGCCGAACGAGCCGACGTAGAAAAGAAAGCTCGGGAGGTTCTTACTCAGGAAGAGCTTGCCCCGCTGCAGTGGGCGGCCCGATTGGCCCCGTCTGATTTGCCATCGCTTCCAGGATTCGAGATCGGTCAGGCTTACCAAGCTGGTAGCGGTGCAATGGCAGGCGACTTCTACGATGTGTTCAAGGTGGACGACCAGCGAGTAGCAGCGGTTATAGGTGATGTGACGGGCCACGGCATCGAGCCGTCAATTACCGCTCTGCAGGCCAAGTACCTGCTGCGGGCCTTCTTGTTGCAATATCGAGATCCCGGCCAGGCGTTGGAGCAGCTAAACGCGCAAATGTCAGTTCTTGAACGAGGCGAAGAGTTCATCTCGCTGTGTGTCTTAGTTTTCGATCCCGAAGCTGGAACGGTTCGATATTCATCGGCCGGTCACCCGGCTGCCTTCGTTTGGCACGGGCGCGAGGTCCTCCCGCTCGTAGCGACTGGGCCCATTCTTATGCTCGATCCTAGGGCTCCGTACCATTCGCGGGAAGTGGCCTGGGAAATGGACGACGTGGCCGTGCTTTATACCGACGGACTGGCCGAAGCTCGAAACGGGGATGCCTTGTTCGGCGAAGATGGCGTTGCCAGCATGATCCGCCGGGATCCGACTGCGTCACCTGATGTTCTTACCAAAGTGTTGGTGGAGGCCGCCCGGGACTTTGCCGGAGGACCGATTGCCGACGACGTGGCCGTACTGGTTCTTCGCCGCAGTTAGCACCAATTTTGGCCAATATTGGTTACAAAGTGGGGGGTGCGGAGCAGATATACCGTGGCTGGTCTCTATGATCGGCCAGATGGAAATCACCGTTGACGATCAAGGTCGAAGCTAGTGCCCTGGTGCGATTCCTGCGACGTCTACTTGGCTCCAAATTCGGTTTCGGCTGAGGGGGCCTGCCCTACGTGCTCGTCAGATGTCGATATGGCCGATAAGAAAAACGATTTGGAAGCCAAAGTGCCATGGCATTTTTGGTTAACGCTTGTAGCTGTGGTTGGCTACTTGGTTTACCGCGTCGTGCAAGGTTTGGGCTGGTTGTTCGGCTAGTACCGGTTTGTTCGATTGCTACGTCGAACAGTGATTCAAATATGAACACATATCTGTAGAACTCCTTTTTCTTTTTGAGACGTTCGGTCGGCCAAGTGCGACTAAGAAGTGTTGATATCACTTCGAACAAGGGCATAGTCATGCGCATTGGATCTAACAAATTGTGGCTGCTGACGGCTTTTGTCATCCTGAGCTTGTTGGTCGCAATGATCGTGGTGCCTAGGCTGCGAGGCGTCGACTCGACGGAAGTGGCAAGTCCAGATGGCGCTCTCTTCGCCCGTCAATCCGATACCGCTGATGGGTCGGTGTCGCTGGTAGACGCGAGCGTCATTGAAGTAGACCTGAAGTCTGGCGCTGGCCTGGATAACGCCACTGGCGCCGACACGTCCGCACCGCAAACGGATGACGGGTCATCTGGCGCCAAAGTTCAGCGACCGCCCGATAGTGCAACTGCTGGTGGTCCGACCACACCTCAAATGAGCACCGGCGTTGCTTCAAATTCAGTTGTTGGAGATTCGACCTTTCTGGTGGACGGAGAGCCAACTTCAACTTCTTTGAGTAGCTCCACAAGTTTGGTTAAGGAGTCTTCGAGTCGAGGTTCCTCGCCGGCTGAGGTAACGACAAGACAATCAGCAACGACTTCTCGTCCAACAACGACCCGCCGATCGGTCGTGACAGCAGCGCCGACGACAAGTGCGGTAGCGACTTCGAAACCGTCGACTACTTCGACCACTTTGAAACCGCCGACTACTTCTAAACCGCCGACTACGAGACTGCCTACAACTTCTAAACCGCCGATTACGAAGCCGCCGACAACGTCTAAACCTCCTACTTCGGAACCGCCCGAAACCGTTACTACCGCGGCGCCGAGCGGGCCGACACCAGTGGGGCAGTCGGGGTCATGGAACTTGAAGTTTTCTGACGAGTTCAACGGTTCCTCGCTTGACCGTTCCAAGTGGGAGTCCGCATGGTTCTCTGACAGCTCGTATACGAAACCGGTAAACGATCTGGAAGATGGTTGTTACCACCCAAAGCAGGTAAGCGTTTCCGGGGGCAGCTTGCGACTTAAGGCCCAAGCTGAGAACAATCGAGCCTGCATTCTCAAGAATGGGTCACAGGCCAACTACGTTTCCGGACTCATAAACAGCCGAAAGACCTTCAATTTCACCCATGGCTACAGCGAGGCCCGAATCTACATTCCAGGGACAGCATCTGCGGTTCAAAACTGGCCAGCGTTCTGGACAACTGGACAAGACTGGCCTCGGACCGGGGAAATCGACATCATGGAAGGTTTGGGCGCCCGAGTCCCGTGCTTCACCTACCATTGGGGTAGTCGGACTAATCATCGACATAAAAAAACCTGTCCGCCGGTAGCTAGCGCTGGAGGTTGGAATACCTTCGCTGCCAAATGGGAACCAGGAAAAATTACCGTCTACTACAACGGAAAACTGGCAGCGACTCACACCGAAGGCGTAAGTAACAGCCCTCACTATGTCATCCTAAACAATGGAGTTCGAGACGATTTCGGAATCGACGCACCATCGACGATGTTGGTCGATTATGTCCGGGTGTGGGATCTGCCGTCGAGCTAAGTATGTCGGTCTGATCGTTTATTGGTCGAACGGTTGGTTTGGTTACCCCTCGTAGATTCTTATGTAGTCCATCTCGAACGTTGTATTGCCGTATGGATCGATTGCACCGTTGTCGAGCGGTCCAGTCCAGTCGCCGCCAAGAGCGAAGTTGATCTTCAGCTGAGTGACATCGTGGGACGTATCCAAAAACGGATTGTCGTACGCCGGTACACCCGAAGCAAGAAGCGAAGACGTTACTACGCCATCCATCTTCCACGTGAGATATTCTCCCCAGGTGAATTCAACCACATGCCAGTCATCCGAGAACTTTGTCTGCTCGGTGTAGTTGATTTGGGTAGACATGTGCTCGTGGGTCCTGGTTGACTCATTGCTGTAGTGAATAGCTGCATTCGCCTGCTCTGTGCGGCCGAAGTACTCGAAGAAATCGAACTCGCCGCCAGTCGGCCAACCCCCGCCGTTCCAAGAAGAAGCCCACACGGCTGGGAACAAGCCAGACTGCTCGTCTCGGTTGACTGGGTTTAACTTGATTCTGAACTCAATCGTCTGGCCTGGCTCGAAACGTACACCCTGAGAACGAACCATCCCTGACGTCACGTGGCGAGTGAACCCACTTGCACAGGTATACGTTTCTTCGACGGCCGACAAAACCAGCTTGCCGTTCGTCACTGAGACGTTCTCTGGTCGATAGCATTGAAGCTCGTTGTTTCCGTCTCCGTAGGTGCTGTACTCTTTCGACCACACGGATGAATCGAAGCTATTGAAGTCGTCGCCCCACACAAGGGTTCGTCCGTTGGCAGGAGACGGTGAAACCACGCTGTTGATCGTCGTGCCATTGACACGAGCTCGAGGCGAGTAGTGCTGATCTTCGAACGGCTGTGATGGGTCGCCCACGGCGGTGATGCCGAAGGTGTAATTCGTGTCTGGATCGAGACCGTGAAACACGAAACTAGTGACGGTCGGGCTGGCGATCCAGCTTTTGTATGAGTCGTTTACGAATACGTCAAATGAAACCCGCTTAGGATCTACGGGCAAATCCCATCCGATCTCAACCGAATCGCTAGTGACCTGAACGACATGCAAATTGGTCACAGCGTCAGGTCGGGCCAATCCTAATGGGGCCTGACCTTCCGAAGTGGTGGTAGAAACGGTTGGGGTGGTATGAGCCGGTGTGGTTGTAGTCGGGATTGTTGCTGTCCCAGCGGTCGATGCAGTTGTAGACAGCGTCGTGGTGGCTGTGGTGGTTGGGGTGGTTGTTGGTCGGGCTGTGGTGGTTGGGGTGGTTGTGGTTGGTCGGGCTGTGGTGGTTGGGGTGGTTGTTGGTCGGGTTGTGGTGGTTGTGGTTGGTCGGGCTGTGGTGGTTGCGGTTGTTGATGGCGTTGAGGTGGTTGGGGTGGCTGTGGTTGTCGGGGTTGTGGTTGGTTGAGTGACTTCTCGGACTCGCGGTGAGCACGCAACTTCTGGATGGAAGCGGCCGTTGCAAGTACCGGTTTTGGCTAGGTGTTCGGACGACTCGGAGAAGTATGCGAGCACGTCACCACGAGAAAGGCGTCCCGAGTCCAACTGGCCAAGCCAGTAAGACTGCCCGCTAGCGTCCGGCGTGCGGCAGAGAACGTTTCGGTAGATTGCGTTCATAAACGTAGCGTTCGAAGCATTGCCATACCTAGTGTCGAACTCCTGACTCGATGCAAAAAACTCAGCAACCTCTTCCAGGGAAGTTCCAGCCTCAAGCGTCGCCGACCAGAAGTCTAAACCCTTTTGGTCGGGCTCTCGATTAAACATTGACTCGTACAAGCGCCAAGCCTGAGAGGCCTCAGGGTCGTTTTTGATGTATTCGAAGGTTAGCGATGGCCCTGTGACTGCGCAGCCAGCGATCTGATCTTCTGGCATCGCGGCAGCAGAAGTGGACAGAGCGGCCACTTGAACGGTCGCGATTAGAGCAATCAGAACCCGAACGGGCAACTTAGCGAAAGTAGAGACTCGGGAGATCAATAGAACTGTTCCAAACGTGTGCTGATGGTGTTTTCGCCAGCAGCTAGCCAGCAACAGAATTTCGACTGAGGTCCCAAAAAACTGAAGGAGCAAAATGCACGGTGGCAGATAGGTCTAATGCCTGCCGCTTTGCCATGAGTAAATTGATGCGAGCGAAAGCTGACAATGATGTTTCGCTTGAATCGTCGATGCTTTTCTGACAAAGAATGCGGACCACAATCAGGGGAGGGTAAGGTGTAAATGTGATCCTAAACTTCACTGTTTGAACCGACGGGCTGTGGCGCAGCTTGGTTAGCGCGCTTGACTGGGGGTCAAGAGGTCGGGAGTTCGAATCTCCCCAGCCCGACGCAAACTCCGTCGACGCAAAGCGGCGAATCTGCGTGTACTACCTCGACCGGATCGATCGATCGGTAGGCACCCGTTTGATCGGTCGGGCGTTTGGCCCTACCCGACTGGAGGCAAGAATGCCTAACTGGGTCTGGGTCTGGGTCTGGGGCCTACGGTCATCGAGCGAACCCAATCCGCCGACGCGGACTTATCTAGGTCCTACCGTCGAAGGTTTGCTCACCGTTGTATCAAACTCGTCTCTCATAGGTCTGTATTCCCAACCGGTGCGTTGCTGGTTGGGTTGCCCGACTCCGCCTCACCCAGGGGAGAGTACTCATGCCTGTCATTTCGATACAAACTCTGCATTGCTACGAGACCGAGGACCGGCGATACGACGATTGTCGACTCGATATTACTCCCGACGACGAGCCAATCTACTCGCTCCGCAGGAACCTATCGGAGGGAGATATCTGGGAGCTTAATCGCGAGATCTCGTTCGCTGAAACTGTCTCGGTTCGCTTATGGGACGAGGATCGACGTACCGATGATCATCTCGGTACCGTACGGATCGACGCTAGTACTGGACCGGGCGGAGTCGCTTTTGTTCTCGATGGCGCTCACTACGAGATGGCCTATACCGTCTCTGATGACAGTCGATCGGCTCAAGAAATCGCGTGGGCCGGATTGAACCGATCAACCAGCCCTGGCGTCTGGACTCATATCTCCAGTAGCTTGTTCAAGTCTCAAATCGAGGCGCGTTTAGAGAACCCTGAGATAATCGATCAGGCGCAGGCCCCGCTGTGCGGCCCGACCGTTGTTGTGTACGAGCTGGCAAGAGCCAACCCAGCTCGGTACGCCCAATTGGCTCGGGAACTGTTCGAGACGGGCTACCTCCCATTGATTGGAAACACGATCGATGTGCCTAGAGGTTTACGTGAAGACAACATCGGGGGCGGGATGGCGGCGGTCGATTGGATGTTCGCGGCAAGCCTTCGAAACAACGCGAATGCTGTGCTACGGGTCCGTTCTCATCTGCTTGGCGGCCTACGGGGTTCATCGCTGTCGGGGGCCATGATGGACTGGAGTAGACAACTGCTTGGAATGACCGAGGTTCAAGATATCTCGACCGAAACCGGAGGAGAAATGGCGGCGATCCGTCGTGCCGGAGAAGTTGTGAGTAGTGGAGGTCATGCTTTCCTGCAGGTCGAAGCGAACCCGCTGCTCTGGGGAGGCGAAGACCGTCATCATTACGACCACTGGCTCCCTTTGACTCTTGGACCTTTCATCGAGGGAAATGAGATTCAGTTCGGAACCTATTCGTGGGGAGCGACCCGGTGCGTCCAAGTTGATATCGATACGTTTTGTGAGTCATTCCATGGAGTGGTCATTGCTAGCCGCCCCTAAGCCGGAGATCCGGTGGCGAACTCGCTTGATTCGAATGACTGAATTGTTGACAGCGCAGCCTCGCTATCGACGGTTCCGGTCCGCTTGCGAGGTGGCCAAAAGTGGTGAACTTCCAATTGAGCGTGATCTGGCTATCGGGTTTGTCGCTGACTGGCTTGCTGATCATCTAGTCTGTCATGACGGAGCGACCCGGTTCATTGAAAGTACCTTTGAGCTGGGCGCTGACGAGGTGCGGTTGATCATGGTCGATCACTGTGGCATGAGAGCAGCTAGGGGAGTCGCAGCAGAGCCCAAGATCGTTCATGCTGCCGCTCAGCGCTTGGTCCGCTCGCCATGGGCTGAGGTGCGAGTGAGTTTGGCTGGTAATGCGTCGCTCTCGGATGAACTGCTCGCCCAGCTGGTCAACGATCCCGATCCGCAGGTACGACACCGAGCTGGATGGAACCCAAAATTGGAACGAACTCTCGAGATGCTTGATGCCGGTGATTTGTCACCAAACGAAAAAGCCCAGCCCAGAAATCTCGTCTGAGATCATCACCTGTTCCAGTCAGGTTGGTACTGAGCAGATGGATGGCTAGTCTCGACTCCGACAACAGATGTCGATATTGATTCTCATTATCGTTACGATGGAGCTAATGGCTCAGACACTACGGAGATTCGCCATGTATAAGCGGGAAAGCGGGATGGCTGAGCGAGCACTCTCGATATTGGTTCTGGCAGTAACGCTGATAGTCGTCGCTTCCGGTTGTGGAACTGAGGAACCGACTGAGGCTGGTTCAGATCAAGCAGACCTCCCTACGATTGTCGCCACTACCAATATTCTCGGTGACGTTGTGGCAGAAATGGTCGGTGAGCAAGCCAACGTTGTAACGATCATGCCGGTCGGTGCCGACCCCCATGACTTCCAGCCATCAGCCCAGCAAGTAGATCAACTGCTAAATGCCGACGCATTAATAATCAATGGTGGCGGGTTCGAGGAGGGGCTGCTCGATGTTATTGATTCAGCCGAACAAGCTGGGGTTCCAACGTTTCGGTCCCTCGAAGCGGTCTCGACGATCAACTTCGATGATGAGGGTCATGATGATGAGGGTCACGACGACGATGGTGACGATGAGCATAGTGACGATGAGCATGGTGACGATGAGCATGGCCACGACGGGGTCGACCCGCACTTCTTTACCGATCCTGCTCGGATGGCCGATGCGGTTAACGGCATTGAATCGTTCCTGATCGACGAAGTTGCCGGACTAAACGCTGACCTACTAGCGGATTCGGTCGCTACCTATGAAGGTGAGCTTGAAGCGCTCGACGCTGAAGTTAGCGAGCTAGTCGCTGAAGTGCCAGTAGAGGATCGAATTCTCGTTATGAATCATGATGTCTTTAGCTACTTCGCCGAACGCTACGACTTCGAATTTGTAGGCGCTGCGATTCCGACGGGCACCACTGTCGGAAGCGCCAGCGCAAATGATCTGGCCAACCTGGCCGACACGATTGAAGCTGAGGGAGTGCCTGCTATCTTCACGGAGACGTCGTCTTCTTCTGAATTGGTTGACACGTTAGCGGCCGAAGTTGGCAACGACGTTGCCGTGGTCGAGCTCTATGCTGAGTCTTTAGGGCAACCTGACTCGGAGGCGGCAACCTACCTTGACATGATGCGGACCAATGCGACACGAATCGTCGACGCACTTGGGTAAGCCAAGCCAGGTTGTTTTTACGAACAGCTTTTGCAGGTACCGAACAAATCGAGACTGTGTCGCTCTATGCGAAAGCCAGCGGTACGTCCGGCCTCTTGAAGCTCTCCGTCCAACTTATTCTCCAAGTTGTCGGAGAGCTCAAAGTCCTTCACATCGCCGCAGTCGTTGCAAATTAGGTGATGATGATGGTGAGTTAGGTGCTCGTCGAGTTCATAGCGGGCATGGTCATCAGGCGTGATAACTCGTGTCACCACACCGGCGTCTTCTAAGACAACGAGATTTCTATAGGTTGTGGACTGGACCAAGCCCTCTCCGGCGTCGAGGAGCTGAAGAATCGTCAACGGTGAGTCAGCTTCATGGAGAGCGGCCACAATGTGTTGCCGGGCAGTTGTAAATCGATGGGCGTGGGCCGTTAATAGTTTGGCGGCCTGGGCATTTAGCCGGTCGAGGTCGTCAGTGGGCATGATCGTGGTGGGGGTCGTCAAGTACCATTGTGTTGCCGACTTTAACGAATCGGCCTCCAAAAGCGTTCTGTAGGTTGGACTCGGTCAGCACTTCAGCTGGTGGGCCAAAGGCAATACATTGCTGAGCGAGCAGCATAACCAAGTCACAGCGTTCAGCCTCGGCAAAACTGTGGGTCGTCATGACTGTTGTTCTGCCGGCCGACTTGGCCTCGTCTAACGCGTTGTTTATTAGTGACCGCGAGCCGACGTCGAGTCCTGTGAGCGGCTCGTCGAGCAGAAGGATCGCTGCATCCTGAGCAATACCTTGGGCTACAAAGGCTCGTTGCCGTTGCCCTCCGGACAAATGGTGGATCTGCTTATCAGCGAGATTCTCGAGCCCGAGCGCTCGCAGAGCGCTTGCTATCGCCTGGTGATCGTTTGGCTGTAGCCGTCGTAGAAGGCCGACGCCGGGGAACCGTGCCATTGTTACGGTGTCACGAACGGTCAAAGGGACATTGCGATCAACGTCTGTCGACTGCAAGACAATCGCTACGGCGCAGCCATCGGAGTCGAACGTCCCCGCAGCCGGCCGAAGTATGCCGGCTATGAGCTTAAGTAAGGTTGATTTCCCCGAGCCGTTAGGTCCAATGATGGCCAATGACGCTCCATGAGGAACCTCTGCTGTCACGCTGTCGAGGGCAACGACATCCCCGTACTGAACGGTCAAGTTGTCTAGTCGGATGCAGTCGGGCACAAGAAAATACGATATCGAGAATCATTCTGATTTTCCTCTAAGCCGGTAGAGTTGCGGCGTGATCGAAGCATTCGAGCCATTGTTTATGCAGCGGGCCCTTTGGGCTGGGCTTCTGGCTGTCGTGGCCACGTCTTTGATCGGCACCTGGGTGGTTCTGCGGGGGCTGGCCTTCCTTGGGGATGCCTTAGCTCATGGTGTGATCCCGGGTATCGCGTTGGCCACCCTAATTGGATTTAGCCCGGTGGTTGGTGCGTTGCTAGCGGCGGCCGTGATGGCTGGTCTGGTCACACTGGTTTCATCACGTTCAACGGTTCGAGAAGACACAGGAATCGGACTGCTGTTCGTGGGCATGTTGTCACTGGGAATTGTGATCGTGTCGAAGGCTCGATCGTTCGCAACCGAAGTCTCATCGCTGCTGTTCGGCGACATCTTGGGAGTTACTAGTGATGACATCGCCCTTCAGCTCGTAGTCACAGCACTTGTTGTCGGAATCTCCATCTTGGCCTATCGGCCATTTCTAGCCCTAACGTTCAACCCGATGAAGGCCGAAACGCTCGGCCTGCGACCCCGCCTCGCGCACCTTGTGATGATGGTTCTCTTGGCTTTGAGCATCGTCGCTAGCTTCCAGGCCGTCGGTACGTTACTCGTCTTCGGACTAATCGTTGGCCCCCCAGCAACTGCGTCGTTGGTCACGAGACGCATCCCAGTCATGATGATTATTTCGATGTTGTTCGGAGCGGTCGCTGTTGTCGCCGGCCTGACCATCAGTTTTCACGCTGGCACGGCGGGCGGAGCCACAATGGCTGGTTTAAGCGTGGCGCAGTTCTTCCTGGTCTTGTTAATGGTTGAGATAGCCGGATTAGCGAAACGGCCCAACAGCGGAAATGGGGCGTCCAAAAGTGAGGCAGAAGGTTCCAACTTGACGACGGAATCTGACCGGGGAATTCACTCGATCTCGTAGTCTTAGGCAATTTGCTGGCTTGGCCTGGGTCACCGGAACTAAGCAATTCGAGCAAAACTGGCTTGTCTCCACATTTGGTCGATCTCAGTTGGTGAGATAACCGAGACTGCAAGGATCAGAAACGGCCATCGCCGCCGTGAGACGGCCGTGGTAGCCGATTATTCTTGGTTCAAACCCATGATATGGTGTCAACTGATGAGGCACGGTGGTTCCAAAGGCGATCTTTTCGGCGAGGGGGATGTTAGGCAACCTCTTGATAGAGCTGATCAATCTGTTCGAAACGCGCCTGCGAGTTGGCAGGTGATAGCGCCCTACTTCGAGACAGCCTCTGACCGCTGGATTATCGATGCGGTTGATTCACCGAACCACACGTTCGACCTGGTTCCTCGCGCTCGCAAGCAACGAAATTGGCATCAATCGGGCGGCGGAACCGACGGTTTTTCAGATTGGATAGATACCGCTCGCCAGGCGTATACAGGGTTTCGCCAAACAGACAGCGGGGTCATCACTGTTTTCCCGCAACTGGCCGCGGCAGCCGGGCTGATGAAGGTAGTTAGTCGGAGCGATCGACCTCTAGTCGCTTGGCTTTTCAATACCGAAAACATCAAATCGCTCGTCCGGCGAACGGTGGCTCAAGCGTCGCTTCGAGCGGTCGACACCTTTGTCGTCCACTCAACAAATGAGATTTCGGCCTACTCGTCGATATTGGGGATCCCGTCTGAGCGATTTGAGTTCGTGCCCCAACAATACGGCGGGGCGATCGAGTACGACGAGCCAACGCAGATCAACGAACCGTATGTGTTCGCTACTGGTTCTGCCTATAGGGACTATCGCAATTTCTTTGCCGCAGTAGAAAAGTTAAACCTCAAGACGTTGGTGTTGGCTAGCGATGGAGCCCTCAAGGGGCTCGAGATACCGTCGTGCGTGACGGTGCTAGAACAAATCCCCAGGCCGGAAATTAGGCGGCTAGTCCGCCATGCTCGGGTCAACGTTGTGCCGCTTACCACCCAAGCAGAGGCAGCAGGCCTAATAACGATCGTTGAGGCTTTCCGTCATGGTCGTGCCGTTGTGACGACCGATCGTCGAGGACTTGAAGACTACATCTTCCCCGAAAAGACGGCTTTGACTACCAAACCGGGTGATTCAGCTTCTATGGCTGAAGCCATAGAAGCCATGTGGAACGATAGGGGCTTGCGAGAGTCGCTTGATGCAAACGCATTCGCCTTTGCCCAGGAGAACTGCACCGACGAGTCAGCCGCTCAGAGTTTGTACGGCATTCTCGATCGTTTGTCGTAGCTAGCCCACTGGCGCCGGCAACTGGGCGTTCCCCGGTGCGGTCTTCCCAAAACTCAGCACTAGGAAGTGCCGAATTGTATTGGTCGACGATAACGTTCCGACGTGAGTACTAAGGCGGAGAACGTGGCCAGTGCCGGCTGGATGACACTTGGCATGGCTGGGTACGTGACGAATGACGCCTTCATCAAACTGGCGGTTGAAGAACTCCCGCTGTTTCAATCGATATTTCTCAGAGGCAGCTGGGTTTGCCTTATCCTGTTCGGACTCAACTTCCGGGCCGGGACACTCCCTCAGTTGTCGAAACACTTCTCGACTCCTGTCGTCGTTCGGCTGATTTGTGAGACCCTTGGAACGATCTGTTATTTGAGCGCCCTGGCTCGCCTTCCGTTAGCTGGCCTCACTGCTGTTCTCCAAGTTGTTCCGATTGTGGTGGTATTCGTCGCTGCTCGTATGCTCCGCGAACCAGTGAGCGCCCAGCGAGCTGTAGCGGTCTTCGTAGGATTCATAGGAGTTCTCCTGGTGGTTAAACCAGGTGCTGAATCATTCAGCCCGTGGTATTTGCTTGGATTCGCAACGATTGCTTTTATCGTGGTGCGGGAGTTAGCAACTCGACGTATCGACCCTTCGGCTCCGACCCAATTGATAGCGCTTCTGACTGGCTTTGCCATCACTACGATGGGTTTGGTTTTGTCGATGGTGCAAGGGTGGAAGCCAATCAGTATTTGGCCCGGACTCCAGCTGCTAATAGCCGGGATATTTCTTACCGTTGGCTATGTGGCTAGCGTGGCCACCGTTCGCATCGGCGACCTCAGCTTCAGTGCGCCTTTTCGGTATTCGATCGTCGTTTTCTCCATTATTTTGCAGATCGTAATTTTCCGAGATGTTCCCGATGCCCTAACGCTCGTCGGAAGCGCTGTCGTAGTTGCAGCTGGGTTATGGGCCTTTCGAGCCGATGGCGGTAGACCTTTGCCTGATGCGACGACAATCGAGGCCGGCTCAACAGCGAGTTAGCCCAGTAGCTGCTTAGCCGCGTTTCCAGCCCGGTTGTTCAGATTAGCCTGGCCACAAACCAAGATGAGCTCGGCCAAATCTTGCTCACCGAACAGCGTTCGAAGTTCACCGACCAAGTCTTCGGGTATGTTCGAGGAGTCACCGCACAACGCATCGGCTAAGCGCAGAACCGCTCTAGCCTCGTCATCGAACACATCGTCCCAAACCTCGGGTTGCTCGACTCCATCGATTTCTTCCTCACTCACACCTCGTTGCCTCGCCGAGGCAACATGGCTCGATAGTCAAGTCGGACAGCGGTTCACCACAGAACTTCGAAGAAAAACAAGCTCCTTCAATGAAAGCGCTACTTTCTGGTCATCAGACCACAGTGCGGATCCGAAGCGTTTGTAGTGGTCGGCCGTCCCGTCAACCAACGCCATGGCATACGAAAGCGGAGCACCGGAGAGTTTGTATCGAATAGTCACCCTCCCAGTATGCCACTTAGGTCTAAGAGGCAAAGCCAGATCGGAAGCGGTGAATCTCGGGTTGTTGGCTCTACGGTGGAGTAGTGCAAGGACAAATATTGACTTCAGAAGGAATGCGACCAGCCCCTGAGCGGGTTTTGGTTGTTGTAGCCCATCCAGACGACATCGATTTCGGCGTTGCTGGAACGGTCGCCCAGCTAACGGCGGCAGGAAGCGACGTTGCCTATTGCCTGGTTACATCCGGCGAGGCCGGTGAAGATGATATGACGGTGAGCGCCGGGGAATTAGCGAAAACCCGTGAGGCAGAGCAAACGGCAGCCGCCGCAAAGGTGGGGGTCGACAGGCTCCATTGGTTGCATTATCCCGATGGAATGGTCGAAGCAACGTTGGCTTTGCGCTGCAGTATCGCTCGGGTTATCAGAATCGAACGGCCCGACGTCGTAATCACCCAATCGCCGTTTCGAAATCTCGAAAGCACCTATGGCTCTCACCCTGACCATACAGCGACCGCTGAGGCTACGATGAGCGCCGTCTACCCGGATGCTCGAAATCCGCGGGCCTTCACTTCCGAGCTGCTCGATGAGGGTTTTGATCCTCACACAGTCCCGGAGATGTGGGTTTCTCAAAACGAGCCTGACTTATATGTCGATATAACTGATGTCTTCGATCAGAAGATCGCCGCCCTTCGCTCGCACGCATCGCAGGTTGCGAAGCGAGATGCAGAATCAGATCTCAACGTGATGATGGGCGAGTGGGGTGAGCGATTGGCTGAGCAAGGAGGTATGGAGAAACCGCGCCGCGCCGAAGCGTTCCGAGTGGTCAACACTGCCTAATAATAAAGCCGGGTTACATGGCTTAAACGGGGCTTACTACCTCGAAGGTGGGTCAACCCTAAACTCGATCCGGCGGTTACGGGCTCGCCCGTTCTCAGTTTGGTTGCTGAAGATCGGTTGAGTGTCTCCAGCTCCTTGAGTTCGAAGATTCTCTCCGTCGACTCCAAGCTCAATCAGCGCATCTCGAACCGCGTCGGCTCGGCGAAGCGATAGCTCGAGATTGTCGACCGGTGCGCCAGTATTGTCGGTATGACCAACGACCGCCATCGTCCAATCGGGGCGAGCTCGGAACAAGTTGGCCAAGTCCTCGATGACAGAACCCTCGACTGAATCTAACTCGGCCGATGCTACTGCGAACAATATCTCATCGTTGACTTCGATCAGCCCAGATGGAGCTGGCGAGTTCGGAACGATCCTCAGCTCGTTGACTAATTCGGTTTCGTTTGAGTCTACAGTCGAGAATTCTTGCATTAGAAAATCGACTGTCGCCTGATCAGCAACGTCGCCCCTTAGCGTTATCCGCCCGGCCTCGATCACCGCTCGGGCTCCACCGCCGGTCGGATCGAACTGGTTGGTTGGAGTTGCCTTTTCTTCGACGACCTCTGACAGTTGCGCTCGAATCGTGATTTCGCCTTCTGGTTCGTGAAGCTCGTAGTAGTGTCCCGATCGGTCGGCGATGATGGCATCGATTTCAGTAGCCGGAACAGTAATGCAGCCGATATCGCCACTATTTCGGGCGCCGAAGTCAACAACGATTGGACCTTTTACATCGGCAGGGCCGATATGGATATGGGTGTCATAGGGAGCCTCGAGTCCGTCTGACGTCACGTTGTAGCAAATCTCGCCCTTGTCGGCGTCGAGGCGAATCTCGGCGATTCCAGTGGCCTCAGTCCGGCCCAGTGGATCCGACATTAGGACATCGATCTGGACAATACCGTCGTTGGTTTCGCCGTCGGCTACCGTGTTGTCATCGTTACTTGCATTGTCATCGTCGATTTCTGCTGATGCCGGGGCGACGGTGGTCGAAGTCTCTTCAGTTGACTCTTCGGCCTCGTCGGTGGAGGCAATGGCTTCCAAATCTGGTGCTTCGTTTCGGAACAAGAACAGCCAAAGTAAGGCTCCGAGCGCAGCCGCGACGACAACGCCGAAGACAATTGGTAGCCGCGTCCCTCGTTGCTCCGCTTCGGCAACTCCGACGCCCTGATTCGGACGCGCCTTTGGTCCCAGTCGTTGGCTAGTTCCACCGTGCTGGATCGACGGGTCATCTTGGCTCGCCGAAGAACCTTCGCTGGCTTCATCGGATCCATAAGTAATCCCTGATGTTGAATCTACGTGTGGTTGGTTGTGTCCAGCATCCCGAGATCCTTCTAGCTCCGATGAGAACCGCTGGTCTCGTCTGACTGGAGGAGGATACTTACTAAAAGTTTGGATTCTCTCGGCTGCGGTGTCTTGGGCCGCCGCTTGAATAGCTCGATGCTCATCAGTATTGGCCGCTATTGCGGTATCACCGGTTGCTTCTAACCATGGTTCCCAACCTCCATCCAAAAGAGCAAGGTATTCTTGCTTGAGGATGGCTATTAGCGACTGCTCGGCCAACCTATTTCCATATCGTTCCGCTATTGATGCCATTACGGCCCAAGCAACGGGGGACAGTAGCCACTGAGCGCTGCGTTCGCTTATACCGGCGCCGGCTGCGACAACACCTGCGACTTTTTCTCGACGACTGCCGAGCAGTATCTGAACAAGTTCGGATCCGAACGGTTCATAGAGCCCAGCTTGGATAGTCGGCCCAGGGGTGGCAAGGCCCGCGGTTTCGACCGAACGCAACGCAGACATGAGCGGCCCGATAGTGATCGGATCGTTTGCGACCCGGCTGAGATTGACGAGCACAACCGGGATGCACAACTCAGCTGCACTGCCTGCCGCTTCGGCCGACTCAATTCGAAATTCGTCGGCTAGGGCGCGACTGCTTTGTTCACTGGCCAAAACACGTACGATGTTCTCGAAAAGCTCAGTCATTTGGGCCCTAATACGCCTAGCTCGTGGATCTTGGCGCCCAGAAAAACGTCCAGACGTAACGGTAGCCGATTCTAGGCGTCGCTTGTTGGTGCTAGACGGTGATTGTTGCTAGAAACCGCGAGAAAATCAATCTTTTGGCTCCACCTGGCTGGTAGGAGATTGCCTCATCTCGACGAACTGGGTCCACATGGGCGAAGATAACAGAGTTCGTCCGGAACCGAACGGCGATACCCAGGAGTCGATGTGTTCTCTGTTATCCCTTATTCAGTCGGGTTTAATGACGATGAATTGGCCGATCTTCAACGGCGCCTAAGCGCCACTCGATGGCCTGAAGCGGAGACGGTCGACGATTGGTCGCAGGGGATACCGCTGAGCTATGTGCGTGAGCTCGCACATTATTGGGAGAATTCCTATGACTGGCGATCGCGAGAAGTGCTCCTGAACCAGTTTGATCACTACACAGCCGAACTTAGCGGTGGGAACGCCAACGACGCAGGGGGTGAGCCAGCCGACAAGTTGGCAATTCACTTCATCCACCAGAGGTCGCCTCACGAATCGGCAACACCACTTGTTCTCACCCACGGCTGGCCTGGTTCGGTCGCAGAATTTTCAAATGTGATTCGACCTCTCACCGACCCGACTAGATATGGCGGCGACGCCGCCGACGCTTTCCACGTTGTATGCCCGTCACTCCCGGGGTTCGGCTTTTCAGCGAAGCCGTCCCGAACCGGCTGGGGAGTAGAGCGAATAGCTCGGGCCTGGGACGAGCTAATGATTGGGCTCGGGTACGAGGCCTATGGGGCCCAGGGTGGCGATTGGGGCGCCATGGTCACCACTGAGATCGGTCGCCTTGGTAGCGGGCGGGGCGGTGGGTGTGCTGCAATCCACACCAATATGCCGCGTGGTCGTCCCGATGCCCAAGCGCTTGAGAATCCGACTGCTGAGGAGCGGCGAGCCCTCGAGCGACTCCAATATTATCAAGACTGGGACTCGGGCTACTCCAAACAGCAAAGTACCCGACCGCAAACGTTGGCGTATGCGTTGGTTGATTCGCCAGTTGGGCAAATGGCTTGGATCGTTGAGAAGTTCTGGTCCTGGATGGACTGCGATGGTCACCCAGAAAATGTGCTCAGCAAAGATCAGCTCCTAGACAACGTGATGTTGTACTGGTTGACCAAAACAGGAGGTTCATCGGGTCGTCTGTACTGGGAGAGTTTCGGCACGTTCGGGCAGGGAACTCGAGTGGAAATCCCGACTGGTGTCGCATCGTTTCCCAAAGAGATTATTCAAGCGCCCCGTCGATGGTGCGAAGTTGGCTACAACATTACTCACTGGACTGATATGGCCAAGGGCGGACACTTTGCTGCTTTGGAACAGCCGGAAGCCTTTGTCGACGACGTGCGGAAGTTCTTCAGGACCACGATGTCGTAGCGAACGAACCCAGGACTTGGCACGGCTCAAATGACGTATCAATAATCAGGATTACGCGTCTAGCCGGCTGCTGCCTCGGCGTGCCCATCGTCTCTTAGCTTGGCCTTCAGCATTGCTAGATGGGCGTCGAGCTCGTCTTGGTCCGGATTGGTGTTGGCTTGAGCGAAATTAAAGTCCGACATGGCGTTGACTGGGAAAACGTGAACGTGGGCGTGCGGGACTTCAAATCCGGCGATCATCAGGCCAACACGAGCCGCCGAGAAGATCTCTTTTTGGGCGGCACCAACAATTTGGGCAACTCGCATAAGATGAGCAGCTTCTTCACTGCCTAGATCGGTCCATTGATCGATTTCTCGGCGAGGGACAACTAGGGCGTGGCCTGGGGTGAGGGGCCGAACGTCAAGGAGCGAAACGCATTGATCATCCTCCCAAATCATCCGAGACGGGATTTCGCCATCCATTATCCGAGTGAAGATCGTTGTCATGCTCTCATTCTAAAGATTGTTCGACCTAGTTACTTTAGTGAGCAGGTCTTGGTTAACCCGGCTATTGACTCCGGAATCGAGTACCGTGCATAGCAATGTGCGGCCGCTTTGTCTCTGCATCTCCTCCTGATGAGCTAGCCCGATACTTTGGCGCGGAGCTACCTGATCAACCGATAGAGCCTAGCTACAACGTGGCTCCGACTAGCGAGGTATATGTCGTACGCAAGGCTGAGAATTCAGATGGTGTCGCCGTTCGCCAGCTCAGTCCTCTTCGGTGGGGTTTGGTCCCATTCTGGGCCAAAGACCTCAAGATTGGCTCGAAGATGATCAACGCCCGAGCAGAAACTGTTCTTGAGAAACCAGCGTTCAAGAAGGCGTTCGCCCGCCGCCGATGTCTTGTGCCTGCTGACGGTTTCTACGAATGGGCCCAGGTGCAAGGTCAAAAAGTTAAACAGCCTCACTATATTCAGCGCGCTGATGGTGAGCCAGTCGTGTTTGCTGGGTTGTGGGAGCGATGGTGGAATAACGACGACGACGGATCTCGCGATGAAAGCAGACCAGCAGTCGAGACATTTACAATCTTGACGTGTAGACCGAACGGAACAATGGCGCCGATCCACAACCGTATGCCCGTCTTGGTTGCCCCTAAGGCATGGGACAACTGGCTGGCCGAACAAACCACCGATGAGTATCTGATGTCACTACTCCAACCGGCGCCTGATGATCTCTTAGTGACCCATCCCGTTTCAACTGCGGTTAATAGTGTTGCCAACAACAATCGGGCCTTGGTCGAGATAGACGAAGGGGCCGTCGGTGCGTAGCGTCTCGCTGGAACAACCTGGGTGCCGCTGGTCATGAGCGAGGTATCGATCCAACGTCGGGTCCGGCGATCGCTTATACGGGCTCAAGCACGCCTCGAGGGTGGGATTGGAGATCGCTGGATTCCAACTATCGTCGGATTCCTGCTTAGCGCGTACATTATTCGACTCGGACTTGATCGGCTCGCCGGGTTCGATAGCGGTGTCGACCTCGCTGGTTACAGCCAAGCGGTCTGGTTGATCGGTGAAGGGTATGTGCCGAGGGCATCGATGTTTGGAACTGACGTGCATGTCCTTGAGCTTCACTGGTCGTTTATTCTTTATCCGCTGGGCTTGCTAGGCATCGCTTTCGCTCCGACAAAACTACTGATCGTCACCCAAGGGATGGCGCTCGGGTTGACCGTGGTACCGATCTGGCGGCTAGCTCGACACGTAGCCAATCTCCGAGTTGGAGCGGCATCGGCTCTGGTTCTTGCCTATGCGTTACATCCGGCAACCCACCGACTTGGGATTGACGACTTCCATCCAGAAGTGATCGCGGTTCCTGCCATTGTCGGACTGGCCTACTTCGGGTCGACCAAAAAGTGGGTTTGGTATTGGCTTTGTGTTTTAGTTGCTCTGGCTTGCCGAGCAGATCTAGGTCTAGCGGTGGGGCTATGGGGATTTGTCGTTCTCGGCGACGGCGAACGACGAGCCGGGCTGTGGACTTTGGGAGTCGGTCTTATCTGGTCGCTGGGTTTGCTCTTAGTCGCGCAGCCCTTGATCGTCGGCGACGCCGGTGCCGGTACCCGAAGCGGCTATGGCGGCCAAGGGCTCGGCGACGTTGTGCTGCAGTCACTACGTGATCCAGTCGAGTCGCTGCGGAACCTTGTCGTGCAAGACAATATGCTTCTTGTCGTTTCGCTTCTGGCGCCCGTCATCTTTCTGCCCTTACTCTCGCTTCGCTATCTTCTGCCATCTCTACCGTTGGCAGGGCTTTACCTGGTGACAAGCACAGCTGAAGATGCGTTTGCCGAACGGGCATCGATGTTGTTGGCCTTTGTCATGATTTCCGCTACCTTCGCGCTAAATCGACTCGGCAATATGGGAGTAGATCGGGTCTTCCTCGATGTGCGTCTGCTAAGTACGTTGGTGGTAGCCGCGGTTATGTTGTTCGCTAGCACCTCGCTGACGTCGCCATACGAGCGGCCGTGGGAGTGGGGTCGGCTTGATCCCGTAGATGAGGCAGTCGCCGACGCGGTCGACAAGCTTGACGAGGATGTGCCGATCCGAGCTTCACCGGCTGCATTGGCCGCGCTGGCCGAGCGACCCTGGCTTTATCCACTCGAATCAGATCAGCAACCTTCGGCAGTGAACATGGGCTTTCCGGCCTTTACCCGGGCCGTGCTGGTGGTGGAAAGTGAGATACCCGATCGAACCATGGAGGACCGTGACGCCTTTGATAGAGGTATGTCTTCACAGCAATTTGTACAGCAGGTGGCTGATGAACCAAATGGGGTCTATCTCTATGTTCGGGGTTGAGAGATGTGTCCCGTTGCCCATTTTGATCCAGGGATTTCGGGGATCGGATCGGGGGACTGAGCATGGTCACTTCTAGCGGGCGTGATGGAAATGGCTTGGCTGGTATTTCGTTCAGCCGGTCAGAGATAGTCACTTGGCCAAATGTTTTTACGCTGATGCGGTTGTGCTGTATCCCCGTCTTCGTCTGGTTGCTGTTCGGTCGTGAGCACCGAGCGGCGGCAGCTTGGCTGTTGGCAGGTCTAGGCGCAACCGATTGGGTCGATGGCTGGCTCGCTCGCCGGCTAGATCAGGGAACGAACTTTGGTGCATTGTTCGATCCCACAGTCGATCGCTTAATGTTTCTGGTAGCGGTTCCAGCAATTGTGATTGATGGGTCGATTCCACTTGCGATAGCGATTCTCGCTTTTGGGCGAGAAGCTATCGTTGCACTTACAGCAATCTTGCTCGGCATTATTGGAGTAAAGCCATTCGATGTCACGTGGGAAGGCAAGACTGGAGCCTTCCTGCTCATGTTCGCCTTTCCAATGTTTCTCGGTGCCGCCAGCACGCTTTCGTATGCTCCAGTCCTGCGGTGGTTGGCCTGGATCTTCGCCATTCCTGGACTTGGATATAGCTGGTACTCGCTCATTGTGCAGTATGGGCCAATGATCCGGGTTGCCCTAGCCGAACGCAACCGATAACCGACTTTTACTCGGTAGTGTCCGCCACGAATAGTCGAGTGGATACGGTCATTTTTTGAAAAACGATGGCCGAAGGCGGCGCAATACGTCCCTGCGGTGAGCTAGTGTATAGCGACATGAAGACTCCTGAAGATCTCAAGTACTCCTCGGATCATGAGTGGATCAAAAGCGAGGAGGCGAACAAGGTCCGCATCGGAATCACCGACTACGCCCAAGATGCGCTCGGTGATGTAGTCTTTGTCGATTTACCGGAAGTCGGTTCGACCGTAACGATGGGTCAATCGATCAGTGAAGTTGAGTCAACCAAATCAGTGTCCGACATTTATGCACCTGTAGCCGGTGTGGTTTGCGAGGTCAACGCGGATCTCAGCGATGAACCGGAACGGTTGAATAGCGACCCATATGGTGAGGGTTGGATTTGTGTGATAGAAGTTTCTGATCAAACGAGTCTTGAAACGTTGATGGATGCCGAGGCATACATCAAACTGACTGAAGGGTAACGCATGGATTCAGGCTGTTCGTCCTGTGGCTATGAGAATCCGATAGGGGCACGTTTTTGTAGCTCCTGCGGAACGCCTCTGAAAGAGCGGGTTCCAAGCGCTCCAACGATCTCTTATGACCCAACTGCGACTCACACCGTCGGTGATGAAGATGACACGGGGGGCCTTGATCTTCCCGAGGGAACCCTCGGAATGTTCGTTGTTCGTAAGGGCCCTAAGCGCGGAAGTCGAATTGCGCTCGATAGCGATGAGGTTTCGATCGGCCGTCACCCGGCTAGCGATATTTTCCTTGACGATGTCACTGTGTCTCGCCGGCACGCGGTAGTAAGCCGGGTTGGTGCGGCGTTTCACGTTGCCGACGCTGGAAGCCTCAACGGAACTTACGTGAATCAGACTCGGGTAGAAACCGCGGTTCTGAGTGACGGAGACGAAGTTCAGGTCGGCAAGTTCAAGCTTGTCTATTTGGCCTTAACCGCCAAAGGCTAAGTAGGTAACTTCACCCGCTAGCAAATGCGAGCGGTCGCGTTGGTGGGTCCAATCGGCCGGTGGTATTTCGAATCTCAGCCAGACCCTTTTGTTTTTGCGGTCGATAAATCGAGATTTGGTCAACTTCTTGACGTTGTTGGTTAATAGCTTTCGGCGATGTGAGCTACTGTGTACCTATGACGATCGAAATGGAACTCGTTGGAGTCCGAGTTCAAATGCCGACCAACACGCCAATTTTGTTGTTGCGAGAAACTGGTGGCCAACGTCGGATCGTTCCGATCTACATCGGTGGACCCGAAGCCCACGCGATCGACCTGGCTCTGTCAGGCACACCGACCGCACGACCCATGACCCATGATCTGTTTGCCGAGGTTCTCGATGGTCTCGGAGCAGCGCTTGAGCGAGTGGTGGTTACCGATCTCAAGGACGGAACGTTCTTCGCCGAACTAACCATTCGTGACGCTAGCGGTGGCGTGCAAACAATGTCGGCCCGACCTTCCGACGCGATTGCTTTAGCGGCTCGTACTGGCAGCCCGATCTTTGCCGAAGACGCTCTTATCGAGGCGGCTGGGATCGAAGAAGACGAGGCCGCCGAAGAAGGCGATGAAGAGGAAATGGTTCAAGAGCTCCGCAAGTTTTTGGATGAGGTAAACCCCGAGGATTTCCTCCCCGAGTAGCGGAACCAAATCGAGACTTTTGCGCCTTGCCGTTAGAGCAGTCTGCTCGGTAGGTTTCTTTGTCGAGGGGGACTATGAATCTCGATCACACAGTAACGATCAACAAGCCAATCCAGGAAGTTTGGGACTACGTCAACGACCGGGACAAGCTGATCCTTTGGCTCAACGATTTTGTTCGGTCGGAGCACCTTTCTGGAGATGAGGCTGACCCAAAAGTTGGCGACACCTCAAATCAGGTCTACACCCAAAGCGGCAACGAGTTCACGATGCTTGAAACCATCACTGAGTTCGAGCCGCCTCGACACATCAAACTTCTAATGACTTCGAAGATGTTCGACATGGAGATAGTGAACGATTTCGAAGAAGTCGACCCGAACCAAACAAGACTCTACGCTGGAGCCACATTCGTACGACTAGGACTGCTGATGAAGATCATCATGGCGTTCAGCGCGAAGAAAAAGATGCAAGCCGATCACGAATCTCAAATCGAGAAATTGAAGAGCTTGATCGAGGCGACGTAGGTCAGCGCAGCTACCGAGTAAGGGCTGAAACCTCAAGATCCAGTAGGGCCTGGCCGATTCGCCGAAGGCTCATGGCTACGAATTCAATCTCTCTGGGGGTCTGCAGCTGTCGCTGGGCCAGCATCAAAACCGCGAGGCCTGGTAAGGCAAAACCTAGTCGATATCGATCGAAGTCACCGCCGTAACTGTTCACCAATTCTCGCTCGGCGGTTCGCCGAACGTCTTCACTGAGGCTGGTTCCAGCGAGCCACGCTAAATCTGCTTCACCGAACTGAACTGCCACTTGTTGCCAATCGAATAGAACGGCCTTGCCTTTCCGATTGAATACAAGATTGTCGGCTCGTGGGTCGCCGTGGCAAAGCGTTGGGGCGTTGCCAGCACTAAGAAAAAGATCGATTAGCTGACCCCGGACCTGTAGCAGCGAAGAATAGCTCGATCGAATAGGAGCGTTGACATGATCAGCCCAGTCAGTTTCGAGCAGCTTAAGGCCAGAGGTTAGCGAAGCCTCTGATAGTGCTCCTACGATTGAGCGTCGAACATCGGTGGCAAGCGCTTTCTCAGAACCCCACTCTCGGTGGAATTGGGCCAATGCATCGGCAACGGCGAGTGCATCATCAGAATTCAGCCCTTCAATTTGGTCCACCGCTCGGTGGGACGTGAGGTCCTCGAGAAGTAGGCCAGTGGTTCCATCCCCGTAGGCGAGCCCGGCGTAGTACTTGGGCCGCCCAACGTGAGAACCGACCAACAGTTCTGAGTATGCGGCTAATTCTCGTGCGTATGCTCCCGAAGATTTTGCTGCAGTTCGGTTTTCGCCTTCGCACGGCAGTTTGGCTACGACCGACTGTGGCCGTTGCTGTTTGTGGACGGCATCGTTGTTGGGCCATTGAAGCTCAATCCGATACACGGCGCTGAATACGCCGCGGCCTTCGTTGATGTCGAAAATTTTGGAGATGTTGGGCCGAGGCTCGGCAAAGGCTTCGGCTAGCAATCGGTGAATATCTTCAACAACTCCAGCCGGTGGAGAGACCTGATTAGCGAGTGCCATAGCTACGACTGTATGCCCGCTTCGCTGATTATTGCCGGTCTTCGAGCGCTGATTTGGGCACGTCTCAGGTCGGTTGGTTGGTCTTTTGGCTGTTGAATAATGGTTTATGTAAGTCTTGACGCGCCATCATGCCCCAACACGAAAGCAGGTGGTTCTGGGAGGGTCGTTGACTATCCGCGGTCTTGTTACTACCATGAGTGACTACAAATCTCCCTTAAGTAATTACGTACACGTGGTTCGGGCTAGGAGGAACTACCGGGTCGTTCTACAAAGGGCTGTCCCGTTTGGGGACACAACCGAGGAGCGCGTGGCGAATGACTGAAGAAACAGCAGAGGCTAATGTCTCTGCACCAATCCCTAGCGAAGCACTGCCTGACCGCAATGCCAAGGTAGAAAGCAGCTATAGCGGGAAACGGGCGGCTGAGATTGTAGGAATCACCTACCGCCAACTCGACTATTGGGCCAGGACCGATTTGGTTCGTCCGTCGCACGCTGATGCCAGTGGCTCTGGTTCTAGACGTCGATACTCATACAAGGACCTGTTAGAACTGAAGGTCATCAAGACGCTTCTTGACGCTGGTATCAAGCTGGAGTCGGTTCGTCAGGTATTTTCATTTATGCGCGAGCAGTTGGGCGAAGATGTCGCCTCAGCCAACCTTGTGATCCACGGATCTACCTCCGTGTTGACCAGAAGCGGTGAAGAACTAATTGATCTTGTCCGCAAAGGACAAGGAGTGCTGAACGTTTTGCCGCTCGCCGGGATTAAGGACGAGGTCGACGCCAAAATTGTTGAGCTCCAACCCGGATCAGCTCCAGCTGCTACTCAAAAAGATCTGGCTCTTCCCGGCTGATCCAGTCCCACATGGGTTGAAAGCTAAACCATCCGGCGAAGTGAGAGCCGACTTGTCCTGCAGTCGTTTCGGCGTTGACCGGGTCGATTACTACTGGATCGAAACGGGCCTGGGAAGCCAGTAGCTGCGATTGGCACGTTCGCTCCATCGTGATGAACCACCAGACGGCTTCGTCGACGGTGTGGCCAACGGTCAGGTTCCCATGGTTCGACAAGATCGCTGCTTTACGCTGACCAAGGGCCTCAGCGATTCGATCGCCTTCGCTGGTGTCGAGAACAACGCCAGTGAAATCATCAAATACCGCATGGTCGTTGTAGAACGCACAAGAGTCTTGAGTCAGAGGCTCGAGTGGGCGTCGAAAAGATGCCCATGTTTTTCCGTAGATCGAGTGAGCGTGAGCGGCGGCTACGACATCGGGCCGAGCGGCATGCACCCGGCTATGGATGGCGAAAGCCGCTTGATTAAGTGGGTGATGGCCTTCAACAACAGTTCCTTCGTGGTCGACACAAATCAGGTCTGAGACTCGGATCTGCTTGAAACCTACCCCGAACGGATTAACCCAGAAGCGGTGGGGGTCCCCAGGGTCACGAGCAGTTATGTGGCCGGCTACGCCTTCGTCGAAACCGAATCGGCCGAACAACCTAAACGCTCCCGCTAGCCGTTGCTTCAGATGAAGTCGTTCTGATTCGACGTCGTCGAATGTTGGAGGACTGGGCATTTTCATCGTTGCTGTTTCGGTCACTGCATAACCTCCAAGTAAGGGATCATCTTATTGTAGGACCCCAGTGCGCCCTCGTCAGATTGACCGACCCTGTGATCAGTTGGGCCGTCGGACTCTCCGATCAGGCGTAAGCCGCGGGAATAGACGAATCGGGAGCACCGACCGAGATCACTCGTAGAAGATTTGAGCGCCATCACCATCTGATTACGGAGCCAGGTTGTCAGTTCAAGACTGCTGTCTCTGGGCCCAGTCTGCTGGTTGAACCCACATCTGAGCGCGGTTCTTGCCCGCCTCTTTGGCTCGATAAAGGGCCTGATCGGCCCGGTCGAATGTCTCGCCCGGTTCTACACTCTCGTCGTGTAAAGCAACGCCGGCGCTGATTGTGGTGGAACGGCCCGTGACCGACCATCCGCGAAGAATTCGTTGCGCTACTGCTACTGGGTCAGCAAATGCCCGCCGAGCGACAACTAAGAACTCATCTCCGCCGAGTCGGGCGGAGGTGTCTGAGTCTCGGAGGCAGTTGCGCAAATGGTTGCTTAGGTCTTGCAAAACTTGGTCACCAGCAGCGTGGCCGAGCGTGTCGTTGACTGCTTTGAAGCCATCGAGATCGAGCAATATGAGTGCGTCGCCGTCTTCTAACGAGTTGAGAAGAGCATCAGCATGTTTCCGGTTGCCGATGCCAGTTAGTTCATCTCTGGTTGTCTGCCGTTCGAGTTCGTTGATAGCAAACAAGTGCTCAATAGCAATACCGACCTGGGTGCCGAAAAGTCGAGCCAGGTCGAGGGTGAACGATGGATCCTCTTTGGGAATCGGGTGTACCACCACCGCTCCAGCTGGCACGTCGGCAGCCGGTAGGGGGAGCACGAGGAGGGTTTCCTTGGCTGATGGAACGAGCTTTGGCTCATCACCGCCGATCGTCTCAGCGACAAGCTGGGCAGTTTCGATGTCGGGTTCTTCGTAGCTGGAAGGACCGAGGCTAACCGGAATCAAACCACCACCGGTGTCTCGAAGTACGACTGTAGAACGCTCGACATTGAAGATCTCCAACGCCGCCTTTGCCACCTCGTGAGCCGCTTCCTCAAGCGATGATGGGCGTCGGAATCGTCTCAGGACATCTTCGAGGCGAGCAAGTCGTTCCGAGCGTGAGCTGAAACGGTTGGCGGTTCGCAGACTACGGTCAACAAGAGCGGAGATGAGCTCGCCAATTCCAGCCGCAACCGGAACGCCGAGCAGCGGTAACGCTAGGTCGACCCAGAAGGACTCCAAGCGGTAGGCCAAAAACAGCACGCCCATCACGGCGGGTGAAAACGTCAACGCAGCGCCAGGAGACGAGACGAAGCCAACATAAGCCAAGATCATGACGGCGGCAGCCGCCAGCCCGATGTTGGCGTTCGGCGTTGCTGCAGTGTCGGCCCAAAAAAGTGATGCAACAATAGCGGCGAGGAAGACGATTGGCGGAACGAAACGCCACACCGGACTGATCTCGTTCCAGTTGGTGAAACCGGCGTATGCGACTGAGAGCGCCAGCGCGAGCGCTAGAAACAGAATCGGTTGCTGTCGATCGTCACTTTCGCGCGAGACGAAGTCGAGAATTGCCAGAACTGTCGCGCCAAAAAGTAGGGCAGCAGCGGCAAATCGGTAACGTTCTCGCCAAAGCACGTTGCGATGGGACCTTTCGAGTTCAGTGGCCCACGACGACCACAGCCTGTGCCCCCAACAGTACCCTACGTGATCATGGTTTGGGCACAGAAATGGCAGAATTCTGTGCTGCTATTGGCCGCCGTTCCCTTGGACAAGGATGAGACATTGCTTATCGATCCCGGTTCTCACGCACTACGTCGAGGCTCAGAACCACAAGAGCAGTCGGTCGTCAGGTGGGCGAATAGTCTGTTGTCAGCGAACCCGCGTGAGATCCGTCATTGAAAGCTCGGACTGTCCAAGCCTCAGGTCCTGACAAACGAGGGTCAATCACCAGGTGGTTGACGCCCGTGTGTCGACATCCACCTAGGTCCATCGCCCCTATACCCAGTGCATAGCCAAGTACCGCGGCGATCACACCCCCGTGGCAGACAGCTACCACCAGCTCATCAACGTGGCGACAGGCAATGGACCAAACTGCTTGGCTGGTGCGCTCGGTGAGTTGTTGGTTCGATTCCGCTCCGGTCACCATGCTCCATTCTTTGGCCTCCCGAACAGCGATCGCTTCAGGATGGCCATTCGTACTCATCTCCCTGAACCGTCCACCTTCGCCTGTTCCGAGAAATACCTCTCGTAGATCGGATTCAACTCGTACGTCGAGCCCGAGTTTGGAAGCAAGGGGCGCCGCGGTCTGATGGGTCCTGGTGAGGGTACTAACGTATATCGCCGTAATTGGTTCGTTGCCGAGTCGTTCGCCCAATTGCTTTGCCTGAAAGTGACCTCGCTCGGTTAGATGAGGGTCGCCGTGTCCGTCGACAAGATCAAACGGCTTTGCTGGATCGTAAGGCTGAGACTGACCATGCCTCACGAGGAGTATTTGAGCAGTGCCATCGGGAGGTTGGTAGGTATGTTGCGGGTACGTGGTAGGTTCAGCCGTCATAGTTGGAGAGTAGGCTCACCGCAATGGCCCTTGTCATATTATTTTCTGTAAAAACTGACCCAGCCCAATCTGGGTGCAACCCGCGGGTAGCTGCCAATGACCTTCGATAGTCCAAAGATTTCAGAATCAAGCGATCAGGGGTCGGGTCTTGAGCCAAAGGCTCCAGTGGCGAAACGAATCGAGTTCGAGCGGACTAACTGGGGGGATACTCGGGTCGATCATTATCAATGGCTGGAAAATCGCGAATCACCCGAGGTGATCACATACCTCGAGGCCGAGAACGCGTACACCGAAGCAATCCTTGCTCCCGTTGAAGATCTCCAACTAACGCTGTTTGAGGAAATCAAGGCTCGGATAAAGGAGACCGATATGTCGGTTCCCATTAGCCACGGGCCGTGGTCGTATTTCTCACGAACCTTTGAGGGGTCACCTTACGGTCTGCATTGTCGCAAGCCATCGGTGCCAGGGGGCGCTGCACTAGTCATCGCCGAGGAGCCGTCCGCCGATGAGCAGATCCTGCTCGACGAAAACGCTGAAGCTGATGGCTATGATTTTTTCGAAGTCGGCATCTTCGACGTTTCGCCCGATCACAACATGTTGCTGTGGGCCGCAGACCGAACTGGTGACGAGCGATACGACGCCGTTGTGCAGAATCTCACTACTGGGGAAATACACGATGATGGCCTTAACGGCCTGAGTTATGGGTCGGCCTGGGCCACCGACAATAAGACGTTTTTTTACATTCGACCTGATGAGACTAATCGTCCCTACCAGGTCTGGCGACATGAGGTTGGTCGGCCAGCTACCGAAGACGTTCTTGTGATGGAGGAACAAGATGAGCGATTCTTCGTTGGCGTTGGCCGAGAAAAGGATGACTCCTTCATCCAAATTGGTATCTCGTCGAAGGTCACCGATGAGGTTTGGATCATTCCGGCTGACCAGCCAAAGCAAGCTCCCCGCGCAATTGCGGAACGACAGCAGGGGCGAGAGTATTCGGCTGCTCATCGGGCCGATCAGTTCATCATCCTAACCAACGATCAGGCGCAAAACTTTCGGGTAGTGACGGTCGCCGACCACGATCCATCCTTTGAGAATTGGGAAGAGCTTGTCGCCAGTCAGTCCAGCGTGATGATTAGCGACATGGACGTCTCCCAAGATTTCCTCACCTTGTTTGAACGAACCGAGGGTTCAACCCGCATCCGAATTCGATCATGGCAGTCTGGAGAAATTTCTTCGGTCGACCAACCAGAATCAGTATCGACGAGCTGGCCTGGTGCTAATCCAAACTTCGATTCACCAAAAATGCGCTTCGGTTATTCATCCATGGTGACGCCTCCATCAATCTACGAACTCGATGTCGCTACCGGTGAGCGTGAGTTGTTAAAGCAACAAGAAGTCCTGGGTGACTTCGATGCCAGCGAGTACGTGAGCGCTCGCGAATGGGTTAACTCGGGCGGCGTCCAGGTGCCAGTCAGCCTGGTTTGGCGGCGGGATCGAGCGCCGGGTCCCGGTCCGTGCCTGTTGTATGGATACGGAGCGTACGAGGCATCTATAGACCCGGCGTTTTCCTCTGCTCGTCTTTCTCTTCTCGATCGCGGTTTCTGTTTCGCCATTGTTCACGCTCGCGGCGGTGGTGAGATGGGTCGCCAGTGGTATCTCGATGGCAAGTTCGATAACAAAACCAACACGTTCGCCGACGTCGAAGCAGCAGCCCGCCACTTGATCGAGTCGGGGCGAACTACCCCAAGTCAACTGGTGTTGCGCGGAGGTTCGGCCGGTGGGCTGATGGCCGGTGCGGTGGTGAACAATGCGCCGGAGCTGTTCGCCGGTGTCGTGGCCCAGGTGCCTTTCGTCGATGCTCTGACCACCATTCTTGATCCAACACAGCCTCTAACAGTCACTGAGTGGGAAGAGTGGGGAAATCCACTTGAGGACGAAGCGATCTATTCGATCATGAAAAGTTATTCACCCTACGACAATGTGGCGAATCGGCACTATCCATCAATCTTGGCCACAGCTGGTCTGCATGATACGAGGGTCAATTTCTGGGAGCCGGCTAAGTGGGTACAACGATTGCGAAACCGATCGGCGAGCGAAAACCCGATTCTGCTCCTGACTGATCTAACATCGGGCCACGGTGGCCCGTCAGGTCGATACGACGCTTGGAAAGAGGAGGCGAGAATTCTGTCATACATTCTTTGGGTAGTCGAGGCAGAGTTGTAGAAACATTCGTAGTTCATCACCGAAGGTTATTAATGCATTCACCTACGTGCCGACTATGGGTGTAGGGTCCGTTTACACCCATTTTACGATGTTGCTAGTAGGCAAGGTAGTTAGCAAGCAAGGTAGTTAGCGAGCAAGGTAGTTAATCAGGCAAGGTACGACCAGGAGGTAAGGCCGTTACTACTCCAGACCACCAACCGGGTAGTGGAAAGCTGTATCAAGAACAGCTACAAGAGATGGAGCAGGAAATAGCAAACCTGCGCCGTCGTCTTCAAGACGCGCCCAAACGAGTTCGCACGCTCGAAGAGCGACTGTTAGATACCAAGGGTCAGTTAGCCCAAGCAGTTAGCCAAAACGAAAAACTGACCTACACCCTGCGCGAAGCGCGCGAACATATTGCTGCGCTCCGAGAAGAGGTAGACAAACTAACGCAACCGCCTAGCGCCTATGGAACGTTGCTTGGCATGAATGACGATGGCTCGGCCGATGTGTTTACCAGCGGCAGAAAGATGAGAGTCGAGTGTCACCCGGCGTTGAACGAAGAAGAACTAGTTTGTGGCATTGAGGTCGTGCTCAACGAGTCCTTGAACGTTGTCAAAGTTCGAGGTCACGAGAAATCTGGTGAAGTCGTCTCGGTTAAGGAAATGTTTCAAGACGGAACCAGAGCGTTCATCATTGGCCGAGCTGACGAGGAACGAGTAGTTGAGTTAGCTGACCACTTGATTGGAACCGGAGTCCGAGCTGGCGATTCGATGCTATTGGATCTTCGCTCATCGGTGCTAATAGAAAAGCTGCCCAAAGCTGAAGTCGAAGATCTCGTCTTGGAAGAAGTGCCAGACGTCAGCTACGACGACATTGGCGGCCTTGACTCTCAAATCGAAACTATTATGGACGCGGTAGAACTCCCGTTTTTACACGCCGACCTATTTGCCGAACACCAACTCCCCGCTCCCAAAGGCATCTTGCTCTACGGCCCTCCCGGCTGCGGCAAGACCCTTATCGCTAAGGCAGTCGCGGCTTCGCTAGCCAAAAAAGTTACGGCTCTTTCTGATGATCAGGAAGCTCGGAGTTTCTTCCTCAACGTCAAAGGCCCCGAATTACTCAACAAGTATGTTGGTGAGACTGAACGCCAAATTCGACTTATCTTCCAACGAGCCAGAGAAAAATCTGAAGAGGGTTGCCCAGTAATAATTTTCTTCGACGAGATGGAATCGTTGTTTCGAACTCGCGGAAGTGGCATTAGTTCTGATATCGAAAGCACCATCGTTCCGCAGCTGCTGGCTGAAATCGATGGCGTAGAAGCGCTAAAGAACGTGATCGTTATCGGGGCTTCCAACCGAGAAGATCTGATTGACCCGGCCATCCTTCGGCCGGGGCGACTTGATGTCAAAATTAAGATCGAACGGCCGAACGAAGAATCAGCCAAGAAGATTTTCGCTAACTACCTAACGAAAGATTTGCCGATCCACGAGACTGAGATTCGCGAGAATTTCCAACTCGAAGATGCCTTGACATCGATGATCGATCGAGCGGTCGAGTTTATGTACCGAGCCGATGATGATACTCGTTTCCTCGAAGTGACGTATCAGAACGGCGATAAGGAGATCTTGTATTTCAAAGATTTCTCCTCTGGCGCCATGATCGAGAATATTGTTCGGCGAGCAAAGAAGCTAGCGATCAAACGGTTCCTTGACGCTGGCGAAAAAGGAATTCGAGCCGAGGATCTGCTCCTATCGGTGACGCAAGAATACAAAGAACATGAGGACTTGCCGAACACGACGAACCCCGACGACTGGGCCAAAATCTCCGGGAAGAAGGGCGAGCGAATCGTCTATGTCAGAACGTTGGTTGGACCATCTGGCGAAGAAAAGTCTGGTGGGCGAACTATTGAACAAGTCGCAACCGGTCAATATCTATAGCGGCTAGCACAAGGGGTGGTGGGAGATGGCAATTCCGAAAATCGTTGGAATAGAGACTGAGTTTGGGATCATGGTGCGCGGCACCACTGATTGGAATCCGGTTTCTGCTTCTTCACTATTGATAAATGCATACGTTGGCACTGACGCCGGCGGGCTAGAAGACCGGTCAGGCCCAATCGCTTGGGATTTTGTCGACGAAATGCCTGGTGCCGACGCCAGAGATATGTTGGCTCCCGAGTTCTCAATGCCACCGGAAGTCGAGACACACCTCGTCAATGCCGTTCTCACCAATGGAGCGAGGTACTACGTTGATCACGCCCACCCTGAGGTGTCGACGCCTGAGTGCCGCAATGCCCTTTCGGTTGTGCTGTTCGACCGGGCGGCCGAGCTCATCGTTATTGACTCCATGGCGGCCGCAGCCAAGGTATTGCCTGAGGGTCAAGAAATAGTTATCTACAAAGACAACTCTGATCGCAAGGGAAATGCGTACGGGTGCCACGAGAACTACCTTCTCGATCGAAATTTGCCGTTCGGTCAAATCATTAACGCTGCGACTACCCACTTCGTTACTCGACAGATTTACACCGGGTCGGGCAAAGTCGGATCTGAGCTGCCTGGCGTTAGCCGCAGCGACGTGCCGTATCAACTAACGCAACGGGCTGAGCACTTTGAAGAAGAAGTCGGCTTAGAGACAACCCTCAAACGACCGATCGTGAATACCCGAGATGAGCCTCACGCCGACGCTCAGAAGTATCGACGGCTTCACGTGATTGTTGGGGATGCGAACATGTCACAGGTTGCCACATTTATGAAAGTGGCAACATCATCGATGGTGTTCGCAATGTTGGAAGATGGTGCGTACAACGATCCGATTCTGATCGCCGACCCAGTTCAAGCGATGCACGCCGTCAGCCACGACATCACGTTGTCGAAGCCGTTGACTCTCACTGATGGCTCGACTGCCACACCGTTGGAGATCCAATGGGACATTTTCACTCGAGCCAAAAAGTGGTCTGAACAATTTGGTATGGAGGCGGTCGGTGAGGAATCTGGTTCTCAGGCACTGCAGCGCTGGGAACAAACTCTGCATGGGCTTGAATCGAATCCTGATCAGTTGGCCAGCTCGATCGATTGGATTGCAAAGAAGCGCCTCTTGGAAGGGTTTATGGAGCGGCATGGCTGTGATTGGAACGATCCTCGGTTGCGAGCGCTCGACCTGCAGTATCACGACATGCGACCGGCAAAATCGCTTGCTCAACGAGCGGGTCTAGAGACGCTCGTGACCGATGAAGAAGCGGCTAGAGCGGTCTATGAGCCTCCAACCGATACCCGGGCCTTTTTCCGAGGGCAATGCCTGAAGAGGTTCGCAGATAAAGTCGTGGCCGCAAATTGGGATTCTATTGTGTTTGATGTGGGAGATGACCCACTCCGACGGGTTCCCATGATGGAGCCAGGACGCGGTACTCTCGAACATGTAGGAACGATTTTGGATGAAAGCGCAGATGTAGTTGAGTTGTTAGAGAAGTTGGGAGCGTGATGTGGTGAGCAACCAACTGACCAGCCCAATCGTGCATGAAATTTGGCTACTTTCGTTGTCAACCGTAGGAGGACAAAATGGCTGAGCGTGAACAGGTCAAGAAGAACGCTCCGCGACCTCAAGAAGAGGTCGCCGAGACCGAAACGGCAGGAAGTGAATCAGGTGAGGCGCTCAAGGCCGAACTTGATGACCTGCTCGATGAGATCGACGAGGTACTAGAAACCAACGCCGAAGATTTCGTCAAAAGCTATATACAAAAGGGCGGTCAGTAACTAACGACTACGCCCTGATCGGATTGCAGCGGCGACCGATCGTAACCAGAAGAAGCCCTCTAGTTTCTGGGACTAACCAGCTACCAGTCGCAGCTCGAACGCGATTCAACCGATAGGATCGGTGACCTATGACGCTTCCAAAATTTGATCCGAGCGAAGATCCGGGTCCCAGCTTCTCCGGCCTCATGGGACGCTACCCAACTGATCATGGCTCAATTGTGGCGGACGGCTATCAACAGTCGGACGCGGTAGAGATTACCCATGGCACGACGGTCGTCGCCGCTAGGTATCAAGACGGTGTAATTATCGCCGGTGACCGCAGAGCCACGTCAGGCAACCTCATTAGCCATCGGAACATGCAAAAGGTGTTCCCGGCCGACAAGTGGTCCGGTGTTGCCATCGCTGGAGCAGCCGGTCCAGCGCTTGAGATGGTAAAGATGTTTCAGCTTCAGCTTGAACACTACGAAAAAGTCGAAGGTCGTCCACTTTCGCTTGAGGGTAAGGCCAACCAGCTCTCACAAATGCTTCGAGGACATTTGCCAGCGGCAATGCAAGGTTTGGTAGTGGTGCCGCTGTTCGCTGGGTTCGACAGGCGCCGTGAAGTCGGTCGCTTGTTCGCTTATGACGTTACTGGCGGCCGTTACGAAGAAGAGGATTACATTGCGTCGGGATCTGGAAGTCTCTTTGCCCGAACTGTAATTAAGCTTGGGCACAGCGATTCGAACACAAAAGATGAAGCCATCGATTTGATGATCAAAGCGCTGTTTACCGCAGCTGACGACGATTCAGCGACCGGAGGGCCCGATAGCATGCGCGGGATTTACCCCATTGTTGCCTCGATCACTAGCGACGGTTACGCCGAACTTGAAGAAGACGATATTGCGGCCCGGTTTGAGCGATTGTTGGCCGAATTTACCTCGAGGGGTTCTGCCAAATGAATATGCCGTTCTATGTAGCGCCCGAGCAATTAATGAAAGATCGGGCGGATTTCGCCCAAAAAGGCATAGCTCGAGGCCGAAGTGTCGCTGCGGTTGAATGTGCCGACGGCGTTGTTTTATGCGCTGAGAACCCGTCCCGCAATTTGAGAAAAGTTTCGGAGATTTATGACCGGATCGCCTTTGCCGGTGTGGGTCGATACAACGAATACGATCAGCTTCGAATAGCTGGCATTCGGCACGCTGATATTAAGGGATACACCTACTCGCGAGATGACGTTGATCCGCAAGCGTTGGCCAATCAATACGCTCAAATGCTGGGACAAATATTCACCCATGAGACGAAGCCACTCGAAGTAGAAATTCTTGTCGCCTCAATTGGCTTCGACACCGAGGGCGATCGAATGTTCCACATCCGTTATGACGGTTCCGTCAGCGACGAAGATGGGTTTGCTGTGCTTGGCGGTCAAGCAGAATCAATACGTGAGCGCCTGGCATCAAGCTACAACGAGAACTTGGACTTCGGTAGCGCGTTGCAGGCATCGGTTTCTGCACTTGCTGGCGACGATCGGACCCTTGGTGCCGAAGAGCTTGAGGTAGCTGTGTTGGAAAGAGCCGACGGTGGCCGCTGCTTTAGACGGTTGGAAAACGACGAAATAAGCTCGCTTCTTAGTTGAGCGAAGCCTACTTCGACTGGCCTCAACTGAATATTCCTGGATCCGGATACTCGTCGCCGCCGATCCGCGGCTAAGTTGAGAGCGTGCATAAACGCCGCATCTACGGAATCGAAACAGAGTACGGGGTTACCTGCACTCTTCGTGGCCAGAGACGTCTGAGCCCGGATGAGGTTGCGCGCTACCTTTTCAGGCGGGTTGTCTCTTGGGGGCGTTCTTCGAACGTCTTCTTGGTAAACGGGGCCCGGCTGTATCTCGACGTTGGCTCGCACCCTGAGTACGCCACAGCTGAATGCGACTCGATAGGTCAAGTCGTCGTTCACGACAAAGCAGGCGAACGGATCCTAGAACAGTTGCTCGACTCAGCTGAACAGAGACTGCAAGATGAAGGTATTCGGGGCGTCGTTCATCTGTTCAAGAACAACACTGACTCGGCTGGTAACTCCTATGGGTGCCACGAAAACTATCTGACGACCCGAAACGACGATCTAAGCCATTACCGCGAGATCTTGATTCCTTTCTTGGTAAGTCGTCAGATCTATGCCGGAGCGGGGAAAGTTCTCCAAACTGCTCGGGGCGCCATGTTTGCGGTTAGCCAGCGAGCCGAGCATATTTGGGAAGGAGTTTCGTCAGCAACCACTAGATCACGGCCGATTATTAATACCCGAGACGAACCCCACGCTGATGCCGAGCATTTCCGCCGGTTACACGTGATCGTTGGCGACTCGAATATGAGTGAGTACACCACGTACTTAAAAGTAGGGGCAATGGCCATTCTCCTACGGATGGTTGAAGATCCGGATTGCATTTTGCGTGATATGACGCTCGAGAATCCGATCCGAGCGATACGTGAGATCAGCCACGATCTGACCATGACTCGAAAGGTTCGACTGGCAAGTGGTCGCGAGGCCTCCGCCTTTGAAATCCAGAGCGAGTATCTTAACCGAGCCCTTCGCTACGAAGAGACTCACGGTTTTCCGCCCGATGAATTGAAAGCTCTTCGGATGTGGGAACACGTGATGACGCATCTAGAAAGCGATCCGTTCAAACTCGACACGGAACTTGACTGGGTTATCAAATACAACCTGATCGAGTCGTACCGAAAGAAGCATGATCTTCCGCTTGGGCATGCCAAGGTTGCTCTTCTCGATCTGCAATATCACGACATCCGAACTGATCGCGGATTGTTCTACAAACTGCAAGATCATGGTTTAGCGGAACGAACGCTTGAAGATGCTGAAATGTATGCGGCTATTGATACTCCGCCGCAAACCACTCGAGCCAAATTACGGGGCGACTTCATTCGTAAGGCAAAAGAAAAGAAGCGTGACTACACCGTCGATTGGGTTCATCTCAAGCTAAACGATCAAGCCCAGCGAACTGTGTTATGCAAGGATCCGTTCAAATACGATGATGATCGGGTAGCGAAGCTCATCGAAACTCTCTAGCCGGCGGCACGGTTTACCCAACTCAAGGTTGGCTCTGGCCACTAAGATTCGTAGTACACGACGCCCCTTCGAGCCCACAGGCTCCGGGCATCCCACAGACCATCGAGTAGTTCCAGGTTTAGAAATGTCGACAAACAAGCTCGAGCGCCTGCTGAATCTAACTGCAGTATTGCTCGACACAACGCGCCCATTGGCGGCTGAAGAGCTCCGACAAAAGGTGGAAGGGTATCCTCCGCCTGGAACTGCCTTTCATCGCGCCTTCGAGCGAGACAAAGACGACCTCCGCGTTCTTGGTGTTCCGCTAACAGTCGAGAAAGTTCCAGCTACTGATCCACCAGTTGATGGATACCGGATCGATCATGATGATTACTATCTCCCAGATCCAGGTTTGGCCCCCGACGAACTGGCGGCCCTTCATCTGGCGTCGCTCACCGTCCGCCTCGATGGTTTAGGCGACCAAGAGGCTCTTTGGAAGCTAGGAGGGATGAGTGTTGGCGACGGCGAGACTCCTGCTGTTGCGGCTGACACCGATGTGGTCAATGGGGTCGTGGCTAACATCCCGACCGATCCGTCGTTGGTCGTTCTATTCCAAGCGATTTCTGAAAAGCGGGTGGTGGAATTCGTCTATCGCGATCAACCTCGGACTGTCGACCCATGGCGCCTGGACTTTCACCGAGGCCGTTGGTACTTGACTGGATACGACCGAGTCCGTGAAGATGAGCGCAATTTTCGTCTCGATCGCTTCGAGAGCTTGGTGACAATCATCGATGCCAAAGTGGAAAATCAGCAAACATCAGCTGGTGCGGCCGGCCCGATTCAGCCGTGGTTGGTTGGAGATGAGAGCCCGACCGTGGCGAAATTGCTGGTCGATGCCGATCGAGTTGCGATGGCGGCCCGCCAACTCGGATCAGACATTTCTCGACATGAGCAGGCCGACGGCAGCGCAGTCTTTGATGTTCCCGTAGTCAACTTGTCTGCGTTCAGAACGTTTGTACTTGGGTTTCTCGAGTATGCAGAACTTTTGGAACCAGCCGAGTGGCGCCAACAGATCGTCGGCTGGTTAGAAGATATCGAACGGGGATCGAATGGCGAGGCTTTACGATGAGCCGAGTTACCGCTGCCGATCGAGTTCGCCGAGTGCTAGCTGTTGTTCCGTGGATCGTCGCTAACCCAGGAGAGCGGGTGGCCGACGTTGCTCAACGGTTCGGCATGACCGAAGAAACCCTCCTGGCTGATCTCGGCGTGATTTATATGGTTGGCTTGCCGCCCTATTCACCCGACGCGTTGGTCGATGTGCAAATCGATGACGAAGGCAGAGTTACGATTCGGCTCGCCGACTTCTTTGCTCGACCGTTACGCCTCACTCCGAGCCAAGGTCTTGCCCTGCTGGCATCGTCGGATGGGTTGTTGTCGGTTCCTGGCACCGATCAGAGCGGGGCCCTTGCCCGGGCGTTGAATAAACTTGAGGCAACCCTCGGGCTGGTTCGCGACGAAACGGTCGACGTTCATTTAGGAACGGCCGAGGAATCTCTACTGGAACGGTTGAGAACCGCCGCTGCCTCGGCGGTTGAGGTAGAAATGCGGTATTACTCGTATGGGCGAGATGAATATACAACACGGGTTGTAGCTCCGTGGAGAATCTTTGCTGACTCCGGCAATTGGTATCTCCATGGCTGGTGCCGGCAAGCTGATGGCGAACGGATCTTTAGGGTTGACCGTATCGAGAACCTGAACGAGCTTTCGGCTCAAAAGAGCCAGGACTCACCGAGCGGCGTTCAAGACTCTGTTCAATGGCCGACCGACCGGCTAAGCATCTTCCATCCCCAAGCTGGTGCTCCGAGAATAACTCTCCTGTTGGCTCCTGAAGCTCAATGGGTTACCGAGGCCTACCCCTGTGAGAACGTGGTGAAGCGGTCCGACGGTCAACTAGAGGCCACCCTGGTGATCAGCGCCCTGCCATGGCTTGAGCGCCTATTAGTGCGATTGGGTCCGGCTGCGACAGTACTTTCAAACGAGGAACTGCCCAATGCAGAAACCCTGGCGAGCGATAGTGCGAAGCGGATTCTTCAGCGATATCGGTAACGCTAACGAATACACCAGTGTCGTCCGACAGAGATCATGAGGATCAGTTGGTAAACTCCTAAATGTCGGATGAAGGTGAATTCCTCAGCTGATATTGAGGTCTGGATGTTGATGTCGAAAGATTTGAACGACAAATGGGGCTATGGAGTGGGGCGGAACCCGACTTCAGTTGACCCGCGACCTCGTCCTCAAGACACTGTTCTCCGGCTCGAATCTGGCCGCTGGGCTCCGCCGATGATGAGCCAAGCAGGCACCGTTCCAATCAACAGGGCAGCAGGTGGAAAAACCGTTCGGTATGGGCAATCCGAGCCAGACTTTTTCGACAACTACGGACTTTCCGGCGTTGGTAACGTTCATAGCCCGATCGATAGAAACCAAGGCAATGGAGTCGCTCGTTTAGACTCGTCGCTTGACGTCGAAAGTCCGGTCAGTAGAGAGCGGTCACGCCAGTTTGATCTTGGCGACCAGCCTGATCTTCGCGACCAGTCCGATTCTCGTGACCGGAACCAATCCCGACGAACTAGCCCCAATGGCGATTCGAACGAGCGACGCTACGAGTCGGCTCGGGCAATGCGGGCTCGCAGAGATCGCCAGCACGACGGCCATAGAAGCCAGCCCAGGCGACAGCGGCCCGACGTCTCTGAAAACGAACCACCGAACCGGTCTCGAAGTATTATCGAATGGGCGGTTGTCCTCGGCGTGTCGGCGCTGATTGCTTTGTTTGTTCAGAGCTTCCTGGCCCAAGCCTTTTGGATCCCATCGAGCTCAATGGAATCCACGTTAGCTGTCGACGACAAAGTCTTCGTTGACAAATTGGGCTACCGATTCAAAGACATCCAACGCGGCGACATAATCGTCTTCCACAAAACCGACGATGAGATCGAGTCCAGGCCTGACGACCCGAAAGACATAATCAAACGGGTCATTGCGTTGCCGGGGGAGACGATACACATTGAGAACAACGAAGTAAGAATCGATGGCAAGCTGTTGGTCGAGCCCTATCTTGAACGCGGGGTCCTCACAAGTCAGTTTGGCCCTGAGATTGTGCCTGACGGGCACCTGTTCGTGATGGGTGACAATCGCGAGCATTCGGCTGATTCTCGCTTCGAGTTAGGTCCAGTTTCGCAGGATCGAGTCGTCGGCCGGGCCTTCGTGACCTTCTGGCCAAGTAGCAGGATCGGTGGCTTGTAGCCGCTAGCAGACGGAGTAAGGCCAGTCACGTATGCACCTTCAAGGTGGCCCAGAAGCGGTCTGATCAGCCCTGTTTGGCTTGGCATCTTGGTTGGAGTCGGCAGCAAGGAACCGGTCAACTAGTTGGCTAGACTTTCGATTATTCCCGCGGTTGGCGCTGCAGTCGAACGCAATAAGTCTGGATCTCGATGACGAACGAACTGAATGATTCAAAGTGGGGCTATGGGGCAGAAAAAATGCCGCCGAGTCCTGAATCTCCTAGTAAAGACGCTCGAGAGAAGAGCACCCCGGAAAGCCCGACCAGATTAGACACCGGTCGATGGGCCCCTAGCGATTTCAACGTCCGAAGCGACACGATGCAATTGGGCCGCATTGACGTCAACGACGATCCTCCAAGTGGCGCAAGTCGAGTTAGTCCGAACCGGAGTCAAGGCGGTATTTTCTCGCCCGACTCAGATTCCACCGACATTGATTCGCTGCGGGACGACGCCTCTGATGATTCGGTGATTGATGCCGGCAACGACCACCTCGACGACGATCTCGATCGTTCTGATAGTGCTCGAAATATGATCGAGTGGGCGGTCGTTCTGGTTGCGTCAGTTCTGATCGCCCTTTTGATTCGCGCCTTTTTTGTGCAGGCTTTCTGGATTCCATCGAGTTCGATGGAATCGACGCTGATGATCAATGATCGAGTTCTAGTTAACAAAATCGGATACCGGGTCGGAGATATTAACCGGGGCGACATCGTCGTCTTTCGCAAGACTGAGCAGGAGATTGAAGCCCGGCCTGGCGAACCGGAAGATGTGATCAAACGGGTCATTGCCTTGCCCGGCGAGACAATCCTCATTGAGAACAACCAGGTTCTCATCGACGATCAGCTGCTGCTTGAGCCATACCTGGATCCTGGCGCCGAGACGAGTGATTTCGGCCCATCGGTCGTTCCCGAGGATCATTTGTTTGTGATGGGCGACAATCGAAACCCAGGGGCATCGGCTGATTCTCGATCCGAGTTGGGTCCGGTTTCACAAGACCGAGTGGTTGGTCGAGCTTTCTTCATGTTTTGGCCTTTGAATAGCCTAGGCGGGCTCTAGGGGCACCACGGTCGGAACTGAGCGACGACCCGGGCCCGAATGCCAACGTAAGCGTGAAAGCGTTACCCTTGAGTATCGCCCAATGGTCTGAATCGAACTTGCGCCAAGTCTGGATGGTAGATGACGACGCTTGTGTACGAGCAGTTCTTGTCGAACCCAATATTGCCGGCGCACTACGTTAGGCACAGCCAGCCAATGACTCGGCTCGTCACCGCATCGATGATTCAACGCCGCTATGTCTGAGGACGGTCAGCAACGACGGGTGCAACCCATTCCTCGACGGCGTCAATCTCCTCCACCTCCCGGAGTTACGAGTAGTGAGAGCGGGTCAGGCGATTCTGAGGTTCAACGAAGTGAATACGAGCGAGCCAGTAGCACCATTGCGACCTCCGAAATTCTCTTTCCTGCTCCTCCATCGAAACGAACTCTTTTGGGTGGCGATGGCGAGCAAACCCAGTCGGCTGTGCCGCCCCCTCCGCAGATAACAACCGAGCCTGGGTTGGCGACCATCCAGCCTCGTGGCGACGCGGAACACAAAACCAACAAGCGGCGAACGTTGCGTTGGGTAGCGATCGCGATGGCCGCGGTGCTGCTGGGCTTAGTGGTGCGCCTGATAGCTGTCCAGGCGATCTATACCGCGTCGCCGGTAATGGATCCGACGTTGGTTACCGGCGACCGGTTCTATGTAAACAAGTTGAGCTATCTCTTTGATAGCGCTGAAGCTGGCGACGTTGTTTTGGTTGAGCGGGAACTTCGCAGCATGGCCGCCGAGTCGGAGGGTCCTGGGTTCCTCATCAGACGAGTGATAGCAACCGAAGGTCAGCTAGTGCAAGCGAGCGACAATCGGATCTTGGTCGACGGAGTCGCTTTAGATGAACCGTATTTGGAACTGGGGACATTCACTCAGGACTTCGGTCCTATCACCGTGTCTGAGGGGTCGGTGTTTGTTTTGTCTGATTCGCGGCGGGAGCTGCTACAGCAAGACGGTTCTCCGCAGTTGACGTCAACGGAACAAATTGTCGGCAAGGCGATTTTGGTTTACTGGCCGCGCTCTAGCTTCGGCTTTCCGTAGTCTCAGATTGGCTGGTTCCAAGGTGGCGAGCCAAGGTCGCACCTCTGGTTGTTGAGCTCTCGGTTCGCCGTACCGTCCGACGATTCCGATACTAGGAGTTCTGATCGATCTCGGAGAAAGAATCGTAGTGGTCAGCTGTGTAGTACAGCTCTCCCACACTGCCTCCAACGATTCGGCGAGCCCCGCGATCGTTCTCGCCTGGGGTAATGACCGTGTACTCCCGATAGTACCCAATGTCTTGATCAGGCAAAATACCTTCGCGGTTCTGGAAGACCGAGTCATCCTTTGAGAATGGGAACGGACCGCCGGTGTAGATCAAGGCCATTGTGTCCAGCGCCTCGGGAGGTAGATCGTCGAGGGTGATATCGGGAAGGCTAGAAACCTTGCCGATGTACTCGTCGGCGGAATCACCCGGTTGGAGTTCGTCACTTGCTGGCTCAGAGTATGCGTCCGCTTCGGCATCGTCTTGAGGCGTCGCTGACTGAGTGTCTCGGTCATTGTCGTTGTCGAGTAGATCGGTTTCGGCTGTTTCGATCGTGCCCGTCTCGGTGGCGCTCTCAGCGTTGTCGGCCAGCCAGTTGTAGCCAGCAACGAGGGCAATTACCACTAGCATCGCTGTCACAAACAGGTTTCGTTTCATCGTTCCGCTCTTTTCATCGATGGTCACCCGGCTCTGAGGTTACAGGTAGTACTCGTTGATGACAGCCATCATTCGCTCGACATGGTCGGAGTAGACACCATCGATCCCGGCATCGACGAGGACAGCCGTTTCCCGCTCGTGTTCAACTCCCCATCCAAAGGCGCGACACCCAAACCGATGAAAGAGCGCGATGAGCCCTCCATTCCAGTCGGAATGGAATAAGTTGATGGCATCGATTCCCGCGCTTGAGAGCTGCGACGCTCGTCGTTCTGGACCGTTCTCGAGCTTGCTTAGTCGAGTCGAGTTGACCAAGTGGGCGTTTGTTTGTCCCCTCCATTGCATGAGTTGCTCAACGGAGGGGTGGCAAATCCACAAGTTGGACTCGACGTCGGGGCCGGCCGTCCTAGCAGCAGCAATGAGAGGTTCGAACGCAGCCGGATCCTTGATGTCGACTGATAGCGGAAGATCACCGCCAACGTTGTCGTACAGATCAGTCATCGAAGGAATATGATCTGGGAGCTGAGCTCGATCTACTTTGCGTATAGGGCGAGGTCGCAGCTTTGATCCAACCCGACCGTCGTGCACGAGAACGGCGACGTCGTCAGCGGTGCACCACGCATCTGTCTCGAGCCCGGTGGCGCCGAGCGAGACCGCTAGCTGAAACGATTCAATCGTGTTCTCAGGGGCCTCAGCCATGGCGCCACGATGGCCAAAGCCGATGGGAACGCCGTGAAGGGAAGGTATCCGGGGAGCCATCACCCCATCCTGCCTGAATCTAACGCTAATGCGTCGAGGTCTTCGGCGAGCCAATCGGGTTATGAGGCGACCATTGGGTCACTTAAGGTGCTTGTGTGTCACTAGGAGTGGTTTCCGTCCGGTGGGTCATCTGGTGCATTGTTGTTAGTTGGTTCGAGTTTTTCTCGTTCTCGTTTGGCTCAACTAGACGCTATTTGGCCAACGAATGCAGATGGTCGATGCTAGATCGTCTTAGACCTCTCAAGACCTGGACCCCCGGTGCCGAATCTATTGGGGAAGCAACATTAAGTCTCGGGTAGGAGGATCAACCTCAATATGGCAACGATTCGTGCAAGCTGTCCTGACTGTGGCGACGTCGAGTTGACGACCAAGGATGTTCAGGTGAGAATATGTGACGACAACAACGTCGGTACCTATTCGTTCCGGTGTCCTCATTGTCGGATGACCGTTGTGAAACCAGCGGAGTCTCGGACAATCGACTTGTTAGTAGCTTCTGGCGTGTCCTTCACGACCTGGCGTTTACCAGACGAGCTCAATGAGCCTCATGTAGGCGAACCGATAAGTCACGACGACCTTCTTGACTTCCACCACCTGTTGAATGATGACACACGCCTAACAGAAGCGTTGGCTGACTTCACCGCTGGCTAGCGGTTCGGCCCATGTAGTTTTGTCTCCATAGGAGACAGAATCGGCAGTAGATCGGTTAAACGATGGTCCGGTTAGCCGAAACTCGTTATAACCAGCGAGTTTGGTCGAACCGAAGCCTACAGCGGCCGGTACGATAGAGACTGTGCTAAATATCGGCCCTGCGGAGATGGTCGTCATAGGGATCATTGTTTTGCTCGCTGTTGGTCCAGAACAGTTGCCGAGCGTGATTCGCAAGGTCGGTCAGCTGGTCAGCCAGATCCGATCTGTGACCGACGGATTCAAGTCTGATTTCATGGCGGGAATTGAAGAGATCGAACAGGCAGCCGATCTCGACAAGTTGTCGGAAAAAATCGTCGACCCGTTTAACCCAGCCACTTTTGAAGCTCAGTCAAAAATGTCGAAGCGCTCGCCGGACAACGATGAAGCAGCGTTCGACGACAGCGTCTATGCCAATCGAGCAGGTCAGGAATCTACGGACAGCGTCGATGCCGATGCCGACGCCGATGCCGACCCCGATGCCGACGCCGACGCCGACGCCGATGCCGACTCGGATATCGGGAGCGATGAAGGCGTAGGCCAGAGTGGGGTCGATGGCGCTGATCCCGATGACCAGGTTGATCCTGATGAGTCGCAGCTGAAAGCAGCACAGAAGCGACAGAGATCTGCGGCTGTGGTCGAAGCGATGCACAATATCGACACGACGCCACAAACCGGGTTGGATAGTTCCAACGGCGAAGCAGTACCCAATGATACGAACCAACTGGCCCAGTCCAGCTCGGACCTCCAAAGCGATGCGGCAAACCACTTCGACAGTGCGAATGCTTCAGACGACGAGGTCGCCGAATGAAGAATCCATTCAAGCGATCTAAGGCTCCTACCGTCGTTGGCGGTGAGATGAGCCTTCTCGGACACCTCACCGAGTTACGGAAACGCCTTCTTCGCTCGGTGATCGCAGTGGTGCTAGCTGCTAGCGTGGTTTGGATTTTTCGAAGAGCCATCTTCGGGTGGCTCGAGAAGCCCTACTGCGACTTTCAAGCGAGGCAGGGCGAGGAATGCGAGTTTCTGATTCGAGGCCCGCTGGAAGAGTTCTCCGTAATGCTAAGCCTGGCTGGCTATGGGGGTCTTGTTCTGGCGATGCCCGTCATCTTGTATCAACTGGGCCGGTTCGTTCTTCCCGGTCTCTATCCGCACGAGAAGAAGGCGCTTCTTCCGTTCGTAGCGGTGTCTGTAGTGCTTCTGTTCGCCGGAATGGGAGCAGCCTATTTCATGATGCCTCAAACCCTCGACGTCCTTCTCGGGCTTGGCGTTGGTAGCTTTCGAGCGCTGTTCTCACCCCGCGAATACGTCGGATTCTTCGTCAAAATGCTATTCGCGTTCGGTATTGCCGCCGAGTTGCCACTCATCCTTGTTTTCTTGCAGAAAGTTGGCGTAGTTAAAACCGAAATGCTCCGAAATAATCGGAGAATTGCCCTGGTAGCCGTTGCGATACTTGGCGCCATAATAACGCCAACCGGAGATCCCTTTACGTTGGCCATCGTTACCGCACCGATGTATTTGTTCTATGAGATCTCTATGGTAATTGGCGCTCGAATGCAGCCGAGCCGAAGCTAATTGTCGATGTCCGTCGAGTCTGAACCACCACCAGAAAAAGACTCTTTGATGTCGACGATGATCTCAACTACCGAGAGAAGGCAACGGTTTGTAGCTGGCCTTGGTTTTGATGTCGATCCATTCCAGCAGAAAGCCTTTGATGCGATCGACGCTGGGAGCAACGTGGTCGTCGCCGCTCCAACAGGTGCCGGCAAAACTTTGGTTGCCAACTATGCGGTTGATGCGGCAGTCAGTGGCGGTCAGCGGATCTTCTACACGACGCCGATAAAGGCGCTATCGAACCAGAAGTTTCACGATTTGACCAAGGCTCACGGTGCCACCAACGTCGGGCTATTGACCGGAGATAACAACATAAATGCTGAAGCCCCGGTAGTCGTAATGACCACCGAAGTTCTTCGGAACATGTTGTACGCAGGAAATACCCTTGATCGCCTGGCCACAGTCGTTCTCGACGAAGTTCATTATCTGCAAGATGCCTATCGAGGGCCGGTTTGGGAGGAAGTCATAATTCACCTTCCACACCGGGTCCAACTAGTTTGTCTCTCGGCCACGGTCTCCAACGCCAATGAGTTGGCCGAATGGATCCGAACGGTTCGCGGAGCCACTGATTTAGTGGTCGAAACTCAGCGTCCAGTGGAGCTAACTAACCTCTACGTTGTCGGCGAGCGCACAACTGGCCATCTCCATGTCATGAAAACCCTCCACGGGTCACGACCTAATCCGAAGGGTTTTCGCTATGACAACGATCGTCGGCACGGGAATCGCCAGCATCGAAATCGGAAGGGCAAAGACGGGCGCCGGCCTCGGGCAAAATGGCAGACTCCGGATCGGACAGATCTTGTCGCTCACCTCTCCCGGCAGCAAATGCTGCCTGCCATTTATTTCATCTTTAGTCGAGCTGGCTGTGATGAGGCGGCGAAGGCAGTCACTAGATCGGGAATTAGCTTCACCTCTCAAACCGATAGGCGAAAAATTCGTACCATTCTCGAAGAGCATCTTCACTCGCTGAGTTCCGACGATCTAGACATGCTTCAATACAGCGAGTTTCGTCGCGGCCTCGAGGCCGGAGTTGCCGCCCACCACGCCGGGATGGTGCCTCCGATGAAAGAGGCGGTTGAAGCGTGCTTCAGTCAGGGCTTAGTCAAAGTCGTCTTCGCTACCGAGACCTTGGCCCTCGGTATCAATATGCCAGCGCGGACGGTCATAATCGAGAAGTTGACTAAATTCACCGGCGAGGGTCACGAGTTCCTTACACCAGCGCAGTTTACTCAGCTGACTGGACGGGCCGGAAGGCGGGGAATTGATAGTCACGGTCAGGCAATTGTGCTTTGGTCGCCTTTTGTTCAGTTCGAGCAGATAGCAGGCTTAGCCAACAGTCGAGATTTTGTGCTCAGCTCATCGTTTCGGCCAACGTTCAATATGGCCGCTAACTTAGTGCGGCGCTACGATCCGCAACGGGCCCGTCAGTTGCTGAACCTGTCATTCGCACAATTCAGAGCCGACTCCGACGTTGTGCGATCCGAGCACAGGATTGAAAAGATTATGGGCCGACGCAACCAAGTTATAGGTCGGCTCGAGCGAGATTTCGGTCCGATTGATGAGCTGCGAGCAGCGGCGTCGACTACCAACTCACAAGACGCAGACGTCCAGGCGATAGCGTTCGCCCTTAGCCAGATCAATCCTGGTGATGTAATCGAACTAGACAGTCCTGACATCCCGTCCCCAGTTGTGGCGCTAGCGATCTCGTTTCGCAAAGGAGGTCGGGTCAAGGTCAAGGTCACCGATCGCGAAGGCCAAACGTATGAGTTCGCACCGGCCGACCTTTCCAAGGTTCCGCTGTTGGCTGGTGAACTTGAGCTGCCAGAACCATATTTGCCCAACAGCGTGTCGTTTGCCTATGAGGCGGGCCAACAGCTGTCTCGCAAACGGCTCGCAAACAAACGGGCCCCTCTTGGGCCCGCTGCAGCGGGCCAGAGTAAATCGGATCTGCCGGCAGCAGCCATCAAAGGGCTAAAGCGACTCGAACGTCTCGACCGGGATCTGGCCCGGATTCAAGACAGCACCGCGAAGCGGGTCGATTCGCTAGCCGGACAGTTCGATCGAGTCATCGGCTTGTTGGAGGCCCGAGAACATTTGGTCGACTGGAAGCTCACTGATACCGGTGAACAAATAGCTCGGCTTTACCACGAATCTGATCTGCTCATGGTCGAATCCTTGGCTGCTGGCGCGTTCGATGAGTTGAACCCGCCCGAGGTTGCGGCGATGGCCTCCGTATTCGTTTATGAGGAGCGGTCGAGCAGCGAGTCCCTGGACGTTTGGTATCCGTCGTCAAACCTGCGACGTCGCTTTCGTCAGATTCTGGCTCTCCATCGAAGCCTGAATCTCGACGAGGAAGACGCTGGTCTCATCCTTACCCGAGAGCCGCATGCTGGCTTCATGGGAGCGGCCCATGGATGGGCCTCGGGCGGAGATCTTTACGACGTGCTGCACGGTGAGGAGTTCACGCCAGGAGATTTTGTCCGGACCGCAAAGCAGCTAATAGACGTCCTGCGACAGATCGGTCGGCTGGCTTCGGATCCGAGAACTGCGAGTGCGGCGCGCTCAGCGGCCGACTCTGTGCACCGCGATTTAGTTGCCGCTTCGTCGGTTCTTGAGTCGACCGATGGCGGCGAAACCGATGATGATAGCCGCGAGGTCGATGGCGCAGCGGCCGAAAGCACGGCGACCGGCAACGACGGGGCCGTTCTTGAATCGCCAGTGGACCCTAAGCGAGCATGACAATTCGAAAAGGGCAAGAGTGGGCAAAGCCGGCAACACGAGCTTTGGTTGATTCAGCAATCGTCGTCGGCGGAGATGCTCATCTAGCCGCTGAAGCAATGCGGGCCTGGGAGGCAAACGAAACTCTTGTGGCTAGCCCGGGGGAGGGGGATGTTCTAAAAACCCTAGGGCTTGAGCAGGCCCGGACTGGGGCTGATGCCATGGTCTATCAGTGGGATCTTGGCCTAGTCGAGGCTCACGTTGATGGGGCCGTCCAGCGAATTCCTTTTGTCTCTCATGTGTTCGTTCGACATCCCTTTTGGGTTGGCCGGCTAATTTGTGTCATGAATACGCCTTGGTACGGTCGCTACCGTTTGGGCCCGAAAGCTCATCCGAACGATGGCCTGCTCGACATTACCGATGGAAGCTTGCCCTGGCAGCAACTTCTTCTGGCTCGACGGCGAGCCTTGTCCGGCAGCCACCTTCCTCACCCGGCACTCAAGACCAGCCGAGCTCCCAAGTGGGACATGTCATTCGACCGCAACATGAATGTTTCCATCGATCGAGCGAAGCTCCGATCAGTGGAACGAGTCGAGATTTCGCTTATTCCGGATGTTTTTTCAATAGTGGCATAGGTTTTTGAGGCCACATTGCCGTGGTTTTTTCTCTCAATCTCATCTCTGATTGTTGAAGATACGACAGACTTCTTCGTTTGGTCCGCCCATCGGACCCCATCTGGCCCTACGATCTCCAGCCGTGAGCGCGTATTCCATCGAGGAGTTCACAACTGAAGAAGAGGACGTGCTGAGGCGTTATTTCACCAACCTCGATCGTCCTGTCTTTGCCTTGGTGAACTTGCCAGAAGTTGTCAAAGGAGCTTTGTTCGCCCGGTATTCCCGGTCGCCCAAAAGCCTCCGCCGTTTGTTCCTAGACGAGTTCGTTGGAGAGCTCGATATCGAGGGTGATGCATCGATTGATGCCACGATCGGCCTTGAGCGGGCTGAGTCGCTCTACGAACGAATCTTTGTCGAATACGGCGATGACTCCGTCGCTCAGCTAGGTGGCATCCACCTTGCATGCGAGCAAGCCTCTAATTTGCTGACAAAGATTTTGGAGTGGGGTCGAATAGCGTCTTATCTTGAGCAATCGACTCGATACATTGCCTATGACTCGCGGCCGTTTGGTCGATACCAATTCTTCCGTGATCCGGAAACGCTGAGTTCGGCTATGGGAACTCGCTACGTTGGAGATCTGGACCGGCTCTTCGACACCTACGCATCGTTGGCTCCAATCGTTCAAGATTATGTGAAGGCGGCATCGCCGAAATCACCGGGCGACAGCGACTTTGTCTACCGGACCGCAATCAAAGCCAAAGCCCTTGACGCCATTCGAGGTATTCTGCCGGCGGCGGCCCAGTCGAACGTGGGAATCTACGGCACCGGGCAGAGCTACGAACAGCTTCTTTTGCGGATGAGGTCAGACCCGTTGCCAGAAGCTCGGGCATATGCAGACATGATCCTCGAGGAGCTTCGAAAGGTTATTCCGTCGTTCGTAAAACGGGTCGACCTTCCTGACCGAGGTCAAATATCGTCGCAGTATCTGAGCGACAATCGAGCAGCGATGGAAGCGGTAGCGGCCGACCTTTTGGGAACTAGCGACGCCCCCGACGACGACGCCCGGGTTGAGCTAATCGACTTCGACCCTGACGCTGAGGTCAAGATGGTTGCTTCGATGCTCTATCCCTACACCCACGTTGGGGAAGCGGTTCTTGAGGACCGAGTTCGAGCCATGTCGGTAGAAGACCGTATTCGAGTCATGAAGGCGTATACCGGTGATCGTCAGAACCGAAGGCATCGCCCGGGTCGTGCGTTAGAGCGTCCGTTTTACCGATTCGACGTCTTGGCCGATTACGGTGCGTTTAGAGACCTTCAACGGCACCGTATGCTCACTGTCGAGTGGCAACGGTTGTCCCCGCATCACGGGTATACCCGGCCTCCATTGATCGACGAGGCAGGAGTGCAGGCCGAGTTCGACGACGCAATGGAGCGCTCAGCGGAGCTGTACGAGGCTCTGTATTCGGCTGGCTTGGAGCCGCAGGCATCGTATGCGGTGAGTTTGGCCTACCGAATCAGGTTCAACCTAAACCTCAATGCACGGTCAGCCATGCACACTATCGAGCTCCGAAGTTCCCCACAGGGACACCCTGCATACAGGACCGTGGTGCAGGATATGCATAAACTGATCGAGGGTCACGCAGGCCACCAGGCGATTGCGGCTATGATGACCTTTACCAATCACTCGACGGAAGCGGACCTAGAGCGGTTGGAAGCAGAAAGACGGGCAGAAGCGAAACGGACGGGTAGCGCCGTCTAGTAGGTATGGGTTTGTGCTATCAAATGAGCGAACCCCCGTTTTCTGTTAGGGAGCTAAACAATGGCGAAACTATCGCTAGCCAAAACCGCTGACCAACCGCCGTCCGGCCGCAAGAGAAGTCGGCGTTCATTCGCCGTGAAGGCGCTAATTGCGGTTGTCGCCGTAATCGCCTTCATATTCTTTAGTTCTGGCACCGCCAACGCTGAAGAGTATGAGGTTCAGCCCGGAGACTCGCTGTCGGTAATAGCTAGAGATCACGGCGTTACTACGGACGAGCTAGCGGCAGCGAATGGGATTTCTGATCTCCATTTGATTCGAATCGGTCAGAAGATCGAAATACCGAGCAACGAATACGAAGTTCAAGCCGGGGATACCCTTGGTGGAATCGCGGCCCGACTGGGTGTGTCGACACAGGCACTGATCGACGGGAATGGCCTTGAAGACGCCAACGTCATTCGGGTGGGCCAACAGCTCCGAGTGCCCACAGGGGGCGTTGTAGCGCCTGTAAACCCTGCTGCGAACTATCCGTCGCTCCCCGGCAGGCTCTTGGCTAACCCTGACCGGCTGGCCCTGATCCCATCATTCGAAAAATGGTCGGCCCACTACGGCGTTCCCCAGGATCTGCTCATGGCCATGGCTTACCGCGAATCTGGGTGGCAAAACGACGTCGTGAGCAACAAAGGGGCGCTTGGTGTCGGGCAACTCCTGCCGGGAACGGCTACCTGGGTCGCTAACGACCTGATTGGTGTCCCGGAGCTCGATACGTCGGTGCCCGACGACAATATTCGTATGAGTGCACGACTCCTCAAGTGGCTGATTGGCTATATGGGCGGCGAGTCGCCAGCGATGGCTGGATATTATCAGGGGCCCGGATCTGTTCAGGCCCGGGGTTACTACGACGACACGCAGGAATACATCGACAATGTTCAGCAGATCCGATCAAGATTCGTCCGGCAATAGCGTCGAAAAACGGTCCAGTTTTTCGATTCTGTCGAGGAAATTGTGGCTCTGAGGTGCCGACTTTGGAAAAAGTATGGCAGTGTGCAACGAACCGGCTAGAGTCCGCCCCGTTCCGGCGTAGTTCCCAAGCGATTGGGCGAAAGTAACGAGCGAGCAATGAGCGACGATACAGAAGAACAAATAGAAGAAGAAACCGAAGAGCTTGTCGACGACGAGGAGTTCGACGCTGAGCCTGACGACGATGAGGTGGTCGATGGAGACATCGATGAGGCCCTTGATCTAGACGAGGATCTTGATACCTTCACCGACGACGATGACGAAGAAGACGACGACGACGATGACGACGCGCGGCCTAAAGCCCGCAAAGTGTCTGACGATGACGATGACGAGGACGAAGATCCAGATGACGTCGAGGCAGATCTCGACGCAATCCTAAGGGATCGCCTTGCTTCATCCGATGATGATGAAGATGACGAAGAAGCAGAGCTTGGCGCAACGACTTCAAAAGTTGCAGGACCGGTTGGCGAAGAGTTCCCTTGCCTCAGCTGCTTTTTGTTGGTGAACCGAACGCAGATTGCTAAAGAGCCCGATCATCGTTGCCCCCATTGCGGAGAAGTCGTCGATATCAGTTAGGTCGGTATCAGTTACACGTACAGCCTGAAAGCACATCGTTGAACCAACGCAGCGTTGATTTGGAACCGATCATTGGTATCGGGCGTAGAACACCGATTGGGCACCGACAGGGTCGCTGATCTTATTGATCGAACAAGGAAAACCTGTGGCCGAAACCGAGAAAGATCCAATAGAACAAGCAGTTGAGCTGTTGCTATATGCGCCGGTCGGCCTGCTTTATGAGTATCAGAACGTACTTCCTCAGCTTGTGAAGCGCGGTAAGAGCCAAGTTCAACTGGCCCGGGTAATCGGGAAGATGGCAGTTGACCGGCAAACCTCTGGCGCCGACGAGTCGTTCGAACGTGTTGTCGGCGGGCTACTGGATGCTACGGCACAAGTGCTGACCGGCGTCGGCGAGGCGATTGGGTTGGCTCCGCCGAGCGACGACACCGATCGAGTCGACGACGGAGCGAGCACCGCAACGGCACCACCATCGAAGGCTGATGCATCACTATCTGCTCAGCCTTCCAGCGCTCGGGCAGCCAAGCAAAAGACTGAGGCTCCCCAGCGTTTGCCGATCGCTCGCTATGAGGATCTCAAAGCCAAGGAGATCATTCCCTTGCTTGAAGATTTGAATTCAGATCAGCTGTCCCGCATCGCCGTTTACGAGAAAGAAAATCGTGCCCGCAAGACGGTCCTAGCCAAAATTGAACGACTCAAGGGGTAAGCCGATGTCAAACCCACCGGCCTCGCCGAACACCCAAGACTCCGAGCCGCGGAACTAACGTGGAAGGCGCACGACTAGCGACAAACGACGATGTAGACGCCATCGTTGCCATTGCCAGTAAGCACCGCGATGAAATCGCAGACGATCGCGGCGCCCCCCTTTTGCTCCGACAGGAAGGCTTCTCGACTTCAACGTTTACAGCCTCGATTCGAGCTGGCCTTCAGCGCGATGATGCCTTGATCGTGTCCGGAACCTACGACGGAGTCGTGTTTGGGTACTCAGCGGCAGAGATTGAAGAACTGAAAGATGGCGCCTTATTGCTGAGCGTCACGGATTTTATCGTTGAACGCGAGATTCGCAAGTCAGGAATAGGCGAAGCCATGATGAACCTCTTGCTGGACGAAGCGAGGAGCCGCAACTGTCTCGGCATCGACTCCCGGGCGCTTCCTGGCGATCGCGACACGAAGAACTTTTTTGAATCGTTTGGCCTCAAGGCGCGGATGCTTACCGTCCACCGGGCCCTCGACGATCTCTGATGGCGCCAAGGAGCGTCGAAACCTGCGTTGGTGCCGTTGTGATCGACGCAGGACGCCTCCTGCTGATCCAACGAGGCCGTGGCCCTGGCAAAGGCTACTGGTCCATCCCAGGAGGTCGGGTAGAGCCTGGCGAGACTCTAATCGAAGCAGTCGAACGTGAAGTTCTCGAAGAGACCGGACTCAAGGTCCAGTGTGGGGCGTTTATCGGCTGGGTCGAACGAATAGCTGAAGCGCACCATTTCGTGATCCTCGACTTTGCCGCCACCGTGGTGGTTAACGACGAACCAATTGCAGCTGATGACGCAGCGGCTGTTACGTGGGTCGATGATGACCAGCTACATTCCACACCGCTGGTTCCAGGTTTGCTCGAGTTTCTAACGAGCCACAGGCTGTTGCCTCTACGCTAACAGCTACAACCTGCGGCCTCGCCAATGGTTCTTGAGCAGGTTCAGACCTTCTCAGTCTGATCCTCGGCGTCAGACGGAGCCGACGTTTCTGCCGAATCGGACTCTTGTTCGCCGCTCGAGTCGTCAGATGCCGCGGTTGGTTCAGAAGCAGCCGGTTGCGGCCCTTCGGCCGTTGCGGCGTCTGGCTCTGATGCTTCGGCCGTTGGAGTTTCTGATTCTGCGGTTGGTGCTTCGGTCGTTGGGGTTTCTGGTTCTGATTTTGGTGCTTCGGCCGCTGGGGCAACTGATTCTGCGGTTGGTGCTTCGGCCGCTGGGGCAACTGTTTCATTCGAAGCAGTAGTGGTCTCTGGTGAAGGAGAATCGGATGCATCCGCTGGTCGTGCTGCTCCCTCTTGCTGAGCATCCTCTTTCTTCTCAGCGCCTGGTACGGGACGCATTTCCTTCTTGGCCTCTGGCTTGCCGTCTTTCTTCTTCGGTCGCTGGTTTGTGTTCTTTCGGCGCGGAGGTCGGCGCTTCGCACTTTTGGGAACATCGGCTGGGTCAATGCCAAACAGGCCGGCAATGCTAGGAAGGCGATCTGATAACCGCCGAACCTCGACCAATAATTCTTCTTTTGGTTCTGCGGGAATACCTGCAGGCGAAACCGCGGCTCGAACTGGAGAATAAGCTAGGGCGTCGAGGACCGTTGCCCACCGATCCTGACCAACGTCTGGGGCTAAGGCTTCGGCCGCCTGCTGAGCAAGCTTGCTCGCAATTTCTGTTGGTAGGGGAGCTCCGGCTTTCACCGGTCGAGAACTTAATCGCAAGCCCCGAACAACTCTTCCTTCGTTGACAGCAGCGGACATATCACTTAGCCAAGCGGCGTGGTCGGCCTCCAGCCGGCGATTCAAGACCTCTTTCAAAGTCTCGACCGTGGCCCTAGTCTCATCGTCACGGGCTACATCAGCGCCAGCAACGACGAGCGAGCGAAGATCTCGAAGATCGAGCTCGTCAGCCTCGGCCATAGCGGCGTCGGCCTTGTCCTGCCACTCAGCCAACCGGGCCGGTGAGAGGTGTTGTTCGGCGATGGCAAGGATCGGAGCTGCCTCGATTGCTGGTTTCCCAGCTTCTTTGGCCGCCGCGTTTTGCTTGTCTATCGCAGCCCGAACGCCCGGCATCCCGTCGCGGACAACTTGTTCAACGATGGGACGGTGCTCTTCGGTCACACCGGTCAAGTACGCATCACGGTGTACTCGCTTGGGTCGTAGACGCTTTGGCTTTGGTCGTTGTTCAACTTCGGCTCGGCGAGGACGGGGCGACCGATTTTCTCGAGATCGGTTATCTCGACCTTCTCGTTTGCGTCCCGGTTTCCGATCTCGTTTATCTCGGCTGACTCGTTGAGTAGTGACGAGCTCGTCATCTCGCAGAGGGCGAGACTTCATCTCAAGGAGGTTCGTTCGCTCCTTTTTGCCTTTCGGGGCGAAGACTTCAGTCACCTCGATTCCGTCTACGTGGAAATCGGCTTCAACCTTAACGACGTCGCCGACCTTGGCGCCTTCATAAAGCAAGGAAGCGGCCAAGTCGCCCTTGGGCTTTTTAGCCCCGGCCGCTCGCCACGTCCAGTGGCTTTCGTCTTTAATGCTGGTCAGTTCAACTTCGATTCTGCGGCCCATGCCAAGAACCTACTTTCACGTCTACGGTGGGTGGTGTTCGTCTGCACTCTTGGTTTACGCCGTTTAGGCAGGCGTATGAGCACAGAACCAAATCCCAACACCGAATCCTATTGGTTTCAGCACCCAGATTGCATCGTTATTTCGAGGTGAAATAGATGTGAAATGCGACGAAACGGCTGTGGTCAGGTTGTTTCGGTCTCTGTTTCGGTTGTTTGCACTTGTCGCAGGGCGGCATAAGCCTCATTTGACCTAGCAGCGGCTCGAATCTCTCGTGCTGATGCGTCGATATACCTCTGTGTTGTTGCTAGAGACTCGTGCCCCAACAGTTTCTGCAACTCAGTACCGCCTGCTCCGTTTCGGGCCAGGCTGGTAGCGAAGGTGTGACGTAGAGCGTGGACCAAAGCACCAGCAGGGACCCGGGTTCTGATTCCGGCCTCGCGATAAAGGGACTCGATCATGTATTGCAGGCCGCCACGTTTTAGCCCCTCGCCGTTGTTGGCTACAAATAGAGCGGCATCGGCTGCAATCCGACCTGGAAACTTGCGTAATCGACTCTCGATGTAGGTGCTAATAACTGCTTCGACTTCAGGCTCTAGCGGAATTGTCCGCTCCTTGTTGCCTTTACCGCGAACACCGATCACACGATCGCCCGGCGGCCCGTCTATGGACCGCATAGTTAGATCAAGAAGCTCGGACAGGCGCAAACCACATGTCAGGAGGGTTACCACGACAGCAAAGTCGCGTTCAGGCCACGGATCTCGAGCTCCGGTTCGGCCTTTGGAAGCAACCTCCAATAGCCGTTGGACGCTGTCGTCGCCGGTAATGGCTTTCGGTCGACTCTTAGGAATACGAGGTTTTTCGACCGCTGCCATTGGGTTGCCGCCAATCACGCGCTCGGCCACCAGAAACGTAAAAAGCTGATTCCAAGTCGACCACGTCCGGGCGATCGTCGCCGCTGATTGGTGAGCGATCCGGGCAAAAGCGCGGCGTAAGTCGGGGACGGTCAGATCGGCGATAAGTAATGTTGCCGCCGGACGTTCGACAACGTCGGCTATCGCAGCAGTTATGGAATCAAAGTCTCGGCGATACGCAGCCAAGGTGTGCTCTGAGTGTTTCCGCGGCATCCGAGCCAGGAAAAACTCATCAATAGCATCGCCAAGGGAAAGCGAGCCAGCATCGTTGTTATTGCTATCCGTGGTATTGGTGCTCGCCAATGGACGTCGCGATCGTTCTGTCGCTTCCATAGACCCAAGCGTAGTTGATGCGTGTCCAAGGTTTAGGGACTATCGGACCTGGCTGTTAGCTTGGTAGCACGGAGCAGCGAGGTTTCGTATTCTGATGACGTAAATGTACGTACGTCGAGAGTAGTGCATACATGAGCAGGTGCGTATGAGCCAGTTTGTTTCTAGCAGTGGCAGCCAGTTTGGGGATGAGGCGAACCTATTGTCGGCAGCCGATCGAGAACGGGTCGGGCTTGAGTCACTTCAGTTCGACAACCGGTTCTCCGACGAGCTTCCTTTGGACGAGAGTGGCGACAACCGGCCTCGCCAAGTTTCAAAAGCGGCCTCATCAACAACAAAGCCAGCTCGATCGTCTGGTCCTCTGCTCGTATCCTGGTCGAAGGAGGTGAGTGACCTTCTCGAAATTAGGGCAGATTTTTGGACCGATCACAGTGAGATAGCCGCTCAAGTATTTTCTGGAAACGCGACTCTTCCCGGGATGAGGCCCATCGCCGCCCGCTACGGCGGACATCAGTTCGGGAACTGGGCCGGTCAGCTTGGCGACGGGCGAGCGATGTCGCTGGGTGAAGTAGTAGTTGGCAGTACGCGATCGACCCTGCAGCTAAAGGGCGCTGGCCCGACCCCTTATTCGCGTGGGGCTGACGGATTCGCAGTGATGCGGTCGTCAATTCGAGAGTTTCTCTGCAGCGAAGCAATGCATCACCTCGGGGTCCCGACAACTCGGGCTCTGTCCCTTGTCTCAACTGGAGACAAGGTTCGGCGTGACATGTTCTACGACGGTAATCCGGCGATGGAGGACGGTGCAGTCGTCTGCCGAGTGGCACCTTCGTTCATTCGGTTCGGTAGTTTCCAGATTTTCGCAGCCATGGGAGAGCTCGAAGAACTTCGGGCCATGTTGGACTTCACCATCAATCACTACTTTCACGACCTAGCCGCACAACACGCACCAGGCAGCAATGCTCGGTATGAGGCGCTGTTTGCCGATGCCTGTCGATCAACGTTAGACATGGTCGTTCACTGGATGCGGGTTGGTTTCGTGCACGGGGTAATGAACACCGACAACATGTCGATCCACGGGTTGACCATTGACTATGGGCCGTACGGCTGGCTCGACAACTTCGATCCCAGCTGGACGCCCAACACCACAGACGCAGCACATCGCCGGTATAGATTTGGCAACCAGCCTCAGATCGCCCAGTGGAACCTTTTACAACTGGCCAACGCCATCGTCCAGGTAACCAAAGATGTTGAGCCGCTGCAGCGTTCGCTGGAAGCTTTTGGCCAAGACTTTGATCTCGCCCATCGAAATATGTGGCGGTCGAAAATCGGGCTTGGCTCGGAATTGGTTGATGAGGCAAGTAGCGCAGTCGATAACGACATTGATGAGTTGGCCAACGACCTGCTCGAGCTGCTTTCAGCTGCGGAAACAGATATGACGCTGTTCTTTCGCCGCTTGGCTGACTGTCCGATATCGGATGTGTCGACGGTGACGGGTGAAGACCCAAGCGGTGCCGAGCCGATCGCGGCCTTACAAGACGCCTATTACGATGAGGCGGAGTTCGCGGCCCTTGCGCCAAGACTGCTCGATTGGCGGGATCGGTACGCAGCGATCACAAATCAGTACGGTCTAACGGATCGGCGACGCCAGACGTCTATGAACAGTGTCAACCCGTGTTATGTTCTGCGAAACTACTTGTCTCAGGTGGCAATAGACGCGGCCGAGAATGGTGATTTCTCTGAAATTGAGCTGCTTGTCGAAGCGCTTCGAACGCCATATGTCGCTGATCCACGATTCGATCGTTTGGGAGCCAAACGGCCTGAATGGGCCAGAAACCGACCTGGCTGCTCGACCTTGTCATGTAGTAGTTGATCTGCTGGGAACATGTGCTCATAGCGGTCATGGGCTGTGGTACCTAGCAGGCCTTTTTGCGGTATGAGCGAGCCGTAATTTGCGTATATTGAACAGCAGTAGGATGAACCTCTTGGTCAGTTACGGTTTGTCCAGTGGTGGCTACACAAAGGCGAAACGAACACTATGACAACAGGAATTGCAGCTCAGCTAGATTCGGTCGACTCATCGGCTCGGACGATGCGGCCCGAGGCCATTACGGTTTCGGTCGTTGTGCCGACGCTAAACGAAGCAGCGAACCTAGAACACGTGCTACCGAAAATCCCCGATTGGGTTTTGGAAGTAATTCTGGTTGACGGCGGATCAACTGATGGCACCGTGCAGCGAGCCAAAGAGCTTCGCGACGATGTAGTGATTATTGAAGACTTAACGCCTGGCAAAGGTCACGCCCTGCGGCGCGGTTTCGATGCAGCAAGTGGCGAAGCCATCGTAATGATCGATGCTGATGGTTCAATGGACCCAAATGAGATACAGGCTTTCGTAGCCGCCCTAGCTGGCGGAGCTGAGTTTGCCAAGGGATCTCGATTCCTTCATGGCGGCGGCACCGACGATATGGAGTGGTATCGACGGCTAGGCAATTCTGTCCTGACCCGAATGGTTCGGATGGCCTTTGGTGGTCGCTACACCGACCTTTGCTACGGGTACAACGCATTCTGGAAAAAATCGATCGATCAGCTCGAGCTAGATGCCCCCGGATTCGAGATTGAGACGCTCATGAACATCCGGGCGCTCACTGCTGGATTGAGCATCGTCGAGGTTCCTAGCTTCGAATCTGATCGTATTAACGGCCAAAGCAACCTAAACACCGTTACCGACGGATTCCGGGTTCTTCGAACCATCATCACTGAGCGGCGTCGGCCATTCAGCTCATCTAACGTTATCGATCTACGCGAAGTTACCCAGTAGTCGATTTGCTCTTCGCGGCTTGCCCGTGGCCTAAACTACAATAGGGTAGTAGGTGCTGCTCTTTCGTACCGCCGAGAGCGTAGCCGGTACTGTTCTTCTTGATAGGCGCGGGAGCCCGTGACAGCGAAACAACGAAGAGAGTGGATGGATAAATTCTCATCCGTCCCGATTGTCAAAACGGGACTCTCGCTGATGACCAACACCGTCGTAACCGCAATGCTCGGTTTGGCGTTTTGGATTGTCGCCGCCCGTCTTTTCACCGAGGAACAAGTGGGCGTAAGCACCACTGTGATCATTACTATGATGTACCTCGCCGACCTTTCTTGTCTTGGACTCCGAACCGGCATAGCTCGATTCCTCCCATCTGCTGGCGATCGTCGGACGCGACTGCTGTTGCCTTCATATGGGCTGCCCCTGGTAGTGGCGGCGATCGCAGCTGCGGTTTACCTGCTCGGACTCAACCTGTGGGCCCCTGAGCTAGCCGAATTTCGTATCGGTTTGCTGCTACCACTACTTTTCGCAATCTGCACGGCGTTTTGGTCAACGTTCATGTTGCAAGACGCCGTCTTGGTAGCGCTTCGGCGTGGTCCATGGATCCCAGCAGAAAACGCTTTGTTCGGCGTCGTGAAGATTGGTCTGTTGTTCTTGCTAGCTGGCACAGCTTCTGACTACGGAATCTATTTGGCCTGGGCCCTGCCAATTGTGCCGATCGTGCTCGGCACTAACTTTCTGATAGCTCGGGTCCTTCGGGCTGGACTTGGCGTCGATGCACTAGGCGTAGAGGTTCCTGATGAGGAGTCCTTATTTGAACCGACGGTGAACAAGCTGTTTCGTTTCTCGTTTGGCGACTGGATCTCTTCAGTCGCCAGATTGTTCCCGTTGCTTGTTATCCCGTATCTCGTATTGAGCCAATCGGGCAAGGCCGACGCTGGGTTCTATCAAATCGCGTGGAATATCGCGTTTGCTCTGTTCGCTCTTGGTACCGGCGTTGCTGATGCCGTAGTCGCTGAGACCTCATACGATCTTGACAGTCTTGAACACAACGTTCGGAGGGCGGCCGGGCTGGCCTTAGCGGTAACTGTCCCAGCAGTGATTGTCGGCCTCCTCACCGCGCCAATTCTGGCCAGCGTGTTTGGGCCATCCTATGAAGAAAATTCAACCCACTTGATCAGAATTTTGGTCCCAGCTTCTATACCGAACATTTTCCTACAGCTGTTTATCTCCCGCCTCCGATCGATCGGGCGAATGCGATTAGTAATTTTGTCCGAGTCCGTTATCGCCACCCTCGTTCTTGGTTTGGCACTCCTGCTTGCCCCTACATACGGCGCAACTGGCGTGGCGTGGGCTTGGCTTGGCGCCTTTACAACGGCCGCAGTCGTTGCCATAGGGATCTACTTGTCTGGCAAAGCGCCTGGTCTGAAAACGGTGGCAAGCGATCGAGGCGACGTTGACGAGATCGACGGCGTTGTTGGGCTAGTGCCATGACATCTAGACAAGTTTCCTACATCTCAATTTGTTCAGGCCTTTTCACCTTGTTCTTTATGTGGACGGGCCCCGACTCGTTCGCTGGCTTGTTGGCTTTCGTCCAACTGGGACTGATCGTCGGAGCCCCAATAGCGGTCGCGTTGCGAAGTATCGTCAGGCTATGGCCGGTAACGGTTGTCCTGGCGGTCGGCATTTCCTTGGCGCTCTCAGCCTTGGCGTCTCAATCATTGATCTGGTTTGAGTTTGCTAGCAACCCGGCAGTAGTGGCGTTAGCGACGGTGTACGGCATCGTTGTCGCATCGTTGTTCCCACGCGACGACCCAGCCTCCGAAAACGACCTGTTCGGCCCAGAACCAGCGGCTGAACGAACTGGTCGGTTGGCCGAACCCAAGACGCCAAGCTCACTCTCTGAACGGCTACGACCAGCTGGACTGGCGCTAACCGTTGGTGGCGCAGTCTTGGCACTGATCGGCGGCGTAGTTGTCGATTCTAGGCGCGTCGACGGATACGGGATTATTTCTGCGCTTCCGCTGGTGTACTGGGTTGGGTTGGCGCTAACCGCAATCGGCTCAGTAATTCTCTTGGATGCGGCAACGAGACACAGCCACCGATTTGTATCGGTTATCCCGTTCGCCTGGTTGCTTGTGCTGCACACGGCTCCCGCTCTAGCTCACCGTTTCGTCCGGTTCAACATCGTGTATACCCACATGGGCTTCGTGAGAGTAATCGACACCCGAAATACCGGCGATGTCCTAATCGACGCTCGATTCGCTTGGCCCGGATTGTTCGGTTCGCTAGTGCCGTCGTTACCACGCCTCGATCCGGTTGTCCTAGACATCGTTCTCCGACTGTGGCCAACGCTAATTACGGGAAGCGTCATGGTCTTAGTTGCGGCCCTGGCCCGCCGGTCTTATCCAACGGTCAACCTGGTAGGAACCCTGTCGGCTTGGGCCTACGTAGTGCTGGCCTGGACTGGTCAAGACTATTTCTCCCCGCAGGGTGTAGGACTTCTCTGGTACCTCTGCCTTCTCACCGTGATCGAGACTGGTCCGCTGCGTAGCGGTCCGGCCTTGAGCGCAGCTATTCCGGTGATGCCCCGATTTGCTGCCGCCGGCGGCGACCGGCCAGCGTCGCGGTCGACGCTAGGTTTCGTCACGCTCCTAATTCTGAGTTTCGGCGCAATCGTGTCGCACCCGCTAGCCCCGTTTTTTGTTTGTACTGGTCTTCTGATCCTTGGGATCTACGGCCGGTCGGGAGCCTGGAGATTGCTGTTCATCGTCGCGGTCGCATATTTCGTTTGGGTCGCCATAGCGGCCGAACCGTGGTGGTCAACGCAGCTCCCAGACCTAATTGATCAGCTTGGCGGTTTCTTTTCGAATCTTCAGTCCAGCACAACCGAACGAGTGGCATCGTCATCGCCAGAACACCTAGTCGTTACCACCGTTCGAAGTTACGTCGGAATTGGCACGTTCTTGGCTGTATTTGTCATAGGAATAGCCATGTCGTTTGCTCGATTCCGACACCTCAGACCGGCGATTCCGCTAGCTCCGCTCGCTGGTATTCCTGCGCTGGCTCTGGCCCTTCAAAGCTATGGCGGCGAGATAATCTTCCGAGTGCTGCTGTTCACGTTGCCATTGGCGGTTATCGTCTTCGGACGGGTTTTGGCTGAATTGCCTGAGCGAGCAAGGGTGCTGGTTCCAACTGCAATAGCATTAATCCTGGCTCCGCTTTTCCTTATGGCCCGGTTTGGGAACGAAGCTTTCGAGATGACGACGGCTGAGGATCGAGCGGCCATCGAAGCTGCGTACGAAGTAGTGAGCGATCAAACGCTGTTCGTGGAAGACAACGGGTTTACTTCTTGGCGCGAGCAGCATATTGGCGAAGCATTCTTCACTACCATCTCGGCTAGCCCAACCCAAGAGTGGCTGGACAAAATGGACGCCGTGGCTCAGGACCGTGGCAAGTCGCAGATTGTTGTCGTCTTCACCCCAAGTCAGGCCGCTTGGCGAGAGCATGGTATGAGTCAACCTCGCGAAAGCCTAGGCGAAATTGGGGCATGGCTAGCCGAACAAGAAGGGGCCACGGTTCTTTACCAACAAGGCGATGCATGGGCGGTGGAAATTGAACCAGGTTTCTAGTTCCTGCCTAATTCGATCGCTGCTCGGCCGGTTCGAGCCAAGTTGTGTTGTTCGAGGTGCTGGTCGAGCATCAATCCAGGAGCGTTGTCGTGCGTGAAATTCTGGTTCAGATCATGGGTTTGGTCTTTTTGATCATCCCTATCGTCGCAATTCAGTGGAATCTGGCTGGCGGCAAAAGGAAACGAAGTCTAATCGGCGCCTTTGCCAAGCAACCTCGATGGCGGCTCGAGATCTATTCAAACTCAGCGGGCGCAGAAAACGCCCTTGTTGATACCGCCGATATCCCGTTTCCAGTGAAACAGGTGCGTTCTGCTCGGGGTGAGCTGGCTCAAAGTGGAACTGCTTCAGTCTGGGCCTTGCCTCAGATGGAGCTGGAAGTCGATGTCGAAGACCCATTCGCAGCCGAGGTAATGGAAGGTATGTTCGGTGTAGATCATCGAGTTCGGTTCGTTACCGGCAACGAGGCAGTTGTCGACACGGCTTCTAACCAACGACTTCGCCTTCGAGCGTTGCAGTTCTAAAAAGGATTCTGGCTATAGCACAACGTAAGTGGGCTGTTCGTCCTAGCTCCCGATATGTCGATGTTCCTCGCGGTGCCCGCTCAGATTGGCCATGTTCTACAATCAAAAATTGGAACATCAGACCAGGTTTTGCTGGCGACTGTTATCTCGGTGGAAGGGAAGTCTTGTGATGGAGAGCGATAGATCTCCAAGAGTTTCCGTTTGTGTTCCTGCTCTGGACGCCGCTGACTTCCTAGTTGACACAATTCAGAGCGTGCTAGCCCAGTCGGTCTCTGATTGGGAGCTGATCATAAGCGACAACAACTCAAGCGATCAAACCCTCGCCATCGCTCAATCGTATAGCGACCCTCGGATTCGAGTTATGACGACTGACACGACCCTTTCAATGGACGAGAGTTGGAATCGGGCGTTGAGCTTTGCGACCGCTCCCTATGTGAAGTTGCTTTGCGCCGATGATCTCCTTCATCCGCAATGCCTTGAACGGCAGTTGTTGATCCTCGAACGGAATCCTGGCGTCGCATTGGTGGCCGCCCGTCGAGACTTCATCGACGAGCAGGGCGTTCGGATCGCAGTTGGTCGGGGCTTAGACAAATTAACTGGTCACCATACCGCAGCCGAAGTAGTAGACAGAGTGGTTGAGCTCGGAACTAATCCTATTGGGTGTCCTTCAGCCCTTCTTTGTCGCCGGGAACACATCGACGCAGCAGGTTCTTTCGATGGCGAGTTCCCGGTGGTCATGGACCTCGATTTGTCTCTTCGGATTCTTCAATTCGGAGATTTCTACGGTTCGGAACAGTCGTTGTCAATGTTTCGGATCTCACCAGGATCGGCAACTGCGACGCTGGCCGGTCAGGGCAACCAATATCGAACGTGGTTGAGCCGCTTAAACACAAACCCGTCTAGTGCAGTTTCAGATTCAGCGATACGTGCAGGCAAACGAAGATCCCGGTTCGAAGACCTGAAAAGAGTTTTGCTCTTCTGGGCGACCAACAGCAAACTCCCCGGCGTTGCCAATATCCCACGAATAGTAATGCCGCCACCAAAAAATTCGCCCAGTAGACCGGTCAAACAAGAAATCCAAGCCTAATCTCTACCATATTGCTACGTATGGATTGTCTAGCGTCTCATTCTCGGTCTGTCCGCGCGGCCTAGCGCTGGGATTAGCGCTTGTTCTGAGCGCGTGTGCGTCGGGTCCTGAACCAGTGGTCTCTAACCAGGACGAGGCGGTGACCCAAACAACTGAGCCAGAGGAAACGGCTCCGCTAGTTCAGCGTAGTTCAACTCAGACCGGTTCAATTAGTACAACAGTCGGCTCGCCGACCAGTATTTCGGGCCCGGAGAAATCGGTCGTTTCCCCGAGTACGTCCACCGCACCCAGCTCGGTTACGACCGTGGCGTCTATCTCAGTGTCGACTACGAGTAGCGAGCCAATGACCACCGAAACCGAATCTACTCGAGCCGCCAATGGAAGCTCCGACCCGTACCAAGCTAAGCAGCTGGTCGCCCTTCGCTTCGAATCTCAAGTTAGCGACGTGTCAGCGATAGAACTAGAGACCACAGCCCTGGCGATATTAAATGACGACCGAGGCTGGGGCAAAGCCGGATTTTCGTTTGTTTCAGATGAGCGCTCTGAGTTTAGAGTCGTGCTAGCGGAAGGGTCTGAGGTTGATCAACTTTGCTTGCCCCTCATGACCTACGGGAAGGTGAGCTGCCAAAACGGTGCCGTCGTTGCCTTGAACGCTGATCGGTGGCGAGACGCCGTTCCGCATTGGACGTTAGGAACCGAAACGTATCGAGGGTATTTGGTGAACCACGAAGTAGGTCATCTGCTCGGCCAAAGGCATCCAAAGCCCAGATGCCCGATTCTCGGGAGGCCGGCTGGGGTGATGGAACAGCAAACCGCCGGCTTGGAAGGGTGTATCGGTAACCCTTGGCCCCGCGATTGGGAATTAGCGTTAGCGGAGGTTCGGCCTGTCGTATATGCCCCGTTGCCGGACTGGGCGCCAGAGCCGGTACCAACGAATCGAGAACAATAGCTTCATCGATCCGTGACCTCACCGAGTCATACTGGGTTGCCGTCGGGATCGAGGTAATCAAGGCTTAGATGGCGTTCCTGACGAAGTTGTTCGATCTCCGATTCGTTTAGACCAGCCACTCGTTTGAGAACATCTTCGTTGTCTCCGCCCAAGATGGGAAGCGGACCCCATCTGAGGTCTGGCCCGTCCCAACGCCACAAGTGGCCAGGATAGGTATGGTCGCCTGTGTCAGGGCCGCTGTTACGACGAAACATGCCCCGTTCGTTCAGGTGAGGATCGGCCATGACCTCTAGCTCGTGAAGCACCGGAGCCGCCGGAATGCCTTTGCTCTGGCAAAGGGTAAAGACTTCGGTCGGTTCGAGCGTGGCCGTCCAGCGGCCGATTAGTTCGTCGATCTCATCGTGATAGCGTTGCCGGCCAGCGACGGTCTCGAATCGGGAGTCTCGGTTCCAGCCTTGTCCAGCGAGCTGACACAGATCAACCCACTGTTGATCCGTTCCGATCGAGATAACCACCCAAGCATCTTCGCCGCGACAGGGGTAACACCCTTGGGGGGCCCGAGACGTGTGGCGGTTTCCAATGGCTGAATGGCGTTCTCCGGTTCGGTGAGCGTCAAGTAGGTACTCGCCGATGTGGTTCAACATGTTCTCGGACTGCGAGAGTTCGACTAGCTCACCGACGCCGGTCTTCTCTCGGCGCCGCAGCGCCATGAGCGCAGCGAACGCACCGGCCGAGCCAGAAGCTGCGTCCATATGAAATACTGATTCGTTCTCGCTTGGGTCTCCGTCTGGGTAGCCCCGAATCGATCCGAGTCCACACAGCGCTTCGAAATTCACGCCGAAGCCGCGATAATCCTTGTATGGACCGGCCAGGCCTACTGAAGGCATTCTGACCAAGATGAACTTCGGGTTCCGGTCCCGAACAACGTCCCAGTCAATCCCGAGCTTGGCCAACAAATCGACGCTGTTGTTCTCGATAAGCATGTCGCAGTTCTCGACCAGTTTCAGGAAGGTCTCGCGGCCAAGCGTCTGTTGAATATTGAGCGTTACGCTCTTCTTGTTGCGGGCGTGAGCATTAAACAATCCGACCCGATTCCATGGTCGGTCTCCGGGTTCGCCATCGGGATAGCCGCCCATAATGCCGCCGATGTCATTAATTAGTTCTTTCGGGGGTCGAGCCAGAATTCCCCGTGTGGCCGACGGGAATAGCCACGGGTTGTCGACTCGAATGATCTCAGCCCCAAGGTCGCCTAGTATGCACGTTGCGTAGGGGCCGGCCCAAACCACCGTCATATCGAGAATTCGCAAGCCTTCTAGAGGCAGAGAGAGATCTGGCGGTGAGCTTGGCGGGGACGACCGACTATTTGTGTCTTTTGAAACTGCTGTTGGCTGGCCGTTGTGGCCGAGCTCAGCTGTTACCGCATCAGTGTGTTGGCCAATAGCGGGTGCTGGGCAGCTCACAGCCCACCCTTGCCTAAGTCGGATCGGTGCTCCGGGGTGCAACACCGGACCGTTCCCATGATCAATCGGCGTGAAGAACTTTTGGTCTTGAAAGTGGGGATCTGAAAGCAGGTCTATTGGTGCGTTCAGCGCAGTAACTGGCCATCCGGCAGCTTGCGCGGTTTCCATTGCTTCCTGCTTCTCGTGGCTAAGTGTCCAACCGAGAATGTGAGCATCGACTTGTTCCGGCACTTCTTCATCGGCGATGAAGTCTGGGTCTTCAAAAATCTTTGCGTACGTCGGGTCGTCGATGACTGACAGCATTTTGGGAATCCAGTTTGGAAACGTCGAGATTTGTACATGGCCGTCTAAGGTTGGTCGGCAACCGTTGGGCAGTGCTGACTGACGGTAGCCACCAGTTCGCTCAACGTTGCTGCCCCGGTAGGCGGCGTAGAGTAGGTAGGTCATTCGCCTGTCGATTGACCCTACTTGAGTTTCAACATTCGACAGGTCGATGTGAACGCCGTCGCCATGGTTGTTTTGGTGCGCTAGACCTCCCAGTATTGCAACTGCTGCGATAGTCCCGCATTGATATTGGCCTAGGTTGCCACCCATCATGAGTGGCTCCCGCTCCGGGGAACCTGATGCAGACATCGGTCCGCCTAGTGCGTAATGTACGATTTCTTCACCAACGAAATCGGCATAGGGCCCGGTCAGGCCGAAAGGGGTAACCGTCGCAATGACTAGGCCTGGGTGCTGGCGCCGCATCTCAGCCGGGTCGGGGGAGGGTTCAGATTGAATTATCACATCAGCCCACGCCAGCAAAGCGTCTACGGTCAGAGCAGACTCTCCACTACGTCGAGGGTCGACGACTGATCGCTTGTTTGTATTCAAATGGAGAAACAGAGAACTGTCTTCAGTACCTTGATGAGAGTTGTCGTGGTCGGAATCGCTGAGTCGAAAAGGTCGGACCCGTCGCGTCAAGTCGCCGTCCGGCGGCTCAACTTTGATGACGTCGGCCCCGTAGCCAGCGAGCAGCTTCCCGGCGTATGGTCCGGCCACACCCTGGGCGAACTCGACAACTTTGATCCCTTCAAGCGGTTGACTCACTACAGGTTCAGTTCTTCAAGGATCGGCACCAGATTTCGTCTAACTAGTTTTCCAGTTGAAGTCCTTGGAAGTTCGTTGGTGACATGGAAAGCGTCTGGTCGTTTGAACGGAGCTAAGTGCTTTTTGGCGTGAGCGGCGACGGAGTCGACGGTACCCCCGTCGCGAAGGACGATGGCGGCAACTACTCGCTCGCCCCAAGTTTCGTCAGGGATTCCCACCACAGCAGCGTCAGCTACGTCGTCGTGTTCATAGAGAATCGCTTCGACTTCCTCCGGAGCGACGTTTTCACCACCGCGTATGATCATGTCGCCAGACCGGCCGCTAAGAAACAGGTAGTTCTCTTCGTCTAGGTACCCCAAATCGCCAGTATGAATCCAACCGTGCTCATCTACCGTTACCCGAGTTTTTTCTTCGGCTCCCCAGTAGCCATCCATCGCTCGGTAGGTTCGGAGCTGAACTTCGCCTACGTCGCCTGGTTCGAGTTGGTGGCCTAGTGGGTCAACGATTCGAACTTCAACATCGTCAAGGACCTGACCGACCGATCGGAGCCGAGCAACTTTCTGCTCACTGTCGAGCACATGATCATCGGGGCCCAAAACTGCTACGGTCGAGGTGGTTTCAGTCTGGCCGTACGCTCCGGAGAATCCGACTGACGCCGGAAACGCTTCGATTGCTCGTCGGATGACGGCAGGAGGCATCGGGGCGGCCCCGTAGGTTAGCGCGGTTAAGCTCGACAGATCGCACGATGCTAGCTGATCCGCTTCTAACACTCGGGCTAGCATGGTCGGCACAAGAAACGCATGGGTTACTTTTTGTTTCTCGACATGCCGTAGCCAACTGGCCGCATCGAATTGCTTCAGGACTACGGTAATCCGACCGCAGTACAGCGCATTCAGAAACGATGCCAACCCGGCAATGTGATAGAGGGGAGCGGCCAAAATCATCTTGCCCATATTTGACCCGTCAGCAGCGTCGTTAGCGCTCATGATGTAGCCGGAAAGCGCTCCGTGGGTAAGTTTCACCCCTTTGGGCATCGACGTTGTGCCAGAGGTATAGAGAAGGGCAGCTAGGTCTCCATCCTCTACCTCAGCGACGACAGAAAATTCAGCGGCTTCATTCCGTCTTGACTCGTAGTTGCCGCTCAGATCGATTATGTGCTTGAGCGACGCTGGCCTGGCCGCCGTTATTCTGTCGATGTAGCGCTCCTCGGTGAAGACCACGGTACATCCGCAATCTGACAACAAATGCCTTACTTCCTCAGGGGCAGCCCGATAGTTCATTGGGACGATAGTTGCCCCAACGGTCGCTGCAGCGAACAAGATTTCAATCGCGTTGGTTGAGTTAGTAGCGAACAGGCCGACTCGGTCTCCGGCGTTTACTTCGAGGGAGTTGAGAAGCCCGGCGGCTAAAGAAACGTTGTTTCGTAGCTCAGAATACGTCACCGGCCGCGCGTCGTCGGATGAGACGTCTTCAAGGGCAATTGATTCTGGAACAATCATGGCAGGCAGATCAAGCAGGCTTGCTAAATTCAAAAGTTCTCCTACATCGGTTTGCACGTCCGGTCTTGGCTTTACCCCAGTTTCGCCGGTCGGAGACAAATGTGCCAAACGAGTCCGCGGCCCGACTGTAACCGACGCCCAAATTGGGCAACACTGTCCCCAACGAACTACGAATCTCTAGTTGCAGAGAATTTTTCAAAAAGCGAGGAATCAGTTGCGAAGCCTCGGCGGACGCTACTCCGGAGGTAGAGCTAGAGCAGGCAGAAAAGGGGCCGGTAATGAGGAAATGTACTGAAGATCTGGCGCTCGGCGCCGAAGAGGAATATGGTGCCTGACATAAGCGACAGAACCATCTATGTCCTCGACACATCAGTTTTGTTGAGCGCTCCGACGTCTCTTGACGCCTTTGGCAACAACGACGTTGTGCTGCCGATCGTTGTGCTGACTGAACTGGAAGCGAAACGGCATCATCCTGAACTTGGTTGGGCCGCACGTACGACGCTGCGGCGGCTCGAGGAGGTTCGGGAGGCGCATGGGGGTCTAACCGAGCCATACCCAATAAACGACAACGGTGGAACCGTAAGGGTCGAACTCAACCATCGGTCCGATGAGCTCGTCCCAGAATCGATGCGAGATCAAACCGGCAATGACCACCGGATTCTTATGGTGGCCCTCAACTTGCAAAGCGAAGGCCATGACGTAGTCCTCGTCACCCAAGACTTGCCGCTTCGGCTCCGAGCTGGAGTGGTCGGAGTCGCCGCCGAGGAATTTGCTCACCAGACTGATGCGGATGCCGAATGGCGGGGCATCGTTGAACTGTCGGTAACTGGTGAGCGGATCGACGCGCTGTATGACAGCACAGTCATCGATTTGCCCGAAAGTCAAGATATTCCCACCAACACTGGTCTGATACTTGAGAGTTCGAACCAGTCGGCGCTGGCTCGGATGCAAGCTGATGGGAAGGTTCGCTTAATCTCTGATCGACAGCTGTTTGGGGTCCGAGGGCGCAACGCTGAACAGCGAATAGCAATGGAGTTTCTTGCTGATGAGTCGATCGGCATCCTGAGCATCGGTGGTCCAGCAGGAACCGGAAAATCAGTGCTTGCGCTGGCTGCCGGTTTGGAAGCTGTATTGGAGCGCCGGTCTCACCGAAAGATCATGATCTTCCGGCCGCTCTATGCCGTCGGCGGTCAAGAGCTCGGATTCCTGCCCGGAACCGAGGAAGAGAAGATGCGGCCGTGGACCGATGCCGTCGGCGACGCTCTGGAAGCAATAGCTGATGACAACGTCTTCGAAGAAGTGAAACGTCAGAACCTTATCGAAGTTTTGCCGCTGACTTACATTCGAGGTCGGACGTTGTCTGATGCCTTTGTCATTATTGACGAAGCACAAAATCTCGAGCGAAGTGTTCTGTTGACGGCCCTTAGCCGACTCGGCAACGGAAGCCGAGTGATTTTGACCCATGACGTGGCCCAGCGGGACAATCTTCGCGTGGGGCGTCGAGACGGGATTGCGTCAGTTATTTCGACGCTGCGGGGTCACGAACTTTTCGCCCATGTCGCTCTCGCTCGTAGCGAGCGGAGCGCCATTGCCGCCCTGGTGAGCGAAGCACTCGATCTTGAGTAGCTAACTAGTCGGCAGGTTCAGCAGGCTCGTTTGGTTTGTCATTTACCGACCGAGCAACCCGTTTTTCTAGTGCCAATCCTTGCTCAAGAGGAAGATCTCGAGCCCCGGCGAGCGCCCGCTTCGAAGCGGTCATAATGGATGGCTCGATTTGAAGTAGCTGATCGACCAGGTCAGCGACCGCCGAGTCGAGATCATCAGTAGGTGGAACGGACAGCATTCCACATTCCCACGCCGAATCCGGAGATATCGTCTCCGCTACTCCAACGATGGGAAAGGCAGCTGACGTTCCAATTAGTGCCGACAGCGACTGAGTGCCGCCAGCCGCCGGCAGCATCGCCAACTTCGTTTCCGGAAGGCCAAGCACGGCTGACCGATCGGCGACTCTGAAGTCGCACAACAACGCCATCTCAAGGCCACTTCCGACAGCAATGCCTTTCAACGCTGCCACCGTTGGAATTCCCAGCGCCAACAGTAGCCCCCACGGGTCTCGGTCCCACCGGATCCGTCTCCCATCCAAAATTGATGCTGCCGACCCGAACTCAGAAAGATCAGCTCCGGCGCAGAAGTTGGACCCTTCGCTTCGAAGAACCATCACCTTCAGATCAGGAATGTCTGACACTGCAGCCAGCGCTTCTAGCAGCCCATCCCGCATCGAAAGATCGTAGATATTCAACGGGGGTCGTTTGAGTGTGATGTAGGCGATTGATTCCTGGATGCAGAGCTGAACCGGCTCATCCGGGGTCGGCCGGTGACTGGTTTGATTCATGAGTCGATAGCGCTGGAGGTTTCAGCCAGCTGGGACGAGCTCTCATCGGGCTTAACGAGTGAAACGAAGCCGAGTAGCGGCTTTATCGAATTGGCGAGTGATTCTTCGTATCGGCCCCCCGGAGTTACTGATGCCCGAAGAATGGATTGAAACCCACGTAGGCCGGTTAGGAAATCGGGGTAGGGAAGTGGTGCGGGCTGCGGTTGCTCATCGTCGAAAGCCAGCCCGCTTGCGGCATGAACGCCGCCGCCGTAGGCGAGCCAGTCGGCGCACGGATCTGTGGCAGAGAACGCTCTAATCGAGACAACCGACAGGTTGGGATAGGAACGACGAAGCGCTTCGCCCGAGTAGCCAAAGTTGGGTAAGACTCGTCGAGAAAACGATTCAACCAGAACGTCTGCTTTGGCCAGCATGGCCTCGAACTCGAGTCGATCTTTGGGGCGGCGCAGATCCAAGTCGACTTTCTGTTTACAATCGTTCAAGTGTCGGTAGAGACCGGGACGATTTCGGAATCCGTCGGGACGACAACGTGGATCCACTTTGACGACGTCCATCCCGGCAGCTGTGCTCAGCTTGGTGGCCAACGGTCCAGCCCAGTGCGTTGTAAGGTCGACAACTAAGGGTCGGCTCGATTGTATTCTGGTTTGTCTCGGTTGGCCGGAACGAAGATCGTCTGTTGATGCTTGCCTCCTAGCAGCTGAAACTCGGTCGATTAGCGGTCGGGGTCGGTAGTCGACGACCGGCAGGCGTAGATTTTGGGCTTCAACCGCAACTTGTCTGGCATCTTGCTTGGACCACGTCTCGGCCATTGCCGCTAACAACGGCTCATCATCGTCGATAGTGTCCCAATGAACCCAGCCATTCCCCACTGGGTGGGGTCGAGTTGGTTCGGGCCAATCCTCATCTTGTTCGACTGGAGCGAAAAGCTCTTCGGACAGAACCTGTCGAGGTGAACAAGTGAACGTCGAATTGTGCAGTACCTCACCGTCGAGTTGCCACTGGCGGACTTCGTTAGCGATCTCGGTCCAGATCGATTCAGCTTCGACCATGAGACCGCGGGGTAGCTGGCCCAGTAAACGTTGGCGTTGGGTGGCCTGAGTCGTTGTGGTAATCATCTGCCAGTGAAATCCGGTGGCCGTTTGTCAAAGAAGGCACGTAGGCCTTCGGCCCGGTCGTCGGTCGCTGCCAGCAAGTGGTTTAGGTCTCCCTCAAGCCGCAGGCCGTCACGCAGCGAGAGTTCGCTGCCCCGGTGAACTGCTTCCTTAGCCAATTCCAAAGCCAGAGGGCCCCGTTGGAGGAGAAGATCAACAAGTCGATCTTTCTCCTTTTCGGCCTGGGCCCGGTCTTTGTGGACTGAGTGAATCAAGCCAAGGTCCATAGCCCGTTCGCCAACCAACGATTCACCGGTCAACGTCATTGTCGTAGCGGGTCCAGAGCGAATTGCTCGGGGCAGACGTTGAGTGCCTCCCCAACACGGCAAACGGCCGAGCGTCGGTTGACCTAGTCGAAAGGAGCTTTTCGTTGTGGCAAGACGAATATCGGCGGCGAGAACTATCTCCAATCCTTCGTCGTAGCATTGGCCGTCCACGATCACAATTATGGGGGGACGTAGCGTAGCCAAAGCCGATGCTGGGTCAGGACGAAACGAAGAAGGGTCGAGGGTGTCGTCTGCCCCAGTGCAGAAGTTGCCGGCCTCGGCTGACAGAACGACGGTCACTACTGATCGGTCCTCGCTCAGGTTCTCTGCTGCTGAGGCAAGACTCCGAGCAGCATCAGCTGATAACCGACCTCCCGGGATTGTTAGTTCAGCTACGTTCCCGGCACCGCTGCGGACTAGCTTGATCGGTTCTTTCACTATGACCTTTCACTATGACCTTTCGGTTGCCAGCCTTGATGAACAACCACTAGCGGGAATCGTCGCTGCCCCGTATTGAACTTGATCTTGGTGGCCGGAACCCATGGTATCTCGGCAGGGTATTTGGCTAGTCGGCCGACTTGGTCTTCTTAGGCTCTTGTAGCGTCATAGGCTCGCCATTACACAACAGCGTCGCGTCGCCGGGCTTAGTTACCAAAACCTGCACACCGGTCGCTTCGCATTCGTAGCGTTTGCCGACCTTCAAACCGTCGCCCCCGCCTGTCGCTGAGACCTCGCCATCGCCTCCTTTGGTCACCATGACCTCTACTCCGAGATCAGCAAATGGCATTTTCTCGCCCGGCTTTGTTGGCACGTTTTTTCCTCCTAGTGCTAGCAGTACTCCGCCTGCTCTAAGCACAAGGTAGCGTATGTGTCCCTACCTCGGCTAGACGGCTGCATATCATTGTGGGGAGTCATCCCCATTCTGGAACTCTCGCTCAGACCATAGGTTGGTAGCGCGGGCATGATGCCGGTTCCGGCTGCAAACAAGCCGACCGGTTGACTCAACGGGAGTAGGTGGAATGACGGACACGTTTAGTGCTGATACTGAGAACCTTCAAGAATTCGTGGATCATGGGGCTACGTATCTGTCGTCATTGTTTGAAGTCCAAACCGGTACGGTTCTAGTCCGCCAGGAAGCCGTGGCGACGCTTGGAGGAGGGCCCGACGATCTCAGCTCCGCTCTATTCAACGAGCTAATAGGCGAAGCGGCCAGAAACAACAATTTTGTCGAACGAATCCGAAGAGTTCTTGACATGTTTGAACACGCACCAGCGTGGCTTATTCGGAGCATGCTCGGTTCTATCAGTCTGGACACCGATGACCTAACCGGGACTGAGGATCTTTCTCTTGCCTTAGAAGCAGCCTGGGCCAGTGACGACGAAGAGTTGGCGGCATCACTGCTGTTACTCCTAGCGATTGCCGAAGGTCAAATTTCGGCTGAGGATGGCGAGCAACTCGAGGGACTGGCCCCCGAAGTAATATCGGGAGTGCTTACTGGCCAAATCGACATTGAAGACGCAGAAACCGCTGGACTGCCAACCGAAGAGTTGTCGATAATCCAGGATCGACTTGGGGACGATTGGCGAGGTGTGACCGAGGGCGACTTGAACAAAGTTCGCGACGTGCTCGCAGAGGCTGAAGGCTGGGAAGTCGACTGGATACTACGGCAGCTTTCGAACAATGAGATCGAGACGCTCATTGCTGAAGTCGAAAGTAGCGGATTCTGGTCAGATGATTGGAGCGAGGAAACACGTAAGGAGTTCTTCGTAATGATCGGTGAGAAAGTTTCGTACCGATCATGGATGACGCTTGGCGACCACGCTGAACGAATCAACCCGGACCCGGCAACGGCCTTACCAGATACCGCTGATCCAGATGCTGAAGATGAGGCACTCTACGATCGCCTGGAATACGTTATGTTCGACGGTCCGATTGCCGAAGGCGATCCAACGTATCCGGGCAATGTGTACGCACCTGACAACCCATACGGGCTTGACGACATGAAGCAGGGAAGTATCGGCGACTGTTACTTCATTGCAGCCATGATTGCCCTAGCCGATCAAGACCCAGGATCTCTACGCGATTTGATCTCGGCTAACCCCAACGGCAGCTTTACTGTGACGTTCCCAGACGGGTCGCAACAAGTCGTTACTTCTGACTTTCCGGTAGACCCAAACAGGACGAGCGGACGTCCCGCATTTGCTCGCCCCGGTCCAGGAGCGCAGGGTGACGAGCTTTGGTTCATGATTTTGGAGAAGGCGTATGCCCAACAAAACGAAGGTTGGGGTTCGATCGTTGGTGGAAGCCAGTCGGCGGCGATTGAAGATTTAACCGGGCGTCCAAGCAATTGGATTGACAATGATGACATCGACATCGAGAATCTGGCAACGAGGTTTGAGAACGGCGAGATTCTCGGGCTGTCGACGATCGACCGGCCAGACGATGTGACAGATACTCAGTGGCTCGCTGATCCCGACACGCCTGATACGTTCAAGCCAACGCCGCTACCAGGTTCTGGGGGGTCGGTTCCGGCTCGGCTTTACCAGAACCATGCGTTTGTTGTCGTCGGCGTCGATGGCGAGAACGGTACAATTTCGGTTATCAATCCCTGGTATCCAGATATGGAACCGGTTGTGTTGACAGAAGCGGAACTGATCGAAAGCGTGAACGGGGTTCGTCAAAATGATGCGGAGTCATAATGGTCGACACAACGGCTGGCTAAGGGTGGCTTCGTCGCAGAGGTTTCTGATCCGAGGCAACAAGAATCCACTAACCCGGCGGCTACTAACTCTTTTCGTTGTGGCCTCGATCGGGTTTACCGCTTGCGGTGGGAGCACCGAAACTACTGAGAGTACCAACAACAGCACCGAGACCGAAGTGAGTAACACCGACATGGACGACGAATCGATCGCATCGACCTCATACGAAGACACGAGCTACAGCGGTCCTAGGGTCTCCTTGCATGAGAGCCACGGACCCGAGGAGTTCGAAGCGGCCAGCGGCTCGACGCTTTCGCTTAAGCTCGTTGGTAATGGCGATGACTGCGCTCGGTTGCTTACCTCAGTCGATGGTGACCTTGTCGAATATCAAGTCTGTGCTGGGGCAGAAACTCCAATCGGCGACTGGCGAGTCGGGCTTATTCTGGTCGACAGAGACAAGGCCCACGTATCGGTCATCGACCCTGATGGGAAATTTCTCGGTACCTGAGCGGCTGCTAGCCATGCGAGCTCATCTTTGTTTGTCTAGCGCTCGAATCGCCTTTGGTAGTAGCTTCGATAGTCAGGCGTTGACGATCAAAGGGTGTGTGTCATGGGGAACGGTTCAGAACGGGGCTCAATCAACGAAGGCGCATTGGCGGGAATCCGGGTCCTCGATTTATCAACGCTTGTTCAGGGGCCACAGGCGGCGGCCATGCTCCATGACCTCGGTGCCGACGTCATCAAAGTTGAATTGCCGGAGATTGGCGACGTTGGACGTCACGTAGAAGTCATCCCTGAGATTGGCTTCTCTGCAGTATTCGTAGCGTGCAACCGAGGTAAGCGAAGCATCACTGTTGACCTGCGAACACCAGGCGGAAAATCTGTGCTTGAACGACTGGTTGAAAAAAGCGATGTTCTCATATCAAACTTTCAGCCAGGAACTCTTGAACGTTGGGGCCTCGGATACGACGACTTGGCCGTAGTCAATCCGAAGCTTATTTGGGCCGCTGGATCATACCTTGGACCAGTTGGAGACGACGCTACCAGGGAGGGCGCCGACATGGCCGGACAGGCTTATGGTGGCCTCATCTCAACCACCGGAGATGATGGTGGGCCGATGACGCCGAACGGTGCGTTGATCGCCGATCACTGCGGTTCGCAGAACTTGGTTACTGCTGTCTTGGCTGCGTTGGTGGCCAGAGGCCGATCAGGGGTAGGGCAACGGGTCGATGTCTCGTTAGTCGGAGCCCAAATCTGGGCTCAAGCCTCGGAGTACACCCACTATCTGTTGTCGGGAGAGTTAGCCGGTCGATCAAATGGTGGTCACCCGCTTGTGAACGCGCTATACGGAATCTTTCCCACCGCTAACGGCTACGTTGCCATCGCTGGTTGTCCGGATCACCTGTGGCCCGGCATGCTTCGTGCGGTTGAACGCCCGGATCTTGCCGAAAACCCGCGGTTCGGAACCTACTTCTCGACTCCAGCAATTCGGGCCGAGCTACGCGCGGTGTTTAGCGAGATCTTCTTGACGCGAACGACCGAAGAGTGGGAGCAGCGATTGGCTGCTGAATCTCAGCGATTTGCGCCAGTCCGAAACCATGCCCAGGTGGCAGCGGATCCGCAAATGGCCGCGAACAACTACATTGTCGTCGAAACACACCCCGAATGGGGTGAGAAACAGTTTGTTGGTTCACCAATTTCGATGTCGGCAACGCCGAGCCGGTGGGGGGTTGAAGTTGCTGAGCTTGGTCAACATACTGAGGAAGTTCTGCTCGAAAACGGCTTTGACTGGGAAGAGATCGCTGCCCTCCGGGAATCAGGTGCGCTCTAATCGAGCGGTCATACCCAGAGGTGCTGACGACGAAAGATTTTCGCTTTGCGTTCAGCTCTCGATGATGTCGTTCAGGCGTTGCATAGCATCGACAAACTCATCGACTATGTCGAGGACGACCCGGTCGGCAGATTTCGACTCGTTCATCGATCCGACAACCTGGCCTACAAAGTAGTTCGCCAACTTGACTGCTCCTTCGTTGGTTGGATTCATGGCAGCTCGATCGATCCGCCGCGAAGCCTCAGAGATCAGCATTGGTTGAAGTGGCATGCCGAGCGTTCCTGGAGAGTTCGAACCCTCCCATTCATCGGTCCAAGACGATCGCAGCTGACGGGCCGGTTTGCCAGTTCGGGATCGAGATCGCAGCGTATCGGATGATGTCGCAGCCAAGAATTTGTCTTTGACGACCGGATGAGTTTCTGCCTCTTTCGTGGTGAGCCAGACTGACCCGCACCAGACGCCGTCGGCGCCGAGCGCCATCGAGGCAGCCATTTGCCGACCATTTCCAATACCCCCTGCGGCCAGGACCGGAACCGGGGCGACGGCGTCTACGATCTCGGGCACGAGCACCATGGTCCCAATGTCACCCGTGTGCCCGCCAGCCTCGTGTCCTTGGGCAACTATGACATCCACACCAGCGGCGACGTTGCGAACGGCATGGGACTTCTTGCCTGCCAACGCCCCGACTTTGACGTTATTGTCGTGAGCGCGTTCGACCATATCTGGTGGTGGGGGACCGAGCGCGTTGACGATCAACGAAATTGGATGGGCGAAAGCAACATCCATTAGGGGAACCGCTTGTTCATACGTCATCGGCGGTTCTGATTCTCGGTCAGAAGCTGAATTGCCGTGTTCGCCCTCGGGCAAATCAGGAATCTGATAACGCTCCATCATGTCGTCGAGGAAATCTCGGTGAGTCGGAGGAATCATGTCTTTCAACGCCTGCACTGAAAGCCCACCGTCATCTTTCCCGGCGTATTTTGCCGGAACAATCAGGTCCACTCCGAACGGTCGGCCGCCGATCTCCTCCGTGATCCATTTCAAATCTATGTCTAGCTGCTCGGGGGAGTGGGCGGCAGCGCCTAGTACACCAAGTCCGCCAGCTCGGCTTACCGCCGCGACTACATCTCGACAATGAGAGAATGCAAGGATCGGGAATTCGACGCCGAAAAGGTCAGAGATCTTGGTTTTCATGTTCCCAATCTAGAGGATTGGTTTGGTCGAACTGAAATTTCCAAACCGTCGACTATTGAGGAACGTTTTCGAAGCAGAAGAAACCAACCAGGTCGAGATAAAGCTCGCCGTATCCAGATGGAGTTAGTTGAGCCTGCTCAGACTCGGTTAGTTCGTCGTAGCTAGCATCGATAGCCGCCGCTAATGACTGTAAGTCCATCTCTGGGTTAACCTCCGAACAAGCCGAGTCCTTTAGCTCTTCTAATCGCTCGTTCGAGGAAGCTTGAATGAAGTCAAGGGTTTCTTGAGGGAGAAAGGTCTCACTCGGATCAACGATAATCCGGTACTTATCCATCAGCGTCCCGCTACCCGGTGGTGTAGTCGGAACTTGATCTGGACAGTAGGTGCGGGCAATCGCCCCAAAGACCACAGACCAGCCATCTCGACCGAGGGATTCCTGTTCCTGTTCGTTTAGCGCGTCGCTGTAGGTCCGAGAAATCGTTGATGTGTAGTTGGCTGTTGTCGGCTCCGCAGATAGCGCAGAGCAGATCGAGTCACCAAGCTGATCAAGACGGCTGCCGTCAGACTCGGCCAGGAACTGGCTCGCTGGAAGGGAGTCTTGCGCCAGCTCCCCCGACCGATCTTGGAGAGATTCAGCGTTAGGGCTGGCAATCAACGCTAGCGATGTCGAGGTTGGTTCGCCGGATGAGCTACGGCCGTCGTTCTCATCTGCTCGCTCCGCCACGGCGCCAGCGGGTTGGCTGACTTGCCCAGCGGCTTGACCGGTTTGGGTTGCTTGAAGATCACCGTTAGGCACTGCTTCGTTGGAGCTGCTACAGCCCGTGATCGCAACGACCAAGAGAACGGCCAAGGCGTGGAGAATTGGGCGTCGACCGGCCAAAGTCGCAGCTGGTTTGCCAGTGGGAATATCCGAGTTCTCGCCCATGGCACCTAGCATCGTGGCATTTAGTCGCAAATACACAAATTGGGCACATTTGTGGGTGCTTCAGCCCGCTTTTTGGCACTAGGTGCTGCTTACCGGTCGATCAGCAGCGGCAATTCTGCCCTAACTATTTGCGCAGCTGATGATCGATTTGTTCGTCTGAGTTGCGAGCAACGCCAAGGTCCATGTCTGATCGAACGAAATATTGACTGCCAACTCGATCTAGCAATCGCTTATCGAGCCGAGGTGCGACACCGTCGTAGCGGGCGATTCCAGCGGCTAACTCGCAGAAATCGACGGCGACGTATGGCCGTAGCTCGCCCAAGGCATTGGTGGTGATTCCACAAAGGTAGGCAGCTGATTCGGCAGTAGCTTCAAGTTTTTCTCGATCTGCAGCTCGAGCCAGTATCCAGTTGAATGCAGCTTCACTACATGCTCCAACGTAGACCTTGTTCCGAAGCCGACGGAGAAAAGCGTCGTCACCAAGGCTATTCGGGTCGAGGTTGGTTGAGATGACTAACTTCAGCTCGAAGGGAACGGTGAATTTTGTGCCTGTGTTTGGTTTGAGGTAATCGATGTTTCTTGAAAGAGGGACAATCCAGCGGTTGAGAATTTCGTCCGGAGTCGGAACCTGTCGACCGAAGTCGTCAACGATGAGGATTCCGTTATTCGCCAGCATCTGAATCGGAGCAGAGTTCACGCCAGAAATCGTGTCGTACTGAAGATCCATCATCTCGAGCCGGAGCTCACCGCCAACCATAATTACTGGTCGTTCGCACAGCACGAATCGGGGGTCTATGTTCGGCGGTTGCGCCTCGACCGCTTTGTGAAGGGATGGGTCGTAGACCGAAATCAACTGTCCATCGACTTCGACAAACTTCGGTATCAGAACCGGGTCGTCAAAGAACCGACCCATCCGTTCGGCCAATGAGGTTTTGCCGGTTCCGGGAGGTCCATAAAGAAAGATGGCACCTTCACTAAGAAAGGCAGGGCCGATCTGGTCGAGAATTTCATCATCAAGAACGAGGTCGGAGTACGCTCGTTTTACTTTCGGTCGGTCCAGGCTGACAACTGCAGCTTGCTGGTTAACTATCGCTCGGTAATGGTCGAGAGGTACCGGCATCTGCGCCACGTGCCGGCCAGATTTCATACGCTCAGTCGTGGTGCGGAGTCCAAGTTCGGTCAGCGCAACCCGGTAGTCACGTCCTTCGACGCCCTGATATTCGACAAGCTGTTTTGCTCGCAAGGACTCAGCGATCTCATCTCCCACAGCGTGGGATATAGCAAGGGCATCAGCGGCCTTACTAACTGTCGTCAGTCGCTCGGTTAGCACCCGTCGCATGAATAGGTCCTCGGCTAGGCCGATTGGAACTCCCATCTCAGCTAGCGTCGCCGGTGCTTTCAGATCATCCAGTTGCTGGACTGTGAGCGTCATAGCAGATGTATCGGCGCAACCAGCTGGCGACCTAAGTTCGTTTAGCCGGTTGGCCAAATGGCCTATACGCGGTTAGGGGTTGGTCGGAAGCCAGCCTTCACCGTTCACCTCGGTAGCGTTGCGAGCAGCGAACAGCTGATCAGCAAGAAGTTGCTCGGTCACCGTGTCGAGCTCTCCTGGTCGCCGATACAACAAGGCAAGTCGAGCGAGAGCAGAATGTACTCTGTCGAACGATCTTTTTTGTGGTCTTGACAGACCTCGACGGGCTCTGAGAAGCGTCGACCAGCTGCTGAACACTTGGATCTCGTTCTGCGACATCCCGAACCGTTGAGCAATGAAAGGAATTAGCTTTAGGAAGTTCCGCTGCTGATTGCGCCGAATCAGAACCAACGTGATTGCTGCGGCGATAAACAGGGCTACAAAACACCCGGCAACAATTACCATGGCTGAGTAGTTTTGCTTCTCATCCGAGTAGGTAATCGCTCCATTCCAAGCGGCGTGAGATACCACCGCTAAGCCGTACCCCCAGAACGCGTTCGCCAGGATCGATTGACGACGGGCAACTGCGAGTCCGATTGCCAGCCCAGTCCAGGCTGTAAACAATGGGTGCGCAAAGGGTGTGAGCAACGCCCGACCAACGAAAACTCCTAGCAGCTGACCTTGCAGGCCCGCTTCGGCGAAGTAGAGAAAGTCCTCGATCATGGCGAATCCAAGTCCAACCCATCCGGCGTAGACAACGCCGTCCATGACCCCATCGAGTTCTTTGCGTCTAAGGGCCCAATACACCCCGAGTCCTTTTGAGAACTCTTCGATTAACGGGGCAGAAACGACAGCGCCTAAAGCTTGGCCGGTAGCCACGCCTGTGGCACCGCTGACAGCGATGACGAAAACGGTGTTAATGATCAATGACACTGAACCAGCGACAGTAATTCCCCATAGCAACGCATGAATTCGTGACGCCCATGGTTCTGGCTCAATCCGGTCGAGCCAATACAGAACGGGAAAGACGATGATCAGGGGAGTGAAGCCGAGGAGTAGCCCGAGAGAACCAGTGAGCGGAGCGACAGCAATCGTTATAACAATATTGAGTACGGCGACAACAGAACCGACAATAACGGGAACGCTCATCCACGAAGAAATGCGCGGCTGCGCTGATTGCGACCGGCCCGAGTGGATGTGATGGGTCCACGCCGCTCCATCCCACCATCGCCAAGGCTGTTGCCGCCAAGGGTCTGGGTGCCAGCCGGGGGTAGAGGCACTCGGCCGCGCAATGGAGGCAAATGGATCCATGGCTTCTCAGTCTGGCGTACTTGGCTGAGAACCAACACATCTGATAGTCGGAAATCTTGCGCTCAAGACCGCTCGTGAACTTCGCTGCCTCGATCTTCTAGTTCGTCAGCGTGAACGTGACCGATCGTGGTGGTCCGGCTTGACCAGCCATGAAATCTTGGCTGAATGCCCGAGCCGTTATTGTGTGCTGTCCCGGCCCCGGGTTCCATGGATTCCAGCTATCACCGGTAGCGGAGTTAAAAGTGACTCCGAACGGTGCCACATTCTCAGCCCGAGGTGTGCCGCCGTTGTGGGATATTTGAACGCTGCCAGCGTCAGCGGTTGCGATGGCTTCGACGCTGAAGCTGCCAAGGGATGAAATTGAGTAGGTACCGCCGTTCTGAACTGCTCTAAGTCGGCCCCCGCTAGTGTTTACAAAACTGAATCCAGAGATGCCAAGGCTGGCTGGTGTCGACGTAGTTGTCGTGGTGCGTCGAGTCGTAGTGGTAGCTCTAGTCGTAGTGGTTAAGCGAGTAGTGGTAGTGACTCTGCGAGTGGTAGTCGTTGCTCGCTGGGTTGTTGTTGTTAGTTTCGCTGCCGTCGTCGTTGGTCTCACCGTCGTGCTTGTCGTAACGCGAGCTGTCGTAGCTGTGGTTGTTGCTCGTCGAGCGGTTGTCGGAGCAGTTGTCAGCCGTTGAGTTGTCGTGGTCGAAGACTTGGCAACGGTGCCAGCCCTTTCGCCGGTTTTGCTAGTTGTACGCCTCGGTGCGGTCGCACTAGTAACGAAGCGGACACTTGAGGACTTGGTGGTTGACGTTGTTGTCTGGGCTACCACACCTGACTTAGCCCCTGAGACGAACACCGAATCGCCCTGTCCGGTCGAAGTCGATCTATCGTTGATCGGGACGCTGGTCTTGATTCCACTTCTGACCCCGTCGGAATCGGCTGAGTCTGACCCGACTTGACCGACGTCTGCTTGCCTCGAACCATCCCCGTCCGGGTCGAAGCCTGAAGAGTCGCTGTTTCCAACCGATGCATCTGGGCCAGCAAGCGTTTCGGCATTGGCTGTTTCCTCAGAATCGTCTGAGCCACCTCGAAGCGAGTTGGCCATAACGACGAATAGCGCAAGGCATAACGCTAAAACTCCCAAACCAACTCGCCACCGGTAAATCAACGCCAAAAGCGCCTCTAGCCGGGATGGCTCATCATCGTCGTTGTACCGCACCGGACCGCGGGCTTTCTCGTCGAGTACGAGTGCGTTCGGACGCGTTGGAGCACCAGAACCTGCCGCCCCGTTTTGTTCGTCAGTCGCCGTCACATAACATACGGTAGCTGATCCAGCGGCGAGCATCCGAGCGCGATCATTCGATTGAAACAACTCAGGTTTCGGCGTGTAAGCAATCGTACCCAGCTTCCATATTTTCTTGTTTTTGTGTCCCCCCAGATCGAGTTTGCGGTCGCCGTCGCTTGTAACTCATTGTCCGATTGGCGTTCTGATCTAAGGTGTATGTGCGATGGTCTGTCGGTGATATGGATACGGCTGGAATAGTCCTAGATGTGTTGGGCCCCGTCGTGGTTATCGTCGCCTGCGGAGCTATAGCTGGACCGAAGCTTCGGATTGACGTTGGGACACTGTCTCGTCTGGCTTACTGGATTCTCGGTCCGGCGCTCATGTTTGACGCGCTCTCTACAACTGAGTTGCAACTGAACGTTGTGGGAAGCCTCGCGCTCGCGGGTCTTGGCGGCATGACGGCAGCTGGGCTTGTGGCGTTTGCGAGCAGCCGGGTGGCGGGCGACAGATACGGGATTACTGCCGCTTCGGTTATGTGTAGCGGATATGGCAACGTTGGCAACGCTGGCCTTGCCGTATCGGCGTTTGCGTTGGGTGACGAAATGTTGCCGGCAGCGGGAGTCTTCATGTTGGCCATAAACGTTTCTGGAATGATGCTTGGTGTAGGCCTGGCGCACGGTCGGTCTGGGTCGCTCGTAGCAGCTGTTATTCGGAGTATCACCGCGCCGATGACAATCGCTGGCATTCTCGCTTTGGTCGTAAACGCCTTTGCTCTAGAGGTGCCCCGGTTGGCCAGCCGTACTATCCACTTGACGAGCGGCGCACTTATTCCGGTTATGCTTTTTGCCCTTGGCCTTCAACTTCAGATGAGCACTGGACTTCGGGTTAGCCGACCCATTGTCGTGGTTGCATCGGCCAAGCTGGTAGTCGCCCCGATCGCAGCAGCGATGGTAGCGGCCGCTGTTGGACTGACCGGCGATCTTTTGGCCGTGACGATAATCCAGTCGGCCATGCCGCCAGCGGTGTTCTGCATGGTCGTTGCCATGGAGCATGATTTGGAAGCCGAGGAGGTCACATCGATGGTTGTTTTAACCACTGGTTTGTCTCTCGTGACCCTTCCAGTGATTCTGTTTTTCTTGACGTAGCCGTCAACGACTAAGTCGGCGCTGGCTTTTTGGATCGGTCTCGGGGCGTAAGCGTAGCGGCGGTGCTCGGCTGACCGAGATCAGTCCTACTCGGTGGATTCGTTACCAGACCGTTTACTGCTAGACCTTTTGAGGCGGCAGTCGTGACGGTTTCGGTTAACGCCGACTGAGCCATGGCCGACTCGGCCGCAACTGGACGGGTTTCTGCTGGCGGAGAGTCCACCTGAGTCTTCGCCGATTGGGCTCGGAGGTTCATGAGGATCGATCGAACGATGTCGGCGCCGGTTAGGACAAAGTACTGGGCCCAGGCTAGGACCCCAAGAAGCTCCGCCGCTGATGACGCGACCAGGGCCTGTTCTTTCCCAATGTCGAGTAGCGCTGGCACGATTGAAGTCATAGCTACTGCGCTTGCTAATGCAGCTATCGCGGTGGCGACCAGCTCTACTCGAGTTCTTTTTAGTTCTGTCCGTTCGGTGAAGAGCCAAAGAGCGCTGGCGGCGATCCAACCACCCGCGAATAGTGCTTCAGACGTATTGAAGAATGCTGCAAATCGTTGTCCGAGCTGGAACAGATCGTTGGCGAGGTAAAGGAGAGATAGCACACCACCTCGAAACAACATCGTAGAAGGACCAGTCCGGCCCGCGAGTTTGCATATCCACCCGGAGCCGAGAGCGGCTACAGAGGCGGTGGCCCAACCAAGAATGGTAAACCCCCACAGAATCCCGACATACCACGGTGTTGTAGCCGCTATTTCGGGGTCTAGCAGAAGAGATTCGTACTGAATCGAATCTTGCAGGAACAAGATCGCCAAAAAGGTTAAAGCGAATAGCCACAGAACGACAATTGGCAGAGCGGTGGCGGCCTTCGCATCAAGAATTGGTTTCTTAGGCACGGTGGTTCCATCGTCTAAATATCCAGCCAGATTTAGCGGCCCGTCAGGCAGCCTTTGTCTTCATGATTTGTATAGCTGTCCATATTTGGTGCCATAGGTCGTTCAAACCGGGCAAATTCGGCTGTTTGGGCCAACTGTCACTTGTTCAGGCTGCGGCGGATTTACCCGATGAGTCTCGGCGATCTTGAAGCTAGGATATGGATCTAGGCGACACAAGCTACTACCTATGACTGATATGAACGACAAAACTCCGACGTGGACAGCCCGTCCGGTGGGAGGCCACGGAACTGCGAAGAGCTCGCACGCACAGCCCTCTGTAGTTGTCGACGCTGCGTCGATGCCCGATGATTCGGCCCTTGGTTTGAACCGGCGCACACCACTCCGAGCTCACCACTCGAACGGATCGAATCATGGTCCGACGGCGTCGGGAGACGAATCTTCCGCCGACTCGAAACTACCTGAAACATCAGATCGACAAGTAGCGACCGCAGTCAGTGGCGACGTCGAGTCGACGCGCCCCCAACCGTTGGTCGATCCGAAGAACAAGTCGTCGAGTGGGCTCGTTATGTTGGTCGTAGTCGGAGTTGCCATGCTGGTCGTTCTTGGCTTGGGAGTGCTTATCTCTGCGGTGCTGACCAGTGAAACCCAAGATGCTGTCGCGGTGGCTCAAGATGAAGAATTGGACGAGTCCGTATCGCCAAACCAACCGCTTCAAGACGAGTCATCAAACGCAATATCAGCGGATGATTCAGAACCGTCAACCACATCGGACATGGTCGCCGCAGACGCAGCGAATGGCTCTAGCGCTGATCAGTTCGGTACGGTGGCCGAGGCGTATGCGCAAAGCGCTTACGCCCGGCTAGATGGCCTTTCGCTGTATCTCGAAGGAACAGTGCCATCACAAGAAGTAGGGGATGAGGTCGAAGCGAGGGCGGCTGTGCTGCTCGGTAAACCAGCAGTCAAAGCTAACTACGAAATCGATCCTTCAGTTGAGTTGCCAGCAGACCCGCCGTTGTTTGCCACCTCGGCTGTCTTGTTCGAACCAGACGGCTCGGTTAACAGTGGTTCGATGGGAACGCTCAATCTTGCTTTCTCGCTTTTGGCTGACTACCCCGAGGCCCGGGTTATCGTAACTGCGCCTGCGGCCGACCAGCTTGAGGTCGGCCAGGTCGCTGCCAACGAGACACAAGCCAACGCTGTGATGCAGTTCTGGATCGAAAAAGGCCTCGATCCGGAGCGAGTCCAAGTCGAAGTACGCAAACCATCTGCATCTGATCCCGAAGCCGACGGGGTACTTGAACGCGAGATCGAGTTCGTGGTTCGAGGTCTTTTAGAGACCGATCAGCTGTAGTAAGCGTCGTTCACAAGAGGCCACAAGAATAGGCCAATTGCGCCGAGGGCTACACCGACAAAGGCGAGCTTCGCTAGTTTTCTCAACACCCCAGCGAGAACGACAAAGGCGGCAAGGGCAACGAGTATTACGGGCCAGTTTGCAGCAAAGTTCATAGCCTCATGATAGCCAGCAAAGCCGGCCATCTTGTCGGCACCCTATTCGCCGGCGGCAATCTAGCGGATAAGCCTTGAACCACATCGTGGAACTTCGGCTCGCCAATGCTTGATGTCTACACGACCGAAGTCGGCGGGCCATAGCCTTGTGAAGCCATGACCACAGCGAGCACAACGCAATGTTAGGATCACTTGCGACCTATGAAGTCGCCGCCGCAACATCTCATACGATCAAATATGTTGACAAAAACCTACTGGTTGGTTTTTGCTATTTTGAGTTTGCTCGTAAGCGCCTGTGCCGATTCCAGTCTGGCTACGGACGGGTTGGCGTCGTCGTCTGAGCCGGAGTCGTCGGCGGCGTTCGAGGGAACGGTGAAGGGAAAGACAACCGTCCGAAATCGAACGTTGCCATCGAGCAGACAAAGCAGTGTCAGCGATGACGGCCAGGCCACCTCGCTTGAATCGACCGCAACCACGGCGATCACAACCAGTCTGTCCTCTTCAACGGTCCTGACAACGGCGACTGAATCAATGGTTGTGTCCACAACCACCTCAACCGGCACGATCACATCGAACCCAGCACCGGTACCGCAATCGAGCACAACTGGGCAACAGTCTTCGGTTTCTGAGCCGATTTCGGGTGGCACTTCCGCGCCGCCAGTACGCAGCAGTGTTTCGGCGACGGCGGTCCCAGTCTCGACGCCCCGAGTCGTTGCCGAGCAATCGTATTCGCCAATGGCGGTATTCGATGGCGTGCAGATCGTTCATCCGTCGTCTCGAGTTGAACGAGTCGGGTTTCATGAATCGAACCACGATGGAGCGAGGCAGATGGAGGCCCTACCTACCACGGTCCAAGCGATGGTTCTCGAGACGAGAGACCGGGGAACTGGCTCACGAACAGCCGCTGACGTTGTGGTCGACCCAGCTGCCGAGATTCGGGCACCAGTTTCGGGGACTGTTCTTCGGGCTGGCGGATATGTGTTGTACTGCAACCACAGCGACGATTTTGCAGTCATCGAACCTGACTCCCGTCCCGGTTGGGAGCTCAAGGTTTTGCACATAAGCGGAGTACAGGTAACAAAAGGACAGAGAGTCGAGGCCGGAGTGACCGTTCTCGCGCCCGGTCCCACCCAGCTTCCTTTCGAGTCGCAAGTCGATAAGTTCACAGCCGAGCCATCGTGGCCTCATGTCCACATCGAACTGGTAGATCCTAGTATTCCTGATCGACCTTCGACTGGCGGAGGCTGCTAGCTTTCGTCCCGAGTACTCCCCACCCCGATCGCAAACCGAGACAGCGATTTTGGTGGGCCGGTTGCTGACCGAAATTGGATCTCTAATTGATTCGCACAACTTGTCGGTCGGTCTCGACGGCCGTGATAGTACACGTAGCCGGAGGGACAATAGGTTGCTCACTAGCCACCGAAATTTCACGCTGCTCGCTCGGGTCCAAGCCAGCCACGTTAGCGACACCAGACACGCTTGAACCGGAACTGTCGCTCAGCCAGACTTCGACCGCAAAGTCGCTAGAACGGTTGCCCAAATTGGTTATCACGATCGAGTAACTCAGCTCATCGGTCGGACTTTGTTGACACAAGGCGCTAAACGACGTGTCGCCATCACGGAAAACGACCGGACCGGACCGGTCGACAGGTGGTGCAGCTGGTGCCGGATCAATCTGCTGCTGATCTGGCTCAGTCGTCGGTGGCGTAGATCCATCTCGGAATACGCTTCTGACCGCGAGGATCGATAGACCCACAACTAACAACACGGCTAACGCCAGGATGAGCTTCTGTATTAGATGGCTGTCCATCATTGGCCTAGTATGGCGGTTGATCATTGAGAACGCGGCGATACTGGGTCGTGAAAGGCAAATGTGGAAGCGGACAACGTCGAGATCGGTTCGCGTCTCCGAGAAACTATGTCAAAGCTGAGGCGTGCTTTTCGATACAGCTTTGATACCTCTGAAGGGTAAACTTTGTTTGGATCAGATCTACCGAATGAGAAATCGGGGACCGATATACCTTCTAAGCCAAGAATCCTTATTGCTCGATCTGGCGTGAGTCTTGATGTCTCACGCCTGGCCGAGGTCCTACGTGAAGACGACAATGACGTTTTCACGATGGCAGCCTCACCGGTAGGCGCTCACAGCTCCGATCGGTCAGCTCATGAAACGCTGAACAACGTTGACATGGTTATTCTCGTTGTCCGAATGGGTGATGAGCAGCACCAAGATGGGCCGGTGCAGCCGTACCAGAATGTTATCCGAGAAGCCGGGGTCATTCAGGGAAGACTGGGAATGGATCGAGTGATCTTCCTGGTTGAAGAGGGAGTGACTGGTCTTGCCAGTCAGGAGGCTGGTGTACCCCAGGTTCGATTTTTGCCGTACACCCCGGAGTCGGCCAGCAACGAGATTAAGGCTGCTATCCGCGCTACGTTCAAGCCAGCGCAGCGTGACCTTCATGAAGCTCGAAGCATCAAGGAGCAATTGCAATACGACAATCTCAAGGCGCCGTTTGGTCTCATCACAGCTATCACTTTGGCTGCGTTGGCATTCGTTTTTCTTCTTGCTCAAGTGAGTGGAGGCGAGGATGAGGCAGTCCGCCAACTCTCGAATGTTACTCCAGCGCTTAACGGGCTCGATGGAGACCTCAGTGCAACCGGCCTTGAGCCAAGTCCGCCTTCGATCGAGCAGTCAGCCGATCAGGCTGGGACGAGACGGCTCGATGGCGGCAACCAGAATTTGCCGGCCCAATGCATTATCGATGTCAGGAAAGAGCTCGTTCTCAATGAGTCAGTTGTTTGCCAAGGGGCCGGCACGCTCTCAATCGAGGGGTTTCTCGGCCCGTGGCACAACGAGATTGAAACGGTTGCTGTTAGCCAGGGAGCGGCCGGAACGTTGTTCTATGAAAGCCCCGGCGCCGATACGATCCCGGTCGCTTTGACGCCTGGATCGTTCGATCTAGATCAGCAGTCGGCTAGGTTTGGCGTTCAGACGCTTGAATTTAGATTCAGTGCGCATGACCAGCATGTGCATCTTTATCAACCTCGTGAGCGAGGGGGACGAGTCGTGACTCTGGTCTTCAGTCTGAGCTGATGATTGCTTCCACCGCTCGACGGCTAACCATATTTACACCTTGGAGAACTACGTGAACTGGCCAGGCCCAATAGTTGAAGCGAGTTGGTTGCAAAACAATTTGGACAACGTTTTGGTCGCTGACGTTCGGTGGTCCATCGACCAAGGACCCCATCAACAGGACTTCTTGGACGGTCACATACCAGGAGCGGTTTTCGTCAACTTAGATTCTGACCTGTCGGCCATGCCGGGAAGCCACGGCCGGCATCCGCTCCCAACTCCAGTCGAGTTTGCTCAGGCACTGAGCAGGCTAGGAATAGACGGTTCCAAACCGGTCGTTGCCTATGACGACCGTAGTGGTGCTGTCGCCGCTCGGCTTTGGTGGATGCTTGATGCCATCGGGTTGCCGGTAGCGGTTCTCAACGGTGGCCTCGGCGCTTGGACCGGCCATCTCGATTCGGGCCCCAGCTTGGCGACGCCGTGTTCAGTCGAAGCGAGAGCTTGGCCGCCCGATCGCTTCATCGATGCTGACGACATAGCGCAGGCGGAGCAATCAGGGGCGGTACTCCTAGATGCTCGGAGCAGCGATCGGTTTCTTGGCGAACCGAACCCAATCGATGAAAGACCAGGCCACATCCCTGGCGCTACTTCGCGGCCGTGGACTGACAATCTAGGACCGGACGGCCGCTTCGCAGAGGTCGACGTTCTTCGAACTGAGCTTGGCTCACTAGGCGTAACTTCACAAAGACAACTAATTGCTTCGTGCGGCTCAGGAGTAACTGCATGCCATGATCTGTTGGCTTGTCGGATCGCCGGAATTGGCATTGGGCAGTTGTATGTCGGATCGTGGTCTGAATGGGGAGCCGATGATTCTCGGCCGGTCGCGACCGGATCCGATTGACTATTTCCGGTTGAGATCTGCCGACTAACGGGGAGAGAGTAGGATCGACGCCTCGATCAGGTCGTTGCCCTCAAGCGGAAGCCAAACGTTGCTTCCGTCTTTCATGGTTAGTTGACCGCGGAGTGAGCGTAGATCGATCGAGTCGATCTGATCTCGGTCGTAGGCCGTTTCGGCTTTGCCTGACTTCACGATGAACTGCGTTGGGTTGACAACGACGGCTGATGCTCGGCTGATTCGATATAGCCACAGCGCTCCAAGGCCGAAGACGGCTGCCACGACTATCGATAGAATTGCCAAGCCTGCCATCCCCATAAATATCATCAATAGCGCTTGCAACACGAAAAAGATGGCAACCACGACGCACGCCAAAGCAATGAATGGCATCCGGTTCGACCGAAAGACAGTGGCAGCAATACTCATTTTGGAGCTCCAGGGTTTCTGATTAACTGCCGTAAGTGGCAGTTTCTGTGAGCGGCGACCGTTTAAGTTTAGCTCTCCAACAGGAGCTTCTAGACAAAAGCCACTGCAAATCGACCGAGATCGTTGTAGTCAGCTTCGAAAACGTCTCCTGGCCTAACGTCAACCGGCCGGGTAAAGGAACCAGCCAGGATTGTTTGCCCAGCACTTAGCTGCCTGCCTTGGGCGGCGTAGCGTCGAGCCAACCACACGATGCCTTTGGCTGGATGGTCTAAGACGCCGGCAGCCACCCCGGTTTCTTCGACGACACCGTTTCGGTAGAGCATGGCCGAAATCCAACGTAGGTCGACATCGCCGGGCGCTACCTTTTTGCCACCAGTAATAATTCCGGCATTGGCCGCATTATCGGCGATTGTGTCGATGACGGTGCGAGTTCTGCCCGTTTCTGGATGTCGGCGATACGACCGGGCCGCTATTAGCTCGAGCGCCGGGGTGACGTACTCAGTGGCGGCAAGCACGTCATTAATAGTTGGGTCTGGTTCGCTTATGTCTTGACCGAGGACAAACGCTAGCTCCACCTCAATTTTGGGGTCAGTAAAGTTGGCGGCAGTGATCTCGGCTCCGGCATCGAACACCATCTTTTCAGTAATGAAACCGGAGTCTGGGGTGTCAATGTTCATGGCCGCCTGCATTGCTCGAGAGGTCAGGCCAATCTTGTGCCCGACCGTTCGTTCCCCCCGCTCAGTTCGGATCGAGTGCCACGATGATTGAACTCTGTACGCGTCGTCGACCGTCATATCGGGATACAAGATGGTGCTCTGCTCTACTTGTAAATTCGACTGCTCAGCATCGTGAAGCCGTTTGGCTTCTTCTGCTACCTGCTCGTCCGACAACGGCACTGGGAAACCTCCGGATATGGGCTGGGGGACAATCTACAGCTTTATGTTATATGTCGATTGTTTCAGGCCGAATGCGACGACGAAGAAGCGGATTAGTAATGTGGCGGTACCGGTTCGGCGTTAGGCGTACACTAGACAGAACCCTTATGCCACACGTGATAATCGAGTACTCAGATAACATAGAAGCCGTTTGCGACATTGATTCGGTAGTTGACTCAGTCCATAGGGCGGCTACCAGCAGCCCTATTATTCCGATCGCTGGGCTGCGAACTCGAGCGGTGGCTCGGTCTAATTACCGTATTGCAGACGGCGGCTCCGGTTATGCGTTTGTATCGGTGATTGTTCGTCTTGGACCCGGTCGAAGCGACGATCAGAAGTTGGAACTAGTTAATTTGTTGATGGACGCTTTAAGCAAAGAACTGGAAACGTCACCACTTTCGATTGCTTTCAGCGTCGAATGTCAACAGATTGAGGCTGCCACGCGCAGGAACAAAAATCAGATTCGAACAGCGATGGAACAGGGTCCAACCGATTGATCTAGCCGGAGGTCCAATCCTCGGTTGATTGGTGAGTTTGTCGTTCGGACAACTCACAGTGACGCAAGCTGTTGAACTGAAGGTTCGGCGAGCCGAGTTTCGCCTGGTTCAAACAGGCAGCTTCGACCCGCCGACAAATGGGGGAGACGCGCTTACGTCGCCAACATGTAGATAGCCGTGGTGGCCGTCGCGCCCTGGGTCGGTTGCCCACACTGCTTCGGCCTTAAGCGCCGCGTCATCTGGCACGGTATGGACTCGCCCTTCGGACTCGCCGCGCTGGAGCGTCCAGGCGGTTCCACCCGAGGTTCGACCAACAAGGGCAATAGTATTTGGATGCCAAGTATGGATATAGCGACCAGCTGGCTGGACGTTCTTAACCAACGGCTTCACTCGAGTGTGCCTGCTTCCGGCCAACATCAATGTGACTGCATTAGGGCGTTCGTCAATCACTTCAAGGGTGTACGTGGCCATCACCTGATCTCTCGGGAGCTCAATCAAATGTAAGCGGGATGGGTCTATCGGTGAGCCAGGAGCGACCCAGGGGCCATCGACGGGAGCAACGTGGACGTCGTGACCTTGATTGACCAAGTCCGACGCTGTGTGAATCAATCGAGCGACAGCTTCGCTCGACCTGCCATCTTGAAATTCGCTTGAACGATGCCACCACGGGCCATCAAGTCGGGCATCGCCGTTGCCTTCAACAAACCTGGTAATGTTTTCCTGCTCAGAGCAAGCGATCTCAATCGCAATTGTCACGGCGTGACCTTGTTGGGCACAGCGGTCTGCTAAGTGGCCGACGAGGTCGGGGAATTCGTTGGTGCCATGCCACTCTCCAATCAAAACGATCCGGCCCGGTTTGAGGAGCGGATCGAGAGAGTCGTAGAGGTCGGTATGGTTGTTCAATATTTGCTTCTTGGTGGCGTCGGCAAATGGCTGCTGAAGAAGCCAGCCGGTTCTTACCGACTCTACGCGTAATCTGCGTCTTCAGCCAAGCGCCTAAAGCGGAAGCCCCGCCCGGTATGCAGTTTCACCTGGCTCCTGGTACGTGTCTTCTAGCACCTGGCTTGTAGTAACTGGCACGCCTAGCGAAGTACCTTAGGCGTCGAGGTTCGACTCAGTGACTAGGTGGAATTGGGGTGACTGCGAGCTGGATTAGTTCGCTAGCCACTTGCTCTTGGCTGGGGCCGAACAAGTTGCCGAAACGTTGCTGAATACCTTCGCGGAGCAAGGAGACGGTTCTAGGGTTCCAGCCAACGGCAGCACCGCTGATTTTGGCTGCGAGGGCGAGGAACAGCTCGGCTTCAGGATTGATGGCAACCATCACGTCGTTGTTTTTGTGGGCTGCTAAGCGCTTCATGCACACTATTGTGCGTGGTCGGTGTGACAATCAACTATCGCTGAAGTTTGGCCGGTTCTTGACTGGTGCGCGACACTTGGACCGCAACACCAACCCGGTACAGCGAGGCTGTCACTGAGATCTAAAGGAGACTCATGAGTTCTGAAGAGGCTGTGTTAACCGAACGGCGGGACAGGGTGCTTTTGATCACCTTGAATCGCCCCGAAGCAATGAACGCGATTAACGGCGCTCTCTCGGCAGGACTGGTTGCAGCGGTCGAAGAACTCGACAGTGACGCCGGCTTGACCGCTGGTGTCCTCACCGGTGCCGGTAAAGGATTCTGCGCTGGAATGGATCTCAAGGCGTTTGCTCGAGGAGAAGACATCGGTCCGATGATGACGTTCGTTCGGCAAGGAGCGAAAAAGCCTCTGATCGGAGCTATCGAAGGGTTCGCGCTAGCTGGAGGCCTTGAATTGGCCCTGAGCTGTGACCTGCTCGTTGCCGCAGAGGGAGTTAAGTTAGGAATCCCTGAAGCCAGAGTGGGCCTATTCGCTGCTGGTGGAGGATTGTTGAGACTGCCGAGCCGAGTTGGTTATGGCCGGGCTATGGAAATGGCCATCACGGCTGATCCGATCTTGGCTGACGAGGCTCACCGCCTCGGTTTGGTCGCCCGGGTTTCGGAGCCGGGCAAGGCGGTTGAGGTCGCAATGGAGTTGGCGGAGCGAGTTGCCAAGAACGCGCCCCTTAGCGTCCAGGCCTCCAAAACTCTAATCAAAGCGACCCAGGGCGCCACGGAAGAAGAGTTCTGGAAAATTCAGGAGCCGTTGTCAGCTTCTGTCTTCGGGTCCAATGATGCTAAAGAAGGGCCGAAGGCTTTCGCCGAAAAACGAACTCCAAACTGGAGCGGTGACTAGTCAGCCGCGACTAGGCTCCGTGTCGTGGCTACTATTCGCGATTTGCGCGCCAAACTAGCGTCTGGTGAAACGACAGCCAGACAACTAGTCGATGACCATCTGGAGCGAATTGCTGACCCACAGGGGGAAGGTAGCCGTGCGTTCCTTCAGGTTAATGAGATTGAGTCCCGCCAGGTAGCTGATGGGTACGACGCGATCCGTTCCGCTGGCGGGTCCTTGCCCCCATTCGCCGGAATTCCGGTTGCGGTGAAAGATCTATGCGATATTGCAGGTCAGGTAACAACTGCTGGTTCGGTCGTTTTGTCACAGGATGACCCAGCGGTGCTAGACGCTCCTGTTGTGGCCCGGCTGAGGGCGGCTGGATTTATTATTCTTGGCCGTACCAATATGACTGAATTCGCTTATTCAGGGTTAGGGCTCAATAGTCACTACGGAACACCATCCGCTCCGTGGGGGCGTGGCGATAGGCCTCGAATCCCTGGTGGGTCATCGTCAGGAACGGCGGTGGCCGTTGCCGACGGGATGGCAGCGGCTGGCCTTGGCACTGATACCGGAGGCTCCTGTCGTATCCCGGCCGCCTTCTGCGGTGTGGTTGGTTACAAGCCGACCGCTCGCCGCATTCCGCAACAGGGTATCGTTCCGCTGTCGCCGTCCTTGGACTCGGTTGGGCCGCTTGGCACCTCAGTTGATTGCTGCGCCATACTTGACGACGTCTTTGCTGGCCGGTCGGGCCTGGTTGCAGAAGACGTCCGCCCTCCAAGCCAAATTCGACTGGCAGCGTTGTCGGACTTTGTACTTGATGACCTTGATCCTGAAGTCGCTGAACAGTACTCGCATTCCCTTACCCAGCTTTCTGCTGCTGGCATTCAGATTGTTGACGTCGCGTTTGCCGAGCTGTACCAATTGCCGGACATTAACAGGGGTGGCGGCTTGGTTGTTGCAGAAGCCTTTGCGTGGCACCGAGAATTGTTGGCCAAAGCTGGTACCGCCTACGACCAGAGGGTTCGCGTTCGAATAGAGCCCGGGGCCAATATGTCGGCCGCTCAGTACATCGAAGTACTTCAACGCCGGGCCGAGATGATTGAAATTGCTTCTCACCGGTTGGCAGGGTTCGACGCGTTCGTCTTTCCAACGGTGGCGATGTTACCGCCCACGATCGAGAGTTTCGCAGACGGTGATGCTGACTACTATTCAGCGACGAACATGGCGTGTTTGCGAAACACTTCGGTTGGAAACTTTTTGGATGCTTGCTCAATTAGCATTCCAACGATGGCAGAAGGCGAACCACCAGTCGGCGTACTGTTGATGGGACCGCCGTTAGGTGACCGCGAATTGTTTCAGGTTGCCCGATCAATCGAACAGTCGCTTGCACGTGACAAGTAGAGAGGAGTTTCTGTGAACGATCTCAAATCAATCACCGCAGCAAGATCACGCCCACGCCATCCAACTTGGACCAGGCTGGCACTCCACCTCGTTGCCCCAATCATCATCGGAGCCATTCTGGCTGGTTGTGCCACCAGAACTTCGACGTCGGACAACGCGGCTGATAGCGCAACCAAGGCCGAAGACGCCGAGCCATCAGCTGTGACGGTGGTCGACGCTTCGGTGACGACGTCAGCTGTGACGGTGGTCGACGCTTCGGTGACGACGTCAACTGCGACGGTGGTCGACGGCGACGACGCAGTGGTAGACAATAAGTTTCCTGATGTGATTGCGGCCGAAGCTACCCGAGACGACGACGGAAGTTGGACCTTCGCAGTAACAATCAGCTCCCCATACGACAGTCCTGATCGGTATGCCGACGCTTGGAGAGTGAGTGGCCTGGACGGAGAGGTCTACGGTGTCCGGGAGCTAGCGCATGATCATGCCAGCGAACAACCATTCACGAGATCAAAATCGGGAATTCAAATCCCAGATGGCGTGACTGAAGTAACGGTGCTGGGCCGAGATCAGCTAAACGGGTGGGGTGGCGCTGCCATTACCGTCGTTTTGCCGTGATTTAGTATCTGTGACAGCTGGTGTGGGCGATGTCTCGACCGAGGCAAATAGGCTAAACTGGGCTGTTCAGGGGCCACAACCACGTGACGTGAATCGGACACTTTTTTGACGCTAGACTTGGAACCTGTGGATCTCGGAATTGGCGGAGTATCTGACGCCGTCGAGCTCAGGGCAGCGAACGGAATAGAATCTTACAAAGCTCAGCACGAGCGACTTCGTCGACCCGTCGTGGTGAAACTATTGCCGCCAGAAGTCGGATCGTTGCTAGCTGACGAGATGAGAACGCTGGCCACAGTCTCTCAAGGTCCAGGAATTGTCAGGGTCCATGAATCGGGAACGACCGATGCTGGTCGACCTTACCTTATCTCTGATTACTATGACGAGTCTCTACTCGACCGTCTAACTGAACGCGGCCCAATGGGTCCGTTTCGAGCCTGTGCTGTTTTGGCAGAAGTGGCCGATGCGCTGTTCTACGCCCATGAGCGGGGAGTGGTGCACGGCAACATAAGGCCATCCAACATCATGAACGATGATGGACAGTTCCTTTTGACCGACTTTGGTTCGGCCGGTGCGGTTGCCTTTGATGGGGATATTCCGATGCCATCGCTGTCGTATGTCGGCCCGGAAGACGTAGACGGCCAAAACGAACCCGGCCCGAAGTCGGACGTGTATGCGCTCGGCTCGACCCTATTCCACCTGGTCACTGGGCGTCCCCCGTTTGCCAATCAACCGGCGACCGCTGTTTCCCGACAGCTTCCAGACCTTCGTAATAGCGCTCTTCCCGATGAGGTATGCGAAGTTATTGAGTCGGCAATGGCAACAAAGCCGAACCGGCGACCATCTGTTGGCGGGCTGCGTCAAACGCTACAACGGACCGCACGGGCTGGCGGCCAGTCTGTTGGCGTTGCTAGGCCGTCGGGTCGGCCAGCTATGGACCAAGAACCGTCGTCGTCGATTGATGACGAGTTTGATGAAGAATTTGACGAAGAGATCGACGATCAGTCTGAGCCAGTTGTAGATGACTCTCCACTTGGCCCGAATGCCGTACCGATGCGAGGTACCGCAGCGCAGGTAAGGGAGCTTCGATCCAGTAGCCAGCGAGAAGAAAAGTCAGACAACTCGTGGGCTAGTTCAGCTTTAGCTCTGGCCTTGTTCGTCGGAGCAATAGGTATTCTGTTTTTCGGATTGCGCGCCGGTACCTCGGGCGGCGACTCCGCTAGCGACCAAGAAGAAACTGAGCTCTCCGGTGACGAACGATCCAGTGATGACGGCTCCGCTGAGAGCAACGAGGTAGTCGATGGCGATATTGCGGTTCCAGCAGTTGCAGGCCAGCGAGAGTCTGAGGCCTTAGCTACCTTACGAGGCTTAGGTATTCAAGTAGCTCTCGACTTTGAACCCAGCACTGAAGTCGCTGAAGGCATGGTTATTCGTTCAGTGCCTGAAGCTGGGGGAAAGGTTCCCTCTGGAGAGTCCGCATCTTTGGTGATCTCGACCGGTCCGCCGGTTGAAGGTTGTGCGAATAGTGTCGTACCCGACATCGAAGGCTCAGCGGCTGCCCCTGCTCGCGATGCCGCTTCGGCGGCTGGGTTGGAGCCATCGCTTGTTCAACAGCCAAGCCAAACCGTTGTGCCTGGCAACGTTATTTCAACCTCGCTAGTTGCTGGTGATTGTGTTCCTGCTGGAACACCAATCAACCTTGTCATCGCGTGCACGAGCGTCGTCATTCCCGAGATTGATCAATTCTCGACCGCAGAGATGGAAGCCCAAGGGCTTAACGTTGTTACTCGCGATGTTGTAACCAACAGCGCCGAACCGGGAAGCCTTGTCGGAACGACGCCACCGGCTGGAACGCCAGTGTGCACTCGAGGAACAGTGGCAGTAAATATTGCAGTCGCTGGCGAGTGTCCTCAGGTGCCAGACGTGATAGGTCGATCGCAGAGCGATGCGGTTGCCTCTATGGACTCCTTCGGATACAGCGTGCAAATTAGGAACGTTCCATCGGACACGGTTCAGGTCGGACTAGTGGTTGCTTCTAACCCGCCCCGCGGCACTCCCTTGTGCGCTGATGGAGCGGTAACAATCGATGTTTCGGGCGGCAGTGCCACTCCGGACTCGACAGGTACTACTCAAAACACCGGATCTACCTCTGCGGGGTCTGAAGTCAGTGTTCCTTATGTTTACTATCTGGACGCTGCCGAGGCTGAGCGGATTCTGGTTGAGGCGGGCCTCGACCCTCAAGTCAGTGAATATCAGAGCATTTACTCCGATCACCCGTTCGTGGGAACCGTTCGATCCACCAATCCGGGTCCCCAATCGCTGGTAGCTGTCGGAAGTAGGGTTGATCTGATTGTTTGGTGCGCTGAGCCCTGCGAATAGCCGATTTGTGAATAATTGGCCAAAAAGGTTGCCTAGCGGAGCCAGATTTGGGCGAGAACAGACTACCTGGTCCAGATTCTTCTAAACTAGGAATGTGGAGCAAGTTATCGGTGGAGTAGCGCGGCTTAAACAGCTGCACGTCAGTGATTCTGCAGTTGTCTACAGCGGACATCATGGTGGGCCCGGTATTGACGTCGCGGTCAAGGTTCTTGCGAATGAGAACCCAGATTTCGTCAACCGAGTCGCTTCTGAAGTGCAGCGAGTTAAAGGGCTCTCCCTCGATCGTGGCCTCGTTACGTTGTACGAATCTGGCGTCACCGAAACCGGACGGCCGTATGTGATATCGGAGCTGTGCGACGGGTCGATCGGCTCCGCTCTCCAAAGCGGCTTTCGTTTTGAACCCGACGACGCTTGTTTATTACTTGCCTCGGTAGCCAGAGCGGTTGAAACATTGCATGCAGCAGGGGTAACGCATCAACAAATTCGCCCCTCGAATCTGCTGCTAAATAGTGGCCGCTGCCAGTTGAGCGACGTTGGGCCGATTGGTGCTGTGACCTCGGGGCAAACAGTTTCTATAAGACGGTCAGCCGGATACGTTTCCCCGGAAACCTTTGAAGAAGGCATACCTGGTCAACCGGCCGACGTCTACTCACTTGGGGCAACGCTGTTTCATCTTGTTTCGGGAACTATTCCGTTCATTTCGAACGATGATGACCCGCAGCTTCTTTCCATGCTCTACCGAATCGCAACGGCGTCAGTTCCCGACCTCCGCTTGAAGCACGTGCCAGACGCGGTGTGCTTGGTTATTGAGTCGGCGATGAGGAAAATGCCAACTGATCGACCGTCGATTTCTGAGCTTCAGACAATGCTCTACGCCGCGGCCGGGCAAATTGGCGGAGATGGTGCTTCGGAATGGCAAGCGAGTCCGAAACTGATCGAAGCAGCCACCGTTCCGGCCATAGTCGACTCGAACGAGCGGCCAGACGACGACGCTACCGATGAGCTCGACCAAGTAGCGATTACTTCGGAGACGTCGAAGCAGCAAGCCGTGCTCGACGACCCATTTCTATCTGTTGTGGAAGACTCTGCCAGTGTCGCAATCAGCGAGCCGCTAGCTGCAGTCGGATCGGATGCTGCCGGAGTGTCTGAACCTACTGAGTCTGGGAGCGGTAGTTCTAGACCTACTACGGGTAAATTCGATGGTGAAAAGCCTCCACCTCCCGCTGCGTTCGTTCCGCCGGCGCCACCCGAAGCCGATCTATCGAGCACAACCGACTCCGTCAGTTCAGTGGCGCCTCAAACGAACGATGGTGCGAGCGCGATAGACGACGATCAGTCCTCAGTGGTTGGGGCGCTAATCTCGCCTGCCGATCGCAGCCTCGCCGATGCCTCAAGTGCAGCTGGCGTTGTCGTGGACAGCGACAAGACTATGGTCCAAGCCAGCACCGGGGGAGCGCTGGCTACACCTCCACCCCCTACCGCAGCGGCTCTCGTATCGGTAGGGAATCCGCCAGTAGACGTCGGTGGGTCTGCGTCCCAAGTGGTCAACGATCTCCGACGAGCTCTTGAGGAAGCCGTTGCTACGGTAAAAATCAAGTCCTCTCAATACGTCGCTGAGAGACAAGCCAAACGGGCATCGGCAGAACAAGATCGAGCGCCAGTTGCCGAGCAAAATCTTTCGTTCTCTTCGGATCAGCTTTCGGATGACTCAGCTCAGCCTCCGGTCGGGTCAATATATGCGGCCTCAAGTCCAACGACCTCTGCGGCCATTCCCGCCGACGTTAACCTTGCTCAAAGCAAAGGCAAAGAGGCTCAGGAACTAGCGACTTCGGTTCCTGCGGCCGCCGAATCGCCAGAGCCTCAGCCATCGGTAGCGGAGTTGGCAGATGATAGTCCGGTGATCGGTTCTGCCTCGCTCATTCAGCCATTGCGAGAGCAGCCATCAGTTGAAAAAATCGACGTTACCTCGGCCCATCCGGCAGGGTCGGAGGCTAAATCTGATTCGACAAGAATTTTGCCTTCAGCAGACTCAGCTAGCGACCCAGACAAGGTCAGCTTGGTCATTACCAGCAACAGGATCCCGCTTCTCGACAATGGGCTCAACCTGTCATCAGAACCTAAACCGGGCGTCGACGGAATCCGAATGTTGAAGCCGCCGTCTAAGCAGAACACGTCCCATAGCGATGGCGGCTTCGCTCGAGTTGTCGCTAAGACCAAGGATGGCGCTCGAATACGAACCAACGACGCCGTCCGAAAGCTGCAAGGCCAAGATGGCTACTACCCTCCGGGCAGTAATGAGCGATTTTCGCGGAACACACTTCTTTTGGCCGGAGCGGCAATCGTACTTTTCCTAGCCTTTTCAGTTGTGGTTGCAGTTAGCTTTGGCGGAAGCGATAACCAGGCACTACAAGCCGGTGATCCGGCTAACCCTTCAGCGGTGTCTTCTTCATCCGTTGATGAACTGACTACTAGCTCAGAGAGCTCCGGGTCAGCTGGGGTGGATAGCGGCAATAGTTCGACGTCGTCTTCGATCGCTTCGAAGGCACAAGATGAGCCTTTCGTTCTGTCATCTCAGGTCGATCGTGAACAACAACTTGCGGTGCAATCGTTGAATGTCAAGGGCATCGAGACCGAAGTGGTCGAAGAGGCGAGCGAAGAGTTTGATGCTGGGAAAGTGATTCGGACTGAGCCTCGGGCGGGGATTGAGCTCGCAGCGGGACAAGTTGTCACGCTCTACGTTTCGACCGGGCCGCCAGGTACGATCGTTCGCAATGTGACAGGCCAGGCTCAAGCTGATGCCGTCGCCACGCTTCAAGCCTCCGGGTTTCAGGTCGAAGTAGTCGAGGAGTCGAGCGAGTCGGTTGAGAAGGGCTTAGTTGTTCGTTCTGTGCCCGCAGGAGGAACACGCCAACCGTCGGGAAGCCGAATTACCTTGGCTGTATCGTCGGGTCCGGCCTGTTCCGGGAGCGTTGTTCCTGAAGTCGTTGGCCTGCAACTAGGTCGAGCCAATGAAGTATTAGGGGCAGCCAGCCTGTCTGCAGCGGCCCAACAAGTCGTAGATGGAGCAGCTCAACCCGGAACAGTAACGTCGGCCAATCCTGCCGCCGGTCAATGTGCGGAACCTGGAACAGCCATTTCGTTGTCGGTGTCATGCCAGAGCATTACTGTGCCAGCGCAGGAGAACTTCAACGTAGCCGATGCCCGCAACCTGGGATTCGAAGTTGACGTTCGTCAGGTTGATCGCGGAGACTTACAACCGGGCCAGTTAGTTAGCGTAGAACCCGCATTTGGTACCGTGGCTTGCCCCGGATCGCGACTGGTGGTCACAATCAATCGTCAGTGCGATTTCGTTTCGATACCTGACACGGTTGGGCGAGGTGTCTCTAGAGCTAACCGACTTATTCAGCGTCAATCCCTGCGACCGGTGTACGTCGAAGAATTTAACTCCAATGAGTCTCGGGGCGACGTTATTCGAACGGAGCCAGGGGCAGGCGCTGAAGTGTGTCAAGGTTCGCAAGTCACGGTGTATGTCTCGCTGGGCGACCCGCCTAATGACGACGACTAAATATATGGTCCACCAAACTTCCGCGGACTCTGTCAGGTTTAACTATGATGAGTCGTCTCCGATAGCACAAGTTTGTTTGGTCCATCGAACAGTTTCTTAGAATCGTGTCTCAGATAAGTTCCCGTCAAACCTTAAGATTCGAATGGCAGGATGAGAAGCGCGTCTTTACTGCCGATGATTCTCCGCTCACCGTAGGTCGTCTAAAACGATGTGACGTTACGGTCGTTTCGCCTCTGATTTCTCGTGAGCATCTTCGGGTGTCATGGGATGGTGGCCAATGGCATGTCAGGGACATATCGACAAACGGGGCTTTCGCGGACTCGAGGATGCCCGAAGAATGGGCTCTTGACGATAACGCAACGCTGTATTTGGGTGCGAAGAACGGCCCGCGCTTGTTCGTAGCCGTGGTTCGAGCCGACGCTTCGGGCGAAGTCAATGAGACTGATATCGAACATGGCGCTAAGGCCGGGTCAAACATTGAGCATGGCGGGGGAGTAGGGCTCATCTCTGACAATCGGGACGCCGAATCGGGTGACGAACCGTACGAAGCTGCAAACGTCATCGAGGATTCGGTTCTCGCTCAATCGACAATTACCCAACCGGTCAACAATAGTCAGCGACGGTCTTCGACTCTCACCAAACCGATCTTCTCAGAAGCGAATAAGAGCGGTGTTAACTCGAAAAAGCCAAAGCAGGTATCAGTAGCTGGTTCGGCCGCTTCGGTCGTTGCTAAGACGAATGATGTGGAACGCGTTGTTGTACCTGAATCATCAGTTGCTGCAGAGACAAAGAAAACCGGTAGCGACGGTATCGACGAATCTGATCAGGTGACTGGAGAACATGCAGCTACTGTTGTTGGCTTCGACCCAACAGGGCCCGACCCGGCTGGTCTTGCGGATAACAGGCAGGGAAACGAACCTCATGATGTGGTGCCGAGCGTTACCGGTCAGATAAAGGTCCCCAGCGAGATCGATCTTCGCGAGCCCTCGGTAACCGGGCAGGTTCCGGTCGGCAAAACAGCTCTCGATCCTCAAATCACCGGCCCAATCGAGCCCCAAAGCGCCGACTCAGTCGCGTCCAAGGCCCAAGCCGTCGGAGTGGTAATCGGGTCGGCGGCTCTTGCTTTTTTGGTGTGGGCTTTAATCTCTTTGCTCATTTAGGTCAGAACGCTATCGGTCACAAGCAGTTTCGTTATCGGCCCAGTGGTGTAGTAGCTAGCGTCGAAGGAACGTGTAGGTCCGTCCGTTAGTACGGGGATCAGAATTGTCGCTGGCAGAGAGGTAAAGCGAGGACTTCCAATGGCTGAATCTGCCCTCGCCTTCGGCTCGGATTTTTGCGTGGGAGGTATGGGCTGGACCGAGTTCTACCCCGTCCTCAAAAATTCGAAGCGTCGAACGGGAGAAGTTCTCTGAGTCATCGGAGAGAGTGCCAAAATCTTGCGTTATACGGTAGCCGAAATCTCCCTCTAGATCGGCTGCAGCTACGTTGACCACGCCGTCAAAGGGCCTAGCAGTAGTCGTCGGCTTCTTAGTAGTCGTCGGTCTCGCGGTCGTTGTTGGTTTCGTGGTCGTTGTTGGTTTTGCGGTGGTTGTTGGTTTTGCGGTCGTTGTTGGTTTCGCTGTCGTTGTTGGCTTTGCGGTTGTGCTCGGATTTACCGTTATCGTCCGTTTTGGGGCCGACGTTGGAGTTGGACGCGAAGAGGTTACTGGCTGTGTTGTTTCAACCGGGGGAGTAGTTAGTAGTGTCGAACTCGGTATCGAACCGGAAGCTGAAGAGTCAACTTCGGTCGAGTTCGTTTCTTGTCTCTGGTTGACGACCACCGACTCGTCGGACCCCAAGACCGCTGACAAGTCTTTTCTGAATGAAGTCGAAGGCCCGCCGGAGCGCCTGGACTCTCGCGGTGCCTCAACGAAGTCGGGGACAATATCGTCAGCCGGACTATCGGTAGCGACCTCGGAATTATCACCCCGAATTAGGTTGATGGACAGCACGACAACGATGGCTACCAGAACAGCGACTAGGCCTAGACGCACACGAAGATGTCCAAACAACTTCATTACCTTCATTTCCGCATTTGTCTGGAACACCTAGTGCCGAGAATGACCCGACGCTCTAATCAAGATTCAAAGCTCGATCGAGGTTCCTGTTTCCGCCAACAATACAAAATTGTACAGCCAATTGAGCTTGGTCGTAGTTCAGCACATTTCTACCGAAGTTGGTGGCAACCTAGCCTCGTCTGGTGACGAGCGACCAACGAAAACCAGCTGGATCAGCGAACAATTCTCTCCTGACTGATCTTTTCATGTCAGCTGCAACTTTTGAACCCGGAGTTCGCAACACAAGGTTGGACAGTTGATTCCGGTATCTGGCCAAATCCAGAACTTTTAACTCCACTTCGGCATCACATCAGATGAAGAAGGTCGGGAAATTTTGTGAGAACGGTAGCGGACTAGAGGAATTGAGAAACGAACGATGAGAATTCAGACAAAAACATCACGAACGATGTTCATAATGGCGGCAGTGTTTGCTGCGTTAGCACTTGCCAGTTGCGGTGGGGGCGACACCATTCTTGGCACGAGCTCGGAGGTTCAGAGCCCATCGACGAATGTCGTTGACAGCCAGGCCGCAACCAATGATGGCCAAACTGCTGATGGTGATGTTGAAATTGATCAGCCGGAAACAGCCGAAGCTGAAACGACCCCTGATGACCAAATCAACCCGGGCGAGTCTGGCGTAGGGGAGTCCGGCACGACCGAAGCAGGCGACGATGAAGCAGCCGAAAACGATGACATCACAGAAACTGCAGCCCCACAAAAGATCGAGGTCGGCGATGCGACTGGCCCCGAGCTAATTGCGGCCTTTGGTCAGGCTGTGTACTCCGACTCGCCAACCAACGCAGTCTTTCCCGGGTCGGCTGCTGACACGTACCTTAACTACTTGCTCGCAATAACTCCGTTGCAGAACGACCCATCGGATCAAGGTCCGCTCGAGGTTGAAGACACCGGGTTCAGTTACTATTACCTTGGTTCTGCCGGGCAAGAGGACACGCTGTTGGACTACACGGAATTTGTGGTTGGACCAGGCGGAGTTAGTGACTTCGTTGTCAATGACCGGGTGATGTCTACCCAGATTGCCACCGTCAACGAGCCAGTCGAAACCGCCGACGGGCTTCGAGTCGACCAGGGCACGAGCTACCTGACAGCTGACAAAAAGTCGCGAATTGTCGTGATACAGGTCGAAAATGTTGGTCAAGCGAGTTTCGAGCCTGAGCTTCGAAGCTCGAGATTTATTGACACCTCCGACAGCAAGCTGAGGAAACAGACCGTCGACATAACGGTTCCTGACGTCATTGCGCCAGGCGACACCGCAACCATTGTCTTCTGGGCCAAACGTGGGGATGAAAGCCCAGAAGGTGTGCTCAACTTTCAGTTATCCGATCAGAGCAACGGTGACGACATAGAGATCGATGTCCCGTTCGGAGCGGCCGAATCAGCGTTCTTTAATTTCGACGAAGAGGGTGACGTGGTCGGAACGTTGTCGGCTGATATTGCCTTTGAGACCGGTTCGGCGGAACTGTCGGCTGAGGCCATCGAAATTCTCAAAGGCGTGGCCGAAGAGGCAATCCAGATTGGTTCAGATCAACCGCTGTGTGTTGCTGGCCATGCCGACTCGGTTGGTGACGAAGCCTCAAACTTATCGTTGTCTCAAGACCGTGCAGCAGCCGTTGCCGCCGAGCTCGTTAGCAACAGTGTTTCCAACGCCGTTGACTCTGTTGGCTTCGGTGAACAGCAGGCTCCTGGCGATGAGCAGGAAGACCAAGCGTCTCGTCGGGTTGATATCACCTTTGGGGCGTGCGATTCATAAGCACGAGAACCCTCGGTCGCTGACCGGGGGTTCTTTGCATGTCTTTGGGATTCTCTCCATCCGTATCAGACATAACCGTCATTATGCAGCACTTAGGTATATTGCTTCTACCACTCCTTTGTATTTGCTCTAGCTGCGGCGGTTGGGTCGAGTGTCGGCTTGGCCCGTGAACGCCTCAAAGTCCTCCCGTGGACGTTCTACTGTCGACGTTAACGAATCGAGAAACTCCTCCCGTGACTCGGGACGAGGTTCTCGTGGTCTATCGAAATCCTTACTCGCAGTAGTGTCACGACTGAACCGTTCTATGTCGACCTCGAATCCGTCAGTCACCTTTTGAGCGCATTCAGTTACCGCTGGCGGAACCTCTTGACCAAAGACTTCAGCGCCAATGGACTCACCGACTCCACCGGTAAAGGAAAGTATCAACGATCCGACTGCTCCTCCGACGCCCCAGAGGTATTTGATTCGATCCGAGTCATCGTCCGCAACTGCCTTGGTCAAAGATAAGGCAATCCCAGTTTGTTGCCGTGCGAACCCTTGAAGTATGGCGCGATCGCCGTCGAGTAAGAGCGGCGTGTTGTCTACGAAATTGTTGAGCGAGATCGCAAGGCTCATGCACGATCCTGCCTGCTCCTCCACAAGGGATCGCAGCGTTTTTCTTTTCATGATCATTGCGAACCAACGTAGTTCATCACTGCGAAGAACTCGACATCTAGTTCTGAACTGATTACCTGAGGGACAAGCGAGCGAAAAAGAAGGCGAAGGCCCTTCTGTTTCCTCGAGTTGACGTTTGACCATGTTTGACCCGTTCTTCTAAGCTGGCGGCACCACCCAAAATGAGGAGTTCAAAAATGTCGATAGATATCGTCCGCGCCTGGCGAGACGCAGACTACTTCGCCGCACTATCACCAGAACAACAAGATCAGGTTCCAGATAATCCTGCTGGTTCGATTGATCTATCATTTGCCGACTTGCAGAAAGTTTCGGGAGCTCGTGCCGCAGCAAGCTGCACCGGTTCTTCCTGCTGCTCCTGCCACAAGACAAAAGCTTGTTCGAGCTGCGACTCCGCTATGGCTGTCGGAGCTGCAAAAGGCTTCTCGGCTGCATAGACATTGTTCGGAATGACGGGTCGGCCGCGAGGTCGACCCGTTTTTCGATTTTGTGATGATTCTCACCATATGAAACACCTCCATCAAACATGGCCAAACGCCTTACGGGGAGATGAACGTTTAATCCTCCTCGCCCGATTTGCGAATAGGCCTCACATTGATACGAGCCTGGCCCAGCGACGCTGGCAACGATGGGATGAGGCCCTCACTAAAGACGATGGGGTGTCGCTTTTGTCAAGGCGACTAGAAGCTTCAGCCATTGACTCCGATGATTTCCTAGCCATGCTCGGCGCTGACCCACTGGACTTGGCAGCGTCGGAGTCGGCGCCGCTTTGGGCGACGGAGCTACTTGACTGGATCGATGCTCCATCAGCGCAAGACCAAACACTGGCGACACTCGACGACACGCTAGGTGAGTGGCGAGTCTCCGGATTCGCCATGCTCTATCGACAGATTGTGGCTAACGCAATGCAACGAGCTGTCGAATCTTTGGAATCGAGCCACTCCCCTACTGCAGTTCCATTCGACCCGCTTGCCATGGTCGGCCAACTCGTCGGACCTGTGGCTCGGCTAGCCGAAATGATGATCTCTCGTTCATTGGTCGTCGAGATGCACGCCTCGGCTCTTGATGGCAACCTACACGGAGACAGTAGCGAGGATCGATACCGGGATTTTGTGTCGAGACTCGGTCGGGCTGAGTACGCCAAAGAGATCTTCGCCATCTACCCGGTGCTTGCCCGACAGCTCCACCAAATGCTGTCAGGGTGGGAAGCAGGAACAACGCTATTTCTCGAACGGCTGGTCGCTGACTGGGCGCAGATACGAACCGACCTGAACGACGGTGAGGATCCCGGACCGGTGGTTAAGATCGAGGCCGGAGCCGGAGACGCTCATGGTGGTCAAAGCGTCACTGTCGTTACCACCGCAACTGGCTGGAAGGTCGTCTACAAGCCGCGCTCAGTTGTGGTCGAGCGCCACGTTCATGAAGTTCTTGACCAGGTCCATGCTTGGGGTGCCGGACAAAGTTTTCTACGATGGCGAGTTCTTGACTGTGGAACCCACGGTTGGGTTGAGTTCGTCGAACCGAAACCTTGCGGATCCCACGCTGAGCTTGAACTTCACTACGAACGAGTCGGTCAGCTCCTAGCAGTTCTCTACGTACTCGGTGGGACTGATGTGCACCGAGAGAATCTCATCGCTCACGCCGACCATCCGGTGCTGGTCGATCTGGAAACTTTATTGGCGCCCGAACCCCAGCGGCTTCAAGATCTCGAATCGCCGTTTCTTCGCGAGATCGAAGACACAGTGCTGAACACGTTGCTCCTGCCAGAACGTTCAGGGAGCGGCGAATTCGATGACGGCGGTGTAGGCGACGGTGATGTGGTCCAGTCGGCCAACCTTCCGCTACTGATTGACTCTGGGACTGACCGGGCCCGCATCGAACGGGTCGAGATCGAAGTTCCACTCTCCGATAACGTCCCGAGCCTCGATGGCACGTCGGCTCGAGCGGTTGAGTTCGTTCCATCGATTCTCAACGGGTTTCGCCAGACCTACGTCGAACTGAGTCGCCACGCCAACCAGTTGTCCGACCCAGAAGGGATTCTCAAAAATCTCAGAACCGCTGAGCTTCGGTCGGTTCTTCGCGACACCCAAACCTACAGCCTGATATTGAACGAGGCCGACCACCCACACCTGTTAACCGATGCCTTAGAGCGCGACCGTCACATCGACAGCCTTTGGTTGGCTCTCGACGAAGCCCCGTTCGTTTCGGCCATCGGACCTTTCGAAGTCGCCGATCTTCATCGTCGCGACATTCCAATATTTCAGTGCACGGCAACGTCTACATCGGCCTGGTCAACGCACGGCCATGAGATCGAGAACATCTTTGCTCTTTCCGGGTGGGACCGGTTACTCGAACGGCTTCATCGACTGGGCGACCGTGATCTAGAACACCAACTATTTCTGATCGCTGCCGCTTTCTTAGGAGCAGTCGGGGATCTGCATCTAACAGCCAGCAGTGGCGACCACGACCTGCTTCGGGTTCGCCCTCCGCTGACCGCAGCAGTGGCCGCTCCAGTCACCAACCAAGACATAGTTGCGGTTTCAGAGTTGGTTGTTGAACGCTTGAGCCAAACGGCGATAGTTCGTGACGATCGCTGCCGCTGGTATGGCATTGAGGAGCGATCTGATGGAACGGCGGCAGTCGGGATCGTTAGCGCCGACTTGTACGCCGGACTTGGCGGAATTTCTGTTTATCTAGCCGAGCATCATCGACTCGGCGGAGGGGCAACCGATCTGTTGCAATGGTCGGTCGACGGATTTGTCGATCAGGTGACCGAGTACGGAGCCAAACTTGAGGTCGCCGGCGGATACACCGGTTGGGGTGGATTGTTATGGTCAGCTAATCGCCTAAATGAACTTGGATGGCTTCCTGAGCGGGCCGACTTGTCTCAATGGATCGGTTGGTCTGACGCCGTAATCAATCAGGATAAATGGGCCGACGCAACTCAAGGCGTTACCGGGCTTGGATTAGCCGGTCTTGCCCTCAACGGCGAGCACACCAACGCCGGAATCGACTTGGCCCGACGATGCGGCACCCATCTAGCGTCGCTTGCTGTTGATGGCCCCACCGGCGCTGTTTGGGCCACCACCGGTGAGCCCATCTCACCGGCTAATCCGCCTCTCGCTGGGTTCGCCCATGGGGCCGCCGCTATCGCTCTATTCTTCGCCCGTCTGGCGGTGGCAACCGAAGACGAACAATGGGTCCACTACGCCAACGATGCGTTGAACTACGAACACTCGAAGTTCGACGAGGAAGAGGGAAACTGGCCTGATTTGCGAGTCTTGCCCGAATCCTACGAAGCAATGCTTGGCGATGGCCTACGGTTCCCGCTCGCTTGGTGTCACGGTGCCCCAGGCATAGCGGTGAGCAGACTGGCAATTCTGGACGCAGCGAGAGGCAACGACGTTTTGTCTTCGCTCGACTTGGATCGGCTAGAACAAGACCTGCGAGTAGCGGTCGAAACTACCATAAACGGCGGCTTTGGGGGCAGTCACTGCCTATGTCACGGAGATCTGGGCAACCTTGATGCAGTAGCGGCGGCCGGTTACTACTTCGGCGACCAACGCATCCTTGATTTCGTCGGCAAACAACGGTCATACATCGTGAATGAAATAGCGTCCGGACGGGCGTCGGCTGGTCTTCCCCTTGGCGTAATCGAACCAGGGCTAATGACAGGACTATCAGGCATTGGGCTTGGGCTCCTTCGACTGGCCGACCCCGAAAACACCAGCGACGTTTTAACCTTGTCGGCAACAGCACATTCAAGTGGCCCGCTAGTCGCAGAAGTTTCGCCTGAATCGCCGTGAAAAGAAAAGTTATTCGCCAACTGGCAGCAGTAGATTGTGGTGCCGCCTGTCTGGCCATGGTGCTCACCGCTCACGGCCGCTCAACATCTCTGGCGCAGGGACGCCGCCTTATCGAAACTGGACGAGATGGGGCAACCGCAGCTGCTATCGCGGTCGCTGCCGAGTCCGAGGGCCTGAACGTAGCCGGAAAGCTGATCTCGGACTCTACGCTGCTCTCGTCGCTGACCTTGCCAGCAATAGCTCATTGGGAAGGTGACCACTTCGTTGTCCTCCACGAGTTCAGCGGCGACCGAGCGGTCGTTGCTGATCCAGCCCGTGGTCTCCTAACCATGACATCGGAGCAGTTTCTGGAAGGGTTCAGCGGAGTCATTTTGTTGTTCTCTCAAACCGAAGAGTTCGTTGAACGCCCTTTCGAGTCTCCCCGAGTTTGGTCTCGCTACTTGAAACGAATACGCGCAACCGAGCGCTTTGGTCGGTCAGTTGCTGTGCTCTTGTTGCTGGCCGGGGTGGCGCAAGCTCTAGCTCTCGTTTTTCCGGCCGTAACGTACCTCGTAATCGATCGGGTTATCGGCGAGCAAGAGAGTTCTTTGCTTCCAATTCTCGTGTTGGCGGCAAGCGCAGTGATCGTTGCTGACGTCGTTGTCAGGTTAACCCGTAGTTTGCTATTGAATATCGTTCGGGCGAGGCTCGATCGCCAACTTCAAAACGAGTTTGTCGACCACACACTTGGCCTGGACGTATCTTTCTTCGAACAACACTCTTCGGGTGATATGTTAATGCGCCTTTCATCCTCGTCGGTCGTGCGGGATTTGTTGACCGATCAACTCGTTGCGGCGTTGCTTGACGGCCTGTTCCTCATTGTTTACCTGCTGATTCTCGCGGTGGCAGCGCCTCAGTTTCTGGTTGTCATCTTGATCGCCGCTGCGGTTGAGATCGCAGCCCTGGTAGTTATTGGAAAGCGGGTCCATCATCTCCGCCAGTGGGAACTCGAACGACAGGCCCGAGAGCAGTCTCACGTGGTCCAAATGTTGAAAGGTATGCCAACGATCAAAGCAATCGGCGCCGAAAGAACCGTCGGCAACCATTGGAGCGGTCTGTTTGAGCAGTACATTCAAAGCAGTATCGACCGAGGAAAGGTATCGGCTCTCATCGATGCCGTGCCGCCTGTAGTGCGGGCCGCCGCCAGCCTGGCCCTCCTGTCAGTCGGCGCCGTTCTTGCCGCTGATGGTGAGCTAAGCGTCGGAGCCATGGTCGGTCTAATCGGAGTGGCCAGCGCTGCGCTAGTTCCGCTTCAAAGCCTGGCCGCCGGCAGTCAGCAGTTGGTACTAGCAACTGCCCATTTGGAGCGGTTACTTGAGGTGCTCGACTCCCCGTCCCGGCCCATCTCAGAGCTAGGTGATCAGGCCCGACATCAGACGCCCGAGCCTGCTCGTTTGGAAGCTGGAAACGACCGTGACGAGCCGCACCGGCAAGAAATCACCGGACAGATCGAGTTGGATGGCGTTAGCTTGCGATTCCGACCGGATGGCCCCCTAATCCTGCGCGACATCAATCTCTCAGTGCCAGCCGGATCTAGTCTGGCTATCGTCGGCCGGAGCGGCGCTGGGAAAAGCACGTTGATTCGACTCATTCTCGGGTTGCTCACGCCAACGTCGGGCGAGATTCGCTACGACGGCGTGACGCTGGACAGAATCAGTCCTGAACAGCTTCGATCGAAGATTGGGGTGGTCCTACAAGAACCGTTCGTACTTGGTGGTCGGCTTCGCGACAACATTGCCCTCGGGATTGAAGATCCGACCAACGAACAACTAGTCGAAGCAGCCGATGCCGCAGGCCTACTCGAAGACATACTGGCCATGCCTCTAGGTTTCGACACGATAATCTCTGAGCAAGGCGGCGGGCTTTCTGGCGGGCAACTACAACGGTTAGCCATCGCTCGTGCCCTCATTCGTCAACCTAAACTCGTAGTGTTTGACGAAGCCACGAGCCATCTAGATGTACTAACCGAAACCGCGGTTAGTCGCTCGCTCGACGCCCTTTCTTGCAGCCGAGTTACTGTCGCCCACCGGCTGTCGACGGTACGCCACGCCGACCAAATTATCGTTCTCGTCGATGGAGCCATAGCAGAGCAAGGTTGTCACGCCGAATTGCTAGCCGGCGACGGTCACTACGCTGAGCTAGTATCGGCGCAGAGCTTACAATGAACGCAAGCCGCATCGAACAACCGTGGTGGGTAGGAGGTCTCGGTCTCGTCCGCATCGCCGACCTCCTCCCCCATCTTGGAGAGCCGATGTTTCAACATTTGGCCGGAATTGATGATGGCGATACTGATGCTCATACGGTAATTGCCGCCGTGCTTGGTGGACCCGACGCCCCCGACGAGGCGGCCTCCGGTCCTTCGTCGGCTCCGCCCGATCAGGCCCCTCGGTGGGCAGTAATAGTCGAGCCCCCGAGTGGTGCCTATCCGTTAGTGGTAGCGGCGATTGACGATTCAGTCCCGGCTGCGTTGGCGAAACCCTTGATCGCCCGATTTATCGAGAGCGAGTTTTCTTCCCACGATTCGGAAATACTCGACGGGCAGTTGTTGGAACCCGCTATCGAGTCAATCGACCGACTGTGTCTCGGACTGCTGGTCGCAGATTTGGCGCCCACTGAACCTGACTTACTTAGCGCCATCGATCACCGTCAAGGTGACGGTTTAGCCGACTGGTGGAAGGCCCGACCAAATGCCATCAGGCAAATTTGGAATGTACTAAAAGGGTGGCAGTCGTGCGCCCGCTTTGTCGCCGAGGCCCTATCCGACCGACCGCCGTGGTTGGTCGCCGAGCCGATCATCCAGCGTTCGTGGGACGCGGGCGATGTACACCGGGGAGGTCTGCCGGTCGTAACCGTCAGCGGTAAAGGTTCGAGTGCAGCACTACATCCAAGGTCCATAGACGGTCTGGTGATCCTTCAACGAGTCGTTGATCTGCTGGCCTCTAAAACCGGAACCGCAGGTGGCGTGGCGGTGCCCCGAATCTGGAAAGGTAGATCGGCCGGTTGGGTCCAGTGGATCGAGGGCTACAACCTCAGCGAGGTCGGAGCGTCAGAGTTCGGACCGGCGGTCAGCCGATCACTAGGGGAACTGTTAGCCATTGTGTACTTCCTGGGGGGATCGGGCCTTGAAACCGATCACCTGTTCGTCGTCGAGGACCAGATAGTTGTAAGCCAGATCGATGGTTTACTGACCCCCGTAGTTGGCTCGGCGTCAGAGAATCAGCCGTCCATCACGGACTGGCTAGCCGTGCTGGTTGGCGACAACCAGTCGGTCAACCAAACCGAGTTCGAATTGGGGTTCCACCAGACTGCTGATCACCTCCAGCCAGAAGTTGGCCCCTTGGCCCAAGAATTCGATCGAGCCGAGGTCAGACTGTTTGCCCGAGACACGATCATCTACGCCGAACTTCTCGAACAGCTAGACAAACCACAAGTCGTGATCGACGCCTCGTTTCAAGACGCCCTATTGAGTCGGCTCCGCATGGTGCCTTCCAACGTGCCAGCTTCGGCTTCGCAACATTTAGCTCACGAAGAAGTCGCCGACCTGCGCAAACGTGACATCCCCTATCTGACGACGTCGCCGGGCTCCCACCAGGTTGAGTTCTCAACCGGACGAGTAGTAGAGGGTCTAATTCTCACCACTGGACGACAACAAGCTGAGGCTCGCTTCGGCGGCCAAGAACGTCTGCGGGTAAACGAGCAGATCAAGGCTTGGTTCACCAGATGTTAAGGATCGTCCATCAGATGATTCGATGCCGCTAGAAAGCTCAATTTTGGGCGGCGATTTCGTAGCTGCTTTATTCCTCTTTTCTCTCCTGGTTGTTTTCTTTGCCTGAACTTTCGGTCCGGGTCGGTATGTTCGCCAAAAACGAACAGGAGTTGGAAGAATGTCCCCCGTCTCAGCGGTACCGAAACCACTAGCTGGTTCAGTAACCAGTCAACCAGCCAACGAACAGGTCGGTGAACCACGTACAGAACAAGTGATCCCGAGGCTCGACGGAGATGCCTGGTATCAATACCAACTCGACGGACCTGTCGCTAGTCAACCAATGAGACCAAGCTTGCCCACCCCAGTATCGAGCCACTCGACCAACGGAGAGAAACGTCGGTGGTCACGATGGGTACTAGCAGGCGCGATGTTTGTTCTGGGCGGCTTGGTCGGCGTGATCGGGTTTGCTGTCGGTCAGTACGTGTCCGACAACGGGCCGACGGCCCCAACCCCAACTGCTGATGAAGCCATCCAGGACGCCGCCGCAACAGTCTCGGGGGCTGGGGCTATGCCGATTCCGAATGCCGTGTCGCGCAAAGGTAACGAACCAGTAGCGCATGTAGCCCGGATCCTCGGACCGTCGGTTGTGCAGGTCGAAACTAATCGAGGGCAAGGCTCGGGTGTCGTCTACGCCGACGGGCTTGTTCTAACCAACCACCACGTAGTCGATGGCGCCAGCCAAGTACAGATCCGAACAGATGATGGCCGAGTTATCGAGACCGAGATTGTCGGCTCAGACCCTAGGAACGACATAGCGGTTCTTTCTGCTTCGGAAGGTGATCTTCCAGTAGCTTCAATTGGTTCCAGCGCTTCGCTCGAGCCTGGTCAGCTAACAGTGGCAATCGGGAGTCCTTTCCAGCTCCAGCAGACAGTGACCGCCGGAATCGTCTCATCGGTAAATCGACCAGTACCGAACGCTACCGGCGGAGTAAGCGCCATGATCCAAACCGACGCGCCGATAAACCCTGGGAACTCAGGTGGAGCGTTGGGTAATAGGGATGGCGAACTGATCGGAATCAACGCATCGATCCGTACTGACGGATCGAGTAACAGTAACGTTGGCATTGGATTCGCGGTGCCAATCGACACTGCGATCAAGGTAGCCGAACGACTGGTCGAGGGTGGCTCGCTCGAATATGGAGTGCTCGGCGTTAGCGGCAACCGGCAAGATTCGTCCGTTGGCGTACCGATTTCTGAGGTAACTGCCGGATCGGGAGCCGACCTTGCCGGACTAGAAGTTGGCGATCGAATTCTCGCCATCGATGGAGCGCCGGTTACCAGTATCGGCGAGCTCACAAGTTTGGTTCAAAGCCACTTCAGCGGTGATGTTGTTGAACTCGCCGTGCAGCGAGGAGCGGACTCGATAGAGCTAGAAGCGACGCTAACGTGACGGCAAGGCCGTCAACGAATGGCCCCCACCGGTATAGCTTGCTACTAATTCACCATTCGGACTTCTTCTGGGGGCAGACCGACTAGAGTTGCTACGAAGCAAGCAGATGAAGTCTGGTTAGAATCCAGCGCTGTCCCGCAACGGTGATGCCGTCGATCGATCCTCGGGTCGATCACACGGCGAGTCCGGTCAAGCTGTGCGCTGCGAAGAACCGTTAACCCTCGAGGCTTGGGGTTGGTTTGATTGGCTGCTGTCGATCGAGCAATCGTTCCCTCGATCGACAGGAGAATGTTTATGTCCGATCAAACTGCAGACCAGATCGAAACTGGAACCGAACTCGGTGAAGAACCCAGCGAACCGAGAAACGAAGCGCCCTACGATCGACAAGAACTTCAACGAGCGGCGTCTCTAGTCTTGGTGCACACTGGCCATGGCAAGGGGAAGTCAACGGCCGCATTTGGGACTCTGCTCCGGGCCGTTGCCCGAGGGTGGAACGTGGCCGTTGTCCAGTCACTCAAGAGCGGCAAATGGAACACCGGCGAAGAAAAGGTATGTCGAAGCCTCGGCGTTGAATGGTTCGCCGCCGGCGATGGCTTTACCTGGGAATCCGATGACTTAGACGAAACCCGAGCCAAAGCAGTGGCCGCCTGGGAGTTTTCGAAAGAACTAGTAGCATCAGGAAAGTACCATCTAGTTGTTCTCGACGAGATCAGCTATTCGATGACCTGGGAGTGGATCGATCCGGCCGACGTCGTGGCTTGCCTGTCCGAGCGCCCAGAGCACGTTAACGTGATTCTTACTGGCCGAGATATGGCCGCCGAAGTTGTGGCTGTCGCCGACACGGTGACTGAGATGGTGAAGGTCAAGCATGCGTTCGATGAGAAAATCCAAGCCAAGAAAGGCATCGACTTTTGATTGATGGCCGTGGTGCGCTCCTCGTTTGTGGCGCTACCAGTAACGCCGGGAAGTCGACTGTGGCTGCGGCCATTTGCCGTTCTTGGGCTCGCCGAGGACTATCGGTGGCACCGTTTAAGGCTCAGAACATGTCTAACCACGCCGCGGTCTCGGTTGATGGCGGCGAGGTTGGTCGGGCCCAAGCGATGCAGGCCGACGCAGCCAACGTTGCTCTGGAGCGGCGGATGAACCCAATCTTGCTTAAACCAAGTGCGTCGGCCACTAGCCATCTGGTCGTGATGGGTGACGAGGTCTCGTCAACCGACGCACACAGCTACGGCCCTACCACAACAGCTCTAAAGCCGGTGGTGCTTGAAGCTTTCCAGGGGCTTCAAGCCGACCATGATTGGGTAATTGCAGAAGGTGCTGGTGGCGCAGCTGAAATAAACCTGCTGGACCGGGACTTGGTAAACCTTCCGCTAGCCCACGCCGCTGGAATGCCAGCCATTTTGGTGGTCGACATCGATCACGGTGGCGCCTTTGCCGCCGCCCACGGCACAATCGACCTTCTCCCCCACCACCTTCGAGCCCAAATCAAAGGAATCGTATTCAACAAGTTTCGTGGAGACGCGAGCCTGTTGTCTGAAGGTATCAGCCAACTACAAGAACGCGATGGTGTGCCTGTGCTCGGCGTTCTTCCTTATATCGCCAACCACAACGCCCTCGGAACCGAAGACTCCCTCGATCTGCACACCGGGGTCCGGAAACCGACCCGCTCGCCAAAGCCGGTTCGAGTTGCCGCTCTCGCACTCCCCCGGCTCGCTAACCCCTCTGATCTCGATCCGTTCACGATCGAACCCGATGTTGACCTTCGATGGGTAGTCCGGCCCGATGAACTAGATGATGCCGACATTATCGTACTGCCCGGGAGCCGGGCCACCGTGGCTGATCTGGCTTGGTTGCGAGACAACGGCTTCGACGTTGCCTTAGAGCACTCGAAAGCATGGATCATTGGGGTTTGCGCCGGGTATCAGATGCTTGGCCACCGCATTACCGACACTATCGAATCTGGTCTTGGTTCTGTTACCGCCCTCGGACTGCTCGACTCCGTGACCACGTTCCAGGAGCCCAAAGTGGTCTGTCGATCGCAGGGTACAGTCGGGTCACACCCAGTAGCTGGGTATCAGATCCGCTACGGCCGACCTGTGTCTAGCGATGACCCCTGGTTGCAGCTCGACGGACTCCCAGAAGGGGCAGTTAATCCGGCCGGAACGGTTCGAGGGACGAGCTTGCACGGTCTGTTCGATGCTGATGACGCTCGAACCCAGCTACTCACTGATGTGGCCCGGGCCCGGGATCGGATTTATGCCCCGGCCGGAACCGGCTTCGCGGCAGAGCTCGATTCGTATCACGACCAACTGGCGGATTGGATCGACGCCTATATCGACCCGAACCAACTTCAACGAATCGCCAGTTCAGCTCTGGCTCTATCCGAGGCGCCAGGGTGGTAAGCGAACCGACCCTCCACTCTGCCGGAGGTTCCCACAACGGCGTGCTGGTTTGGCAATGGCCAACTCCGATGTCGACGTTGTCATCTGCCTCGGTCGGCGGTGGCTTGAACCAAGCGAGTTGGCTGCTCAATATTGGCGTAGTTCCGGACTACGCCCGAACTGATCTAGAAAATCACGCCAACCAGGTAGCGATTGAATTCGCCCTGGACGGCGTTGGTCAAGCCTTGTTCACAGCAGCAGATGTTGCCCGGTACAAGCAAGCGTCGTGCGATGGCGTTCTTGCCCACGCCACGGTTGGAGTAGCCAAGCCAACGTGGGCCGCTGATCCGAGCGGGGGCTACACCCCATGGCCACCAGAGACATCCGATCCGAGCACCGATCAAATTACTCAATCGCCACACTTCCCTGGCACTATCAACTTGGTAGTTCAGCTCCCGATCGGACTTGAGGTAGCGGCGGCCGTGAACGCCGTCATCACTATGACCGAAGCGAAAACGCAAGCCCTCTACGATCGTGGAATCCCCGGCACGGGGACAGCAAGCGATGCCGTGGTACTCGTGTGGCCGACTGGCGTAGCGACAGAACGGTTCGCCGGAACTCGTTCGAAATGGGGAGCACGAATTGCTCAAGCCGCCCACGAAGCTGTCAGGCGAGGCATTGGAGATCGACCATGATCGGTTCGCTGTTGGCTCGTTCCCCAAGCCCAATTCCACAACGCTGTTTGGCCGTTGCGACTGGACTTCTGGCTGACCGAATTTTGGGAGATCCACCCAATATGGCGCACCCGGTAGCCTGGTTTGGGAAATTTATGCAGTGGACCGAGGAGAAACTGTGGGCTGATCGACGCCTTCCGGGAGTCGCCCATACTGCGATTGGAGTCGGACTGGGTTCAACCGGCGGTGCCCTGATTCGATCGACCGCAGCAGCAGTCGCAATCACTGCGTCCGGCCGCCAGCTACGCTCGACGGCGGCCCGAATCGGTCAAGCTATCGAAGATGGCGACGTTGACCGGGCCAGGACCGCGTTGCCAGCTTTGGTTGGCCGAGACCCAACCGAACTAGACAGTTCCGCCATTGCCGCGGCGGTCATAGAGTCGGTGGCCGAGAATAGCGTCGACGCTGTGGTTGCGCCGATTTTCTGGTCGATGGTGGGGGGCGCAGCTGGCGCCGGAGCGTACCGAGCGATCAACACCATGGATGCCATGATTGGGCATCGAAGCGTCAGATATCGCAACTTCGGTTGGGCCGCGGCTCGCCTCGACGACATCGCCAACTACATCCCGGCCCGAATTTTCGCCGCAGTAGTTGCCGCACAGAACCCAAGGGCTGCAGGCCGGATTTACACCATCGTTCGGCGAGACGCTGCCGCTCACCCTTCACCTAACGCTGGGGTGGCCGAGTCGGCCTTCGCTGCCGCTCTCGGCTGTCAGCTCGGTGGTCCGCTACGGTACGGCGAAAACTTCGAGAACCGACCAACGTTAGGTGACGGACCCCGCCCGAGCCCAGCCGATGTACGAGCGGCGACCGAACTCGCTGACCGAGTCGAGCTCGCCTTTGTTCTACTTCTCGTTACCGGATGGGCTATCAGTCAAGTTCGTCGAGCGGGATGATCTCATTCGTCCCAAGATTGCTAGTCCATGAGTGAAACTGAGCCGTCAACCAACGACCGAATAGCACTAGCTGCGCTCAACTGTTACCAGACCCCGGCGGGCTCGGTTCCAAGGCTCATAACCGTTTCGGAAAATGCAACCTATTTGATCGAAGGCCGGTCGGCCAAGATGATTTTGCGAGTGCATCGCCCTGGCTATCACAGCCGGAATCAGATCGAGTCCGAACTCCAGTGGTCCCAATCTCTACGACGCTCTGGCACAATCAAGACTGCGGCAGTTATCGAATCGCGAAATGGAAACCAGGTCGAGGAGGTGCGAATCGATCGTGGGTTACAGTGGCGTTACTGCGTCATGTTCGAATTCGTGGAAGGCGTCGAACCGAACGAAAACGAAATCGTTCAAGAGTTTGAAGGGCTTGGAACGATCACGGCCGAGATGCATCAATTCACAAAAGGGTGGACGCTACCGCCGCAGTTTGACCGATTGGTCTGGAACTTCGAAACGATTCTTGGTCGGACGCCCCATTGGGGTCGTTGGCAGAACGGGAAAGGTGTTGACGAGCCAGGGATACGATTATTGAGCCGAACCGCCGACGCCATTGGCCAAAACCTCACGGTATACGGTGATGGACCCGACAAATTTGGCCTAATTCACGCCGACATGCGACTTGCCAATCTCGTCGTCCATGAATCGACGACGAGCATAATCGACTTCGATGACTGCGGATTCAGTTGGTACATGTATGACCTAGCGGCCGCTCTGTCATTTATCGAGCACCGTAGTGACGTTGAAGACGCTATCGAGCGATGGATTGACGGCTACCAACAGGTCGCACCACTGACCACGGCTGACATTGGGATAATCCCAACGATGGTCATGATGCGCCGAATGTTGCTCGTCGCTTGGCTTGGATCCCACCCGACCGCCGAGCTGGCTCACGACCTCGGTATACCCTTCACTGAGGCAACCTACAGCCTGGCGGAGCGCTATCTCAACCGACATGCTTGACTAGCCATTGACGGGCCAATTCGGTCGGCATCTCCTCGTAAAATCCGATCGCTCAAGCTGCGTAGCTAGCATCCGATATCGTCGCTAATGCGGAAGCGGTAGACCGTACGCATCATCTCGACGACGGTTCTGAGGGTGCCTGGTTACTGACGGGTCGATGCAGCTCGACGCTTCAAGCCAAGCCTTGTGAATCTCGTGTTCTACCCGCCAAACGTCCTGGGCCTCGGTTGGGACTCTGACGGTCAGAACGACCGTGTTGTCTGCTGCTAGCGCGCCCAACACCAGCGGTCGGACTATTGGCATTGAGAGCGAGTGGCGCTTGGCCCGAGCGCCCATCTCGCGTCGGGCGGGTTCAACGTAGACACCGGTCTGTAGTTCAGCCGCAGCTTGTAAAACGTCGGCGGCGGTCTGCCACTGGTCTTGGGGCACAGGTACTTGGAACGAATGGAGGATAAAGCGGTGGCCAGCGGTTTCGTTTATCACCGGCTGGGTTAAGAACTGACTATTGGGAACCATGACTGTCCGTCCGGTGCGCAAGTGCCCCGAGCCGATCTCAAGCAATGTGGTGGATACCAGTGAACTGTCAATAACGTAGCCGCGGAGATCTCCGACAACGATCTGGTCTCCTACTGCAAACGAACTAGACGTGGCCCGAACAAACGACCCCAATACCGAACGGATCACATCCTGACCGGCGATCACTAGAGCCAATACGAATGCCACCATTGACAATCCAACTACCCGCAGCTGCTCGGACCAGACCAGGGTGATACCGAGTGCAGTCAGGAGTAAGGACAAGTTCCGAATCACAACTATGGCGCGGCGTCCAGCATTGACATTGCTCCATTTGGGGTGTTGTACCAAACGGGCAACGACCAGGCGCACAACGGCGGCGGCAACAATGATGGCTGCGGTCGCCACGACTTTCTGAAGCATTGTCCGTCCATCGACACGATCGTCGATTCTCTTGATCTCTATATAAGGCATCCTCAGTCGAGCGGAATTGCCCGCAGAGGTCATCTCGACTCACCAGTTGTCAATCGCTAAATGAGGCGGTGTGGTACGAGTAGGTATAGGATCTCAGAGCTTCAATCTGAAGTAACCACACCAATTTTGGGTGTCTACCAGCGAGGGCGCCTAATGGCGAAAAACGAAAGACACAATGAGTTCCTTGTCGTCATGGCGGCCTCTTCAGGAACGATTGCTATCGCTATCGACGCCATGCTCCCAGCGTTCTCCGAGCTACGTCAGTACTTCGGTCTAGCCGAAACGTCATCTAGCGCTGCTCTGATTATCACGGTGTTTATGGCCGGACTTGGTGTCGGGCAGTTCATCTACGGACCGCTGTCGGATCGGTACGGTCGGAAGCCAATTTTCGCCATCGGAATCGGTCTATACGTGGTAGCCGGATTCGCCACGACCTTTGCGCCGTCCTTAACCACGTTGCTGATTGGAAGGTTCCTATGGGGACTTGGTGCAGCTGGGCCCCGTGTAATCTCCCAGGCGATGCTACGCGACCGCTTTGAAGGAGACGTGCTGTCCCGGGCTATGTCGGTTGTTCTAACCGTATTCCTCATCGTGCCAACACTGGCACCAGCAATCGGTGAAGCGTTATTACGGTTCGGCTCGTGGCGGTACCCGTTTGCGATTGGTCCAATTTTTGGTTGCATCGTCTTGGCGTGGATGACCAGAATTGACGAAACGTTGGAGGCGACGAAACGTTCGCCGCTCAACATCCAATCGATCGGAAGATCGACCGTCGAGGTGCTACGAACGAGGAGTTCGCTCGCCAACATGGTGGCGCTAGTGATGGTAACCGCAGCCTTCCTGCCATATCTGGCGTCATCGGAGCGTCTCTACAATGAAGTCTACGACCGCGGATCGCAGTTCTTTATTTGGTTCGCCGCTACCTCTATTGTCATGGCGGGCCTAACCTTTGCCAGCTCTCGAATAGTTACCCGGCTTGGAACAAAACGGACGACCGCCGCTGGGTTTGTAGTGCTCATAGCCGTGGCGGCGGTGAATCTTGGCGTCACGTACCGATTCGACGGCAAGCCTTCGTTTTTCTTTTTCTTTGTCGCAACGACAATAATGGTCTCGATCAACACTGCGTTACTGCCACTCATCACCTCGGCTGCACTGGATGAGGTCGGTCACATTGCTGGCACTGCGGCGTCTACGATTGGAGGGGTGAGCTTCATTGGAGCTTCATTACTTTCGCCTTTGGTAGATGGAGCCATCACCAACACCGTGACTCCGTTCGTTGCCGGATTTTTCGTCTTCACGATCGCAGCCGCCATCGCAACGACTATGGCTAATAACGCCCCGCCAGCGACGGCGGATGACGCCGCTACCAGTTCAACCAACTAAGTGACGGACTCCTAAGTGTCGGAGGAATGAACGTGGAGACACAACCGAATATCGTACTAATCAACTGCGACGACCTTGGCTACGGAGATCTCGGGTGTTACGGGTCGATCCGCAACAAAACGCCAGCCTTGGACAAACTCGCGTCCGAAGGAGTCCGGTTCACCTCTTTCTACACGGCGTCACCGGTGTGTTCCCCGGCCCGAGCCGCTTTGCTAACCGGTTGCTACCCGCCTCGAATCGGATTCGGCTCATTCGACGGGCTACCCGTGTTGTTTCCCGGTATGGCCATTGGGTTACCGCCGTCCGAGATTAGTTTGGCTCGTGTCTTATCCGATGCCGGCTATGCCACCCAAGCAGTAGGTAAATGGCACTGCGGCGACCAACCCGACTTCCTACCGACAAACCATGGGTTCGATCACTATTTCGGGCTGCCGTACAGCAACGACATGGGTCGTCAAGCTAACCGTCCGGAGTTCATGCCAGAACTGCCACCGTTACCGCTGATTGTCGACGGTGAAGTAGTTGAGCAACAGCCCGACCAAGCATCGCTTACCGACCGGTATGTGGCTCACGCCATTGAGTTCATCCGGCGCAGTAGCGGTCGTCCGTTTTTCCTTTACCTGGCTCACATGTATGTCCACCTCCCAATCTACGTGCCGGAAAGATTCGCGGCGGCGTCCACCAACGGACCCTACGGCGCGGCGGTCGAGTCGATCGACTGGGCTACGTCGGTTCTTATGGACGAACTAACGGCTCAAGGAATCGCCGACAACACCATCGTGATTTTCACTAGCGACAACGGCTCGCTTGGAGACAATCCTCCGCCTTGGGGGTCATCGGAACCGTTAGGAGGGAGTAACGATCCGTTGCGAGGCACGAAGGGAACCACATGGGAAGGCGGCCAACGAGTACCCGGTATTGTCCGATGGCCTGATCGGGTACCGGCTGGGCGGGTAAGCGACGAAATAATTACAGCGATGGACCTCTACCCCACCCTGGCCAACGTGTGCGGCGCAGCGGTTCCGACCGATCGGGTGATCGACGGCCGCGACGTTCAAGAGCTTTGGTGCGGCGGAGTGGCTTCTCCCCACGACGCCTTCTACTACTATTGGATGAACGACTTAGAAGCAGTTCGCTCCGGTCAGTGGAAGCTTCATTTCTCCAAGCGTGGCGCCGAAACAAGAGCACTCTATGATCTGTCAACCGACCCCAGTGAGCGAAACGATGTGTTGGCCGACTATCCAGACGAGGCGTTGAAGCTCGACGCTGTGGCCGAAGTCGCTCGGTCAACTCTAGGCGATGCCCGTCTCGGCGTTACCGGGGCTGAGGTCCGGCCGGTCGGCCGCGTTTCCGACCCGCAGCCGCTAACCGAATATGATCCTGACCATCCCTACTACATGGCCGAGTACGACCTCAGCGATCGGGGCTAAGCCAAACCGGTTTGCTCACTCTGTAGTTCGACCAGATCGTGCTCGGACAGAATTCGGGACTCTTCGTTCACCACCATGAGTGGTGTCCCGGTCATGCTGGCGATATCGAACACCGAGGTTCGACCGTTGGCATACGCCAAATAGTCCATACGTGTCTTTACTGAATCGTGGTTGCCCTTTTGGCTTACCGTCGGGTAGAGATCACGCTTCCCGAGTTGAGGTTCCCCCAGACACTTGGCTATCGGGTACAGGCCATACTCAAACGCATCTATAATCGACGTCATCACATCGAAAGCGCCGTTGAAGCCTTCTTGGGTTACGACGTCGAAATCGTCGGCGCTGGTGTGGTACTCGGGATACTCAGCGAACTTGGACCGACAGAATCCGGCCAGTGGCAGTTCGATGTGAGGCGCGCAGAATTGCCGTTCATCCGAACCACGGGAGAGGTAGCTGTAGGTGACAACGTTGTCCTTGCCGATCAAGGCACTCTGTAGCGCGGCATCAGCGACGGTGTTTCCGTAAGGAGATTGGATATGGCTGTATGCTCTGTCGTCGCCAACACAGGCCAAATTGAAACCGGCGTAGACGTTGTTCTTCAGCGTGTCTGTATGCCGAGACAAATAGGCGATGGAACCGATGGTTTCTGGAATAAGGAGAAAGCGATAGCTGAATCGTTGATCCACAACTCGTTCTTTCACATACTTCATCAACCCATTCAGCAGAACCGGACCCGATAGCTCGTTGTTAGCCATTGACGGATGACAGATTGGACTTGAAAAGAAGAGCTCCTTCTTTGATGACCCGGGCAGGACCGCATCGGCCAACTGTAACTGACCATCGAACAGGCGAGAATCGATAAACACCCGGTAGCTGCCCGCCGGCAGTTGTTCCTTTTGGCTATGGGCCATACAGAACCCCCAGCGTTCTTTGTAATAGCTCGTTACATAGGGGATCCAGTCCGGCTGATCGGGTTGGGTATAGATATGAGGTAGAAGTTCTTCTAATTGCATTACGGTGTCGATTGGCGTTGAGTAATTCAGGACGTGCAAATTGTGAATGCTGAACTGGGCGAATCGCTGCCCGCTTTCATGTTCGATATAGGCATCATTGATTTCCCACTCTTTCGGGATCGTCCAATCAAATACTTGCTGTCCCGAGTCAAATGAGTGAATCTCAAGTTCGGGATTCAATCGTTTGAAGTACTGGAGGGTCTCGCGAGTCCCAGACCCGGTGAGGGATCGACAAAGTGGGAAGAGGTCCTTTGCCCACTTGATCATTGGGTAGTAATCACTCATCCTCAAACTCCTCGATTAGTACTCGTCGCCGACCGCAGTCGGTCGCGTTGTGAAAAAACTCTTTGGCCTCAACTGCAAGCAGGTAGAGCGGGTCTGCGTGGATTCGGTCGACGAGGTAGTCACACATTGTTCTCGCGTCTCCCCACGCCAACTGCTCTCCGTTGGGGTCGGTGTGGAGAAGGCCGGCCTGGCTAAGGTCGTTCCCGATCTTTTCGAAGTCGTATTCGAGGAAGGCCCCTCGAGGTCGGACATGCATCGTTACTTCGCAAGTTCGCGGTGGCCCATCGACCGGAATGACTGTTCCAGGAAACGACTTCTCATAGCGGTACAAAGGGCCACCAGAAACATCTTCGACGAAGTGCAAGAACGTCATGTACTCGATTGAGGTTCCTAAGAACACGATGAGGCCGCTGTCGTCGTAGAGTGTCTGAAAATGGGACGTCGATCCGAAAGGATTGATTACATCGCCTTGTGAGTACCGGGCCGGGTCGTTCGAAAGGGTTGAGAAGAATGGTGTTTGGCATCTTTGCAAAGAGCCGTGTCTTCGAACCCACTCAGGTAAACTCCCGACCTGTACCTCGTCAGCGCCGAGGTCGAAGACACCAGTCCGGCCGAAGTCATAGTTGAACGCCGGAAAGCTAATCAGCTCTCTATCGGTGTCAAACCGCTGTTCGACAAACTCGACGATACTGTCCGGGATTTCCCTGGGACGGATTCGATGCCCGAGCCTCTTTGCTACGACCAGGGCTCTTGCGAGATCAGAATGAACAAAACAACGCCTTCCCATCCCCATTAGGCAGTACTTCCCCCGTCAACGGTCAGCACAATACCCGATGTTTTTCGCGCTTGTTCAGACATCAGGTAGGTCACCGCTCCGGCTGCGTCTTCAGTAGTCGCTAGGCCAAGAGGAGCCCGGCGGGTGATCGAGGCTAACTTCTCGCCATCCAGGCTCTCAGTCATCTCGGTCATCATGTAGCCAGGAGCTACCGCGTTCACGGTGACATTGACTCGACCTAGCTCCCGCGAAAGAGAGCGAGTGAAACCTTCAAGTCCAGCCTTTGTGGCGGCGTAGACTGCGAGGCCGTTGAAACCGGTTGACGCGATGATTGATGTGATGTTGACGATCCGACCCTCTTTTTGACGGATCATGTACCGAGCTGTGTATTTGGCCAGGGTGATTGGCGCTTCAAGGTTGAGTGTCAACATGTTGGCAATGTCGCTTTTGTGTTGGGTAGCCAACACACCGTCAAGACCCATTCCAGCATTGTTGACGAGACCATAAATTTGACCTCGATCAGTAAAGATCTGCCTAACTAGGTCTTGGATGCCGTCGAGAGCTTGAAGATCATAGGCGTGGAAGCTCCTCTGGTTCTCGGGGAGCCGATCGAAATCGTCGGTTCTATTCCGACCGATGCCGACAACGAAATAGCCGTTTCCAACGAGGTCTCTAGAAATGCTCAACCCGAGCCCTTTTGCCGCTCCGGTTACAACAACAGTTTTCATATACGGGCCTTGCCCGTTTCGTTCACAGCAATCTCAGGTACGAACTGCATAAATCTTGGAACCTGGAACGACGCTAAGTGTTCCCTGGAGTACCTAAGTATTTCGTGCCTGAGCTCGTTGGGTTGACCTTGCTCGGAGATTGGATCTACAACAACGTCAGCGGCGACGATGTTTCCAGTTATCGGGTTCGGTTTGGCGTAGATACGGGCATCGATGACCGGATCGCAGGACAGGAGAACGTCGCGGACCTGCGAGGGCATGACTTTATCTCCCCCAACGTTTATCAATCCGTTGGCTCGACCAGTCACGATCACCCGATCTCCGACGATGTCAACCAGATCGCCGGTGTCGATCCAGCCATCGGCGATAAAGGTCTCTCCGCTGGCGTACCGGCCAACTAAGTCAGGATTTTTCAGATAGAGCCGGTTGTCGCTGACCTTCAGTTGAACCTGGTTGTAGGCCGGTCGGTCGAGGTACGAAACCGGAAATCCAGGTCGTCGATCACTCGTTGAAAACCCGACACCAGCCTCGGTCGACGCGTAAATGTGGGTAATTCGGGCTTGGGGAAACCGTGCGGCTAGTGCATTCAAAATTTGTTCATCGGCTGCTTCTCCGCCGAGCGTAATTTGTTGAAGCTGTAGACCGCTGGCTTCTTCGAGCATCAGAATCTTTCGCCACGATGTTGGAGTCGTGCTGAGGTGAGAACACCGATTCTGAGCGAGGAAGGCCACTCGTTCTTTCAGAGGCAGAGCGGCAGTCGGAGCAAGTAACGTCTTTTGGTGCACGAGCGCTTGCAAAATAACTTGTAACCCAGCAAACCGACTGTGGCCATATAACAATCCCCATCGCTCATCGCTGGTTGACTTCCGCTTGTTTTCTCGAATGGCGGTCGTCAATGACTTCCACGAATGGTCTACGAGCTTAGGCACCCCGGTTGTTCCCGAAGTCGGGATAGTCCACTCGGTTGGGTGTCCCGAAACTGAGCTAACTGCCTGATACCCGTCTATCGTCGACCTCAGATCCGCTAAGGTTCGGATCGCAGCCGGTCGTTGAGACGTTTCTGAGATCACCACATCGAATTGGTTCTCGTCCCCCACCATCAATCGTCGTTCATTGTCGGCCAGGCATGGAGGAAGAACGCAGATTGATTGTGCCGAACCTTCCAGGGCGGCCACTGCCGCGATGAACAGGGCAGGATCGCTGGTTCGTAGCAATAGCCGTTTACCAAAGAAGGTGCCTGCTCCGCGAGGTATGTCGGTCCAACTCAGAACCGAAGATGATGTCACAACGGCCGGGCCCGTCAGCTGGTTGTCCATCAGCCGCTGTTACCCGAGTTCGCTTCGTAGTAGGCAACTAGTTCGCCGAAGGTATTCGGATAGTAAGGCTCGGCCGAGGACGAGAACGGGTCGAAGCCAAGCTCGAGCTCTAACTCCATTATGAGAGAAGCGAACCCAAGCGAGTCCATTCCAGTTTCCAGCAACACGGCATCGGCGGTCAGCTCCGGAACCGGCAGCTCTGGCTTTTCGAGCTTGAAAACGCGTAAGAAAACCTCGCTCATTTGCTGTTCCATAGATTGTGTTTCTTTCTTTCTGAGCGAGGGCGGTCTTGTTGAATTCACGCACCTACGATCGATGCGCGAACTCTTTCGCTTCAGGCTCCAAATAGTAGACCATGGCCTTTCGAATGAGATTGCTTTGCCTTCATATACGAAGATGTTGCTTGCTTTGAATCGACCTCCGCTGGGCTGCCAGCAGGGCAGAATCGATTAGACAAACAGCTAGTTGGATGTGGGCTATATCCGATGGTTGCCTGTCAGTCGGCTCATTTGAGCAAGCCGGAGATCTAGGGAGTTCGGCCTAGACGAAGGTGGACGTGAGCGACAGCAGCCGACGACACAGCTGCCGTTGCCGCTACTTCCAAAGAATTCTCACGCCCAATAGTTGAATTCTCGACATTCTGACCGACCGGGATCTCTCAGCGCCGACCGGCGCGTCGCCTCCATTGGAGATTCTTCATGTTTCAGATCAGTCGTCGGTATGCGGCCGTTGCCGGTGCAATGATGATTATCGCGTCAATCCTTGCAGCGCCGTTGGCCTTGCCGGCGCAAGCTGCAGTACCAGTCACAGATGTGACCATCGAACTCAGTAAGACAGGATCGGAGCCGTTCAACACCAGCGACGGCGACGATGATTGCGTCGACGGCAACACCTTCGATAGCTCTCGAACGTTCTCTGATGGCAGCACAGTTGAAGATGGCAACAACGGCATTGGATTCGACGGTCAAGACACTTGTTCAGACAACGACGTTGTTCGGCTAGGCGATTCTGTTACCTACAAAGTAGAGGTATCGAACAACGACTCTGACGTTGACTTTCTAACCGCAACTGTTTCGCTCGACCCGTACAGCTCAACAACTCAATTGCCAGATCCAGCCGGAACCATTCACCAAGAATGGATTGAGATTCCGTCCGGCTGCGAAGTTGACCCGTTGGTAGTGTCTCCGATTTCGGCTCTCCAAGATCTTGATGGCGACGGTTACAACGAAACGCTGTACTGCAACATGGGCTTCGCTCGAGAAGGAACCAACAAGGTCTTCTTTCCGGCATCAAAGGTTCTGGGTGCCGCAACTGACGGAACCCAGGCAACAATCAACGACTCGATCGTTGGCGCTAGCGTAACTGCGACTGGAATTTCTAACTCTGCTGCTACCGGGAACAACGGCACCTCGGCCGCAGCTTTCGACGGACCGGTCGAAGCGATCGTGACCGCAGATTTTCGAGTGAATCTCTCCAAAGCTATGGTCGGATTTTCCATCGACAAAGATGGCAACCCAATCTGGCCCAAGCTTGACGCCAAGCCTGGACCGAGCGGTGAAGCTGGTTACCTGGCCGAGTTTGACCTGATCGCAAGCTACCAATCAGGTTCGATGATCGCAGACTCGCCTGATGAGCTGGTCGACAACGATGGCGACGGGTTCTTCTTCGACGCTGACTACGACATTTTGGACATCTTTACCGACGACAGCACAGGCAACGACGCCGGATTATCGTCTGGCGCCCTCCTTTATGACTGGGACGCCACCTACACCCCGTGCAGCCTAAACGGGGCTCACGGTCCCGGGGCGACGGTTGGCTGTACCCAAACGAACTACCCATTCGATTGGACCGGTCCGACGTTCACTCCCGACGGGACGAACGACCCGAACTTTCACATAGATCTCGACAATATCGACACCCGAGACCCAGATGGCGACTCCGACCTGTTCGACGTACGGATCGGGATCTGGATCCCCAAAGCTGATGTGGACAGCCATCAGAGCTGTTCTGGTGGGGGCACTTGCCAGTACTTCCACATCAACGAAGCGCAGAAACTAGATACCGCTACCAACACCCCGGGAGTCTTTGACCCGGTGTCAACCGAAGACGCTGGCGGGAACAACCTCGACAACTACGGAACTGGGGTTGAGCCAGGGGGAATCGGGTCGGCCGATCAATCAACCGCCAACAGCGACAACATCACCTCGGGCCTACTTCAAGTGTCGAGCCCCGGGACGTGGACCTACCGCAAGACGTTCCAACGAACATCGGACGGTACAACTTACTATCCGAAGATCGCCGAGCAACTCCGGGCAAAGAACGAAGTCCTGCCCGTCGTGCTGCAAATCTATGACTACCGCCGAATTGATGGTGGACGGTCACAAATTTGCGACAAGATTGATACCACCCAATACGAGTTTGCCGGAGTTCCAGCTTGGGACAAGTACCCGTCATACTCTTCACCAAGCGGTCCGCTTGTTTTCATGTTCTGGGATCGAACGGTTAGTGCCACTTATGTCAATGGGGGAACCCAAAACAATCCGTCGGGTCATATCTGGGGTGGCGGGGCTGGAGAACGCTACTTCTTCGATGCTGAACCAAACACGAAGTCATGGTATTCAGATACTCCGAATGGCACAGGTTCGCTCGCAGACCTCGATACAACCGTTTGCGAAGATGACGCCAACGGCGATGGAACGGTCGCAATCCAGCTAGCCGATGGAACCGTCGTTGACTCAAACGGCGCACCGAGCGCGGGACCCATCGACTGGTATGAAGATCATGCGGCCGTACCCGCCGATGCTTCGGGATTTAGTGGTGTAACCAAAATTAGGTTCGAGTACATCCACGACGACCTTGGTATGGCGAATCTGAGCGGCGCTCCCGACTACAAGTATGTTGCCGCGGCGCAGATGTATGACCTGCGGGTTAGACCAGATGCTACCGGCTACGGCCCGAAGGCTTACCTCCCGAACTATTCCGACGCTCGGAGGACCCTCAACAACGACAACGACGCCTGGTATGACTGGCAAGACAATTCCGGTGATGAAGTCCAGGATCCGAACAACATCGCCTTCAGCTACAACATCTACTCGGCCGACCGTAACATCTTGGTGCCTTCTGGTATTTCTGTTGGCAAAGAAACTGTCCCAACGGGCATCAAAGTGGTTCGAGGCGGCGACATAGTCGAGTTTCAGATAGAACCTACCGTTTTCGGCCTATGGGTCGGATCTGAGACAGGAACGGTTACTGACAACCTCCCGGCTGGAACAACCTACATCGCGGGAACCGAAGAGTTTAGCGTCGATGGTGGGGCCACATGGCTTGATCACGCCGCCTATCAGGCATCGTCTCCGGCGGTGACCTTGTTGAGCAGCCCAACGCCAAATGCTCAGGATCCGATCACATGGAGTTTCGGCTCGATTGACGCCGGCGATCAAATGCCACGTATCAGGTACAAGGTTCTAGTCGACCCATCCCTCACGAGCGGCAACTTCAAAAACACCGTTACGTTCAGCTCGCCAAATATCGCCGCTGACGTTTTCACAATCGATACCGACGATGACGGAATCAACGACACCGGCGACGGCATCGGCAACAACGTCAGCGCTACCTATACGCTAACGATTCTCCCTAAGTTTGGCTTCGACGTGCTGAAGCAAACCACCCAAGAGGTCTACAACGTCGGAGACCCGTTCAACTTCGACTTGACCTACAAGAACCTCGGTGGCGAGAGTTATTCGGGCGGCGAGTTTATCGATATCTTGCCGTTCAACGGGGACGCTACCTCGGTTGTTATCGGTGGCAAGCAATCAGTGCGGGATCCGGCCTCTGATTTCAACGGCTATTTCGAGTTGACTGAAGTAGAGTTCACCAACGGTGAGACGTTCTGGGTAACCGATGTGAATCCAGCGTCGCTCAATCTCGATCCCTGCGCCAGTTCAAACAGAGCAGTTGGATACGTGCCTGCTCCCGGCGATATTTGCCACCAAGACTATGTGAACAACGGAAACCTTCTACCCGACGGTGTGGCCGCGGGTACCTTCACAGCTAACTGGCAGGCGTGCACCCCCGGCGGGTCTCCCCTGGTAGTAGCAACTTCGTGCCCAATCGCTCCGGTCGATGTCACGGCCCTTCGATTCGAGGCGCCAACCGTGCCGAACAACGGCGGGAAGGTTGTGTCGCTCACTCTCAACCCGATCGGAAGCTTAGGCGGCGATCCGGTTTATACCACTGATCTAAACGGCGTTCAGATCGTTGATTGGGCCAACTCCCCCGACATCGGCGACATATATACAAACTCGTTCGGTGGACGCATCCCAGAAATTTCGCTGAACGTAATTTCTAATGATGTTTCCGTTACCCCTGTGTGGGGAACCGTCGGCGATCTGGTGTGGTGGGATTACAACGACGACGGTGTCGTGAACGGAACTGATGGACCAATCGGAGGGCAAACCCTCCAGATTTTCAACGGTGACGGACCGCTCTATCTCGATTCCGCCACTGGCGCAGTTATTTCTGCCGCCGACCGAACCGACTACGAAGCAGAGATGGGGGTTACGCTCACCCCCTACACAACCACGACGGATGGTTTCGGGATCTATCAGTTCGTAAATTTGCCTGCTGGAGACTATTGGATCAACGTGATTAACCCGTTGAGCATCCAGACCTACGACTTGGATGACGGCTTGGCCGCAGCTAACAACTCATCAGTATTCAACTTGGCGCTCGAAACTGATTCAGTCACTGGCAATATCACTGACGTCCAAGACCGAGACAATGTCGATTTCGGTTATCGCCTTCGATCATTCGACGTAGAGTTGGACAAAGAGCTGCTAACCACTGGTCCGTACATTTTGGGTCAAGAGGTTGAGTTCCGCTTGACCGTTGTCAATAACGGCCCAGACGAAGCTCCCGACGTAGAAGTTACTGATACGCCAACAGGACTAACGTATGTTGCGGCTAGTGAAGTTGCATCGGCTGGCACATACACCAACCCGGTTTGGGATGTCGGCGAACTTGCGGCTGGTCAAACCGAGACGTTAACCATCAGGTACGTAATCTCGGCGGCCGCGATCAGCGACCCCGTATTCAACTTTGCCGAGGTGACCGATGACGGAAGTAACGAGTTTGGTTCCGATATCGACTCCCAACCCGACGACAACACCTCCGGCGATGATGCTGATGACCCAGAGCCCGATTCAAGTTTGGTGTCGGGTGAAGACACTCACGACGATGAAGCAGGGGTGCCTCTGACAATCGTCGTTGATGCATCAATCAAAATAACGAAAACGGCGGGTACCGCCGATGATGGCGAGTTGTACATCAACGACCCCGAAGGCACCGTCACGTTCACCTACGTTGTCGAAAACGACGGCGGAACCGACCTCATCGACATTACAATTACTGACGACGCAGGCACGGCCGGAGACGCAGCTGACGATGTCACTATCGCCGACGCCGATTGTGCTGGCCTGGCTGGCCCGCTTGCGCCAGGCGAAACGGTAACTTGCACCCTCGACTTACCAGTCAACAACGAAGACAGCCCGTATAACAACAATGCCGCAACGACTGGAACTCCAGTAAATGATGACGGTGACCCCTACCCCAACTTGGAAGACCCAACTGACGATGATGATGCAGACGTCATGGTTCCTCCGGGTATTGACATCATCAAAACAGCGGCCACGGCCGCTGATGGTGAAACTTATGTCATGAATCAGAACGGAACGGTCACGTTCACGTTCGCTGTAATCAATACTGGTGGTACTCACCTAACCGATATCGAGATAGTGGACAACGCAGCGACTCCGGGAGACACTGGAGACGACGTCACAATCACCGCTGCTGAGTGCCCAGGGTTAGCGGGGCCGCTTGCCCCCGATGGGGCGGTTACGTGCACGTTGGACATGAGCGTCGAAACGCCAACCTACGTTAACACTGCATCGACCTCGGGTAGCCCAACTGATGAGAACGGTGACCCTTATACCGGCGAAAACGGTGACCCTCTGTTCGAGGATCCGTCCGATGACGACGATGCAACCACCCTCTACCCGGGCATTGCCATAGTGAAAACTGCTGGCGATGTGGATGACGATGAGATCTATTTCAGTCCTGCGCCTGGTCTAGTTACGTTTACTTACGCTGTAACGAACGTTGGTGGTACCTATTTAACCAACGCCACAATTACTGATAACGCCGGAACCCCAGCTGATGCTGGTGACGACGTCACGATCACCTCAGCAGAGTGCCCAGCGCTCGCAGGTCCAATTGGTCCTGGCATCGTCGTGACCTGTACTGCTGATCTGCCAGTGGAACTGATAACTAGCCCGTACGCCAATAACGCGGCCACAACCGGAACACCGACCGATGAGAACGGCGTTGTCTACGATGGTGTTGAACCGCCAACCGACGATGACCCGTCTTCGGTCGTTCTGCCGCCAGCAATCGACATTGTCAAGACTGCCGGAACCGCCGCCAATGACACGCCGTATGTTATAAGCGAGCCCGGTCTGGTTCCGTTTACCTACACCGTGGAAAATAGCGGCGGCACGTTCCTTATCGATGTCAGCGTTACCGACGACGCCGGAACACCGGCCGACGCCGCTGACGACTTGACGCTAACTGCTGTCGAGTGTCCTGGTTTGGCTGGTCCGATTGCGCCAGGCGACACGGTCGTTTGTACCGCTGAACTTTCGGTCTCGGATGCCGCCTACATGAACGGTGCTTCTACTGTTGGTTCGCCGACTGATGCTAATGGTGATCCGTATACCGATGAGAATGGTGATCCGGTGTTTGAAGATCCGGCTGCCAACGATGACGCGGAGACGTTGATTCCTGGTATTGAGGTCGTTAAGACTGCTGGTGATGCGTTGGATGGGGGTGTGTTTGTTAGTCCTGGTCCTGGTTTGGTGACGTTTACGTATGCGGTTACTAATACTGGTGGGACGTTCTTGGTTGATGCTTCGCTTACTGATAATGCTGGTACTGCTGGTGATCCGGCTGATGATTTGACGTTGACTGCGGTTGAGTGTCCTGGTTTGGCTGGTCCGATTGCGCCGGGTGACACGGTTGTTTGTACTGCTGATTTGCCGGTTGATTTGACTAGTTCGCCTTATCGAAATGTTGCTGCGACTACGGCTCATCCGACAGATTCCAGTGGTGAAGATTATGTGGATGCTGATGGTGTTCCGTTTGATCTTGATGATCCGGTTGATACTGATCCATCTGATGTTGTGTTGCCGCCGGCGGTCGAGTTGATCAAGACGGCTGGTACTGCTGGTGATGGTTCTGAGTTTGTTGTTAGTGGTCCTGGTGTTGTTCCGTTCATCTATACCGCTACGAATACTGGTGGCACGTTCCTTACTGATCTGACGATCACTGATAATGCGGGGACGCCAGGTGATGCTTCTGATGACGCAGTTATTACTGCTGTCGAGTGTGCTGGTTTGGCTGGTCCAATTGCGCCGGGTGAGTCTGTGACTTGTGAGTTGTCGCTAGAGGTTAACGATCCGAACTACGTAAATGGTGCTGTTGTTGTTGGTTCGCCGACTGATGCTAATGGTGATCCGTATACCGATGAGAATGGTGATCCACTATTCGACAACGTCGATGACAACAACTATGCCGTTGTCGTTTACCCAGGTATTGACATCATCAAGACCGCTGGCGACGCCCCAGATGGCGAGACTTGGCTGAGCTCGGAAACGGTAGTTCCGTTTACCTACACCGTTACCAACACAGGTGGAACCTACCTAAGTAACGCGCTCATTACCGACGATTCGGGTACCGATGACCCCTCAGACGATGTTCTCGTTACCCCAACCGAATGTCCGGCACTAGCTGGGCCGATCGCCCCTGACGACAGCGTGACCTGTCAACTTGAACTTGAGGTGTTGACTCGTCCGTACCGAAACAACTCGGGAACGACAGCGACTCCGACTGACGAAGACGGAAATGAGTACGTAGACGAGCAGGGCAACCCCTACATCGATCCGCCGACCGACGGTGATGACGCCACGGTCAACTACCCAGGACTCACGTTGGTCAAGACAGCTGGTTCAACCGAGGATAACGGTACGCACGTGGGCGAAGACGGCATGACAGTCTTCACCTATGTCGCCATTAACACCGGCGGGACTCACCTGTCAGATCTGACCATTACTGATGACAATGGCACCCCAGATGACTCATCAGACGACGTTGCTATGACATCGGACGACTGTCAGGATCTAGCCGGACCGATCCCACCTGGTGAGCAAGTTACCTGCCTCCTCGAGTTGCAGGTCAGTACCTTCGACGGAATCTACACCAACAGCGCTGGTACAACAGCAGTGCCGACCGACGAGCAAGGCACCCCAATCGACGGTCTCAGCCCGCTTAGCGCAACTGATGATGCTGTTGTAGACAACGACACCGATGGAGACGGCGTGCCTGATCGGCTTGAGGTCGACGAGACTGATCTGGCCTTTACCGGATCAAGCACTCGACTGCTATCAATTTTGGCCTTGTTGATTGTGGCTGCCGGAGCACTCCTCTTGGGTGCGAGAAGGCGTATCGGGGTTAACGCTTAGGGTCAACCACCGAGGTGCTGCTTGATTCGAAGAACTTACGATGACCGGACTGACCATAGCTCGGGGAAGAAGCGGAGCTTTGTTACCGCTTCGAGCCAGGCGACTCCCGAGGAGCCGCCGGTGCCGGGTTTGTTGCCGATGATCCGTTCGACCGTTACATAGTGACGCCATCGGTACACCGAAAACTGTGTGTCCAACAAGAGCAACTGCTCTCCCAGACCGTACAGGTCCTCGTACGGTTGTCGGTCTTGGTAAACCATACGCCAGGCGTCCTGGACCGACTGGTTGAGTTGGTAAGGCTCTGCCCAATCACGGTCAAGGGCGCTGTTGGCAATAGGTAGTCCTCGGCGGCTTAGGAGAGCGATGACGCTGTCGTAGAGGCTTGGAGAGTTAAGCGCATTTTCAATTCCGGGCCAAATGTGCGGCAGGTTCCGATGGGCATCCGCTAGTCGCCTACTTTTGTTACCGAGGGCGAATTCGACATGTCGATACATGAAGGAAAGCTGACCTGAGGCAGTGCCTAACGAGTCGCGGAACTGGTTAAATCCATCTGACGAAATCGTCGAGAGCACGTTCCAGGAGTCGGCTAGATAGTCAAGGAAAACCACTGCGCGGTGCAAGATTTCCATGGCCGCTTCTAGCTGATCTTGATCAATTTGATGCTTGGCATTGACCAGTTCATGGTGGATACCGCGAAAGAGAAGCTCCTTCACTTGGCCCATCACGATAAAGCACATTTCGTCGTAGCCGGTACTCCGAGGATGCTGTAGCGACAGCAGAAGGTCGATGCTCTGATAGTCGATGTAAGGATTCGAGGTTCCTTCGAAGTCAATCGATGGTTGGCCACCGGTCTCTGCCGCGGTAGTGGCTCGAGACTCATCAGAAGCAGTCGACATCGGTCTGGCATTAGGCGAACTGTCTACCCCATTTGGATCGACAACGGTGACCTTGAGCGGTCTGTATGCAGGCATAAAGATTTCCAGTTAGTCAGTTGAGGTCTGGGCTACAAGGCGGAGAGTAGCGTCGCCGAGCGCTGTGCCGTTGCGGCAGAGGTCGAGGATCACATCAAAGTGATTTCGATCAGGCGCCTCGACGAACGTCGTTGCAACTTCGGCGTGGCGTAGAGCAACCGACATGTCGTAGCTTTGTCGTTTGAATTCTTCGGTTTCGTTGTCGCCGTAAACGATTACAGTCGCTGGGAAGTGGTTGAGGTTCGAGCGAATTGGGCTGTTGCGGCGAGCAGCCTCAACGTCGAGGCCCAGATTTTCGTTAATGTAGGTGCCAATCAGCGGCTCGAGGTCGAAAATTCCAGAGACCAATCCCACCCCAGCTGGACGCCACCCATCCTCTAGGCCAAGGCTGACCATCGCAGCAAGGTGACCACCGGCTGAGCTACCGCTTACGACGATTCGATCGGGGTCGACTGCGAGCTGATCCGAGCTATCTCGGAGCGTAGCTAACGCGGTTCGACATTCAGCGACGATCTGATCGAGGCTAGCGCTCGGAGCTAACGTGTAGTCCACGGCGGCGAATGAAATGCCATGCTTGATGCAGTCGGCAGCGGCGAAGAACGAATCGGCCTTTGAGAGTTCCTGCCAATAACCGCCGTGGAAGAATATCAGCAGGGGCGCTGGACTCACTCCCCCATCGCCGACGATGGCTAGGTCGATGGTATGAGAATCTTGGGTACCATACCGGAGCTCACTCAACCGAGCTCCGAGCGCTAAACACTCCTGGCGGGCCGCAACGCTTTGGTCGGAGTAGGACCGGAGAAACCGGTCGAGGCTGCCGGTAATGCATGAACTCGGCGAGTATTGGATCTCCCGCTTGTCCAGTGGTAGAGCTTTCCACGCTTGATTTGGGCTAGACATGGTTCCTGGTGCGATCGGTCGAAACTGCCGGCCGATAACTAGCGCCGGGATTCACCAAATAGACCCTAGCACCGAGGCGCTCGGTCGCCAGGGCCGATCGAGCGCTCTATTAGACGTTGGGCGAGATTTCGCAGGTGGTCTTCACATGTCGAAGTTTTGGCACGGAGCGACTATAAACAGGTGTCGCGGTCATGCCTACCTAGAATAGGTGGGTTTCTCGGCTGACGAGTGGGCTGCGATAGCGGACCTCGATATAAGGTTGTGGCGAAATTCGTTGGACCGGACCTCATTTCTCTTATCCTGGTCACGAGCTCTAGTTGCGGTTCTAGTGAGGATGGAAGATGGCTGGTGGCCTAGTCGGTTTGCTTGATGATATTGCTGCGCTGGCCCGGCTGGCGGCAGCTTCGATTGACGACGTTGGTATTGCTGCGGGCAAAGCCAGCGCCAAAGCAGCCGGCGTTGTTGTTGATGATACGGCGGTGACACCGGCCTACGTTCAAGGTCTTGCTGCCGAGCGCGAGCTGCCGATCATTAAGAGGATCGCCAAAGGTTCGCTGCGCAACAAGCTGCTTTTCATTCTGCCCGTTGCACTTATCCTCAGTGCGCTCGTTCCAATTTTGGTCGAGATTATTCTGATGCTCGGCGGAACCTACTTGTGTTTTGAGGGTGCCGAGAAGATCTACCACAAAGTAAAAGGTGACGATCATAGCCATGACAAACCGGCTGCGGTAAAGGGTCCTGAAGCCGAAAAGAAGACAATTTCTGGGGCGATTCGGACCGACTTCATTCTGTCAGCTGAAATTATGGTCATCGCGCTGAAAGAAGTTCTGGACCAGAGCTTCCTGTCGCGAACAATCATTCTAATTGTCGTCGCCATCTTCATCACCGCGATCGTGTATGGCATCGTTGCCTTGATCGTGAAAATGGACGATGTCGGCCTTTCGTTGGCCACCCGCGAGTCCGAGACGTCTCAGCGGCTTGGTCGTGCCTTAGTAAAGGGCATGCCAATTTTGTTGAAGTGGCTCACCATCATTGGCACTGCGGCCATGCTTTGGGTCGGCGGTCACATCTTGATTGTTGGCGCCCACGAGCTCGGTTGGGATCTCCCCTACGACATTGTTCACGGACTAGAAGAGTCAGTCCAAGGTGTCGCTGGAGTCGGCGGTTTTCTAGCTTGGCTAGTGAACACGGCGCTGTCAGCGATCGTTGGGTTGTTAGTCGGTGGCCTTGTGGTTGCGGTTATCTCCAAACTGCCGTTTGTTTCCCATGGCGATTCCGGCGACGATCACTAATTGGTGTGGTCACAATCGTCCGAATTTGAAGCTGGCCTTCGCCTCGCATCTGTCTGAGTTGCCGCCGAAGGTTTCGCACGGTTGGTAGATTAGAAAAACTAATTGTGGTCAGAGGCGACGACTTGGGCGTCGGCTGCGAGCCCGTAACAGGAAGAAGAACGGTATGACAGAACAGCACATTGCCCTATGGAAACAAGCAGCCGAAGCGTTCGATCAGCGATACCAAACGGTTCAAGCCGAACAGTGGGAGGCGAGCACTCCGTGCGCTGCTTGGAACGTAAAAGAACTAGTCGACCATGCAGTTGGAACCCAAGCCGGTTGGGCTGGTCCGTTGATCGGGGTCGAGGTTGCTGAAGGGGCCGAATGGCCTGCTGTATATCAGGCTATGAATGACGCTTTGGAGAATCCATCGGTGCTTGAGGGGACAATCAGCGATCCGAATATGGGAGAGGTTCCAAAGGTGCAGAACTTCGGAATTGCGACCACCGACCTCCTCGTTCATGCGTGGGACTTGGCCAAGGCGACAGGCGCCGACACGTCGTTGCCTGAAACAGCGGTGCAAGCTTGTCACCAGGGAGTCAAGCACTTTCCTGAGGAGATGATGCGAAGCGAGGGTTTCTTCGGACCCCAGGTTGAATGCGCCGCTGATGCCGACGCTCAGACCCAATTTCTGTCGTTTCTAGGCCGTCAGGTCTAGCTGCCGAACTAGCTCAACAATGGGCGGCCCAGTTGGGGCCGCCCATTAGCGTTTTACCGGCACCCTACCCAAGGCCGGCGACGGTCAATTCGCCAACAGTGTTAGTTAATGTGTTGAGAATGGGTTGGGGAACAGCATCAACCGGGACGACACCCAGGTGAGCGAGGACCGCAGTAATCGTTGCATCTGACGCTCGGCGACCCCCGTCTCGCGCTTTGCACGCTATGCCAAGCCGTCGCTCAGGCAACGCAGCGACGAAAACACCGTCAGCGCCGGTCTTCAAGACGATCGGCTCGCTAGCAAGCTCAGTGATCGTTACCTCGTGGCGGTCGGTTCCCGAAACCCACCACGGACGGTCTTTGATAGCCACAACTATCTGATCGCAGGCGTCAGCCCACTCTTGGCCAACATCAACCGGATCAACCAGTCTCGCCATCGCCTGGGCCAGTCGAGCAATAGGCAGAGGGAAGGTCGGAATACCGCAACCGTCAATTCCAGCGCTTGTCTGGTCTAAGGTCACGCCAGCAAATATCTCTGTTGCTTCGGTAACCAGTTTTTGTACTGGATGGTTGTAGTCCAGATAGTTTTTGGTGGCGACATCTAGGTGCCGAGCTACCGATAGAAAGCCTGCATGCTTGCCTGAGCAACAGTTGTGTAGTGGGGTCGTTTCCGGCCCGACAGCGAGCCATACATCATCGCTTAGTGGCCGAGCCGGGCCACATTCAAGCCAAGCGTCTGATCCGCCGATCTTGGCCAACCATTCAGCGACTTTGGTCAAATGCTGTTCTTCAGCGCTGTGAGATGAGCAAGCCAAAGCGAGGTTCTCGCCTGATAGGTCGTAACGTTCAGCAGCGCCAGTCATGATAAGAGGCAAGGCCTGAATTGCCTTGATAGCAGAACGGGGAAACGTGAGCCGATCGGGGTCTCCCCATTGTTGTCTAACACCGTTCCTGTCGGCAACGATGACGTCGACGAGATGTTCACTCTCGATGGTATTTCCTCGAGTAAGCTGGACTGCGAGCGGCGGCGGGTACTGGCTAGACACGGCGAATTCGAGACATCGAAGGACAAGACCTGTGGTTTCGCATCGTCGCAACCTTAGCCGGGCTGTAGCCCGAAGAGGTCGAAGATCGACGCACTGCGACTAACGAGCGGTTGGACTACGGTTCAAGCGCTCCGACAGTCCCAGTTCCTGGACGTTTTCTGCCTGCGAGATCATGCGATGACTGAACCGAGCCGTTAGCCGTGCCTTCCAGACCCAACCCAGCGATCGGTCGATATTGATCGACTGGGCCGCCTTGGTCGCTGGAGCGGAAAAATTTTGTCCAGTCTCCGGACAATTGTTGGTTGCGTTCACCAGGAGGCGGGCCCGAGAGCACATAGTTGTTCCTGAACGAGATGTTCTGGTTGTTGGTATTGATGAACGAAGCAACACCTGAACGATTGAAAACAAGGTTGTTAAAAAAGGAGATATTGATGCCATGACCAGCAGTAAGTTCTCCTCGGCCGGATTCAACTTCCGGTGACCAAACATCTCGTACAAGCGTGTTGTTCCGAATGAGCGTGTTGCTAGATCGGAAGAGATGGATCCCTCGGCCACCGTTTTCGACACAGACATTATTCTCGATGAGCGATTTGCCCTGGAATCCGACGGGGTCGAGTCGGTCGAGAATGATGCAGTTGCCATCAGTAATTCGACCGTCAGTTCCCCGAACTGCGTTGTAGTTGTGAACAACGTAGTTACCGCGAATAACAAACGAGTAGCCACCGTTCGACCCGGTTGGTCCGGCCGCTTCGAAGATAGATATGCCACTTCCCTGGAATCGACTTCGATGAGCGTTGTCTCGGACTTCGTTTCGCTCGATCGTTACATTCGAGCTCTTGACGATCGAGATACCGGCGCCGCCAAAACCTCGAATGTTGTTGTTGACAATTCGGACGTCGTGGGCCCCATCCTTAACAAAGACTCCGCTGCCGTTGATACTGTCGCTTCGACCGCGCAACGTAAAATCAGCAACCTCAACATAGGAGGCGCCTAGAACTTCGAATCCACTGCCGGTTGAGCCGCCATTTACGAGTTCTACCCGCTCGCCCGGGTGGGCGGCGATTCGAATCCAGTTCTGAGGGGTTCCACTTCGCTTCATAGAAAAGGTTCCGTGGGTGCTTGGGTCGTATGTGCCGGCCCTCAGATAGATAGTCGTTCCAGGCTCTGCTATCGATGTCGCTTCGATGGGTCGGCGAAATGGCCGGTCCTTAGTGCCAGGATTTCGGTCCGATCCGTTTTGGCCGTCAACATACAGAACTTTCTTGTTAGTGCCAGGAGCTGATTGGTTGGTTGGTGCTTGGGAGTCGACTGGACCTGCCGCAGCTGGGGTCGATGTCGATGGGGTCGCTGTCGTGGTCGTTGCCTCTGGGGCTGTATCGTCTGATTCGTTGTCAGAGTCCTCGGTTGGGTTCTCACTCGACTCGTTCTGGATCGCACCGGTTATTACATCGGACTCGTCGCTATTAGCAACTGTTGTGTCAGAGTCTTGAACGCTAGATCCGTCTTCCTGATCGACGGTCACGGCGTCGTTTGGTGTCCGGTCTTCGTTGCCTTCAATTATCTCGGGTTCGTCAACGACAAGTTGATCCGTGTTCGAACGAGGGGCCCGGGTAAGTTCAGTTGGCGACAGCTGAGCGTCGGTCTTCGACCCGACCGCCTCGACTTCATCGCCGGACTCGCTATTGTCGGCTACCGAGATGACGACAAAGACAATAGCTATCAGGACTGCCAATGAGGCGAGAACAATTCCCGAGACTGCTGCCGTCATTCGTCTGTTGTCAGCTTGTCGTTGTGCCACGTGGTTTCCGCTCCGCCTCGGGACCAGTCTAGTGGTGGTCGCTGTCCGACCGGTGGCACAAAAAGGACCCTCGATAGTGATTTTCGCCCTCTCCAAGGGTCCAATGCATCGGTTTGAGTTCGGTTGCTCGTGTTTGGTCACCCCAGAGAATGGTCAACCGGTGGAGGAAGACAAAATACTGAAGCGTTGCGCTTGTTGGTTGCGTTGGTGATCTATCGTTAGACCGTGGCTACTCAACTGCGGCGCTATCAGATTGAAGAAGATCGAATTGATGAGTTCGTTGACTGGTTCCAGCGGCTCGTGCCTATTCGGGCCTCCTACGGACTATCGCTAGACTGGGCCTACATCGATCGCCAGAACAACTTGTTTGCTTGGTCAACAAGCAACGAAGGGTCACAAGACGAGTTCAAGAGAATCGAAGATATATACAACGCTTCGCCCGAACGGGCGCTTGTGTTTAAGGACTACCAGAAGCAGGTTGAGAAAATGACTGTCTCGTTCGTAGAGCCGCTCGACATCTCGGGCAAATAGATCCGACTGCTCTAGACAAGACAAACAACGCCGACCAATTGGTTGCGGCCGCGCTCTAGGATTGGCTTGGTGATCTGCTCGGTCCAAACGGCTTGCGGTGGCTGCCCCACCCTTCATCTCCATCGTGAGGATGAACACGAGCGTAAACGTCGCCGGGTAGAGGCGGCTTTGGAGCGCATTGGCATCGGAGTCTCAGTGCCGCCACCCGTAGCGGGACTGAATCGATTTGAGTATCGGAACCGCCTGCGGATGCGGGTTATCGATGGACAGGCAACCTTATTCAATCGATCAAAGCTTGACGGTTGCCCCGCCCTCCGGTCGGAGTTATGGGTTGCGATCTGTCGGGTAATCGAGGTAAGCAGTCAGAACCCTGAGCTGTTGAAATCGATTGACCATCTCGAGGTCCGGGTCGGCGATGAAATTGGTGAGATAGGGTTGTCGCTGGCCTGCACCGTGGGTGAGCAACGCTCACCAAGCAGCGTTGCCGCTGACCATCAAGGATGCTCGAAAGATCTCCAGGCTGTTCTTGGAGATCGGTGGAAGATCTCTTGCAAGGTCGACCAGCGTCAACAAACGCTGACTTACTACCTAGATTCGAATCTGTCGGTGGCAGTTCCGCTCAATGCGTTTGTCCAAGTGAACTCTGAAGTGAACCGGATGCTTGTTGCTTACGTCGCACAAGAGTTCCGTTCGCTTGGAGCTGCCACATTTCTTGACCTGTTCGCTGGGGCTGGTAACCTTTGTCTGCCGCTCGTAGCGGCCGGACTTTCTGGTCATGCGGTTGAGCGGAACGTTTCCGCGATGATCGAGTTGGCGGCTCGAGGAGACAAACCTCAGCTAACCGTTAGCGATGGCGACGTTGAGGCTTGCCTAGAAAATCTTGCGTCGGCAGACGTTGTGGTAGTGAATCCACCGCGCCGAGGAGTCGGAACCCATCACGAGTTGATTGCTCGACTGGCCATAGATGGCCTAGTTATCGTCAGCTGTGATCCGACGTCGTTGGCGAGTGATCTGTCGAGGTTTTTGTCTGCGGGACTTGAAGTCGAGCGACTTGCGACATTTGACATGTTTCCAGGTACCGAGCACATCGAAACCGTCGCAACGTTACGGCGACGTTCGGCCGCCTGAACGGTTGGTTTTGTTGGCTAGCGGCTAGGACGGGGTTATGGCAGAATCGTGCTGGCTAGAACTGCTGCCCCAATTAGTCCGGCGTCTTCCCCCAGGGCTGCTGGGACGACAAGTTTAGCGTTGTCGGCGTGGCTAACGGAGTAACCGGCAAGATCTTTGATGGCGTGATGCTGTACTCGTTCGGCCATATCTGGCCTGGTCCCGACTCCCCCGCCAAGAACGACAACATCAGGCGCGAACGAGTAGGCGTAGACCCTTACTAGCTGCGCCAGGTAGGAGGCTTCAAGGTCCCAGACCTCGTCGCGGTCGCCAAGGCTGGCCGGATCAGCGTTCCACCGTTCGGCAATAGCTGGCCCGGATGCCATGCCTTCAAGACAATCTTGGTGAAACGGGCATCGCCCTTCGAATTGGTCATTTTTCGCTCGACGGACTGGGATATGGCCAAGCTCGGTATGGTCTTTGCCCCGGAACGGGACTCCGTCGATCGCTACCGCGGCTCCGATCCCGGTGCCGATAGTTACATAACCCACTGACCGGTGATTCTGGCCGGCTCCTAGGCGGTATTCAGCGACGGCGGCTGCCTCGACATCGGTTTGAATAGCTGCTGGCACGCCGAGCGCTTTTTGAAGGTAGTCAAGAAGCGGAGTGTCAGTCCACCCTGGCTTAGGAGTCGGGCCGATGGAACCATATCGGGGCGACTGCTCGTCAACGATCAGTGGGCCAAACGATGCAACTCCGAGTGCTGCGATAGTCTCGTTGGCGTGAAAAAAGGCGACCATGGCCTGCATCGTTTCATCGGGCGTGGTCGTGTCCACTCGTTCTTCGGCCACAATCTCGAAATCGAGATTCAGTACCGAAGCCCGAAATTTGGTTCCTCCTGCCTCAATGGCGCCAAGCAAGAAGTCTTTTGAAGTACTCATTTCTTTCCTCTGATGTCGCTGCGATATTGCAGTATGGCTTGCGGAGAGGCTGACTATGTCGGCGGAATGTCGATAATGTCCTCAACGTCGCGATTTAGTCGATCATGGTCAGCGTGGTCGACATCTAGATGATCGTTCTGCTGTCCTGACGATGTTCGACGGTGATCCGTATCATTTATGGCCCCGAAAACTTCCCGACCGACTTTTCCAATTGTGCTGGCATCAATTCCTTGGTCGCTGGCCAGCTTGGTTATGAAGGCGGCAGCAGCCAACATTACTCCGATGTCATCAACCAGAATTGGATCAGGAAGCAGATCGACTGGAGAGAACAAGTAGAGAACAGTGCCCCAAAAGGCCAACTTGCCACCCATGGGCATGTGCTCGCTTTGGATCAGCTTGAAGGTTCGAACGAACTTAATGAATACGAACACAGCAGCGATGATCATGGCGATCAGGGCGATGACGGCAAGAAAAAACAGCCACATCGGCCATTGATCGAATATGTCCATCGGAAATGGCTCCTAGAACCAGGGTTGACGAGATCCCTAGTATACGCCGAGTGGTTGAACCGACTCCCGGCTAGTCGAAGCCGACGTATGAAACAACGTTTTCATTCGGCGAACGGGTCGATTTCACGTGGTTGGCGATGAAGCTATCGTCGGGGTAGCCCATCGCAACACAGGTCATTATTACTTCGTCCTCCGGGATATTGGCGTGTTCTCGCACAACCGACGACTGCATAATTCCTTGTCCGTTGATTACGCTCCCTAAGCCCTTCGACCATGCAGCGAGAACCAGACCGTAGGTGGCCGCTCCTAGATCGAAATGGCCGACTGTGTCATGTTCTAACGCCTTGTCAAGTGTGACAACGACTGAGACTGGCGCGTCGAATTGGCGGAAGCCGCGCATGACCCAGTCCTGGCGACGCTCTTTATCGTGTCGTTCTATGCCCATGGCCTCGAAAAGCTGAACTGCAATCTCCACTTGTCGTTCTCGATGGATCCCCTCGTAGCCGTGTCCCATCTTTATCTCACGATCGACCGCGGCACCGGCGAGCATCAATTCGGTATTTCCTTCCCTGATCCTCTCAAGAGGTTCGCCGGTCACTACGTGAAAGTGCCAAGGTTGGGTGTTCATTGAAGACGGCGCCAGCTTGGCGACAGAGATGATCTCATCGATGACTTCTTTAGGGACCGGGTCGGGTTTGTAGCCCCTAATGCTTCGACGCTGTGTTGCCATTTCTTCGTAGTCCATCGAGCCAGCTAATCACAATCTGAGTCGACACCGAAAATCGTCTGTGAGTTATTGGCAAATCCACGAACCCAGTTGACGTAAACATTACTTTAACTAGTAAGTTCGGTTCATGATTCGGTCTAACCGTTGTCTCGTGGACGATGCATTAACCGACCTTTTAGCTACAGAAGTGTTCTATGGTCCCGGATTCGCCAATCATGGTCCGATGGTGGTTGAGGCGCTTGAGCATCGTGGTTTGCAAGATGCGATTCCCAAGTTTCTCGATGCTTATGTGCCCCAGCTGGAGTCGAAAGAGTCGACGGCCGTTGCTCCATCGGACTGGACGCAGTTCTTATGTTCTCGTTTGCCTGCCTTGGCCCCTCACGGGGCCGCTATGGCCGGCCACGGATTGCTGCGAGTTGCCCACTCGGTGCGTGCCGTAGCTCGATCCGATACTGAAACGCGCCGCGCTGACCTTGATGAAGCAGTTCGCTACTGGTCGCTTGGCGATGGAATTGACGTCGATCGACGGATGACCGGCGACCAGTTATTCGAAGATGTGGTTCGAAAAATTCCCAAGCTCGCTCCGCAAACAAGGCCAATGCTGTCCGACTCGTTAATCGCTACGGGGGCAAACGACGACGTTGCGGCCATTGTGGAATCGTTACGGATGCCCGACGATCCACTGCAGTTTCTTGATTCGCTAGCCTTGGAGTCAGTTGAGTGCTACCTCTCCCATAGCGAGAGTTCGTCGTTCGGATTCATTCACGGCGTGACCGTTCCGGTCATGGCTCGGGTCCTCGTGCCATACGTGACGGGTTCAGATTTGGAGGGGCTCGTTTCATCGGTGGCCGGGTTTGCTATCTACACCCTCGCCGCGTTCGACGAATCGAACAGCAGCGACCGAACTGAGTTTGACCGATCATTTGCATTGGGGACGATTGATCTCGACCGGTTGGCTCCATCAGCCGCAGCTACTACTGACGATCACACCATCAAGTTTGTTGACGCCTGTCTTTCGTTGGCAGAACGTACGGGTAGCGATCGGCCCCTGGCCGCAGCATCAGTTCGGATCGCCGAAACCAGCTGACTCCTTCGAAACCAGTCGAAAGCAGGTCAGCTCAGCTCAGTTCGTCGAGCCATCTGCGGGATCGTTTCACTACTGATTTCCGATGGCTATTCGTTAGCGAAGTCAGTTTAGGAATAAGCCACGAGCGAAGCGCCTCATCGGTCGAAGCCCAGTGACCTAATGTTGCGATGGTTGTGTTCTGGACGATCCAGTCGTCCGATGATTCGAGGTAGTTCTTCAATCTCGCTTTGCCGGATCGGCGTTGCCTCTCCGTTAAGTGACTGTCCAAGTCATGGCACAGTAAAGCGAATGTCCACTGAACCGATGGTTGTTCGATGAGAGATACTTGTTTGACAAATCCGTCCAAAAACGGGATGACCAGGTTAGGTTCGGCTTTCCAAAGTCGCTTGAAAACGCTAGAGGTACGAAGTCGAACCCATTCATCAGGCTGGAAGTAGCACTCGTAGAGTTCCTCTATTCGAGAATTGTCAGCCAAGATTATCTCAACTACTTCTTCGGTTCGCCCCAGAGTATTAACTGGTTCGTTCAGCATCGTGGTGAAGAGTTCGTTCACGGTTTCAGGCTACCGGAGCTCAAGCGGCCAGAAAGTCGATGAGATGCGATGTTCATAGCGGTCGTTGCCTTGATCGGGGTCCGATGTGTTTTACGATTCAACCTGTAGTTGTAAGACACCAAGGTTGAGGAGATAGTCATGGCTAGAAACGAGACATCAGGGCGGGTCGTTACGTATCGAGGACTTCAACCAGGCGACATGGGTTGGGTGGTCGAAAGACATGGGGTGGTGTACCACCAAGAGTTTGGGTGGACGTCCGACTTTGAGGCGCTGGTGGCCAGAATCGTTGCTGACTACTGGCAGGACTTCAAGCCCGGACGGGAGCAGGCCTGGATTGCTCAGGTTGATGGGGTTCGAGCCGGATGCATATTCCTGTGCGAAAAAGACAAAGAAACAGCTCAACTCCGAATTTTGCTGGTTGAACCCGCTGCTCGTGGACTTGGCGTCGGATCAGGTTTGGTTGATCTTTGTGTGAAGTTCGCTCGCAACGCCGGGTATTCCAAGGTGATGCTTTGGACCAACGATGTGCTGGTAGCAGCCAGGAAAATCTATATTGACGCCGGATTCGAACTAGTCGGGGAAAAGCCGCATCAGAGCTTCGGTCATGACCTTGTTGGCCAAGATTGGGAGCTGACGCTGGGTGATGTCCGCTAGTTACTCTCGAAGACGACTGAGAATTCCATCGTGGCCGAAGACGTAGCGCTAATCGCTGCGCCGAAGTCTTCGAGGTTGAGCTCCATCGACCCGACAACGAGTAATTGGTCAGCAACGATGGTGCCATCGAGTTCGACAGAGACTGATTTGGTGGCATCGCGAACGGTGAGGTCGCCATTGGCAACGAACTGAAGCTGCTCGCCCTCATCCGGCAACTGGTCGAGTGCAATTGGATCCCTCAATACGAATACAGCATTCGGATAGGTTCTATGCTCGAATCCTTGACTGCCGAGATGGTCGTCGCGTATAGAACTGTCGCTCTTCATCTGAGTCATATCAACGACGATTTCGACATCAGTTATTTGATCTTTGACCACGGTTAGCTGTCCCGTAACACCGGCGCTTCGGCCAACTACTTCGCCTCCAGGGCTGTCACTTCGGTAGCCTGCGAATGTCGCATCGCCAGGAACTACCGCCCAGGTCCCGTCCAACTGTCCGCCGATCAAACTGGCCTGGTCGAACGCCGTGTCATTGGTTTCAGTGTCATTGGGTTCAGTCTGTTTGGTTTCAGTGTCAGCTGCTTCAGATTGATCGAGCTGGCCATTGTTGTCGGTGGTGGTGCTGCTGAGGGCTTCGACTGAAGCTTCGAGCGTTGCTGCTTCTGGCTCGGGGTTGAGGAGGCCTTGCCACCAGGCAAAGCCAACCGCGGCGGCAACGATGAGCAGACCACATCCAACCAGCACAGGTGCTCGAGATTTGCGACCGGGTTGATCGGCTAATGGTGATCGAGTCATAGGCCCACGCTAGACCAAAGAACGTTGTTGGAGACAGCGTGGTCGCTCGGGTTCTTGGTGGCACAATAGTTCTATGGAGCCTGAGCCTGAAACATCTAAGAACCCAGACCTCTCGGCCTCCCGCTTCGAACAGTTCATCGATCCGGTTGATGGCACGAAATGGAGAATCGATGTTGCGTTCATCGATTCAAACTGGACCTGCCTGTGGGGTGCCGGCTGCGAAGGGATTCGCGACAACCGGTCTGCCGAGTTGGAACAAGGTTGCTGTTCCGTTGGAGCCCACCTGATTGATGATGAAGAAGCGATGCTGATTTCAGCTTTAGGGCTCACGCTAGATCCACGTCGGTTCGAACAATACGAGGCAGCGGCGACCGGTGGAGTTTTGGCCGAGGGACCACAACCGGCCACGCGCGTGGTTGATGACGCCTGCATCTTTTTCAACAAACCAGGGTTTGCCGGTGGAACCGGTTGTGCACTGCATCTCGGAGCCATAGATGAAGGAGAGCCTCCAATGGATTGGAAACCTTCAATTTGCTGGCAGGCCCCGCTGAAAGTGGATCACGGTGCAGATGGGGTCAAAACACTCCGACCGTGGGGTCGTGGGGATTGGAGCGAAGGTAAATCAGGCCAAGACGTGACGCTTGCTTGGTGTTGCACCGAGCAGAATGGAACGGCTGATACTGAACCAACCGCGTACGTTGGACAAAGACCAGTATCGGAAACGTTGCACGATGAGCTGCGCGGCATTGTCGGTCCAGAAGTGGCGGTGCAGCTGCGATCCCGATCATTGCCTCGTTCCGATCCACAGCCCTAGCAGGCCACTGCTACTTGGATCAATGGCAAAGTCTCAACAGCGGCTACGACTAAGCTGCTGTCGTCGACCTCCGGAGAAGTTATGCCCAAATCATTCGATCGTTTTCGTGCTCACCCTTGGCATGGTTTGCCGACCGGTGACCAAGCTCCCGAGATTGTCGATGCCTACATCGAGATAACACCGTTCGATGCCGTTAAGTACGAGATTGATAAGAAGACCGGATACTTACGAGTAGATCGACCTCAAGGGTCGTCGGCCCTCCCCCCTACGCTATACGGCTTTATTCCGCGCACATACTGCGGTGACCGAGTGGCGGCCTTAACCCCGAGCGCCGAGATCGGGGATCAAGACCCGCTTGACATTTGCGTGTTGAGCCAACAGCGAATCGAACGAGCAGAGATTGTAGTTCCGGCCCGGGTAGTAGGCGGAATTCAACTGCTTGATGATGGCGAAGCGGACGACAAGATCGTAGCGTTGCTGGCCAGCGACCCTGTTTTCGCCTACGCGAAAGAGTTCAAACAGCTACCCGAAGCCGTTCTGAATCGAATCGTCCACTATTTCGGCACCTACAAAATCGATATTGCTGGTGAGAAGCCGAATCCGATTGAGGTTGTTGGCACGTATGGGGCGGAGCAAGCTAGGGCGGTCATAGCGGCATCGATCGAAGACTACGATGAAATGTTCGGCGGCTCCCTTGGACAACGGCCGTAGGAGCCTAGTAGTAGGTTGCTCAGCCAGTAGAACTTGTGAACTTGGAACAAAGCCGTGGCTACGCCCATTTTCGGCTGCCTCAGGCGTCAAACCTTAATTTGAGCCCCAGATTAGAGTCAGACATTACGGCTTCCACCAGATGAGGTAAACTCATTAGGTGCTTGATATTCACGGCGGGACTGTTGAGACGCTATGCGAATGGTTTGAAGACGTTGCTGGCCTCGGAGGCCAGATCTCGTGTGGTTCCCGGGTAGTCAGCCTGGCTCGTGATCCCGGGTTTGGGATGGATCACGTATTAGCGACCCTTTTCGACCGGCTAGCAACCGTCTACGACCCCGAGGGTTTCTGGAACCCTACGCTCTCAACCAGAAATCTTGTTCCCTCCGTCGCCAACGATGGAGTTATGCCCGGATTCTTATGGCTTGGGGCAAAGGCCGGTCCCGCAGGCTCGGTGAACGCTGAACTAGCGCGCCAGCTTGACTCCCTGGCTCGGATATTCATACGAGTTGAATCGGACCGCGATGAGGCTGATGGTTCTGCTAGAACCCGACAAGCCATTACGACTGCGATTGGCCCGGCTGCCAATCTGCTAGTGAAGTCAGTTGGAGCTGCCTCGCTCGGGTCAATCAAACGAAGTAACACCGAGGGTGCTTCATGGTCGACTGACATTGTTGGTCGAGCTCGTCGAAGTCGAGAGTCGCTGACTGCCAACATATTTGAATCACAAGACCTAGTTGTTAGAGCGATGCATCGCATAGCCGCCTTGAGTCTCCAGGCGCAGATTCCAATAGTTTTGGTGATCGACGATGCCGATCTAGCTGACTGGGTTGTGGCCGGAATCATATCGGCGCTAGCGAATGTCGACGGCAGAGTTCTGGTTCTGGTAACCGGCGACAATTTCCCTGACGGATCAACGATTGCTGGCGATCTTGGCCATTGGCTCAGCGTTCCGGGCGACGTTGCTCCGAAGCGGCTAAATGTGGTCCACAGCGAAGACGTTGCTAGCGTTTCCGAAGATCTAATCTCCGCTGAGCTGGTTCGCTTGTTTCCAAATTTGTCCCCCGCTCAGCGTGTTGACCTTGCGGCCAATGTTTCCGACCTTGGCCATCTAGCCCAGCTGGTTTGTGACGACTCGTTCCAGGGCAAGAGCTTTGAAGAAATCCGAAGTCTGCTTGCTATTCCCGAAATGGATTTGTCCGGCTTCTCCGAGCCCGCTTTGGAAGTTCGGCGGGTGGCCGGAGCCCTTGGCGGTGTCGTTTCGGCCGCTGTTCTCAGCCGACTTTCAGTCCCTCTCGTCGGCGTCGATGAACTGAACAAGCTCGGCTACTTATTGCCTGTCAGTCAGGGACTGTGGCAGAGCGACCGAAGATTGTTCGAAGGACTTGGCTCGTCGAAACGGGTATGGGAAGCCGTCGCCGACGCTGTATTGGGCGATGACGTATTTCTAGCGTCGTTCGAGGCTCGTCAGCTGGCCCGATTAGTCGTGTCGGGGTTCCGTCAGGGGTTGCTACTGCCAGATGATGACCTTTCTGATCGGATCTTCGCCTTTGCCTCAGCCGCCGCCAACGTCGACGATTACTTGGACGCATACGCCTTAGGCCACGGCGCAATACAGGTACGTAAAACGCCATCCCACAAGCAAGGCTGGCTTGCTGCCATCGCATATTGGGAGACGCAACTAGGGGCCAGCTCGTTTCCAGCAAGAATAACGTTGCCAGCGATGCCGGCTATTGCCGAGGTGGCTTCTAACCTGGCTTGGCTGGCCCGAGTCGATTCTCTAGTTGACCGGTCTTTCGGTGATGAACTGGTGACCTCAACGCATCGGCGGTTGAGCGAAGGTAACGGCTTTGTCGAACAGCCACTACTCGACCACTTGAGGCTTGAGTTTGTCGCTCGCCTCGTTGAGCATGGTCGCTTTCCGGACGCGATGGCGCAGATTCGACTCTTGTCTGAACAATCGGACGAGCGGCAACAGCTAGAGGAAGCGTTACAGGCCCAAGATCATACTGCTGACCGTTTCGCCGATCGACTCGAACATCAGCTCGCAGCGTACGAGAAAACCTATCCGGGCTCGATGGAGCTTGCCGACTGTCACCGGGTTATGGCCAACCTCTATGAAGCGATGGGCCGCTTCGAAACAGCTCGATCCCAAACTCGGTCTCGCCTCAAACTACTGATGCAGCTGATGGAAGTTGACGACCCGTTGACCTTGGCTACTCGAACGACGGTGTGTCGCCTAGAGGGTCGTTTAGGTCGCACCGAAATCGCTTCGGTGATGGCTGTCGAGTTAGCAAAGGCGAGTGCTCGGACCTTCGGCAAAGATCACCCCGAGACGTACAAGAAACGAGCGACTGCGGCTCGGCTGCTTGGCCGCCAAGGCTTTAGAGATGACGCGATGGGTCGGTTTAGCTCGCTTCTCGTCGATCTGGAGGCCCGGTATGGGCCTGGCTCAGTCGAGACGTTCGAAGTGCGTTTCAATATGGCGAGATTGACCCGAGAGTCTGGCGATGTAAAGGGGGCACTAGAGCAGTATCAGAAACTTCTGGTAGATCAAGAACACATGGTTGGGTATGAGCACCGAAGCCCACTGACGACTCGATTCCAAATCGCTCAGGCCACGGCTGAGTTATCGGATATCCATAGTGCTTTGGCGTTGTTCCAGCGGCTGTATTCCGACCAGTCAGCTGTTCTTGGAGCTGAAGATCCTGACACGCTGGCCACAATGTCTGACACCGCCGGCCTAACGGCGCGAATGGGTGATGTCGACGGAGCCCATGAACTTCTTGGCGTATTGCTGGTTGCGCAGGAACGAACACTTGGCGCTGGAAGCGGAGCCGCGCTGAAAACACGGGGAAAGATCGCAAGCTTGATGCGAGCGTCGGGTGACCAGGTGGCAGCGATGCAGCTGTTCCAGCAGTTGCGCTTGGACCAAGAGAAGCACCTAGGAATAGATCACCCACAGTGTCTCGCTACCCGGATGGGTATAGCGACGCTGACGGCTGAGTCGGGAGACGCCGAGACGGCGAAAGAGATGTTCGAATTCCTACTTGATCAGCACGAACGGGTTTACGGACCTGATCATGATCGCACTGTAGCGGTTCGAAACAAACTGGCCGAACAATCTTCGAACGGTCCTGATGGGGAAACGGTTCTCGATCTTTTCCGCGATCTATTAGCTGAGAACGAGCGAAATCTGGGTTCGGACCATCCAGAGACTCTTTCAGCTCGGGCGAACATCGCTCGACTTACTGGCGAGGCTGGGAACCGACGCGAGGCGCTAAAGCTCTACCGCGAGCTTCTGCCCGATCAGCGCAGCGCTCTAGGGTCTAAACACCCTGATACCTTGGGCACGATGTCAGCTATCCGCCAGATCGCGTCGGCTCCCCGCAACGATGAGACCTAGCAGTTTGCGTGACCACGTAGCCGGTTCGTTTCAGCGTGTCTACTGAGTCGAGAAGTTGATGCCTTCGAACTCTCCTGACGTCCGCCATTGCTCGATGTAGTCGAAGTAGGCCGGGGGCCCGTCTGGGTATCCGAGCGAATTTCGCAGTCCAGCTAAGGTTCGTTCCTTGCCTTCATTGTTGTAGTACCCAGGGGTACATGTCGGGTCTCCCCCAAACGTCCTGCCCCCGGCCTCCAGCTTCTCAAGCCAAGCCGTCTCCGCCTCGCTCGATACCTCGATAGTTTTGGCGTCAATTTCGAGCCCGTAGCTGATCACCTTGGCAATAGTGATGGCGGCTTCGGTCAGATTGTGCGGAATATTAGAAATCAGGTTCGCCCCTTGGGTCGGCCCGACGATAAACGCGTTGGGAAACCCATGAACGTGAATCCCGTGCAGACTACGCATACCGTCTTCCCAGTGCTCAGATAACGTCACACCATCGCGACCGGTCGTCTCGAAACCCGCTCTGCGGCGAAGGTCAGTGCCGACCTCGAACCCTGAGGCAAAGATCAAACAGTCGAGCTCGAAAAGTTCGCCATCAACAACTACCCCATTCTCTACAATCTCTTGAACTCCCTTGCCATCAGTATCAATAAGGTGAGTGTTCGAGCTGTTGTAGGCATCGAGGTATTGGTCGTGAAAGCATGGGCGCTTGCATAGTTGGCGGTACCACGGCTTCAACGCTTCGGCGGTGTCGGCGTTACCGACTACAGCATCAACCCGGTTACGGATCTCCATCATTTTCTCGTCGTCGCTATCGTAGTAGGCCTTCTGCAATCGCTCAGGACTAAAGTCTTGATCTGGGTCGGCCATTGCTTTGTCTCGTATACGTTGGGCAATGTCGGTCCAGCCATCCATGACTAGGTCCTCATCGGCGAAACCTCCAGTTTGAAGCAAAGTGAAGTTGGCCAGCCATTTTTGCTGCCACCCGGGCTCTAGTGTTTCGAACCATTCACGATCGATGGGATGGTTGTTGCGTATGTCAATCGACGATGGCGTGCGCTGAAATACAAAAAGTTCGGCGCAAGACTTGGCCAGATGTGGAACGCACTGCACCGCAGTTGCTCCAGTGCCGATTATGCCAACCCGTTTATCGTTGAGGCCGGTCATCGGGGCCCCTGCAGGGTCTCCCCCGGTGTACGCGTAGTCCCAGCGACTCGTATGGAAACAATGGCCAGCGAACGTGTCAATACCTTGAATGCCTGGCAATTTCGGCCGGTGAAGCGGACCGGTTCCCATCGCTACGAACTTGGCGTGGACTTGGTCGCCGCGGTTTGTCTCAATCAACCACTGGCCACGATCATCGATCCAAGTTAGGTTCGTTACCTCGGTTGACAATAGTGCGTTGTCGTATAGGTCGTAGTGCTCAGCGATTCGCCGTGAGTGCTGAAGGATTTCGGGTGCGTGAGTGTATTTCTCCGTCGGTACGTGGCCGGTCTCTTCCAAGAGAGGAAGATAGATCATGGCCGCGGTGTCGCATTGCGCTCCTGGATATCGATTCCAGTACCACGTTCCGCCGAAGTCGCCGCCTTTTTCGATAATGCGGACGTCTTGAATTCCGGCTTCTTTCAATTTGGCTCCGGCAAGCAGACCGGCGAAACCGCCACCGATGAACGCCACTGTTACTTCGTCAAACTTTGGCTTTCGGTCCGGAGGTTCGACGTAGGGATCTTGCAAAAATCGCGCAAACTTGCCGGTTGGCTCGATGTATTGATCATTACCTTCTGGCCGTAACCGCTTTTCTCGCTCGGCTTGGTACTTGGCCAGAACAGCCTTTTTGTCGACCTTCTCGCCGTCATCGGTCAGAGGATTCGCAGGCATCAATTTCTTCCTAGTTCGGAGCGGATTGTTTGGTGAGTCTTGTTTACATGCCTCGCAAACAGTTTGCGTTGCATAGCTAACGATTGTCGTTGCCGATTTTTGGTACTGATTTTTGGCGCCGAGTTTGTTACCACGTGTCGACCATGGGGCGCTTTTTCCCTTTTCGAGGAGCTGGCTTCGATGCAGACTTTAACGCTGTCGCGATCCATTGTCGGCTTTCGGCCGGATCGATTACGTCGTCAATCTCAAAGTAGCTGGCTGTGTTGACGGCCTTGCCCATGTCGTAGAGCCGGGCAACTCGTTGTTCGTAGGCAGCCAACCGTTCCTCAGGGTCCTCGATTGCTTCCAGCTCTTTTCGGTAGCCAAGTTTTACGAACCCTTCGAGACCCATTCCCCCAAACTCGCCCGTTGGCCAAGCAACCGTGAAGTTCGTCGCCTTGAACGATCCGCCGGCCATCGCTTGTGCCCCAAGGCCGTAGCCCTTGCGGGTTACCAGCGTCATCATTGGAACGTCGATACTCGCCGCCGTCACAAACATCCGAGCGGCGTGGCGAACCGTTGCCTCTTGCTCTGCTTCGGGGCCGACCATAATTCCTGGAGTATCGCAAAGAAAGATCAGGGGTATGTCGTGAGCGTCGCACAGCTGCATAAATCGAGCGCCTTTGTCGCCGCCATCGGCGTCGATTGCGCCCGCGAGATGATGAGGGTTATTGGCAACTACCCCCACCGGTCTGCCCTCGATTCGGGCGAGACACGTGATTATCCCTGGTCCCCAACCGGGTCGCAATTCGAGAACGCTTTCTGTGTCACAGAGCGTTTCGACAATGCTCTTCATTTCGTAGACCCGTTTCCGATTCTCGGGCACGATGTGGCGCAACATTCGTTGGTCGGGTGCAGTCCATTCCCGGGTAGCCCCTTGGAAGTACGACAGGTACTGTTTTGCTACGTCGGTAGCTTCTGCTTCGTCGCTGACGAGAAGGTCGATTACCCCGCTTGGAACTTGGACGTCGACCGGTCCGATTTCTTCGGGGGTGAAGATACCAAGGCCGCCTCCCTCGACCATGGCTGGTCCACCAACGCCGATGTTTGAGCCTTCGGTTGCAATAATCACGTCGCAACAACCCAGAAGTACTGCGTTGCCAGCAAAGCAACGACCGTTGGTGATGCCGACCGTCGGTACAAGGCCAGACAACCCGGCGAACAAGGAGAAAGCGAGGCAGTCAAGGCCTGATCCCCCGATACCATCTGTGTCCCCAGGGCGCCCGCCTCCTCCTTCAGCAAAGAGTACGACTGGGAGCTGATTGTGCATGGCAATTTCGAATAGACGATCCTTTTTGCGGTGGTTCTGACCACCCTGGGTCCCGGCCAGGACCATATAGTCGTACGACATCACCACGGTTTGGGTCGAGTCTTCATCGAATAGGTCGCCGTTGACTGACCCTATTCCAGCGACCATCCCGTCACCAGATGTGTTCTCGAGGAGATCTTGAAAATCCCGCCGTCGCCGTTGGGCGGCCACCATTAGCCGCCCGTACTCGACGAACGTTCCGTCGTCGACGAGTTGAGCAACGTTCTCGCGTGCCGTTCGGTGGCCGCGACCGTGCCGCTTGGCGACAGCCGCCGGGCGGTTCTCATCGAGGCCGTAGGCTCGCCGCTCGAATAGCTGGGCCAGGTCCGCTCGGACATGGTTGGGGTCAAGTGCTTCAGCTTGCTGGGCCTGTTCGATGGCTACATCAGCTGGTTCAATAGCCAACAGCGGATGTCCTTCGAAAACCGTGTCACCGACCGAGACCGAAATCGAGTGAATGATCCCGTCAGTCGGTGCTTCGATTTCGTGCTCCATCTTCATCGCTTCCATCACGATCAAGTTTTGGCCGTTCCCAACCTGATCCTCAGCGGCAACGTCAACAGAAACGATGGTTCCCTGTAGAGGAGCTGTAACGAGCACTGCTTCGTCTGAGCCGGGTTTGCCCTTGCTTTCTGAGCTCCGCTGGCTTAGCGGTTGCGGGCGTCGGTTCTCGAGCGACCCGTGGTTCAGAACAGCCAGCGGGTCGGTCGTATCGACTTTGGCGCCGGCCAGAGCTGTGGCAGCCCCGCCTTGGTCGGCTTTTTCGAAATAGCGCTGTTCGGTTCGTTCGGAACGCTCAACGAGCTCGCCCGCGTTGTCTCCTATGAAGGTGGTGGTAATAGCGTTTTGCTCAACGCTCGGGTGGCTCAGGAGCGCTTGTAGCAGTGCAATGTTTGTCTCTATGCCGCCTATGCGAAACTCGCCAAGAGCACGGCCAGCGTCCAACAGACAAGCCTGGTAGCTTCTTGGTGAATAGACGATAACTTTCGCTAGCAGTGAGTCAAACCCTGGATTGGTGGTGTAGCCGACGTAGCCGAACGTATCGACTCTAATACCCGGGCCGGTTGGGCACTCAAAGCTCGTTAGCGTGCCACCAGTTGGCTTGACCGTTCCGTCCGACCCCATTGACTCTGTGTTCACCCGAACCTGCACAGCAAAGCCTGGACGGACCAAAGACTGACGGTCAGATCCGATTTCGGTGGCAGTCTCGTCGACATTTCTGGTCATATAGGGAAGGTCCAAATCAGCAAGTGCAGCACCCGCCGCAAGTTGCAATTGGGTCTGGACAATATCGACATCAGTGATTTGCTCGGTGACCGTATGCTCGACTTGGACCCGAGCATTGGTTTCTAAGTAGGTGACCCGGGACTGGTCCTTGGCATCGATCAGAAATTCCCAGGTCCCTAAAGACCGGTAGTTCGTCGCTTCTGCCATAGCGAGAGCGGAATCGATCAATCGGCGCCGAGTGGCTGGTTCTAGCGATGGGCTTGGTGCGACTTCGACAACTTTCTGATTTTGGCGTTGCAGCGTGCATTCTCGATCCCCGAGGTGAGTCACCGTTGAACCGTCGCCCACTACCTGGATTTCAATGTGGCGGGCCTCGGCAAAGAACGACTCTACGTAGACCGCTGGGTGTCCAAACGCGGCCTGCGCTTCGCTTCTACACCGTTGCCACGAGCGTTCTAACTGGTCGGCATCAGTTACCCGTCTCATGCCTCGTCCGCCGCCTCCACCGACTGCTTTGATCATCATCGGTCCGTGTTGGGCGAAAAACTCTTGAGCCTGGTCCAACGTCGTGTCTTGGCGAGTTGCTGCTACCAGGGGTACGCCGAGCGTGTCGGCTAATGCTCGCGCTTCAAGTTTGTTGCCAAACGTTGCGAGTTGCTCGGGAGTTGGACCGATGAACGTTATTCCTGCTGCTTCACAAGCCACTGCTAGGTCGACATTCTCGGCCAGAAAGCCATACCCGGGGTGGAGCCCGTCACAATCAGCTGCTACGGCCGCTTCAACGATTGCCTCGATATCAAGATACCCCTGAACACCGGTACCGGGCAGAGTCGCAACGTGGTCAGCCAGTTTGGTGTGAAGACAAGTGGTGTCATCAGGAGTGGCAACAGCAACCGTTTCGATCCCAAGACTATGAGCTGCCCGGAGCACGCGAATGGCGATCTCCGCTCGATTAGCTATCAAGATTTTGCTCAACGTTGGTCTAGGGGGAATAGCCATCACACTGTTTTAGTGTCGGATCGCCGGCTGGACCAAAGGGGCCAGATAATTCGATCGATGCGTAACAGCCGGAGTCACAAGTTGTCGATGAGCCAAATAGCCCGTGTTAGCAAGGATTCTTCCGAAACGGTGAGAGATCTAACCGCCTGACCACCCACAACCCGTTTAATCTCGGTAGCGTGTCTGGTTGAGGTATTCCCCACAAGATCTCTAGAACGGTGATGTAGATTTGTCAGCACGTTTTCTCTATGAATGGCAACTGGATGCCTTAACCGCCTGGCTCCGGTGCGGGCGCAGGGGTGTAATCGAAGCGGTTACAGGCTCAGGCAAGACTGATATGGCGCTTGAAGCCATAGCTGACGCGAAGCGTCGAGGTCTCTTTGTCATGGTTATCGTTCCATCACGGGTACTTGTCGAACAGTGGCACGGCAGGCTCGAAGAACGATTCCCAGAATTCACGATTGGCCGACTTGGTGATAGCAAACATGATCACCCGACTGACTGTGACATCCTAGTTACCACCCGTCACTCGGCGTCGACTCATAAACCAAAGCCTCCAACCGAGGCCGGTGGGTTGCTGATCGCTGACGAGTGCCACGGGTTCGGCGGTGGGGTACTTCGGCGATCTTTGCGGCCTGAGTTCCAAGAGCGGCTTGGCCTCACGGCCACCTTAGAGCGGTCTGACGATGCGGTTGAGAAGATCCTCCTCCCCTACTTTGGTGGAATTTGCTTTCGCTACGGTTTTGGCGAGGCGATTAAGGATGGGGTTTGTGCCCAGCCCCGGGTGGCCTTCTTGGCTGTCGATCTGAACCAAAAAGAGCGCGACGACTACATCGCCATTGAAAAGCAACTGGTTGATGCCCGCACCTTGTTGCGTTCAATTCCAGAAATGCCGACGGCATTCGGCGAATTTTTGAGCGTGGTTGCATATTTAGCTGACAAAGACGCTGGCCCTAATGGTCGTGCCGCCAACGACTACCTAAAAGCGTTTAGTAAGCGTCGTGAGATCGTGGCATCCAGTACCTCAAAGCATGAGGCTCTAGGCCGGCTCGCCCCGGCGATAAAGGCCGCCGATGGCGCCCTCATATTTACCGAGACCGTTCGAGCGTCGAATCACGCGGTTAACCGTCTCGATCCATATCTTGAGATCGAACTGATCACCGGCGACACTGGCCGTAGCGCCCGAACCGCCATCCTTGATGACCTTCGAGCCCGCAAAGTAGATGCAGTAGCAGCCCCTCGAGTTCTTGATGAAGGGATTGACGTCCCGAACGCGAATCTAGGCATCGTCGTTAGTGCCAGCCGAACCAGACGGCAAATGATCCAGCGTATGGGTCGGATCTTGCGTCGGAAAGAAAGCGGCAATGGCGCCCGATTCGTGATTATCTTCGCCGCCGACACGCTCGAAGATCCTCGGATTCGCGAAGATCGAGACGGGTTTCTCGACGAAATCGAAGCAATTAGCGAGTCGATACAAGTGTTCCAGCCATCAGACTTTGAACACATTACTGACTTCCTTGACTATGGCGGTCCAGCAGATCCAGTACAGCCAGTCAGAGTCAACTCGGGATCGGTTCTTGCTGCCGGCGACCAGGCTTGGAAGGATGCAACGGAGTCTGACAAGGACGAGGTCTTGGCTGAGCGGTTGGTCGAACAGCTTGGTAGCGCCCGCCTGTATGCGATGCTGAGCTACTTGTCATGGCCTGGTTCTTCTTGGCTCCACGAATGGAGTTGGGAGAATCACCATGTTGACCCTGTTTCCGAATCGGGATACTTGGAGTTCGACGAGGTCGTTCTACCCAAGTTGTCGAAAGAAAGAGCAAAGAAAAAGGTTCTATCGACTGGCGAACGACCGCTAGTTATGGTCAACGTGGGGAAGGAATTCGCGCTGCGTTGCACCGGCTGTGGCGTTACTTCAACTCCGACACCGTTCAAGTTCCAGGTTCGGGAACAGACCGTAGCGTGCGCTTGCGAGCCCGACTACTAGCGACCCCGATCCAACCGTGCCCATCGGTCGTTCCACCTGATGATGCAGTAACGGTTACGTCCAAGTCGGACTCTCAACCCCAGGTGGGTAGGGGTCAAGAGTCCGAGAACGGTGAACTACGGGCTAGTCAAGGATTGCCAGGTCAACGCTGAGCTGTAGGTGGTTTGGCAGCTCCCGAAGCTCATCAAAACCCATGTCGTGGAGGTCGTCCATCCACTGCGGGTTGTCTTGAGAATCGTTTGGTTGTGTCGTTGAAAGCTGGGGTTGGATGCTCATTGTTAGTCCTTTTGGCGTTCGGTTGAAGTCCGGATGTTACGCGTACTAGTTATTCGAACTGGCTCATCGTGTTGTCTGCACCGCCAGCGAGAAGTGCTTGATCACCAGAGAAGTACTCTTTGTGATCGTCACCGATGCTGGAACCGGCCATGTCTTGGTGCTTAACGCAAGCCACTGACTGACGTATCTCTTTGCGTTGTACGCCAGCGACGTAGGCCAACATGCCGTCTTTGCCGAAGTAGCCTTTGGCCAAGTTGTCGGTCGACAACGCCGCGGTGTGATAGGTCGGAAGCGTGATCAAGTGATGGAAAATTCCGGCGTCGCGTGCGGCATCGGCTTGGAAGGATCGAATCTTGTCGTCGGCTTCGGTAGCCAACGCCGTGTCGTCGTAATCGGCGCTCATTAGGTTGTCGCGAGAGTAGGCGGCTACGTCTTTGCCTTCTTCGGTCCATTGGTCGAAGATCTGCTGTCGGAAGTTGAGAGTCCAGTTGAACGAAGGAGAGTTGTTGTAGACCAACTTTGCCGTTGGCACGACTTCACGGACAGCGTCGACCATTTCTTTGATCTGTCCAACGTGAGGCTTTTCAGTTTCAATCCAGAGCAGATCGGCACCGTTTTGAAGACTGGTGATGCAATCGAGAACTACTCGATCGAAACCGGTTCCTTCTTTGAAACGGTATAGGCCGTTTGGTAAACGAACTGGCCGAACAAGTTTGCCATCTTGCTTAAGCAGAACTTCGCCTTCAACCGCGTCACCCACAGACGTCAACTCTTCTGTTTCAAGAAATGATCGGTACTGATGAGCGAGATCCCCTGGCTCCTGTGAAACCGGAATCTTCTGGGTAAGCCCGGCGCCAAGCGAGTCTGTTCGGGCAACGATAACCCCGTCGTCTACGCCGAGTTCAAGGAACGCGTAGCGAACTGCGTTGATCTTTGAGATGAAGTCTTCGTGAGGAACGGTAACTTTGCCGTCCTGATGCCCGCACTGTTTGGCGTCAGAAACCTGATTCTCGATTTGGATGCAGCACGCCCCGGCTTCGATCATCTTCTTGGCCAGCAGGTATGTGGCTTCTTCGTTGCCAAAGCCAGCGTCGATGTCGGCGATTATTGGAACGACGTGGGTTTCGAAGTTGTCGATAGCGTCGAGCGCGACGCTCTCGGCCTGAGTGTCTCCGGCAGCCCGGGCCTCGTCGAGGTCACGGAACAGGTGGTTGAGTTCACGAGCGTCTGCTTGCTTGAGAAAAGTGTAGAGCTCCTCGATTAGAGACGGAACTGATGTCTTTTCGTGCATTGACTGATCAGGGAGCGGTCCGAACTCAGAACGCAACGCAGCGACCATCCAGCCAGAGAGGTAGAGATAGCTCTTGTCTGTGGTTCCTCGATGTTTCTTAACCGAGATCATTTTCTGTTGACCGATGAAGCCATGCCAGCAGCCAAGGCTCTGGGTGTAGCGAGTGCTGTCCGCTTCATAGTCGGCGATGTCTCGTCGCATGATCTCGGCTGTGTAGCGGGCGATGTCGAGGCCAGTAGTGAATCGATTTTGAAGTTTCATGCGAGTGGCGTGCTCGGGGTTGATTGCTCTCCAGGCGTCGCCGTTGCCCTGACGAAGGGCGGCAAATGTTTCGGTTTCGGACGTGTATGTCATCGGTGTTCCTGTTCTAATTCCTGTTGTTCTCTACAGACTCTCTACAGACAATGCTGAGGGACAATCGTCGGATCGACCAGTGTTCAAACTTCATAGTTTTTGCAAAATGAGCGAGAACCGAAAGAAACGCATTTCTTTTGGATGTTTTGGTCGAATCGAGTCATGTATTTTCACGAAAATCTAGTTTTGGGTCAGGATGCTCATGGTTTGCTGCAAGAAATGTGGTTTCGGTATGGATTTGTGGGAAGCTGAGCGAATGGAATTTGACCTCACACAGACTGACGCTCTCCTATCCACGACCAGGGCAGTCCGTAAGCGCCTAGATCTCGATCGGGAAGTTCCTGACGATGTTCTACTCGAATGCCTTCAGTTGGCCGTCCAGGCCCCAACAGGGTCAAATCGACAGGGATGGCGATGGATGGTCGTGCGAGATACGGCAAAGAAAAAGCAACTAGCAGACATCTACCGCCGAGCCGGCGGTGCCTATTTGGCTGAGGCAGCTAAGACGGTCGACGCCGAATCGCAGACTGGTCGGGTTATGGACTCAGCCAATTATTTGGCCCAAAATCTGGAGCGAGTTCCAGTAATGGTGATTCCACTAATCATTGGGAGGCTTGAAACAGCTGACACGAACGCGGCTGCCGGACTGTTCGGGTCGATAATCCCAGCAATGTGGAGTTTTCAGTTGGCGCTCCGGAGCCGGGGGCTGGGCAGCTGCTATACAACTCTTCACCTTGGTCATGAGCAGGAAGCGGCCGAACTTTTGGGCATTCCCGAGCATATGAGTCAAGCTGGCCTGCTTCCAGTGGCGTATACCAAGGGAACTGATTTCAAAGGAGCAAAACGTGACCCAGTCGAAGAGATCACCTATCTGGACACCTACAAGAATCCCATTCGGTGATCGAGCCTGCTGGCCACCGAACTTCTACGTGGCCACCAGCTTTAGATATCGACGGTAGGGAGAGTCGCCCTTCCAAGTAAACGACTCAAACGCGTAGTGCATGAACGAGAGGTAGCCGACGAAACCGAGTGAGATTGGCTCGGCTATCTGGAAACTAGCCACTGTTTGAAGGGCACGATTCACCGCATCATCAGCACCGTGCTGCATGATCGCAGTCAGCACGATGGCGGCAACGGGCAGGGCAATAACAGCCAGTCGTGGTGACGGCCCGAAAGGCTTATAGATCCACGACCCGCTCCCCGATCCGATTCGGTTGCTGTCGTGGTTAATGTAGATTGCGAATGCGGTGGCATCGTGAACGAGTCGCGGTAGCAAGATGGCGAAGAATGGATAGTCCAGTAAGTAGAAAATCCCTGCCAGTGACATGGTGGCAGTATTGACGGACAACCAGAGTCGACCGAGCTGGTTTGGGGACTGGTGGTAGAGTCCGACGCCTAAAAGTACGACGAAAACTGACAAGGTGCCAATTGCCCATCGAAATTCAGTCAGCCAGTCGGCCAAAAATCGTCGTTGGAAAATTGCGTTGTAGAATAACGTACCGACCGCAATCCCTGACCACGTCCAGATCTTGAATAGTGGCCCCGACAGTCGTGACGCCGAGTTGCCTATTCCAATCTGTTGTTTGACAACGTGGGTGACGGTCCAGGCCGAGATGATCGCAATTAGAGCTTCTCGGGGCAAAGTAAGGCCGAGCACGACCGATACCACCAACAGCGCAGCCGAAATACTCATGATCTCTCGGCGGTAGTGCTTCCGATAGTCGCGGTTCGTGATTAGGACTAGGTTGCTGGCAACGATATGGGGCGTTCCGAAGATCAGCGCCAAGACAACGTAATTGGCTGGAACTGTGGTTAGGTTGCGGCGCAGCCATTGGTCGGCAAACGCACCATCGGCCAGGATCAAGACCGCGATCAACGGGATAGCAAGGTAGATCCACAGCAGCGTCCGCAGCGAAATTTCTCGCAATGGAGCACCAGAATCGGAAGGCAACAGCTGTTGGCTCGTCATGGCCATTGACCTACGAAAAGATATGTCTCCACGGGTATCGCAGTTCCTACCGCCAGCATCTCTCTGGCTTCGAGCGTCAGCCCCACCGCCTTATCTTAGCGGCAGGGCTGCGCTAGCTGTTGTGCAGGAGTATCAGTTCGGAGAGCTGTTGTACTGACCCGCTAGTCCAGAGCCGATGGTGCGGACCGAGCTTCCAGTGAAATGAGGGTTGTAGTACTGGCCTGATGGAAGAAGTGCCAGACCGCTGGAATCGTAGTATCGGACGTAGGATCTGCTGTTTGCAAACGACCGAATCCGATTGTTTAGCAGCACGGCTCCGGTCTTGGCCGGATCGTTGTTACTCTCAGCGATAAGGGCCGCTACGAATCGAACATTCGAGCTATTCTCATTTACGTTGTACCAATTCTCGCAACGGAAGCCGTCGACGAGGTATTCAAGCTTTTCGTCATAGTCAGGTTGACCATTGTTAGCTTCGCCTTGGAGCCAGCCGATTACGTCGACCTGATAGTTGGCATTCGGATACGCCTGCTGGAGTTTCGGAAGCGCAGCCTCTACTTTGCCTCGAACGTAACTGCCGTGTCCTCCACCGAGCCCGTCGCCTTGCCGAGATGGAATTCGGGTTGGCTTTGGCCCCAGCTGACACGAAGAGTCATCGACGTACCAGTCTTGGATCTCTTGGCCGTTGTTAGCCGATGGGATTATGGCAACCGTGCCACCTTGTGACGCTTGAATTCCCTTGGCGAAATGAAATGCTGGACTGTTTTGGCAGCCACCGTCCGGTGTCGCCGGGTGAGTACTGTACTGATAGCCGTCACGCCAATTAGATGTGTGTCGATGCCAGACTTGGTTGCAAAGGCTTGCAGTCTCCCACGAACCGCTATCGGTCCAAACAATCACATTTGAATTCGAGCTGTCTTGACCGTTCGGAACGCCATTGCCGTTGAGGCTTACGCTGGTGTTCAATGCAAGCGAATTTGATTGGCCCATCATTAGCAGGACCGTGACGTTGTCGGTGTTGTCGTTGTTGTCGGTGGGCATGGTGCAGGATTTGTTGTTTTCCCAGCCCCATCCGTCGCCGTCCCAGTCGATGATCGACGAAGAGCACACCGGATGGCTTTGCGCTTCGGCTTGAATGCCACCGATTGCGAGAAATGCAACCGACAAAACCAGCAGAGCCTGCAACGGTCTACGGGCCAACAGCCCGCGTAGCAGAGATGTTTGTTTCACAATTCCCACTCCAATCTGAAACGAAATGAGCCACCGGTGAAAACCTGTAGGGCTCAAACATAAAATGACTCTGCACCATTGTACAAAGAAAGTCGATAGGTTCAGTCACCCCAGCAACTGGGCGACTTTGGGCCCCGGTCTAGCCGCCGGTTGTCGATGAGGAGGATTGCTGTTGAGTTGATGATGAGCCGTTGGAGGCGGTTGTCGTGCTTGCAGAAGTTGTACTTGCCGAAGTTGAAGTTGTCGTGGTCGGAGCTTCTGAAGTGCTTGACGCCACGGTGGTTGTGGTTTCCGCTACCGAGGTTGATGATGCAGGCGGAGCTGAGGTTGTCGGAGTAGTTTTAGGTCTGGCAGTGCGATACCGAGGGTCGATGTCGGCGCTGTCCCAGCAAGCCCGACTCTCAGCCCACGGCCGAGCGCCGTCTTGCTCGAAGGTCTTGAGCGCAGCTTGATCTTGCTGGGCCGGTGTCGCAAGATTGGCCGAGGCAACCCCATATTCAGCAGCGTGACCATACCAATTCCAACTCTTGGTTAAGAATTGATACGCACCCCTGGCCGATGACGTTCCGTTCGCAGACTGGTAGTTATTGGTCGATTCACAGAATCGGATCTTGAAGAGGACATCTGGCAATGCGACGCCAGCATCTGTAGCGATCCATTGCTCTTTGGGTTCGACCGTTGGCTCAATCCAGACCGAAGTGGACGTTGTTTCTTCTACTGTGGTCGAGGGCCCTGCTTCGGTGCCGGGACCAACAATTTCAGGAGTTCCGGTAGATCCGATTTCGGACAAGTCAGTCGATTCCCCGTCAGCAATACCGCCTCTGTCGCCAATCCCGGCGAGGGGCTCGAGCGTCTCGCCATCTTGGTCGATCGGTATGGCACTCAGGTCACCAGCTGGCCGGGTGATCAGTGGCGCAGGTTCGGTGTCGCCCGTCGACTCCACCCGGTCGTCATTTTGTCGAAACCGGCCTTGGAGTGGAGAAGGTAGAAATAGTACTCCGAGTACAATTAGCACGACGGCAACAGCGAACAACGAAATGGCGATGCTTCGTCCTCGATGGGGCTGAACAAAGTCTGGTTCGTTGAACTCACCCCAAGTTGGCGGCACCGACGCAAGATCGTGTTGAGGGGTGTCGGGTCCGAACAATACGGTGTTTTCAACTTCGGGCGGTGATTGGCTCGGTGGTCCCAGCACAGTGGAAGTCGTACGGTCAATGATCGGGCTGTCGGTGACCGTCGGTGGTGTCGCATCGACGACTGGCTTTTCGGCGGTCGGAGCAGGGACCTGTCGAGCAATTGGGTTTACCGGACTTGGTCGAGTCGCAGCCAGGGTGGTCGCCGACGGCAACGACGCAGCCAACGATTGCGGAATCGACGTTGTTTCGGCCATTGAAACCGGACCAGATGGCGTCTTGCCCGACGTTGTGTCCTCGACCTCGGAAAGCTCGTCCGATCGTTGGGATCCTGTTCGCAACTGAGTCGATGGGGGTGTTGCGGAGCGAGGCGCTCTCGATCGCATTGTTGGCGACCGCAACGCCGGAGACTTAAGCACAGGAGCCGAAGGCTTCGGAACAGGAGTTGTCAACCGAGTTCGTTCGTTGCGAGTTAATGGTCGAGGAACACCATCAGCGTCGGCCACGACAGTTGTAGGCGAATTGCCAGCTGTCGCTGATGGCTCCGAAGAGCGCGGCTTTTCAGTCACTCCGCTCTGTGGTGTCATTTGCAGCTGCTCTCGACCAAAGTGCCCAATCGACGCGAAGGGTCACGAACATCGATAACCCAGCGGACTCCGCCTATGACAGTAGTCGGTTAAACGAATACTGCCAAGGGGGCCCAAACGCCAGCGGGCGGGCATACGGTAGATTTACCTAGCGATAAACACGACAATGCCTCGCACAGTAGGTCAACGTACGCCGCATCCCTCACTTCGTGGTTGGTTGACTACGCTAGGTGTCTTCTGCGGTCATTTCTGTAGAGCCGCTGGACTGTAAATGTTCAGCGGATTCGCCTCTTGATTCCATCCTCGAATACTGCGAGGCGGCCGAACCAGGTTACGAGATGTTGTTCGACGCCTTGTTCGGTCAACTAGAACCAGTTTCAGGAGTCGAGTCATATACCGAAGTGATTAAGGGCGAAGACGACAACGACATTACCCTCTATATCCACAAACCGACCGGTGTAGCTGGCCCACTGCCGTGTGTCGTTCATACCCATGGCGGCGGCATGGTAATCCTCAAAGCCTCTGGAGCTGGCTACCAACGCTGGCGCGACTTGCTTGCTGCGACCGGGATGGTTGTTGTCGGTGTGGAGTTTCGAAATGGTGCCGGGGAGCTTGGACCCCACCCGTTCCCGGCCGGACTCAACGATTGTGCCAGCAGCGTGCGCTGGGTTACGGAGAACAGAGAGTCGTTGGGCGTCTCAACGGTCATCATGTCCGGAGAGTCTGGTGGCGGCAATTTGTCGATTGCAACTACGCTGAAAGCATCAAAGGAAGGCTGGCTGGAACAGATAGCCGGTGTGTACGCGATGTGCCCGTACATTTCGAATGCATACGCGTCGAAAGACCCACACCTGGCCTCGTTATTTGAAAACGATGATTACTTCCTAAACGTTGCCAACATGGGAGCGCTCGCTAAGGCCTACGACCCCGACGGCGCCAATGCCGAAAATGCCTTGTGCTGGCCGTACCATGCCAAGACAAGCGAGCTCCAAGGCCTCCCGCCACACGTTATTTCGGTAAACCAACTTGACCCACTCCGTGACGAAGGACTGGCGTTCGCCCAAAAACTTGTGGATGCGGGGGTCGCTACGGTAAGTCGAACGGTCAACGGAACGTGCCACGCTGGCGATGCTCTTTTCGAGGCCGCTATGCCCGAGGTGGCGGCGGCAACAATTCGAGATATTCACGGTTTCGCCGTTTCTGTGACCTAACACCAGCCGCTCAGATAGTAGATTTCGAGCTCTTGTCGGGCCGACAGTTACTGTGCCTCATCGGGCCGTAGCTGTCGGCCCTTCAGCATTTTTTGGCGAGCATTCTCGCTCGGGGCGAAGGCTAAGCAATTGTGGTCATGGTCGTTGACCAATCCCTCTGACTGCATAAAGGCGTAGGCAGTCGTTGGGCCAAAGAACTTCCATCCTCTTCGTTTGAGTTCTTTCGCAAGCGCTGCCGAACGGTCAGTTTTGGCTGGCACCTCAGACTGCGGCTTCAATGGCTCAGGCAATGCCCACTGCCAGACCCATTCCACCAAAGATCCTTCTTGCTCGACCATTTCGCAGGCCCGCCTGGCGTTGTTGATGGTGGCCTCGATCTTTCCCCGATGGCGAACAATTCCAGCATCATCGAGCAATCGTTCGACATCACGCTCCTGGTAACCGGCAACGATCTCGAAATCGAACTCAGAGAACACTTCACGGAATCGGGGACGCTTGTTCAAAATCGTCAGCCATGAAAGTCCAGACTGAAATCCCTCAAGGCAAATTTTCTCGAACAGGCGATGAGGATCTGTGGTCGGCATACCCCATTCGTTGTCGTGGTAGTCAACGTAGACTTCCGTGCTTCCAGCCCATCCACATCGATGCGTCATCGTTCGAGCTTACATCTCGTCGATACGCTTTCGGGTCGACAGGCCTCGAGGGATCCAGGTTCGGAACCTGCTGGCGTGTCACAGGGCTTGAGGGTCAGCCGGCCAATCGTGTTTCGGGTACCGACTCGCCATGTCCTTGCGAACTTCAGCCCAACTCCCCTTCCAGAAACCGGCAAGGTCAGAAGTAATTTGAATCGGTCTATTGGCCGGCGACAACAACTCGCAGGCGATAGGGACCGCTCCGCCGAGCAACGTAGGCGATGTTGCTAAAGCGTAGAGATCTTGCGCCCGAGTCGAGATCCGAGGCGGATCAGCGACGTAGTCTATGTCGACGCAGCGCCCGCTTGGTAGCTCGTAGCTTGTTGGAAGCTGCTCGTCGAGAACCCGGCAGAACTCCCACCCAAGATAGGTCCTCAAGACGAGCTCGATATCCAGGTTTTCTAGGTCGACTCTTTTAGTGGCTGTATCGAGCCAGCCTCCAAAGACGTCGGGTGCCGCGTCGAGGATGGCCTCGGTTGTTATTGAACGCAGTTCGTGGCCGTCTAGTCGACGAGGAAGCAAGGTCTGATTTTGTAAAGCATAGGCAACCCGGGCCTGAAGGTTTAACGAACGCTTCGACCACGTCAACACATCCAACTTGGTAGCGACGATCTGATCGATCAATGCCTCGACCGCTGCGGGACCAGGCGCAATTTGTTGATCATGGGTCCCAAGGTCAAGTGACCCGAGCCGTCGCTCCGCTCGACTCGCTAGGTCGTTTCGGTCGTTGTCCCAACCAAAATAGACCTGTTCTGAGATCTCGGAGGCAAAGCCAAGCTCTATGTCTATTGGGTCAATAGCGGCCGCCCGCAGAATTCGCGCATTTCGTTTTGACCCGGAAACCTCAGCTACTACTAGGGCATCTTCATGAGCCATCGGATCTGAGCGGTTGATGTCGGCGCCGAGCCCAGTGCGGAGTCGGAACCGGCCTCCTTGTCCAGCGCGTCTTTGGGCTAGTCGATCTGGGTAAGCCATAGCCAAAGTTCTACCAAGGTCGTCGGCGTGGATAGAAGAAGGCGAGAACGTCACCCCTGCTCGTTCCGCCAGCTCCCGCGATCGAGTTCTAGCTGTTTGAATAGCTCGGCCATCAGCGTCGGCCCGTCGAAAATCGCGATCGACAATGAGCTGCACCCGAGTCCACAAGTCAACGGGTCGTTCAGTTGGTCGTCCACCGAGCACATCGCGCTCCGATAGCAAACCGGCCAGAACCGCAGCGGTTGAGGCCAACGGCCCATCGCCGGCAGAGACCACCATCGCCGCCAATCGAGGATGCAATGGAAGCTTGAGCATAGTGTGCCCCTCGGCGGTAATTCCTCCGTCCTTGTCGATCGCTCCAAGCATGGCCAGGACCTCGACCCCGTCGTCTATCGCCGCTTCGCTTGGTTGATCAAGCAGCCTTAAATCAGCCAAATTGGCTGCACCCCAAGCTTTGGACTCAAGGATCAACGAAGCTAGATCAACCTGTAGAAGTTCAGCTGGCTCATGAGGAAGTCGGGCCGCATGTTCGACCTTAGACCAAAGTCGGATCGCCAAACCGGGCCCGAGTCGCCCGGCCCGTCCAGCTCGTTGATCGGCCGAGGCCTTCGGGATTTTCACGGTAACGAGCTTTGACAAGCCGCTGGCGGGGTCGTATCGGGGGCGGCGGGCAAGTCCAGAATCAACTACCGACCCGATTCCGTCAACGGTTAACGAGGTCTCGGCGAGATCGGTTGATACAACAACTCTTCGGCGGTCCGGGTGTTGACGAAGCGCGGCGTCCTGATCGCCGCTGTCGAGCCCGCCGTAAAGGGGCACGACGTAGAGGTCAGGCCAAGTTGCGCTAATTCGTTCGACCGAGCGGCGGATCTCACCGATGCCTGGACAAAACACCAATACGTCGCCGGCCTGATCCAAGGCTTTGCCGACCCCCGCAGTCACCGCATCCTCCAACCGATCCCGTTTGGTTTGGGGCGACCATTTGATCTCGATTGGAAAGGATCGGCCAGGGCAAGAAATTGCCGGTGCCGGGTCAGACCCGCTTCCGATCAGCTTGGCTACAGACTCGGCGTCGATTGTGGCTGACATTACGAGAATTCTTAAGTCCTCGCGAAAGGCTTCGCGAGCTTCGAGGGCCAACGCTAGTCCGAGGTCGGCGTGAACACTTCGCTCATGAAACTCATCAAACAAAAGGACTCCGACACCGGGCAATGTCGGGTCGGATTGCAGACGGCGAGTGAGAATTCCCTCGGTCACGACTTCTATTCTCGTTTCGCGGCTGACCTTTCGGTCATCGCGAGTTCGCCACCCAACGGTCTGACCAACTCGCTCACCGAGCAGTGATGCCATTCGACGAGCAACAGCGCGGGCCGCTACTCGTCGTGGTTCGAGCACAACGATCTTCTGCCGATCGCCCAACCATGGCTCACCGAGCAGCCGTAATGGGACCACTGTTGTTTTGCCTGCGCCTGGCTCAGCGGTTAGAACCGCAGTCCCCTGCTGATCAAGAGCGTCACGGATCTGATCAATGACCGCTTCTATTGGTAGGCCGGTATCAGCGAGGTGGGTAGCCATTGTGGTTCTCCATCGCCTAACAGCGTAGACCGAGTTGTGTGGATTGGGCCGGAGTCTGGTTTGGGTCTGCTACTAGCTCCGATTTCGAATCATGGTAAAGCTGCCCGATCGGCACCCACAACGTTGTGGGTGCCGATCGGGCAGGGTTGTATTGCGCTTTGTTGGTGCCCCTTTGGCTACCGGCCAACCTAACCCGGTTAGGCCATGTTGAAACCGCTGTTGGACCCGCCTCCAGCACCGGTGCTACTTGGCGTTCCTCCACTGTTGCCTGAGTCGTTGTTGCCTGAGTCGTTGCCGCCGGTGGTGTTGTGTTGCTGCTGCTGACCTCCGCCGGTTAAACCGCCAGGGCCGCCATCGGTATTGGTATCGCCGCCCCCGGTTGTGGTTGGCGTCCCGCCGGAATTAGTGTCGCCGTTGCTGTCGTCACCACCACTGTTGTCGCCGCCGCTATTTCCACCCGGGGCCCGACCGACGTCTGGGTTGCGATCGTCTTGGTCCTCGCTATGTGGGATTCCGTCGCCGTCAGCGTCGAGGTCGAGATCATCAGGAATGCCGTCATTATCGTCGTCGAAGTCTTCTAAATCATTGATTCCGTCGCCATCGGTGTCTCGAGAGTACGGGGTAGACGAATCTCCATCGATGTTGTCGTTGATGCCGTCACCATCGTCATCGTCGTCTAGCCAATTGGGGAGACCATCGTTGTCGAGATCTTGGTGACCGCCGCAATGAATTGAATTCTGACACCCAGGTTCATCGTCATCGTTGTCATCCTTATCAGGGGCCGCGGTCCCGACATTTTCCGTGATGTACTTGTATGCGTGGCGTACCAGCGCCTTAAAGCCCTTCTTTCCAGGGTTGAGATCGCTAACAGCGTCTATTCTGTCAAGATGTTTGTCGACCCGCTCTTTGTACTCTTCCGAGCTGACATATTCACCGTGAATCCAATGCCCAAGCGTGTCGCCCGGACCTCCATCGGAACCTTTCTTATAGACCGACACGATGATGGTCCCTTGGCTCGACGTTTCTTGCGCCGTCTTTCCTGGCTTGGTGACCGAGTAAATTACTTTGTTGCCGTCAGGCGGGTTGCTCTTAGCTGCAAAGGTCGAACGGAAGCTTGAGCTAAAGGTGACTCCCCCCGGAGGAAGCGGATTAATGCCAGTAATTGCCTTGACCTCGGCCGCGTCCTTGGGAATCAGAATCGATCCGTAGTCAGTATTGATACCCGCAACCCTGACTCCGTTGATGATTGTGACCGTGGGGGTGATCGGCGACCGTTTCGCGGTCACGATCCAGGTTGCGCCGGATTCCATGTGGGTGACACGGTAGTCGCCAGGCGAAGGAACATCGCAGTATCGTTGTCCCGGTTCGGCGTTCTTAGTGCATTCGAATCCGCTGGTAAGCGAAGCCACTCGGTATTCGCCGGCTCCTCGCCATTCAATCGTCAGTTCGAACGCAGTTGGTTCGGTGGGTGCGGCCGAGGAGTCATAGTTAGGTGCAACTGTTACTACCGGCAAGACGGTGCCATCTGAGCGCGTGCCCTCGATGCCGTAGCTTGCCCCCCGTCTAGGGTTTTCATCAAGAAAGAAGCCATTGGTTAGATTCCTGGCGAGAACCGTTCCTCGGTTGGGTCGAATAGCTCCGCCCTTGTCTTGGCGGCTGATTGCGTAGCTGGTGTTTGGTTGCGGCGTCCAAAAGATTTCGGCCCCTTCAGCTGAAAGGCTTGACCATGCCCCCTCGGTCGCAGCGGCTGCCGCTTTCGATTCAGACTTTTCGGACTCTTGGTTGTCCTTAAAGGCGACCAGTTGATAGCTGGAACCAACACGTCCCTCGTAGTCATTGAAGACGTTTCCAGATGTTACGGTCGCCACCTTTTGATCGTCGCGATACACATGTACACCGTCAGCGTTATCGGTCGGGGCCCAGATCACAGAGACGTAGCCGTCGTTACTTGTTGCGACCGAACGAAACACCGGCGTATTTAGTCGGTTGGTGTTTCCAGAATCACCAGCCGCCTCAGTCGACTCCGCTCCTATGGTGATGTTCCACTTTTGTGAAATGGTGTGGTTGATGACTTGGTAGGTTCCAGCGTGGGGAACTTGGCAAGAGCTGATTTCGCCCTCGCAGATATTGGCATAGTTGTTGTCGCTGTCTTGAACCTGCCACCAGCCATCTCCGGTGATCCGAATAGTCATCCCGTCGGCAACTGGCGCTGCAGGGCGCGACCCACTGTTGTCTCTTTCAGTTTGCTCGTCTTGAACCTCGTCAGATCTGTCTGCCGAGGGGCTTGACGGCGACGCGTTGATGTTCCATTTTTCGCCTGTTGTGTGGTTGATGACTTGGTAGGTTCCAGCGTGGGGAACTTGGCAAGAGCTAATTTCGCCCTCACAGATATTGGCATAGTTGTTGTCGCTGTCTTGTACTTGCCACCAGCCATCTCCAGCGAGGCGAATAGTCAAACCTTCAGCCACCGGTTCTGAGCTGGCTGAGGCTCCCTGGATCATAACGATCAGTCCACCGGCGAGGAGTAGCACTCCCATCGCGGCATAGACGGCTTGCTTCATTCGTAAATTCACTTTGTTCTCCCGACACCCAATTACATTGTTGTAATCCTGTGTTGCGTTCAACAAGGAGAAAAGTTGCAGCGATCACGCAAATTCATGAGTTTCATGAAAATCGGCTTTAGCTAGCCGATTTCCGCCGACCGGGGACGTGCTGACGGCTTCGTCGAAAACTCAGATTTTGGGTCCGCCAGTTTCTCGAGCGTCATCAACCGACAGCGTCGGACTTAGCATCGTCGGCGGAACCATCAGCTCCAACAATGCGCCGGTTTTCGATGCGATAGCGCGAGCGAATGCATCAGCGAACTGATCGGTGGCGTCGATCCGCTCGGCGTGGAATCCATACGAGTGACCAAGAGCCACGAAGTCAGGATTCGTGATGTCGGTACCACTTGTCCGGTTAGGAAACGCCTTCTCCTGGTGCATGCGAATCGTCCCGTACATCGAGTTGTTTAAGACAAGTACGACCGGTTGAGCGTCTTCCTGCATAGCGGTGCCGAGTTCTTGGAGGTTCATTTGAATATCGCCGTCTCCGGCGAAGCAAACGACCAGTCGTTCCGGCTCCGCCACTTTTGCAGCGATAGCAGCCGGTAGCCCATAACCCATTGATCCGCTTTGAGGCGCTAGCAATCGGGCGTCAGGCCCGTAACTGAAGTGTTTGTTTGGCCATATTGAAAAGTTGCCAGCACCGTTAGTTATCACTACGTCGGCTGGCAGGTTATCTTGGAGCCAAATCATGATTTCGGCCATGTCTAGGGCCCCGGGTTGTGGCGGCGCAATGAGCGCTTGTTGGTGAGCCGCCCGTAGATTTCGGGTCCAATCGGCTCGACTGGCGGTTGAAAGCGATCGTTCAGAGGTGGTCGACCGGCCAGCTAGCACCTCAAACAGTGTGTTCGGCGACGACTGGATCGGTAGATCGGCTTGTACCAATTTGCCCAGCTCACGTTCTGAAGGGTGGACGTGAATAACTGTCTGTTGTGGGTCGGGAAGATCGAACAACGTGTAGGCACCGGTTGTCATCTCCCCGAATCGGATTCCAGCGGCCAAGAGTACATCGGCTTCGGTAATTGCTTTGACAACATGAGGTTGCATCCCCACGCCAGCGTCACCTATGTAGCAGTCGGAGAAGTTATCGATGAGATCGTGATACCGAAAAACGGTCGCAGTTGGAAGTTGATTTGCTTCGACGAACTGTTGAAGAGCAATCGAGCCGTTCTCAGTCCAGCCTCCCCCGCCAACGAGCACCAGGGGTTTGGTTGCGTTACCGACCAGTTCCAGCAACTCGTCGACGTCGCTCGGCGATGGCCCAGCCTTGGCTATCCGTACTGGTTTACCTGGGACTACGTCGGTGGTAGCAGCGAGTACGTCCTCGGGTAGCGATACGACGACTGGACCAGGTCTTCCCGTCTGAGCGATTGAAAATGCTCGGCTGATAAGTTCGGGGGTTCGGTCAACCTCGTTGATCTGGGTTACCCATTTGACCAACGGGCCAAAGAACTGCTCGTACGCGATCTCCTGAAACGCTTCTCGCCCAAGGTGGGTTGTTGAAGCTTGACCGACGAACAAAATCATCGGGGTTGAATCTTGCATGGCGGTGTGGAGTCCAACGGAGGCGTTGGTAGCTCCTGGTCCGCGAGTCACGAAGCCAATTCCTGGTTTTCGGTTCAGTTTCCCCCATGCTTCAGCTGCGTAGGTCACCCCGCCCTCTTGACGGCACCCTATGAACCGAATTGGCGAATCAACCAGTCCGTCGAGGACGGCCAAGAAGCTTTCACCAGGCACGCCGAATGCTGTGTCAACCCCTTGGGCTTCGAGGCAGGCAACAACGAGTTCGCCGCCGCTGCGTTTAGTCGTCATCCGAGCCGTTCTTCGCCACGTTGTCGATCGGGGTTTTTGACGCAGCCTTTGTGACGTAGCCTTGCTCAAGATCGAACTGCTCAGCTGCTCGATCTCGCTCGGCCGGATCTCCGAATCCTCCACCGCCTGGCAGTTCAAGAACTAGTCGTCGCTCAGCTGGAATGGTCTGTTTGCCTTTGCTTGAGAAGGCGGTTCCGTCGTCCAAATAGACCTGACCGGTTGCGCCGTTACCTCCACCATTGCGACCTCTGGCCGGATGCTCGACTCGGTCGAACATGGCTGAGAATTCGAGTTGATAGCCATCACTGGCGCCTAGTTCCATTATTTGGCCGAGCCCGCCCCGTTGCTTGCCCGGTCCACCGCTGTCGGGGCGGATCTCTTTGCGCCAAATAATCATCGGACCAACTTGTTCGGTTGCTTCAGTAGACATTGTCCGAACGCCCGATGGAAACGCAGTGGATGTCAGACCATCAAGGTGAGGTCGGGCCCCAGTACCTCCGCTGTTGAACATTAGAAGCTCGACTGGGGGAAGTGGCCGCTCTGGGTCAGCGGCTCGAGCGCTGGCCTGGAAGTTCCAAAGCGCTCCGCAGCCTTCGGCGGGAATGACCTCGGGTAGCGCTGAAGCCAAAGCCCCTAGGCATAAATCGGTGACGAAGTGACCCAGAATATGCCTGACCGATACTGGATCGGGATGCTCAGCATTGAGGATCACTCCCGGTGGAGCGCTGACTGTAAACGGGAACAGCGATGCGTAGTTGTTCGGCAGCTCGGGGGCCAAGGCAACCAACATGGCGTAGGTGAAGTAGGCTTGGGCGTAGGTGATCGGCACGTTGATCCCGAATTTACTCACTGGCGAAGTGCCGGTGAAGTCAGCGTTCATACCATCGGTGGTCACGGTGATCGTAGCCACAAGGTCAACTGGGTGGTCGTAGCCGTCGACGGTCATCTCATTGCGATAGGTGCCGGGCGGGACGTTCTTAAGAGCGTCTAACGTGGCGCTCCTGGTTCGATCGAACACAAACCCGGCCAGCTTCTCGATGTCGTTCAATCCGAACTCGTCAAGCATGTTGAGTAAACGTCGACGACCGGTCTCGTTGCAGGCAGCGAGACCATGAATGTCGCCGACGACTTGGTCGGATTCTCGAACGTTGTGGTGAAGCATCGAGACTAAGTCCTCGTTCAGCTCACCTCGTTCGGACCATTTCATTATCGGGATGCGGATTCCTTCTTCGTAAACTTCGTGGCCGTCGGGTCCATAACCTCGGCCCCCGATGTCGACGACATGAGCAGTAGAGGCGAAGAAACCGATCAGAGTCTCGCCTCGGAAGACTGGCGTGGTGACTGTGATGTCGTGAAGGTGCCCAGTGCCTTTCCACGGGTCGTTAGTCAAATAGACGTCTCCGGGATAGATCCGTTCTGGACCAATGTCGTTGATGAAGTGAGGAACAGCAGCCGCCATAGTATTGACGTGTCCGGGGGTGCCGGTTACTGCTTGGGCTACCATTCTTCCTTGCTTATCGAATACGCCCGCCGAAAGATCACCGGCTTCTCGGACTGACGTTGAGAATGCAGTCCGGACTAATGTCAGTGCCTGTTCCTCGACTATCGAAATAAGCCGGTTCCACATGACTTGGTTGTGGAGCTCATCTGTGCTCATAGTAGTTCTCCCACTAGTGATGTCGAGTTTCGATTGGAGACGACAAGCGATCTATCTGATTGCATCAGACACCGATGATTTGAGCCGACAATAGTCGTCGTTTGTTGTTCGACGACGATAGCGGGACCATCAACCCCATCGCCGGGGTTGAGATCGTCTCTTCTCACAACTGCCGCGTCGATTCGGGTGCTGGTTGCCGGGTCGAACAACGATCGAGTGGACAGACCGTCTGGCGTTTTCGCTTTGCCCGAGCGGTAGTCGACCGATGGTGTAGCTGAGATCGCAACTGGTGAAGGCTTTTCAACGTTCGAAGCAACTCGCACCGCCCAACTGACGGCCTCGATCGGCAATCCGTCGATGGCCCTACCGAAAAACTCCTCGTAGACTTTGGTGAATTTGGCGGCCAGAAGTTGGGCTGCGAACTCGTCGAAGAGGCCGTTGTCGAGGGTTACTGGAATTTCCCAGCCTTGTCCGGCATATCGCATTGACACTTGACGTTGGACAGTGACGTCGGCGTCGGTGCCTTCGCGGACAAAGGTCATAGCTTCATGCTCAAGTTCTGCCAGCATCAAGTTGGCGCCCACGTAGTCGAGCTCGGCGGTTGTGGTGAAGAAGCTTCGGATTGCTTCATAGGAAAAGGGCGCCCGGAGGAAGCCGATGGCTGAGCCGACACCGGCACCGGAAGGAATGATCAGCTCATGTAGCCCGAGTTTGTCCATCAGTCGGCCGGCGTGTAACGGAGCTCCACCGCCGAACGCGATAAGGGAGTAGCCGGTTAGGTCTTTGCCGTTTTCTACGGCATGGACCCGAGCGGCGTTAGCCATGTTCTCGTCTACAACCTCGGAAATACCAATAGCAGCAGTTTCGGCGTCAAGGTTAAGACGGTCGCCTACTGAGGAGGTAATTGCTTGACTAGCGAGAGGTTGTGAAAGGCTGATATCGGTAGCTCCGAACGTGTCCGGATGGAGGCGGCCAAGTTGGACGTTCGCGTCAGTGACTGTGGCTTCGGTACCGCCAAGGTCATACGCAGCTGGGCCTGGTTCAGAGCCAGCGCTTCGAGGTCCAATGCGAATTTGAGAGAGGGTGTCTACCGAAGCGATTGAACCGCCGCCGGCGCCTATCTCGATCATTTCGATAACCGGGATCGAAATTGGCATTCCGCTCCCCTTCTTAAACCGGGCTGACCGGTCGACTTCAAAAGTTTTCGCAGTTTGGGGATCATAGTTTTCGATGAGGCTGATCTTCGCAGTGGTTCCACCCATGTCGTAAGCGAGAACGCGATCTCGCCCGTACCGAGAAGCGAGGTCAGCAGCGAAAATGGCGCCGCCAGCTGGGCCAGACTCGACTAGTCGGACTGGGAAGCTGGCAGCGGTTTCAACTGATATCAGTCCGCCGCCAGAGTGAATTAGGTATAGCGGGCAACCGGCTCCCCGATTGTTGAGTTCGGTCCGGAGACGAACGAGGTAGCTGGCCATGAGCGGCTGGATGTAGGCGTTGACACACACGGTGTTAAATCGCTCGTACTCTCGCATTTGGGGCGAGACTTCGCTACTTATCGAAACCGCTACGTCGGGAAGCTCAGCCTGTAGTAGTTCCCTGAAGCGACGTTCGTTGATGGAGTTGCGGTAGCTATGGAGGAAGCCGACTGCGACCGAGTCATATCCGCCAGCAGTGATCGCCGCGACGGCTTGGTGAGCTGAATCGTCATCGAAGGGAATAAGAACATCACCTTTGGCGTCGAGTCGTTCTGTAACTACGAATCGATCAGCGCGCTCGATTAGGGGGCGAGGAAGTTCGATGTTGAGATCGTATTGTTCGAAGCGGCTCTCGGTCCTCGTTTCGATAACGTCTCGAAAACCTTCGGTTGTGACCAGAGCGGTCTTCGCCCCTTTTCGTTCGATCAGGGCGTTGGTGGCCAACGTCGTTCCATGGAGTACTTGGTCGACGTCGCTTAGCTTGATGCCGGCCGCTTGTGCGACTTCGGTGATGCCGCTAAGAATGCCTTGTTCAGGAGCATCATGGGTTGTTAGTACCTTTGTCGATTCAAAGGTTCCATCGGCGAACTCGACGACAATGTCGGTGAAGGTGCCGCCAACGTCGGCACCGATACGAATACCGCTGGCAGCACTGGTAGGGGAATTTTCTGAATTAGGGTTTGGCATCACAAATCCTCAACATTCGGGAACTCTGATGGTGGCTTTATGTCAACTGTGGCGGAGCGCTGCTGAGCTGTCATCCCACCGTCCACTTTGATGATGTCGCCCGTAATGTATGAGGCATCATCGGAAGCTAAGAAAATCGCCGCACCGGTCATATCGTACGATCGGCCAACTTTCCCTAACGGGATATTCTCGCCCCGGTACACAAGTTCCTCATCGGTTAATCCGGTGGAGTCGATTGATCCAGGCATCAGTGCGTTCACTCGAATGCCGTACGGGCCAAGGTCTAAGGCCATTGCACGAGTCAACGCTTCGATGCCGCCTTTGGTGGCGTCATAGGCAGTGAAGGAACGGTGGGCTTGAGTGGCGCCACCTGAACTCATGTTGATAATTGCGCCGCCTCCTTGCTTAGCCATGATTCGGGCAATCGGATGGGAACAGAGAAAATGACCGGTCAGGTTTACATCGATAATTCGGCGCCACCACGCTTCGTCGGCTTCGAAGAAATGAAGCATCGGAGAGATAATGCCAGCGTTATTAACTAGGACATCAACTCGGCCATGTTCCGCCATGACTGCGTCGACCATTACTTGAACAGCCGACGAATCGGAGACGTCAGCTACCGCAGGCATAGCCTGGCCACCCGAGTCGTTGATAGCTGCGACCACGGCAGCAACGCTTTCGTCGTCGACATCGTTGATCGCTACTTTCGCTCCACAACCAGCAAACCGTTCGGCGATGGCCTTGCCAATCCCGTTGGCAGATCCGGTAACGATGACAACTTTGTCTACTAGTGATTCGTGCATTGCTTCTCCTGTTGGATTTCGGATCTAATAATCGGTGAGTAAGTGCGTTTGTTCTTGCGAAATGGGTTGGCTATAGCTCGGTGGACAGCTGCCGAGTAAACCGACTCAGGTTTGATTCGTTCCGACGGTAATACGTCCACCCTTTGACCGGTGAAGCAGTTACCAGTCCGGCCTGTGAGAGTAACTTTAGATGGCGTGACGTAGCGGGTTGGCTGACCGCCAACTTTTCAGCGATGAATTGGGTACACACGCCGTGCTTTTCTTGATCGCCGTGAACCTGGGGCGGAAAATGAGATTTCGGATCTTTGAGCCATTCGAGAATCAGCAGGCGTCGAGAAGACGCCAGTGCTTTCAAAATATGTTCCATTTCGATGGTTGTCAGCGGTTCGAGAATGGCTCGCTGGCCTTCGTCATCAAAAGTCTTCATGATAACTATATAACTAACTTGTTATTTAGGGTCTGTCAAGTCGCAGCGGCCAGGTTCGATTCGAAACAGGTCCAGTCATTTCAACTGTTGTTGAGACACCGGCGAAGTTCGCCTCACATCGGCGCCGATTTGCTACCGATCACACCTCGACGCCAGCTGCCATCGTCTTGGTAGTAGCAGAGGCTGGTGACTCGATTGATCGCTCCTGATTCACGATGGCAGATCAAAGATCCGAACGTAGTCGACGAGGAACGCTGTCGTCCCGAATTCGTCTACAGCCGTGTTGCCGACTGGTCCCGGCCAGTTTCCTCCCAACGCGAAGTTGATTCGCAGCTCAGTTATTGGAGCGGCGGGCTGACCAAACGGATCACCAAGCGCATCCACCGAGTCGACACTGATGCGCTGGACCTCAAGCCCGTCGACATACCAAACCAGGTCGGTGGTCCAGTCGAACGTTACGGTATGCCAATCGTTAGAAAAGCGGTCTGGTCGAGCTACTGCTTTGGGGATGCTCTGGTGCTCCCCGGCGCCATCAGCGAAATGGATCGAATGGTGCGAGTCAAACGGCGTGGTGCCGACGTACTCGAGCCAATCTAGTTCGCCGCCAACGGGCCAACCGTTACCATTCCAATTGGACGCCCAGAGTGCAGGCCAGAGCCCTCGCTGATCTTCAGCTGAAACGGGATCTACCTTGACGCGAAACTCGATTCTCTGGCCAGGCTGGAAGGTAACGCCAGTGCTACGCACCATCCCCGAGGTGTACTCTCGGACTGAGCCTTGGGGACAGGCGTACACCTCCCGAACCGCACGCAGCACCAAGTTGCCATCGAGTACTTCGACATTGCGAGGTCGATAACACTGCAGCTCATCATTCCCATGCCCGAACGCAGAGTGTTCTTTTTGCCAGTAGACGGGCCGGAACTGGTCGAAATTTTCCTCCCAGACCAGTTGGGGGCCAGATGCCTCGATCGATGACGGTAGCTCATCGGGCAGAGACGACGTGGAAGGGATTGTTGAGATTGCAGATTCGGTCGATTCTGATCGGGACACCTTCAGACCGCCTGCCACAGCTGCGATGGCCAACGCTAGTAGCGATACCGTGAGGACCGTACCGGCAATCAGTCTCGTCGCCGGTTTCCACTCCATATCGATTCAAACGGAATGACAGGCGGCCTTCTTGAGCGGAATACGGCGAATATCGCCGGGCTAGTCAATTGGCCCTAGCGTTGTAACAGCTGGGCTACGGTGCTAACACGAACAACTTCCATGAGGTAAGCCGACTGGCTCGGGGCCGGTGCTGTGCCTAATTGTCCAGTGAGACAACTATCGCTGCGTTGGCAGCTTCGCCACTCTGATCTTTTTTGAACACGGACATTACTTTGGCTACGAGTGGAATCAGTTTGGTGGCGATTCCGTATTTCTCTTTGATCGCGGCCTTGATCGAAACGAGTTCCACGTCAGTTGCTTGACGAGCGGTGCCAGTGACAACGTTAGTGCCCTCAGTAATTCGACCCCGCTGGTCGCAGGGTTGAAGCTCACATCGAGCGTCGTTGTTGAGCCTTTTCAGCTTCCACGATTGGTCACCGGTTGTGAACCCTATAAGACCATCTGGTGTTTCAGCGATCCAGACCGGCACCGTTTTTCGTTCGCCGTTCTTTCTGAACGTTGTGAAAGCCACGTACTTTTCCGTTTGGATTCCCATTGCGAAAGCCTAACCCGAGTCGCAGGTAACGAAGTGGGCAGCATTAGGCAAGAGTGGCTAATGTCGGTATATGTCTGGTCAATGCAAGCTCAATTGCGTCTGGTCTCCCACGAGGAGCAAAAAGTGATCGCGCCCACGCTGGCTGAGTTTAACGATGAGGTGCGAACGTTTTTCGAATCGGTGAGTCCACGCGCTCTCGATGGGGTGGACGGAAGGTTGAACCGAGCCAAAGCATGGCGACGGGCTTTGTTCGAGAGCGGACTAGCTGCGATTGATTACCCGGTCGAGTACGGCGGCCGCGGACTTGGATCTGATCATCTGCAAGTGTTTACGCAGCTGAGTAAAGGAAAAACTCCTCGCGAGGATGCGGCGTTTGGAATCGGAGTTGGTATGGCGATGCCGACATTGCGCGACTACGGAAGCGATGAGTTGAAGGAACGATTTCTCGTCGCTGGACTCTCCGGCGATGAAATCTGGTGTCAAATGTACTCTGAGCCCGGTTCGGGATCCGATCTAGCAGCGCTTACGACCAGCGCGGTACTCGATGGTGATGAGTGGATAGTTAACGGTCAGAAGGTTTGGACTTCAGGGGCTCAACACAGTCAATTCGCTATCCTCCTAGCCCGTACCGATACCGATGCTCCTAAACACCGCGGCATTACGATGTTTGTCCTGCCGATGGATCAGCCGGGAGTAACTGTACGTCCGTTGGTGCAGATGACAGGCGTATCTGAATTCAACGAAGTTTTCTTGGATGATGCGAGAATCCCTCGATCCTGGGTTCTTGGCGAGGTCAACGGCGGTTGGTCGCCTGCAGTCGCTTTGCTAGGCCACGAACGGCGCAAAACCGGAACCGGTTCGATGGATGGCGCTAGCCAGTCTCGATCAAAAGCCGGTCGTTCTCCTCTCCCCGTCGCCCAACTGATCGAACTGGCGACCCAATCAGGGCGGGCAAAAGATCCGCTAGTACGCCAAGATCTGGCCCGGCTCTATTCGGGCGAGTCGATTGTTGGTTGGATTGGCAGCCGGGGGTTGCACCCATCGATTGGCAAACTGTGGCGTACGAACCAAGGCCGAGCTGCCGCTGATCTCGCCGCTCGACTGGCCTTCCCGGCGTCGCCAGCGTGGGGCGCCGACTTAGGTGAAGAAGAGAATGAGATCGATGACTACTTCGCCTACCACGTCCTGAATTGCAGGGGCATGAGTCTTGGCGGAGGGACCGATGAGATCCAAAGAAATACTCTTGGTGAGCGCCAGCTCGGACTACCTCGTGAGCCTGGCCCCGAACGCGACACCCCATTTAAGGATCTGCCGAAAAACTGATTTCGATGTGGGTCTGAGCGCTACTCAGTGGGTCGAGGGATTTGCGGAAACCCGTCAAGCACAATGTCGCTTGGAACGCCTTGATCCTGACCGGACGCTCCGCCGTCTCCAGCGGAGAGTACACCCATTTGAATGCCGACTACTTTGCCGTTTCGGATAATTGGCCCGCCTGAAGATCCACCCTCAAGCGTTTCACCAGCAACGTTTAGAAGACCCTGGGGAAAGTCTACTTGGCAGCCCCAACCAGTGTTCACGTTGCACTCGGTAAAGCTCTGGAAGTTGTTGATCGACACACTCACTCGAGCCGTCTTCGAATCTTGTCGAGCTAGACCTGGATAGCCGACTACAGCGATTTGATCGCCACCCTTGAGCGTCGACGAAGTTGCGAATTCGAGTGGTTCCGGTATTGAATCCATGCTCGGAGCTGGATTCTCGTTGGTCTCAAAACCTTCAACGATTTTGAGCAGCGCGGCATCGTGACCGGGATGGGGGGCAACGTGTTCTGCCTTGAAAAATTGGTCGACAGTTCCACCATCAGTCGAGGTGAAACCTACGATAACGAAGGGACCGTCCTCAGCCCCTTGTAGTTGAGGATTGCCGGTGCGTTCAAAGTACGTGCCGGGTAGAGCAACGTGTAAGTTCGTGAGAAGAAGTCCGTCGTCGGAAACGACCGCACCAGAACCGGTGCCAACGATTTCCTCGTTGTTGTTGATCACGAAAATCAGGCCGGTGGCTAACCGAGCTTTCTGAAGTTGCTCGGGGGAATTGCCGTTCGCTCCAGCAGCTTGTGCTGCGAACTCGGCCTTCGCAGTGGCGATCTCTTCTTGGGTCGCGGCTTCAGAAGCAGCGATTGTTTCCTCTAACCCTGAGGTATCAGGCCAAAGCACGAAGGCCAGAATCCCGATAACTGTGACCGCCGCTAGAGCGGCCCCGGCCAAGAACAACGGCGCCTTGTTCTCTTTGCGCTTGTGATAACCGCCGGTAACGACTCGGAGCTGATCGCCAGCGTCGTCATCGCCAAGGCTGACATTGAACGCCCCTTGGATCTTCTGCTTCTTGGCCACTTTGCGGCCGTCGATGTAGGTTCCTCGGGTTGAACCAACATCTTCAATCCACCAGGTGGTTCCATCATGGGTGAAACGACAATGCGATGCGCTAACCAACTGGTTGCGCGAAGTCATGTCATTGCTCGGATCTCGGCCGATTGTTACCTGCTGGTTTGGATGAAAGGCTCCGGTTCTACCATCGAGTTCGAGTCGGAGCATTCGATCATCGAGCTGTATTGTCCCGGCACCTGCTCCCCCACCAAAATTCTGACTATGGTCGGGCAGAGAAGAACCCAAGCCGCTACCTGCCGCCATCGTTCCCGCCTGCATCGCTCCCATCGGAGCTTGCGGAGCAGGAGGCGCACCCATAGGGCCTGCCGGTGGGGGTCCAGGTGGGGTCGGTTGCGGGCTTTGAACGCTGGGTCCGGGATCAAACGGACTCGGTGCCGATGGAGAAATTGGCGGAACTGACGGTGAGGCTTGACCGCCAAAGCTATTTGGGGCAGCTGGCGGTGGATCAAAACGCGGAGGTGTTGGAGCTGCCGGAGGTGGGGCCGCAGCTGCTGGTGGTTCAAATCGTGGTACCGGTTCGACTGGACTCGCTGGAGGCGTTGGTGCCGCGAAGCCAGGGGTAAAAGCCTCGGTTCCCTGCGAGGCAGGCGGTAGTTGGCTGCTGTCGGCCGAATTGCCAAATCCAGAGCCTTGTCGCCCAGCTGGAGCTTGCGCAGATACGTCGCTCACCGGAGTCGCTGCTACCGTTCCAGCTGGATTTGGAGAGTCGCCAAGCGGGGTCGCCGCTACGGTGCCGGCTGGATTTGGAGAGTCGCCCGTTGGGGTCGGACTTGGCGTGCTACTGGCGGGAGCGGCCACTCCTTGGGGTTCTAGGCTAAGAGAAGGACCGTCGATAGAACCGACTCGAAGCACGGTTGCTCCAGTAATCGGTCCGCTATCGCTTTTGCGGCCGTCGGCGAAGGTGCCGTTGGACGATGAGTCGACAAAGCTCCACTGGCCGTTGGAGAAAGACACCGTGAGGTGAGTTCTCGACACGCTGCCATGATCGAGCACGATGCTGCATTGCTGCGAGCGACCGACTGTGATTGTCTCGTCCGGTCCAAATGTCTTGGAGCCTTGACCCCAATTAGCTACTAGCTCCACAATTCCTCGCCTCCGGACCGGAAGGTCCTACCCTGGCCTTTGCCCTCTTTGTACCAATTTGAGCAAGCCCTGAACTCGATGGGTCCAGTCTTGCTACTCAAGTAGCTGCCTACCGAGTTCACTACATGGTACTGTCCGAAACTGATCGTGCCGCAGCGCACCTTCTGGTAGTCAGAGAGCCGTACTATTTGCTGCAAGTCTCAATTTTGAACATTGCAGGCTATTGAGGGTATTGGGCCGCGGCGGTTTGAAGTTGTTGGGCCAACGTTTCAGCTGCCGGTTCCCTTATACGATTGGGACGGCGAGCTAGAAGCAGCCGTCGCGCCGTAATCGGCTTTTTTCGAGCCCGCGTGAGCGGGGATGAATCACGTTCGGCCTCCGTCGCTGGAAGTACGGCCCAGCCGAGCCCTAGCTTTACCATCTCGCGCAGTACTTCTGGCTGGGTCGACTCAGCTACCACGCTGTAGGAAACCCCAAGTTTTCGAAGAGCCCGGTCGATCCCATGCCTGCTGTGCGAGTTCGCCGGAAAACCGACCCAAGGCCCCCAACTTTCCGGCTTGGTTTTCTGAGTGCCGGGCGGAGCGTAGGCGAACAAAGGCTCACTAAGAAGTGCGGTGGTCTCAAGGTCGCTCAGCGGGTCGTCGGCGCGCTCAACACACACGATGATGTCGAGCTGCCCTGAACGCATCTCGGCAACAAGCGGGGCCGAGGGCGCTACCCGCAGATGAAGGTCGACCTCGTTGTGAGACTCTCGGAACTTGGCCAGACTTGTACTGAAGTAGTGAACCGCAGCGGCATCAATCATTCCAACGGTGATCCGACCGGACTTTCCTTGTCGAGATTGCTCAGCCCACCGGGCCAGATCACGAGTCTCGGCTAACACTCGATGGGCATGAGCAAGTACGACATCTGCGGTCGGGCGAGCAACCATGGTTCGTCCCTCGCGATCAAAAAGGACGACCCCAAGCCGGCGCTGCAGCTCGGCGAGCCCCTGAGACAGTGCTGAAGGGGTTACGGACAGGCTCTTGGCTGCGTCTGACCAACTCGGGTGGCGATCGACTGCAACCAGGTATTCCAGCTGCTGCACCGTTAGCTGTGGCAACGGAAGCGCCATCGTAAATCTCCTTGTGCTCGAGCGAAGGTCAAGCGACGTTCACCAACAATTAAGTATAACTTAATAGTACTTGGTATTTGATTATGGTTACTTATCATAAAAGTCATGACTGATCTTTTGCCAGAATTGACGCCACGGGAAATCGCTCCTCCGAAGGGAAAACTTGGGGTACTAACTCCGGGCCTCGGAGCGGTGTCGTCAACGTTCATCGCCGGCGTCCTGGCGGCTCGTACCTTAGGTGAACCGCCGATTGGTTCGATTAGCCAGATGGCTCACATTCGTCTCGGCCGGCGAGAAGAAGACCGAAACCCGCTGATCCGCGAATTTGTGCCGTTAGCATCGCTAGATGACCTCGTTTTTGGTGGTTGGGATCCAATATCGCCCAACGCTCTCGAAGCGGCCACCACTGCCGGTGTGTTAGACAACCGAGACCTCGGAGCTATTTCGTCTGAACTCGAAGGAATCGTCGCTATGGACGCAGTCTTCGACCAACAATGGGTCTCACGACTTGAAGGTACTCGGGTCAAACAACTGGCGTCGAAGGCCGACCAAGCCGCTGCCCTCATCGACGATATTGAGCGTTTCCGTACTGAGAACGAGTGTGATCGCTTAGTAATGGTTTGGTGCGGTTCAACCGAGGCGTACCAAGAACCAAGTGCGGTTCACGAGACAGTGGCCGCTTTCGAGCAGGGCCTAATTGACAACGACGACAACATCTCCCCCAGCCAAATCTATGCCTACGCTTCGCTCATGGCCGATGTGCCGTTTGCTAACGGCGCACCGAACCTATCGGTCGACCTTCCGTGCATGCTTGAGTTGGCCAAGGTTAGGAACGTTCCCCTCGCTGGAAAGGACTTCAAAACTGGCCAGACGCTTATGAAGACCCTTCTTGCTCCGGGCCTCAAAGCTCGAATGCTGGGACTCGAGGGATGGTATTCAACCAACATTCTTGGCAACCGAGACGGTGAGGTGCTTGATGCTCCTGAGAACTTCAAGACAAAAGAAAGCTCCAAGCTTGGTGTCCTTGGAACGATTCTTCAGCCCGAGGTCTACCCGGAGCTTTACGGCGACATCGAACACGTAGTTCGAATTAACTACTACAAGCCTCGGGGCGACAACAAAGAGGGCTGGGACGCAGTCGACATCTTTGGTTGGATGGGCTATCAAATGCAGATCAAGATCGACTTCCTCTGTCGAGACTCAATCTTGGCCGCCCCGATCGTGTTAGATCTTGCTTTGTTCATGGACCTGGCCGCTCGAGCCGGAGAGCATGGGGTGCAGGAATGGTTGAGCTTCTACTTCAAAGCGCCTCAAGGCGCCGCAGACTCACTAGACCCAGAACATGATTTGTTTATTCAGCAAACAAAGCTAAAGAACACGCTTCGGGAGTGGATGGGCGAAAGCCCTGTTACTCACTCTGAAGCAGGCTAAGAAGTACCATCAGACCAAAATGAGTGTGGTCAGCAACTGGTGAATGCCGACGGGGCTGGGGCGAACCCGTCGGCGAAATACCGAGGCCTGCCACCAGCCCGTAGGCTGGGTCATGTGACTGACTCGCCAACCGATTTCAACACTCTCATGGATTTGCAAGAGCATGGACCCGACACCTGGGTCGGGCTTAGCGCCGAGTACCGGTGGGGCAGGATCTACGGCGGCCAAGTGGTGGCCCAAGCCCTTTGGTCTGCCTTGAAAACCGTAGACGAAGCGTTCGTTCCTCATTCGTTGCACGCATACTTCATCCGAGCGGGCGAGATTGCTGAGCCAGTTCGCTATGAGGTTGATCGGCTTCGTGATGGTCGAAGTTTCTGTACCCGAGCGGTCGTGGCCCGCCAATCGGGCGGGGCCATTTTGCACTTGTCGTGCTCATTCCAGCGCCACGAAGATGCAGCAGAGGTCCAGACAGCCAGAATGCCACTTGCTCCCGACCCGGAAGACTGCCGGCCGCGGGCTGATGACTGGCCCTGGATTATGGAACGACGAAACATGTCGACATACCCGGGGGCTGGGCAATCAATGGGTTGGGTTCGAATCGCCGACTCGCTACCTGAAGACCCTCGACTCCATAGCTGTGGGCTTGCCTTTACCTCCGACACGGTTCAGTTCGAAGCAGCTCGAAGTATCCACCCGTTGCAGGTCCAGCAAGAAAAGTACGATGAGACTTTTATGGGTGCGAGCTTGGATCATGCCATGTGGTTTCATCGTCCGGTCGAAGCTGACAAGTGGCACTTGTACGCCTGGGATTGCCATGGACTTACCGGCGCCCGAGGCATGACAGTAGGAAACTTGTTCTCAGCTGATGGAACCCACATAGCGACCATCGCCCAGGAAGTATTGTTGCGAGAGCGCCGGGCGAAACAGTAGTGGCCAACTGCTGTTGATCGCAGCCGCCGGTGTGGCAACAAGCCTGGAGGACAGACTCTTGCCACACCGACGATTGTGGATCCGCCGCCGAACAGATACACCAGCCGCTATTGGATAGTTCCGATAGCTGCTGGTCTATATCAATCGACCTTCCACCCAAAGATGTGAGCAAACCAAGGTGGTTTGATGGCCCATTTCTCGGCAAATGTTGTACTCGCTGTCTCAGCGGTCTATCTGGCGCTTAGGAGCACCTGCTCATATCCGCGAAGTACGACTCGTGTTCCGATTGGTGGTTCGGCCATTAGCTCAAGGTTTTCAAACCGTTGAACGAGGCGTCCGATTGCAACTTGCCCTTCTAGCCGGGCCAAAGCGGCTCCGAGACAATGATGAATACCCCCTCCAAAGGAAAGGTGGCGGTTGGCGTTTGGGCGATCCAAAAGAAGTTCATCGGGTTGGTCGAATATTTCTGGATCTCGATTGGCTCCGCCGAGCAGCGTAATGATCTGATCGCCGGCAGGGATCTCGGTGCCACCTAGCTCCATCGGCTCAAGTAGATTCCGGCCGCTGAACTGAACCGGGCTATCGAACCGCAAAAGTTCATCGATGGCATTTTTTTGCAGTGAAGGGTCGTCCCGTAGTTTCCTGAGCTGATCTGGATTCCTCAGAAGAGCGACCGTTCCGTTTCCAATCAGGTTGACTGTTGTCTCATGACCAGCGACGAGGAGCAAAATTACCATTGTGATCAGCTCATCCTCGGACAAGCGATCCCCTTCATCTTGTGCTTGCAGAAGTCCGCTAATTAGATCGGACCCTGGTTGTTGCCGACGACGGGGCAGCAAATCTCGGGTGTAGGCCTCGAGTTCTAGCCGGGCTTTTTCAATCTCGACTTGATCACTCTCGGAAATAAAGATTGGCGGGTCGAGTCCTTTGGTTAACGTCTCTGACCACTGTCCGAAGACTGCTTCATCAGCAGCAGGAATGCCAAGCAGTTCGCATATCACCGCTACCGGCAGCGGATAAGCCAAATCGGCAATCAGATCGACGTCGCCTTTGTCGGCGATGTTTTCGAGCAGATTGTCGGTAATTGTCTCGACGCGATCAGTTAGCCGTTCGATGGTGCGAGGAGTAAAGGCAGCACTGACGAGTTTCCGAAGACGGGTGTGTTCGGGGGCATCAAGAAACAACATTGATTTGGGTCGATCAGCCAGCTGTTGAAGGTTCGGATCATGGGCCAGCTGGTTTTTGAATGACGTGCTCTTAGTGCCATCGCTTGAGACGTTTTTGGCTCGGAGAAGCTGATGGGCTGACTGGTGATCGAACGTGAACCAGATGTTGACGCCTGTTTCGAGCACGGGTGATTCTTGTCTCATTTTGGCGAACAGCGGATAGGGATTCTCTCGATTAGCTGGCCGGCCTAGTTCGGTAAGAAAGATTGAGCCGTCGTCTATCTGGTCCATGGTTTCGCTCATGCTAACAACGTAGTTGGTGACCGGCAGTCCTCCAAAGTGCGGCCTGGCTCGGTTCCGAAGGCTTGGTGGCCGACGGTCCGCCATATCAGAGCTAGCCTGGAGTTGTGACCGCCCTGCTACCTGCTTGTGAGTTCGGCATTTGGCTATCGACATGTGACAGCTCCGAAAAGTAATGTCTAGACAGCGAGCCAGTAAGTTGCACACCAGGCTCCGTAACCCGAATCACGGATTGAATGACATCTAGAACCAGCACCTACTACGACTTGCTTGGGCTTAGTCCAGATTGTTCGTTCGACGAAATCCGGGCTGCGTATCGAAAAACAGCTCGTCTGGTGCATCCCGATGTGGCCAAGCCAGAGTCCATCGGTACGACCATGGCTGACGTTAATGAGGCGTGGCGAATACTCTCTGACGCCGAACTACGTCGGGATTACGATGCGTCCCTTGCGTTCGCCGAATCACTGCTAATCAAAACAGAAGGTCTTAGGCGGACGCCCGGAGCTACTACCACGAGTAAGGTCCCCAAGAAGGCGGGCGATCGGCGCCAGGCTTGGGCAGCCGGGGTTCAAGCCCAGATGGCTCGGTTATCGCGCCAAGCCGGTCGAAGCGCGATACAAACCGTTCTGCTCAAAACACCCAAGGGAAGTCGGTCCGACTATGAACAGGTGCTTGACGAGCTGGTGGCGAAGTTAAGTAGCGACGTCGAGAATCGCGTCCGTTCAGCTCGAGCGGCTGGAGCGGCTCCTTTGGATCTAGGCGTCGCTGCCACGCTCGTTGGTGTGCGGGTTGTTGCTGATGGCTTGCGCCGCCAAGGTGCCCTGGAGGTCAACCGCGAATTGGTGATGGCAGCCGAGTTGCTCGACCGGATGTGGGATGTACTCGCCCACGAACTACCGCTTACCTTAACGGTGTCGCTCGGAGGAAATCCTCAGGTCGTTCGAGCCCTCTCTGGTCTGGCTTGACACTAGGCCGCTCACCACCGTCTAATAGGACATCGCGAGTACAAACAAAAGGATCGAGTACATGGAAATCGGCCTCTACATATTCCCAACTGATCAAACGATTGATCCGATCGAGCTCGGTCGAGAGGCCGAAGCACATGGATACGAGTCTCTATGGTTTCCGGAGCATTCACATATCCCGGCGTCGAGGGCTACACCATGGGGTGGACGTAAAGGGGCACCTGATCTTCCGGATTTCTATTGGCGAACAGTTGACCAATTCATTGCGTTAGCCGCCATTGCGGCAACAACTGAGACTCTCAAACTGGGAACTGGAATCTGTCTTGTCGCCCAACGCGATCCGATCTGGACCGCCAAGCAAGTTGCTTCTTTGGATCGCATTTCCAACGGACGATTCCTTTTCGGCATCGGTTACGGCTGGAACGTCGAAGAGCTTGAGCACCACGGCGTTAGCTATGGAACTCGGAGGGCTAGGTTACGCGAAAATGTCCTGGCTATGAAAGAACTATGGACTGAAGATGAAGCGAGTTTTTCTGGCGATCATGTGAACTTCTCAGCTAGTTGGGCTTGGCCGAAACCCTCCCAGTCTCCGCACCCGCCGGTAATCATGGGTGGTGGAGCTGGTCCCAAGACCGCAGCTCACATCGCTGAATTCTGTGACGGGTGGATGCCGATTGGCGGCGGTCCGGCGCTCGACGGGTGGGGCGAAGTCGAGAAAGCATGCGAGAATATTGGTCGCGATCCCGAAACGGTTGAACTCGGTGTCTTTCGGGCTGCACCGGATGCTGAAAAGTTAGATGCTCTCCGAGCTGCGGGTGTTAAGCGTGCCCTGTTCGAACTTCCTCAAGGAAATCGGGACGAGGTAATGGCTGCGGTTGAGAGCTACGCCAAGTTCACCAACGGGTAGAACGAACGGTTTCGCCACCGTCGGAGCGCTCTGCTGTAGAGTTTTTGAATGACCTCAAATTACGATGTCGTTTGGCCGCGCTCCCCTCGTGGAGTTCAGACCCAGCGCGGCGCTGATCGATTGGACACCCTAGACGGGAAGCGCGTCGCGTTTTTGTGGGACTACGTCTTTCGTGGTGATGAGCTTTTCCCAATTTTGGCTGAAGAGCTGACCGGGCGGTTCGACGACATCGAAATCATTAGCTACGAGGAATTTGGGAACCTGCACGGAGCTGATGAGAAACAGCGGGTCAAGAACCTGCCAAAAGAACTTCGCCGGCGGCAAGTTGACGCTGTTGTGTCTGGGATGGGCTGTTGAGGTAGCTGTACGCCCGCCGTGATGCGGGCCGCAATTGCAGCAGAATCTGCAGGTATCCCATCAGTTTCTATTGTCTGCGACGGCTTCGATGGTCAGGCTCTTGCGACATCGCGAGGGATGGGTTACGACCATATGCCTCTGGCGGTTACGGTCGGTCATGTTGATTCGCAGAGCATTGAAGAGCTGAGTCACAACTTTAGATCGCTCACCGTCGAACGGGTCATCAGCGGGCTCGTTGGTCGCTCCGCCCACGCGAGCCCAGTCGCGGTTGAACCAGCGTCGCTAGACATCGTTGTGAGTGGAACGATAGACGATATAAATCACCATTTTGTCGAACAGGGATGGAGCGACGGGCACCCTGTGATGCCGCCGACGGTTGACCGGGTTGAGGCGTTCTTGGACGGATCGGGACATGACCCATGGAAGGTACTAGGTACAGCGGCCTCATCCGGGCGAGATCTGACGGTCTGGTCGATTGCAGTAAACGCGGTTATGGCCGGTTGCCGCCCTGACTATTTGCCCATCTTGTTGGCCCTGACCGAGATTCTGACAGATCCGCGCTACGGAGCCGAGCATTCCGGCAACACGACTGGTGCCGATGCACTAATTGTTTTGCATGGACCGAGCATGTCCGACCTCGGATTTAACTCTGGACCAGGAGCCTTGCGCGAGGGCGTCCACGCGAACAGCAGCGTTGGACGGTGGCTCCGGCTGTATCTCCGAAATGTATTTGGCTTTACGTCCACCGAACACGACAAAGCGACGTTCGGAAACGCAACGCGTATTGCCTTGACTGAAGATTTTGCTTGTCTGGCTGAGATCGGCTGGGACCCGATCGGTGCAGAGTTCGGATTTAGCCGAAACGATGATGTTGTCACGATGGCCCGGATGAATAGCGGAATAATTATCGGAAGTGTTTTCGGGGCTACCCCCAACGACGTTATTCCCTATCTCGCAAACGGAATCGCTCGGACTGCAAGCTGGGATTTATCCCATGTATATGGCCTTGGAGTCGACCAGTTCCAGCCACTTCTCGTGCTATCTCCTTTGCTAGCTCGGCTGATGGCTGAGGCCGGATGGTCGAAAAACGACGTTCAACAAGCTCTGTTCGAGAAGGCCCGTATTCCTGCGGTTGATTTTGAACGTTTCATTGGAGCGTGGAGCAACCTAACCGCGGGCAAACGAACCCTAATTGAGCTGGTGAGCGAAGGTTTAGTTCCCGAGGTATACGCGATTTCAGACGACCCAGATCGGTTAGTTCCAATTGTGACTGGTCCAGAGCGAATTATGGTTGCGGTTGCTGGTGACGAAACTCGGGCTAATGCCTTTGCCTTTAGTAACGACGGACCGCACGGTTGGTGGACAGCAAAACGGATTGACTTTTCGCCTGGCGACGATCTTGATTGTCGAGTTGTTTGGTAGCAATCACGACTTGTCGAAAACCAATGGCGGAGTTGGAACCGCCAAGCCGCCGGCCTGGGCGGACCGGTATGCTGCGTCGGCCAACCGGTGAGCCTGAAGCGCTGTTCCAAAATCAGGATAGGCCGGCCGGTCTTCGAGCGCGGCCGCGATGAATCCGGCGTCGGGTGAGTTAGTAATTTTGTCTACTTCAGCCGCAGCTGCTTCCAACTGTTCGTCGCCAAGCGTTCCCTGGGACTGAGGCTGTCCGGATTGATCTGCCAGTTCGTAATGCACTGGGCCGGACCAGTCTCCTTCAAGGGAAAAGAAGCCACGCTGGCATATAGCTTCGACTCGTCGCTGGGATGGACGATTGAGCATGTCATGCCAGATCGATACCAGCGATGCGTGGGCGCCTGACTCGGCAACTAACAGAACCGACGCTTGATCGTCGATTCCGTGGATTCCGTGGATTGAATCCATCCTGGCTGTTACTTCCGAGATAGGCCCCATCATCCACTCGAGAAGATCAAGATCATGAATCGAGTGCTCGAGCAAGGCGCCGCCTCCAGCTTTGTTGATATCGCTCCGCCAGACCGAGTCGTAGAGACCTTGGGTCGGAATGTACTGGTCGTCTCGAAAAACGATCGACATCAAGCGGCCAACATTGGCTTGGGAGATTTGCTGTTGGAGCCAGCGAAACGCGGGTGAATGTCGCAACACCAGTCCGACTTGATTTGTCACACCGGCTGAGGCTACGGCTTGTTGCATAGCAACGGCGTCATCCAACGACGTAGCTAGAGGCTTTTCGCAGAACACTGCCTTTTTGGCGTGTGCCGCCATCTCGACCAATCGTCGATGTTCCGACGTCCAGGTGCAGACATAAACGACGTCAACCGCTTCTATGACCGCCTCAGCACTTGCTGCTATAGCGTCAAGTCCAGCTGATGGACAGAAGTCGGATGCGAATCGGGCCGACCTTTTTCCATCTGGGTCGAAGACTGAAACGATCTCTGCCTGTTTGACTGATGAAAGACCAGCGGCGTGGCTTCTGCCGATTAGTCCGCATCCGAGGAAACCAACACGTAACGATGCCAAAATTGGCTCCAGTCTCTATTCGCTAAGAAGTATCTCGACGTTAGTCGAGACTGGTCTCTTTGCCTCCCGAACAGTATTAGTCGGATTGGTCTGGAAGCGGTGTGTTTACTTGCCTTGCTTCAGTCCAGCCATTTGGCGAAAGAGGTCCATCACATTAGCTGGCTCGTGGTCTGGGTCTATCTCTCGGTACACAGCTTCGACGTTGATGGCAATTCGCTCCCAATCGAGCCACTCGCGATATTGGCCGAGTTCGATATCTCGAGCAGCGTCTTCTGCTCGCATTCCGGCTTCGTGGCGGGCACTGGCCTCAGTCCGAACGAATCTGAGGTAATCGGCGACGGCGGCTACGCCAGCGTCGTCAGTCATTGGGCCGTGGCCGGGTACGACAACGTCGCAGCCAAGATCAATTATCTTGGCGCAAGCGTTGATCCAGTTGTCCACTGGCCCGTTCCAAACGATCGGTGTTCCTTCGATGAACAGGATGTCGCCGGTAAAAATGGTGGACTGATCCGGTAGATACACCAAGGTATCCCCGGCGGTGTGGGCGGGGCCGACCTCGATCAACTCGGCCACACGACCCCCGAGGTCAATCGACAGCGACTTCGAAAAAGTCCGAGTTGGTTTCGGAGTTTCAATCCCAACAAAATCGAACGGCCCGAACGCTTCGCTGAGGTAGTTGTTCGTTGCTTCTCCGAGGTCGGCTTTCATCATGGCTGCGAGCATCGTTGGCGGCAGCTCCTCCATCTCAGCCGCTGAGGCCTCCGAAGCGATAATTTCCGCCCCCTCAACTAGCTGATTTCCGAAGCAATGGTCGCCGTTGGCATGGGTGTTCACCAAGGTCGCTATCGGACGGGCATGGGTTATCGGCGCCATCGAATCTAGCATCTCGGCCGTGAGTCGAAGGTCGAACAGCGTATCTACGAGAAGCGATGAGCTGTCAGCCGCAACAAGTCCAGCATTGCTCCACCCCCAGCCACCGTCGGGCTGGAGGTAGGCAAAGATCCCGTCAGCGACTTCGGCCAGTCCCTTTTGATAGTTCATTGCTCTCCCCAATGTTCACAACGATGGGGTTAGCACCGTCGTTGCCGGTCTGAACAAAGCCTAGTTTCTACTCACCATTTCGACCAGGCGGGGCTCAATTGTGATCTAGATGTTGGGCCTCAGACTAGATAGCAAGAACGTCAACTCGGTTGCCACCGCTTTGAGCGGCCCGATGGGCAGCGGCTTCGAGCAACGCCAGAACGCGCTCGACTGACGGGTTTTGACCAACTATTGAACCGACGACAACGCTAGCCGTGAATGACACAAGGTCACGGTCAATCTCGACTGGAAACGACACTTCGCCTCGAAGTCGATCGGCGATTTCTGTGAGCTGTTTCGGAGGTGCGTCAGAGTTCATGAGCACAAGAAAACCGGTGGCGTCGAACCGGCCGACCATGTCAGGGGATCGAAGCCGCGACTGGATTCGGGTGCCGACCTCTTTCACTATTCTCTGGACTGCTCGTTTGCCATGGGTATCGGCTAGCTCTGGTAGGTCATCGATCCAAAGGCACAAGAGCGCCACGGATTTGGATTTTTGCGACGACATCCGGTGTTCGAGCTGGGATAGGACGTGATAGTGATTGGGGAATCCGGTTACCAAATCGTGGGTTAGCGCCCCGCCCGCGATGGCTGAGTAGTAATGCTCGTTGGCCATCGATCTGACGTTGACTAGAACTAGTTCACCATCGAGCTTTCGGGCCGCCAGCTCCAACGGAGCAAGACCTCGGGCCAAGCGAACTGGTTCGACCTGGAGCTCAGCACCGGCGTCAGCGACTAAGTCATCGCATGCCGACTCAAATTCAGGAACAAGTAGCTCTCGTAGCGGGACGCCGAGTAGGCGCCCGCTTGGTATGCCCATTGTCTCGATGGCCTCCGTGTTGGCCCTCCGAATAATTCCGTCTTCAAGGAGAAGACAACCGGTCGGACTCAACTCCACCACGTTGGAGTATCGATCTATATCTGATGCCATCAGCGAAACCTCATGCTCTTTCGACCATTGATTGATGGAGCGAAGCCGAAGCCATCCATCTGTTAGTAGAACTTCTCAACAGTTGGTTAGCAACAATCTGTTCGCCGCTCCAACACGTCACAAGTTCTTTTGTATCGCTGGTTTACTAAGGCGTTAAGAGCGAGGTCACCCAAATTTGCTAGGGCGCACGGGCCAAATCGTTTCGATGTGGTCCGTTTGGCCTATGAAAGCAATCGACTTGAACACAGCTGTTTGCGTGGTGGGTCCGCTCCCGAATCGGCTGGTGGCTACTGAAGCTGGTCTAAGGCATCGAGGAGAGCGTTTTCTACGACTTCAGTAAGCGCCGGGTGAATATAGAAGACGTCGTGAGCTAGTTCGTCGATTGGCTGGCCGAAATGCATGGCCTGAATCAGAGGTTGCAGAAGAGAAGCTGCCTGCGGCCCCATAATGTGAGCCCCTAACAGTTGGCGCGACTCGGGGTCAATAAGAACCTTGGCGAAAGAGGTCGAGTCTTCTAGCGCCCAGCCATAGGCGGTACCGCCGTAGTCGCGGCGACCGACCACATAGGGCACGTTGTTCTTGACAGCTTCCTGCTCAGTTAACCCAACTGCGGCAATCTGCGGGTGACTAAAGACGGCGTGGGGAACAGCCCGGTAGTCTGTCTTGCGATTTGATTCACCGTCGAGCATGTTGCCAAACGCAACCTTCGCTTCAGCGTTAGCCAAGTGTTTCAACTGGTAAGAGTTTGCGACGTCGCCGATTGCCCAAACTCCAGGTGCAGTGGTTGCCATCGTGGCGTCGACAACGATTCGGCCATCGGGGTGAACCGTCAGGCCTCCGGCTTCGGCGTCGATGAGATCGGAGTTCGGTATTCGACCTGACGCCACGAGTAGCTCGTCGACCTCGACGATTCCTTGTTCGGTGTGTAACGCGATTGCGGCTCCGCGTTGTTCGATCTTGATTGGAACTTGTTCAAGTCGAAGATCGACTCGCTTCGAGAAGATTTCAGTGAACGCGGCAGACACGTCATGATCTTCCTTGCGAAGCAATGAGCCTGATCTAACAAACATGGTTACGTCTGACCCGTAACCACTGAACACGTGTCCTAGTTCGGTGGCGATGAAACCGCCACCGATGATTCCAAGCCGTTTGGGTAGCTCATCTAGCCTCATCACTGTGTCAGAGGTGTGAACCTGAACCGTATCGATGCCCTCGATTGGGGGTAAGACGGCGCGGGCTCCGCTTGCGACGAGAACTCGATCTCCTGAGATCATCCGGGTCCTGTCGGTGTCGTTGTTGCTCTCGATGCTTAGAGTCCGGTCACCGGTGAATCGTGCTGTTCCGCGAATGAGCTCAACGTTGTCAGTTCCGGATTCTCGGTATTGTTCCCCGCCGGCTGCGATGGGGTCGATTCGTCCGAAGACACGGTCTCGTATGGCTACCCAGTCAGCGCCTTCGAAGCTTGTGTCGACGCCAAGAGTTGGGCCTTCTTTCGCCAGCTCGGCGATGTCAGCTGGTAGAACGAACATTTTTGATGGTATGCAACCGACGTTCAGGCAAGTCCCGCCGAACAAGCCACGTTCTACCAGGGCTATCTTCCAATCCCCCATTTCTTCCGGAATAGCGTTTCCCGAACCAGACCCAACGATGATTAGGTCGAAATGGTCTTTTGTTTGCTTGCCGGTCTCAGTCAAGGTTGACTCTTCCTATTGGTCGTCTGTTGAAGGTCCGATCTCGTCGTCGCGGAGGGGACGCATCGAGAGATCTATAGCGGTCCAAAGCGTTCTACTGATAGGAAAGAACACTAGAGGAATTATTACTGCGGTTGAGAGATTGGCGATCAGAAGTGGGGCCAACGGAAATTCGGGAGCGGTAGCGATAAGTCCGCCGACCAGGACTAGTAGCAAGGCTCCGAAGGTGACAATGGTGTTCAAACCGAGGGCGCCAACCCAATGTCCCTCGATTCTCTCAAAGCGGAAATTGCATCGAGGGCATGTTTCGGCCATCGAGAACCATCGGCGAAACAACTTGCGCTGACCACAAACCGGACACCGGCCTACTAGCCCTCGGCGCAGCAAAGCCCCTTTCGTAATATTCGGTTGCTTCGCCAGTTTGCCTGAGTCCAAGATTCCTCTTAACTACTGATCTATCGCGTCACTTACTGTTCGCTAACCAGTGATTGAGGCGAGTCATTCCCTGTTCCATTTCGATTGGAGACCCTGCGTAGGAGACACGCACGAACCGGTGACCGTTCCGCAGATCGAAGTCGACCCCGGGGGTGATGGCAACGCCAGCTTCGGTGAGCCAACGCTGGCAGAGAGTCTGACTATCAATGTTGAGTTCTTCACAGAGCTCACCGACGTCTATCCAATAGTAGAAAGCTCCATCAGGTGGTGCGGTCTTGGTGAGGCCAGCTTGTTGCAATCCGTCGAAGACCACTTGCCTGCTTTGTCGGTAGCGACCGACGTTTGCTTCGAGCTCGTCGATGCAATCGAACGCTGCGACTGCTGCTACTTGGCTAAGCGTGGGCGCCGAGATCGTGAGGTTTTGAGCTAGACGCTCAATCGGTTGGCAGAGGTTCTCGGGGGCGACAATCCAACCCAACCGCCAACCAGTCATTGAGAAGTACTTTGAAAAGCTGTTGAAGACGACGATGTCGTCGGATATCGAAACCGCAGTGTGAGATTTTGCGGTCGGGTCGTTAGCTCCAAGCTCGGTGAGTTCGTCAGGCTCGAAGGTAATGCCTTGGTAAATTTCATCGACGATCAGCCGAACCGCATTTCGATCAGCCCACTGCCAGATCTCACTCAATAAGGCCTGCGACAGTACTGTTCCAGTCGGATTACTTGGAGTGGCGATGATGAGGCCGTCCAGAGGACCTACTTGTTCAAGCTGAGCGATGGTTGGCCGGAAACTGGTTTCGTGGCCGAGAGGGATACTTACCACTTCGACACCGAGAGCTTGAAGATCGTTGCGATAACACGGATATCCGGGCTCGAGTACGGCTACCCGCTGTCCTGGGTCGAACATGGCTAGAAAACTAAGCACGCAGCTACCAGAAGCACCAGTGGTGACGATGATCCGATCGGCAGAAACGACGCATCGGTAGCGAGTGGAGTACCAGGCCGCTATTGCTTCGCGGAGCTCCGGAGTTCCCTTGGCTGCGGTGTAGCCGAGCTTGTGCTCGTCTAGCGCTGCTTTGGCGGCTGCGAGGACCCCAGATGGAGCCGATGTCGATGGTTGCCCAACCTCGAGATGGACAATTGATCGCCCAGCTTGTTCAAGCTCCTCAGCGGCGCGCATTACTTCCATCACGTAGAATGGAGCGATTGCGCTTCGCTGCGAGGGCAAAATCGATTTCGAATCGTTTCGTTGGCTCACAGTCTTGACTCTATGAGCAATTTCTCGAGTCGGTGGCAGCTGCTGCCTTGGCCTCATGACCGCTTGGTTTGGAGTCCGCCTGGGGCAGCAAAATCTCGCGACGGACGAGATGTGTTCACGTTGGTGTTGGCCCGAACGTTGGCCTTTCTCGACGGTCTACTGCTAGGCGAATTGTTTCCGTCCCGAGGAAAACGAGCGGGAGCGGCCCCGAAAGGCCGCTCCCGTGTGTGGAAATTGAACGTAGGTGACGATCGGTACCCGCCAGAGAACGATCATCGTTCGATTTCCGACTACCCGCATCTTTTAGTAAACCGAAAGCTGTTTATCTGAGCAATAGGCCATCTGGACTGTCTTGTCGGACCTGGCACTAGTGAGGTGAGCGGGGCACCTAGAGTCGGCGAAGCCTCACATCGGAGACCGAGTGGTCAGCGTCTTTGACCAATATCAGGTCGGCTCGTTCACGAGTCGGGAGAATATTCTCGATCAGATTCTTTTCGTTGATCCTGGTCCAGATATCGGTTGCAGTTGCTTCGGCCTCGGCATCGCTCAGCGAGGCGTAGCGGGAGAAGTATGACTTCGGGTCTTGAAACGCCGTCCGACGAAGCGTGAAAAATCTCTCAACGTACCAGTTCTTGACATGCTCAACTGCAGCATCGACGAAAATCGAGAAATCAAAGTAGTCCGAAACGAAGAATGGATACTCAGCATCAACCTGGCCAGCCTGTAAAACGTTGAGGCCTTCGACGATCAGAATGTCGGGCGCTTTCACAACCGATGTTTCACTCGGCATTATGTCATAGGTCAGATGCGAATATACCGGAGCGTGAACCTCTGGGGCTCCCGACTTAACTTCAGCCATAAATTGCAGAAGTCGCTTTCTGTCGTAGCTCTCAGGAAACCCCTTACGCTCCATTAGGTCACGCTCGGCTAGAACAGCATTGGGGTACAAGAAGCCGTCGGTTGTAACGAGATCTACCTTGGGGTGATTCGGCCAGCGAGCCAGAATTGTCTGGAGAACACGAGACGTTGTCGACTTTCCGACCGCAACCGATCCGGCCACCCCAATTACATAAGGGACCTTGCCAGCTAGTTTCCCTAGAAAGGTGTCGCTGGCTCGATACAGCTCTTGTGAGGCCCCAACGTAAAGGTTCAGCAAGCGAGACAACGGAAGGTAGATTTTGGCCACCTCATCCAGGCTTAGCGCGACGTTTAAACCACGTAGGCGATCGAGATCGTCCTCGCTCAGGCTCAATGGAGTTGAGGCTCGTAGATCGCCCCACTCGGAAGCTGTGAAAGAGGTGTATGGGGTGCTAGACGTCTCGTCGGGCGGTGATGGTTTACTCATGGCCTACGAATGCTGGCATGGATTTGGAACTTTCGGAAATCAGCGTGGAACATCGCATACGCTCCGTCGGTTCATCACCCGCTAGATTGTAGCTGATGAGCGCTTGGGTCTTGAAACGAAATGCAGCAAGAGTTGTCTTATTGAACAAACAAAGCGAGATCTTTCTCATTCGAGCCATTGACCCAGCCGACCGATCGAAGCCTGCCTGGTGGGAAATCCCGGGGGGCGGAATAGATTCCGGCGAGACATCCGCTCAGGCTGCTGCTCGAGAGCTGCGCGAGGAAGCTGGTATCGAAGACGCCGAGGTTGGTCCAATCATTTGGACCCAACACGTCGAATTCGATTTTGGTGGCTACCACTTCGATCAAGATGAAGTAATCCACGTTGCGTGGACATCCCAAAGCGAACTGAAGCAACCTCAAGGGCTTGAAGCATTGGAGGCTCTGGCGTTCCAAGGGTCGAAATGGTGGACTATGGCCGAGATAGCTGGCAGTGCCGAGCCGTTCTTACCGCCAAGATTGCCGGAGTTGCTCGGCCCGGTAGTAGCCGGCAAGCTTCCTCATCCGCCAATTGACATAACTCCGGTGTAACGTCTACTGAAGTTACGCTTCCGGTTCAGATTCAATATCGAGGCCCAGCAAAACAATCACATCCGCTCCGTCAATGTTGACGCCAGGGCTTTCGGGCATAGGTCTAACTTTACTTTCGTCTATGCCGAGAAGTGACGCTACGCGAATTGCATCGAGTTTGAAGCCATCGATGTAATAGACGGCGCTTTCCTCGATCGATTCGCCCTGCTTGTTCTGAGGGTCGATAGCGCCGTACCCGCCACCAGTTAGCCGCTCAGTTGCTCGTCGAGCCAAACCATCAATGCCCGAAGCGTTTCCAACACCGATCACAACTTCAGCAGGAGATCGGAGGCCAAAGGTATCTTCGAACTCGGCTGAATCGGCGGCGGCGAACTCGTCACCGACTTTCTCACCATTCCATAGTCCACGGTCCCAAACCGACCCTAGTGCCGATTGGGCACCAAGGAGAAGGAATCCCATGATCAGCAGCGCCCCCGCTAGGGCCGCTGCGTTCACCAGGTCGCTGCGTTCAATTCTGTCAATCAACAGCCGTCATTGTAGAGCACCCAATGGTGAGGTCGGTGGCACCGAGGACGGTTGCCTAAGATTTTCGGCAGACGCTCGAATCAATGCCGCTTGTCACAAGTGGCCTGGTGGGCGGATCCCGCCGTTTGTAAGTGTTCTTCCTCCCCTATCCGGCTCGGAGAACAGAGATGCACGTTTGGCCATTCTCCCACCCCCAGCCGTCGCCATCGGCGTCGGGGTCGGCCTGGGTGCAGACTGGCACATTGACGGGGTCACCGTTGATGATCACATTGATCGTTTCTGGCAACTCCTGCCCGTCGACTAGACAGATGATTCCGTTGACCGGGTCGAAGAAGCAGACTGGCTCGACCTCGTCGACCTGTTCGATCTCATCTGAACCGCCGCCAAAGTCTGTCGGCTCAATCAGCCCATCCGGCCCGATTATTATGATTTCAGGTAGGGGTGTTTGTTCGACTGGTGCGGGTATTTCTGTTCGTTCGATTTCTTCGAAGGTGACTTCTGGTTCGGGTGTTTGTTCGGCTGGTGCGGGTATTTCTGTTCGTTCGATTTCTTCGAAGGTGACTTCTGGTTC
>CALAJV010000001.1 GCA_937922805.1 uncultured Acidimicrobiales bacterium | reverse complement strand
GGGGGTACCAGCAACGGTTACTAATGAAGCTATGAGCGATGCGACGGTAAGACAGAGGAACCACCTCGGTCTCGCTGTCCAAGACTGCCTGCCTGTCGTTTCTGATTCGGATGCTCTGTCCATAGCTATCCCTCATTTCTGAGACGTTGATGGTGAGTTACCGCTACCGCCAGAAAAGTTCCGAGGACCTCGTCGCGAAAGCGGTCGAACGTATACCTCTCGTACGACGAGTTATAAAGCAGACGAATGACGTGTCGTCGTCGCTGTACCGTCGAACGGCATACAGGGGCCGAAATGGCGAAACAAAAGGGGGCTCCCACTATGTGGAAGCCCCCTGGCCTAGCTGGTTTCTTCGGCGGTCAAGACCGGCACACCTAGTTGTCGCACCCCGACATTTCGGTGCCCCCAGGCAGATCATCAATCGGCATTTCTAATCTCTCGAACTGTTGTCGTTCATCGTCAGACATGGCACGCCACAGTTCATCAGCATCGAATGAAGCTGCTTGCACCGACCAATTGCCGTCGTCGTCGGCCGCTGCCCAATAGGTGTGAACAGCAGTGCCATCCGCGCTGATGGCCGCCAATTCTTCACCGGCTGGCGGGTTATCGGGGAGGTTCAGCCTGTAGCAGGCAACTCCGTCTTCGGTGAAGAACCATTCGTCTGCATCGCTAGCGGGAGGCTCCCACTCCGTTTCGTAGTAGGCAACTTCAGCTTCAAGTTCCGGTGACCATTCGTCGACCGGAATCTCGGCGCCGCTCTTTTCGACCACTCGCATAGTCATTTGGCCATCGGCAACTGATCGTTGGATGTATACATCATCGGTGGAGCTACTAGTGAACTCGTCTTCGGATTCGCCGCCGATCTGATCGGATACATCACCAACGTCAGCTCCGGCGGTGAAGGCCCAGCCCAATCCGACCGGAACTACCAAAGCGAAGGCAGCGATGGCGCCGGCTACCGGTTTTGCTAACAGAATGTTTTTCATGTTGTCCTAACTTTCTCAAGGCTCGGGTTGTGTGTGATACAACCGCACTTTGAAGGACCTCATCTATATCTAACCTTGACGGACCTTAATGGAGACTTAATGGGGTTCTTGAAAGGCGATAGCTGGCCCGTCGCCAGCAATGTAGTGTTGGGAATGTGAGGCTTCTGCTGATTGAGGATGACCCAGAAATTGTTCGGGTCGTTCGCCGTGGTCTCGAAGCCGAGGGGTTCTCGATCGATGTCGCTAACTCTGGCTCAGACGGCCTCTGGCATGCTAGAGAAGCAGAGTTCGACGCCATTATTCTCGATCTGTTGATGCCTGGCCTATCTGGCTATCAGGTATGCAAGACGCTTAGGAGCGAGGGAAACCACGTGCCGGTTCTGGTGTTGACGGCCAAAGATGGAGAGTTTGATCAGATCGATCTGCTGGATTTAGGTGCTGACGATTTTTTGACCAAGCCGGTCTCGATCAAAATTCTGGCCGCCCGAGTTCGGGCCGCGATCCGGCGCTCTACCGGGTCGTCTAGTAATGAACTCATGTGTGGCCCAATTCGCTTTGATTTGGATAGCTCGCGCTGTTGGCTCGACGGAAACGAAGTTGCGCTAACGAAGAAAGAGATGGATGTTTTGTATGTGCTGGTTGCAGCCAAAGGGGCAGCAGTGACTCGAGAGGAGATGGTACTGGCCGCTTGGGGGTTTGATTTTGAAGGAGACCATGGATCGGTTGACGTATATATCAACCGATTGCGGAAAAAGTTGGGTAGCGAAACCATCAAGAATATCCGAGGCCTAGGTTTTCAACTTCGGGCGAGCTGAATCCGAGTCATGGCTGGCGATATCAGAGCGAAGGTCGCGGCGGTAGCGGCGTTGGTGACCGTAGCGCTCCTGAGCTTCTTGAGCGCCATCGGTTTTGTCACCATGGTGAATGTTATGCGGAACTCGCAGATTGATCTGTTGAACGAGCGACTGAATCAAGTCGAGACACGGTTGTTCGATCAGGACGCACAGCTTACGAGCCGATCCGAGCTAGGCCTTGATATTCGGGTAGTAAGACGAGGCGAGGTAATGCCACCGCGACGTAGCGGAACGATTCGCATTATCCGAGAGGTTCAGTTGCCGGAGGTGGACGCCCTGGTTGCAACCGCTCCGACTCGCCAAATCGACGAAACGTTGCAGGCGATTCGAACCGGACTTTGGGTTTCGGTCCTCGTGGTTGGCCTTCTAGTTGGAATCGCAGCGTGGTTCGCTGTTGACCGGGCCTTAGCTCCGGTACGGCATCTAACTAGACAAGCACGCACGATCGAGGCTGATCAGTCGCTTCAACTTTTGCCAGTGACTGCTTCTGGAAACGAGATCTCTGAGTTGGCCGCCACGTTTAACTCAATGCTGACGAAGCTTCGATCGGCCGATACCGAACGTCGACGGTTTGTGTCCGATGCCTCCCATGAATTGCGAACGCCGCTAATGGTGCTTTCGGCTGATGCCGAGTATGCAGCAGAACACGGTGGCGCAACGACTGATTTAGCTGAATCGGTGTTGAGCCAAAGTGAGCGGCTAACAACATTGGTTGATGATTTACTCACCTTGGCGTCGCTGGATGAGACTCAAAGCCAGACATACGAGATGGTACCGGTTGCTGAAGTACTAGCTTCGGCCGCCGCAAGCCGGTTCCTCTCCGGTGCTGATGACGACATCTTGAGCGTCGAAATTCCAAACGTCAGTCGAGCTTTGGCTAACGTCGTGGCCAACGCTCGCCGCCACATGGCTGAAACGATGGTTGTATCGATTGAACGGAACGAGCAAACGTTGACATTCGTGATCGACGATGACGGCGATGGGGTTCCCCCCGACCAGCGAGATCACATTTTCAAGCGCTTCTACCGTCCAGACGGAGGCAGATCAAGAACCGACGGTGGAGCAGGTCTTGGATTGGCGATTGCGAGGGTCGAGCTAAACATGGCGGCAGGGTCGATTGAAGTTGGTGAAAGCCCCCTCGGAGGTGCGCAGTTCTCCCTTTCGGTCCCGTGGGCTTAAACACTATTGGCCATCGACCTGGTCACTGGTCGTAGCCAGCAGCTGAAGCCTCAGCTCCCGGGGTGGGATGTAAGGTGGACCGCATGGAGTTGGCAGGGGCGAGTTGTGGTCGGGAATAACACGGTTCAAATTCCTGGATTTTCTGATCTCACCGAGGTAGGTAGCGGTGGATTCGGAACGGTCTACGCCGCAACCGAGGACTTCACCGATCGGCGAGTGGCGGTAAAAGTGCTGAAACAGGGCCTCGACGCCTCTGATCAGCGACGGTTTGAGCGTGAGTGCCAGACAATGGCTCGACTGTCGGACCAGCCAAATGTCGTCACCTTATATTCAGCTGGTTTCACCGACGACGACCGACCCTTCATCGTTATGGAGCTGCTCGCTGGAGGTTCGCTAGCTGAAAGGCTTGAGGAAAACGGGCCTCTAGATTGGCGCCAAGTGCAGCATATTGGCCTGAAAATGGCCGATGCTCTAGTCCAGGCGCACGAGGCGGGAGTGCTGCATCGCGACATTAAACCAGCGAACATTCTGATGGTGGGCGACGAGCCCAAACTCTCCGATTTCGGTATTGCCTCCTTTCTCGACTCAACCACAGCGACGTCAACAAACATCTCAGTGAGCCTGCAACACGCTCCGCCCGAAACGTTCGACAACATCCGAGACGAGCGATCAGACCTTTACTCTCTCGGTTCAACCTTGTATGCGTTGCTCACTGGTTCTGCACCGTTTCTTCGAGTCGGGGAAAATTCGGTCAACCCGTTGCTTAACCGAATATTGAACGAAGAACCTCAACCAATTGCTCGGCCCGATGTGCCGCCCGCCCTACGAAGTCTAGTTCTCGAAATGCTTCGCAAGGATCCAAATGAACGGCCGCAAACAGCGGCATTGTTGAGGGAGCGGTTGGACGGGATTTCAGAAAGTTTGGCAAGTACCTCTGATACTGTCCAGGTGCCTCCGATTCCCGGTAGTGCTCTGCCCGGTGACGGTGAACAAACAGATTCAACCGCGGTGTACTCGCCGGGTGCGACTGCTCCGACCCCTTCGAATGGTCAGTCGCCGAACAGCAACCCACCAAATGGCCGCCGCAATCGCCGGCGGGGCGTTATCTTCGGTGGTGTCGCGATAATCGCATGCATCGCTGTCGTCGGATTTGGCCTGTCGCTACTCGATCGGTCTGACAATCAGGCAACCGAGGGTCAACGATCCGAGACCCCGGTTGGCGACCCTCTAGCAGGGTCACGAACTGCAGACGTTGCCTCCGGCGATTCATTGTCGGACTCCGAGCTGCCAACTAGTTCGGCGTCGTCTACTACGGATCAGACTGACGAGGCTCCACCGTCAACAACAATCGCGCCGGAGACATCCACCGCCGTCTCGGCAGCGGACCCACTCGCCGGGCCGACGACGACTCTTTCTGCACCAACGTCAACAGTACCAACCACACCGGCACCGACGACCGCTTCACCTTCAACAACTGTTGCTACGTCGCAGAGTTTGTCGTCAGCGACAAACACTACTCTTGCGCCCGCCCCCGGAGCTACGATGTCCAGCGATTTCAATAACGGACAAGTCTTTGCTCAGTTTTTCGACGCGCCAACTGGCGGAGCGTACCGCTACCGATTGACGATCAACGGAGTCGAAGTCGACGCTGGAACGACCGATTCAACCATTAGATACGAACTGGGATCACAGACCGGTCGAATCTGCGCTTACGGCGCCATCCTAAGTGGCGGAGTTGTGACTTCGCTTGAGGGGTCGGTATGTAGATCGCATGAGCCCACGTCACCTCCAGCAAAGCCCACCCTAAGGTCGAGTATCGGTCTAAATAGTTTGGCGGCCAGCTTTTACGTCGATGGAGCATCAACGTATACGTGGCGGGTGACGATCGACGGGGTACAGGTGCGCGAAGTGAATACATCAAATTCGTTTGCCAACCATCAAAACGGCGAGTCGTGGGCCGGAGAGATTTGTTTGTATGTTTTGGCTATCGATCGATTCGGTAAAAGCTCACCGGAGGCCGTTCATTGCGAGGTTCAACCGAATTAGCCGACACCGACACCGACACCGACACCGACACCGTTCGACCGAAGCCTACTTTTTGTGAGTAACCGTAACCTTCACCGGGTTGTTGTCGAGGATGACCAGGGACAGCTGGCGGACAAGTGTTTAGTCGACGATCATGGAATTGTGAACGAAGTGATCTCGCCACGAACGGAGCTGCAGCCAGACGAACCGGAGCGATCGACGCCGACCGTACCGACCCAGCGGGTTGAGGCAGTCGACATCGTTCGAGGCTTTGCGCTTTTCGGCGTACTCGCGTTGAACATGCTGGCGTTCGCCGGACCAACCTATTCAACTACGCCATGGCAGTATTCGAGCACCTGGTGGGATCGAGAAGCTGAGCTCCTCCTTCTTGTCGGCGGGGAAGCTGCCTTTCAATCAACATTCTCGTTTCTTTTCGGGCTTGGATTCGCTCTGCAGCTCGACCGAGCGTTTGAACGAGGGAAAAGTCGGGGAGTGTTCGCCCGTCGGATGCTCATTCTCTTGGTGTTCGGCCTGGTTCACCTTGGCATCATTTGGGAAGGAGACATTCTAACTAGCTATGCCGTTACCGGCCTCGTTCTTCTCTTGTTCGCTCGATCATCTGCTCGAAAGGTCAAATGGTGGTCTATCGGTCTTGGACTGTTCATGCTGACGGGCCTGGGAGCGCTCATAGTGCTGGCCTATCTGTTCAGCCCCGAAGATCTTGTAGTTACCGCCACCGATCCTGCTATCGCTGAAGAAACTGCAATGTTTCAGACCCAATCGTTCGCCGATGCGGTCGCTCGGCGCGTAGCCAACTGGCCCGAGATGGTCGCCTTCGTCATTTTTGGCACCCCCTGGTTGCTTTCCCAGTTCTTGGCCGGAACATGGTTTGTCCGCAGCGGCCGATTGGCAAACTTGGCGGAACAGGGACCGTTTCTACGTAAAGTGCTAGCGATTTCACTACCGGTAGCGCTGCTGGCTAAAGGGCTATACGGAGCAGCAATCGTGTTTGGTTCGGCCAGCCTTGCTGCTGCTTCGGCCCTACCGCTATCGAGCATGGTTGGTGGGCCGGCGCTTGGCATTACGTATTCAAGTCTTGTTCTGCTAGCTCTACAGCGACGAAACGGCGCTGCTCGTTGGCTCAGCCACCTTGGCCCGGTCGGCCGAATGGCGTTAACCAACTACCTTTCGCAATCAGTTATTGCTGTCACGTTTTTCTACGGTTGGGGACTCGGATTTTACGGTCGTTGGGGTGCAGCTTTCGGGATCGGGTTTACCTTGGCAATATTCGCCGCTCAGATTGCTTGGAGTCGGTGGTGGTTGCAGCGTTTTCGGTTCGGTCCACTTGAATGGCTTTGGCGCACCCTGACCTATGGCCAGGCTCCAACCACAAGGGTTGTCGCACATCCACGCACCCAACGGCTCACTAGCGACGAAGAACTGGTCTAATGGCCAGGCCTGACCTGAGCTTACGAATGGGGATCCCGACAGCGATAGACGTTAGATTTTGGATATGACAACCAGTAAGAGTGAAAGCAAATCGTTTCTTCCACCTCGTTGGGTTATCACCACTGCCTGGCGAATCCATCGAGGGCTGTATCGGTTTAGCGGAGGAAAGTTCGGCTTGCGACACGCCAAGCCCGACCAGTACGGCCTGGCGCAACTCACTACTACTGGTCGGAAAAGCGGCGAGCCTCGAAGCGTCATGATTGGCTTTTTCGAAGACGACGCCAACTACGTCACTATGGCGATGAACGGTTGGGCCGAGCCGGAACCAGCATGGTGGCTGAACCTACAAGCAGAGCCGAACGCCACGCTAACCCTGCCAGACCAAGTGCTTGAAGTAACGGGTCGGGCTGCGACTGGCGATGAGCGGGATCGTTTGTGGGAACGGTGGCGACAGCTAGACAAGGCCCTCGACGGATGGGCCGCTCGTCGACCCAACGAAACCGCAGTGGTCGTGCTCACCGTTAACTGAAGCTGCTCCACTAACCGAGGCCGGTATAGGTGGTGTGAAGACGGCGGCTGCTAAACCGGTAGCCAAGATACCGCACATCACAATCTGGCCAGACCACAATTCCGGCATCCAAGCAACGCCTCTCGTGCTATGGGTGAGGGCCATCCAGGCCGACCACAACCCAGTTACCCCAACGCCGACTCCGGCAATGACCGCTCGCCGTCGACCTAGGCGTCCAGCTGCCAGACGGAACACAATCTCCATCAGAACTCCGGCGCCAACGATGCTCAGAAGAGCTATGGCTTCGCCATCGAAAGCGAGGAACTCGAGTAAGACCGGCACACCGAGAACTACAGTCGCTCCGCCGACAGGAAGATCGGACCGGCGGAGAAAGACGAGCAACGGGACTACCAGCAGCATGGTTGCCACGTAGGCGGACGCCAAGCCAATCTCAACGGCACCTTCATTTCGCTCGGTGATGGGGTCGAAGGGTAGTGTTTGGGGCCAGTTGCTTGACAAGCCGAAGACGTAGGTGAAGAAGAATACGGTCAGAGCCGAGGTGATAGAAATCGAAGCGACAGCACCTCCTGTTTCTGACCAAGTTGCACCGTTGACCGGAGAGAGCCAGAACGATCGGAGCGGAGTTAGCAGAATTAGCGCCATTCCGATGTACAGCAAAAGGTGGGTTGGGCTAAGAAGAGCGTCGATTCCGTTTTCAACACCGAACACGGTATGCCAGATCCCGTCACCTAGGCCACCGATTGCAAATACTCCTGTGCCAACTACCGACCACCCATAGCCGGGGGGAACCCACGATCGGGCCGGGCCGCCATCGGAGCGGCGAACCACAATCCAGCTGATAGCCAGCGCCACAAACAAGAAACCGGAGTAGAAGATTCCGTGCCACGGGGTGAAGAAGTCTTCGGTTTCAGTATCAATGATCTCTGAATGGGCGTAGCCGTCGATGAAAAGACCAACAACTAGCCAAATCCCTCCGAATAAGGTGATGAAGTTCTCCAAAGCGGTCGCTGGTTTTCCGGCTGCGACCCGTTCGAGATCATCCGGGGCTGAAGCCGGGAGGTGTTCTGGGACTAATGGGTTTGCGTCGAACGTCTTCATACGTCCAGTGAAGCCCGGCAAGACCCGCCAGTCATCAGACTGCGGTTGGTTTGATCCTCCCCCTCAAGGGGGGCAACTAACCCTGAGAAAAACCCTTGCCAAGTACGCTCATAGAACGTGGTGAGGCGTAGACGTTAGCTATCGAGGCCGTTGTGATAGGCGTAGACGATTGCTCCGGCCCGGTCACGAACACCGAGCTTAGAGAAAATCGAGCTTACGTGAGATTTGATTGTTGCCGCCCCGACGTGAAGCTCAGCCGCAATCTCCGGATTCGACGCGCCGGTCGCCATCAACTGCAACACTTCAAGCTCACGGGGTGACAGCGGATGATTCTCGCTCAAACGAATTGCGGAGTGAGATCGTGAGTGGTTGAGTACCCGCTCGGTCACTGCTGGGTCGAGCCATGCTCCGCCGCTGGCGACCAGTCGAGTGGCCCTGACGATGTCTTCAGCCGGTGCCTCTTTCAGGATAAAGCCGACCGCCCCAGCATCGATCGCTCCCCACAAGGTTTCATCGTCGTCGAAGGTGGTAAGAACCAGTACTGGTGGTCCGTCAAGGTCGCGAATAGCCGCAGTGGCCTCGACGCCGCCCATTCCTCGCATCCGTATGTCCATCAGAACAACGTCAGCTGTGTTGTTGGCTAGCCACCGGAGCGCTTCGACACCATCCGACGCTTCTCCTTTGACCTCAATGTCGCTTTCAAGGCTGAGGATTTGTTGCATTCCCGTGCGGATTAACGGTTGATCGTCAACGAGCAGAACATCAATAGTCATCATGTAGCCCCTTTGCTTTCGGCGGGCGATGAGCTTCCCGGGAGTATGGCCTCGACCCTCCAGCCGCCATTGCTAGTTGGAGTAGCGGTCAAGCTGCCGCCCACTGAACGCGCCCGCTCAGTCATTCCAACAAGACCTAACCCGCCGGACGAGCCGTGAGCCATGTCCCTCGGATCGTTGTTCGGTTGACCGTTCGGCCCGACAAAGCTCGGCTTGCCTCGTCGACCTGGTCCGTTCTCCACCTTCACCGCCCAAGCGCCCGGATTGTCTCGGCCAGAACCGCCATAGGGTTGGACCCGGATTGTTACCGATGCCCCGGCAGCGTGCTTGGTTGCGTTTACCAGCGCTTCCTGAACGATGCGGTATCCGGCAAGGCTGGCAGAGCGGTCGATAGCCGAAAGATCTCCCGCCTCGGTATGAGCAATATCGAGCCCGGCATCACGGTATTGCGTTGCCAGCGTCTTGATATCGTCTAGCCCGGGCAGCGGATCAACGTTAGTTTCGTTCTGATCAACGTCAGTTAACAAACTCACAGTTCGACGAATTTCAGCCATAGCATCTCGGCCAACATCTTCGGCTTGGCTGAGGCTGGAGGCTGCAGTGTCGTGACCCCCCGCCACGGCTCGGCGTGCCGCCCCGAGATGGAGCATCATCACCGAAAGCGAATGTCCAACCAGGTCATGGACATCACGGGCGATGAGTCGCCGTTCATGAGCGATAGCCCGATCGGTTGCTTGGGCTCGCTGTTCTTCTAACTGTTGAGTAACAACGCGGAGGTTGTAGGCCAGGTGTCCAAACCAGGCGCAAAAGGTCATTCCGATGGTCCAATAAAGCCAACCGTCGCTATCGATCGGCCCGAAAGCAAAAAGAAGTCCCGGGACCGGCAACGCAGTGAGCAGAGCGACGATGGCAAGAGTTCGATTCGGTTCCCGAAAGAAGGTGTAGAACAACGCCAATATCACCAGCAACGAATAGCCCTCGGAATCTTCGTTTACGACAGCAGCTCCTATTTGCCCGCAAATTGCGGTAATGGAAACCAACCAGGCCGGAAACCGCTGACCAAAAGAACGAAGCAGGTAACAGACGACGACAGCCATACCCAGCGCAAAGACCGGCAGCATGGCGTTGTTGTCTATATCGTAGAGCGATACCAGCAATGCGACTGCGGTCGATAGGCCGCCGAAGACATAGGCCCACCGGCGCTCGTCTTCCAGAAGCTCTAGTGGGAGAAGGGGCGCCGTCACCCCTACCACGGTAGCGATCTAGAACCGAGGGAGTCGTCAGCCGCAGGTTTGATCATTGCATCCCACCACAGGGGGATTGCACCGCAAGGACCGACCGACGCAATTGAGTAGTCCCCCACGGTCGGCTCTTAGGCGGATACGAAGGTCTGACTAGCGCTGGTAATGGTCTATGTCTCCCCGTTTGCTCTGTCGACATCGGCATGTCAGAGTCTGGGATGGACTTTTTGCAAGACTCTGTCGCCGCCATTGCCGCCCGGGTAAAGACAGGAGAACAGTCGGCCCGAGAAGTGGTGACGCACGCCATCGATCGGATTGAGGCGCTCAACCCGATACTCAACGCATTCGTTGCGTGGGATGGCGAGCGGGCCCTAGCCGAAGCTGAGGCCGTCGATCAACGAGTGGTCGCTGGTGAACCGGTTGGTCCGCTGGCTGGTATCCCGATCGGGGTCAAAGACCTTGAGCCAGCGATCGGATACACCACTTCGTATGGTTCTGCCCTTCACGCCGAAGACAGCCCAGCTACCGAAGATTCGATTCACGTGGCCCGGCTTCGGTCAGCCGGAGCGATCGTGATGGGAAAAACGAATACTCCCGAATACGGCCACAAAGGAGCTACCGACAATTTGCCGTTCGGTGAAACCGCTAACCCCTGGTCGATCGAACACTCTCCCGGTGGTTCATCAGGAGGTACTGGGGCGGCGTTGGCATCGGGCATGGTTCCCCTCGGTACCGGCTCAGATGGTGGTGGTTCAATTCGAATACCGGCGGCACTATGCGGGCTGTCAGGTCTTAAAACTGAGACCGGCCGAGTGCCCATTATCGGCAAGGCCATGCCCGGTAGCGGGCTACTGTCGACCAATGGCCCAATGGGACGCACCGCCATGGATTCGGCGATCGCTCTCGATGTCGTCGTCGGGCCCGATGGCCGAGATCCGTTATCGCTCCCGACAAAGACCGAGTCATGGGTTGACGCCGTGGCCAACGCCGAAGTACCGGACCGAGTGATTTGGTCGCCAACAATGGGGTATGCCGAAGTAGATGCTGAAGTGCTGGCATCATGCGTCGCCGCAGTAGAAGCGCTAGCCGCAGCGGGAACCGAAATTGTAGAAGTCGATTCGATCTTCGATGAAGATCCAGTAGGTCAGTGGATTGTGCTTTGGACCGTAGCCAGGTTCAAAGCCCAAGGACATCTGATCGACACTCCCGATTGGGATCGGCTAAGCGACAGTATTCAACCACAGATCAAATTCGGCGCTGGGATGAGCGGCGTCGATTTTGCCCGAGCCCAGGATCACTGCTTCAAACTCAACTGGGATTTAGAAACAGCGTTCGAAAGCGCACCACTGATTCTCTGCCCGACTACCGCAGGCCAACCGCCACGGCTCGGACAAGACGGAACGATAAACGGAACGCCTGACGTCGGCTGGGTTCGATATACCTACGGCATCAACATGACTCGGAATCCAGCGGGATCGGTATGCACCGGTTTAACGTCGGAAGGTACCCCGATCGGTCTTCAAGTGATTGGTCGCCACTTCGCCGAAGCCGAGGTGTTGGCTGCGATGTCGACGTTAGAAAATGTGATTGGTTTCGATCGGCGCAGCGATCTGAGCGCTCAGCTCTAACACATCAGCCAAGATAACACTCAGCCAAGAGTTCATGGACGAAGAAAATGTCAGCTTGGATCCAACGCCAACCAGAATTTCTATTTGGGGTTCGGCCTTTTGGTTCGGGATTCCGGGGCTGGCGATATTTCTCGGGGTGCGGTTCGGAATCCCATTTCTCGAAACCAAGGGTGTTGACAACGGAACTGCATTTATTCTGGCTCTTTATGTGCCGCTCGCGTGTTTGGTTCCACTATCGCTAGTGCTGTATCGCCGCGAAGGGAACCCTTGGAGCTGGCCTCACTTCAAACGACGGTTCAGAATCCGAAACTTGTCGGGCAAATCCTGGTTGGCGATTCTCGGCGCCTTTGTTGCCGTTCAGCTAGCTGAAGGGCTGTTGTCGGTTCTGAGCGAGCCCTTGCGATCGGTCTCGTTGCTCAAAGCGCCGAGGTTTGTCCCTTCCCCGTTTAACGGTGAAGTTGAGTTGCCGCTGAAGGAGTTCCTAGGTTTTGACACCGCGGGGAACCACTGGTTGGTACCGTTGTGGGTTGGCTGCCTGGTGGCAAATATTGCTGGCGAAGAATTGATGTGGAGAGGATATTTACTCCCTCGCCAAGAGTTGACTCACGGCCGATTCGCTTGGTTGGTGCACGGTTTGATGTGGTGCTTCATTCTGCACTTCTTCATGCCGTGGCAGTGGCTAGCGATATTGCCGAGCAATCTTGCGCTGCCATACTTAGCGCAGAAAACGAAGAGCATCTGGCCTTCGCTGGTGATGCATCTGGCAGGCAACGCCTTGGTATTTGCTGTTCTTGTTCCAGCGTTATAGCCCGGCTGTTCAGTCAGAACGCCGACCGCCCCAGGTCGTTTCAAGTCGTTGGGTAAGGTTGAACCGTGATTGGCGGCAACTGGTCACCGACTATGTCGTCTATATTCTTCACCACGAGGTGATGATGAATGATCGTTCGTTCTTTTGCGGATCTGAAAGCTCAGGGCCGATATCAGGAGAAGCCGGGGGCCTGGACTAGTTCTCGGTACCTTCTTCGCGAAGATGACGTTGGTTTCACGATGACCCAGACCACCGTTGCTGCCGGGACTGATCAGTTGATGGAATACAAAAACCATATTGAAGCGAACTTGATCATTGAAGGCACGGGTTTAGTCACCGACGTAGAGACCGGCGAAATCTTTGATCTAGCCCCCGGGGTTATGTACACCCTGGACAGCCATGATCGTCATCGGCTTCAGGCCACTACCGATCTTCGTATTGTTTGCGTTTTTAGCCCGGCGTTGGTTGGTACCGAAAGCCACGACGACGATGGGTCCTATCCGCTGCTGTAGAGGTGGGATAGGAGTAGCCCGACTCGATAGATGAAGCGGATGAACGGGCAAGGGGTGGCAAAGATGATTAGCGTCCCGCTGTGTTTCGTGACGTCAGCGCTACCTGAATCGCCTTCACCCGCAAGCGGTGGTCGACCGCTACCGGTGTTGGTCGATGAGGATCGGGTTTCCGTCTGGATCGATGAGCGTTATGTGGGCTGGGCCTTCGGCCGACTCTGGGTCGACCTTCTCAGTTAGCTCGAGCCCGGCCGCTTCCAAATGAGCCTGGATTTCGCGAACGTCGGTGAATTCATCTGGCTGATCTGGCCCAAGTACTAGACCGGGGTTGAACGTCATGATGTTCTTGTCGAACATACCGCTGAACAATCCGATCACCGCTGGAGCGTTAACCATGATGAGCCATCCGTTGTCGGCATCTCCACCAGTTTCTTCGAAGCCCAATTTCTCGTAGAAGGCTTTGGATACTGCAAGGTCGGAGACAGCCAAACTAATTGAAAAGTTACCCAGTTCCATAGCGGAAGTATGGTCCGGTTTTGGATGTGGATCTAGCCGGGAGCTCTTGATCGTTGGCGATTGGCTCGACGCTTGCCACCGCAACTGGGTAGATTGCAATCGGGATGAATGAATCAGGTGGTAAAGGCCGATGTGAGTGCGGTGGCGTGCGATACGTCGTTACCGGCAAGCTACGTGATGTTTGGAACTGCCACTGTGGGCCGTGCCGGCGAATCACTGGCCACCACATGGCTGCTACCAGCGCTTCGGTTATGGATGTTCATTTCGAAGCCGAAGAGACCCTGACGTGGTATGACCGCGGAGGGGGAATCGAGTACGGGTTTTGCTCAACCTGCGGCTCTAGCTTGTTCTGGCGAGCCCCGGACAAACCAGACGATTTGGCAATTTGCGCCGGGACGTTAAACCAGCCGACCGGGTTGTCGACTGAAGGCATCTTGTTTGCATCCGAACTTGCCGACTACCTCGAATAACCGCGCTGGAAAGACAACATCGAGACCGGTTTGGTCAGAGTTGGCCCACTAACTCCTCGACATGTTGTTCAAGTGAATCGAATGCGGCCTCGTGGTCGTCGCTAAAGTTTGGGATTGACCAATCAACGATCGGCTTTGTGGTTGGCAATTGGCTGGGCTCACAACCAATGTTTATAATCATGTCGGCTTCAGCGAGCTCATCAGCCGGAATGACCCGCGGCACCGTCGTAACGTTATGTCCAAGCGATCCAAGTCGAACCCGTACTATCGGAAGTACTACGTTGTCAGGGTCGGTTCCTCCAGTAGTTACGGAGAGATCGAGGCCGATTTCACTCGCTCTTTGCTGAAGTCTTGCCGCTGAGTAGACACTCTTAGCTGCGTTGTGTGGACACAAGATAACAATCTTTTTTGGCACCGTTGGCCTCCTTAGGCAATAACAAACTGGTAGATAATTCCGGCGACCGCTGCTGCTGTTATGACTTTGAGCGTTGCGACCTTAAAGCGGAATATGGCGATGGCCGAGATGATGGCGAGGGCGAGAGCCATCAGGTTGATCGACGACAATGCAGGCTGGTACAGCAAGGCGCCGTAGCGGCGACGTTCAGTAACTTCGTTGAAAAGGGTGAAGAGCGCGAACCAGATTGCCAAGTTCAGCACTACTCCGACGACTGCCGAAGTGATAGTAGATAGGGCTGAAGTCAACGCCGGGCGACCTCGAAGATGTTCGATAAACGGTGCGCCAAGAAAGATCCATAAGAAGGACGGAACAAACGTAACCCAAGTGGCGATGACGGCTCCGAAAACACCGGCCTGGATCGGGCTGAGAGATCCAGGGTTTCGATACGGTCCGACAAACCCGACAAACTGCACTACTTGTATTAGGGGGCCCGGTGTGGTTTCGGCCATGCCGAGGCCGCTGATCATCTCGCCAGGTTCAAGCCATCCGAATGTATTGACACTCTCCTGTGCGATGTAGGCCAAAACTGAATAGGCACCACCAAATGTCAAGACAGCGGCCGTTGAGAAAAACCAAGCAACGTCGAAGAACACCGACTCTTGGCCGAGTGTCCGGGCCAGCGCCGCAATAGGTCCGAACCACAGTCCGAGCCCCACCGCGAGAACCCTTACCGCTCGCCCCAGCGATGGACGACCAAGGGTAATATCTTGATCACCAACCAAAACCTGCACGTCGTCCTCGGCTGTTGACTCGTTGTGGCCTCGAACCAGGTTGAAGAGATCGGGTCGAGCGCGGCCACCAATCAATCCGATGACGGCGGCTGCGGCCACTATCAACGGGAACGGCAACTCGAAAACGAAGATGGCGACGAATGCTCCGGCCGCAATTGCGAACATGGCTTTGTTCTTGATTACGCGCCGACCAATCCGTAGAACAGCGCTGGCCACAACGGCGATCACTGCGGCCGAGATCCCGAAGAACAATCCGACGACCCAAGTGAGGTCGCCGTAGGCGGTGAACAACACGCTTAGCGCCATGATCGAGATGAAGCCCGGCAGGATGAAGAGCGAACCAGCAACAAGGCCCCCGGTTGGCCCTCGGAGAAGCCAGCCTAAGTAGGTTGCCAATTGTTGAGCCTCGGGTCCGGGCAACAGCATGCAGTAGTTCAGGGCGTGGAGGAAGCGACGCTCGCCAACCCACTTACGCTTGCTCACGATCTCGTCGTGCATGACGGCGATTTGTCCTGCCGGTCCACCGAAGCTGTTGGCGGCCACTACAGCCCATGCCTTAAGCCAATCTCGTCGTCGAATCTGGGCGCCTGGCCAGGCAACCCCTTCTTGACTTTGTAACCGTGGTTGCATTAGATTTGATCCTACCATGCAACCATGGTTGCGCAACTCGTGAACTGAGTGGAGACTCGCGGTGCTGAGTTCGTCGCAGTTGTGATACTGGCTCGAACCGGCGTTTGTTGGTTGAGTCCTGAACTAGTTTTTCGTGAAAGGCGCTTGAACCTGTTGCGTGAGCCAAAATGGTTCCACTGTCCATCGGTTCGACGCTTGGCTACACTACGTAGAAGCAAATTGATGATTGTCGAAGCGGAGCGCGGTGGTATTCCGCTGGACGAAGAGGGTAGTGGTGGAAGGTAAATTCTTTGGGTCCGATTATGTTCTCGGCTCAAAAATTGGATCAGGTGCGATGGGCACGGTATATCGTGCCGAATCCCGATCGACCGGCGAAGTGTTCGCTATCAAAATCCTTCGGCCTGAGCACTCTTCAGACCGCAAGCGTCTAACTCGTTTCATTAACGAGCGCGAAGCGCTTGCTCGGGTAAATCACAGCAATGTTGTTGCGATAGACGACCTTGTCATGGAAGGCGACCTGTTCGGAATCGTGATGGAGTTCGTTGACGGTGGAGACCTTCGCGACTTGCTTCATGAGACACCGATGACCGAATACCAGATCGTCATCTTCGCTGAAGGTATGGCAGCCGGACTGGAAGCCATCCACAGCGCTCACATTGTCCACCGAGATTTGAAGCCCGAGAATATTCTCGTCGTCGAACGTCACGGTTCGTTCTTACCAAAAGTAGCCGACTTCGGAATAGCAAGATTGCTCGACGATTCTTTAACCGGTACGAGCGGCGTCAGCGGAACACTTCGCTATATGTCACCAGAGGTGTCAGATGAACGCTTTGGCGACGTCGGCCCGGCGGCCGATATGTATTCGCTCGGTGTCATCCTGTTCGAGTTACTGACGGGCGATCCTCCCTACACCTACAGCAGTCCGATGCAGTTGTTACTAGCTCACGCCTACGACGACATTCCTCATGTCAGCGGGATCGACCCCGAGTTGAACGACTTGGTGCGGACGATGTTGGCCAAAGACTCACAAGATCGTCCGACGGTAGCCGAACTTCGCTACCGGCTCGCTGAAATTCGCGCCTACTTGGAATCCGAGGTTGACAACGTCAAGGCCGATCCGGTTCAAGGCTTGAACGGATCGCACTCTCCTGGTGCCGATCCGGTCGAGCCCAACGACAGCGAGCCCAACCACAGCGAGTCTAATGACAACGATGAAGTCGACGTTGTCCAAAGTGGCATGGTGCTCATGGTCGGGCCGAAAGAAGTTGTTGAAAAAGCACAAGATGGAGATGAAGATCAACCCGATTCAATCGATTTGACCGAAGAACCGGCTGTGGATGGTAGCAATCACGTTGCTCCAAATACAGCTCCGCTGCCAGTAGCTGAGGAGTCCGACGACCCGAACGGCCAAGGAGTCCGAAGTCAGGAAGCCTCGGAGACCAAGTTGGCAGCGCCAGCACCCGACGAATTAGTGATGACCGGTTCTAACGATGGGGTCGTCGACGCCACAACATCATTTACTGTTTCGAACGACCACGACACTGGTCACGTGGTCGAAAATGTTGAAGTGCTGGCGGTAGGGCATGGGCATGTCAACGGGTCGACACAAGATTCGTCAGCCTCTCAAACTGCCTTTATCACTAACGCCAATCTTGACGAGATGATCGACCGTCAGAACCCGCTAGCGCTCAAATACGGTGATAGCGACAACGAGCCTACAGCTGAGCGCTCCGGAATTCTTGAGGTCGACAGTCGTGATGTCCAAACGGTCGACAGCGACCAGCCGATTGCCAATGGCACTGAGCCTCCCGAGCGCAACGGGGATCAAATTAGACAACACAGCGATGGAGCCACTCGGGTTCGGGAAGCGTCTGTATCGGAACTAGCTCAAGAGTCAGCAGCGCCTGTATCGAGCCTACGACAGGTGGCAGATTCTGAACCGGAGGGTGGTGTCAATTGGCGGATCGTACTGTTGGTCTCAGCGGGACTCCTGCTAGTGGTTTCGCTCGCAGCGTTGATGTTCAGACTTGGAGCGTCAAATCGGGGAGAGGTGGAAACGGTCAACACCACAGTTTCTGATGCTTCGCTGCAGATAGATGATGCCAATCGTCCAAATACTCAACCCTCGGAGCGAAACGAGGGTGAAGGTGTAGGGGCAACTGCAAGCAACACGCCGAATGGTTCGTTAGTTCCAGAAGACTCTCAACGTGACGAGTCTGGTGGTGATTCAGCCCAAACCGAAGACTCGGCGGCTGAGAACAATCCAGTCGACGGTTCGCCACTTCCTGAAGGAACTGACAACAACTCGGGGGTCGGCGACAACCCTGTGCCAGTTGATAATCAGGTCGTCGACGGCGAACAAGATGCGGACGATGATGCCTTAACCGGCGATGCGGACCCGGCGGTAGTCGGTGCCCCTGGGTTAGTGCGAAATGTCGTTGGAATCCCGGGTGATAAGTCGGCGAGTTGGAGTTGGAGTCCTCCGGTTGATGACGGTGGTCTCGGGATCTCGTACTACATAGTCACCGCAGCCAATGAGGATGACGTGACCGTCGAATTGCCACGACATCAAATGGCCTCGCTTACGAACGGTCGGAGCTACAGTATTGCCGTTAGAGCCTGCAACCTCGAACGATGCGGCGAACAGAGTTCATTGTCTGCCGTCGTCCCGGCCGCACCGCCGGCTATTCCTGAATCGTTGCAAGCGAGCGTTGGACCGGTCAGTATCAACCTCACCTGGAAATCCCCCGAGTTCGATGGCGGAGATTCAGTAAAGTTCTTCCAAGTCTCTGATGGTGGAAACACGATCCGGCAGTCAAACTCAACCGGCTATTCTTGGCCGTCGCCGGATCAGTGGCCAGCTCGTTTCCGGGTGAGAGCGTGCAACGACGCTGGCTGCGGAGGATGGACAGCGTACGAATCAGTCACAAGAGCTGAGCCGGTTACGCTGGCAAAACCCACCAACTTTACTCTCGGTCGAGCCGACTCGGCAGTGGATCTTCAATGGTCGGCAGTGCCATACAGCGGTAGCGGCTCAGTTACCTACGAGATCGAAGGACACGGCAACGAAGTCCGAACCGTTTCTCAGGTCACCTATCGATGGAGCGACTTGGTTAATGGATTCAGCTATCCGTTTCGGGTTCGGGCTTGCGTCGATTCGGCCTGCGGTGGATGGACGCAGTTCCAACACCTAACACCGGCCGGAGTGCCAGGGAAACCTAGCGGTTTTACCGCTCAGCGAATTGGCGGGGTCCTCCAACTAAGTTGGACTCAGCCGGAACTAAATGGTGCCGAGATTACCAAATATCAAGTCGATCAAGCTGACTCAGATCCAATCGACGTTGACGGCACCTCGGTTGAAATCAGCGCAGGGGTGCTGGCCGATCGGAGCTATAGCTTCAGGGTCAGAGCCTGCAACCCAATCTGTGGCCCGCCCACCGACTGGAAACTCGTTCCCGCAGGCTAAGCAGCCGTAGACCCTAACCGGGATGGATCGATCAGTTCGACCGGCCAGGATCAAGTTTGTTGATCTTCAGACTGCGTCGACTTGGATTCTCGCCACTGCCAGCAAGGTTCCATCGGTGTTTGGCCGCGTTGCCATTAGGAACGATTCAGGATCAGAAGGAAAGACAACGTCGTTGGATAGTGGTGTATCTTGGACCCCGCGATCGGCGTAGTGCTCCTGAGTGGCGCATATTTCGTCGGCGACCTCATCGGTGAATCCGAACTGAGAAACCAAACGAGTTGAACCCTGTGGGTCAGTGATCGCCACATGAATATGGATGGTGCGGCCGGGATACCATCCGGGAAAAATCGATTTGAAGTTCGCTCGACCTTGCGAATCAGTTGTTCGTTGCCCGCGGAGGTAGCTGCTGGACTGGGCTTGTTGATCGCCGTCGGTGCAGAACTCACCATCGAACTCCGACGCATCGGCGCTATTGGAGGTGTCACCAGAATAAACGCCACGGTTATCGCAGTGCCACGCTTCGATCACGTGATTGGCCAACGGGTCACAATTGCTGTCAATTAGCTGAAAGCAAACCTGCATCGGCAGACCAATTCGATCGAGCGAGATGTCTTCGTCAGTATCCGAAGCGAAATAGCATGGACCGGCTGCGGTGGCTCGACTGGTTGAGACGGCGCAAGCAACAGTAGATGAGAAAATGCTGGTTTCGGGATAGGGGACTGAAATAAGTTCGGTACCCCCAGATGCCCATTCGGTAACCGCTGAACCCGTTGTCGTTTGGTCGGTGGTTAGCGTCAAGGTTGGAGCGGTCGGCCCTGCTGTTTCCGAACTGTCGCCACAGGCGGAGACGATTGCAGCCGAAATTGGTAAGGCAAAGATCGATTCAAGTAGTCGTCTTCGGGAGAGTAGGCGAGCTGGCATGAGCTCAGTTATAGCAGCTTGCCGTCGAAGTTCGAATCTCTGGCTAGGACGCTGGTTCGCTTGGTGGCGGGTCGATTCTTGACCAGTAAATCTGGACGGCTATGGCAACGATGATTGTGGCTATGCCCATGAGGCCGAGCGTTTGGCGTAGGCCGATAGCGTCAGCCAAGATCCCGAAAGGCAATGATGCGAGACCAAAAGCGCTGAATCCCAAGTTGAGCAGCGACTGCATTCGACCATGAAATGCCGGCTCGCTGGCGCTGAGCGCCATTGTGCCATTCATTGACTGGAACCCTGCGGTGGCCGCTCCGACGCAGGTTGCTGCGAGGGCCGAGGTTCCGAACGTAGGAGCCCAACCAAGAAAGATCAAACTCACGCCGATACCGAGAGCGGACACGAATTGAATAGATCGTCCGCTTGCTAACGATGATCGAGCAACGCCCAGTCCGGCTGCCAGCCCGCCAACAGCGCCAACTAGTGAAAGTCGGGCGTACCCGGCAGCTCCGGCGTTGAAAAAGTCTTCGGAAACACTCGGAAGAAAAGCAATGTAGGGAAAAGCGATCATGGTAGTCGCGATAGCGAAAATCATGACGACTCGAATTGTTGGGTTTGCCCGGGCATAGGCAATGCCGTCGCCTAATTCTGCCAACGGCGCCCGCTTCGGCCTATTCGGATCGGGCAGCCCGGGTCCGAGGAAAGCAAAGCAGATCACAGAGCCCACTCCAAGGGCGGCGGACGTAAAGTACACCGCCTGATAACTCAGCCAAGCAACACCGAGCATTGCTCCAGCCAAAGCCGGACCGAGAACCCGATTGAAGTTCATTGACACTTGGGCCAGAGCGACCGCGTTTGGAATCAACGAAGAGCCGACGAGTTCGACCGTGTAAGCCATTCGAGCTGGCACCAAAAGAGCGAACGCTACTGCTTGGATGGCAGACACGACGATCAGCATCCAGAACTCGGTACTGTCGAGCAGCTCAGTTACGGCCAGCCACAGCGAAGTAGCAGACAACAATAGGGTCGAGCAGATCATTACTAGTCGTTTAGGGAACCGGTCGGCCACAACACCGCCAATTGGCGTAGCAACGAGCGAAGCAGCCCCGAAGGCCAAGGTGACGACCCCTAGCGCAGTGTTCGTTCCGCCAAGGTCTTTTGCCAATGCGCCCCGGGCGATAATGCCGGTGAAAATCGACAAGTAGTACAGGAATGTGCCTGTCCAAATTATTCGAAATGGGCGAATAGCAAAAGAGGCGAACATGGAGCTGCCACCGTTGCCTACCTTGGGCTCCATATCAGTACGGGTCACTAGTCAACTATGGCAGGGTTCGGCCCAAGACACCCATTGACACCGGTCACGTTGTGATCCGGACGCCATTTCTGGGCGACTCGCCAAAGAGCCAGCATTTGGCTCGAGGATGCCTAGCCGCCTCAGTCCGATTGGGGGTGAACGACGATTATCGGAATCGGAAATTCACGTCGGATTTGGCTTGGTAGATCCATTCGAAGCCACCGTGATACTGCTGAAGGCAAGGTAGAAATTATTATCTCGTCGAATGTGGTTTCTTCTAGAACTGCGGCAATGGCTCGGAAAGGCTCGTGGCTTCCAACTTCGCTGGTAATGACCGTCGTCCCATTTTCGATTTGTTCTAACTCATTTAGGCGGGTGACAAAAGTTGCTAGTCGTTCGGCCGCTAAGGCCCGATCTCTTTCCCGAGACGCGGCGAGATCATCAGGCGAAACAACGGTGTACCCGGTTAATGGGTCGGCTGCTCCAGCGACCAGACGAATCGTTTCTCGGGATCGGGTTGCCGGAACCAGAATGTGGAACTCTGCTGGTCCTAACGTCGCCCGTTCGGCGACAAGCGTCGGGACCTGATCGCCGACCAGAGTTTTGTTGGCGACTACTAAGTATCGCTTGAGTGTCACGTCAGCGTTCGCCTTTGTTGAAGTCGGCTTGGAACATGCTCATGATTGACCAACATTTCCTGGTGTCGAAGCCTGTTGCCATAGCGGAGACTGTAGTCGAGTCGTGGTGGTCCGTCTCGCCGTCGGCCTGAAGATCGGAACGGAACGATGATGGCCGCGGCAGTTGCCTAGTGCTTGGTTGCCAATTGCGCCTTTACCGCTTGCGGAGTTGGATCGAGCATCTTGCCGGCGCCGTTGATAACCGTAGGAACCGTCTCGTTGCCCTGTTGGTACTCACGAACGACTGCTGCCGCTTCAGGGTCTCGCCAAATGTTCACCCATGACACGTCATGGCGCGCCGAGCCCAAACCAGCCTTGAGCTTGGCGCAATAGATTCAACCAGGTCGCCAATAAATTACAGTGCCGTTTTTGCCTGCTTGATGCAAGGCTTGCTGGTGGCTAACGTGAGGCCCCTTTTGTTGTCCCGGCCAAGACCACCAGATCAGTCCGAGTAGTCCGAAAACCAAGATGACCGGGAACACTCGTTGGCCATTTAGCAATGACCGCCAGACGAAAAAGAGGGTGAAAACGACGGTTACGCCGACAGCTACCCATTCTCGAGTTCGGGTCTGGCTGGAACCAGGAGAACGTGGAGAAGGTTCATCCGCCATAACGAGAGTCTAATCAATTCCTCGGGTCGGACTTCAACCAATCTTTGGGCACATGGTTAGGCGGTGCCAGTAACCATGATTACTGGGCGGCCTTCGACTGATTGCTTATCAGCCGTTACCGAACTCAGACCGGCTTCGGTCAACAGGTTGCCCATCTCATCGGCATCAACCATCGTGAATCCGTGATGGGTGTTGTCGGCTTCATCACTGTCGTGTTTGTTGTGTTTCCCGAACGCCTCATATTCAGGGTGGGTCGGATCTTGAAAGTCCTCATCGATCAAAAGCAGCCGACCACCAGGACGAAGAGCTCGGACAATCTCGGCGGCGGCATCCGCTTGGTTTACCCAATGATGCATTGTGTTTACCGACCAGATGGCATCAACCGACTGGGCGTCAACTGAAAGGTTCTCGGCCGCACCGTTGACTATCAAAATTCGTTTCCGAGCTCGCTGTAGCAAACGTCGGAACGAAAGTACCCTACGGAGGAACGGCGTTGGTTCTATGGCGATAACCTTCGCCCGCTTTCTGGCCGCGACCATGGCCCCAGCGCCCATTCCAGCGCCGATATCGAGAACAGTCTCGTTAGGTTGCGGGGCTAACAGCTCGACGGCGGCATGGTTAACTGTCGAGCGCCACATTCTCGGGGCGTGGCGAAGATAACGAACCATGCCAGATAGCCCTTGGTCGTTGGCGTGTCCGTGTTGGTGGCTATGGCCGTGAGAATGGTTGTGTTTGTGATCTCCGCCGTGGTTACTGTTCATAGAGCGTTACTCAAATTCGTTTAGGTGTTGGCTATTGCTCTACTTGAGATCGCAAGGACTGCATCCAATGGTCAGCCTCGGCCCATGCCGTGGTTGCCTGCTCTCGAGTTGCCGTAGAGCCAACGCCTGCCGCCGGGTAGCTCCCGAGGAATTTTACGTCGGCGTGTTTAGCTCGGATACTTCGAAGGCAATCTGCGGTTAGCTCATCACTAATGTGACCTACAAGGTCGATAATAAAGCAGTAGGTACCAAGGTCTGTTTTGACCGGGCGAGAAGATAGTCGGGAAAGGTTGATAGTTCGAGCGGCGAACTCTTCCAAAATTGTTACCAAAGAACCAGGACGATCTTCGCGCTGGGTGAGAACAACCGTGGTCTTATCGTGCCCGCTCGGCTTTGGGACACCGTTAGGGGCAACGAGAACAAACCTTGTTTTGTTGCCCGGGTGGTCGGCAATGTCTTCGGACAGAAGTTCGAGATTGTGATGTGCGCTCGCCAGGGACGGCCCGATAGCGGCAACCCCAGGGCCGGACGCAGCAACGATTTGGGCCGCTTCCGACGTTGAGTTGGCTGGCTTCACTTCAGCGGCCGGTGCCTCTTTCCCAAGGAACTGCCGACATTGAGCGTTGGCTATTGGGTGAGAAAGGACGGTGTGGACGTCGCTAATTGCTGTTCCCGGTTTGGCCATCAGGTTCAACTTGATATCAAGCTCGACCTCTCGCTGTATCAGAAGATCATGGTCGAAGGCCAAGGCATCGAGCGTGACGTTAACGGTTCCTTCGATCGCGTTCTCTATTGCCACGAATCCGGCCTCTACTTCACCGGCCGTTGTTGCGTCGAGAACGTCAACAAATTTCTGCATTGGAACCAGCGAGCAACCAGCCAGGTCGGGTTGGCTCATGAGCGCTTGTTCAGTAAAGGTGCCGGCTGGACCAAGATATGCAATCCGGCGAGTCGAATCTGTCACGGTTCTGAGCCTACAGTATGTGGTATGGATGACTCCTTGTACTTTCGCCAGCTTCTTAGTGGTCGGGACTTCGCTACCGACAATCCGATTGCCCAACAGATGGTAAATTTCGCGTATGCAATTGGAGACCGAAGTACGGGCGAGGCCGTTCTGGTGGACCCGGCCTACGACGTTGACGGCCTACTGGCAGCCCTTGAGGCAGACGGAATGACAGTAACCGGAGTCCTCGGAACGCATTATCACGCCGATCATGTTGGCGGTTCAATGATGGGTCATTCAATCATTGGGATCGCCGAACTACTTGACAAGATTGACGTTCCGATCCACTTGCAAGCACCAGAAGTCGAGTTCGTTACAAAGACCACTGGGATTACCGGAGATGCGTTGGTTAGCCACAGCTCGGGTGATGTAGTCACCGTTGGCAGCATCGACATTGAGTTAATCCACACGCCAGGGCATACGCCCGGCAGTCAATGTTTCCTGGTGAACAATCACCTCGTATCGGGCGACACGCTGTTTCTTGATGGATGCGGCCGTACCGACCTTCCCGGCGGGGACCCAGAAGAGCTCTACCACTCCCTAACTGGACGGCTATCGAAGGTGCCCGATTCGGCCACCTTGTTCCCAGGCCACCTCTATTCTCCCGAACCGTCACAATCGATGGGTGATACCCGAAGCCGCAACGTCGTGTTTAAGCCAGCCTCGGTTGAACAATGGATGATGATGTTTGGCCATTAGGACCGAGCGGGGCTTGCTAGCCACAAGCTCAATAATTAGCGAGCTAACGCTCAATAATTTGAAAGGTAGGCCGAAAGGCCTGGGTGCTAACAAATACAGATTCTCTTAGCTCCGTCGATGAAGCTAACGTCGACCTTCGATTAGAGGTTGTCCGGCTTGAAGCGGAAGTGGAAAAACTATCCGGTCAACTTCGGCGGGTCTTGCAGGTCGCTGACGACGTTGATCTCAACGATTTCGACCTTGATGCCATCGAACGAAGCCAAAAGCGAAGCAATCCGTACGTTTTCGACGTCGATGATGCCGGGGCCGCCGCCTTTGACAACTTCTTCAACACCTATGATCCACATCTAGAAAAGACTCGTAGCTTTCTGCTCGACTAGTCGTTGCCGCCACAAGCTCCTCTATACAGCTAGTCATATGGGGAAAAAGCTCACGTGAAGTCGCACTGGGAGAGAACGGTGCGACAATGGAAGACGTGAATCGTCGCCATCCACAAATTCTACGAATACTCTCGGCTTTAGCCGTTGTTGCTGCCGCCGTATTGGCGACGGTTATCGGCGCCAGTCCGGCTAGCGCTGAAGACCCCGGAGTGGTAGCTGAAGCGGTCTCTGAAGACGGCGTTTTCGTAGCCCCTGGCCGTTCCGACATTGACGAGGCTGAGCTAGAAGCTGTTGTCCAAAACCTCCGCTTCCAAGCGCTTCGAGTTGTGGTGGTAGCTCCTAATGATCCACAGCCGTCGAGCGCTGCGTTCGCTCGACGTATTCAAGAAGCGACTGACGCTGACATAGCTATTGTCTTTCCTCCCGAGAGCGACGATGAAGAGGTAGAAACCAGGGTCGAGGCGTTCGTAATCGACGATCTACAGGAAAACCATTACCGGGCCCTTCAAGAGGCTAGAGGTTTCAGTGATCCGGCTCGATCGGTTGAGGCGTTCGGCAAGGAAATACAAGCAGAGAGAGAAGTCGAACGACCTGCGATTATAGGGCAACTACTGTGGGCCCTAGCCTTGATGGCCATCGGTTTGGTTGTGATATTCGGACTTGAGCGGATGATCGCTGCCGCCAAGGCGAAGTCGTCGGCTGATCGAGAAATCGCTCGGCCGAAGCCTGTTGGCGAAGCCGAATCGGCCAAAGTGACAACAGCGTCGTCCAAGGCGCGCTAAAGGCCAAATTTTCTGGCACAATGCAGCCATGGCCGAGGTGACCGAAGATCAAGTAGAAGAAGCCGCATCAGCACAGAAGTCGAGAGGCGTTGCTCTCGCTGACGAGACTCCTGACGAGCTCCCAGCCTTACTTGCGATTGCGGTAGGCATAGCAATTTTGGCAATCACCATCGTTTGGCCGTCCATCGCCAACCGGCAAACTGTCGAAACCACGCCAGCGGAAGCAGCGGCAGAAGTAGTCGAAGAAGAAGAGCCGGTCGAGGAAGCTGAAGCCGCTCCCGTCGCCGAACTGCTCACTCAACCCGATTTGGATGGTTTTGGAGCTGGACTGGCGGCAGCTGGGCTGGCGCCAGTGGCGTTGGCCGGGGTCGACACCAACACGGTGACCGCAACCGGTGAAGTGCCTGACGAGGCAAGCCGAGCGGCCGTCTTGGAGTTCCTCGGAGAACAACCAAAGGTCGACACTGTTATCGACGAACTTACGATCGTAAGCAGCCCTCAGGCTGAATCTACAATAACGGCCGGACAAAGCACCGTAGTGCTAACCGGAACGGTGCCCGACGAGGCTACCGAAGCTGCCATTGTTGAGCGAGCGAATGCCATTTGGACGCGGGACGGTCAAGTAGATAACCAGTTGGTCATCGACGCCGACAAGCAAGCCCCAACCAAAGTAACAATTGAAGGTCAGGTCTCAGATCCTGGACTGTTCGGGCGAGTTGAATCAGGCTTCGACGACATCGAAGGAGTCGAGATCGATAACTCTGGTTTCGTACTGTCGGCTGAAAGCGACCTCGAAGCCAGCTTGAACGAACTGGAACCTATCGAGTTCGGCTCCGGTAGCGCTCTGATCGAACCGGCTTCGGAATCTATCTTGGATGAGGCCGCTGACTTGTTGAAAGCCAATCCGGATATTTCGGTTGAAGTCGGTGGACACACCGACTCACGAGGAACTGATGCGTCGAACAAGGAGCTGAGCGAACGCCGTGCCAACGCCGTTAAAGAGGCGCTAGAACAACGGGGCGTTGAGAACGAATTGGTGGCGTTCGGCTACGGCGAGGAACGTCTTCGTGAGCCTAACGACGCCGACGATCCAGAAGCTCAGCGCCGTAATCGTCGAATCGAATACCGAGAGCTGTAAGCCAGTCGGTTAGTTAAGAACTAGCCTCAGAGCCGTCAACGGTTTGAATGTTGGCGTGCTGATCAATCCATGCATGCATTGCAATGCCGGCGGCCACGCCTGCGTTGATTGACCGGGTAGATCCAAACTGGGGAATTGATCGGCACTCAGCTAGCAGCGGACGAATCTGCTCAGATAACCCTGGGCCTTCTTGCCCGAATACGAGAACGCAAGATTTTGGTAGGGGTCTGCTATTGATAGGCACCGATCCCGGTAAGTTGTCGATCCCGATCAGGGGTAGTCCGTTTTCGCTGGCCCACGTGGTTAAGTCGGTTGCCTCCGGATGATGGCGAACATGTTGATATCGATCGGTAACCATCGCCCCTCTCCGATTCCATCGTTTGCGACCAACAATGTGAACCTCGGCTGCGAGGAACGCATTGGCGGCTCGCACTACGGTGCCGATGTTGAGATCGTGTTGCCAGTTTTCGATGGCCACGTGAAAGCTGTGGCGACGAGTGTCTAGGTCGGCGATTATCGCCTCCATTGACCAGTATCGGTAGTGATCGACCACGTTTCGTCGATCCCCTTCAGCCAGCAACAATGGATCGAACCGGTCATCGTCGGGCCAAGGTTCGGGGTGGGGCCCAACACCAACCGGGTCGTCAGTTCGCTCGACCGGTCCATGGGTACTTTGATCCATAAATACCGACTCTAGTGCTATTGAATTCAGAACTTTGTTGCCGATCAATAGTGAATGGAACGTCTTACCCGCCTAATTGGAATCGGATTACTTGTTGGACTCGTGGCGTGGTCGGCTAACTACTACCAAGTAGCGCTAGAAGAAATCGGAGACCGAGTTGAGGCCAAGCAAGCCGCTGCTGAAGATTCGAGATTTGCCTCAGAAGCGAGCGAAAACATAATCGATCAACAACCCGACCCCGAATATCTGGCTTATCGTCCGGGAATCAAGTCGGGTAACTACGACATCGAAGATCTTGAAGGCAGCGACGATCGAGACTACGAAGTCCGAAATCAAGACGATGATGATGACGACGATCGAGAAGACGAAGAAGACGAAGAAGACGAAGAAGACGAAGAAGACGAAGAAGACCAAGACGACGAAGGTCGAGACGATGAAGATGAGTTCGATGCCGCGTTCGACATTCCGAATTCTGGCTCTCTGAAACCTGGGGTGTACGCCACCTCGTTTGACGTTGAGGATTGCCGATACCAGCTACATCGGGTTATGAAGGAACGGGTCGAACGCAAAATTGGCGAAGACCACCTCGATGTCGGGCGAATGATTGTGGTTATAAACGAAATTGAACCTGACCGATTCGTTGCTACTCCAGAGTGCGGGGATTGGGGTGCCTGGTCGCCACTGGTTGAGCCGTTGAAGGTAGCTAAGAACGGTGACTACTGGGTTGGCGACCTAGCCCGCGGCCCATGGGTCGTTCCCGAAGGGTGCTTGTGGGAGAAAGTTGTTGGATTCCGGGGAGCGAAACTCTATGACGTACAAGAGTCAGGCCGCGGTCCACAGCGGCTGGTAGTTAACTCAGAAACGCTCGGTGTCCGTATTCGAGATTGTCCGACACCGATTGTGCACGACTCTCTAATCTAATCGCCTGACTTTGGCCCGTATCCAATTGAGTTGCCGATGGTGGGCGCAGGCTCCATTGTTTGTTGGCGGTAGTTGGTGCTAGATTTGTTGTCCCGACGAATAGTCCAGTGGGTGGGTAGCTCACGAGACTAACTTGTTGTTCGTTTGGGTAGTTTCAATCTTGGCGGGAGCGCGTGGGCAAAACGACGGTGTTTTTCATCTTGGCTTTGGCTGCTTCGTGCGTTGGTTGTTCCTTCGGTGCCGACGATTCACCAGAAGCGGAAGCAAGCTACGTAACCCTCGCGGTCGACGATGATGACTACGACGACGGTTCGGATTTGGCTGTGGCCGCCCGCGCTGGTGAGCAGCCTAGCATTGGCAGCGACTCGAAAACAGAGGTCGGCTCGTTCTATAGCCAGTCAAGCCCGCTTGCCGGTAAGGCTGGAGCCTCCGATGCTCCTCCAACGGTCAACGGCTCGACATCCACTGGGCCATCGGCGTCGGCGTTAGCCGAGAACGTCGGCAGCACTGACGATTCGAGTGCGTCACCTGAGACGACATCGGGTGATGCTCAGCAGCAACCCAACGAAGATCTCAATGGACCATCGGCCACAGTGGGGCCGGAATCATTAGCTAAAGAAGCAACGACTACTACGCAGACCGGCACCTCCCGATCGACGACGGCGCGGTCGGGACGAGAACCTGGCCGAGGTGGACTGTCGCTCGGCGGTTTAGATATGTGTAGCAAGCCGGCTATCACGTTAGCGAACGATTCCGGAGCACTCGGTCTAGGCGGCCGCCCCTACACTGATCGGCCTCCGAACCTTATTCGACTCCCCGCTCCATCTGGTGGCGATGATGCCAAAGCAATTGAAGATGCTCTTCGAGCTAATCCCGGTGGATCGTTCTTGGGCGTTGGCAGCTATCGGGCTGATCAGCTTTCCCTAATCGGCCCGGCAGACATTTACGATCTGGATATCAGGGCCTTTAGCGATGATGGCCTGCTCTCGTTATCGGCGTCTGACGTGCAGCTATTCGTTGCCCAGTCTGATTGTTAGCCCCGTGGTTAGCTGGCGGTGGCGGCAGGTGTCGTTGTAGAGTCGCCTTCTTGCCGAGTGATTTTCAGGACTGCTAGAAGCGCGGCAATCTCGATAACGACGATTACGACGTGGATGAAAAAGTCGACCGTCGGAGAAGCAGGGGCATCAGCGACCGGGTACAGCGGGTCGATGATCATCTCTTGGCCTTCGCGGAAGACGTTCATTATCAGAACGACCAGGTATTGCCTTGGGTCTTGGGTGATCATCACAAATACTGAGGCGACGACCATTACACCTAGTCTGGCGCCCATCTCGTAGATGAGATTAAGACTTGGATCCCCCTGTACTTGAATACCAGCTGCGACCAAGCCGTCGTGGCCGAAGAAATATTCGACCACCTGCACTGCCATGATCAGAATCAGAATGGCTTGCATAATGTTCACCCAAAGTGGGATCTGGCTATTTCGTATTCTGGTCAACGGTTTCTCGATTCTCGTCGGGGTCCACGCAAACGCCTCCGTCAGAGTATATGCGTGCGCACGCATAAAACTCCAGCACCGCGAGGGTTGTCCCTATCCAGTCAGTCATCTGAGGCGTCAGCAGGCTGATTTCAACCGAACGGATCGGGTTGCAGATGGGCTGGCAAGGTATCGTCGCGTAGATTGGTCCTTGACGGTTTGATCGGAGGTAGGCAAGCTCAAACACCGTGGATGACTTCTTCACCAGAACCGAAGCTTCAGCCTGGGGCGGTTTCATGTCGACCCACGGGCGACTGGCCAAGAGGCTTGAGGAGAATCTGCGTCGCGCCTCGGGGCTCAGTCACGCTGAATACGAAGTCCTGCTCCGGCTCTTCCGAGAAGAAGACGGACGGCTCCGGATACAGGCGCTGGCGGCCGAAAGCGTCTTAACCCACAGCGGAACGAGCAGGCTTGTCGACCGGCTCGAAGGGGCAGGCTTGGTCGAGCGGATTGAAGCTGAAGAGGACAGGCGGGGAGCGTATGCAGTGCTAACGAAGCACGGGCGTAATCACTTCACGCAAGCGGCGACTCAGCACACTGCTTTCGTACGCGAACTATTCCTCAGCAACTTTTCACCAGATGAATTAGAGGTTATGGGCTCGTTCTGGGAGCGGCTCGACCATATCTAGACAAAGCCTCGACTGGGTAAGGTAGACCGATTGGGTCTATGACCTCATTAGTGGTGATCTGAATATCCGCCCGCAAGCGACATTGAGTGAGTGGCGAACCGAAGCGAGCCCGATTGAGCCCGCGCCAGGTCTGCAAGCACCGCAAAAACTACAACATGTGTAGTGCGCGAGGAGGGACTTGAACCCTCACGTCCTTTCGGACACAGGAACCTGAATCCTGCGCGTCTGCCAATTCCGCCACTCGCGCGAGCGACTGACGCATGGTACCACCGAGAATCCCTGGCCAGGTACCGAATATAATCGTGGATGAAGATACCCTGAAAATGGGATTTTTTTGATGTTCCCTGCACAACATCCCAGCCCTATCACGGAGTAAATTAGTAGCTATGGTCATGAAGAGCTTCGAGGACCGCCTCGAACGGCTTGTTGAAGGAGTGTTTTCGCGTGCCTTCAAAAGTGGTCTTCAGCCTGTCGAAATCGGGAGACGCCTGGTTAGAGAGATGGAAGCGAGCCGCACAGTCGATATCCGCGGCCGTTTTTTAGCGCCAAACCGATTTGTTATCCGGGTCGCGATGGAAGATTTCCAGCGCTTTACCCAGGTTCAGCAATCGTTGTTGACCGAATTGACCGCCACTGTGCGCGGCTATGCGGCTCAAGAGAATCTGAATTTTCTAGGGCGGGTATCGATTGAATTTCAGGCCGACCCCACACTACGGGTTGGGATATTCCGTCTCCACCCGTCATATGACGAACGAATCGCCGATTCCAAGCCAGATAGTTGGATTGAGGGGCCTCAGGGGCAGCATTACGCTCTTAAAGACGGCGTGATGACGATTGGCCGCCTTTCCACATCAGATATTGTGATTGATGACCAGAATGTGTCTCGTCAACACGCTGAAGTCCACCCAGTGGGCGATGAATACCAGTTAGTTGACCTCGGTTCGACCAATGGGTGCAAAATAAATGGTCAGCGGATAGAGCGTCAGATCTTGAACGACGGTGATGAAATTGTCCTTGGCCCTATTAAATTACGGTTTCGTAGGCCATAGTGCCTGCACTAGGTAATTTCCTAGTCACTAGGATGCATTGTGCCTGACGCTCTCCTAACGTTGTTGAAGTGGTCGTTGTTGGCGCTTATATATTTGTTCTTCTTCCGAGTGCTACAAGCAACATGGTTCGGGTCGACTACAAATATTGCAGTACGGCGAGTGCAAGGTAAGAATTCAAGATTTGGCCGGAATGAAAGTCCGTCGGTAGCTCGGGCTCTGAATCTAGTGGTCTTAGAGCCCCCAACATACGCCGGGAGACAATTCGAGGTTATGAGAGAACTAACCATCGGCCGTGCGGCGGGCTGTCAGATTTCTTTGGACGATACTTTTATGTCTCAACTTCACGCGCGAGTTTCGCCTTCTGACGGTGGCATCGTGGTCGAAGATCTAGGTTCAACAAATGGAACCTATATCAACCAACAACGAGTGACCGCAGCAGTTCAAGCAAATGCCGGTGATCGAGTCCAGCTCGGCGGCATAGTTTTGGAGCTCCGCTGATGAAGCTTCAGGGAGCCACCGCGTCCGATAAGGGCCACGTCCGCGAAACGAATCAGGACCGCGCCTATTACCGAGGCCCGATCGCGGTATTGGCCGACGGCATGGGTGGGCACAAGGGTGGAGCCGAAGCAGCTCAGCTTGCTATTGGCGAGTTCGAACCAGTCCTCGAACCTCCTAGCGCCGACGATCTAGTCACTCTGGTTGAGTCGGCTAACAACAATGTCCATTCCCAAGCTGGTTCCGATCCGGAGCTCTACGGAATGGGCACAACGCTCGTCGCTCTGACGTTGCACGAAGACGACACCATGACCGTTGTCAACGTCGGCGACAGCCGGGCGTACTGGCTACGAGGTCAACATATGGGCCAGGTCACCGACGATCACAGCCTGGTCGAAGATCTAGTCCGTCAAGGTCGACTCACCCCCGAAGAAGCTGCCGTTCACCCGCAGCGCAATATCTTAACTCGAGCGTTAGGTATCGCTCCAGACGTTGAAGTTGATCGGTTTGCCGTCGAGGTTAGAGCGGGCGACCGCTTACTTCTTTGCAGCGATGGGCTGTTCAACGAGGTTCCCGAAGACGAGTTCAAGCAAATTTTGATTGACATTAAAGACCCGGCAACTGCGGCTCAAACCCTCGTCGAAGTGACCATGGGGACTCCTTGCCGAGACAATGTCACGGTAGCTGTCGTTGACATCATCGAAGGAACTGGCGAATTGCTAGTCGCCGACCAGGCTGACGAAACGCTCGACCCGGTCCCGCTATCGGACTCGTCGCTCGATAAAACCCAAACTGCTCCAATACCGGTGACGTCTTCGACGGTTCTGGCCGACCAACCCACCGCCGACCAGAACGACGCAGAAACCACGGAGATGCCCCAAGCGGGCGTTGAGCTAGCGCGGCGGCCTGATGGGTCATTCGGACGAACCAACCAAACTCAACTAGCGGTCGACGACGATTTCGATGACGACCGGGGGCCAATCGACTACGAAGCGGCCCGCCGCGCTGCCCATGAGCGGATTACTCGCAACCGAAACGCTACCGCCGGGTCGACGGAGCTTGTCGAGGAGCCCGACTCAGCAGAAAATGCGACTGGATCAATTCTTGATGGCCCTGCCGATGACGGGGTCCTGAATGACGGTGGGGTTCTGCGTGATGGCGGCGTGCTGAGTGATGGTGACGTCGCCGTCGACTCATCGAATGCCTTGGCCGACTCTGATGAGGCCGAGCATTTGAATGAAGGCCTTATCGCCCACGGTGTAGCTCCTGAGAAGAAGCGACGTTGGCCGCTATTGGTCGCTCCACTGATTGCAATCGGTCTGTTCGTTGCTGGCACGTTCGGTGCCCAAGCCTACGCAGACGCCAGCTACTTCGTAGATGAAAGCGACGATGGCTTGGCTATCTTCCAGGGCCGCAGAGGCGGTTTCTTGTGGTTCAACCCGGTTGAGGTTGAAAAGATCCCAGACCGAAATATCGACAACCTTTCCGATGGCTCAGTGACTTCCATGCAGACCAACGAGTTCTCATCGCTGGAAGACGCAAGAGCAGCAGTTGCCGAATTCGAAGACATAGAAACTGGCACCTTGGTCGACGGCGAAGGTGACACCGTCCCAAACGAGTCGGATTCAGCTGACGATGCCGACGATGGGTCGGCTGGTAACGTGTCGACTAGTGAAGATGAAGCACCTGCTGCCGACACTGACGGCTAGGAAATGAAGTCTCGTACTGTCGAGCTTGGCCTACTGGTCCTGGCTTCGATTATCACCTGCGTGGGCTACGGCCTGGTTCTGCTTAGCACCAGCAGCGAAAACACTAGTGACATCGATACTGAGCTTCAGGTCCAAGTCGGCCTGTTTTTAGTATTTGTCGTTGCCCTGCTCATGGCGGCCCATGTAGTCGTTAGAATTTTGGCTCCGCTCGCCGATGGACTTCTCTTGCCCCTGGCCGCGCTGCTAAACGGTGTCGGCTACGTAATGATCTCCCGGCTCGACGAGAGCCGAGCAGCAAAGCAATCGGCCTGGATCTTCATCGGCCTTGTCGCCTTCGCCATCGTGTTGGTCGTCCTAAGAGATCCCCGAAAGCTCGAACCGTTCAAGTACACCCTGGCGCTGTTGGGCGTTCTTTTGCTGCTGCTGCCGCTAGTCCCGAAACTGGGGGCTACAGTAAACGGAGCTCAGATTTGGATTCGAATTGGATCGTTCACCATTCAGCCGGGCGAGTTCGCCAAAGTTGTGTTGGCCTGCTTCCTTGCCGGTTACTTAGTGGACAAGCGTGAGCTTCTGACGTTAACCAATCGAAAGTTCGGACCCCTCAGCGTCCCCGACGTTAAACACTTCGGCCCGCTGCTTTTAGCCTGGGGCGTCGCCCTGATGGTGATGGTCGCTCAGCGAGATCTTGGTTCGTCCTTGCTCTTCTTTACCCTCTTCGTCGTAATGATTTACCTGGCCACTAGTCGAGCCGTGTATGTGTTTACCGGTTTGTTTCTCTTCATGCTCGGAGCGGTGGTGGCCTGGCGTTTGTTTGGCCACGTACAAGACCGTGTCGACATTTGGATTGACCCGTTCGCTGATCCAAAAGGCGCAGGCTTTCAAATTGTTGAATCAGCCTTCGCATTTGCTGACGGCGGACTAACCGGAACCGGGCTAGGTCAAGGGGTTCCAAGGAGAATTCCTGAGGTAGAGACCGATATGATCTTCGCCGCCTTCGGAGAAGAGCTCGGCCTGCTTGGCGCAACGGCGATCCTAGTCACGTTCCTCTTTTTTGTCGGGACCGGCTTTCGAGTAGCCCTCAATGCTCGGTCGCCGTTTGAAACGCTGCTAGCGGCTGGGCTTACCGCTCTGCTTGGATTCCAGGCCTTTATCATCATGGGCGGAATACTCCGGATCTTGCCGCTAACCGGCGTCACCCTGCCGTTTGTTTCTTACGGAGGGTCATCGCTAATTGCTAACTATGTGATCTTGGCCATCTTGGTTCGGATATCGCATAACTCCGTCGAACAAGCAGCCGAAGAACTCAACGAGATTTCAGACCGTTCGAACGAAATATCGGTTAGCGCCCAGACCAGAGCTAAGTGGAAGGCGGTTTCGGCATGAACAAACCGTTGAGACACGTGGTCATAGTGCTGCTCGGTTGTTTCACGTTGCTGTTCGTCCAACTGAACCGTTTGCAATGGTTCGACGCTGCCGAGCTGAGCGAGCATCCAGCGAACACCCGGGGGGTTAAGGCCGACTTTGACCGACCCAGGGGTGACATTGTTACCAGCGACGGCGTCGTAGTGGCCCAATCGGAATCGACCCCAGACGGCACATTCGACACCCAGCGCACCTACCCCCACGGCGAGTTGTACTCCCACATCACCGGTTACTACGCGTTTACCTTTGGGGCCTCCGGCGTCGAACGGGTCTATAACGACGAGCTTGTCGGCCGGACCGATCAGCAAGCGGCCGATGGGTTTATCGACCTGATAGGTGGTGGGAATCCCTATGGCAACGTGATTCTAACTATCGATCACGACATGCAAGTCGCAGCCAGAGATCTGCTCGGCGATCGAGATGGTTCTGTCGTCGCGCTCGACCCAGTATCGGGTGAGGTGCACGCTATGTGGAGCTACCCGGCCTACGATCCGAACCGACTATCGACCAATGACAGCACGCTCGCAAACGAGGCGTGGACTGAACTTCTCAATGCTGAAGGAAACCCTCTGCGAGCTCGGACATTTCGAGAGCGGTTCCCGCCCGGCTCAACCTTCAAGATAGTTACCAGCGCCTCCGCCATCGAAAACAACGTGGCCACGCTGACCCAGCCGGTATACGACCAAGTCGATAGCTACACTCCACCGCTTACCGAACGACCGTTAACGAACTTCGGCGGAAGTACCTGCGGTGGGAACCTAACAGAGTTGTTGGTGGTCTCTTGCAACACGGCTTTTGCTCAAATGGCGGCCGAAGATCTTGGGCCAGGGCCGATGATCCGATCGGCACAACAATTCGGGTTTAATGACGAACTGCCCTTCGACTTGCAAGGCGGAGTATCCAGCAATTTCCCCACTGACTTTGGCGCCCAAGTACGAGAACCAACAAACGAATTGCCAGCCGGTGTGTTTGAAAATACTCCGGCGTTGGCCCAATCGGCTATTGGGCAAAACGATGTTTCGGCCACGCCGTTGCAAATGGCCTTGGTGGCCTCAGCAGTGTCCAATGGTGGTGCAATGCCAACCCCTCATGTCGGCAAGAGAGTCGAAGACGCCGAAACGTCGCGAGAAGTAAAATCTATATCTCCTGGTGCTTGGCGGCCTGCGATTGACAAAGAAACAGCTCAACAGCTGACGATCGCGATGATTGACGTTGCCGAACGAGGATCAGCTTCAGGAATTGCTCCCGAAGGCCTGGTTGTTGGAGCTAAGACAGGAACGGCCCAGTTAGGCACGGATCCGCCCCGGTCCCATGCGTGGGTCATTGCCTTCGCTGGACGCCCTGGAGGGGCTCCAGAGCTGGCTGTGGCGGTGTTGGTTGAGGGGCAAGAAGGGTCACGCGACCAGACTGGTGGCGCTGAAGCAGTACCGATCGCCCGGGGTCTATTCGAACAATTTTTCGAGTAAATCAGGTTGACGGGTGATTGGCGGCTCGATGTCAGTAAAATCAATCCTGTTGTGACTGACAGTACCCGACAACCTTCCGAACGACCGGTCCTCAATGGTCGATATGAACTGCACCGACGAATTGCTCGGGGCGGTATGGCCGATGTCTTCCTAGCCAAAGATCAGCTACTCGATCGACCGGTGGCGGTGAAGGTTCTGTTTCCGCAGTTCGCTTCGGACCCAACGTTCGTGGCCCGCTTTCGGCGAGAGGCTCAAGCGGCGGCGAACTTGAATCACCCGAGCATCGTTTCTGTCTATGACTGGGGCGAGCACGAAAACACCTACTTCATCGTTATGGAATACGTTGAAGGGCAGACTCTGGCCGAGCTAGTCGCAGCTCAAGGTCATATCTATCCGGATCGGGCCGCTGAGATCGCCACCGAAGTTGCGGCTGCCCTTGGATTCGCTCACCGAAACGGAACCGTGCATCGTGATGTGAAGCCGGGCAACATCATGATCAATCACGCCGGCCAGGTTAAGGTGGCTGACTTCGGAATCGCCCGAGCGTTCGGCGGCGCCGACGACGAGCTAACCCAGACTGGGTCGGTCATGGGAACTGCGAGCTACTTCTCGCCCGAACAGGCTCAGGGCAAGCCGGTCGATCCGAGAAGCGATCTGTATTCTCTCGGCATCGTGATCTTCGAGATGCTGACCGGAGAACCGCCATTCCTTGGGAATTCGCCAGTAGCCATTGCCTACAAACATGTTCAAGATGTAGCCCCGATGGCATCAAGCCGAAACCCGGCAGTGCCCCGAGATCTCGATTTGTTAATCAACCGATTGCTCGACAAAGATCCAGCAGCCCGCTACCCGGCGGCTGAAGATTTGCGCGCCGATTTGCGTCGTTACCGAGAAGGTCAACCGCTCCAAGGCATCGCAGCCGGCAGCCAACCGGCCCAAGTAGCTCAGGCTGGCGCCACCAGAGTACAACCAGTTCAGCGGCCACCGGCCCCAACAGAAGCGCCGAACCCTGCCGCCGTCAACGCCACTGTTGCCGATATCCATCCAACCCCCGATTCCACGATGGCGATGCCTTCGAACCTAGTTGACACTGGATCGACGAGGGCCGTCATTGACACATCGCGAGCCGTGCCCGCGTCGGCCGCAGTAAGGCAGCAAGAACCAGTGGAAGAATACTATGAGCCGCCGAGTAGAACAGGCGTATTCGTTGTAATGCTGGCCGTTCTTCTGGTCTCTCTCATCGGTCTCATTGTGTACATTTCGAACACAATCGGCGATGACTCCCAAGAGGCAGAGTTTGCTTCAACCACCGTTCAAATACCGACCGTGGTTGATGAAGAGTTCACGGCCGCCCGGAATCGTCTAACCGACGCTGGGTTCGAAGTAGCTGATCCGATCTTTGTTGAGAAGGAAGGCCTTGCTCCCAATATCGTTGATTCGCAAGAGCCCGAGGGTGGGGTACGAGCTGAACCGGGCACTGTTGTTACGCTTTTCGTCGGTGCTGCGGAACAAAAAGAAACAGTTCCCAACGTCTTGGGGCTGACGTTAGAGGCAGCCGAAGCAGAGCTAGAACGGCTGGGTTTCGGAAGTTCCGTCGACCGTGAGTTTGACCAAGAAGTTCCTGAAGGCGACGTCATTAGTCAAAGCCCTGAAGCCGGGCAAGTGGTAAATCAAGGACTCCGAGTTGAGATCATAATTTCTCAGGGCCCATCACAGGTGCAGGTTCCAGATCTGAAAGGTCGAGAGCTAGCTGTTGCCAATGGTCTCCTTGAGAACGCGGGCTTCATTGACTACATCAGCCAAGATGAGAACTCTGGCTTGGTGGCTGCCGGTCTCGTGATTCGGTCAGAACCGCCAAGCGGACAGCTGGCAGCGACCAACGAAAAGATCACTGTGTTTATCTCAAGCGGGCCAACGAACGTTCAGGTTCCCGACGTTCGAGGCAAAGCCCAAGACGCCGCCGAAACGGCTCTGGAGAACGAGCAGATAATTGTCGTCGTAGGTGAAGGAATCGATCTCCCAGCTGGCGATCCCAACATTGGGAAGGTAGTCGACATTCAGCCGCCAGCCGGTAGTCAAATCTTGCAGGGTCAACCAGTAACCATACGAATTGGTCGCGAGGGCCAGCAAACGACAACCACTTCGACGCTTCCGCCGTCGAGCGAAACAACTGCCACAACAGCCGACCCGAACGCCTCTACAACAACTGTCCCTTAGCTGGCGCCGGTCAGTTAGTTGTTGCTAAGCCAGTTGGTAAGCAGTTGTTTGCCGCCAACTGTCAAAACCGACTCTGGGTGAAACTGAACGCCTTGCACGTTGTATTCGCGATGGCGCACGCCCATGACAATGCCATCGTTGGTTTCTGCCGTGATCTCCAGTTCGTCTGGAATTGTGGCCCGGTCAACAATCAGCGAATGATACCGAGTTGCCTCGAACGGTGAAGGAAGGCCCTGAAAGACGCCGACGTCGGTGTGTTTGACTACTGATGTTTTGCCGTGCATAAGTTCAGGGGCTCGAACTACGTCACCCCCATAGATTTCTCCGATGCATTGGTGGCCTAAACAAACGCCTAGAACAGGGACCGTTGGAGCGAAGTTGGTGATGATCTGTTTGGAGATTCCAGCATCGCTCGGTCGACCAGGCCCCGGTGAGATCAGTATCGCGTCCGGTTCCAGGGCCACGGCTTGATCTATCGAGCACTCCGAATTGCGGACCACAATTGGCTCAGCACCTAGCTCTCCGAGGTATTGAACCAGTATGTATACGAAGGAATCAAAATTATCTATGACGAGAACACGCTTGGACACCCCTCGTAGCGTAGTAGGCTTACGACCGTGGTTCGTCAAGATAAATCAAAGCCAGGTCGTGTAACGCCAAAGGGAACTGTTCCGAAGGACACTTCATCTCCTTCTTCATCGTTCTCTCCGAGCTCATCGATGTCATCTAACGCTGACAGTGATGGCGGCGGATTCAGGCCTGATGGGGGCGGTCAGCCTCTCCAAGCGAGTCAATCGTCGCCGATCTACGTGCCGATCTTGATGTTTGCTGGCCTAGGACTTGGCTTTGCCATGATTTTGGTCAACTACATGATCGAAGGATTTCTGGGGACACCAAATAACTGGTACTTGGTCGGTGGGCTTGGCCTGGTGCTGTTTGGCATTATCGCTGCCACTCAATACCGCTAATTCCGGTACCCAACAACAGGCTTGATACGAACGGTTCTTACTGCGCGCAACTACGTGTAGCTTCCTACGCCAGGATCCTTGTGCACGGTTCTCCACAGGTTGTGGTTAATTTCCCTCGTTTTCGTGCCGGATACGGACAACGACACAGGGCTATCTGGCTCGCAAAGGTTGTCGATCCGCTCTGCTTGTTGAATCAACAAGCTGTGGAAAACCTCCCAGATCAGCTCGGAAAGACGAGAAATCTCACACAGGAGCTAGAGCGAACACAGCACTAGATCTTATGCTGAGGCAGGCGGTTCCCAGTGGAAACTAACGTCCGGGGACGAGCGTTCAGGCCGGTAGCGATTCTGCTCAGATGCTAAAGAGCGTCGTCTCTCGTGCCGGTCAATTCCATTTCGCCCGAACAGTGACGAGGTGGGGTTGGAGCCTCGTCGTTAGCAAGTGTCATCCTGAGCTCGGCCCCGCACTCGGTACAACGGTAGGTGAATCGCACCCGACGAAGCTCACCGGGCGGCGGCGCCTCTGGAACCGGTCGGGCGAAGGCACCGATTACGGCAAATCCAACTCGAAAGATGACGTACATCATTAGCCCGGCCGTCAACACTCGCCACCAGCTCGCCATGCCGGTCGCCAAAATTGCCAGTGTGATAGCAACAACGACGACACCAAGTAGACGTTTCCGTCGTTTTTGGATCTTCTCATCGCGCGACTGCGCCGTGGATGCAATCGGACGATCATCAGAATCGACAAGCTCAGGAGCGTCGGTTGCTGGCTCGAAGTCTGTCACACCATGAAGTGTAGCTTCGATATGGGACTACTTCTTAGCTGGCGGCAGCAGCAGCCAACGGGCGTTCGATTGGCTCTAGCGGTTCGGTTCGGCCGGCGGCAATACTGGCCCGTCCGTAAACCATGCCAGCTACAGCAGAGCCGAGCCCCATTACGATGGCCCCTGCCTTTTGTAGATCCCCAACTCGTTGATTTCGAATGCCGCTAAACATCATTCGACCAACAGCTTTAGGTAGATCAACCGCAGCGTAGGAGGCTTCCTCGTTCAGTCCAGCTTGGGCTCCGATTTGCTGAGATAAGAGTGCTTTTGAAACACCCTCCATCCGGCATCGTTTGTTGAAGTACTTGACTGTTGTCCTTGGCCCTGGCACCCGGTGGCGGGTAATGGCGAGAGGCTGATAGACAATCCGCCAAGTTGGATCAGCTTGTCGAAGACGAATGCACAACTCGGTGTCTTCGCCGCCTAGCGAATTTGAGCCGACTCGGCCCAGCCCCTTCTCGGCAAATCCACCATTGTCGATCACGGCTTGGCGACGGAAGGCATTGTTGCCACCCCAGACGTTCCGGATATCCATGATGCCATCATCCGGTCGAGGGTTCGAGCAACCAACTACCCAATGAAACTCTTCTGGGAACCAAGTTGGAGCTTCTCCACCGTCCCATCGTGGCGTCACCAACCCACCAACAGCAACAACTGACTCGTCTGCCATCGGGGCAAGCAAAGAACTGACCCAATCAGGCTCAGCGATCGCATCGTCGTCAAGGTAGGAGATAATGTCACCAGTGGCTTCAATCAGCGCAGTGTTGCTACCGCCACCGATTCCTTGTAGCCGCGTGTTTGGCATTACGCGAACCAGTTTCTCCGACGCGTAGTCGGCGGTTAGCGTGGCCAAAAGATCTTCATTGAAATCGATAATGACCAAGATCTCAATCGGCATGTGCGTCTGGTTGAGAACCGAGTCAATAGCGGCTCTAGTGTCGAGCAATCGCTCTTCGGTAAAGGCGCGAATAACAACCGAAACGGTTAAGTCATCGCTCGATTTCTGCCCCTCAGGGGATAAGCCGCTGTGATCCATTGTGTGCGCCCTTTCAGGCGTTGTTAACGCCAAGCTTCATTAGCGGTTTTAGCCGCCCAAACAGGTCCATCTTACCGATACGGGCGTCAGAAGGATCCGCGGCTGGGTGGTTCGTCCTACCGCAACGTTGACGTAGACCATTTGGCTACTACAGATGGTACACACGCCTAAAGATTGGCCTTCCTGACTGGTTGAGCAAGGCAAGGTACGAACTGCTCAGGTCTTGCGATCCCAGCGTCGATATCTCTGTATGGAGCGAGTAGCGGCGCTGAAGCAATCGAAGGAGCAGTGGAGCAACCTAGGTGGGTTCGTTGGTGCGATGAAGGCCGGCGACCCATTGGCCACCTTTGTATCGCAGCTGCTTCCACTACCTTTCGTTGCGCCGCTTTTGTTCTTTCTGGCATCCCGTGAAGGGCGAGCACTTCACCTAGCTCTTTCGTGGGGTGTCGGTGTGATCATATTGCAGATCATTTGGTTCAAGTATCTGCTTCGTGATGAGGTGCCAAAGCCAGCTCTGGTCCAATGCTTCATATCGGGCACAGTAACGCTGACCACGTATGTGCTTCCAATACTCTGGCTTCCTGTCGCCAGCTTGGTAATGATGAACCTCGCGCTCGTGGCGGCGGCAGCTCACCGGCGAGCAACAGCGTTCCATTTGGCCTGCGCCGCTTTGGTCGGACTCAACGGGATTGAGTTCGCCTCCGATGACTTGATCGATGTCCGGATCTTTGTGGTGATGTTGCCGATCCTTGTTGGCACCGCAGTCTCGACGGTGACGTCCCACGTAGTATGGCAAGAGCGGAATGTTAACGCGTCTCTAGCAGCGGCCGGAGCAACAGCGTGGGATATTGACAACAACGGTCTGATTCTTGCTGTGCTTGGAACCAAAGTTGCTGGCATTGATTCTGGGGTTCAGTTACTCGACCGCCTTCACCCAGAAGATCAGCGCTCCACCGATATTCAACCCGGGTCAGTACTCGAGTATCGGGTGAGCGACGGTGACGCCGGTTGGGTATGGCTACGTGAAACGGTCCAAGCTGGTGTTACAGCAGGAGCCGTAATACGGAGTGGGATAGTGGATATTACTGCTTCCCGGAAATCGGCAGCTTTTACCGAGCGGTTGGCTCGGACTGATCAACTTACCGAACAACCTAATCGGCCAGCCCACGTTGAAGAGTCAAACCTCTGGGCTAGCAATGGCCGTGGACACCTAGCTCTTATCGACCTAGACGGCTTCAAGCGAGTGAACGATTCTGTCGGCCACGCGGTTGGAGATCGAGTTCTACAGATTGTCGCTGGGCGTTTTGCCGCTGTCGAGGGAGTTGTTCATCTTGCCCGGTTGGGTGGCGATGAGTTCGCAGCACTGATCGATACCGAGCCTCAAACCGTTGCCAGCCGCATTGTTGCGTGCACTGAGGAAGCGCTGTCGATCGATGGACTTATCGTTTCGGTCGGTACCAGTGTGGGGCTCGCTGATTTCGATGGCCGATGCCAGGCTGATGAAGTAAGGCGCCGAGCGGACGTCGCGCTGGCTAGTGCCAAACAGAACTCGCAGCGTTTCGTTGCTTACGACGCAACGTTGGAAAGCACAAACCAACGTCGACTCAATTTGGCCAAACGTCTTCCATTCGCTTTCTCCTCCGGTGAGATTATCGTCTACCACCAGCCGAAGATAGATGTGGCTACGAGAGCTGTTATCGGAACTGAAGCGTTAGTTCGATGGCGTCATCCGGATGAGGGAATAGTCATGCCTGCCGACTTCCTTGACTTGGTAGCGTTAGGCGGCCATATCAAAACGCTTACTCAGTCCGTCTTAAGAGCTGCTCTCGCTGATCTGAGCTCCATTCACCAAGCTGGGTTAGATTGGACAGTGGCGGTCAATATCGATGGCAGAAACTTTCGGGAGCCCGACTTTGCCTCCCGAGTGATAGCTGAGGTCGAGTTTGCCGGATTTTCATCTCGACATTTGGTCCTTGAGTTGACCGAACAAGCCTTAGTGGAAGAAGACCCTGTCGTTGAACAGACGTTGATCGAGCTTGACTCGGCCGGTTTTAGGTTAAGCGTCGACGACTTTGGCACTGGCTTCTCATCGTTGGCATACCTTGGGAGACTGCCGGTCACAGAAATCAAGATGGATCGAGCCTTGGTCTCCCGTATTTGCGTTTCTGAGCGCGACCGAGCAATTGTCGAGTCCACGCTTCGGCTGGCAGCCGAGCTGGGAATGAATGTGGTGGCAGAAGGGATTGAAGATGAACAGACGTTGGATGAACTAGAAAAACTTGGTTGCCCAATGGCTCAGGGTTTCTATATCGCCCGACCAGTCGCTTTCGATAGTCTTCTCTCTAGCAATCTTGTCCCGAGCGATGCGACCCTGCCGCAGTAGCATCAAAACCTCGGCAGCAGCGAACCAAAGCAGCGCCGAACCATCAATTGGGTGACGTGGGAAATACCCCAAAGCTGGCACGGCGCTGGAAGCTAGGTATCGCTACGAACAACTACTCGATTCGCTCAATGATGGTGGCGTTAGCTAAGCCGCCACCCTCGCACATCGTTTGTAGGCCGTAGCGGCCGCCGGTTCGGTCCAATTCGTTAACCATAGTGGTCATCAAACGAGCTCCGGAACAGCCGAGCGGGTGTCCGAGGGCGATCGCTCCGCCGTTGGGATTGACCTTTTCCATGTCTGGACTGTGCTCTTTTTCCCAAGCTAATACCACAGAGGCAAACGCCTCGTTGACTTCGAAGACGTCGATGTCGGCCACGGTCAAGTCGGCTTTGCTCAGCACCTTCCCCGTCGCTGGGATTGGCCCGGTCAACATCGTTACCGGATCGACGCCAGCCAAGGCGAACGAGTGGAAACGGGCTCGTGGCTTTAGGCCAAGCTCTTTCGCTTTGGACTCGCTCATGATCAACACGGCGCTGGCGCCATCAGTGATCTGTGAACTGTTGCCTGCGGTGACCTTGCCGTCGGGCTTGAAGGCAGGGGACAGGGTGGCGAGTTTTTCAGCCGTTGATTCTCTGATGCCGCCGTCAGTTGTCACCATTTCGCCGGTTACAACGACCTTGCCGGCCTCCCGATCAAGAACTTTTTCGGCCACCGGGATGATCTCGTTCTCGAAACGACCTTCGTCTCGGGCGCGAGCGGCCCGTTGCTGGCTCTGCAACGCGTAATCGTCGAGGTCGCTACGAGAGATATTCCATTGGTCGGCGATCATTTCGGCCCCGATGCCTTGAGGTTGGAGGCCGCCTACGTCGGAATATCGATCCTGCATTGGGTCTGAAAACGGCTGCCCAACATCTCGCACCGCCAGAGAAGCCCCCATAGGCACGAGGCTCATGACTTCAACCCCGGCAGCGACAACTACGTCGTAGGCTCCAGCCATTACTCCCTGAGCAGCAAAGTGGGCGGACTGTTGCGACGAGCCACATTGGCGGTCGATCGTGGTGGACGGAACTGATTCAGGCCAACCTGCGGTAAGCACCGCGTTGCGTCCAATATTGATACTTTGAGCTCCGACTTGCATCACACAACCCATAATTACGTCGTCAACCAAGGCTGGATCGAGGTTGTTGCGTTCAGCTAGGGCCTTGAGCGTCTCGGCCGCTAGCTCGGCTGGATGCCAGCCTGAAAGTCGGCCGTTTCTTTTGCCCATTGGGGTTCGGACGGCGTCTACTATTACGGCTTTTTCCATGGTGGCCTACTTACTGGTGAGAAGATTCGACTAACTTCTACTGGGAGAAGTTAATGAAAGACAGATATGGGACAGGGCGATCGGATCGCAGTTAGAAGAAGCGATGAGTATTTAAGCTGATTCCTGATCCGGCCGAAAACTAGGTCGGTTCTTGAAAAATCCGAGTAAAGCGCATCCTGCTTCGTGGTTCAACAATAACCAGATAGCGTTGTGATACGCATATCGCCAGAAAAATGGGACATCGAGGAGACTGAAAACGTGACCGACGCAGTTGCTGAGCGAGAAAAAATTAACAATACGGTAGTGGGTCAAACCATTCCGACAGAGTTCCTTAAAACGGTAGCTGCGCATGGCGACCTAGTCGCCCTGCGGTGGAAAGACAGCACCGATGCCTGGCACGAAATGACTTACACCGAGTTCGCCGACAAGGTTGCTCGAACTGCTGCTGGCTTGGCTGCCCAAGGGCTTGGCCGAGGCGACCGAGTTATGCTGATGCTCCGCAATTCACCCGAGTTTCACATCTACGACACTGCCGCCTTGTTTGTTGGCGCCACCCCGGTTTCGATTTACAACAGTTCGTCGCCAGAGCAAATCGAATATCTCTGTAACGATGCCGAAGCGAAGATGGCAGTAGTTGAAGACGTCGGCTTTTTCGAGTCGGTCTCCAAAGTTCGTCAGAATATCTCGACGTTAACCAAAGTCGGCATTATTAACGATGCCGATACCGGAGCTGATTTCGTCCATGCCGACCTGGTCGCTTCGGATCCGGTCGACCTCGCTGAGGCATCCAAGATTGCTCAGCCTGAAGACTTAGCAACGCTCATCTATACCTCTGGTACCACCGGCCCTTCCAAAGGGGTGATGATCGATCACGCCAACGTTTGTTGGACCGTTGAATGCCTACGGTTGGCGTTCGACCTCGAAACGTATGCCGGTATGCGAATTGTCAGCTACCTACCGATGGCTCACGTCGCTGAACGCATGATGAGCCACTATCAGACGCTGTTCCTCGGCTACGAAGTTACATGCTGTCCCGACCCGACCCTGTTCGCCGACTACGCCCGAGAAGTGCACCCTCACATCATGTTTGGTGTGCCCCGGGTTTGGGAAAAGATCTACGGCGGAGTCCAAGCTGCGTTGTCGGCCGACCCGGAAAAAGAAAAGGCAGTCCGAGAAGCAGTCGAGGCGGCCGGTCCTATTCGAGAAAAGATGACCTGGGGTACCGCAACCCCAGAAGAGATAGAGACCTACGAGTTTCTCGACGCCGTAGCGTTCTCAACCATCCGCGAACTGGTCGGTTTGGATCAATTAGTAGCTGCGGTAACCGGTGCTGCTCCGATCCCAGCAGAAATGCTGGCCTGGTTCCGAACCATTGGTGTTCCGCTCTCGGAAATCTATGGTCTTTCAGAAACATCGGGGCCGATGACGTGGGCTCCATACAAAGTGAAGCCTGGATTTGTTGGTCACGCCTGCCCTGGTATTGAAGTGAAGCTCGATGAAGACGGCGAAGTAATGTGCCGAGGCGGCAACGTTTTTCGCGGTTACCTCAACCAGGATTCTAAAACCGCTGAAGTGCTCGACGGCGAAGGCTGGTTCCGGTCGGGCGACATCGGTGAGCTAGACGACGATGGTTACGTGAAAATCGTTGACCGTAAGAAAGAGTTGATCATTACTGCGGGCGGCAAGAACTTGTCTCCGTCGAACCTTGAGGCTGCGTTGAAGATGATGCCGTTGGTCGGCCAGGCTATTGCCATCGGCGACCAACGCCCGTTTGTATCTGCTTTAGTTGTTCTCGATCCCGACGTTGCGCCTCAGTGGGCAGCAACGAAAGGCATCGAATACGGTTCGCTAGAGGAGCTGGCTGAACATCCTGAGGTAGCGGCCGAGATCGAGGGCGGTTTGTCTGCCGCTATGGAAGGTTTCAACAACGCCGAACGAGTTAAGAAGGTCAAGGTGTTGGGAGAAGAGTGGCTCCCAGACACCGACTTGTTGACACCAACGTCGAAGTTGAAGCGTCGAGGCATTCATGCTCGCTACGCCGATCAAATCGAAGCTATTTACAACTAATTACTGCTCTAATCCAGAGCGTTTGAAACAGAAAGGCCACCTCGTTATTGGGGTGGCCTTTCTGGTTTCTGGAACTGATGGTTGCCGAACCGAACGGGTCAGCTAGCAGTGGTTGCTTGGTAGGTGCTTAACTGAAGTTGTGTACGTGAGTCGTGGCGACTGCCAGTAAAACTACTGGAAGCGGTAGCCGCCGAAACTATGAACAGGATCAAACGTGTCGGATAAACAAACTCATGGCGGTTCACTAACGGCGAAAGCGCTAAAAGCCGCAGGCGTCGAGTGTGTCTTCACCCTGTCTGGTGGTCACGTTATGGGTATCTATGACGGCTGTATAGATGAGGGCATCCGGGTAGTTGACGTTCGTCACGAACAAGCTGCCGTTCACGCCGCTGATGCGTGGGCGCGGCTTCACCCCGGCAAGGTCGGCGTTGCCATTCTCACAGCTGGGCCCGGAGTTACCGACGGTGTAACCGGTGTGGCTAACGCCTGGCGGGCCAACTCGCCGATCCTGGTATTCGGAGGTCAGGGACCGTTCAACAATCTCCGCCGGGGTTCGCTTCAAGAAATGGACCATGTGTCGGTTATGAAGCCAATCACCAAATGGGCCGACGCTTGCTACCAGACCGAACGGATTGGCGAGTACGTTGAACTGGCAATTCGAACCGCGCTTAGTGGGGTTCCCGGTCCCGCTTTTCTTGAGATTCCAATGGACGTTTTGCACAGCCCGGTTGACGTCGCCGCCGTGCCCGTACCGTCCTTCCGTGATTATCGAGTAGCGGCGCCAGCGCCTGCCGCGGCGCTAGCGGAAGCGATGGCCATCTTGGCTGGAGCGGAGAGGCCGATGGTAATGGCTGGAACCGCGTTGAAATGGTCTGAGGGAGCCGCATCTTTGAAAGCGTTTGTCGAAGCGACCAAGATCCCGTGCTACACCAACGGGATGGGTCGGGGACAACTTCCTATGGATCACCCTCAATTTTTTAGCCGGAGCCGAAAAGATGCGCTAGCCGGATCCGATGTCGTAGTTCTAGCCGGAACCCCACTTGATTTCCGAATGAAGTTCGGCCGTTCGATTCCCCCAGACACCAAAATAGTGCAGCTCGACTTAGACGAAACGTTGATCGGGCAGAATCGGCCAAGCACGGTTGGTCTCGTCGGCAACCTGGGAGCAAACCTAGATGAGTTGACCGCTCTAGCCGGAGCGTCCCTCGATTTCTCCGATTGGTCGGCCGAACTTCGACAGCGGGAAGACACCGCCGCGGCCGCGTTAGCAGTTCAGTTAAACAGCGATGAGGTACCGATCGATCCTCTTCGGTTGTGTCGTGAGATCGCAGACTACGTTGCTACCGACGACACGATGATCGTGATCGGCGATGGGGGAGACATCGTGGCCCAGGCCTCAAAAGTTTTACGGGTGCCGCCGAACGGAGTTTGGATGGATCCTGGTCCCCTTGGAACCCTCGGAGTTGGAATGCCGTTCGCTTTGGCCGCCCAACTGGCCCACCCTGATCGAAGAGTTCTCATTGTCTACGGTGATGGTTCGTTCGGCTTGAACGGCTTTGAATTCGACACGGCGGTTCGATTCGGGCTGCCTATTGTTGGGATAGTTGGCAACGATGCAGCCTGGGGGCAGATGATGCGACCCCAAGCAATGTTGTACGGTTCAGACCGGTTGGTCGCTACCGAACTCTCCTATACCCGCTACGACAAAGTGGTGGAGGCGCTCGGGGGCCACGGAGAACATGTCACGACGCCAGCCGAAATCGGACCAGCAATTCAGCGGGCCTTTGCCAGTGGCAAACCGGCATTGGTCAACGTCGAGATGCGACAAGATGTAGACGGGGTAAAAGGCTCAACCTACGTGTAGCTGTCCCAACGGCCGGGTTGGGCAAATTTGCATAGCTGATGGGCATGAGTATCAACACGTTTGATCATTGAGTTATAGTCGTTTCTCGATCATCAACGTGGCGGTGCGTCGTATCGGCCGTGAGCCAAGAAGTTTTTGGTGGCATTATCGAATTCGGACACCAATGGGTAGCGACGTTACTCGCGAGCGAGATCAGAGGAGCGTAGAAATTGACTAAGCGCGCTTTACGTCTCTCGCTTCCCGCTCTCATTTGCCTTGTCGTACCCCTATTTAGTTTGCTCTTTTCCGGTGACCTCGGAGCGACAGAAGATGTGACACCCGGCGGCCGACGGACCGCCGATGTGATCATCGGAACTAAGCCAGTGCACGATTTTGGTTCTCGATGTGCTGAGGGTCGAGAATGGGAAGTTGTTTTCTTTGACGACTTCAACGGGACAGAAGTCGACCAGACACTATGGGAGCCCTACTACAGCCCCGGCCACAACGGCAACGGACTCCGGCGGCCGGAGGCGATAACGGTCGAAGACGGCAACCTCGTCATTACCGCAGAAATGAAAGACGGTCTTGTTGTTTCTGGCGGGATGCAAACGGTGCTAATTCAACAGTACGGGAAGTTCGAGGCCAGAGTTCGAACGGAGGCCAATCCGGTTGGCCACCTGAGCGGGGTAATACTGACTTGGCCCGCATTCAACACGTATCCCGAGAACGGCGAAAATGACTTTTACGAGACCGGTGAAGGTCGGGAACCATTCTTCACGTTTATTCACTACCCCGACATCAGTCACGAACGTCTGGTCCACCACGCAGACGCCACCGAATGGCATGAGATACGGATGGACTGGTCAGCAGAAGAAATTGCGATTTATCGAGACCAAGAATATGCCGGTTCGATTGTCGACCTTGACGCCATCCCTGACGCTCCCCACTATCTGACCGTTCAGCTTGATGCCTTCACCCCGACGATGGGCCCTGACCCGGTGAAAATGTACGTCGATTGGGTTCGTATCTCGAGGCCGAAGCCGTCAGGACCGTGCCCGTAGCTTCAGGCCGATAGCGACCTACTGCTGGTGGCTATTTCCTCGTCGTCGAGCTGAACCGACTCCGGCGATTCCTGCCGCGACCAATCCCAACGCGATCATTGTCAACGAACGAAGATGAGCGGGCCCAGTGAAGGCCAAGTCAGGCTCGTCGTTGCCGGAGTCGCTGCCCGAACCGTTTCCTGAGTCAGGATCCGAACCACCATCGGGGTCGGGATCATCAGGGGAATCGGGATCGGGCTCGGTGGTCAAAGGAGGTCCAACGTAGGAGTTAACAATGGCAAGATCAGTAGTTGAGGCCTGCCCGCCTTCGACGACGATCGTTTGGCTCTCGATTGCAGTCCCGTTGTGGTCATAGGCCGGTTCCCACAAGTCACTACTAACGATCTCGTCTACGAAACAGCTTGCTCCCAGTGGCAACCCATCGATCGTGACATTTTCGCCGTCGCCAAGCTGTACTTCGGTCTCGTATACGCCGTCAACAAACGATCCTTCGCATCGGACGGTGACGGGGAACGAATCGGTTGCAGGCTCAGCCTTTTCGGGCCAGTCAATAATTCGCTTTGACAGCGCCAACGACCCCGTCAAACGTTCGTTCTCGAAGGTGGCGACGGCGGGTTCGCTTCCGATCGTTATTGTCACCGTTGGATCTGACCGGAGAACCCAAGTTGGAGGAAGGTCGACTTCGGTCACCTCACAGACTGTTCCGGTCGGCAGCATGGCAAGTTCGTTAGCGGCTAGCCCTCCGGCCATGCCCCCGTCAACCACGGCATCAACCGAAACGACGTGGATACCGGTGTAACCGTTATCGCACAGCACTTCGAAATTGAAATCGCCGGTGAGATCGATTGGCACCGCCGAATTCGTCGATGTGTTTTTGACGAGGAGTAGATGCCCAGTGGAGTTGGTGACGTGAACGTGGTTAGTTAGTACGCCAGCCGGCGCCAGTTCTCCGCCTGGTTCTTCAGCTGGCTCACCATCGGCAGCGATGATGACCGAACCGTCAGTAGCCCCGGTAGCTGAGGTGAGGTAGGTCGGTGTAAACCTGGGATCAAGTACTTCTCGTACTTGACAGGTGGCCCCGACAGGGAGGCCGGGAATGACCAGTTCGGTAGCAGCCGATATCTGGGTCGGCCCTGGAACCTGATAAACACGCTCGGCCCCGATCTCGTCAACACCAAAGCGACCCGAGCACTCGACGATCACGTCGAATAGTTCGTTTTCCAGTTCGACAGCCTGGTTTTGGTCGAGTCCGGCGAGCGACTTCGTGACTGTGAGCGAGCCCACGTTGCGTTCGTTGGTGAACTCTACTTCAACGAGATTTACGCCGACCTCGATCGCAAAGCCGTTTTCGCCTTGTAGCGGTCCGCCTAGTCGGTCGACTAGCATCCATTCAACATTGCTCTGCTCGCTCATCTCGCACGTCGATCCGGCCGGCAATAGCGGCGTCGATGGTGGGCCCCACGTTCCGCTCGCGCTGGTGTCATCAATCGATGAGGTCGTGATAGTGGTCGAGCCGTTGAACAACTCGGTTCCATCAGGTCCGACGCAGACTATGTCGAAGTTGAAGGAGCCTTGTGGGGTGGCGGGGTGGGATGAAGAAACGCGGGCGTGTTTTATGATGGCAAAAGACCCGGTCTCATTGGTAATAGTAGCCGTCTCGCCATCGCTATCTAGTTGCCCGGCTTGTTCATACGATGCGACAAATCGAGGGTCTTCGGTTTCGGCGACGGTGCAGTCCGCCAGCGTAGGTAGATCTTTGATTACCGCCCCTTGCTGAGCTGAAACGGTTACGACCAGCTCGTATGGTTGGTCCGGTTGAGCAGTGCTGAAGTCGCCGGTACAAGTAACGGTTACCTCGAATGGCTCGTTCACCAAATCGATCTCGGCCGGAACCCCTCGAAGAACCTTCTCGATAGTGAGATCAGCGGTGTCTCTCGAATTAGTAAATGAGGCAGTTTGGACACCGTCTGAAGTTATGACCAGAGTTACGGTCTCATCTGACGTCAGCGTCCACCCTTCAGAGCCGCCGGTTTCGGAGATGTCGCAGGTCGTACCGTTCGGGAGTAATGGCAGGTCGTCATAGCGAAGAGCGCCCCAGGCTCCCGATGCGGTGAGTGTGTCAACGTTGATTGAGACGTTCTCGGCGTACGGGATCGGGCCGTTATCACATTCGATTCGGAACTCGAACACTCCGGTCGGATCGACGGGGTGAGTGCTTGGGGCCTCGGTCGCTTTTGAGATCATTAACTCGCCGGTCCGGTTGACAAGGTCGACGCCAACCTGTTCGTCGGCCAGGATCGTTACTTCACCGTTCGCTGGGGTGGCCGTCACGGCAAAGGCATAACCAGGATCTTCCACGACCGTGCAAACAGCACCGGAAGGCAGCCCGGTGATAACCATATCGGTAGCGGCAGAGACGGTGCCAACAATTTCGTAGGCGCTGTCTGGAGCGTCGGTAACGAAGTCACCAGAGCAACTCACAGTCACGTCAAACTCGGCGGTCGATAGGTCTACGCCTTCTGGTAGTCCAAGTAGTTCTTTAGTGATGACGAGCTCTCCGGTTTGTCGTTCGTTGGTAAACGACGCGGTAGCAGGAGCGGCTGAATCGATGCTTACCACTACATCGTTCGGGGTGGTCAAGACCCAGCCAGTCGGAATCGAAGATTCGGTTACCGTGCAGGTGGCACCGTTGGGGAGAAGTGGAATCTGGTTGTAGCTGACGGAAGCGAACCCGGTTGTTGGTGAGGTGATAACAGCGTCCAGTTGGTGAACCTCGTTGTAGATCTCGGTCCCTTCAACATTGCTGCAGACGATAGTGAACTCGAACGTTGCTGTTGGGTCTAGCGGGTGAGCCGAATCAAAGGTGGTGGTCTTTTCAACCAGCAGCTCGCCACCAAGGTTGATCACACCAAGATCGGCTCCGTCATCGTCGATCTCTACTGAGGTGGCGCTGTATCTGGTAACGAAACGAGTGTCCGGATCTTCAACGACTGAACACGTTGCTCCGGTTGGAAGGTCAGCGATCACCAATGGTGTGTTGACCGTGACAACCTGATCGGCGACAACTAACGGGCTAGCGGTGAAGTCCCCGGTGCAGGTGACATCAACAATGAACTCGTCATCGTTGAGGTCGGTGCCGTTAGGTGTGCCGAAGATAGTTTTGGTGACAGTCAGGTTGGCCGTATTTCGGACGTTGGCAAAGTTGGCGACTTGCTCGCCGGTGGTGGTAACCGTTAGCTGCACCGAAGCAGGCGAGTCAAGGGTCCAGCCGGTTGGCGGTGACAGTTCGGACACAGTGCACTCGGTCCCGGCTGGGAGGAGCGGTAACGGTGGCACGACGGTTGAGCCGGTCCCAGCTTCTGGTGCAACACCATCGGTAGTTACGGAGTGGGTCGAATTGAGGCCGTTATCGCAAACGACGGTGAACGAGAATGTTTCGACGATGTCTATTGGTTGGGAGCCGGCGAATGATGTCGATTTGAAGATTCCAATGGTCCCGACCGAGTTGGTGATTTCGGCAAGGTTGGATGCCGCTGGGGCATCGGAGAGGACGAGTTCGGCCGCGGTTCCAGTTCCATCGTCGGGGCTGTAGGACGAGCTAAATTCGGTTTCTGGTCGTTCAGCAACCGAGCAGGTTGCATCAGTAGGTAGGTCAGCTACCACAAGGTCTGAGCCAACGCTTATGGTCTGATCAGTAATCAGGTACGGATCCTCAGTGAACGGTCCGGTGCACCGTAGATCCACGGTGAACGAGTAGTCGGTGTCTTCCAGGTCAGCGGGGAGGCCCTCGATTGCCTTGCGAACCGTAAGATCCACGACGTTTCGTTCGTTGACAAACGACGCAGTGGTTGCAACGTTCGGATCTACCGAGAGCTGTTGGCTGTTGGGGCTAGCCAAGGTCCAGTGATCTTCGTCTTCCTCGGTGATGGTACAGGTTGATCCAGCCGGGATCGGCGGCAGTTCGCCCCAGCCAATCGAGCCGAAGCCGCCGGTAGTCGTCGCAGTTGACGTCGTTAGGGTGTGCAGATTGTCGTAGGCGGTTGCTCCGCCGCTGGTGATACACACGATTCGGTAGGAGAATTCTTCCACCCATTCAATTGGATGATCAGGGTCAACCACTGATTGCTTAGCGACAATGATCTCGCCCGTAGCGTTGACAACCTCGACGTTAGAGCCGTTGGCCTGAACCGTAACGACGCTCGACAGACCATCGGGAGCGGGGGTCGAATACGACGTTGTGAACCTTGAATCTGGGTCTTCGGTTACGGTGCAGACGGCTCCGGCCGGTAAGTCAGGAATGATTGCTGGTGTGTTAGCGGTGAACGCTACGTCGGTGAGGACCAACGGGTCGGAAACAAAGTCGCCGGCGCACGTGATGTCAGCCAGGAACTCCTCGTCACCCAGATCTTGGTCGACAGGGACGCCAGCCAAGGTCTTGTTGATTGTCAGGTCGCCGATAAGCCGGTCATTGGTAAATGCGGCAGTAGGTGTTTGGTTTGCGCTGATGGTGAATGTAGCCGGTTCGGGACTAGCGAGCGACCAACCGGCCGGTGGTGTCTGCTCGGTAGCGGTGCAACTTGTTCCGGCCGGCAGAATTGGCAAACTGGGAGTCGGAGAAGACGCGGTTGCGGTTCCTGCGGTGCCGCTTCCAGTGGTGAGCGTATGGGTGGCAGCGTATTGCGTTCCGTCGGGGCGTTCGCACTCGACATCGAAGCTAAAAGTCTCAGCCAGGTCGATAGTTGTGACCCCGGAGGATTGAGCCACTTTTACCAGTTCGAAGGTACCGGTTGAGTTCGTTATCGTGAGCGCAGAACCGTCGACGTCGATTACGACTTCGGCTTGGTCATAGGTGGCTGCGAACCTCGGGTCGGCCGTTTCGGTTACCGTGCAGGTTGCCCCGACCGGAAGGTCACTGATGACGAGCGGCTGAGCGGTCGTAAGTGTCAGGTCGGTCAAAACGAGCGGGTTAGCGTCGAACCCTGGACTGCAGCTGACCGAAACGGTAAACCCAAACGACTCAGGATCAAGGCCAACCGGTAACCCTTCGATGACTTTGGTGACGGTGAGGTCGGCTACTTGGCGCTGGTTAGTAAACGCCACTGCTCCGCCATCGCTACTTGTGGTTATCGACTGCGGGTTAGCGGAGGTGACCGACCATCCGGCTGGAACCGTTTCTTCGACCTCACAGGTAGAACCTGGGGGCAGTAACGGAAGGGCCGGGTCGGTTGCTGGCCCCACAGAACCGGATTGACCGTCGGTTGTGACGGTGACAGTTTCGTCGTACAGGTCAGTTCCATCTGGACCGGTGCAAACAATGCTAAAGCTAAAGTCGCCGTCTAGGTCAAGGGGGTGAGTGGATGCACCGGTTGTCGACTTGGAGACATCGAACCATGAAGTCGCGTTAGTTAAACGCACCGATTCGCCGTCTTGATCGAGCACGATTTCGCCGGATTCGGGCGACATGGTCGAGACGTAGGCTGGGTCGGTCGCTTCGGTTACGGCACAGGTTGTCCCGACGGGCAGGTCTTCAACAACAAAGTCGGTTGCCGCGGTAATCGTGCCGTCAAACGTCTGGATGGCTCCAGCAGGCTCAAAGCCTCCGGTGCATGCAACCGACACGTCGAACTGAACCGACGACAGATCGAGACCAGGGGGAGCTCCAACGATTTCTTTGGTGATTGTTACGTCGGCCACGTTGCGTTGATTGGTGAATGTAGCGGTGTTCGGCTCAGCCGGGTCGATAGCTATAGTTAGTGGACCGTTGCTTGGTTGTTGAGTCCATTCAGAACCAGGATCTTGCTCTGTTATCACGCATTCGGATCCTGGTGGTAGTAGCGGAAGTTCGTCGTAGGTGATGCCACCGCTTGATCCGTCACTGGTCGCTGTGTCGGTGGTGAGCGAGTGGGTACCGGTGTAGACAACAGCTCCACCTAGAGAACATTCGATGTCGAAGAGGAAGGTGCCGTAGGGGTCGATCGGGTGATCTGAGTCGACCGTCGTGAACTTCTCGATGATAAAGGTGCCGGTGGTGTTGGTGATGTCAAGGGTCGAACCGTCAGCGACTACGTCGACTACACCGCCGGGGACGGAGTACGCGGTGGTGAACGACGGATCAGGAGTTTCGACTACCGTGCAATTTGCTCCTACCGGCAAGTCAGAGATGACTGCTGGCGAACCTGGAGTCAACGTTTGAACAATAGGGGCTGGTTCGGAAGCGAATGAGTCGCCGCTGCACGTAGTGGTTACTTCGAATGAGAAGTCGGCCGGGTCGACTTCGGGGGGTAGCCCAACGATTGTTTTGTTGATTGTCAGATCTGCGACCTGCATCGTATTGGTAAGTGAAACGTCTCGGGCTGTGGTCCACGACGTGGTGAACGTCGTGCCGCTAGAAGCTGTTAGCTCCCACCCGGTAGGTACCGTCTCGGTAACAGAGCACAGCGTCGCGTGAGGTAGCAAGGGAAGGGCTGGGTCCACTGTTGTGCCGGTGGCAGAGGCCGGGCCAGTCGCGGTGTCGACCGTGATGGTGTGGTTCTGCGAGTAGATCGTTCCATCAAGACTTTCACATTCGATTTGTACGTCGAATTGGCCGAGCGGATCGAGATCGAAAGCGCTATCTGGGACGTTCGTCGCTTTTGTGACCGTGAAAATCGAGGTGTAGTTCCGCAGCCTTGCCTGTTCGCTATCAATGGGCTGATCAATGATGTTTGTGGTTGACGCAGAGTTGCCGACGCTGCCGGAGTCGTCAGACCAACTGGTGGGGTAGTAGGGGCCAGTTGTTTCTGAGGTAACACAGGACGCCCCAGCTGGAAGATCCCAAATGTCGACACGATCGCCATTGGTGAGCGTAAAACTGTTTACGCTTGCTCCCGGCCATTGGGTTTGCGTGCCAGCGCCGACGATACTGGTCGGCTGCACCTCGTGGACTGTGGCGTCAGGGTTTGTACAGGTAACGGTAAAGAGGAAGTTATCAGTGTCGTTGTTAGTCGGGTGACCGAATACTTCTTTCCACACTTCGAGTTTTCCGGTTACCTCAACGGTCGTCGGATCTTCTCCGTCAGATAGGTCGCCCGGATCATCTGATAACACCTCAGCGGTCGTCCGGTCACCGTCTATGTCTAGCCACGCTTGATTTTCATACTCGCCAGGAACGAAATCCGGAGGGATCTGCACGTCGATCGTTACTGTGACTGGTGAACCTCCTGGGGTGTAGGGATCGGTCCACAGCGATGAAGGAACGTCAACGGTCATACACATCGACGTGTCCCCAGCTCCTAGCGGAGTATCGAAGGTGGCCGTGCCAGTTGGGTCGGAAAAGTTGCCGGTAAAGGTTCGTCCGTCTCCGAAGGTGTCGCAGACCGTCAACGGTTGGGGTCCGGTTGGTATCGCATTGTTGATAAGAGTGAACGCGTAGGTGACGATTTCACCCGGACGATACGTTCGATCAGCTAGCGGGACGGGATTTCCAGCGCTATCGACTACATCTTTCAACAAATCAGTCTCGCCGACACACGACGTTGCATCTACTCCTCCCGCGGTGCTCGAGGTGCCGACGAGCGAAGCGGTTGGTGAACCACCCGGGTCGGAGATTTGCCAAATTTCCCCGGTCCCGTTTTTGTAGAGGTAGAGGTTGCCAGCGGCGTCAAACCACGAGCCACCAAAACCAGTTTCGCTCCAACCTGGAACATCGATACGAACTTCGGCCGCCGTTATTGGATCCCATCGAGTTACGAAGCCGCCCGAAGCATGATACAAATACCCGTCGAGCGGGTTATAGGAAAAATCGGCCTCTGACCGTGGAGTTGACCCGATATGGGTAATGGCGCCAGTCTGAGGGTCGGCAATCCACAGGTTATAGCGATTCCCCCCGTACCATCCGGTCCCATTCCCTCGCCCCCACGAGCCGACTATGTACGTGCCGTCCCCGAGGACGGTGCCAGAATACAGCGATGCCCCGGTTGGCCAAGGAGCCTGTAACGGAACCGACGACACAAGCCCACCCGCGGCATCGTAGATCTCTACGTTGTTCCCAGCCGTTCCGTAGACATAGTTGGAAACCGGGTCATAACCCAGAGAGTTGCCGATAGTGGTGGTCACAGGGACCGGTGTTGCGATCCAGCTGCCTGGGTTGGCCGGGTCAGGGGATACCGTCGAATAGGTGCCGTTTAGCATTAGGTAGGCCGTGCCGTCGCACTGGTAGGTCGGGTGCACATCGGGGTCGACCCCCGGGAGGTCAGCGGTTGCCGGTGTTGGAGTAATCAGAGATGCCCCAATGAGAAGCACTGCCGCTACGACGCGAAAAGGCCATCCTAAGACAACTTCAGCGGAAGGTTTGGTAGTAACCCAGATCCAAACCAATCGGCGGAAGCTGGACCGGGGTTAGTCCTGCGGCCCAAAAAGGACGGAGGGAAGGCTTCCCTCACGAGCCTCCCCTCCAGGTACATGGCGCCATGGCGCTTACGTACCACCTCGTAGCCTAGAGTCACCCCTATTCATAGTCAAAGGACCGCGTTATCGTAATGATCTAGTCATCTGATCCTTGATGCATCTTGATTCAAGTGTTTTCTTCTTCCAAGAGTTGGCTAATACCCTCGGGTGCGGTCTATTGGCGTGACCAACGGTGTGTCGTCAAGCACTGCCCTTACGTTGTCAGATAGCAGATCGACCGTTCGCTCAAAGTAGTTATGGCTGAAGCCGGCGGTATGAGGGGTAATGAGCAGGTTAGGGACATCCCACAGGGGGCTGTCGGCCGCAATCGGTTCTTCCGGGAAAACATCCACAGCCGCTCCAGCTAGATGGCCCGAGGCCAATGCGGCTACGACTGCATCCAGATCGACTACACCACCCCGAGACACATCAATTAGCCAACTGCCTGATGGCATCTGAGCGATTTCGTCGCCGCCGATCAAACCTTCTGTTTGAGGAGTCTTTGGCGTTATCACAATGACCACGTTGGCGTTCGCTAGCACGTCGGCCCGTTGTTCAGGAGTGACCACTCGGTCGACGTCGATTACAGGTGCGCCCGACCGGCGCACACCAGTCACAACCATGTCGAGTGCCCGCAGTCGTCGGGCGACGCTTTGCCCAATGGTGCCTAGTCCAACAACACAGGCAGTCATTCCCGACAACGTCACGGGAACCACAATTTTCCATTGATGGTTACGTTGCCGCTCGACCAGCTTCGGAATCTGCTTTGTGATCGCGAACAACAGTCCGATGATGAATTCGGGCATTTCCGGTTCGTGGACGCCAATCGAGTTGCCGATGGCAACGTGGTCGGCGATCGACGTATCTGGTAGTACCGAGTCGACGCCTGCTCCCGGGACTTGAATGAGCTTCAGCTTTTTCGCCTTGTCCCAGTGGCCTTTTGGTTGATGGAGACCGAAAAAAATTTCGATGTCGGGTAGGGCTGTTACGAAAGCCTGTTCATCTTCAAGGTGGATGATCTCAGTAGCGGGAAACCGAGTGGCTAAGAGCTCGGTAACGAAGCGCGAAAGGCCGGATGGGTAAACGTGGATTACGTTTGGATTGGTCACGTCCTAACCCTTTGAAACTTGCCGCTTTCGACTTCGACCGCTTCCCCATTTTTGATCATGCGTTCCAGGTGAAGGTTGGCGGTTCGACGTTCTACGGTGTCGGCGAAAACGTGTTCAACGTGAGGTCGATAAACGAATCGATTCGATACCATTTCCTCCACTGTTCTGGGTTCACCGAGAAATTCGAGCATCTCTCGGTGCCGTCGATCGATGACCGCGTGAAACTTATCGACCATCTCTATGAATAGATCCCGCCCCTCAATGATGCCTTTGTGATGGTAGGTGACGTACCAGTCAGCTTCTACTTCTCGGACCTTATGTAAGCTCGCATCGAACTGCTCTAAGTCGGACCATGCATCGCCGTAGTACGGTCCGAACCCGGTCAGGTCGATATCGGAGAGAAAGAACACATTGTCGATCTTGAAGCCGCTGTGGCCTCGGGTGTGTCCAGGGAGGTGCATGGCTTCGATCGACACGCCACCAAGGTCGAATGTGTGGCCATCATCGAATCCTTGTGCGTCCGGTCGAGCCTGGTAGAAAAACTCTTCTTGGATCTGGGCGGCGAAATCGATCCGAGGTTGGCCCTCGAGGCCGTAGAGGTTCAACAGGCCGTCGAGTGATTCGGCCGCCATCTTGTCGTCGTTGTGAATGTGGAGGCGGGCGTCACCGAAGAAGCCATTGCCAGACATGTGATCTTCGTGTCCGTGAGAATTGATGATGGCGTCTATAGCTACGGGCGCTCCTCCCTTTTTAACCACCGACACCGATGGGTCGATTAGGGCTACTTCGCCCCGGCCCTCGACCAAGACTGAGTTCCCGCTGGGATATGCTCCGTTTTCATCGCCGACGAGAACGCTAACGTTGTCGGAGAGACGAACCTGGCGCTCTCCCCATTCTGCTAAAAGTGGTTTCACCACCCCAACCTAGCGCCTGAACTCTGCTGGTAGTAAAGCCAGCGACGAGGTAGTGGATGCGTGGCGGTTAGTAGACCGTTAAGACATAAGCCATTAATCGGCTAGCCGGTTTTGGCTAGGACGTGCGAGACTGTAGGCGATGGTCAACAATGAGCTGACATGGTACGAAGAGCCAGAGTTAGAACGTCCTCTTTTGCTGCTCGCCTTTGAGGGCTTGTTCGATGCCGCTGAGGCAGCTACCTCTGCCTTGCATTGGATACAAGAACGTACCGATTCTCAAGAAGTGGCCATGATCGACCCTGAGACGTTCTTCAACTTCCAAGAGGTCCGGCCATCGATGCGGCTGAAAAGCGACGGCAATCGTGTTATTGAGTGGCCGGCCACTGAAGTGTTCTCCTCTCGAACCGCAGGCAAACGCGACCTCATAGTGATGACCGGAATTGAACCGCACCTTCGGTGGCCTACGTTTGCTGACTACGTCGTCGAGGTGGCCCAGCGATCAGGGTGCGAAATGGTGGTCACCGTCGGATCGTTTGTTGGCATGGTGCCACACACCCGACCGTTTGCAGTTACTGGCAGCGCAGTGAACCCAGAACTAGCTCGAAGGCTTGGCTTGAAACGGCCGTCCTATCAAGGTCCGACCGGTGTTTTAGGGGTAATCAACGAACGCTTCGAGCGAACGAACATCCCAGTGATTTCTCTGCGAGTCGAAATCCCGCATTATGTTCCCGGTGCGCCGAACCCGAAAGCGATGCGAGCGCTTCTGAGACGCCTTGAACAAACAACCGGAATTCCGACCGACTATGAACAGCTCGACTCCGACGTTAACGAATGGTTAGAACGGGTAGAGCTTGCGGTTTCGTCGGACGAAGACTCTAAAGAGTACGTCGATCGGCTAGAACGACATGCTGACTCAGCCGAAGAGTTGCTGCCGTCTGGCGATGATCTGGCCGCCGAGCTAGAAGCATTCTTGAGAGATGAGAGTCAAGAGAACTCCGATGACGACGATGGCGATGAGCCAGGCGAAGCCATAGAGCTCGACGACTAATAGTCTCGGCCGGTTGATCGGGACCGCACTACCAGCAACCCGACGGCGCCAAGAACGACGCCTGCCCCAACCGCTCCAAGTAGAGGAGTCGCAATCCCCGATTCACCGGTGGTTCGATCGACACTATCTAACGCCGAAGAGCCCAAGGCCTCGCCGTTGGATTGTTCGGCATTGTCCGAAGGTGCTGATTCGGGGGCCTCAGCGCGGTCTGAAACGCTTTCGGTGTCCTCTGAGCCGTCGACCAGTTCTTGGTATTGACGTATTTTGCCCTCAACACGCTTGGGATTTACTGGCGTGACAGTGCTGGTTCCGAATGCGGCTTCTAAGTCTTTTCGGCTTTCATCCAACACGCGAACCCGAGCATCGCCTCGGTCGGAGCGCACCATGATGAACTGGTGACCAACCGAACCCGATGGGGTGCCTTCGCACGAACCCGGTATGACGTCTTCGAACTTGACCGGACCTTCTGAAAGGTCAGTTCGCCGCGGTGGAATACCCCATCGCTCTACCGCCAAAGTCACAACCCCTTTCGACCAGATCTCGGTCTCTTCTGTCGCCGCCACCACTTCGAACAACGTCGCTCCGCTAATTGCCGGCGGCGTTAGTTCTGCCCCTTCGGGTTGTTCCTTATCCAGCCATGCTTGGTAGTTGGCGGCAAGGGCACTGTCGGGCTGGTTGAGACCAGCCAGGTCTTGGGCTCTGATTCGGTACACGTTTGGGTCTATTGAGCAGGCATGAGCTGGTGAAGCCAGAACTAGTACTACCGAAATGACCATCAGAGTGCTAACAAGTTTCCGCATAGCAATTCAGACGAAAGCCGGTCACACAAAGTTCGATAAAAGTCAGGACTTACCTGTTCAGATGCCGCTATTTGGCCAAAAGTTCCCTTTTCGTCTCAACTTTTTGTGGGTCCTGGTCCCCATTTCTCGGCGCCATAAGCCTCGTTATTCTGAGAACTATCAAGCCACGCAAACGAGCGTTTGGTGGCCGCCACTTACAACTAGGGAGTAAGAGAAATGATTATTTGGAGCAGAAAAGGCTGGATCGTCGGAGTTATAGCGTTGGTTGCACTGGTTCTGGGCCAGGTCGTGAGCGGTGGACAAACCGCTGACGAGCTGTCAACCGTCGGACTTGTAGCATTTCGGTTCTTGCCACTTTTGGTAGCCGGAGTTGCCTGCTGGTTTGTGGGCACCAAGCTCAACCAGGCTCAGCAGGGAAACAACTTCTTCTTCATTCCAATGCAGTTCTGGGGAGCGATTTTGCCGGTTCTGGGACTCGTGATGGTGTTCGCGTAAACGAGTTCGGAGAGCGAAACGCCAGCTACCAGGGCGACCACCAACTTGAGGCTCCACCCACGAGATTCGAATGATCTCAACGGTGGAGTCTTTTGTGTTTTATAGCTGTCGGGCTCGAGCCATTAGGGAATGATCGGCCAATACCAGCAGCATCATCGCTTCAACTAGCGGAACGGCTCTTGGCAGCACGCACGGATCGTGACGTCCACGAGCGGCGAGGGTTACTGCTTCGTTGTCGACGTTTACCGTCTTTTGTTCCGACGCAATCGTGGCCGTTGGTTTGAACGCCACTCGACAGACAATGTCGGAACCGTTAGAAATTCCCCCTTGAATACCGCCGGAATAATTCGTTTCAGTTACCGGCCCGTTGGGTCCGGGCACGAACGAGTCGTTGTGGGCTAGTCCGCTTAAGCGAGTCCCGGCAAAGCCGGAGCCGATCTCGAAGCCCTTGGCCGCGGGGAGAGACAGCATTGCCTTGGCTAGGTCCGCTTCCAACTTGTCGAAGATCGGTTCCCCTAGACCGGCCGGAACATTGCGGGCGATGATGGTCACAACCCCGCCAAGCGAATCGCCGTCCCGTCGCGCCTGCTCGATAGCCGCAGTCATCGTTTCGGCCGCAGCAGGATCAGGGCAACGAGTTGGTGACTGCTCGACATCATTGACCGTTACTGTTTCCGAATTGACCGACGTTTCGATATCGCGTACTTGGCTGACCCAACCCACAACTTCGATGCCATGCATCGTCGTTAGGAGCTTGCGGGCGATGGCGGCAGCGGCAACTCTACCGATCGTCTCGCGAGCCGATGATCGGCCGCCGCCTCGAAAATCACGAACGCCATACTTTGCCTCGTAAGTGAAGTCGGCGTGGCTGGGACGATAGACGTCTTTGAGATGGTCGTATGCGCCGGAGTTTTGATCTTTGTTGCGCACCACCATCGCTATTGGGGTGCCGGTGGTCTGACCCTCGAATAGGCCCGACAGGATTTCGACTTGATCAGTTTCATCCCGTTGGGTCACCAGTCGGCTTTGCCCGGGGCGGCGGCGATCGAGGTCGGCCTGTATTTCGGCTTGCTCGATCGGGAGTTGAGCCGGGCAGCCGTCGAGAACCACACCGACTGCCGGGCCGTGAGATTCGCCGAAAGTGGTCAAGGTAAACAGCGTTCCGAAGGTACTAGTCACTAGTGATAAGAGTAACTGCCTGGGATCCGCCATGAGGGCCAATAAGGCGTTACTCTTAGAAAGGTGAGTCACCAGCGGCCGGTTCGGCCTGCCCCAGGGCGTCAGGTTTCGGCTAGATCGGCCGGTAACGAGGTCGCAATTGTCAATCAAGACGCTGAACTGCGAGTCTGGATCGACCAAGATCTTTGCACCGGTGACGGAATTTGCACCGATCACGCACCCCAGGTTTTCACCATTCTTGAGGATGGGATTGCCTACTGCATTGAAGAGTCGCCGTTCGGCCGCAAAGTTTTCAATGATCCTGGTGGTTCGTTTGAGCTAGCCAAAGTTCCGAGGGAGCAAGAGGCTGCTGTTGTTCATGCCACCGCTGAGTGTCCGGGTGAATGCATCTTCATCGAAGTGGTTGAGATTTCCCCAACGGATCTGATCGAACAAGCAACCTCTGCTTCTTAAGTCGTAAGTCGGCGGTCTTCGACTAGTGATCTTTGACCACGTTGGTACGAAAAGTGATAAGGTCGCGCATGGCGATCGACCCGAAACAAACCAAAATCTTGCTCGACGAGTCGGAGATGCCGACCCAGTGGTACAACATCGTGCCCGACTTGCCAGCGCCGCCGCCCCCGCCGCTTCACCCGGGCACCCATGAACCTATTGGCCCAGACGATTTAGCTCCGCTGTTTCCGATGGCCTTGATCATGCAGGAAGTGTCGGCCGATCGCTATATCGATATTCCGTCCGAAGTGCTCGACGTCTACCGGCTGTGGCGTCCCTCGCCGTTGTATCGAGCGCATCGACTTGAAGCCGCGCTCGATACCCCAGCAAAGATCTTTTACAAATACGAAGGGGTAAGCCCAGCCGGCTCGCACAAGCCAAACACGGCTGTACCGCAAGCGTTCTACAACGCCCAAGAAGGCGTCACCAAGCTAACAACCGAAACTGGCGCCGGACAGTGGGGAACCGCGCTGGCGTTCGCCTGCTCGCTATTCGACATCGAATGTGAAGTATGGCAGGTGAGAGCGTCCTACGATCAGAAGCCGTACCGCAAAGCGCTGATCGAAACGTTCGGGGCCACGATCCACCCAAGCCCATCAGTGCTGACCGAAGCCGGTCGCCAAGTTCTAGCTGCTTCGCCCGATACGCCGGGGAGTTTAGGTATTGCCATCTCAGAAGCGGTCGAGGTAGCGGCCCAAGATCCAGAGATCCGGTATGCCCTTGGAAGCGTACTCAATCACGTTTTGATGCATCAGACCGTAATCGGGGAAGAGGCCTTGTTGCAGTTAGCCAAGGTCGATGAGACGCCAGATGTGATTGTCGGTTGTACCGGCGGTGGTTCGAACTTCGCCGGCCTTACCTTTCCGTTCTTGCGTGAGAAGATGGCTGGGAAGATCTCACCCACCATCCGGGCGGTTGAACCGGCGGCATGTCCGTCGCTGACCCGTGGAACCTACGCATACGATTTCGGCGACACCGCTGGCATGACTCCGCTGATGAAGATGCATACATTGGGTCACGACTTTGTCCCCGACCCAATCCACGCCGGTGGGCTCCGATATCACGGCATGTCGCCTTTGCTTTCTCACATTTATGACTCGGGTTTGATCGAGGCCGAGAGCATTCCGCAGCTTGAGTGCTTTGAAGCTGGGGTCCAATTTGCCCGGACCGAGGGAATTGTTCCCGCCCCTGAACCAACCCACGCCTTGGCCGCGACCGTTCGAGAAGCGCTCAAAGCCAAGGAGAGTGGTGAAGAAACAGTTATTTTGACCGCTTTGTGCGGTCATGGCCTTCTTGACATGGCAGCGTACGATCGGTTCTTCGCAGGCGATATCGTCGACTATGACTATCCCGAAGAGAAGGTGCAGGACGCCTTGACCCGACTACCAATGGTTGGTTCATAGCTAGACAAATATGACCGGTTCCTACGTCGACGAAGATCACGACCTAGACAATGAGTTCTCAACGAAAGATGATTCGTCAGCTGGTGGCCAACGCAGGCTTCGGAACTTAGAGGCAGATGGCACCACAACTGGCTGGGGTTATCTAGCTTTGCTTTGCTTCGTGACGCTAGTAATTGCGGCTTTTGCGCGCGGGTGTGATGGGCGAGAGACGAACGAAGACGGCGAAGCAGTGGCCATGGCGGTAACCGAAACCGAGCTCGGAAATCCGGTTGACCTTCGGCTTGAAGTCGATGGCGACACCGTGACGCTACGAGGAGCGGTACCCGACGAGGCAGCTCGATCTCAGTTGGTATCAGCCACCGCCCGAGAATACGGCGATGAGAACGTGGTCGATGAGCTAGAAATCGACGAGGCAACCACGCTTACCGACGGATTGGTGTCGGTAGCTGGAAACACCCTGGTTGGAGATGTCCGACCGGAGAATTTGCAGCAGACCATCGTCGATGATTTTGGGTTGTCGGCCCGTGCAAATTCGATTAATCGGGGTGAACAAGCGCTGGCGCCGGTAGAGATCGAAATCAGCGTTACCCCTGATGGGGCGGTAACGTTGGTCGGCGCAGCCCCCGATCAGAACTCGATTGATGACTTGATCTCAGCTGCGGTTGAGATCTGGGGGATCTCATCGATTGACAGCTCTGGAATGTCCATTGAAGAAAGTCTGACCTGGGAAGAAGGGGTTGTGCGAGTCGCTGGCTCGACTGCTCCTGGCGATGAGCGGGCCAACGGGCTTGAAGCTGAAGTAGTTGAGAGGTTTGGAGCGTTAGTTACTACTGACCTGACGGCGCTCACCGTTGAGGAAGCGCAGGTAACTACGACTGAAGTCGAAGCTGAGATCTCAACCAAGCTTGAAGCGCAACCGATTTTGTTTGCGCCGGAAAGTTCAGAGATAGACGGCGAGAGCGATACGGTGCTGAAAGAAATTGCTGAGCTCCTAGATTCGCTGCCAACAGTGGCGATAGAACTAGTCGGACACACCGATGACATCGGGCCTGATGATGAGAATTTGGCCCTGTCGGAGCAGCGGGCCAACGCAGTACGTCAGCGTCTCATCGAAGAAGGGATCGAGGAGTCAAGAATCACGGCTCGAGGGGCGGGCGAATCAACACCCCTGGTGGACAACGATAGTGCTGAAAATCGGGCCCGAAATCGACGAATCGAGTTCGTTCTAGCTGACGACGGATGATCAGGCAAAGCAAACTAATTGCAGATTAAGCCTAATCATCGAACCGAATGGGCCGAAATGCCCTTATGGCAAAGTTCAGTGGTTCTACCAAATCTGGTTCAACCGGTCGCAAAACCGGTGAACCCACAGCTCGACCAACTAAAGAGGCAGAGGCGAACTTCGCTGAGGGTGACCTTGGCAAGATTCAAGCTCTTCTCTTTGGTGAACAAACAAGGAAGTTCGATTCCGAACTGGCACTACTCGAAGCGTCAGTGACAGAGATGTCCACTCGGATGGCGACTGAGCTTGGCAACCGAATTTCTGCTCTGGAAAAAGACTACAACCATCGCCTTGAACAGCTAGCTAAGCGGACTGATGATTCGCTAGCGTCGTTGGAGGCTGACAAGGTAGACAAGAAAGTGATGGCTGACGTTCTAACCAAGTCAGCCACCGAGATTCGGAAAGGCTAGTAGTCATGTCGCCGTCCCCGGTTGGGGAGTTGCGCGATCTTCTCGGAGCCTCTGACAAAAGTGAGGTCGCCGAGCTTGAGGCCCGCGTCCGTGAACTTGAGTCCATAGTCAATTCGTGGCAACGCCAGAGCGAACGAATAGAAACCATTGCTGCCGATTTGCCGGCAGTGTTGGAGCGAGCCGACGCTGCCGGGCCAGAGGTGAATGAAGCGTTGCGACCTCAGGTCATTGAAGCGGTGCACGTATCGTCGAGAACCGATCCTGACAAGTTGGCCGAAGCCCTTTTCCCAATAATGGGCAAAGCGGTGCGAATGATCATTGCCAACATGTTCAACCCACAGTCATCGAACAAGGGTTTCGACGTGGATGAAGTGTTCCTGATCGAACGACTCTCTGGTTTGCCAATGCTCCACGTTCCTCGTTCACCTGAAGCTGGAACCAACAGCGATGTCGTTGCCGGGATGCTGGAAGCGATTCGCTCTTTTGTTCAGGACTCATTCAATGCCACTGACTTTGATGGAATGCGAGAACTTTCGGTCGGCGATGTATCAGTGCTTGTTGAGTGGGGGCCCCAGGCAATGTTGGCGGTAGTTGTTCGGGGCTTTCCTCCGGAGACGCTAAGGGTGCGAATGCAGGAAATTTTGGAGCGGGTCCATTCCGAGCACGGCGAGATAATTGACGCCTTCGAAGGGGATCCGCTGACACTTGAACCAGCGCGCCAATCGTTGGAGAGCCTAGCAATCGAAGCCGACAAGAAAAACTCGAGGCGAACGTTGATTCTGGCGGTTCTCGCCGTCGCGGCCGTTGTGGCAGTAGTAGTGTTCGCTCTCGTTCGGTTGTGGGTCTAGGGGCTTCGAACATGATGCACAAAAAGATCTGCCTCGTTGGGGCCGCTGGCGTTGGCAAAACAAGTCTCGTTCGCCATTTCGTTTCAAACGTTTTCTCTGAGCACTACATCTCAACCGTTGGAGTTCGGATCGAACGGAAAAAGGTCACGATTGAAGATCAGACGCTTAATTTGCTTATTTGGGATGTTCAAGGTGAAGAGGGGATGTTGAAGATCAACTCGTCGTTTTTGAATGGCGCTGGCGGCTACTTATTGGTAGTCGATGGCACAAGACCGGAGACAGCATCAACCGCTGAACAGCTTTGCGAACGACTTGGCGATCAGATCGCATCAGTCCCGGTAGTCGCCGTCGTCAACAAGATCGATTTACCGGTAGATCGAGAGGCAATGGCGACAGCGATTTCCAGCATCGAACAACTTGCCGACGTGCAAATCGTCGAAACAAGCGCCAAGTCGGGAGCGGGCGTAGAGCGAGCATTCCACCAACTAGGTGAGCGCTTGCTTGGGCTTTCGCCGACGCCATAAAAAGGGGTAGTAAGGGCTCGGGCATCAGTCCATCTCATCAATCAAGATTGTTCAGTTCCTCGACGTCCGTACTTTCATCTTGACGCTGATGTAGTTCACACGACTGTTCGCGGTCAATTGTTCGAATTTCTCACCGATAGTACAACTGTGACGATTCCTCGCAACCTAGATCTTCATAACGCTGTGGTACAGCTGGTTGCCAGTAGCAGGCTTCCAAATGCTCTGATGGCCCTACAGATTGAGGGCACTCATCTGGCTGTTACCGCTACCGACCCCAAACTCGAAGGCATAGAGCTAGAGGCTGAAACATGTGAGGCGTTCTCTATCGCCACCTCGGCCACCGGTCGAACCGTTGTGCTTTCTGGCGATCAAATACCAGCTCAGCTCAACACCGTGATGCCTTCGGGAACGGCCAGTATCGTTGTCGGTGCCATCATTGCGCCAACCGGGCTCCCGCTTGGCTTCGTCGCCGCTTACGGACCTGAGCCAGCGTCAGAATCGGATCGCTCCCGAGTGCAATTCTCGATCGACATTATCGAGCGTCACTTGGACGACAAACAGGAAAATAGAACCCAGCACGCAACCGGTATGAGCCTCAAAATTGCCAGCGACAAGTTGCAGCGATATTCAGAGAAGTTGAAGTCTGAGAATGAAAACCTGGATCTCTTCGCCGAGTTCACTGCCCATGAAGTCAAAAACCCTCTGCGAGCAATCATGTTGTGCTCGGACTACCTGCAGGTCAAACTCAAATCTGGTGTCGACGGTTTGCCTGTTTCTGAAACAGTTGGTTTGTTGGCGCAAATCAGCGAAGAAGCTCAGGTTCTGTACGACCAGATCGAGAACATCTTGGCCCTGGGCAAACCAGAACCCCAGTATCGGCGATCAGTTGTTGTTGATCTTGGTGACATTGTCCATCAGTGTCTGAGTCGATACGCCGGTGAGCTTTCGTCGGTGAATGGGAGGATGGAAATAGGCCTCATGGGCCAGATCTCCTGTGATCCAGCTCACATTTTGATGGTGTTATCCAACTTGGTCTCGAATGCAATCAGATATCGCTCGCCAAATCGAGACTTAGTTGTCGGGATCAACTACGCGGTGGTTGATGACAAGGTGCTACTGACGGTATCTGACAATGGCATTGGCATCAGCAGCGAAAATCAAGAGCGCATTTTCGAGGCGTACACTCGTTGCAGTTCGGACGTTCCTGGGCTTGGGCTTGGGCTAGCCTTGGCGAGAAGGTCGCTGGAACAGGTCGGCGGCTCCATCGACGTTGACTCTGAATTCGATAAGGGCTCGATCTTCACGGTGACCATTGGTCGCAACGCCGAAGCGGCGAATCTACAACTCAAGCCCGCCAAATAACTCAGCGTTGGCGTCTCTTAGCTGAGATTTCTGAACCTTGCCCATAGCGTTGCGGGGCAACGATGGAACGAAGATGTAGATCTTCGGTTGTTTGAAGTTTGCCAGTTTGGATTCGAGTACTTCGCGCAACTCGTCTTCCCCAATACCATCGTCGGCGGCGATGAAAGCGGCTACTCCTTCGCCAAAGTCGGCGTGGGGTAGACCAACGACTGCCGATTCGTGAACACCTTCGATTTGATCGAGGAGGAGCTCGACTTCTTTGGGGTATACGTTGAACCCGCCAGAGATGATCATGTCTTTGGCCCGCCCGGCCAGTGTGATTCGTCCGTCGGCAACCTTGAGCCCGATGTCGTCGGTTCGGAAGTAGCCATCGGCGGTGAAGGCTTCAGCGGTCTTATCTTCGAGCTGCCAGTATCCAGGGAAAACGTGCGGTCCTTTGACCTGGACCTCGCCGATTGTGCCTTCGCTTACTTCGCTGTCTTGGTCATCGGCGATGCGGACATCCATATCCGGCAACGCGTATCCGACTGTTCCGGCGATTCTTCGGCCTTCAGGGGGATTGGAGGTGATAATGCCACACTCGGTCATTCCGTATCGTTCGCAGATGCTGTGGCCGGTTCGTTCGGTGAACTGGTGGAAAAGGTGTTCCGTCATAGGGGCTGATCCGCTGGTAAACAGGCGGATGGTCTGGCAGTCCCGGGAGCCAAAGTCGGGATCGTTGAGTAGCCGGGAATAGTGGGTTGGCACGCCCATCATGACTGTGGCTTTTTGTAGGTTGACCCGAGTCGTTTCGGCTTCGAACTTCGGGCAAAAGATCACTTCTGACGCGTTTAGCATGGCGCAGTGCAGGGCAACGAAAAGGCCATGGACATGAAAGATGGGTAGGACGTGGAGCAAAATATCGCCCGGCCGAAATCGCCAAATGGCGTGCAACGCCTTCGCGTTGCTGGCAATGTTGCGATGGGTAATCATCGCTCCCTTTGAGCGGCCGGTTGTGCCTGAGGTGTAAAGCAAGCACGCCACGTCGTCAGGCTCACGTTCTATCACTGCGCCCACGGGAGTAACGTTTGCCGCCGCTTCCGCTAGTGAGCCGGTGCTCTCGACTCCTAACGAATAGGTTTTCGCAACGCCGGCGATGTCGGCGACGGGTTGAAGCTTCTCTGTCCGATTGGGTTTGTATACGAAGATCGCCGGGTCGGCATCACCGAGGAAAAACCCAACCTCTTCTGGTGTGTAAGCGGTGTTTAACGGAACATAGACAAATCCGCCGCGGAGACACGCTAGGTAGAGCGCCACAGCGTCAGCCGATTTTTCTACTTGGACGACTACCCGGTCGCCTGGCTTCGCTCCGCCTTCGGCTAAGACAGTGGCAAGTGCCGCGCTTCGCCGATCGACCTGGCCGTAGGTGTAGGTAAGGCCGTTAGGTACTGAAAGAAAGGGTGACGTCAAAGCGTCGGCGAATTTCTCCGCAAACAGCTCGTAAATATTGTGGCTCAACGTAAGGGATCCGGTGTTGAATGACGGTGCAAAAAGCAACCGCTGGGGCGACTGGGGGAACGCTAGATGTGCAGGTTAGTCGACGACGGGTCGGTAGCGCTATGCCCTTGTTCGACGAAGCAGCGGATCTGCGGTTTCCAAGGCTTTGTCTGCGACCCTCAGTACACGACCGGCGGCCCCCGGGGTCTCGGAATCGACGAGGTTTCCCATGACTCCAAGAGTGATTTTTGCTACCGCCGAGGTGCCCACTGCAACCCGAAGCCCGTTTCGCAAAATAAAAGGGTGTCCGATAAGAAATGAGAATCGACGTCCCGTTCGGAGAAAACTGTCGAATCGGACCCCGACCTCTTTGTCATAGATCGCTGTAGCAGTAGCTGGATTGTCAAGGAAAAGATCGGCGATCAGCATGCCGGACTCAAGTCCGTAGTCGATGCCCTCGCCGTTCATTGGATTGATAAGGCCTGCGGCGTCGCCAATGGCAGCCCACCCGGGGCCGTGTCGTTTCTGGGCGCTCATTGGAAGTCGCCACGCTCGAGGTCGCTCGAGGTTCGGTCCAAGTTGCCACGAAGGCTCTACTAGCGAGCGGTACGATTCGATCAGCTTGTTTAGGTTGAGCTTTTTGAAGTTTTTCATCGTCGACAGGGCTCCGACGCCAATGTTGACTGTTCCGTCGCCAGCGGGAAACATCCACCCGTATCCAGGAATGGCTGTTCCATCTTCGTCTTTAAGCGTCAGGCATGCCTCAAGGTATGGGTCGTCGTGTCGTGGTGATTCGGCATAGGTTCGAATTGCTAGCCCAAATGGTTCATCCTTCACCCGTTCGGCTCCGAGCATCTTCGCCACCTGCCCTTGAGCGCCGCAAGCAACGACGGTCAGAGGAGCTCGGTACTCTTTGCCTCCAGCTGTTACCCCGACGACCTTCTCACCTTCAAGTAGTGGCAGTGCTTCTTGGCCCCACCGGACGTCGGCCCCCGCTTCGTTGGCGGCATCAATTAGAGCAGCATCCAGTCGCCGCCTCGGCCAAACGGCACCATGAGCGGGGAATCGAGCCGTTGTCGGCCAAGGCAACTCACGTTCCTTTTTTCCCGCAATCATCCGTAGACCGCTTATGTGGTGGGCGTCGGTAATGTCGATCGACAGGTCGTTCAACGCTCCGATTGCTCGAGGGGTTAAACCGTCTCCGCAAACTTTGTCTCGGCCGTATTCGGCCTTGTCGAACACTAGTACTGATGCCCCGCCTCGGGCGGCGCGAATAGCGGTTGCGGCACCAGCAGGTCCGGCTCCGATTACTAGCAGGTCCGGACGCCTGCTCGATGCGGGCTGGGTGTTGGAAGAAGTCACTCAGCAAAGGATGCCTGATTTGGCTGGTGGACGCTTGATCGAGAACCAAAACAGCATCTACACGAGACAACAGTCACCAAGCCGCCAAAGGCAACCGAGCGGAATTTCATCGAACAGAAACCGGCTCACGCTTATATGAGCGGTCACCCATCCGAATGGGCTACATGCACCCGCCGCTACTGCCCGTCAGGGACCGCTTCCGGTCTTATCGTTCTCGATCTTTGTGTCACCGGGCTCGTAGTTTCCGAGCGGGTCGTGTTCTAGCCGTTGCTGTCGCTGGTCTTCTGGTTGGCTGCGTCAGCACGGCTCTCCTCTTCCCGACAACTCCAGTTGCCGCCGACCCTCCGGCCAATGACCAAGCCGACGTTCTGGCCCACCACGAACAACGCCAAGCGGCTTCCGCTGACGTGAAGCCGGTGGTGTATCTAACGTTCGATGACGGACCTGACATTGCAACCGCAGACTTGTTGGCTGTGCTAAAGACTTATGACATCAAAGCAACCTTCTTCGTGACTGGTCGTAATGTTCTGAACTTTCCCGATACGGCACTACACACCGCGGTTGAGGGGCATGCGATAGCGAATCACACCTACGATCATTCGTGGTTGACTCGGGTGGATCCGACCGATCAGTTGTCGAGAGGGCAAGAGGCAATTGAGATGACTCTGGGTATCAGCCCGAGTTGCTACCGACCACCATACGGAGCGACCGACGATCGGGTTCGTTCCGCTGGCGCTCGTCTCGGTCTGACCGAATGGCTGTGGGATCTCGACACCCACGACTGGCGACGCTCAGTAACGACTGACGACATGATCGAGTCGCTAGAGACTGCGGCCACGTTCGACTACAGCATCGGGAAGAACGGCACCAACGTGCTAATGCACGATGGTGGTAATGATGGACTCCGCACCGTTGAAGCGATGACCGTCTGGTTAGAGGAAAACCATGACCGATACGACTTTCGCCTTATCGAGGGCTGCGGAGGTCAACCGTCGCGGTTCTCAAGCGACACTCGTCAGCCAGTAACGGTACAAGCATCGCTCGGCACACCCGAACTCAGTCAGTTCCAAACCGAAACACTTTTTGGGGCGTTCATGTCGCAGGGGATCGACGTTGAGGGTTGGAACGTCTGGCGCAAAAGCTGGCGCAATCGAATTTTGGGATCGCCAGCGACGGACGCCTAGCCAGCCGTAACGTGTCGACCGGACTGGCTACTTACCGAAAACATAGTTGGTGCTGGTACTGGTGCTGGTTTGAGGTCTGATCGGTGATAACTTCCAAATCGTGTTTGAATCGTTTTTTTCCCGAGTGGCAACTGCTCCGATTTCGTGGGGAGTCTGTGAAGTCCCCGGATGGGGCCATCAACTTTCCCCCGAACGGGTGTTGTCCGAAATGCACTCATTGGGTTTCACCAAGACTGAGCTTGGGTCGGCCGGTTGGTTGCCGTCGGCCCCTGATGAGTTGACCGAGCTTCTTGCCGCTAACGAACTTTCCTTGCTGGCGGCATTTATTCCGCTGGTCTTGCACGACCCAGCTCAACGGGAACAGGCACTACAACAGGCAGCTGAAGCAGCTGACCTTCTGGCCACTGCCGGCGCCGTTTACTTCAACACCGCACCCGTTACGTCGGCCGGCTGGGAGCCGCGGCGTGACTATTCTGAAGCTGAGTGGTCGCATCTCTATGAGATGCTTGGTTTGATCGACGACATGTGTGAGGCCAAAGGACTAACCCAAGTCGTGCATGAGCACTATGGCTGCGTGGTTGAGACGGCGGAAGAGATCCGACGTGTTCTTGATAACACCAATACTTCCTTGGTGTTGGATACCGGTCACTTCGCGGTTGGCGGCGAAGATTCTCTGGAAATTATCGCGAAGTATCCGGACCGGATCGGTCTGGTTCACCTCAAAGACACCAAGCTTGAAGTGGCCGAGCAACTAGTCAACGGAGAACTATCTCTAATGGAAGCAGTCCAGGCTGGATTGTTCCCATCGCTTGGCAAAGGCGATCTCCCTCTGGCTGACATTGTAAGGCAGCTTGAAAAAACTGGGTTTGCCGGATGGTACGTAATTGAACAGGATTGCGCTATTGCTGGCATCATTCCGCCACCTAGTGAAGGTCCGGTTAACGATGTTGCCGACAGTGTGACTTTTCTTCGTGCGTTGGAGGTTTAGTCAGCTACGTTCTAAGCTCCTTGGTTGGCGACGCAATGTGGCTTCGCCGATTCAACGGTCGGTCAAAATGACTGACCAAATTGCAAGTCAACAACCTTGGGGAGAAACCAAATGAAGAAGCTTATGAGCTTGCTCGCATTGCTCTTCGCTTTCGCACTTGTTGCATCGGCGTGTGGATCATCTGACACGTCTAGCGATGATGAAGAAGGCACCGAAGAGTCAAGCGATGACGGTGATGAAGTTGAAGATTCAACCGATGACGAAGAAGAAATGGAAGACAGCGACTCAGAGGAAAGCTCTGGCGACGACGAAGTTGATCTAACTCAGTCGAGCGATCTTACCTTCCACATGATCACCCACTCTGATGATGGGCCATTCTGGTCAGTTGTAAAGCGGGGCATGGAAGCAGCGTGTGCTGATCTCAAAGTTGAATGCGTCTGGATGCCTGGCGTCAATGATGCCAACAAGATGGTTCAAGACATTGAAGGTGCGCTCGGCGAAGGCTCTGACGGCATTGCCGCTTCGTTGCCGGATCCCGCAGCTCTCGTACCTGCGCTTCAGACCGCTGTTGGTGATGGCACTCCTGTCGTAACCCTCAACTCAGGTGCCAATGACTACGAAGACATCGGTGCTTTGACCCACGTTGGTCAAACCGAGTTCATCGCTGGTCAAGCCGCTGGCAATCGATTCAACGATGCCGGAGCTACTCACGTACTCTGTGGTCAGCAGGAACAAAACAACATCGGTCTAACCGAGCGCTGTGATGGCCTAGCCGACACCTTCGATGGCGATGTCACCACTGACTTCATGGACCTAGACGCCGACACCACCGCTCAGCAAGCTGCTATCAACGCAGCGCTTGCGGCTGATGAGTCAATTGATGGCTTCCTTGGCGTTGGTCCAGTTATCACCATGTCTGGCCTCCGTGCTTCAGAAGACCTTGGTCGTGAAGTAACTATCGGTGGTTTCGACCTAACACCAGAGCTGCTTGGAGCTATCAATGACGGAGACATCCTGTTCACCGTCGATCAGCAGCAGTACCTGCAGGGCTACATGCCGATTCTGCAACTGTTCCTGTTCCAGACCAACTCAAACACCATTGGCGGCGGTCTCCCGATCCTTACCGGACCGGGCTTCGTTACCGCTGACAACGCAGCAGAGGTTCTGAGCCTCTCAGAAGCGGGAACCCGCTAGTTGGGACTTACTACCTTTGAGGTAGTGGTCGGTTAGTTGAATATCTGTTCGGCCGCCCAGCTTGTCTGGGCGGCCGAATTGACTCATTTTTGAAAGGGTGTTCTAATGCCCTTTCATATGCAGGAGGTGCATGAGGGGGATGGCCAATACTGTGGACGAACTCGGGTCGTCAACAACTGGTAGTGGGGGCAAAGGTGCGGAACCGCTGGTGACTACCGCGCCGGCTGGCGATGAGCGGCTCGCCTATCGAAGTATTTTTCAACGAATGTTTATCCGGCCCGAAATTGGGGCCATCATCGGTGTGATCGGTGTGTGGGCGTTCTTCTGGGCCGTGTCGCTTAACTTTGGCACGACAGGACAGACCCAAAACTGGCTCGACACTGCTTCGACGCTGGGCATCATGGCCGTCGCAGTTTCGATGCTCATGATCGGCGGCGAGTTCGACCTTTCGTCTGGTGCGAACACCGGCGCTATGGGCATTCTGTTCATAATGCTGATTAAGGAAACCGGCGACTTGGGAGGATTAGGCGCTTCCATTTGGATAGCGGTTCCACTCTCGTTCGTAGTGGCAATGGCGATTGGTTTCTTCAACGGCTGGATGGTTGAGAAAACAGCCCTGCCTAGCTTCATCGTGACGTTGGCAACCTTCTTTATTCTCAAAGGTCTAAAACTTGGCCTGGCCAAGGTAATCGTCGAACAAATCTCGGTCAGTTTCACAAACGAAGCTCATGGCTACGAGTTCTGGCGGCCTATCTTCGCTGGCGAGTGGGAACGAAACGGCCACGTCTGGAACAGCAGAGACTGGTTCTACATCGGATTTTTCCTGGTCGGAGCGCTAATTATCACCCTTTCCGTTCTAGAGATGCACTTCGATAAACGGGAAACTAAAAGGCCGGCTGGCCTAGGGCTGTTCGCTATCGGCCTCGCTGGACTAGGCGTCGTTGTTGGGTTTATGCACCGAACCGATGGTGTTACCAACAACTTCATCGCCGCCATCATGCTGGCAGCGTCAGTATTGGTCGGACTGTTCGGCTTCGCCCAGTGGCGTTACCAAACGATCGAACGTGTCGGATCGCTAAAGCTGGGCTCTTTGGGCGTAGTCAAGTACTTGGTCGCTGGTCTTGCTTCGGTTGGGCTCGCTGTAGTTTGCGCTTTCGCAATTGACGCCGACAACAGCGAAACGCTTTACTTCCCGTTCACCGTGCAAGGTCTCCGAGCCGTGCTCGTGATGGTCTTCACCGCCATTGGCTTCACGCTGGCCATGATTGCGGCCAATCGAGCGGTTCGAGTTAGTCCACTGACCAAAGCAGTGGTCTCGACGGTGATCGCTGCGGCCGGTGTGGCCTTCGCCTTCGTCGTCCAGACCTCATCTAGCGCAGAGAAGTTCCGTACCGAACTGTTCTCAGTGATTCTGCTTGGATCACTAGCCATGTTCGTTTGGGCCATGCTTGGCTTGAAATTCGTTGAACGTCGCAGCGCTGACGCGTCGGCTGACCGCCTTGGCATCCGTGGACTAACCATCGGCTTCGCCCTGTTAACCTTGGCGGTTGTAATCCGCCACTTGTTTGTTACCGACGCTGAACTGCTCGCCGATGTCAACCCGGCTAAGTTCTCGGTGAGGATGCTGTGGTTCTTTGGCTTCACTGCGGTAATGGTTTGGACACTGGCCCGAACTCGCTTTGGCTCATGGACGTTTGCGGTCGGTGGAAATAAGGAAGCGTCTCGCCAAGTTGGTGTCCCCGCTGCTCGAACCAAAACTCAGTTGTTCATGATCGTCTCTGGGGCCGCATGGCTAGTAGGCATGCTGCTTTCATTCCGGTTAAACAGCCTTCAAGCAGGTGCCGGCGACGGCGAAGAGTTTGAGTACATTATCGCCGCAGTTGTCGGCGGCACGCTGTTGACTGGCGGTTACGGCACCGCATCAGGTGCTGCCTTCGGCGCCGCCATCATGGCCATGTCTGCGGTTGGTATCCAATCGGCCAGATGGAATTCGGACTGGCGATTCGTTTTCTTGGGCGTAATTCTGTTGCTAGCAGTAATTGCTAACCGATCGATTCGTGACCGCGCCGATGCGGCGGCACGGAGATAGGGAGCGAAAACATGACATCTCAAGACCCGACCTCATCAGGTACAACTTCGGAAGATGCAACTTCAGAGAGCGCACCCGAGCCGACTCCATCCGGCGATGCGGACACCGAAGGCTCCTCCGAACAACTGCTTGAGCTCGACAATATTTCGAAGTTCTACGGCAACATAATTGCCCTCGAGGGCGTCAGCACGACGGTGAACGCCGGCGAGGTCACCTGCGTTCTCGGCGACAACGGAGCTGGCAAGTCGACGTTCATCAAAATTTTGTCTGGCGTCCATCAGCAGTCGGAAGGAACGATCCGGCTTGATGGTAAAGAAGTAATGTTCGACTCACCCCGAGATGCCTTGACAAACGGAATCGCTACCGTTTATCAAGATTTGGCGATGGTGCCGCTCATGTCAGTGTGGCGCAATTTTTTCTTAGGAGCTGAACCAACCCGTCGGATCGGTCCACTCAAGTTCATCGACCAGGCCAAGGCCAAAAGAATCTCAAAAGAAGAGATGGCCAAGATGGGCATCGATATCCGTGACACCGAGCAATCGGTCGGAACGTTGTCTGGCGGCGAACGACAATCGGTTGCGATTGCTCGAGCTGCTTACTTTGGGGCCAGGGTTCTCATCCTGGATGAACCAACATCGGCGCTTGGTGTGAAGCAAAGCGGCGTGGTGTTGCGCTACATAGTTGAAGCTCGCAACCGCGGGTTGGCCGTTATTTTCATCACTCACAACCCAGCCCACGCCTACCCGGTCGGCGATCGCTTCTTGATCCTAAACCGGGGCCAGTCACTCGGTAGTTATCCGAAGTCTGAGATTACTCAATCCGAACTGACCCAGCTCATGTCTGGTGGAGCCGAGCTCGAAGAGTTGCAACACGAGTTAGAGGCCGCAATCGGCTCTAGCTAAGTGTGACCTAGCAGACGACCTCTAATCCTGCGAGTCTTTGTGTTGTTGTAGCGGCCCGATAACAGTCGGTTAGCGCGCCCAGATTTCTGGGCTGTCGCTCTTTAGGCCGACTTCGTTATGCCGAAGGGTATTTACCTCGAACCTGAAGGACCGCCATGAAGCTAATTGCTCGACTTTGTGACCGTGCTGCTAAAGGGCTTATTGTCTTCGTTGCTACAACGCTGTTAGTGGTAGTGGTTACCCCGATTACTGTTGCGGCTCTGCCAGCGCCACAGGCCCCAGCCACCGAAGCGATAATCACGCTGGAGGCCGATGGCATTGCCCCATTTGATACCACTACGTTCGATCCGGCCACATCGGCCGACTCCGGCACCGATGGCGATGGCAGTAACGGCGTCGTCCGTAACCATGATCTAGTTACCTACAACGTCGAAGTTTCACTAAATGACCAAGACGACACCAATCTGGTGGCAACCGTAACCCTCAACGACAAAGCGACCTGGACCGCGCTTCCCGGTGAATGTAAAACTGTCGCTGGTGGCTTCGCAGTGATACCTGACTCGTCTATGACCGATACTTCCGGTGATGGCCTGCTAGATACTCTTGTCTGCAATCTGGGCGACCACAACGAAGGCACCAAACTAATATTCAAGCCCGTCGCAGCCGCCGCGGCAGGCAACGCCGATGTACTGTCGGCATCGGTATTGTCGTCGTCAGATAACAATGTCAACACCAGCGGGTTGCCAGGTACACAAGGTGACGGACCAATCGACACCACCGTTACTAGCGGGTTCGGAATCAATATCACCAAGTACGCCTGTGGGTTTCCAGAACGAAGTGAATCGCCAAACGAGGGCGATTGTAATCCGCTCTATTTCGACGATGACGCCCTCGTCGCTGGATCCCCTGAAGTCAAAATAGTTCCATGGCATATAACGTTGGGGTATGACATAGGCTCCGAGTTCGTCGCCGACAACGGCACCGGCACTCAGGATTTCACCATCACCGATACGTGGGTTGGTACCCATTCGATTGATACGTCAGTCGATAGCGACAACGCCGCTGGCGACTTTGACGATGGGATCGTCATGCAGGGCACGTTGTCGGGGGTTCCGACAGATTCGTGCGCGTTGGTAGATCCGTCGCCTGGAGCCACCGTTGTTTGTACCCAGGCTGGCCCGGGCGAGCCGATCACAATCCAGCTAAATGGAGTCGCAGTTTCACAGCAACCGCTGGCCGAAGTAGTACTAAATATGGCGCTGCCATATCCCACAATCTTTGACCCAATTACCGGTGGTGAATCGTATAGCGTGAACAACACAGCTACGTTGACCGCCTGGGGAGGTACCGGTGCCCTCGTCACTTCTGGTACCGGTGCGGTTGACCCGGGTCCCGAAACGGCAGTGGAGGACTATGTAATCAACGCTGACCGACCAGGTTCAGTAGCGTTCTACAAAACGTTCCACCGAAACGGAACAGCCAAAACCGGAACTCGCGCTGCTTCTCCTGGCGAGATCGTGGAGACATCAATTCAAATTGCTGATACTCGAAATGGTGATACTTCTCCTGGCATTTGTGACACGATAGATACGTCTGTCTTCGAGTTTGCCGGCAACCTTGATGTTGGTCAGCGGGACGGGATTTGGCACGGGCGGCCTGTCTCAATCGGTGGCGCGAACGCTGGAGAGCCGAACACCTACCACCATCTCTACAACCCCGTTTTGTCGGTCGCTCAAGCCAGTGACTGGCTTGGTAGCGCAATCCACCTTGATCCCCTTAGCTACGGGGCAACAGTTGAGTACACCGACGTCGATTACACGGTAACCGGCGACGATCACTGGACCGCAATCTGTGTTGATGACTTAGATGGCGACGGCGGCTCAGACTGGGTCACCGATTACAACGCTCTACCCGGCGGAGCCGCTTCAGTGGTTCGAGTTCGCTTAATGTGGGACCGCAGCGAAGCCGACCTTCGGAGCGCACACCCGACCTTCGATCGCGCTTTTATCACCTTCTCCTTCGATTTGATGGTGAAGCCATCGGTCCCCGTCGGCTCATGGCTTCCCAACACGGCGGCTACGCGAGATCTAGCGGCGCCGGCGTATTGGAATCGGGAAGACGGTTGGCTTGGAACCTCCGGAGGAACTGGATTCCCTGTCTACGAGTCGATTGAGGACGACCCGTCCGCAGCTCTGTTCTCGTTCAACAACCGGAACGCCGACAGGGTGCTGGTCGTGCCAGCCACAATGTCCATCACTAAACTTGTTGAGCCCTTCGACCGAGGTCCTGTCTCATCAGGTGAGATCGCTTCATTCAAGATCGACCCGAAGGTGACCGGCGTTGGTCCTGCGGGTGAGACGATGACGTTCACTGACACGTTGCCAGCCGAGCTTTCTTATGTTGGCGATGATTGCGCCGCTGTTTACGCAGCCGCTGGGTTGACATGCTCCGTTGCTGTTTCTGGTCAGACGGTTACGTGGACCGTCACCGACTACACAATTGGGGGCGAGCTCCCGCCGTTCATTCTCAACACTGAGGTTGTTGCTGGAACGGAATCCGGCACCTACACAAATCGAGTCATCATTACCTCATCTTGGCCAACGCTGAGCGATACCTCGCATTGTGCCAACGCAGTTAGTCTTAGCGGAGCGGTCACCGCAGCATCGGCAGCTGCTTGCGAATCAACCTTCATCGACGCCCACTTCGCCTACGCCTCAGTGCTGGTAGTGGCAGACGCGGGCGTTGAAGTCGTGAAGACTGACACAGAATCAATCACCGAGCCACTGTCGGATTACGTTGCCACGCTGTCATACGTGAATTTGGGCGGTCTCGATATTGGCGTCGGGCACCTAATCGATGTTCTGCCTTATAACGGTGACGGTGTTCTGGCCCCCAACTACTCGCCTCAACGTCATAACTTCGAAAATCCGGGCAACGTAAACACGGCAACCCAAACTTCTGACCCCGATGGTGCCGTCGACTTTGTTTCGATTGCTCCGTCGTCGGCCGGCGAAACATTCGAGTACTCAACTGACGACCCAACCACGATTGACCATCGTCCTTGTCACCCAGACAACTGGCCTGCTGGCGCTGATGAGGCCTCAAACCCATTGATCGCCGACGTTTGCGCCCGTGGCCTAATCGATCCTGATACCGATGTTCCTACCTCTGGAACTGCTGGCACTGGGGCAACCGTTTGGGGTCCGCTCCCAGCAGACCCCGCTGAAGTTACTGCCATCCGAGCCTCGACTCCTGCGTTCCCAGTAGGAGAATCAAGCCGAGACCTTGAGTTGAGGATGAACACCGCATACGCAGTGGACGGAGACTTGTACTGCAACAACTTCGGTGCCAACACCGACATAATCACGTTAGACATCGTCTCCAACGACGTGTGTGTCGAGGTGGTCGCTGGTTCGATTGGCGACTACGTTTGGCACGACGAAAATTCTGATGGTGTTCAAGATGCATCCGAAGATCCCATTTTGGGCGTCGATATCAAACTGCTGGTAGAAGATCCGAGTAACCCCGGAACGTTTATCCCGTTCCAGATTCCTGACCCAGACAATCCTGGTCAACTGATCGACTATGTGGTCACTACCGATGCCGCAGGGTCCTACTTGTTCGAGAACCTGCCATCCGGCAATTTCCAGGTAATGGTTGACCCAGCGACGCTACCCGTCGATGCACAGCAGACCTACGACGCCAACGGCCTACTGGACAATATGTCGAATGTGACGCTGTATGGTCCGAACAATCCAGAAACGCCGACGTCGACCTACACCGACGTTGACGACGACCTTGATCAGGACTTCGGCTATGTCTTCCCCGAGGTCGATGTTGCACTAGCAAAGACCACAACTGCGACCACAGCCGCTCCTGGTCAAGACGTGACCTTTACCATCGAGGTCTATAACCAAGGTGGTGTAGAACTGGCCTTTGTAAACGTGGCCGACTACATCCCATCCGGATTCACAATGTCTCCAGCTGATAGCAACGGGTGGACCATTGACGGAACCGCACCAACGGTCGGCGGTGAAACCGGCACTGTGTACACAACCGTTGCCGGTCCACTAGCAGCCGGTGCTAGCACCACGGTCGACATTGTGTTGACCGTTGATGCTGACGCTGTCGCCGGCGACCTCGTTAACGTTGCGGAAATCACCGGTCTCGAAGACACCGAAGGCCGTGACCGTACCGATGACGACGTCGACTCCAGCGCAGATAACGACCCCGACAATGATAGTGGTGGCACCCCTGGTTCTGAAGAAGACAACCACATCGATGATGATGGCGTCGACTCTGACGGCGACGGAATCACCGACGAAGACGACAGCGACCCTGCAACCGTCAACATTGTTACTCCGAACAATAGTCTCGGTGATTACGTTTGGTTTGATTCCAATGGTGATGGTATTCAGGGCGACGACGAAGCTCCGGCTGAAGGCATCATCGTGAACTTGTATGACGATCAGGGCAACTTGATCGCTACCACCACTACTGATGTGGACGGGTTCTACCAGTTCACTGGTTTGCCTGATGGCGTGTATCAAGTTGAATTTGTTGCTCCGGCTGGCTACGGCTTTACTGATGCGGATCAGGGGTCTGACGATGGAGCTGATTCCGATGCTAACCCATTTGGTAGGTCACCACTGATCGATCTTGACTCGGCTGGCGAATCAGATGAGGGAATCAACGACCCAACAGTAGACGCCGGTCTCGTTCACCAACAGGGCCTCGGCGGAGTGGTTTGGTTTGATACCAACGGTGACGGCATCCAAGATGCTGATGAAGTCGTTGTCCCTGGCGTGCTCGTCGAACTACTCGACGTTAACGGCAACCCAGTACTCGACGAAACTGGCAATCCAATAACCACCGTCACGGCCGCGGACGGAAGCTATTTCTTCCCAACCGCCCCGGGCGACTATACGATTCGGTTCAGCCCTGGTGAGGAGGCCACATTCAGCACCGGGACTGGAGCTGACAACGACCTTATTGACTTCCTCAACGGACTAACCGGTGTGTATACCGTCAATATCGGCGAAATAGTGCCCGGAATCGACGCACCACTGATCGAGTCCAACTTGGCCTTCACCGGAGCTAACTCAACGTACCTGTATTTGTTCGGCGCCGTCCTTACGATGGCAGGCTTTGGAGTGACTACCACAGTAAGGCGCCGTCGAAACGTGTTGTAGCAGTTCGGTTCAAAGCCCCGCTCGACCGTTGATGTTGTCGGGCGGGGCTTTGACGCGTTCACGCCCAGGTCGACATGTCCATAAGTCCAGATCAAACTCGCTGATGGTTGGCCTCCGCAAGTACAGTCATCAGAGCCCGCACCTTTTGTAGGCAACCGACATTCTGGTAAACGATCTAACGGCTAGAACGGATTTAAAGTGACTACTAGTTCAAATTCGACGTCTCTTGAAGTGTTCGCTGTTGGCCGGGTCAGCATCGACCTGTATCCGCAGCAGACCGGGCCGATGAAAGACGTCTCGACGTTGCAAAAATCGATTGGAGGTACGGCCACCAACGTAGCGGTAGCGGCAGCTCGACTAGGGCACCGGGTGGCGCTCGGTACAAAGGTCGGCGATGATGCGTTCGGCCGCGACGTACGCAACGCTCTTACTGAACGATTTGGTGTTCAGTCCCAGTTTGTTGGAACCCATCCTGAGTTGCCAACTCCATTGGCGTTCGCTGAGCTTGATCCGGTGGAAGAGCCGAACATCATTTTCTACCGCCAGCCTCGCGCCCCCGACATGGAGTTGACTCCAGACGATTTTGCCGACGTTCCGATCGAGTCGGTTGACATTTTTTGGGTTCCGGCTTCACGGTTTTCCGATGAACCAAGTCGATCAACTGTGGTCGGCTTACTGGAACGTCGGGCCAGAAAAACTCACACTATTTTCGACCTTGACTGGCGGCCCCACTTCTGGGAATCGGAGGCGGCAGGTACCGCAGCGATTGCACCGATGTTGGAGCAATTCACTGTTGTAATCGGGAACCGGGATGAGTGTCGAGTGGCGGTCGGATCCGACGATCCGGAGCTGGCAGCTGATCGGTTGCTTGAGATCGGCGTCGAGTCCGCCATAATCAAAATGGGGGGCGACGGCGTTTTGGTCGCTACCGCCGACGGCGAACGAGAACAGGTGGCGCCGTTCCCAGTCGATGTTGTCTGTGGGCTTGGTGCAGGGGATGCGTTTGGCGGGGCGCTGTGCCATGGATTGTTGAGCGGGTGGACGGTGGCTGAGGCGGTTCGCTACGGCAACGCCGCTGGTGCTATCGTCGCTGGTCGATTGCTTTGTGCCGATGACATGCCCTTCGTTCCCGAAATTGACGAGTTCTTAGCGTCTAGATCGGCATCCGACTAGAGCCTGGCAAACAAATCCGACTACCACGATCACGCCCATCTACTTCAATCACATACATCAACTACTCATATATAGAGAGCAAAAATATGTCAGCAGAATCAAATAGTGGGATGGACCTTCCCACGGTGCCATTGACACCAGCCTCAGCAGGCTGGAAATATCTGTCGTTCAACGTGGTTGAATTAGCACCAGGCGAAACCCACGACCATTTATTGACCGACCAAGAAACAGCGATAACCCCATTGTCAGGGTCGGCCACATTAGAACTTGACGACCAACGTCATCACGTACAGCGTTCATCAGTTTTCGAACAGCTCGCCCCGATCGGCTACGCCGCCCCTGGGACGTCGGTGCGATTAACCGCTGAGACGAACTTTACGTTTGCCGTTGGGTCGGCGCCAGCCGAGGGGATGTACCCGAGTCGCCTGATCGAGCCTTCGATGATCAAGACCGAGGTTCGCGGTGGTGGCGCAGCTCACCGTCAGGTTAACCATTCTTTGGCCTACCCCATCGAAGCTGAACGGCTAATTCTGTACGAGGTGTACGTGCCGCGAGGAACCTGGTCTGGCTGGCCACCGCATCGCCATGATGGAGCCGACGACTCGCCCTACCTGGAAGAGGTGTACTACTTCAGACTCGACCGGCCGGAGGGATTCTGGATGCACCGCAACTGGCACGACGACAATCCGGACCAACGGTGGGAACAGACCTACACCGGAGGTGACGGAGACTTTGCCGTCGTCCCAGCCGGATACCATTCGTCGGTTGCCTGTCCAGGGTCGAACATGTACTTCCTAAACTACTTGGCCGGCGACGTAGTGGGTGAGGATCGGAAAACGCCGCCATGTTTTGCTGGTGAACACACCTGGATTGAATCCGATTGGACAGCTGGAGAATGGAACCTGCCCCTAGCTATTGATAAGCCCTCAAGTGGGGCGACGGACTCGTCGGGTGACCTTGGGTGACCGACCTTTCAGTTCTAGCCAACGAAAGTGGACACTTCACCATCGCCGCTCTAGACCATCGGGATGCGTTGCTGGTTGAGATGGAAAAAGCTGGATTCGGGGCAGCCGAACCGGCGACGCTCACCGGTTTCAAACGAGAGATGCTCGAAGCGCTCGGCCGCCGCCCGTCGGCGGTAATGCTCGATCCCGAGTACGCGTTGCCAGAATTGGCCGGAGTTGTTGCCCCCGGTGTTGGCATTACTTGTGCTCTTGAACAACAAGGCTATATGGGTGATGGTGGCGGAATTGTGCTGACCCCGAACTCGCTTCTTGCCGGTTGGTCGCCAGCTCGGGTGAGCGAGGTTGGGGCCCACGCAGCCAAATTACTAGTGCTGTACCATCATGACCGTGGTGAGTTCACCGCGGCCCAAGAGGCCCTGGTAGCAAAGGTTGTTGCCGATGCAGCTGACGCTGGAGTGCCAGCTCTAATCGAACCCGTACCAACCGATGTATCAACTGATGCTGAGCGGGCCGAGGTCATCATCCAATCGGCTCGGCGCTTGTCACCGATTGGCCCCATGCTGTTGAAGTTGCCGTATCCCGGCGAGGGGTCGTGTTCAGCGCTCAATGATGCTTGTGGGGAACGGCCATGGGCCCTCCTTTCGTGGGGTGTCGGCTACGACGAGTACACCCGTCAGCTTCGTGATGCCTGCTCCGCTGGTTGCAGCGGCTTTACCGCTGGTCGGGCATTGTGGCGCGAGGCTCTGGTCCCTGAAACCCGGGCAGAGTTTCTACGGTCGACGTTGTTGGACCGGTTCGCTGAGCTTGAAGAGATAACCAAGCTTGGCCCGGCCTGGAACTAGTCAAGTCGCCAGAGCGATTTGGGGCCGGGCGGCCAAACGTAAGACGACTGGGCATAATTACCTAATCTGCGAAATTGTTCGGCTGTTGTCCCCCAAAATCACTGGCCAAACGAGTGACCTATGTGAAGCAAAGTACAGCCCCAGCTTGGACTGGGCAGTTCTGCCCGGAGCACGGTACTCTGGAAGCCAGAGGGCAGGGGGTTGGAACCGCGTTGTCGCCGCGGCCGCTTGTAATGAGAGATCAGGTTCCAAAAACAGGTGGTAGTCAGCGGCTACACCCTCCTAGTGCTGTCGTAGGGCAACGCAAGGCCGTCGCCTTCGCCGACTTTTCCGAGTTTTACGAGTCTGAATATCGGGCCGTTGTAGGCCTGGCTTACGTCCTGTGCGGTAATCGTTCAGTCGCCGAAGATCTTACTCAAGACGCCTTTACTGATGCGCACAAAGCCTGGTCGAAGATCGGAAACTATGACAACCCTGGGGCGTGGGTGCGTCGAGTTTTGGTCAACAAATCAACCTCAAGGATTCGTCGAGCGGTGTTCGAAGCGAAAGCGCTAACCAAGATCGGTTCTCGACCGGCTCCAGTCGGCGAACTCGAGGAACGGTCGGAAGAGGTGTGGGCCGCAGTTCGAGCCCTGCCGACCCGGCAATCTCAAGCGGTAGCCCTGTATTACTGGGAAGATTTATCTTTACAACAAATCGCCGAAGTTTTGGACTGCGGCTCCGAAACAGTGAAGACTCACCTAAAGCGAGGCCGCGCCGCATTGGCCGCCCAGCTAGGCCAACATCGGGGAGGTTTTGACCGATGAACAATTTCGATCCAGTTCACAACGAGCTCGTCTCAGCTGGCCGCGATCTCGACCGAAATATTTCTGGCAACATTCCTCCGTTCAAACCCCGATCTGATATGCCGGCCCGACTAGCAGTTGTCGGAGCTACGCTTGCCATCTTCGGCGTGGGAGCGTTCGGGTTCTCTCGGATCTACAACGGCGGCGAAGAAATCAACACCGATTTCGCTAGCGAACAGGTTGAACCCGACTTCGGAGATTCGGCTGGTACGCCAGAAGACGCCGGAACCGGAGAAGATCCACTGGTGGTTGACGGGGACATCACAACCGGGGGAGAAGGATCTGACGGCGACCCGAACGACATCGTCACCGATGAAGATGAGGGTGACGACGACGCCACCACCGGTAGCGACTCGTCATCCGAAGGCGAAATCGAAGACACCGGACCGGTCACGGTCGCTATAACAGATACCGGAGATTTGGTCGCTGACAAGATCTACCGCACCCAGACTTCGCTCGATCGGCCTACTACTACCGAGGCCGTCAATGACGAGCAGTTCGGCTTGTCTGTGCAGGCAGTCACGACCGCTGAACAAGGGGCCGCCATCGTGGCACCGGCGAACGCCAGCCCTACGTGGAGTTCTGATGGGTCTCATCTAATCCTCTACCGAACCGGCCAATCTCCGGTTGGGCACCTCTTACTTGATGGGAACACATATCAGCCCATCGGGATGCTTCCAATAAAACCACTGGACGTTCTGGAGATTTATTGGGATCCAACTGATGGCAACCGTTTCTACTACGTGGATAGTGACACCTTCGAGTTGATCTCGTTTGATGTAAGCACGAACGTTGGTCGACCAGTCCATCAGTTTGAGTGTGACGACATGAGCGGATTCGGCTTCAAGCGGCTGTCGGCGGACGGTCGCATCTTTGCTCACAACTGCCTTGTCGGATCACAATACTCCTACGTTGTCTACGACCTTGAGGCTGGAACGGAAACTCGGGCTCCGGCCGAGTCGAAAGATGCTCCGCAACCAACGCCAACCAGCGGATTGTTCGTCGTAAACGGCGGCGGCCAAGGCACTACGGTGTTGGACTCTTCCTTGAAGAAAATTCGATCTCTCCCACTAGCTGAGTACGCCGACTCGGCAATCATCGAAACTCCTGATGGCCGAGACCTGCTTGTTTCGTCGGCGTACAGCTCTGACACAGGCGACGTCGGCAATGTGATTACCGTTGATCTTGCTTCCGGATCAACCGAAGTCGTGGTCGGCACCAAGTCTGGTTATGTCTATCCGCCATCCAACACGGCGATAGCAACTAGCGCCGCCAATTCACTGACGGTGATTGTCTCAATAGGCGGTACCGGTCTGGCAAGTGGGTTGCTAGACGGAGAGTTGCTGATGGTCGAGTTCGGCTCCGGATCTCCGGTTGTGTACCGACTTGGTCATCATCGAAGTGCTAATTCGGTAGACGGTCTCGACGACTACTGGTCCCGTCCGGGGGTTGCGTTAGCCCCTGATTCCCAGCGAGTCCTGTACTCGAGCGACTGGGGCGGTGACCGGGTTGACAGTTTCGTAATCGATTTCGGTGGAACCAATGAATAACGCCATCAATGTGCAGTTGAACGTTAACAGTTACTGGATTTTCGCGGCGCATCTCTAAGCCGCACTGTACATACAAGGACGTTAGGTCATGATCAACAGAGTATTTAGGTGGTGTCTGTTTCTCGCTGCCATTGGGGCCCTTTTCTTGGGCTGTCAGGCCAGTCAAGAGCAAGCAAACGAAGGTCTGGTTGAAATCGATGCCGGCGACGAAGGGCCTGAAACCGAGCCGGAAACGGTCAAAGAATCTCAGGCCACTGGCACCGAAGACGACGATGACGATGACGATGACGATGACGACGGTCGAGATTCAGCCGACTCTGGTGAGAACGCTGACTCGATCGAAGTTACGTCGACCACAACCCGGCCAACGTCGGGCGTTCGTCCCCCTGTGAATTCGGCTAGCTCAAGTAGCCGATCATCGAAACAAGCCTCACCAGCTAGCAAGGACCCAGCCGAGAAGTTCACCGCCAACGGCGGTAGTCCCAACTCGACCGGCAAGAGTAACAACGAGTCAGGTGCGCCAACGAGCGGAACCACAAAAAGTACAGCCCGAGGTTCTACTAGCAGCGGTTCTACTAGCAGCGGTTCTGCAGCGAGTGGTTCTACCGGTAGTGGTTCTACTGGAACATCGATCTCTCCGCTGACTACGTTGAGCAAAACCAAGCCCACCTCGACTTCCACCTCGAGAAACACAACCACTACAACGACAGTTACCCCAACTTCGACTACGGCAGCGACAGCTCCGGCTTCAGGCTCAGGCGGACTAACCATCGGGTATGACGCATCTCGACCGTCGTCGGGCTGGTCTAAGCCAGCGGTTGGCCAGACTTACAGCGACCCGAACTATGGCACCAAACTCCGTCGAGCGACTTCGGCAGCTGGGACTCGATTTAACCGTAATGACTACAGCCGTCGCCAAGCGGAAAACGCCAACGGCTCGATGTTCATGACCTACCATGGCGAGGCCCGATTCGACATCTATTCGGTGACCTCCCTCCAGCTCGTGCGCTCGCTGGGCGTACATCCAGGAGGCGAACCGCAATGGCATCCAACGAATCCTGATTTGCTTCGTCATTTGGCCGGCGACAATTCATACGTCGGCGAACTCAAGCTGTATGAAACCAACGTGCGATCCGGTCAAACATCAGAAATCGCCGACCTGACCAGTCGGATACAAGCTCGGCTGCCAAATGCCCGGTACATGGAAGATCGAAATGAGGGTGCCCCCAGCCGCGACGGAAACCGCTACGCCTGGCTCGTGTATGACCAGAACGAAAACCAGATCGGCCTTGTTAGTTATGATCTGGCCAGCGATCGTGTTCTTGGGATTACCACTGATCTTGGAGGAGGCAAGGTTGATTGGTCGAGTTACTCGGTCAACGGCAACTATGTCTTGGCTGGAGCGCTTAACGGAACGTTCGTGTACGACGCTGATCTTTCGAATCGGCGGGTGGTGACGACCGCGACTGAACATAGCGACCTGGCTTTAGACAAATCGGGAAACGATGCTTACGTCTACATCGACTTCAACGGGGGCAGTCCGACCGCCGGTTGGCTTGTTAGCGTAGATCTGCGCACGTTGAAACGAACCAAGATTTTCGACGTCTACGACAACGCCAACACGTCAATACACATCTCCGGCCGAGGTTTCGACAAGCCGGGTTGGGTGGTCGTTTCCTCGTACAACTGTAAAGTTCCCGGAGCCTGGTCATGCGACAAAGTAATGGCGGTTGAAATGGTGCCAAACGGGCGAGTGGTCAACTTGGCTCACACGTACAACTGCGGGGATCAGTACTGGACCGAAACGCACGCATCGGTCAACCGGTCGTTCACCCGGGTCTACTTCAACTCTGATGGCGGATCGTGCGGGATGGACGCTGAGGTCTATCAACTTCAAGTTCCAAGTTTCAACTAGACCAGTACTCGTTCGTAGCGAGTACAAATTTGGCGAAGTAGTTCTAGAATCGGACCATGCTGTTCAGACTGATCGGAAAAAATCTTCTGCAACGGCCGTTACGGTACGTTCTAACCGCATTTGCAATTACCTTCAGCGTTGCTGCCGTGACCGCGGTTTTCATTTTCACTGATGGGCTTCGCATCACATTCGATGAGATTGCTAGCAACGCCGAACGAGGCTACCAAGTTAAGATCCGAAGCGACCTGGCCTTCGGTGATGATTTTGAAGCACCACCAGTACCAGCCGAGGTAATCGAAGAAGCCGCGGCGTTGGATGGCGTTACTGCGGTGCAGCCGGTTAGCGTTCAGGTCGGGGTGGTGGCCATCGACGATGAAGGAACAGCGGTTGTCGCTCAGGGCGGCCCCAACTTCGGAATCAGCTGGGAAACAGAACTAGCCGAACCCCGGCTTTTCATCAATGAAGGAGTCGAACCCGCCTCCGGTGGTGAGTTCGTGGTCGATACCGGCACCTTTGATGCTGGCAGCTTCACTATTGGCAACGAGTACCGCGTGCTGACTTCAAGCGGGAGCGATACGTTCACCCTTGTCGGTACATTCTTCTACGCCTCGGCCGACCGTAACGAGGCTGCGGCTGCCCAATACATCGCCCTATCGCAGGACGAAGCGATCGAGCTATTCAACGGTGGGGTCGGTTACGACGAACTGCTTTTAGTTTCTGACTCTGATGACCAAGAGGCTCTAGCGGCGAAGGTACAGCAGTACCTTGACGGTCGAGACGACAACCTAGTCGCTCAGACCCAAATCGAGGCAGAAGAAGAGCTGCAAGGTCAGTTTGCACAGATCGCTGGCATTTTTCGAACCGTTCTGTTGGTCTTCGCCATCATAATTTTGGTGGTTAGTGCCTTTTTGATCTTCAACGTGTTCAACATAACCTTGGGGCAGCGGATCAAAGAGCTCGGTTCTCTTCGAGCGCTTGGCGCCCAAGGCGCTCAGGTGACGAACATGATGATGGGCGAGGCACTCTTGCTTGGAATCATCTCTACTCTTATCGGGCTGCCCGCCGGTTGGGCGCTCGCCCGTTTGCTCCGGTTTGGATTGGGCGCTCTCGGTTTTCCTGATGACATCTCGCTGCCGATCAACACACTCACAATTTTGCTGGCCGTGGTTGTCGGAGTCGTCGTAACCATGGCCGTGGCCCTAATACCGGCATTGTTAGCGCAACGAGTTACGCCGATGGCCGCTCTTACTGACAACGCAATGAGTCAACTGGACCCACCAATCCGACCGATACTTGGTGTGGCGTTGCTCGTGCCCGCGGCTCTGTTGTTCTGGTTCTCGATCGTCGGGGGCGGATGGCTTCCTAAGATGCTGCCGACGATCTTGGCCACAATGTGCATTTTCTTCGCCTTTCGCTTCTTCGCCAAGCGAACTCGAAACGTCGCCAGTTTCGTCATGCTGGGAATCGGCCTGGTTTTGCTGACGATTGTACGATTCGGCGAATTCGAACTCGGTGAAACCTTCGGTTTGCTGGGGGCTGCCGCCTTTGTCACAGTTGTAGGGGCCGCTCTGGTTAGTGCAGTCGTAGCGGCTCCAGCTTCTCGAATTCTTGGCCATACGCCCAGCGCAGTTATCGTCGGTTTTTTGGGGGTGTTCTTCGCCTTGGCTGCTGTTGGTGCACTAATCGGGGGTGTCTATCTAGCCATCGACGGAACCCCAGCTGGCCTTGGTTTGATCGTTCCGGCTGTGATCATCGCCATTGGGGCGTATGCGCTGCTGCGAACCGCACGAGGCGGCTTCGGCCTGACTGGGCGGCTCGGTCGTTCCAATGCGGCTCGAAACCCGTACCGAACTGCATCTACCGCTAGCGCGCTAATGATTGGCCTAGCACTCGTTACCGCCGTGACCGTCATAGGTGATTCAGTCAAGTCGTCAATTGGAGATGCCTTAGAATCATCGATCAAGTCCGACTTCTTGCTTCGCACCACTGACGGCGCTGGTCCGCCAATCCCGATTTCGGCCGAAGCGGGACAGAGAATCGAAGCTCTACCTGAGGTCGAAAGCGTACTTCCGTTCCGGTTTAGCTTTAGTGCGTTCGCTGCTATTTCACAAGATGCCGACATTGACCAGGTCCAATCCAAACTGCAAGAGGTTTTTCTCGCGCTAGCCAACACCGAAGATCCCAACGCTTTAGAGTCGGTGGTTTCCGGTCTGCAAGCCGATGACATCTCAGTGGGAATCGTCAACGCCACCGAAATTGAGAAGTTGACCGACCACATCGACCCCGACTTCATCGACCGTGATCTTTCAGTTCCATCCGATAAGGCGATCTATCTAGAAGACACCCTGGCGCTCGAACGAGGAGTGGAAGTAGGAGATCCGTATCGAGTGATCTTCCTCGACAACCAGGTCGAAGAGTTGACCGTGGCTGGTATCTACCAAGATGGCTTCGTACTGCCGAATCAAGTGGTTGACTTGTCGCTTTGGGAAAAGCACTTTCGGGTAACTGAAGACGCGTTCTTGACGGCCAACATCGCTGATGGATTCGAGTCGGAAGAAGTGCGGGCCGCTATAGAACAAGAGGTCGAGGTTGACTATCCGATCGTGATAATCCAAGATCGTGATGAGTTCGCATCGGCTCAGAGAGCTCAGATCGATCAGGTTCTTGCGATCGTAAACATGCTCTTGATCCTGTCGGCGATCATAGCGGTCCTTGGCATCGCCATCGCGCTCTCGCTGGCGGTGTTCGAACGAGTTCGAGAGATCGGCTTGCTGCGGGCGGTGGGAACGACTCAACCCCAGGTGCGATGGGTCATCCGGTGGGAAGGCGTGATCGTTGCGGCCTTCGGCGGCATAGTGGGAGTTCTGGTTGGCGTTGGTCTTGGCATCTTGGCCACCCAAAAAATGCCGGAGTTCATCGTCTCCCAAGTTAGTGTTCCGCCGGTCCAACTAATTCTCTACATTCTCGTGGCGGCTATGACTGGCATGGTTGCCGGTGCCTTTCCGGCGTGGTACGCCGGTCGGCTCAACGTCTTGGATGCCATCGCTACCGAATAGGCCAGTAGCCATTTGTGTTGCTGCGTCTGTCGTTGATAAAGCCTGACCGCTTCGAAGCTGTCGCTTTAGCTCAGCCGGTGGCTAGCATCGCGTGAGAAAGCCAAACGGTGTGCCAAATAGCGACACCAATAGAGACGCCCAATATTTGAGGACAGGGGAATTCACGGATGCGAACGGTAGGGATTGCAGTCATTGGTTTTGGTTGGATGGGTCAGGCTCACAGCCGTTCATATGCTCGAATCCCAACCTTGTTTCCGGACAGACCAGCCGATCCAGAGCTCGTCATTTGCGCCGACAACGTCGAGGATCGCGGTGTTGAGGCTGTCCGATCCTTCGGTTTCGCTGAGTCGACCACTGACCCGATGGAAGCCATCAACCATCCAGACGTCGATGTCGTTGTGGTCGCCGCTCCCAACATGTTGCACGAAGAGCTTTGTGTAGCTGCTGCCGCGGTCGGAAAACATGTTTTTTGCGAGAAACCAGTAGGTGGAACTCCAGACCAAACTGCTCGAGTAGAAAAGGCGACCCGGGACGCAGGAGTCATAACTGGAGTTGGCTACAACTACCGGTGGGCGCCGCTCGTAATCTACGCTAAGCAACTGATCGAAAACGGTGTGCTGGGTGAGATCACCAACTATCGCGGTCGATTCTTCTCCATGTACGGTTCTGATCCGCTCGGGCTGTTGTCTTGGCGATTCGAACATGATGGCGCCGGCTACGGCGTGAGTTCTGACATTCTGAGTCACTCCATGGATCTGGCCATGATGCTGAACGGGCCCATTAGCGAAGTATCTGGTCTAGAGAAAACGTTCATTCCTGATCGACCTCTTCCGAAGCCCGGTGGTGGAACCCACTACGATCGGGGTGCCCCTGGCGATCCGACCGGTCCAGTTACTAACGAAGACTACGCTGGCTGTTTCGCCCGGTTTGCTAACGGCTCAATCGGCAACTTTGAGTCGTCTCGCTCGATCGTCGGACCTCAAAGTCAGATGGCGTTCGAGATCTATGGCACCAAAGGTTCCATCATGTGGAATCTTGAAACGATGAACGAAATGAGAATTTTCCTGACCGAAGAGAACGGTCAGCTCCACGACGGATACACCACCGTCTACGCCGGAGACCGCTATCCGTACCACGGCGCATTCGTGCCTGGTGATGCCAATGCCATAGGCTACGAGGATCTGAAAGTAATCGAAGATATGAACTTCCTCGAAGCGGTTGTTTCTGGCCAACAACATGAGCCCGGCTTTACCGAAGCCTTGGCTTATGTCAGCGTGCAGTCTGCCCTTATCAAGTCTTGGAAGTCCGGTTCTTGGGAGAGGGTAGAAAGTGTCGGAATCAACTAACAACCAGCAATATGTCGGCAAGGTAGCTGTTATTACCGGCGGGTCGCAGGGGCTTGGAGCGGCCACCGCGGCTTTGATGGCGGCCCGGGGCGCCAAAGGGATACTTCTGGTGGGCCGCAACCAAGAGCGAGGTGATGCGGTTGCAGCATCAGTTGATTGCGACGCCCAATTCCTGTCGGTGGACTTGGCATCTGATGATGCAGCCGATCGAATTGGTAGCAAAGTCGATGAGCTCTACGGGCAAGTCGATGTTGTCGTGAACGCTGCTGGGCTAACTGTCAGAGGGTCAGTTTGGGATTCTGATGCCCACCTATGGGATCAGATGTTGAAGATCAACACTCGGGCGCCCGCTCTTTTAATAAGCGCTACGGCCAAGATCATGAAGCGAGAACGGGAAAAGCGATCAAATCAAGGCGTCGGTGGTTCGATCATCAACATTGGCAGCGTAGCTGCCCACGGCGGACAAGATTTCCTCTACCCCTACTCGGCGTCAAAGCAGGCGTTGCAAGCAATTACCCGCAACGCCGCTTTCTCACTAATGAGACATCAAATCAGGGTGAACTTGTTGCAACCAGGTTGGATGGCCACCGAGGGCGAGGACGCAATTCAGAAACAGTTTCACGGTGCCGACGATAATTGGCTGGCCGAGGCCAGCGTGTCTCAACCGTTCGGACGCCTCATCGACCCGAACGAACTAGCGCGAGCTATTTGCTTCCTAGGATCGGAAGAGTCTGGGATGATGACCGGAACGACTATCGACTTCGACCAGTCAATCCTTGGTGCCGGAGACGCGTCGAAACCAGATCTGCAGCCAGTTTGGGGAGAGCAATAATGTCAGAAAACGCAAACTTGAGGATCGGTCTGTTAGGCACTGGGCGAATCGGTGCCATGCACGCCGACCTGATCCAGTTCCAAGTCCCCGACGCGTCGGTTGGCGGCCTTTTCGACGTTATGTCAGCGTCAGCCGAAGCAGTCAGTACCAAGGTGGGCGCACCGGTCTTCGCCACCGCTTCCGAGCTTATTAGCTCGCCCGATATCGACGCAATCGCCATTGCGACCAGCACCGACACTCACGTTGATCTGATCGTCGAAGCAGCCGAGGCCGGTAAGCCGATTTTTTGTGAGAAACCGGTGTCGTTGGCGGTCGAAGAAGTTGATCGAGCTTTGGCTGCGGTGGAAAGCGCTGGCGTTGCGTTGCAGATCGGGTTTAACCGCAGGTTCGACGCCAGCCATGCTGCAGTCCGACAGGCTGTGGTTGAGGGCACGATCGGCGACCTACGACAAATAAGCATAATTAGCCGTGACCCAGCTCCACCACCGATTTCCTACATCGAGGTTAGTGGCGGGATCTTCAACGACATGACTATCCACGACTTCGATATGGCCCGTTTTGTGGCCGGCTCAGAAGTCGAAGAGGTATATGCCCGAGGAGCAGTAACTGTCGATCCCGCAATCGGCGCCGCCGGTGATTACGACACCATCACGGTCCTATTGGTTCACGCCGATGGCACCCAGACCACGATCAGTAACTGCCGTCAAGCGGCCTACGGATACGATCAGCGAGTCGAAGCGTTCGGATCGCTTGGAGTTTCCGCCTCTGAGAATCACGCCGACCATTACGCAGTGACCCGAACTGCTGCCGGAGGCGCCTCAGCGACGGTTCCTCACTTCTTTCTTGACCGCTATATCCCTTCCTATGTTGCTCAATGGGAAGCGTTCGTGGCCGCAGTATCAAACGGAACTCCAACCCTTGTTACCGGAACCGACGGACGGGCTCCGCTCGTAATTGGCAAAGCAGCCCTACGGTCGGTTACTGAGCAGCGCCCGGTGAAGATCAGCGAGTTCGACAACTAGATACGTCCAGAACAAGAGAAAGTCCACCATGCAGACGATTCGATTAACGACCGCTCAAGCCATTGTTCGATGGATGATGGCTCAAACCACCACACTAGATGAAGGAACAGAAGCCCCTCTGTTCCCCGGCATCTACGGCATCTTTGGCCACGGCAACGTTACCTGCCTTGGTCATGCGTTGGAAGAAGTTAAAGATCAGTTCCCGACCTGGCGGGGTCAAAACGAACAAGGCATGGCGCTCGCTGCTGTGGCCTACAACAAGGCGGTCAAGGCCCGACAAATCATGGCTGCTACGTCGTCAGTCGGCCCGGGAGCAACCAACATGGTCACTGCGGCCGCAGTCGCGTCTGCCAATCGGCTGCCTCTACTTTTGTTTGGCGGCGACACGTTCGTGTCGCGAATCCCTGATCCGGTCCTGCAACAAGTTGAGAACTTCGGCGAGCCGTCAGCAACGGTGAATGATGCGTTTAAGCCAGTCACCAAGTTTTGGGACCGAATCACTCATCCCGCTCAAATTGTTCAGTCGCTGCCTGCTGCGTTAACGACAATGCTTGACCCGGCAACTCGAGGCCCAGCGTTTATCGGCCTGCCTCAAGATGTGCAAGCCATGGCGTTCAACTATCCGGAGCAGTTCTTCGCTCCCACCCGACACGAGGTGCCTCGACCTCGGCCCGATAGGAGCGAAATAGTCGCCGCAGTCGGAGCATTAAAGCAAGCTCGTAAACCGTTAATTATTGCCGGAGGCGGTGTTCACTATTCGGCGGCGGAAGCAACTCTGCTCGAGTTCGCGTCGACTCATCGGATTCCAGTAGTCGAAACTGTGGCGGGGAAATCTAGCCTCCTGGGCGACGACGAAGCGTATGTTGGTCCAATCGGAGTGACCGGAAGCGAGGCCGCCAACAATTTGGCGGCAGAGTCTGATGTGGTGTTAGCGATCGGTTGTCGCCTCCAGGATTTCACTACTGGCTCCTGGACTATCTTCAAAAACCAAGACACGATAATCGTTGGCATCAACGCCACTCGATTTGACGCCATCAAACATCAGTCGTTGCCAGTGGTCGGCGACGCCCGAGAAACGTTACGTGAAATGATGGGAATGTTGGACGGATGGTCTGCCCCTGAATCGTGGTGGGATCAAGCGGCGTCCGAAAAGGCAGGATTTCGAGACTACCTCGATCAAATCGGTGCTGCGTCGAGCGAGGTGGTCAGCTACGCCCAAGTGGTGCGAGCGGTGAACGATCAAGCTGGACCAGGCGATGTTTGTTTGGCTGCCGCCGGTGGATTCCCCGGCGAAGTTAATAACGGATGGTGGGCAAAAGGAATTTCCACCTTCGACTGTGAATACGGATACTCCTGTATGGGTTACGAAACAGCAGGAGGGTGGGGTGCCGCCATGGCCTACGGCCCGGGCGGGGGCGCAGAACGAGAAGGTGACGTGTTTGTCTTCGTCGGGGACGGTTCATACCTGATGATGAACTCAGATCTTTACAGCTCAGTTTTGTCTGGGCACAAGATGATCGTGATTGTTTGCGACAACGGAGGTTTCGCCGTCATCAATCGGCTCCAAACCGGTCAAGGGGGCAAGCCATTCAACAACTTGTTGGCTGATTGCCGTTTGAGCGGAGATGTAACCGAGGTCGACTTTGCCGCTCACGCTGCCGCTATGGGGTGCGGATCCGAAACAGTTTCGTCAATCGATGAACTCGGCTCCGCAGTTAGTCGAGCCAGAGCAAGCGACAAGACCTACGTCATCGCCATGAAGGTTGATCCATACACCTGGACCGAGGGTGGAAGTTTCTGGGAAGTAGGCGTTCCGGAGGTTTCGTCGTTGGAAACTGTGACCCAGGCTCGGGCCGAGATGGATAAAGGTAAATCTGACCAGCGAATCGGCTGGTAGCGGCCTTTTGTTGGGTAACCGCACCTAGGAAACGTGTTCAGTGTCGATGGTCGTGTGGGGTTGCCCCCCTATATGCGACAGACGTCTTCGTTACTAGATTTAGGGGCATGAACTGGAGAGTCCTTACCTCGCTAAGTCTCATATTCTTCGCAGCGGTACTCGCAATATGAGCGCCTGCATCAGAGCTTGGGCCACGCTCAAGCGGATCGTCGATCAAGAACGCCATAACTGTCGATGCATGAACCAGTATGTCCTAGCGACTGAGCGCTCGATTTACTAACTCCATTGGATGCACCGTCGGCACCCCAGCCGAAGCTAGATGCATCGAGCACCCTGGATTGGCGGAGGCCACAAGGTCGGGTCTGGCCCGGTCGATTGTTTTGAGCTTGCGTTCTCGAATTTGGCCCGCCAGTTCCGGTTCCATTACCGAATAGGCTCCGCCGGCACCACAACAAAGTCCGTCATCATCAAGTTCGACAATTTCACGAACGAACGGACTGAGCACCGTTCTAGTTGCTTCGTGTACTCGCTGCACATGGCGCAGATGGCAAGGGTCTTGAATCGCAACTCTTGCGTCGATCGGTTCAGCGGCCGGCAATTTGTCCACGTGTTGAGCTAACCACTCTTGGATATCGAACACCCGAGCCGATAAAGCTTCAGCCTCCGGGGTGCCTAACAAGTGTCCGTAGTCTTTCATTGCGGCACCGCACCCAGCCGAATCAACCAAAATAGGACGGTCGTCGAACGCAGCAATCATGTTGGCCGCGAATCTGCGAGTATCTTTGGTGAGGCCGGCGTGAGCCTGGAGAGCGCCACAACAAGGAGCGAGCTCGTTCGTGGGCGTTACTCCGAACCCAGCCGCTTCGATCACCCGCTGGCCCGCTCGATGAACGTCGCGCTGCCAAGCATCCATTACACAGCCAGTGAAGAGATAAACATCATCGCCCGAGGCGACAAGCGGCTCTTGTTTGAGTGGGAGCGACTGGGCTAAGCCAAGCCGTTTCGGTACCAGCTTCAACCGTTGAGCTACCGCCAAGGCCGTCGAACCAGTTTGAAGTAAACCAGGCTTTGCTAGCGGTTTAAATGCTAGCCGCTGCCACAACGGCGTTATCTTGCCGGCATCAGCCAGCGACTCTCGAGCTTGCTCCATTAGGTGACCGTATGGAACGCTCGATGGGCACGCCGGTTCGCAACCCCGACACTGCACGCAGGTTTCAAACGACTCGATAACTTCGTCGGTGACTGGGGCGTTGTTGATGTGAACCTCTCGCATCAACGCTATTCGGCCCCGAGGCGATTTTGATTCTTCTCCGGTTACTCGAAACGTCGGGCAGGCAGGCAGGCAGAGTCCACACTGCACGCAGGTATTCAGATCTTCCTCATCGAGTTTTAGGTCCATGGGAACCTTTCAAGCTCCTCCAGTTTCACGTTGGGCCGACCAATAGGTTTTGCGAAGCTGCGGCAACCCATTGGACTGCGGCAACCCATTGGGTTGCTTGGGCTCAGCGTCGGGCGGCGAGTCAGGAGTTGGGCAGCATGGTTGCTGGGCATTGTTCTCACCGATTGTTGGGGTTGCGGCCGGGGTTTAAGCGACCTTTTGGGTCGAACTCGGCCTTGAGTCTGGCTGCGATGGTCTGTGATCCAGCATCGATGGTTCGTCTCGGTTGTTGATTGTCGGCGAAGACAGTGCCAACACCCACAGATGCTACGTATGGGCCGAGATCCTGAGTCGGAAGCGCTTTAAGATCAGCTGGAGCGAATGACCATCGGTGAGGAGGAAATGTCGGCGCGCCATCGGCATCACTGAACGAACCGATTTGGTCCAGTTTGAACGCTTCAGCTTCAACGTCGACCTGATGGCCCTCGAGCAATACCCACGTTTTCGAACCGTTCCAAAACACGGCGCTCGGACGAAGAACAGCGTCACGAACTGCGAACGGGTCGACGTCGTCGCTGATCAACCATCGGCTCACAGCAGGGATCGGGTTCGTGCGTACGATTACCTCGACGATTGATCCCAGCGTTCCAAGCGAACCAACAAACAACCTTGGCAGATCAAACCCGGTGACGTTCTTAACCGTTGGTCCGCCTCCGGTGATAACGTCGCCCTCGGCCGACACGTATCGTACTTGGAGCACCGAAGCTCTGATTCGTCCGACACCAAGCACCAACGGGTCGTCTTCTCCAACCGCAATCGCGCCGCCGACCGTGCCACCCCGATCAACCAACGCGCTCCGCTGTCCGGCATTGGCCAGCTCCTGGTTGAGATCGGCTACTAGTGTCCCGGCTCGAACGGTCGCTATCATCTCGTTCGGGACATAGTCAACGATGCCAGCAGGAGCGGCAACAGTTGTTGTCCCTTCGGCTAACGGGCCACCAAGTTCCCATCGGGTCTTTCTTCCTGCTATCGAAACGGCATCATCGGTGGTAACTTCAGCAGCGAACGCAGCAGTTTCTGGCCCGAAGGATTCCGCAATTCCTGCCAGTCTTGAATCGATGTTTGCCCCTGCCATCAGCCCCAAACTCCAACTGGGATGGTCTTGAGTTGCTGAATGTCAGCGCAGCTGTGGCCAGAAGGTAAAACCTTGCCAGGGTTTGCTCGACAGGTGGGATCGAACGAACGCCGGAGGCGATTTTGGTGGTCGAGATCGGCGGTGCTGAACATCTTGTCCATAAACTTTTGCTTCTCTACCCCAATACCATGCTCGCCGGATAAAACACCCCCGGCCGCCAGTGACGCTTCAATTATTTCCGCTCCAGCGGCATGGACCCGATCCATCACCCCTTCATGGCGAGCATCGAAAATCAAAAGTGGGTGTAGGTTCCCATCGCCGGCATGAAACACGTTCATCACCAACAGATCGTGGCGGTCGGCGATGGCGTAGACGTCGTTCAGTACCTCAGCCAGTTTCGATCGCGGTACCACGGTGTCGTGAAGGTAGTAGTCGGGAGCGATTTGGGCGATGGCTCCGAACGCCGTTTTGCGGCCTTTCCAAAGTAGAGCCCGTTCTTGGTCAGATTGAGCCAGGCGAACCTCAGTGGCCCCGTTCTGTCGGCCGACGTCAGCAATCTTCTCAGCGTCGATATCAATACCGGATTCCAAACCGTCGACTTCGGCTAACAGAACAGCAGCTGCATCAGTTGGGTAACCAGCGCCGACGAAATTTTCAACCGCCTGTGTGATTTTCTGGTCCATTACTTCCATGGCCGCTGGAACCACACCGGCGGCAATAACGCCGCTGACGGTATTTGCGGCATCGCTCACCGAGTCGAACGACAACAACAGTGTTCGAACCGCAGGGGCGTTTTTTGTGATCGTCACCGCAACTTTGGTGGCGATGCCAAGCGTGCCTTCGCTGCCGATAAAGGCTCCTCGTAAATCGTAGCCAATGGGTTCAGCATCGAGTCCACCCAGCATCACTACATCACCAGACGGGACTACCGCTTCTATCGCCACGACGTGAGCGTTGGTAACCCCGTAAGCCAAGCAGTGGGGTCCCCCTGAATTGTTTGCGACGTTACCGCCAATAGTGCAGACCTGTTGAGAAGAAGGGTCGGGAGCAAAGTGGTAACCGAATGGCTGTAGATGACGGGTAAGGTCGAGGTTGATTACACCGGGCCCAACCCAGGCCACCCGATTTTCACTGTCGACTTCGATGATGTCATTCATTTTGGTTAGGGCCACCACGATTGGTGCCCCCATCGGTATCGCGCCACCAGCCAATCCGGTTCCTGCCCCCCGGGGAACGACGGCTCGATCGTATTCGGTCGCAATGTTCATGATCGCCACCACTTCTTCGGTGGTGACCGGGTAGCAAACCGGGCCAGCTCCACCGCCGTCGAAGACCGAAGCATCATGGCTCATTAACGACCGGTTCGCTCCGTCGAGGTGGACTCGGTCGGGTGCGAGGGCTGCTTCAAGCGCGGTGACAATAGGATCGGAAATGACCCGAGAAGTTCGGGACGAGCGGTTCCGTCGACCGAACACTTTGCCAAGGACCATCTGGCAATCGTATCACCGGCACTAGTTTCGGTCGATCTTGGCCTGAGCTTGCACTGACTCCCGTGCTTGTGGTGCTCTGTAACGACCAAACGATCGAAAAGGGGATAGCAGAAAATGTCAGACGCAGCGGGCCATGTAGAACCGGTAGTTGAGAATCTAAATCAGAAACTTGAGGGCAAGACTGCTTTGATTACCGGTGGTTCTGCCGGGATTGGGAAGGGAATTGCCACAGTATTTCTTAGAGCTGGCTGCAACGTGATGATTACTTCTCGTAAGGCAGATAAGTGTGAACAGGCCGTTGCCGACCTCCAAGGTTTGGCTGGTCAGGTCGACTGGCGAGTTAGCCATGTTGGAGACCCGGAGCAAGGCGAGCGGGTGATGGACGAAACGATCGAGCGGTTCGGATCCCTCGACATCTTGGTCAATAACGCTGCCACTAACCCTCACAATGGTCGCACGATCGATGTTGAAGCGAGCATGCTCGACAAAACCTATGAGGTGAATGTGCGCGGGCCTTTGCTGTGGACACAGCTGGCCTGGAACAAGTGGATGAAAGATAACGGCGGGCGGGTTATCAACATTGCTTCGGTCGGTGGTCTCAAAACCAGTCGTCATATCGGTGTCTACTGCATGTTCAAATCCACACTTATCCATATGACTAAGCAACTTGGCGCTGAACTTGGACCCCAAGCGACCGTCAACTGCATCGCCCCCGGTCTGATCCGAACCGATTTTGCTCGGGTGCTGTGGGAAGGTGAGCGAGGCAAGGAGGTGGCCGAAATGATGCCGACAAAACGCCTGGGCGAACCCGAAGACATTGGTCGGGCCGCTTTGTTTCTTGCCGCCGACGCCTCATGGATGACGGGTCAAACGATCGTGGTCGACGGCGGTGAGTTTGTTCGGGTCGACGATTCCGAGTAGCGCCGCTGCCGTTCGCTCCCTCGGCCTGAGCTGCTAGAGGCTGGTAAGTTTAGCGGCGTTGACCACGAGCGTAACCATTGCATTGGCCGACTGGGCTGGGCTGTTGTCCAGAGTTGGTAGTACCTCTGGCCGGGCGAAGTCTCGGCCTAGTCCACCAAGCATGCGAGCTAACGCCGCGGTGTCTACCGGAGCGAGCTCGCCCCGCTTGATCGCGAGGGTAAGTAGTGCTTTGGTAACTGCAATCAGATATGAACTGTGCGCTTCGTTGAGGGCGGCGCCTTCGGGGATCTCAGACATGTCGGTGGCGAAGTTCGGGTTCACTTCGCTCACTGCGTCGTTGGCAGCGATTAGGAATTTCTCAAGCGCTTCGACAACGGATCCGGCGGAGGCCATAGCGTTTTGAGCGGCCCGACCATGGTCGCGCAAAGTCCGGTCGATAACCATCGTTACCAGTTGGTTGCGGCTGCTGGCCAGCAAATAGAGCGTGCGTAGCGAACAGTTGAGCTGGTCTGCCAAATCAGCCATGGTCAAGTCGGCGAACCCGGCTTGAAAGATGGTGCCGAGCTGTTCAAGTAGCTCACGTTGCCGGTCTGACAATTGAGCTTCCTCGTCGTTCGACAAGACCGGTGGAGGGATGGGGACTGTTCGAACGGTACGGTTTATGAGCCCCCGAAGCCGTTCGGCCGGTTTTGTGTCGGATTGCTCCGTCGTTTTGGTTGTCATTATCGCTGTTCGTAGTCGAGGAGGGACACCGGGATTTCAACATGGCGGGCCCGTATCCATTCGCCCAGGCTTTTGGCCTGTCCATCCAGGCGAGTCGACGACGCAACCCCTTCTTGCAGAAGTCCTCGGATCACAAAATTGAGCGACCAGATCTTGGGAAGTTCGTACCGTTCGATCGGAAGGTCGGCGGCTTCGGGCAGAAGCTCTTGTAGCCGGGTGACGGTCAGTTCATGAAAGAGCCAGGCATAGGCGTCAGCCGAACGGGTGAAGAGTCCGAGGTTGGCGTCGCCACCTTTGTCTCCCGACCGGGCGCCTACCAGAAGTCCTAATGGTGCCGACTTGGTCATGTCTGTCGGTGGGGGTGATGGCAGCTGGTCAGCTCCGAGTGGCGGCTCGGCTACGGCTCCTGAGGCCTCAATGGCCGAGTCAACAACAGTTCGGGCGCCGTCGAGTACAACCACGTTCTGTGGTACTACGTTGGCGTCGATCAAGCCGGCGGTATGCACTCCAAATGGTTGCGCTACTGCAGTACCGGGTAGTCCGAAGAAGCCAGGAATTGAGGCCAAGCCCATGTTGGGTAATGCTGACGCCACCGACTTAGCTTTATTTTCGTCTCGATCTTTGATGGTCACATGCCAGGTCGAGACCGCCTCAGCGTTGCTGGCTGGATCGATCTTGGTGGTTGGGACCGTGGTAACGGTGACCGAGTCAAAATCGTCGGGAGAATGGGGCGTTGATCGCCATAAGATTTGTTCTAACAAGTTCGCCTTGGCGTCGATGTCTAGCCCAGTGAGCGCAAGTCGGAAGTCGGTCCGGTAGCCACCCCAGCTGTTCATTGACACTTTCAAGGTCGTGGGTGGCGGCTCACCTCGAACCTCGCTGACCTGAACCCGGTTCGGTTGGAGTTGCTCCAACGAAAGACTGTCGAATCGGGCGGTTACGTCGGGGCCGAGGTAGGAGGGGGAGCCGATCTCGTACAGCAGCTGCGAAGTGACCGTGCCAACGGTTACGGCTCCTCCGGTGCCAGGATGTTTGGTGATAATGCTAGAGCCGTCCGCCGCTATTTCGGCTATAGGAAAAGCGGTGTGGTCCATTCCGTCTAGCTCGGTGAAGAACGAGTAGTTGCCGCCGGTCGCCTGAGTTCCACATTCGATGATGTGTCCGGCCGCGACCGCTCCAGCCATTTTGTCCCAATCGGTCTGTGACCACCCATGATGCCAAGCGGCTGGTCCACAAACGATGGCAGCGTCGGTAGTCCGACCGGTGACGACGATGTCGGCTCCTTGCTCGAGCGCTTCGACGATCCCCCAACAACCGAGATAGGCGTTGGCTGATATGTAGTCTTGATCGGAGACAGGTCGACCGGTTCCGAAATCGAGAACCGGGTGGCCGGATTGCTTTAGCTCGTCGAGCCGTTCGAGTAGGTTGTCGCCGTCGACGTAGGCGACGGTGGGGCTGAGCCCCAGTTTTTCGCCCACTTCGTAAACCGCTTCGGCGCAATGGCTGGGATCGAGCCCTCCGGCGTTCGAGACAACCTTGATGCCTTTGTCGAGGCAACTGCCCATGACCTGTTCCATCTGGGTAACAAAGGTTCGGGCGTAACCGCCTCCTGGGTGTTTGGCTCTGGTTCGAGCGAGGATCAACATCGTTAGCTCAGCTAGCCAATCGCCGGTTAACGCATCAATTGGTCCTCCGTCGACCATCTGACGAGCGGCATCAATCTGATCGCCGTAATAGCCGGAGCAGTTAGCTATCTTGATCGGCTCCGAAGCTCCATCTTCGTTAGTCGTCGACTTAGCCATCATGGTCTTCGTCGTTCCCTTCGGGTTCGTCGGAACGTTCGATGATTACCAGAGGCACTCCAGAGTCGAGCTGGGCCCCTACGGTGATCGGCACCGCAGTCACCGTTCCACCAGTCGGTGCTTTGACATGATGTTCCATTTTCATCGCTTCGAGAACCACTAGCACTTGACCAGCGACCACATCATCGCCGACCGTACATCGAATGTCGGTAACCACGCCGGGCATGGGTGCAACTAGCCCGCCGGCGGGAAGTTCTGACCCTGGCACCGTAAATCTTGGAATTTTCTTTAGCGACACCGTGGTGGCATCAACCTGCACGTGAATAGCGGTCGAACTCTCTGTAACTAGGTGCCGCTGTCGCTCTCCGTCGACTAAGAACTCGACAAAGTCAGCGTCTGGCCTGTCTCCTCGTTTCTGACCTCGCTGATAGTTGGTGTTGGCGTCGACTAGTTCGAGTGTCCGATCAACATCGCCAATCGTTGCGGTGAACTGTCCGTTTCGTTCAGCTCGGTACCGCACCGTGAGCGGCTCATGGTCACCGTGACGAAACGAAATTTCGCTAGGACCTAGGCCGCCGTTGCGCCAGTTAGAAGGGGCAAACCCCCAAACAGTGTCGGCGTGTCGATTCCGGCATTGTGACCACAGCATGGCCGCCATCGCAGCCAGCTCGATGGCGGTGGAGGTCGGGGTCGTATCGACTTGGACCCGGTCGACGAAGTCGGTCGTCGTGTCTCCGGCGAGAAATTGTGGACTTCGAAGGACAGCAACTAGGTAGTCGCGATTGGTAGTTAGTCCTCCGAGGTGAAGCTGTTCAAGGGCTCGAGCTAATAGTCCGGCTGCTTCCGGCCTGGTTGGTCCGTGGCTGATGACTTTGGCCAACATGGGGTCGTAGTCAACGCTGACCCTCTGGCCCGAAACGACTCCGGAGTCCCACCGAACCCCTTCCGAGGTCGGCTCAATCCATGTTTCGATGGCGCCGGCAGCAGGCAGAAAATTGTTGGCTGGATCTTCGGCGTAGATGCGGGCTTCGATGGCATGGCCAGTGGCGACTACCTGTTCTTGGGTACGTGCAAGGCGTTGTCCCTGAGCGACCAGAAGTTGTTGGCGTACCAGGTCGAGCCCGGTTACTTCCTCGGTTACTGGATGTTCCACCTGAAGCCGCGTGTTGGTCTCCAGAAAGAAATAGTCACCAGTGGCGTCGTCAACCAGAAATTCGACCGTTCCGGCGGATTGGTAGCCGATTGCTCGACCCAAACGTAAGGCGGCTTCGGCCATGGCCTGACGAGTTTCGTTCTCTAGCCGGGGGGACGGGGCTTCTTCAATAATTTTTTGATGGCGGCGTTGAATAGAACATTCTCGTTCTCCCAGGTGAATGATGTTGCCGTGGGAATCGCCAAGAATCTGGATCTCCACATGGCGAGCCTGGGGAATGTAGCGCTCGAGGAACACCCGATCGTCCCCGAATGCCGATGCCGCCTCTCGCTGGGCTGATGAGATTGCTTCAGCTAGCTCGTTCTGAGCCGTCACCAGCTTCATCCCCTTGCCGCCACCACCGGCTGACGCTTTAACGAGAAGCGGAAACCCAACCTCGTTGTACTGATCGAGGATGTTCGACGATGGCAAGATAGGAACTCCAGCCGAAGCGGCCTCAGCCTTAGCCGCAATTTTGTCCCCCATGGTTTCGATCACATGGGGGCTCGGTCCAACCCAGGTGATACCAGCACCGATTACGGCGCGAGCAAACTTGGAGTTTTCACTAAGGAACCCGTAGCCGGGGTGAATGGCGTCGGCTCCCGATGTTAGGCCGGCGGCAACGATCCGGTCGATGTCGAGGTAACCCTCTGGTAGGCGAATTGCTTTGTCTGCTTCGGTAACGAACGGAGCATCAGCATCTTGGCTGGTATAAACAGCAACGGTGGCCAGACCCATCGATCGAGCGGTAGCAAAAATTCGACGCGCAATCTCACCCCTATTGGCAACTAGTACCGATCGAATTGGGGTAGTGCTCGTCAAATCGCTCACAGTCGAGTTGCTAGCGGTTAGGGGATTCACAGTCGGAACACTCCAAACTCGGAAGTGCCCTGCACTTCTCGATTGCCCACCACACTCAAGCACATACCTAAGACTGTTCGAGTGTCTCGAGGGTCGATGATCCCATCGTCGCTGATAGCACCGGTCGCATTAAGCGCTAGCGATCCCTTTTCGTGAACCGCTTCAACCATGGCCACCATTTTGGCGTCTTCTTCTTCGTCGAACTCGATTCCGCGGCGTTTCGCTTGCCCTCGGCGAACTTCTGACATCACCCCAGCAATTTGTTTCGGGCCCATCACTGCGATCTTGGCTGTCGGCCATATGAAGGTAAAACGGTTGCCAAACGCTCGCCCCGACATGCCGTATGTCCCGGCGCCGTAGGAGGAGCCGATGATAATTGTTAAGTGGGGAACAGTGGAATTGGTAACGGCGTTAATCATCTGTGACCCTTTTTTGATGATGCCGTCCGATTCGTAGTCTTTGCCGACCATGAAGCCGGTAATGTTCTGCAGAAAAACCAACGGGACATCAATTTGATTGCAGAGCTGAATGAAATGAGCTGCTTTTTGGGCTGAGTCCGGGTATATGACTCCGTTGTTGCCGATGACACCGACAGGGAACCCATGAATTGACGTCCAGCCACAGACCATGGATGTCCCGTACCGGGCTTTGAACTCCTCGAACCGAGAGCCGTCTGCAATTCGGCCGATCACGTCTCGAACATCAACCGGTGCCTTCAAGTCTCGACTCACCAGGCCGAGCAACTCGTCTGGGTCGTGAATCGGTTCTTCGGTATCTTCGAGTAGTTGCCGATCGGGCTTGCGCCAGTTCAAATGGGAGACCACCTCTCGACACATCCGAATGGCGTCCATCTCATCTTCGGCCAGGTACTCGGCTAACCCGGAGACCTCAGCGTGTTTTTGAGCACCGCCGATAGTTTCCGAATCGGCGATCTCGCCGGTGGCCATCTTTACCAGCGGCGGTCCGGCCAAGAACGCATACGATTGTTCCTTGATGAAAATGTTGTAGTCGGACAACCCGGGTTGGTAAGCGCCGCCAGCAGTAGACGAACCGAAAACTACGCACACGGTTGGTATCCGCATTTTCGACAGTTCGATCATCTCATAAAAGAACCGTCCGGTTTCGGCAAAATGCAGAGGGTTGACGGCGTCGCCGCTGGCGTTCAGCGGGTCATCGTCAGCCTCGGGGGCATCGCCTGGGCCGACCCGAAGGTCGCCGCCAGCAGATTCGACGAAACTGACATAGGGAATTCGATTATCGCGGGATATCTCCAGAGCACGCATCCACTTTTTCGATGCGTACGGGGTTAACGCTCCGGCCATCACTGTTGGGTCATTGCCCATTACTACGCATTCGGTGCCGGCAATTATTCCTACTCCGGCCACCATGCCGCCGCCCAACGCATACTCGGTCCCGTAGCCAGCGAGTGGGCTGATTTCTAGAAACGGGGTGTCGGGATCGAGGACGTGGGCGATTCGTTCCCGAATGGGAAGTTTCCCGCGGGAGCGGTGGCGTTCGATCGCAGTTTGGCCGCCCCCTTGGGCGGCTCGGTCCAATAGTTGGTTATGAATATCGAGCTGTTCAGTCAGATCTTCGCGGTTCTTGATGAATAGTTCGGAGTGAACATCAACCGACGAGGTGAGCGGCGGGGCAAGTAACGAGCGTCGCATCACCGAAATGTAGGGCCGGTAATATTCGGTTGTCAAAATTACACCACCGGAAAATCTAGTGATGATGCCTTTGGCTTGCGTTGAGATGGGCTCGGGCTTGTACCAATGCCCTGACGGCAAACAGTATGGCGTAACCGTCGGGTAACTCAGATGGTCGGGGAGGCTACCCAGTTACCGCTTTCGCCGCCCAATTGCGAGCACGGCTGGAAAGTTAGTGCTCGGACTCCTTCAGATAGAACGACAATCTGCTGACTGTCGGAGCTCTTCGGCCGGCGGCCCTATGGATCGCTGAGCGGAATTTCTGGCGGCAACGTGGTGGTGACTAGTTGTCGTTGGGTGAAGTAGATCCGAACCGGTACATCACTCTCGGCGATCTCGCGCAGCGTAGGTTCGAGTTGGGTGAACGTCGGCTGAGTATCACCGGCTACGTCAATCTCAATTCGTTCACCGTCGAAGGTGAAGGACTGAAGTTGCACTCGTCGTCTGCTGGCCCAGTCGTCGATAACGAGCTGCATCTGTGCTTGCTTCTGTTCCAACGGAGTCGGCTCGTTATCGCCGAGATTTATAACTTCGCGTTCGGTCCAGGTCAAGCTTGGCGTCACCGCGATCTCGAACTGCTCGCTGAGCCGATTGCTCAGCTCATCGATTGACGGAGGATCACCGTTGCCAGCGGCATCGATATTGAGGATCGAGCCATCGAGAAGAACGCCGCTTTCTTCGTCTAGTTGGAACCGAAGCCCACTATCTTGCAGCCATTGGCGGACAATTTCGGCGGCTTGCCCTTGTAGTTCTAATCGTCGCTTCTCGTCGGGCGGAATCGTAGATGTGGTTGTAGTCGTTGCCTGTTCAATCTTGATCCACTCGACCAGAACGTTGTGGTTGGGGAACTCTTGCTCGATCCGGTTTATGAGGCCGGTCCGGTCTGGTGGTTGTTCGAAGCTGCGGAGTCCGATTTTGATCGTCATGACCTGACTCTCGTCATCATCAACGAAAGCCACTGTTTTTTCAAAGTCGTTCGGAAGCTTCGCTCCGTCTTCAAGCCAAATGTCGACTGCTTCCTCAACCCAGTTCCTGTTGTCGTTGGCCTCTCTGGTGCTAACCGAAGCGTTGTAAAGAGGCACTGCAATTATCGAGACGACAATTCCTAAAACCACCGAAGCGATGATGAGGCGACTGAGATTACTGGCAAGCCGTCTGGGAGGCACAAAACCAGTGGCGATGAACACCAAAATGCTAGCGAAAATAATTGCTGCCAGGTTCGTCGTGTAAAGCAAGAGGGCGCCTAGGGAACGGTCGGTGTCGCCATTGGCCAACGCGATGCCCACGGTCGCTAGCGGTGGGACCAAGGCAACGGCCACTGCAACGCCCGGCAGCGACGACGATGCGTCTTCTCGGACTGAGGCGAACGCTCCGGCTGTGCCAGCGGCCAACGCGACGACAAGATCCTTAATGTCTGGATTGGTTCTCGCCAGAATTTCGGGCGTCAAAGGTTGCTCCGGTAACAACTTCCACAATACGTACGAGATAGCAATACACCAAACAGTGGCCAGCAACACTCGACCTAGCGACAATACCGATCGACTGAACAGAGCCATAGCCAGCGTGGCACCAGAGGCTAAAACTGGTTGCATGAGCGGAGCGAGCAGCATGGCTCCAATCACAACTGCGGCCGAGTTCAAAGCCAAGCCCATCACCGCAACGACAACCGACAGCGACAACATGACCGTGAACCGGAAAGCCCAGTGCTCGGTTTTCGTCATGGCCAAATCGGACATGATCCGTCGCCGCTCCTCGGATGAGAGATGGCGGTGCCACCACGGCTTTTCTGGCAGCGGTTTCACCGGGTCGGGACCCGGTGGTGGTTTCGATTCAGAAGGAGATGCTTGAGTGGTATCCGCCACAGGCGAGAGTGTAGTAGCGCGAGCCGAAGAATCTTTTGAGGGTCCTCGAACAGGCTCTACTAAATACCTGCCTACCAACAGGTTGGTAGGCGAAGGTGCCAGTCATAGAGGCCGAAAAATTGCAATGAAGTAATTGCTGTCACAGTAGTTGCCGTTAACCAGCAGCAATACAGTTACCAACGTGGTATCTCTTCCTCGTGACCCGAGCCTGGCTGAAAAAAGTCTGACCGTGCTGATCTCATGGCTCTGATTCCGAAGATCAAAAGATGGGTAGAGAACCTGCCCCCTTCAGCTGGGAAAGCGCTGGCGTCGATTCCTTATGGGATGCGACCGGTCACTAGCGGTGTCTACCGAGCCCGAACTACCGAGATAGCGGCAGTCGATTCGATGGACGTCGAACAGAAACGAGCCTTCGTGTTCGAGCGGGTTCGAGCTGTGGCCGCGTTCGCTGCTCAAAACGTTGATTTTTACACCGACCTCTATCGCGCCGAAGGGTTTGAGGTCGAGAGCCTTCGAGAGTTCGATGACCTTGACCAAATCCCGATTGTCACCAAAGACATGCTTCGGGAATACGAACTAGAGCGAAGGTCGGCGCCAGCGTCTGGTAGGTACCTGGAGAATACTGGCGGCTCGTCCGGATCGCCGCTGGCGTTCTACGTGACTCCAAGCTCGGTCGGTCACGAGTGGGCTCACCTCCATGCCATATGGAACAAGCTTGGCTACCGGCAAAGTTCGATAAAGCTAACCTTTAGCGGCCGCAACGTCGGCCGAACGCCAGTCCAGTACGACGCCCTTCGGCACAACTTTTTTGTCAATATCTATGAGCCAAACGCTCGGGTGGCCGAAGCGTTAACTGAGGTTCTAACCACGACGAAGATCGAGTTCATCCAGGGCTATCCGAGCGCGATCTACGATTTCGCTTGTTATTGCCAGAGCGACGCCCCTGAGTTGCAGGCTGCATTGGCCAATACGGTTCGGGGCACCATGCTTAACTCGGAGTACCCGGCTCCGGTCTATAGAGACAAAATCGAGTCGGTCTTTTCAGCCGACTCGGTTTCTTGGTACGGGCACACCGAGCGAGCGGTTCTGGCCTGGGAGAAGTCGGACAAGTTTGTGTACAACCCGTTTCTCAGCTACGGGTTCGCGGAGAGTATCGCCAGTGGCGATGACGGAACCTCAAAGCTGGTGGCCACCTCGTACTACAACATGGCTTCGCCCTTCGTCAGGTATGACTGCGGCGATGAGATCTCACCGGTCACCTTAACGGATGGAATACTTGAGCAGTTCCGGGTCGAAGCAGGTCGAGAAGGTGACTACATCGTTGACAAAGGTGGCAAGCGAATTGCGCTTACTGGCCTCATTTTTGGCCGTCATCATAAGGTCTTCAATCAGGCCCGATTCCTTCAAATCGCCCAGGATGAGGCAGGTAAAGCAACCCTATACGTGACCGGGGACGAGAGAACGTGTCAGCCTAGCGAGTTGCCATCCCAGTTCGATTTGTCGAATACCGACATCGATTTCGAATTTCGCCAAATTGATTCGCCGATTCTGACTTCGGGTGGGAAAGCTATCTTGAACATCAGCAAGCTGGTGGCTGGCGGAGAGTGACGTTGGCGCTAAGTCGTAGGTGGGATGCTCCCGAACCCTGAGTCCACTACGCTCGTGAAATGACCAGTGGGTTGAAACCGAAATGGGGGCTAGTTGCCTGTTGCCTGCTCTTGGTCGCGGCTAGTTGCGGAGAAAGTGCAACTCTTGGCTCGCAGAAAGCCAATCCAAACTCGACCGTTGAATCGACTGAGACGACAACGTCGAGTCAACCAAGCGATCGTTCGGATCCGAGTGATGCGCCCGAGGGGCTACGCGAGAGGGATAGATCATCCGATACTGCTGGCAGCGCCGGTTTCGAGCCTCCGTCGTCCGGTGCGGTAGGCGCCGACGGAGTCGGTGATTCGTACTACCCAAATCTTGGCAATGGTGGATACGACATCAGCCACTATGACTTAGATATTGTTTTCGACCCGGATACCCGCGGCATTGAAGCGGTAGCCACCTTAGACCTGACACCGTCTGAGGAGTTGGCCAGTTTTAACCTTGACCTTTCTGGGTTGACCGTGACCATGGTTGAGATCGACGATGAGCTCGCCGGATTTGCGCGGGATGCCCAAGAGCTTACGATCTGGGCTGAGGAACCGTTGGCTGCTTCCGAACAGGTGAAGGTAACCGTCCACTATGAAGGGACGCCGGCGCCGGTTGCCGGTATTGCCGGGTCACCGAACGATGGTTGGATCGACGATGGGGAGATCGTGTTTGTTGCTGGTGAGCCGTTCGGAGCCTCTGGCTGGTTTCCGGTGAACGACCACCCGCTCGACAAAGCTACATACCAGATTGCAGTAACGGTTCCCGATGATTTGCAAGTGGCGGCTAACGGCGAACGACGTTCTGAACTCCCGACCACTTCGACCGGTGAACCCCATCAATGGATTTTCGAAGCCGATAATGAGCAGGCCTCCTATTTGACGATCGTAGTGATCGGAAAGCTTGAATTCTTGCCCGAATCGGAGGTTGCCGGCGGCCCAGGCAAGACAGTGACGATCCGCAACGTTAGTGAAGTTGGTATCGCAGAAGAAACAGAACTGACGATGAGCAACGCCGGGCAGATGGTCGAAGAGTTTGCTGAATTGTTCGGTCCGTATCCGTTTGATGAGTACGGGGCAGTGGTTGTGAATCAGCCCCTGGGCTTCGCTCTAGAAACGCAGACGCTTTCGATTTTTGGGTCCGATCTAGTAGGCACGCTTCAAACTGAAAATATTGTCGCTCATGAGCTCGCGCATCAATGGTTCGGTAACCATGTCAGCGTCGGTGATTGGGAAGATATTTGGCTGAACGAAGGATTCGCCACGTACAGCGAATTTCTGTGGGCTGAGGCTTCGACCCCTGGCTATAACATCAACGACGAGATGTCGCTGCTCCATTCGTTTCTGCCTTCCGAATTTGTTGGGGATCCACCTGGAAGCCCTCCGCCGTCGAACTTGTTCTCGCCAGCTGTGTACTTTAGAGGTGGACTAGCGCTCCACGCCTTGCGCCTCACCGTCGGAGATGACGCCTTCTTCGAGATCCTCAGAACCTACATCGATCGATTTGGTGGTAAGACCGCTTCAACGGCAGACTTCGTTGCCGTTAGCGAAGAAGTAAGCAAGCAGGAACTCGGAGACTTTTTTGATGACTGGATCTATGGAGATTCGCTGCCACCGTTGCCATAAGTCTCATTAGGTCCCTTCGGTTCTCTCACCGTGATAGAGATATGTAAGAGTTGGGACATGAGTTCCTTTGTGATCATTGGTGGCGGAATCTGCGGGATGTTGTCAGCTGCGCTGCTGAGTGGTGATAACCATCAAGTTACCGTGCTCGAGCGCGACCCAGCGAGACCGCCCGGAGACGCTGATGCCGACGAAGTGGCATCCGAAGCGTTCACTGATTGGGAACGAACTGGGGTTCGTCAATTCCGGCTCGGACATCTGTTTTTGCCTCGGTTCTATCATGAGCTGCAAAAAGAACTTCCTGAGCTAGCGGTAGCGCTGGAAGCGGCGGGAGCCAACAAAATCGATTTTTTCGAACCGATTCCGGAGTCGGTTACTGGTGGTCGCCGACCCGGTGATGAGCGATTTACGTCCTTAACCGGACGCCGCCCAATGATCGAGGCAGCCATCGCCAACTTCGTGGAAACACTGTCTGGGGTGACCATCCGACGAGGAACCGTAGTTAGCGAACTTCTTACTTCCGATGCCGAACGTCTTACTAACGACCCGATTAACGTGTGCGGTGTTCGTACCGACCAGGGTGAAGAGCTGTTCGCCGACCTGGTAATCGATGCGTCAGGTCGGGCCTCGAGCCTGCCTCGGCTGCTCGTAGCAGCCGGTGGAACCGAACCAACTACCGTTGAAGATGATTCGGGTTTCGTATATTTCGGTCGGACGTTCTCATCGCCCGACGGAACGCTGCCCGCCGCTATAGGTGGCGGCTTACAACACTACGAAACGGTCAGCACGTTAACGCTTCCGGCTGACCACGGCACCTGGTTCTGCGGGATTATTGCTGCTTCCGGCGACAAAGTTATGCGCCGAGCCAAAGATCCTGAACTGTTCGAAAAACTCTGGCGGTCGTACCCGCTCGTTGCCCACTGGCACGACGGCGAACCCTTCGATGACGAGGTTACGGTCATGGCTGGTCTGCAGGACCGGATTCGTAACTTTACTGTCGACGGTGAACCAGTGGCGACTGGGTTAGTGGCGGTCGGAGACTCTTGGGCCAGCACCAATCCCTCGGTCGGCCGTGGGGCATCTATGGGGTTGGTCCATTCGATAGCGCTACGCGACCACCTACGGGAACAGTCGATCGAAGACCCGGTGGCTTTTGCCCGAACCTGGTGGCAACGAACTGACGAGCAAGTAAGGCCATGGTACGACGACACGGTTAACACTGATAAGTACCGTCTCGATCAGATCAACGCTCAGATCGCAGGCCACAGCCACGATGTAGCAGCCGATTCGGTCGAGGCAACCTACGAACTGATGCCGGCGGCTTTGATGGCCGACCCGGAGGTGCTGCGTGGTTACATGGACATCTTCACTCTACATAAAACCAAGGAACAGGTTTTGGTTGAGGAAGGATTGGATAACAAGGTTCGATCCTTGGCTCGTACCCTTGAACCACCTCCAGGTCCAAGTCGGTCCGAACTTGAGGCCATTCTGGTTGGATAGGACTAGGTCGACCGGGCCTTCATTCGGTCTTCTCGCAACCAAGACATCCACAAAGGGTGTCGACGGCTTTCAGGATAAACACCTGAAAGACTGACCGCGGTAGGGTGTTGCCACAACTATGGCCCAATCGGAGAACGTCGACAGCTTTGACGCGAACAGCGGAGATGCTAGTTCTTCGTTGACGTCCATCCCTAAGGGTGTATGGATTCTAATCGCTGCGTTGTTCACCAACCGGCTGGCGACAAGTGCTCAGGTGGTTGCCCTTAGCTTGTTGGTCTATGACATTACGGGCGAGGAGCTACATCTTGGCCTGCTTGGGTTGGCCGAATTCGCTCCCTTGTTTTTGCTGGCTCCGTTCAGCGGTTCGTTCGCTGATCGGTACGATCGAAGGTTCGTTTTCGCTTGTGGCGTGATCGTTGAGGCCGCGGCCTCAGTTGGGTTTCTACTATTTGCCCGATCTGATATCTCATCGATCGGCCCAATCCTGGGCCTAGTTCTGGTGTTTGGTTCTGCTCGGTCCTTCGTCGCTCCAGCTAGTCGGGCCTTGCCCATTGATCTGGCTCCGATTGACAAGGTCGAACGTATCGTCGCTCTTCGATCCGTCGCCTTTCAATCAGCCAATATCATCGGCCCAATCATTGCCGGGTTGCTTTTTGTGGTTAACCGTTGGCTGCCATTCGCCGTTGTCCTCGCCGGATTTGCTGGCACCGTCGTCTGCCTATCGTTCGTGCCTGCCTCCAGGGTTCGTCAGCTAACAACCGACACCGGTCCGGCCCAAGCAATCCGTGACGCAATCGATGGCTTACGATTTATCCGCCAATCGCCGGTCGTCTTCGGCGCTATCACGTTGGACTTGTTCGCTGTTTTGTTCGGAGGAGCTGTGGCGTTGTTGCCAGCAATAGGAGAGAAACGACTTGGTGTCAGCGAAGACGCAGTCGGTTTTCTCTATTCGGCCATCGGGGTCGGAGCGCTAATAACTGCTTCTCTCCTTGCCATAAGACCTATTCGACGCCACGTTGGCGCCATATTGTTCGTAGCGATCACGGTCTTCGGATCGGCCACGATCGTGCTGGGGCTCACCCGCTCTTACATCGTTGCCTTTGTTGCCATCCTGGCCTTGAGCGCGGCCGATGCGGTGAGCGTATTTATTCGCGCCACCATTGTTCCACTCGCCACCCCTGAAGCAATGCGGGGCAGAATTCTCGCGGTCGAGAATATCTTTATTGGCGGTTCGAATGAGTTAGGAGCACTGGAATCAGGCTTGGCCGCGGCCGCATTCGGAATCCTGTGGGCGGTGGTTGGGGGCGGCATTGGAACGTTGGCTGTGGTCGGCATTGGAGCGCTGGTTTTCCCAACGCTTAGGCGGGTTGATCGGTTCGAAGATATTCGAGCTAGCGAGGATGTCGATCCCTAGTAGGGGCTGAGCTATTCGGTTTCGTCGACTACCGACATCACGTCAAGGCCAGCGAAGTTGCCTGCTAAATCAGGCATTTCGACTACCGGATCGTCAACATCATCGTATTCAAGCCGCAAGGCCTTGGACATCGTGGCGTGCATGGCGTAGGTGCAAGTGATGTAGGTGAATTCCAGTATTTCTTCGTCTGATAAGTGTCGTTTCAGCTCATCAAAAAGTGCTTCTGGAACGCGACCGTGTTGCAGAGTAAGACAGTCGGTGTAGGCCAATACCGCTCGCTCCACCGGAGTCCAACAGTTAGCTACCGACCAGGAAGGTATTGCTGCAACTTGTTCGTCGGTGAAACCGATGTCACGACAGGCTTTACTGTGTTGACTGAAGACGAACTGGCTGCCGGTAGTCCATCCCGCTCTCGTTTGGCCTAGCTCCCGAAGCTTAGGATCAAGTATCCGATCGGGGGAACGGTAAAACTGGAAACCGCTGGTGGTGTGATCGAACGCATCAGGGACTAAAGCGAACACGGTCCACCAATTCCCGGGAGTCCCACTGGCTGTTCCCGGCTGCTCAACCGGGTCTCGCTCTCCGAACAACAACGTGTACATCGCTTGACCGAACTTATGAGCATCGGCTTTTGGTACTTGCCGCAATCGGGGCATCGCTACCTGCGCTTTCTAGTTGTCTGGTGAGTCATTGTCGGTTGGGTCGACAGTTAGTAACCGTTTTGCTTCGATCGGGTCGGGAGTGAATCCTGGGCTGTCACGACAGAGTTCAACCATTATGTTGTTCGGGTCCATGTAGTAGACCGAATGGCACCAGCCGTGATCCTGCTCCATGACCGGTTCGATTCCTTCGGCTTCCATCCGGGCCCGCACCTCTTGCTGTTTTTCTTCTGTCGCTCGGAAGGCGCAGTGATTCACCCAAAACGGTAAGCCAACACCGTCGGAAACATCAGTCGTCCATTCAGGCTGCTCTCCAATTTGATTGAATTCGAAGAACGCTATCGACTCTGCATCACCGGTTTCATTCGGTCCGATGTCGTAGAACACATGGCGGACCCAGCTGTCGCCCATGGCCTGTATCTCGGTGTGAACCAGTGGAAACCCCATGAGGTTCTCATAGAAATGCGTAGTAGCTTCCACGTCTTTGGTGGCATAAGCAACATGGTGAAGAGGCACAGCTAGCTCCAAACGGTTCGCGACTAGTTATGGATAGTACTAACACGACGAGGTTGGTAGCTAAGTTGGCTCAACCAACGTGTAGCTGTTGTCCAGTTCCCGACCTCACCGGTGAATCAGCACCACGAGTGTGGTCTGGCGGATGCGGCAGAAACGCCGGGCTGCTCGTCGGGAACGAGTTGGTACAGTCGAAGAATCGACACTTTGCCTTCACCTTCATCAGCGGCCGTTGCAGCGCTCGCTCCCACCGGTATTCTTCGAGCCGCCATAAACCTCAGCAACTTTTTGCTTGTTACCAATAAGGCGGCCAACGGGAACCCCATCGGCGTTTCGCCCGATATGGCCGCCGCTATCGCCGAGGCGCTTGGTGTAGGTCTGGAACTGATCACCTACCCAAGCCCAGGTCAGCTGGCCGATGGAGCACAAACTGATAGTTGGGACATCGGCAACATCGGCGCTGATCCAGTCCGAGCCGAACACATCTGGTTCACGCCGCCGTATTGTGAAATCGAAGGCGGCTATTTGGTGCAGCCGGGCTCCACCATCACCGCTATTGATCAGGTCGACCAAGCGGGTGTAAAGATCGTGACCAAGGCTAGAGCGGCATACACCCTTTGGCTAGATCGCAATATCTCTGAAGCGGAGATCATCCACACCGCGAGTGCCTCCGAGTCGCTGGCTGAATTCAAGGCTCAGAAACTAGACGTGCTAGCTGGCCTCCGACCCGGTCTACTGAAAGACGCCGAGGAGGTTCCCGGTTCTCGGCTCCTCGACGGCCGGTTCGCAACAGTTCAACAGGCGGTCGGCACGCCGAAGGGTCGGGACCAGGCCGGGATTGACTATTTGAAGGTCTTCGTCGAAGCTGCATTGAGCTCGGGATTCGTGGCCAAGCGAATCGATGCCCACGCCGTCACTGGTCGATTGCTTCCAGCAGCGCCGCAATAAGTCGTTGCCACCGCGTAACTAGACGGGTGCCGATTTCGTAGCGCAGCGACGCCAATGTACTCTTGGGTTAGGAAACGCCCGGGAGATCACGTCTATGAAATTCTGTTGGTTCAATCTCATGCCTTGGCCTGATCTTCCCGATGATTTCAGGGAGACAAACCGGTCGGTCTGGGTCGACATCGATTCCAAACTTTTCGACCCGGAGCGTGCCAACGAGGTGTACCACACCTACATGGACCAGTTGGAGTACGCCGAAGAAGTTGGATTCGACGGTATCGGCGTCAACGAGCATCATCAGAATGGCTACGGCATCATGCCTAGTCCAAACATCATTGCCGCTGGTTTGGCTCGTCGAACTTCTGACGCCGCCCTTTGCGTTATTGGCAACTCAATTGCTCTCTATAATCCACCTATCCGCGTAGCTGAAGAGTTTGCAATGTTGGACTGCATCTCGGGTGGTCGACTGGTAGCTGGGTTCCCAGTCGGCACTCCAATGGACACGAACTTCTGTTACGGCCAAATTCCAGCACTAACCCGAGACAAATACGCAGAAGCCCATGAATTGATCGTTCGGGCCTGGACTGAAGATGAACCGTTTGCGTTTGACGGCAAGTACAACCAACTTCGGTATGTGAATTGCTGGCCCAAGCCGATCCAGAAGCCGAGACCGCCGGTCTACATCCCAGGTGGCGGGTCCATTGAAACATGGGACTTCTGCCTCGAAAACGACTACAACTACTCCTATCTCAGCTTCAACGGCTACAAAGCTGGCCACGCATTGCTCGAACGCTACTGGGACCGAGTGAGTGAGTTAGACAAAGACGAATCTCCCGGTCGGGCCGCGTTTGCACAGATCATTTGTGTCGCTGATTCTGACGCTGAAGCCGAAGAACTGTACGCCGAACACATCTTGTATTTCTTCAACCGTTGCCTGCACGTTCATCCTGGCTTTAGCGACCCGCCAGGGTATCGAACACTCAAAACGATAAAGGCGGGAAAGCTCGATCAATTAAGAAAAGAAAACCAAGAGATCTTCCAAAACCTTACGTGGGCCGACTTGGTCGAACGGGGCTACGTGATCGCTGGTAGCCCAGACACGGTTCGGGAACAGATGGAACACATGATCAAGACACTCCGGGTCGGAACTGTGTTTTGCTTGATGCATATGGGCGACATGCCCGATTGGAAAGTCCGATACTCAACGCAACTGTTCGGCGAAAAAGTAATGCCTCAACTGAAAGATATGTGGCCGGAACTAGAAGACGACCCTCGATGGTGGCCACGTCCTCAGTCGAACCGAGTTCGTCACGCCGATTCTATAGCGGCAGCCCGGCTACCAGCCGAAGATCCACGACCATCATCAGGTACCGGACTTGACATCAATGAGTGAGCTCAACGTCAAGAGGCTTGAGACCAGAAACGGCATCACCGGTGAGGTGCTAACCGGAGGTACCGGCCCGGCCCTGGTGTACTTGCATAGTGCGTTTGGAGTTCAGTCAACCGATCGCTTGTTACAGAAGTTGGCTAAGCACTTCACCGTGCATGCTCCTGTCTGGCCTGGCTTCGGTCCGGACGAAACCGAAACCCGCATCGAGACAATGCTGGACTTCACCCTGCATGGCTGGGATCTGGTCGACGCGATGGGCTTGACAAAACCAATCATCGTTGGTCATTCAATGGGCGGGATGATCGCGGCCGAGATGGCCGCCACCGCACCAAAGGATCTGTCCGAGCTTGTCTTGATCGCTCCAGCCGGACTTTGGGTCGATCAGTGCCCGGTCCCTGACATCTTCGCTATGTTGCCCTACGAGCTAGCAACGTCACTATTTCACGATCAGGAGCTCGGCGAGCAGTTGCTTACCGCCGGTCGGAATTTCAACGACAACGAAGCGTTGGCTGAATTCATGGTCAACCGAGCCCGGCAAATGGGAACGGCAGGCAAGATTCTGTTCCCCATTCCAAACCGAAGATTAGCCCAACGGCTTTACCGGGTGGCAGCTCGAACTGCCCTTATATGGGGGGCTTCAGACCGCCTCTATCCTGAGGTCTACCGAAACGAGTGGCGATCCTTGCTGCCGGCTGCGCGCGAAATAGTCATCCCTGACGCTGGCCATATGCTCCCACTTGAACGACCAAGCAAACTGACAAAGGCCATTCTAAAGGCGCTGGCATAGCGAATCTGGTAGCGCGGTGGTCCACTTTTGGCAGGTTGCCAGTGTCGAGCTGGCTAAAGAGAAAGCAAATGGCCACGCCGATTAGACGTGGCCACTGGCTTACTCTTTCTACATTGTCGAGATCGTAATCTTGCTAGAACGCTGGCCCGATTCGGGTTGACTTCTCAATCCGTCGCTGCATCAGACGTAGTGCGTGATCTCGCCGATTCCGCCGCACATCAATTGCGTCCAGTCGGATCGTTGCCTCTCCGATGGTTGGTCTATCCGCTGTGCTGTTCATGGTTCTCCCCTCAGAATCCAATGATGGAGCAGATGCCCTCAGCATCAACAAGTGGTTCGTGGGAACTATTGTTCCATAAGTTATCACGGCGTAAGCGTCGGCCTAGTTACGAAACGGCATCAACTGGTGCGCCTGACCGTAATAATTTGATGCCCTAATTAGTTCTTACGGCGTAGCACGCTCCGAGTTGGGCAATTGGGCCCAAGGCCAGCGTTTACGTCCACGGGCGGCGCGGTCAACTTCATCCGAAATCTCACGACCCGTCTTCGAGATGGAGTACCGTTATGGATCGCTGTGACCCTGCCGCCGCTAGGTCAACCCGCATCATCGACGATGTCGGAGCATGACTATTCAGCGCAAGAATAAGGAAAGGCTGCTCCTATGAGTGCCATATCGCTTGATCTAAACCAAGACCACTATGACGCGAAACTTGCCGCCGTCTTGGCCGCTATGCCCGGGCAAGACCCACTGTTCCTGCCAACGAACTTTTGGAATTTGGGCGTTCGAACTCTCCTGTCAGACTGGTACAAGTACGGGGGTGGAGTTGAGAAGTTCAAGTCTTGGACTAGCGCTCATAGCTTCTTCTACCCGATCTATGGATACGGACTGCGCCAAACTGAGATCGATGAGGTGGTGAGCAAGATCAACGAGCTGGTCGACAAACGACATCGAAATACCGGCCGCTTTAACACGTTGATGAATGGACGAATTGACGCCGAGCGTGACTTTGATATGGCTCAGGCTATTTGGAATCAGGATCGTTGGCCGATGGAGTTCAACTTCGGCGAAAGTCGTATCGGACAAATGCCGCAGGCCTACAGTCTGCTTGGTCAAGGGGGCCCCGTCTTCGGCCGGCCGCTGCTTAACTATCTGCTTTGTCTAGCAGCGCTCTCAAATCACGTCGAAGCGCCACCAAAAACCGTTCTTGAGATCGGCGGCGGGTTCGGTGTACTGGGTGAGATCATGCTTAAGTCCGATCCTGAAGCGCAGTATCTGGACGTCGACATTCCTCCGTTGACGGTGGTGGCTGACTACTACCTTTCGAACGTGTTTCCCGGGGATGATCGAGCGAAATCGATTCCGTCGTGGGAGTTCCCAGACGTCAAAGGACCGTTCGACTTGTTTGTGAACAGCTACTCGTTTCAAGAAATGGAACCGCACGTAGTTGCTAACTACATTTCGATGGTGGCTGCCAACCAATGCCGATACGTTTTGTCGCTTAACACCACCGAAGGAAAACGGGTGTTGGATCCCGACGACCCTGGCAGCGGTGGCGTCAACGAACCGGTCACGACGGCCTTCATCGAATCTGAGTTTGCCGCTGCCGGTTATCGAACAGTTTACAAGTCAGCCAACACCGTGCTCAAATCGTCGGCATCGCTAATGATCATGGAGCGGCTCTAAGCGGTCTAGGCCTGTTCGGCCTTGAACTCTGGATAGTAGTTTTCGGCCCCCATGGCTTTAACGTCGCTTAGCCAGTCACCTTCGTAGGGCCAGGCGTCTTCTGCTCCAACGGCTGGACCCTGCCAAAATCTGGCCACTGGACCATCAAGTTCGTTGGGTTCTAGCGACCACGCCTGACGTCGATAGCTGAAGTTTTCAGGGGTCAGCCGATGCGCTTCTCGATAGTAGGGAATGGCGGCATCGTGATCGCCGTTCGCTTCGAAATGGGCCGCAAGTTCGAAGTTGGCCTGGCCCCGTGCTTCGTCAGCGCTGCGAGGCTGCGATCGATTGACTACCTCATCCGGGGTCATGGCGAATTGGCTTTGACTACCGTTGGTGAACCAATCCCGTAACGCCGCTTCGTAGGCCGCCGGGTTGGATCGAATTTTGACGGCCTCGCCCATGATGTCGAGCAGGCGCTGGGGCGGAACAAGGTCGGCGAAAATGTTCGGTCGGTCCGCTTTCATTGACGGTGGAGCGGGAGCAGGCTCCGACGGTCGAACGATCATGCCGTCTTCATCGATCCAGACTGCATTCGGGATATTGACGAAGCCGAACAGTTCGGCCGATTTATGATACTGGTCGATCAGCGATGGGTGAGCGGGATTGGCGGCTTCAATGAATTGCCGGCACGCCTCTGCCCCAGTCGTTTCTAATGCCACGGTTACTATCTCGACGCCTTGGTCGGCGACGTCTTCGCGAAAGGCCTGCCACACGGGCAGATCAGCAGAGCATCCTCAATAGGGGCTCCATGCCACCATTACCACCTTGGATCCTCGTAAAGACGAAAGAGTGAATTGGTTGCCGTTTAGATCGGGCAACCGTAGCTCTGGGGCCTGTGCGCTCAACAAAGTTCGGGCGCCGACTGACTCGGGACCAAGGGCCCAAACAGAACGCTCTGGGTCGCCCACTAGTGGAAGGCCCATTTGGTCGGCGATCGATTCAACGTCAACTCGGCCCGCTTCGGGCGGCGAGGGTAGCGGAATACAAACGTCGCCCTTGCACGCTCCTTCAGGTTTGATCTCCCAACCGGTTCCGGTCTCAAACGCGTCTTGGCTGACATCTAAGGAGTCAAGAATCATCTCCTCAACCTAATACCACTCTTGGCTACAACCCAAGCTGGGTGGACAGGTTTACTTTTTGCGTATGGATTTGGCTAGTTACGAGAATGGATTTTGACCAGCCTCGAGGGTAGCGATCCACTGGTCGATCTCGGCTCGGGCAGAATCGGACAACTCAGAGTTGCCCAGAAGCCGGTCAAGATCTTGGATTGCTCGCTGGTTCTGTTTAGTCGCAGCGTAGGCGACTGCCCGGTTCTGTCGAGCGTCCCAATGATATGGATCAAGTTGGAGCGCCACCGTATATTTGCCAATCGCCGGCTTGGTTTGTCCCTGATGATGCTGGAGTAGGCCAAGATCATAGTGAGGCTTGGGATTTTTGGGGTCGAGCGAGATGGCTGCTTCAAGGTCTAACTGCGCCTTTGGAAGATCTCCCATCTCGAAATAGATCAGGCCTCGTTCGTGGAAAATCCACGGAGCGTCAGGAGCAAGAGATAACGCTCGACCGTAGCTAGATAGTGCCTCGTCGGGTTGGCCCATCGAATAGTGGAGTAAGCCGAGGTTGAAGTAAATGTCTGGATGGTCGGCGCCAGAACTGATCGCCAGTTCAAGATCGATGCGTGCCATTTCGAATTCATCGAGCCAGAACAGTGATTGGCTCCGGTTGGCGTAGGCCGCTGCCAGCGTTGGATCGAGTCGCAAAGCTTGGTTGAAGTCTTGAAGCGCATCGGTGTAGCTAGCACGAGCTTGGTTGGACAGTCCCCGGTTGTTGAATGCTCTTGGGTCGGTGGGGTTGAGCCGAATATGGGCGCTGAAGTCGGTAATAGCAGCGCCATGTCTGCCGAGCACCTGGTTGGCCGAGCCGCGATTGAAATAGGCGTCAGGGTGGGCCGGGTTCTCGTTTATTGCTTTGGTATAGCTACGAATTGCTTGTTCCCATTCCTGGTTCTGTTGGTGCTGTATCCCAGCCCGGTGAAACGTCCCGCTCCTATCTGTGACTTCAGTAGATGTGTTGCGGATGGCGGAGGTAGAAAACGCTGAGATTGGGGTGGGGACATCGCTTTGGCTGGCAATGGGTCCGGTAACCACGGATCTCGTTGGTGGTTCCAAATTATCCTGAACCCCATCGCCACCGGAAAACAATGGGCCTGCACACGCACCAAGAACGAGTCCGAACGCGGCGATCAGAACCAACGACAGTATAGATTGCGTCGGTTTTCGATTGTGAAACGGTCGCCGAACTTGATCTACTGCGCAACCGAAAAAGATTGAAAATCTGTCTGTTGACATAACGCTGCTAATCCCACCTAGCAATCGCATTTTTGCTTGCGTACAGGCCTGACCAGTGATCCGACCCAAGTCCAGTGTAGCTGAGGTCGATTCCCAATCCTACGGCGTAAGGCTATTCGAAAGTAGGACGGTTTTCCCAGCTCGGTTGTTTAACACCGAGCGGCGTTATGAAGTTAGCGGTTCCCCCGACAAGGCTTCCCACGAAACCGGCGTGCCCTTCTTCAGATCCCGAGTTGCCGTGGATCCGAGGACGATCGGCAGAAACTTGGGCGCCAAACCCTGACCAGGACGGACCGAACGAACGTTGGCATCGGTGAAGGTCTCACCCTTGCGCACATCTTCGGCCACGAAAAGTGAACGTCGGTGGACATGCGAATGTTTCTCGCGAGCCGTCGGCCCATACCGAACGGCGCCGAGCATCTCCTCGGTTCGTCGAATACCGGTAACCATGGCCGCGAATTCATCTGGTTCGAGGGAGAATTCTGCATCGAGAGCGCCAGATGACCGATCGAGGACAAAGTGTTTTTCGAGAATGCAAGCGCCCAGAGTTCGACCGACGATGGCCGCTTCAATGCCGTCGGTGTGATCGGACAAACCGATCGGGCAATCAAAGGTCGATATCATGCTCGGGATCGTTCGCAAATCCATTTCGGTTAACGGAGTCGGATAGCCCGAGTTGCACCGCAAAAGGGCAAGATCGCTACAGCCAGCAGCGCGTGCAACCTGTACCGCCTCGGCGATCTCAGAGAGCGTAGCCATGCCGGTTGACATGATCATCGGCTTTCCGGTGTTGGCCACTGCTCGAATAAGCGCGTGATCGACGAGTTCAAACGACGCAATCTTGAACGCTGGAACGTCTTGGCCTTCTAGGAAGGCAACAGCGGTTAGGTCGAACGGGCTTGAGAAAATGTCCACTCCAGCTTTGCTGGCGGCATCGGCCAAGGTCGGAAACCAGTCCCACGGTGTGTAGGCATCTTGATAGAGGTCATGGAGCGATCGTCCGGCCCACAACGAACCTTCTTCAATCAAAAATGGGCCATCGGCGACGTCCAGCGTGATGGTGTCTGGGGTGTAGGTTTGGAGCTTGACCGCGTCGGCGCCGCAAGCAGCAGCGGCCTCGATCATTTCGAGGGCGACGTCGAGGTCCTGACCGTGGTTCGCCGACAGTTCGGCAATAATGTACATCGGTTCATCAATGTCGATGATTCGCTGGTTGATTTTCATGCTGTTCTCCTATCGAGCGGTGATTTGAATTTCAGAACGCGGGGAAGATCAGACAACGTGGGCACGATGTGGTCTGGGTGGGCAAAGGCTGGTTGGTCTTCGACCCGGCCGATTGTTTTGCGGTTGATCAAGACCGACTGCATCCCAAGTTGTCGTGGCCCTATGAAGTCTTTCGTCACGTCGTTGCCGACATATGCAGAGGTTGATTCCTCGCTGCCGATCATGGCTAATGCAGTTTCGAAACCGGCGGTTCCTGGCTTGGCCCCACCGTGACCCAGGCTGTCGGTATAAACAATGGCATCAACGTGCGTGTCGAGATGAAGACCGGCCGCTTTGTTTGCCTGTACGAGGCCGTATCCGTCGGTAACAACCGCGGTCGGAATGCCGGCGGCTGACAACGACGTCAAAAGAGCAGTCGTGTCGGCAAAAAACGACAGTGGTGGGACGGCTGAACGGTAGGTCGCTAGCATCGCTTTGGCCCATTTCGGGTTGAGCGAGTAGCTGGCCAGCAGTGTTTCGAATACTTGACCTCGACCGTCTCGCCGCTCGATCATCAGCAGATGATCAAGAAGTGTCTTGGCTTCAAGTCCGGTTCGCTGAGCAAGGAAGACTGCTACCTCGGTGAAGGCGCCTATAACGAATGTCATTTCGTTATATAAGGTGTCGTCGAGGTCAAAGATGACTGATTCAACAACTGGCCGATCGCCGGTTCGGCGGCGATAAAGGTCGCGGTCGTGAATAGATCCCTGCTTGGTTCCAACTCGATCGGTTGACCGAGGAATTGGGTTGCTTTGGCTGGTAGCGGTCATTGGGCCAGCTCCGACTCAGATATCCAAACATCTCGGGTGTAACGCAACATGACAAGCTCAGGCTGGAACGACCCGGGCGCCGGATCAAACGGTATGCCAGCGGTTTCTTGAATCAGCCAGCGAGGGCTTGGGGCTCCGGCCGCCATGCTCAGGGCGGCTCCGCCACCGAACCGGGGATTTACCTCGATGAACTCGAAACCGTTTGGAGTTCGGAAAGCCTGGACCGTGTTGTGGCCGGTCAAACCCATCATTTGGCACAGCCGGATCGATTCGGCTGCGAGCTCGGGATCGTTAACCGTCCGCCCAACGTAGCTCTCACCCGCCACTACTTGCATCCGCTCTCGGGGCACAGCCGACGTGGCTACGCCGTCCAAAGCCAAGAACACATCAATGGTGAATTCTGGCGCGTCCATTAGATGGTTTACAACTACTGCGTCGGCAATCGTCGGCCACTGTTGTTGAAGTTGTGCTAATTCGCTTGGGGTTTGAACCGCGTAGGTTCCGGTGTTGCCTTTGCCGAATCGGGGTCGAACAAATAGGGGAGCATTAGTCGCTCCTGGGTCGGCTACGACGGTGGGGATAGCAAAGCCATGCTCCAGGCAGAATTGGTGAAAGGCTCGTTTGTCCAAGCACGAAGCTATCGATTGCGGTGACGAAACGTGAACTCGGGTGCCTATCGCAGTGAAATCGTCGATGGCCTTGGCCAGGATCGGCAGCTCTTCGTCCCGAGTTGGGATTACCAGACCAACGTTCAGTTCCTCGCAGATTTCGAGAATCGCTTTTACAAAGTCGCCGGAGTCGCTCCTAGGCACGATCACCGATTGGTCAGCAACATGCATTGCTGCGGCCCACTGGGTGATGTCAGCGGCAATAACGTTTCCCCTGCCGCCCAACGCTTCCGAAAAAGAATCGACAAGCGAGACCTTTCTGGACGCACTGGTAATAAGAACGTTCATTTCGCCACCGCGGCGATCCGGCAGGTCCGTCCCATCCCTGCTCCCGCTAGTGCCCGGTAGAACTCTTGTCGAACTCGATGAGGCATGTTTAGCTCAAGACTTCGCCTGCGTTCGTGGCAGGCCGATCCTACGTCGGAGTCTCCGACGTAGTTGTCACCCATGAGAAGAAATAGCTCCATTGGGAAACTGGTCGTCCGGTCGACGATGTCGAAACTGATTCGCTCCAAGATGTTGGACAGAGAGTCAAAGTCGAAATAGTTGACATGGTCCGGACTCGCCACCCACCATTGATCGAGATCGAGTTTGGCCTGGGCTGCTTTTTGGAACCCGTTAAAGTCGTTCGGTACCTCAACTATCAGCAGGCCCCCGGTCCTAAGTGCCTGGTGACAGTTTTGCAACAGCTCGATTGGGTTCCGCACGTGTTCAAGAACTAGTCGAAGAACCACGACATCAATGTCCACGTCATTTGGGGAGATCTGAGTCAGATATTGTTCAAGCGTTAGCGCTTGAACATCCAACCCTCGAGCCCGGCAGTTCTCGGCGGCCTGAGCCGCAGGCTCTAAGCCTTTGGCGGTCCACCCTTGGGCCGCGAACGAATCAAGAAGTTCGCCTCCGCCCGATCCTACTTCCAGGACACAGCCAGTCTCCCCGTGATAGGTCACCGCCCATTCGATGATGTCGTGATGCACCGTTTCGCAAATCCACGCTCGTTCTCGCTCGGCTTCTGGACCACCCTGTTGCATCCGACTCAGATCCGGGGCTCGGTTGCCCTGCCTTAACGAGTCGTAGTAGGAACTCTGGTAGAAGGCGGCGAGATCGTCCTCGGCCGGAATTGGGTTCAGGCGAATGTAGCCCCACTCGGGGTCGACTACTACCTCCGCCGTTTCACTGATCACAACTGACTCCTCGACTCCAGAGCTGGTTGGGCTTGGCGATTGTTCATTAGAGCGGGTCTTAGACAAGGTCCGCTCCTTGCAACGCCGCTGAGATTTGGCGGATGCCCTCTAGCGGCGTAGTAGGAGGCGTCCAGCCGATATCTTCGCGAAGCCTACGTACGTCAGCTTTGCTTGCTTCGAACGGTGCTGATTCCCCTTGCTCGACAATTTGGGACGGGGACAGCACTTCGGCTTGTTTCAGCGCTTCGACCACCTCAGAGATAGAAGAGGTCGACCCGGTACCAATGTTGTACACACCGCTTGCTTCGCTCTGTTGCTGGAGGCGATGAAGTGACTCAGCGACGTCGTCAGCGAAGACGTAGTCGAATCGGTTGGACTTGTTGTAAACCTCGATCGTTTCTCCGGCCAGTCCTGCTTCGATCCATCGGGAAATAACGTCGCGGGACCCTTTGCCGTATACCCGGTAGATGCGGGCGTTGACGACCCGAAGGTCGGGTCGAGTGGTGTTGGTAACGTAGGCCAGCTCTTGTTCGGTGTAGTACTTGCCTGCTCCACAAAGATTGCGAGGGCTTACCCGGTCGATTTCGTTCAGCGACGCCGGACTGTCGTTGGGGGCATCGAACAGGTACAGGGATGGTTCGTAGGTTAAATAGCTGGAAGCAAAGACAAAAGTTCTGGTATGAGCTGATCGAGCCAGAGAATCGATAACCCGGTGAGACGAAACAACGTCGTCGCGCCAGCCGATATCCCAGTACTCGGCCGACTCCTCGGATCGTTCGAACGATGCAGCCAAGTGGAACACGGCCTCGGGCTGAAACTTCTCTGCCTCAGACAGGTCCATTTCGGACAGGTCGCCTTGAATGAACTCAAGTTTGCCCCAATCCAAATCTGGCATGACCTTGCGGTCGATGGCCATCACCTCGTGGCCGTCGTTCAGTAGACGCTTGGTCAGCTGACGCCCGATCACACCGGCCGCGCCGGTAACCAAGGCTCTTGGTTTGTTAACCATTGTGCTCCGATCAATTTTGCTCTTGAACTAGAAATATGACGAGTAGGTAAGTAACAGAAGTAGCTAGTAGGCCGCCGGCGGCCTAGGAGCTGGTAACGGCGGTGTTGTTCATCGCCGATTGGGCCTCAACATCTGGACCGTTTGGTCGGTCGTTGATGGAAGAGTCGATAGGAAGGTCGGCCAGGCGAGATGCAGATGTCATCCGATCTAGAACGCGGAGTCGCCCGTGTCCATCCACTATCTCTTGGGCTTTTGTCCGTGTGGCTTTGAGCCACTCTTGATCCTGCTCAACTTGCAATACGATCTCGGCGATGGCTTCAGCAGTCTTGTTTTCGAGCGGTCCAATCGTTTCGAACAAATCGATCCGATTCAAGCCGTCTAAAAGGCGATCTTCAACCTCGGCTACCGCTCCCACGACAGAAGGTATGCCGAGATAAGCCAGTTCCCAAACGGTCGTCCCACCCGAGGTCAGAGCTAGGTCGCACTGCTTCATAAGCTGGGCCATGTTTGAAACATCGAGGTGAAGCTCAACTCGTTGGTGGCCCTGGTTGAGTTCTTCCAGTCGATTGAGCTGGGGGTGGTGGGAGCTGGCAACAGCCAAGATCTTTGCTTTTGAGCTGGAAGCGAGGGAGTCGATTAGATCGGGGAGTAGTTGCAACGGGTCGGTTCCACCCATGGCAACGAGAACAGTTGGTTCGGTGCCGCAAACCGAAGGCTGTTCATCCAAAAACTCGTCTCGAAGCAAAATGTACTCAAGGCCCCGCAACAACTTGTTTGGCTGGATGCCAGCGTAGGGGGTTGATGGCCCGTGAGCATTCTGATTGAGTACGAGCGTAGGGCTAGTCGCAAACCGGCCGCCAAGGTCATCGATGGCCAAGACATCGTAGGCATCGCCAATGGCGGCTAAGTGTTCATGTACCGCTACGCCAACGTCGAGCACGATCCAGGTCGGACCGATTTCGTCGGCTAGTTCTCGGAAGTCTTGTCCGCTGGGCCCTACATGTATCGACACGATGTTGTTGGCATCCAACTTGGACTGGGTCGACTCTGTTAGTTCGTTCGAGGCAACCAGTACGGTGCCGCCTCGAAACGCCCATTCCTGAGCAAGGGCAACACACCGCATGATGTGCCCGGCACCGATGTGGTGAGAAGCGTCGGACCGAATGAGAAGCGTCGCATCGCTCGGTAGCACCGGAGCCAAGAACGCGCCAGGTAGAGGAACAACCGTTGTGCCAGTTAAAGAGAACAGCTCAGTTGACATCAGATAACTCCAGCAGTCGATAGAGAAGCTCAGCCCGCTCCCAGTCTTGTGGGGTGTCAATGTCTTGAACCCGATGGCGGGGAAGTTCATACATCAGCGACCGGCTCGTGAATACGGCTTTGCCCGATGCCCACGCGTCTCTTCGACCCCAGTAGAACTGTCCGGCGTCATGAAACGCCTCTTCTAGATCTTGTGATCTAGTTAGCAGCTCGGCCGGTTCAAACATCTCACAAGAACCGTCACTATGCCGCTTTAGCGCCCGTTGAATTGGGTATGGAAAGCTGGTTGCGGTAAAAACGAAATCGTATTCGTCGCCACGGATAAGTTCATAGGAGCGACGAAAATCGTCGGCAGTCGACAAGATGGCACCGGGGTACGCAACACATACAAATCCAAGCGTCGTTCCTTCGGCTTCCACCTGCTGGATTGCGTGGCGAATCACTGCGTCGGTTGTGGCGTAGTCGTCAGACAGATCTGCTGGCCGGACGAACGGTACATCGGCGCCGGCTGCGGTCGCTATCTCGGCAATATCTACCCCGTCGGTAGATACGACGATGCGGTCGAAGATTTGAGACTTGCGAAGCGTCTCGATTGTTCGAGAGATCAACGGTGTGCCCAAGAACGGCTTGATGTTCTTGCCTGGAATCCGTTTACTTCCAGCCCGGGCCGGAACAATCGCTACGGTCGGGGATAACTCATCGGAGAGCAAAGAGATCCTCACAGTTCGAGATCAGAGTCTCGATAACGCGGTTCTGGGATTGATCGGAAAGCCCAGGCCACATTGGCAGTGAAAGCAATCCGCCGTACGCCGCTTCGGCCTTGGGGCAAAGCCCTCGTTTGTAACCCAACCCTTGGTAGTAGCTGTGCCAGTACACCGGGAGGTAGTGAACATTGACCCCGATGCCTTCGGCTCGCAGCCGATCGAACATTTCGGACCGGAGCGTGTTGGCGTCTTCGCCGGTAAATCGAAACGGGTATAGGTGCCAGGTGCTGACCCGGTCGTCGGGATGGCTTGGGGTGCGAACGTGATCCAATTTTTCGAATGCCAGATTGTAGTTAGCGACCAACTGCTGCCGCCGATCAATCCAGCCGGTCATCTTCTCAAGCTGGGATAGTCCAAGAGCGCAGTTCAAGTCAGGTAGTCGGTAGTTGAATCCGAGCTCGACCATGTCATAGGCCCAAGTTCCTTGTTCAACTCGCTCCCGGAAGTCGGTACTGATTCCATGGCTTCGAAGCTTGCGAACCCGATTCGCCAGCTCTGGGTCATTGGTCGTAACCATGCCGCCCTCACCGGTGGTCAGGTGTTTGACCGGGTGAAAGCTGAACGTTGACATGTGAGCGATGGATCCGACCGGGCGGCCTTTGTACTGAGCGCCTGGAGCGTGGCAAGCATCCTCGATGAGGACCAAATCGTGAACGCTCGCTAGAGCCAGAAGCTCATCCAAATCACAAGGGATTCCGGCGTAGTCAACAGCAACGATTGCCTTTGTTCGTTCGGTTATCAGCGACGCAACGTGATCGGTGTCGATAGTCAAGGTCTTTTCGTCCACATCAGCAAAGACGACATCGGCGCCAACGTACCTAGCGCAATTGGCGCTCGCAGCAAACGTCAGCGCGGCAACGATGACTTCGTCCCCCGGACCCACGTTTGCCGCCAACATCGCCAGATGTAGCGCTGCGGTGCCGTTACTTACTGCCACGCCGTAGTCGGCATCTACGAACGATGAGAAGGCGGCTTCGAAAGCGTCGACCATTGGTCCGGTAGTAAGCCAATCGCCCCGCAGTACATCAGCAACAGCGGCTATGTCATCTTCGTCAATTACTTGACGTCCATACGGAACGTAGGACATTACCGCAGTTCCGATTCGATCAGGGCGCGAATGTCTTCAACGGTCAAGAAGTCAGGGTTTTTGTCGCTGCTGTAGTTGAAACCGTCTTTGACCGAGCGGCCTTTGCTCGACCCGCTATCTCGGCGGAAGTCATCGACGTTCCATTGTTCCGATGATGGAAGGATCACGAAGTAGTCGTCGAACTCGACTGTCATGAGTGAATCGGTTCGAGTAATCATCTCTTCGTGTAGTTTTTCGCCGGGGCGTATACCCACAGTTTTGACCGCGGCGTTTGGGTCGACGGCTTCGGCGACGTCGAGGATTCGATAAGAAGGAATCTTCGGCACGAACGTTTCACCGCCCCACATTCGATCGAAGCATGAGATTACGAAATCGACCCCTTGTTGGAGCGTGATGTTGAAGCGCGTCATTCGTTCATCGGTTACCGGAATAACTCCGGACGTGGCCTTCTTCTGGAAGAAGGGGATGACCGAGCCTCGACTGCCCATCACGTTGCCGTACCGAACGGTTGAAAAGCGAATGTCGCGTGACCCGCGGTGATTGTTGGCGGCGATGAACAACTTGTCCGACGCCAACTTTGTTGCACCATAAAGATTTATTGGTGCAGCGGCCTTATCTGTGCTTAACGCTATAACGCGATGCACGTTGCTGCTCATACAAGCATTAATAATGTTTTCTGCGCCAATTATATTGGTCTTGACTGCCTCAAACGGGTTGTATTCGACGGCTGGTACCTGTTTGAGGGCAGCGGCGTGGACAACGTAGTCGACCCCTTCCATCGCCATCCGCAATCGGGGTTCATCCCTCACGTCGCCGATAAACCACCGCAAAACCCCCTTATTAGAGGCAAACGGCTCGGTCGACTGCATCTCAAACTGCTTTAGTTCGTCTCTGCTGTAGATGATGATCTTGGCTGGTGAGTACCGATTCAATATGGTTTCGGTGAATTGTCTTCCAAATGAACCGGTACCACCGGTAACTAGAATGGTCTTGTTATCGAACAAAGCGATATCTCCAAGCGGCGGCGAACATGCGTCTATTGATGCACTGAAATGTAACCATAACTCAGCAAGAGACTGGTAACGTGGCCGTCTTATCAAGTTTTAGTGGTCGAGAAAAAAGCGTCGAACGAAAGCCTTTGCCTGTGATGAAGATCCGGAAGTTCGGGCGGCGAAGCCAAGCTCAGGATGATCCGGGAGCCGATGGCCAAAAACAAGGTCCAACCTCTAATGGTTCGGATGTCGCCGCGGCCGAGGCGGCGTTTCGTGACCAGCAATGGTCGGAAGTGGTGGAACGGCTAACGCCATTGCTCGACCATGTTGATGTAACTCCGCAGCTGTATGTGTGGGTGTCGATAGCCCACCGGGAACAAGGCGACCTTGATGGTGCTGAGGTAGTGATTCTCGCTGGTCGGGCCCGTTTCCCGGATTCATCGATCATTGCGGTGGAATGGGCCGATATCGCTATGAAGCAACGAGATTGGGGCGCAGCTGCATCACGGCTGGAAGAACTCACCAGTACCACGGAAAAGTTGCCCCCGGTGGCCTATGTCAAGCTTGCCATAGCCAAGAGTGACCTTGGGGATTTTGATGGGGCAGACAAGGCCATCGCCGAAGGCTGGGCTGTGCATGGTAGGTTGCAGCGACTCGATATTGAACACGCTCAAATCGCCATCAAAGCTCAGCAGTGGACTGAGGCAATCGAGCGGCTCAAATGGGTTCTAGCCAATCACAACGACGCGCCTCCGGTTATCTACCTGAAGCTAGCTGTTGCCAACAAAGCCATTGGTCACTATGCCGCGGCTGATGTTGCGATCATGGAGGGTTGGGAGAAACACGGTCGTTCTGAGCGGTTTGATTTCGAATGGGCCCAGGTGGCGATGTCGGCGTCTCGGTGGGTCGAGGCTGTCCGCCGATTTGAATGGTTGATCGGTCACTACGGTGAGCTTGATTCAGTCGTCTATATCAAGCTGGCGATCTGCCGGTTCAAGGCCGGTAACTTGATTGGAGCCGATCGGGCTATCTACTCCGGCTGGACTGCATTGGGCCACCAAATAGAACTTGATTTGGAATGGGCTGCGCTGGCGAAAAAGGCCAAGAACAGCGCCGACGTTGTTTCTCGGTATCGGACCGTAATCGAGCGTCACGGTCACGCGGTAGGTGCTGACTCGTATGTAGCGTTCGCTCAGGGGTTAGCAGCTGAAGGCAGCCGAGACGAGGCGATTGAGGTTCTACACCAAACGAGCGAAGCCTTCCGACATGACGGCCTAGCGCTAATAGAGCTGGCAAACGTCTTGTTGCAAGTGCGGAATTACTCGGAAGCGGCTTCCTATTTGGAGGCAGCGATCAAGCGAGATCCGGCCGTTGACCCAAGAGTCTATGGTCGATTAGCTCATGTCTATAGATCTGACGGCAAGTACAACAAAGCAAAGGAAATATGTCGACTTGCCGTTGAGCAATGGCCATCAAGTGCCGGTTCGCTAAGTCGGTGGGCTCAAGAGGCCATGATTGAAAATGACTGGCCAACTGCGTTGAAACGATGGCAGGATCTCGTAACTAGCGAGGATGAACGCAACGCCGAGAAGTTTGATAACGACCAACTATTGCCACTAGTAACGTTGCCAGAGAAGGCCGCTGATTTGGAATGGCATGAAGGTCATTGGCGTCGGTTCGCAGACAGTTGGGTAGCTGGCAATGGAGGAGCGGTATCGGCTTCTGCCACGCTCTATTTGGCTCTTGCTGACGTTTTGATTCGCGTTGGCTCTGGTAGCCGAGCGCTAGCGATTCTTCGGCAAGGTGTTGCCGTCTACCCTCGTCACGCTCGACTCAAATATCGGCTGGCTTTGTTCACTTTGGAAGCATCGAAACCGATCGTTGGACAGCCCAGCGGCATCCCGGTCTGGTCGACGTTGCCAGAATCAATGGCCAACCAAGCTCTTCGTGATGAGATCCAAGCGATGGAAGTTTCGTTTGCCGCCGCTGCTCCGATTAGTCGGGTTCGTCCGACGATGGAGTACCGCCAATTCAACGTCTGCCAAGAGACCAGTCTTGAGCTCCTAGTAAAAGGTGGTCGCTTCTTTTCAGCCAACGTGGTCGAGGAACGAATTCGACTTCAAAGCGAAGCAGAACTATGGCCTGAGATGCCTCAAGGTTCGGTGCCGCTAGAGCGAGAAGCACTTGAGTTGGCCAACGAGTTCCGGTCACGGTTCGAAAGCCAGACCGACCTAGCTGGCCCAATGCTGACCGAAGCCGTGTTCCGACTAATCTACGCTGAGCTGTGTGTTCGCGAGCCGGTCCGTCGCCTGGCAGCTTCGATAGCGAAAGAGGCCGGAACCGACCCCGTCTTTGTTGAGCTTTCAGGCAAGCCGATTGAATACATGAGTTCGTTTACGCCAACAGAGATCGGACAGTTTTATCTCTATCGGGAGCTTTACCGACTGGGAGCGAACGTATTCTTTTGTTGCTTTGTGAATCAGCGATCAGATCCGTATCAATGGAATGAACTCAATTCACTGGTGCTAAGACCGAGCCCGGTGCTGCTGCGTAGCCGGGGCACAACGAAAGAAGTCGATAAAGAAAATACTGAAGTAGCCGTCGTGCCCGCCGGCATCCGTTCGATTCAAACTGTGGTTGATGAACTGGTCGACCCGTTGGTGTATGCCAGCGGCTACGTAATCCAAGGTCTTGCCTACGATCGGACTACGTTCGAACCGTTGGACTTGTCGGCGACGTTCCTGCCGCCGCGATCGCTGCTCCCAGTATTCAAATATGACTACGACACGGTCGCTTGGTTTGAATCCTCCGACCTGGTTGGTGCCAACGAGACAAGTCAGACCCAACTTGGACTAACAGTACCGATCGAGGGGGATTGGCTTGACTGGTTGGGAGAGATGCTGCTGCCTAGCCTCAATGAGATGTATGAACTCTGTGTGGCTGAAGTCGACCTTCGCCAGGTGAAACAAGCGCACGTAGCTGACAATTTGTACATGGAGACGACGGTTTTCGCGGCCGCAGTTTCGTCCCGAGGAGGCAACGTAACGTTGTGGCCTCACTCGGCCAATCCAGTTGATGTCCAAGCTCGGCATCGGGATACCTTCGATCGGGTTAACGCTGTTACACAAGTTGGCTGCGAGACGTGGAAAGCTCGATTCCCGGATGTGGAAGTGGCCCATCGGCCCGACCTCATGCTCGACACGCCGACGATGCAACTCATCGACCCCAATGAGCCTTTGTCTGTAGTCATTCTGGGCGGAAAGAACACTCTTGGGTTGATGCCTTTTGTGCACCAGTCCCAACATGAGGTGGCTTACAACAAGTTCTTCAATGGGCTAGAACAGCTTAAAAACGACTGCAATATCGAAATCTACTTTAAGCCCAAAGGGTTGAGCGGTGAGAACGAAGCTTGGTTAGATCGAGTCATTGACGGCTCGGTTGAGTGGAAGACAGTAGTTGAGCATCCGCTACGGTTAGCCCTTCCCAACATGATGTTCGTGTCACTGTCGGTTGCGAGTTCGGCCATCTTGGAAGGTCTTGGGCGAGGAATCCCTGGGTTAGTAGTTGCCGAAGCGTTGGCTCGCGACTACACGACTATTGATGGTTCGTCGATTTCATCTGGGTCGTGCGCCGAGATAGTAGAGATGGTTCGTCGGTGCGCGTTACCCGGTGGGCTTGAGGAGTTGTTAGCTAGTCAGTGGCCGTACTACCGCTCCCAAACCGGATACCACGCTCCGATAATTGACCTTGGCGTTACCCCATCGACACCAAGCCCCCAGGTGAATTTCGCTGGCCGCTAACGCCCGTTGACACTCCAGTGCCACGGCTCCGACGGCAAGTTCCGGAGGCCGTATTTGCTGGCGTTGGCTTTCAGCCACTTGTAGCATGCGGTCGAACGGGTGCTGCAATTTCGAAAATCGACGGCAAGGCCCTTCTCATGGTTCGACGTTCCTGGTCGGGCAGTCGGAGGCTTACAAAGGCTGGGCGACCTCTGATAGATGGCAAACGTACTCCGGCCACAGTTCTGTTTTCGAAGTGCTATTTGGCGGGCAGGATCGCGCCAGCCAGAGCCGGTAAGGGTAAGGCCGTCTTCACTTGCTGCGGTCAGAAGGCGTTGAAGGTTGCTGCCAATCGTTCGATTCACGACGATGCCGCGAACCGTGACTCGATTCGTCCCGGCGACGGTGGAGATCCGGGGCGGCGTTATCTTTCGGACTGTTGTCGATTTTTTGGCCGAACTTCTCTGGGTCGTGGTTGGTGAGTTACGTGAGGCACTGGACCTGTTGCCACTCGCTTGGCTGTTCGATTGGCCGGTTGCCCCGTTTGAGCCACTCGCTGCTGGCGAACTCGTTGCGGCCGAACTTGGTGCTGACGCACTCGTTGCTGATGAAGGGTTGGTGTCGCTGCTTGATTGGTCGGTGCCGTTGGTGGACGGGTCGCCGGTAGGGCATTCGGTTGGGTTATCAGGATTGCCCCACCACCGGTCAACAACCACCGTTGCGATAGGAGCGGCGTTCGTAAATGCTCTTGTCGCCTTGGCAGCCTGCACAGTTCGGGCAGTTGTTGCGATTGGGGTAGTTCGCCATCGTGGGACCGTGATGAGCCGGTCATAGAAGGCATTGGTAGCTCCACCAGGCGAGGAGATAGCCACGCCAGGGTAGTAACGAGGAGTTTGCTGAAACAGCCCTAGGTTGTTACCAGGAGAGTTCTTAAGCGACGAGGCTTGCAGTGCGGCCGTGATCGCCACTTCGGCTGCTATCCGAGGTAGGCGCCTTTGTTGAGCGACCCCCATTATTAGTCGAGCGTTGCCAACTTGCTCACCGGTTAAACTCTGTCTCGAAGATACGACCAAACCCCTATTTTGGTTTGGGTGGTCGCCGCAGCTTGGTTCGTGGGCTGAGGCCTGACTGCCGGTAGTTGATAGAAGAGCGGCCACCAACAAGACGGCAACGACGGTCCGGGATATGTGTTTGCTCATTCGATTCCGACCGCCTTCCACTGTCCTTCGTCGAGTTCAAACTCGAGAAAGGTGAGGGTCTCGTCGGTTTCGCCTTCGGCTACTGCCGATATTTGAAAGGTGGCGTTGTCTTCGGCTACCCGGACTGGCCACATCCGTATGATTTTTGTTTCGGCGGGGGCTGGGATGATTGTTTGGTTGCCTTGTGTCCGCCACTGGTCGGCGAGCGCTTGGCTGATTAGTGATTTGTCTTCGAGTGAGTCAGCTAACTCGGCATAGGTGGTCGGCCCTGATGGGTACCACCATGCTTCGACTATCTCAGTTCCCACTTGGTCGATTTTCTCGGCGTTGACCGGGTTGGCCGTGGTAGAAGCTACGAACTCATCCAAAACTTCGGTCGTGGAAGGGGCATTTGGTTCATCGGCTGTGCCGCTGCCAACCAAGTCGAGGTCGTCAGCGTCGGTTGCTAAATCCTCAGCGCTTAACTCGCCGTTAGTCGGAGCGGTGCCAGTGATCGGCGCCAAGCTGGTCGAGGTGATCGTGACCTTCTGATTGGTAGTCGGAGAGACCTGTTCATCGTCGCTCCCGCACCCGGAGGCGAACACGACCGCCACCGCGACAAGAGCTGCCAACCTGCATGTTGCCACCATCGCCCAGCCTCGCTTCTTAGTAGTTCAAGTGTTTACTATTTATCTAAGAAGTTCACCGGTAATGCAAATTTGAAGCAACGTAATGGGTTTGTAGCTGGCTATTTGGCCAAAACTCTACTGTTCAAGAGCTCCAACGGTTCCTGGCGCGGATCGGGAGCGACCGGACAAATCGTGGGTCGACTGCAGGTCACTCCGTCCGGTACCGGCCAAGCCACTTGATGACGTCGGCCTGAAATTGGTAACCGGACCGCTGGCGGAAGCCCCGTTGAAATATTGTCGATCAGGGTTCAAAAGGTGATTGCCGGCATCTGGCGGCGGGCCGGACATCACATAGTTGTTGGTGAACGTTGCTTGGGCGTTGGTTCGTACGAAGGAAGAAACGCCTGACCGGTTGAACACGAGGTTGTTGTTGAACACAATGTTCGTTCCATGACCAGCTGCCATTTCCCCTCGGCCGCTGCTTAGCTCCGGACTCCAACCATTTCCGATCAAGGTGTTGTTTCTGGCGGTAACGTTGCTCGACCAGAACAAGAGGACACCGCGACCACCATTTTCGAGACAGACGTTGTTTTCGATCAACGTTGAACCTTGGTAACCGGAGAGGTCGAGCTCATCAAGGATGATGCAGTTCCCGTCCGTGATCCGACCGTCGGTAGCTCGAACCTCGTTGCGATTGCCAACGACGTAGTTGTTCCTAATCACATTAGAGATGCCGGCCCCAGCTGCACCCTCGGATCGATACAACGAAATGCCGCTTCCCTGATAGTGGCTACGCATTGCGTTGTTGCGAACCTCGTTACCCTCGATGCGAACTCGTGAGCTCTTGACGAACGATATGCCAGCACCGCCGAATCCTTCGATGTAGTTGTTGGCAACTCGAACATCGTGAGCGCCATCTTTGCCGAAGACGCCGCTGCCGTGGATGCTGTCGCTACGACCTCTGATCACGAATCCTGAAATTTCGATGTAGGACGCAGCTTGGACTTCAAAGCCATTTCCCCATTGGCCACCGGCAACTAACTCAACTCGTTCCCCTGGGTAGGGAGTAATCCGAATCCAATTGTCGGGAGTGCCGCTTCTCCGAATGATGTTAGTGCCGTGGGTTTGGTCGGAGTACGTTCCGCCCCGCAAATAGATCGTCGTTCCCGGTTCTGCTTTGACTAGCGCTTCGATCGGTCGCTTGAATGGAGCTTGCTCAGTGCCCGGATTACCTCCATAGCCGTTCGTCCCATCAACAAAGAGTGCCTTAGCTGCCAGGCCAGCGTTTGCCGGTGAGGTGGTCGAGGAACCGGTCGTTGGCGCCTTGGTTGTTGGTGCCTTGGTTGTTGGTGCTTTGGCGGGGAGTTTCGTTGTTGCGGGAGTGGCAGTTGTTGGTTTGGATGTTGTTGGACTTGACGTCGGCTGAGTGCCGGCCTTGGCGATCGATGTCGCGGTCTGAGTCGTAGAAGCTGTCGATCCGCGCCTGGTAGAAGCGGTGCTTGGCTTCACTACCGTTGGCTTTTTGGCTACTGGCTTGACCGCAGCTGGAACGCTAGTGGAGGTGCCAACCTTTCTCGTCGTCGGGTTCGAGACCCGCCTCGCCGTGGTCACTGGTCTAAAGACTGTGGTTGGGCCAACTGTGATCTTTGGGTCGCCTCCGGTGCGAGCAGCCCTCGTGGTTGTCGGGATGGACGCGGTCGGTTGGGTTCTAACGTTTTCAGTAGAGGGCACGGTTCCTCGAGCGTTGGTCGCACTGGTGTTGGTGGATGTCTTGCCTGCGTTTTTGGGTTCGGTGTTGTCGACCCCTGTTGATTGCCTAGTTAGTCCAACTCGACTGGCGCCAGCAACAGCCTTGTCGGCATCTTCGCTAACCCCAGCGGCTGAACTTCGGTTTCTGTCGGTCGACAAACCAGCTTCGTCTACCATGGCTAACTCGTCCGGGGGTGATCCAAGCGCGACCGGAGCTGAGTCGCCGAGCAGATCAGCCGCGTGGTCGTCACCGGATGGTGATGCGGTCAGAAGGTCTTGTTGGTCCGTCGTAGTCACAGCTACTGAGCCGCGATCCCCGGTGCTGCCGACACTCGATACTTGCTGGCTAGCGGAGGTATACGTCTCGAGCCCGGTGCCAGTAACCGTGACCGTGAGCGCAACAATTGCGACGAAGACCGACGCGATTACACCTGAAAAGAGCCGCGATCGTACCCTGTGATCTTCCATCTGGCCCCCGCCCGATACTGCGAACAAACTGTTCCTCAGGTAGTCGGTTCAAACATTGACTACCTTTACCGATTCCTCCAGCGGCGGCGCTCAGGGCTTAGCTGTCAACAGCCGATGCCCAGCCAGACCGGGATATCGCGAGGGGTCCCGGCGACGACCGATTGACCACCGACATTGAACTCGGTAGAACCGCCACCATCGAAGATAATTAGGTCTTCGTAGCCATTTACGGGCGCCCAGTTAACAAGGTCTAGAACATCAAGACTGGAAGTGGCTCCGAACAACAATCGATCGCTGTCTTGATCAAACATCACGAATGAATGCCGCAACGTTTGGAACGTGTATGGATCATTCACGTAGTCGTTGTAAAAGTTGTCGTTGATTTGACCGCTCAGAATCAGAGGAATTCCGGCAGCGGCCCAGATCCACTCCGAGGGGTCCACGATTTCATTGGGAGCCAGTTGTGAAAGGTAGATCGACTCTTCAGCCGCGCTATGCCAAGACTCCAACGAGGTCACTCCGTTGGCCGACATAATACTATTGAGTCGTCGATCGTCTGGGCTTAGGGTGTCGCCGGGCCAGACCTCGGAAACTGACGACGGGGTCGAATCAAACCGTAGACCGAAAACGCCTCGGTCACCGCGGTCTGACGAGTTTTTCACGTGAGCTCCGTCAATGACCCCGATGCCGAGAACTCCGGGGTTAGCTCGATCCTTCTGCGACGCCACAAGCCAATTGCCATTAATCGACGCCACTGAGCAACGGGCCGGACCCGTTTTGAAAAGGCCGCTGTCATTTTCAACGATCACGCCGCTAAAGAATCCAACGGAGCCGCCTTGTCGGGTGACGTTTGTGGTGTAGCTTTGGTAGCCGTTTGCGGCCAGCGACGCTTGTCCCAGCGGAACTTGTCGGCTCTGAGGGCATCCGGCAGTCGCGGCCGATTCAGCCGGATAGATGCTGTGGCAGGTCGAAGTGTTTCCGAGGTACTCGCGCAGTTCAGCGAAGTTGACCATCATTTCCCACCGACTAAGCCCGCCCGAAGCTAACAACGAGATCCAGTACTGACGGCCGTCTTGTTCCGGCGGTCGACAAAGCACATTGGCATACACAAGGTCGACGTAGTCGGCGTCAGACAGGTTGCCGTATCGGCCAACGAACTCCGGCCCAGTCGCGAATTGATAGGCAATGGTAGTGAGTGCAGCACCGTCGCTTCGCTGTTGAAGCCAATAGTCGAAACCAGATTGCTCTGGCTGACGCAGAAAAAATGCTTGATACAGTCGCCAGACCTGAGCGTGGGGCGGCGACACTGACACTTGCGCTTCGTATGCGTTGCTCGGAGTTTCGATTTGGCAGTCCTCGGTCGAGGTTGACGCCTCGACCGGTGAAGGCGAGGCGGCGAGCGACACAACGAGGACTCCGGCTAGGAGCACAACAGCCAACCAGGTCCGAACAATTGCCGACGAACTAATTTTCTGGGAAGCGGACAAACGACCTAAACCTTTACTCGCCAACAATTGCCGATCACGAACTGGACCTGATATCGACAAAACGACGCCAAAACTCAAGCAGTCTCAGCTTGCTCGGTTTGGTCACGGTAGGAATTTCAAAAATCGGTCCCCCGCAGATCGAGGCTCAAGCGACTAAAGAAGTGCAGGCCAGTGGTGGGCTGGCCTGTAACTTAAAGCAGCTGGCCTTACACCGTTCGAGCTGCCCGTCATTCGACAAACCGTTCGATATGGCCTCGTACACGCCGCCGTTTTCAGGTCCATTGCTTGTGTTGGTCGAGGCAAAACCTCCAACTTTTTTTGCAATGGGTGTCCTACCTCGTGATACCTTGGTCGAAAGGGCCAAAGGCCCCACGAATTAGGGCTCAAAAACTGGCACCATGGTGGAAGCGGTGTTAGCAAGGCGGTTACTTACGTCTACAAGATCTTGGTGTCGGCAAATGCGGTTCACCCACCGAATTAGTGTTTGTCGGCACCATATTTTTGACACGTCAATATGGTCGACGTTCATCTAGGCAATTTTGATGCGGTTTCCGAGCGCCTACTCGTGTTCATTAGGACTATGTCGACAGACCTACTGCAGCTTCTCGCCCGGCCAGAGTGCAAACTCTTAGGGCGATTTTGAACAACTAGTCGCAATTCGGAGCCTGAAAACGGCGGTTTTTGGTCAGAAACGAACCGCCTTGAACGTTACGAGAGAATTTCATTCAGAAATAGGTGGTCTCGGGGTCGACAATTCAGACGTTCTCGTTGTATATTAATAACTGACCGGCGTTCCCCTCCCTCACCCACCGAGCGAGCGGAACGCCGGTTTCTTCGTTTTAGTCCTACGGGTGGGATCGAAGGCGCTAGCTACGCCTTCTCAAAGTACGGGCCAGCGTTTTCGCGATGAATGGCCAGTGAGGCCTTCATGTCTCTAATCCTAGAGTTGAGTGCTGGGTCGGAGATGAGGTTGTTCACCTCAGACGGGTCGGTGACTGTATCGAACAGTTGCTGATAGTCGTGATGGTCGAACTCTATGTATTTGTAGCGTTCGTCTTGAAGGCCATGACAAACCGGCAACTGCTCGCCCATCGTTGCGTAGTACGAGTAGTAGTACTCAGGCCTCGCCTCGACCGACAGATCTTGAAGTGGCGTTCCTTGGTATGTGCTTGGGATTTCCACCCGACCAGCTCGCAACACAGTCGGGGCCACATCGATTGTCAAACAGAAGCTCTTGTTGATAGCAGGGGAGTGGCTGCTATAAATCGACGGTTTCCATACGAACGGGATAGCGACGCTTTGTTCGTACATCAACCACTTGCCGAATATTCCGTGCTCTCCGAGCATCATGCCGTTGTCGGACAAAGACAGGATTTCTAGCTCATCCAAGTCAGTGGCATTGGTTGCGTGATCGGTGATGGCGCCGATCGAAACGTCGACTCCGAAAAGTAGCTCGGCGTAGGCTTTTCGGTATTGCTGATATCGCTCGAGCGGATCGATGAACGATTCGAACCCGGAACGAAGAACTGACTGTTCGAGAAAATCTGGTAACTCATCAAAGCCTCGAACCGAAGCCGGGTACTCCGATACGGCGGACATATCAAAAGCTGGGTAGTTGATGGTGGTATCAATTGCTTCGTGTAGCGGGAGATCTAGTTGCCCGTGAGGTGCTTTGTAACAGACAATGAGCAAGTATGGCTTCGGCGACTTGGTGAACTGATCGATTGCTGCGCACGCGCTATCGGTAAGCTCACCCGTTAGGTGAGTCCGGTCGCTTGAGTCTTCAAAGTATTGGCCTTGATCTTCAAATCCATCGAGGTAGTCAAACTGGTCGCTTGGCAGCGGATTGGCGATGCCCCATTTCCCGACGAAGCCGACTTGATAACCGGCTTGTCGCATCTCGAATGGATAGATGGTCGAAAAACTGTCATCGGCGATCGGTCGTAGCCATCCAAGTTGCTGATGTCGTTCCGCAAACTGGCCGGTGAGAATATTGGCTCGACTGACGGGGCAAATAGAGGTTGTTACATAGCTTCGTTCGAGTAGGTATCCGTGGCCAGCAAGCTCGTCGGTGTTTGGGCTGGCATAGAAATTGGTGCGTCCGCCAACGGTGTCGTACGCCTGATCGTCGCTAATAAACACGATGATGTTCGGGCGGTCGCCCAAAACCTGTTCGGACGGTTTGGTTGTAGTTCGGTTTTGAGACTGACCCTTCACAGCTAAATGTTCCCTACCGGCCGACTTGTCATCGGAGAAGTTGGTAACCGCGCCGATGCCTAAGCCAGCGGCAACAGAGGTAGCCCCCAGGCCGAGCACTATTTTGCGACGGGTAGCGTCCATCGAATGTCTCCTCTTGCGGCGGCGAACTTCAAAGGCACCACTGATTGGGCACCGATCATTTTTCGAAGCTGGGCCTCAGCATAGGAAACAAAGGTCGGTTGATGAGGGATCTAGAAGAGTTGTTGCTGGGGCGATCCTGCGATTTCAGGCTGGTTCAACTACCGAGCTGATCCCGCTCTAGCTGTTGTTGTCTGGATCCCAGACCAGCACTGCGCCTTTGTCATCGGCCGAAACCAGACGGCCATCATCGAGAGCAAGTATGGCGGTGACGTTGCCATCATGAGTTTTTGAACCCGACGACTTTGTTGCGATCGGACTTGAACTTGGCAGGTTCGGGTCCCACACCACAACTTCTTTGAAGCTGGCTATGGCCAAGCGTTGATCGGGTAGGATCGCCTGCTCAGTTGTTCTCCCGAGTCGAGAGATTAGTCCGGTCTTTTCTTGGTCCTGGACCCACTTCGGATTTTCAGGGTTCCAGACAACCGAGGCGGCGGTTCCTCCAGATCCGATCCGGCCATCTTCGAACTGAACCAGGTCGAGAACTGCCTTCGGATGTTCATCGAAAATGATTACTTCGTCGCCATCGTCTTCTGGCCGCTGCAACAGTATCGACCCATCGTCGCTGGCCGAAGCGACCGTACCATCAGACAGTACGAGGAGGTCGTTGATGGTGCTGGTATGGGAGCCGCCGAACGCGTCGGGAACTACCGTTCCGCCGCCGGTTTCACCGTCAATGGTCCACAACGTAAGTTGGTGATCTGTACTAGCGGTTATGACTGAATTTCCCTCGACAGCCATTTTTACGGTTGGTTCGAACGGTCCAACTGAGTCGTCACCGGCGATCACGGTAACGTTGTCGACGTCGGTTGAATCCCAGACGCTTAGAGCTTTGCCGCTCGGGTTAACGCTGACGACTAGTCCACTCTCGGTTTCGGCTAGCCCACCTTCACCGGCTCGGCCCTTGAGGGTCAGCGGCTCGTCGCCAACATTGGCGGGATCCCAAATAAGGGCAGCATCGTCACTTCGTCGCGATACCACTCGGCCATCGCTGAGGGGCAGCGAGTGAGTGATGGTGAGGTCAGCTCCAGCGGTAAACCCGGTCGGCTCCAGCTTTTCGTTTGATGCGTCCCAAACGAGAACGGTACCGTCGTCGCTAACCGAAATAAATTGGGTTGGCCCCAGCCGGGTCAGCTGGGTAACGGCATCGGTATGAGGTCCGGCTATGACACCGGCAGCCTCGTTGAGTCGACCAGCAGTTGCCGCTTCTTCTGTCTCGGGCTCTTGCTCCGTTTCCAGAATGGCAATAGTTCTTGATGAGGTCGTTTCAACATTTTGCGGAGATGGTCTCAGCAGGTATACCAAGAACAAAGCTAGAGCAATCAAGCCGATCACGGCCGCAACTATGATGCCTTTCTGGCGCTCTTTCTGGATGGATTCAGTAGGCGGTTCCCGCTCGGCGATGATGGTGTCGGCCGACTCGAATAGCCCCGCTTCTTTTCTTCTGAACTTCTTGGGGGTTGCTTCGAGTTCGGCGACTTGCACGTTGTTCGATTTGTCCGGCTCCGAGCCGGGCAGTCGAGGAACCGTAGCTGATGATGGCTGTGCCATCGCCGCGCCAATCGATTGAACCGATTGCGACGCTTGTGCTTCTCGGCTTCCTGATTCCGATTCGGCCACATTGGCGGACTGGTCTGATAAGCGAACGTCGTCCTGGCTCTGGCCGTCTGATTCTGGGTTGTCTAGTTCTGGGTTGTCTGATTCTGGGTTGTCTGATTCTGAGTCGTCTAGTTCTGGGTTGTCTCGTTGCTGGCTGTCTGATTCGACGAGGTTCGGAGAGCCGGTTGAGTCTTGTGGTCCGGGCTCGTCGCCAGAATCACCTTCGGTCGCAGGGGGGATATCCCCGTCAGTGGTTGGCTGGTCAATAAGTCGATCGCCGGCTCTAGTGTCTTCATCGAACTGAACTGATTCGGTCGGCTGTTCTGACACTTGTTCTGAGCCGGGGGGAGATGTTGGCAACGATGAGTCAGTAATGGTTCTGCTGGCCGGTGGCGTTAGTGGCGGTTGATCTTCGACCGATAGGAGCGTGGTCGCTAACGCGTCGATGAACTCGTCGGCATCCTGGAACCGATCGGCTGGGTCTTTAGCCATGGCGATAGCGAGAAAGTTGTCGTACCGAATATCGCCCAACTGGGGAATCGGATGGTCGGTGATTCGCATCATGTAGGCCATTTGAGAGTTCCCGCCGGGGCTCTCGTATGGAGCCTGGCCGCGAACCACTGTTAGCAGCGATGATGCGAGCGAGTACAAGTCGGACCGCTCATCTCGATTGTCTTGCCCGTCTCGGAATGTTTCTGGCGGGGCGTGAGCTAATGAGAATCCGACAGCTTGGGTTGCGACGCCCTCGCGGACAGTTGAAATTCCGAAGTCGGCAAGCTTGGCCGTTCCTTCTGGGCTTAGCAAGATGTTCTCCGGCTTTACATCGCGGTGAAGTACTCCCTGACTGTGAGCATGACCTAACGCCTTTGCGATAGCGGTGACATACCTGACTGCCCGATCCCACGGAACTGTCTGATCTCGATCAATGATGTCGGCAAGTGATCCGCCCGACAGATGTTCCATGACTATGTATGGCTGTCCACCGGTGGTAAACCCGGACGAAAACGCCGTAACAACGTGGGGGTGATCAGATAGCTTGCCCATCGAGAGTTGTTCACGGTCGAAGCGTCGTCGACCGTCTTCATCGACGTTGGCAAGAACTTTGACTGCCACGGTTCGCCCGAATCGAACATCCAAAGCGGAGTACACCGTTGCGAATCCACCGGCACCAATGACCCGACATTCATCAAGTCCTTCAATTCCGAGTTCGATACCAGCCACAGGTACTAGTCGCCTTCCCGTTCCAGCCCTTCACGTTTGATCTACTGTAGGCCGAATCCGGTCGCCTCGGGCCTGAGATTGCTAGCTCGAAGCTGTAGGAGCAAATACCCGGCACGTTTGCCTATCGCAGCGTTGGAATGGCTACTAAAAGGCTTGGAGACCTAACGCACTCATAACATGAGCTCGATACAACACATATATATGGTAGTGCGAGCCGGGTTCATAGATGAGCGCCCTTGGGGGTTGGGCGCCAGCGGTGCCTTCAAGGTTTCTATTTAGACAGTGAACAGTGAGGAGTAGAGATGGCACCTGAGACTAAAGCTCGAGCGGTCCTTGCCCTTCAGGTCATCGTGGTGATGACAGTGGCGACTGCTGTCTGGGCCATCGGATTTTCCGGCCGAGATTCAGTAGACGTGCTTCCAACTACTGAAGTCCGATTCTCGCTTGATTTAGAGGTCATCGACGATGCTGATCACGAGGTGATCTATGCCGTCGAGCAGCGCGCCCGACCTAACTACCGAATCTTTTCGTTCGATCCGGTGACCGGAGATACCCAGACCATATATACCGTGCCCGACGACGCCATTATCTATGGCATAGCGTTGAATCATGAGCGGCAGACCCTGGCGGTATCGTACTCGCCTGATTTCGCTCTGGAGGGCAGCGGCATCTGGACTCTCGACGTGAGCTCGGGCCAGTTCGACGAACATCTACCGGTCGCTCCCGGCAGGTACCTAACCGATTTGGCCTGGTCGCCGGGCGGTAATTCTGTTCTAGCCACTCAGATTGACCGCCGAGACGCTGAGGAAACGGTACGAGTGGTTCGGGTCGATGCCGAAACAGCTGAGGTCGAACCCTTGGTCGATGATGCCATTAACCCAATCCAAGTTGATGATGCCGTCTACTACTTGACAATCGACGAGAACAACGCTCGTAGGTCAATCGGTCTGTTGTTAGATGGCGAGATGACAACACTCGATGTTGGTAACGCTACGTATGACCTTGACCACTTACTAGCCGGGGTGGATGGCACCAGCGTTCGAGTGGCGGTTATCGACCAGGAAGACGTTGACACCGGTGGCTTGAGTTTCGGTCTGCCGGCAGCCGCTCACGGCAACCACGATGTACCGTCCAGTTGGTGGTCGATAGATACAGTACTAGCGAGCGAGCCGACCCCGTTGGGTCTTGAACCGATTATTGTCTACGACGCGGCCGCAAACGGTGAGGCGTTAATCTACGCCACCAACGAAGGCTTGGCCATCGGTCAAGGTAGCAGAACCGACTTGATCAAATCTCGAGCTATCCGGTTCGTCGCTGGCTAGTGTTCTGCGATCCGACGCGTAGGCCTATGCATCTCTGATCAGAATTTGGGGTAGCCAAAGCTCACCCCTTGGGCTTGTGAAGGTTAAAGCGCGATCGGGGCGCTATTTCTTACGGGCGATTGCAAGAAAGTTTCGTCGGGGCCTTGACGGGTGGGTTTGAGGTCTCCATTATCGATAGGGCGGGAGGTGGGGATAGATGAAAATTGCAGATCAACTGACCGGGGAAACAGTCGAAGATCTGTTGCGCACCGCGGACAACCTGGACGACGACGACTTTTCGTATTTGTTCAATCGGTACAAGGAGCCGCTGCGTCGGTTCTCAAAAGCCAAAGGAGCGACTGATCCAGAGGGCGTCGCCCACTTGGCTCTTTTCGATGCTTACCGAGCGTTCAACCGAACGCCGATAAGGAACGAGCCTGCGTTTCGAAGCTACCTATATCGAGCTGCCGCTAATCATACAATCGGCGAGTTTCGGCGGTCGACACCCATTCCAGCAGATATCGCCGACGATGGTCGCGTATCGTCTGACTCAACTAATGAAACTGTCGACCGGCTGTGGCTGGAAGAGATGGTTGAAGATCTGCCACCGGCTCAACGGGAAGTAATCGAGAGTCGCTTCTTTCGTGACCAGACTATTCAGGAGTCGGCCAATCAACTAGGTCGGAGTCAAGGCTCGGTTGAACAATTGCAACATCGAGCTGTTCGCCGCCTGCGTCGGGCGACCGCCGTTGCGTTGATTGTGATGGGTGTGATTGCTATCGCAATTTGGCAGGTGTTCTCGAACGGTGTTCATGTGGTCGAAACCAACCCTGCCGACAATGTGTCGACTACAACGACCCCGACATCAACAACCGCCACATCGGGAGTGACGATCGGTGAGCGTGAACAACCCGTCGGTTCGACAAACCCCGGCCCTGATGCAATTCCTACCGGAGTCGCCGACGCTGTCACTAGTGCTGAGGCGGGGATTGGTCGATCATCAACCTCAACTCCGTCGGTGTTCGCCCCCGAAACCAAACCAACGTCGACTTCAGTTGACCCATCTGAGCCGACGCTGTCCACCGTAACGGTTGGATCTGCAGCACCGCCGACCAGCACACCAAGCAATAAAGTGAAGCCCGCGGCATCAGCAATTCGATCGAGCACCACTATAAGCCAAGACGGCAGTAGCGAATTGGCCAAACCCGGGCCGCCCACGAGCGCTGATTCTGCCACCACGACAGTCCAGCCAAAGCCCATTTCGCTCAGTACCAAGGCAGTGGACAGCGGCCGCCCGGTTGTCGACTTCTACGTCCCGGGAGCAACCGAAGCCACCACTCCTAATCGGTGTGAACATTGGGTCACTGATTCGGGCAAGCAGGCTGTCATGTTGTTCGATCCTCGAGGTGACGCTGGCGCCGCTATGGCCTACCAACCGCCTTCGTTCATCAAATTGGTTGCGTCGGATCAATCGTATTCACCGGTAGGGCTCAGAACAGGAGACACCCTCGGCTCGGCTCGGGTTGGTTGGGCGTCGGTTCTTTCGAACGAACCATTCGGTCAATCTTTCGCCCCCGATAAAGGGGCACAGGGATGGACAGTTTTCTTCGAAGCTGATCGGGTCGACTGGACTGGGCTCCTCTACACCCACAAACAAGGTGAGAACGTTATTTGGGCTGTCGCTGAGCTATGCATCCCGGAGTTTGAACGGTAACCATCGGTCCGCCCCTGCGTGCTTGGTGCCCTCTCAATTCAAATAGCACTGTCTGCCTGGCGGGACCTAAGATCGAGCTATGTGGATACGGCTCAGACAAATTGCTCTCGTTTGCGAAGACCTACTAACCACGTCGCTGGACATCGGCCTAGTTCTAGGGCTCGAACCGTGCTTCACCGATCCAGGAGTAAAAATCTTTGGCTTAAAGAATCTGTTGTGGCCTATCGGATCCCAGTTTCTCGAAGTAGTTACCCCAATAGAACCGGGTACGGCTGGCGATCGCTACCGTCAGCGTCGCAACGGCGACACCGGATACATGGTCATCACCGAGGTCGACGACATTGCTCGGCGCCGCGAAAGAGCCGACGAGCTCGGAATACGGATCGCGTTCAATTTGACCGATCTTGATGCCAGCAGTGGATTTCGCCACGATGGAGTTCAACTCCACCCCGCCGATACCGGAGGCGCGCTGCTCGAAATGGATCAAATGATCATCGGAGATGGTCCGGAAGGCTCGGACGGTCATGGCGAGAACGCAGTCGGTGGACCGTGGTATCCGGCGGGGAAGAACTGGAAACCCTATGTGCGGACCGATCAGGTCTCAGCCATTGTCGCTGCCGAACTACAAACGCCAGAGCCTAACCGGCTGGCTGACCGTTGGGGAGCGATGACCGAACTGCCGGTGCAAGATGATGGATCTGGTCGCTTTTCTATCGAGTTTGAAAACGCCATCATTCGGTTTGTGCCAGCAGTAGACGGTAGGGGCGAGGGTTTGGGCGCTATCGACGTCACGACCGTCGATCGAGACGCTGTACTTTCGGCCGCTCGGTCTCGAGGGTGCTACCTGAACGATCATCAAGTGACTATTGGCGGATTGCGGATCAACTTGATGTAACAGTTTTGCTCCCGCAGGTGTGAAAGGGAGCACATCTAGGTTAAGTCAGCGTTAACTCGATGCGGTAGCGCCCGAAAGCACGTATCGTTAATGAGCGGTGACTACCGCTCGGTGGAGACGATTCCCCATAACTCTGTTCGACTGCGATTCGACGTTGTCGGCAGTTGAAGGAATAGATGAACTGGCTGTCGACCCCCAACAGCAGTCTTCTGTTGCGGCGCTCACCGATAAGGCCATGGATGGGCAAGTCCCGCTAGAAGATGTCTACGGAGAGCGATTAGCGCTCCTCAATCCGACCAAAGCGGAGATCCAAGGATTAAAACTCCGATACAAATCCGAGGTTGTCCCGGACGCAAAGAACGTTCTTGCCTTGTTGAAGGCTGAAGGTAATCAAAATTGGATTGTTAGCGGCGGGCTGCTTGAGCCAGTGTCGGAATTCGCAGCCTGGTTGGGTGTCGACCCGAATAGAGTCCACGCGGTGCCGACGCAATACGACCCGCTGGATGGCGAATGGTGGTCGGCCGCTGAAAGCGAAGGAAGGTATGCGTCGTACAGCGGAGGTCATCTTACTAATAGCACCGGCAAGCATGACTTGATCGCCGAAGTGGTACATAGCTCAGCTCGCAAGTTGCTAATCGGTGATGGAGTTAGCGACCTGGCCGCTGCTGGAGCGGTAGATCTATTTGTTGCCTTTGCCGGGGTCGTGGCCCGAGATGCCGTGGTTGACAACGCTCAAGTTGTCGTCACTTCTCGGTCGTTAGCGCCGGTCCTAGCGCTCGCACTGGGGCGGGCCAGAATGGTGGAGATTGCCGATGGCTCCGACCGGATCAGTTCACATGAATCGTTTCGTGATTTGGCCCGAACTTGTCTTGACCTAATCGAGCAAGGCCACCTGGTCTTCAACGATTCTGCGCTTGCGGATCGTTTCTAGACCAATAGTTGAAGAATAGAACGAGCTTGAGCCCGGCAAAGGGCTCGAGCAAAATCGGAGCGGGTATGTGTCCGTCCCCGAACGCCCTACCAGATAACACTGAGGATAAATGACTATGTCGACACCAAATTACAAGATCCTAGTTTCAGACAAATTGGGTCAAGACGGCCTTGATGTTCTGGAAGCGGCACCGGACGCCGTTGTCGATATCAATACCGGACTGTCCGAAGACGAACTTGAAGCCATTATCGGTGACTATGACGCTCTCGTTATTCGCTCGGGCACACAAGTTACGTCCAAGGTGCTCGAAGCCGGTTCTAAGCTGCGGGTTGTCGGCCGGGCCGGGGTTGGCACCGACAACGTTGATGTAGATCTCGCGACCCGCAAGGGTGTCATCGTGATGAACACCCCCGAGGGGAACACGATCGCTACCGCCGAACAGACAATGACCTTACTATTGGCGTCGGCTCGTAATGTCGTTCCAGCTCACAACTCGATGGCAGAGGGTAGGTGGGATCGATCGCTGTATACCGGCATTGAACTCAGCGGCAAAGTGCTCGGTGTAATCGGCTTCGGGCGGGTTGGCCGAGCGGTAGCTGTTCGAGCTCAGGCGTTTGGGATGTCGATTATGGCCTATGACCCGTACGTGGCCGAGCGAGTTGGCTTGGAAGCAAATATAGAGCTGGCTGACCTTGATGAGGTTCTCGCTGCATCCGACTTCGTAACTTTGCATACCGCGCTTTCGGCTGACACCGAGAACCTGATAAATAGCGAGCGGTTGGCAACCATGAAGCCGGGAGCAACCCTAATTAACGTGGCTCGCGGCGGGCTGGTTGATGTCGATGCGGTAGCAGCCGCGCTGGAGGCGGGCACACTTCGTACCGCCGCGATTGATGTTTTCGTTGAAGAGCCACCAGAGGCTAACCACCCTTTGGTTGGGAACCCGAAGGTGATTCACACGCCGCACCTTGGAGCCTCAACAGCTGAAGCTCAACGAAGTGTCGCTATCGAGATTGCTGATCAGGTGTTGGATGCGCTTCGTGGAACTCGAATTACTAACAGCGTAAATCTAGCCTTTCCCCCAGGGCTGGACTTTGCTCGGGTTAGTTCATTCATCAACTTGGCCTCCAAAATCGGCCGGATGCAGTTTGCGATGGCGGATGGTCCGATCCACACGGTCGAACTCGAGCTCTACGCCTCTGACGCTGAAGAGCTAATGCGGCCAGTTGCCTCCGGTCTGTTGAAAGGGGTCGTAGAAACAACGATGGCTGGAACAATCAACTTCGTCAACGCGCCGGTGATCGCTAATGAGCGCGGGATTAAGGTTTCTCGATCGGTGGGATTAGGCCAAGCTGACTATCAGAACCAGATTACTTGTCGGGTGAGCTGGGACGGTGGGGAGCGAACCATCTCGGGGTCGGTGTTCTCTGATGATCAGCCGAGAATCGTTCAAGTGTCAAGCTATCGGTTTGAAGCTGACCCAACCGGAACCGTTCTTCTAATGATGAACGACGATGTTCCGGGTGTAATCGGAACTGTCGGTACTGTTCTCGGCGATTTTGGCATAAACATTGCCGAGTGGCGTTTGGGTCGAAACGAGAATCGAACTGAAGCGTTGTCGTTCATCAACCTTGATGTTCGTCCTGACCCGGAAATAGTTGCCGCCCTGGAAGGGCTCGAAGCGGTCAACAAGGCAACAATCGTTGACCTCTAGCAACGCGAAAGGCGCTCGTCTGGTTGATATTTGCCAGGGCTTTTTCGGGGCTAACAAGCGGAACCCCCAGTTGGATCAACAAAATATGGCTTAGTAGCGGCTAGTCTCATAGTGATTATGATTCTCATTACTGATTTGGTCGGACAATGGTAGATAATGCCGGAGCATTGCTATGGGGCATATCGGTAGGTGTACTTGCATTCGTTCTAACAGCCTGCGGCGCTGACGATTCCGTTACCGGACCGGGAGCGGACGACGATGGCGGAACCGAGAAGGTGACCACAAGCGTTAGCAGCGCTGCACCTGATGATCAGGACGACGATCACGATGACGACCATGGTGATGACGACGACGATGGTCACGACGACGACCATGGCGATGATGACGACGACCATGATTACGACGACCATGGTGATGACGACGACCATGGTGATGACGATGACCATGGTGACGACGATGATCATGATGCGGATGGGTCAGGCGGCAGTCTGGGGGCCCACGAACACGGGGTGGCAGAACTTTCGGTTGCCTGGGGTGAGGGAGAGTTGATCGTTGACCTTGTTAGCCCCACGTACAACATTTTTGGGTTCGAGTACGAGCCCTCGACCGATGACGAAAAGGCCTTGGTCGCCGACCGCACGAAGGCACTCTCCAAGCCCGACGTCTTCGTCATAAACAAAGAGGCGGGCTGTGATCTTGACGGTGGAGTTGACACCGATGTCGAGTTCGAGGGGAGTCATGCTGAGTTGATAGCTTCGTGGCGGTTCGAATGTGAGAACCTCGACGAAATCAGGCAGTTAGACACTGCTGCATTTTTTGAGGAGTTTTCAAATCTCGAAGACGTAGACGCCCAATGGGCTTCTCCCTCCGGGCAGTCCGCAGCTGAGTTGTCGCCATCATCGACTGTGCTTGAACTCGGTTAGGTGACAAGTAACGATCGCTCCGTCGTCACCCTCGATGGGGTGAGGTTTCGGTGGCCAGGCCAGGCATCGGACATCGTCGCCATCGACGAGCTGACACTCAACGCTGGAGAGCACTTGTTCGTCCGAGGGGCGAGCGGGAGCGGTAAGACCACGTTGTTGAGCCTGCTAACTGGTATCAATACCCCGACGAGTGGAGAGATCCGCCTGTTGGGCACCGATCTCGGGTCGCTTTCGTCAAGTGGACGTGATCGGTTCCGAGCCGACCATATGGGCGTCGTTTTCCAACAGTTCAACCTCCTTCCTTATTTGACGGCCTTGGAGAACGTAACCTTGTCGTGTGCCTTCTCCCCTAGGAAAGCCGAGCGAGCCGCTGCTAGCGGTGGTGCCGAGTCCGCAGCCCGGAGCCTGCTGAGAGCGCTGAATCTCAGCGACAACCTGCACTCGTCGCCGGTAGTGGAGTTGAGCGTTGGTCAGCAGCAGCGGGCCGCCGTTGCCAGAGCATTGATCGGCAGCCCGGAGATCCTTCTCGCTGACGAGCCAACCTCGGCGCTCGATGCCGACAACCGTGACCGCTTCCTCGATCTGTTGTTTCACGAGGCCGAAGCCCATAGCTGCACCCTGATATTCGTCAGCCACGATCAACAGTTGGCGAACCGCTTCCCCCATTCCATTGAGCTCGACCCGAGCCAGCCAATACCAGGGGGCGAACGGTGACTCTGCTGCGCATCGCTCTCAAAAGCGCCCGATTTCGCAAGACCAGCCTCGCCCTGACGGTTTTTTCCATCGCTATCAGTGTGACGCTGCTGCTTGGGGTCGACAAGATCCGCAAGGAAACCCGAACCAGTTTCCTCAATACGATCTCCCAAACTGATCTCATCGTCGGAGCTCGAAGCGGTCCGACAAATCTGCTTCTGTATAGCGTCTTTCGTATCGGCAACGCCACCAACAACGTCAGCTGGGAAACATACGAGCAGATCGCCGCCTCGGAAGAGGTGGCATGGACCATTCCGATTTCTCTTGGTGATTCCCATCGCGGCTTTCGAGTGATGGGTACTACTGGGGATTACTTTGAGCACTATCGTTACGCCGATGAAAAGTCGTTGACCATCGAAAGGGGTCAACAATTTGAGAACGTGTACGATGCGGTGCTCGGGGCTGATGTGGCCAGATCCCTCGACTATGAAGTTGGCGACGAAATCACCTTGTCACACGGTCTCGTCTCGGCCGACTTCGCAGACCACGACGACAAACCTTTCACCGTGGTTGGGATCATCAACAAGACCGGCACCCCGGTTGATCGGACTGTGCACGTCAGCCTGGCTGGTATTGAAGCTATTCACGTCGACTGGCAAGACGGCAGCCGCTCGGCGGTCACGCTTAACGCCGAACAGGTCTTAAAGTTCGACCTTACCCCAACGTCGATCACCGCCTTCATGGTCGGTTTGGATAGTCGAGCCGAGACGTTTCGAATGCAACGCCAAATCAACGAATTCGAAGACGAGCCGCTGTCGGCTATCATCCCCGGGTCTACGCTGGCCGAATTCTGGCGGACTATATCGGCTATCGAACAGGTGCTCTTCGTCGTATCCGGATTTGTGCTCGCGGCCGGGCTCCTCGGCATGTTGACGACGATCCTCTCCACCTTGAACGAACGTCGGCGTGAAATTGCGGTCCTTCGAGCCGTCGGTGCTCGGGCTCACCATGTGGTGCAGCTGATCGTGCTGGAGACTTTGCTCGTCGTGGTGGCTGGTTGCGTCTTCGGCGTCGGGATGCTCTACGGTCTTTTAGTGGTTGGACGACCGATCGTTGCTCGCCGGTTTGGTGTCGATCTGGCTGTGTCCTGGCTCGATCCGACCCAGTATCTTATTCTGGCCGGAGTTATTGTTGGAGCAGTAGGCGTCGGGCTTATTCCAGGTTTCGCCGCTTACCGCCGATCGATACAAGACGGACTTAACGTAAAGGTATAGATCCATGCAGAACAAATCGGACCGATCTCAGATTCGATCCCCACGATGGGCCCGAATTCTCGCAGTTCTAGCCATAGTTTCGGTGACGCTGTCAGCATGTGGTTCTCCGGACCGCCAGACGGCGGCGGAGTCGGCGTCAGTTTTGAGTGGAGTCGGTGACCAAAACGGTGTTGAGTACGGGGCTTCGCTTGACGAGTGGGCCGAAGCAACTACTAAATCGGAGACCGAGAGCGAATCATCGAACGGTCCTACCGAGGGTTACGAGGAGATCTCATGGGAAGATCTCCGACCGGCCGATAATTCCAGCGATGAGATCACTGCCCGTTATCAGGATCGGCTTGCTGCACTCGAGGATGGTTCCGCCGAAGCCGAAACAATCTACGCTGAGATGCAGGCCGAATACGAAGCTAACAGCGACGCTATGAACAGTGAATTTGACGGGACGAAAGTGAAACTGGCTGGATTCGTTGCCCCACTGAACAGCGATGAAGATATTGTCACTGAGTTTCTTCTCGTTCCCTACTTCGGGGCATGCATCCACGTTCCGGCACCGCCCGCCTACCAGACGATCCTGGTCAACGTAGATAAGGCCAATGGGCTTACGATGGACGAAACGTGGGGCGCCGTTTGGGTAGCTGGTACTCTCACCGTTGACTATGTGTCGACAGATCTGGCCGCTGCTAGCTTCACTATGACAGATGCGCTCAGCGGCGTGTACGACGATTACTAATTTGACGGGCGCTGGCTGAGCCGGTTCGCAGGTCTTGTAAACGTTGAACTCCGATAGTGCGCCTTTAGGCTTTGATCCTGGCCGGTTCGCAGCTGAGTGCGCTAGTGTTTCAAAGGTGATTCTGTCAGACCGAACGATTAAAAAAGAAGTAGCCAACGGCCGGATTATCATCGAACCTTTCGAAGAGTCGGCGGTGCAGCCGTCGTCGGTCGATCTCAGGTTGGATCATCGATTCATCGTTTTTCGAAACCATACGTTTAGCCATATCGATGTGAAGGCCAACCTTGAAGCATTGACCGACACTGTCGAGGCCAGCGATTCAGATCCGTTTATTCTCCATCCGGGCGAGTTTGTGCTTGGGTCGACGGCCGAGCGAGTTGCTATACCAGCTGATCTGGTGGGGCGTATTGAAGGTAAATCGAGTCTTGGTCGGCTTGGTTTGCTGATCCATACCACGGCTGGATTTGTTGATGCCGGTTGGGACGGACAGCTAACACTCGAATTCTCGAACGTGGCTAGTCTGCCCATCACCTTGTACCCCGGGATGAAGATCGGACAAATCAGCTTCATCCAAATGAGCACCGACGCCGATAACCCATACGGAACAGGGGTGCTTGGTTCAAAGTACCAAGGCCAACAAGGGCCTCGGCCCTCCCGATATTGGGAGAACTTCGACTAGGTAAATCGAGTCGCGGATTTGTCGACATTTTCTTGTTGACGGATCACACCAATGTAGTTCAGATTTCAAGCTTGTGTCGGTTGCTGAATCGGTGCTGATTCTGACGTTCTGAGAACGAGAATTAGTACGTGGGTAGGGCGAATACATCAATCAGCATTAGACAAAACGATCCAACATCATTTCAAATTCTGTTTGCGATGTGGTTAGTGACGACGACGGCGTTGCTCGTCGGACTACTAACCGTTGGCATCGAATCAGCAGCGGGCAATCCATATGAGGTTGTCTCAGTGGAGCCCGCCGACGTTGAAACGGTGGCGGCCGAAACTGATCAACGGCCGACGGTGGTGCACTCAGGAATGCAATGGTCTGTTTCTGAGGTGCGGATTGTTCCTCGCACCGATGATATTTACAGCCGACCGATTCTAATCTTGGAAGCGGTTTTGGTTAATACCACTGACACTGCGCTTCGGGTTCGTGAATCGGATATGAGCATCGTCGATTTCGAAGGCCAGGAACACGATGTTGATCGATTCGACACCGGTAAAATTTTGTCGTCGTTCCAGGTGGAACCAGGCGAAGCAGTCTCAACCACGATTGTGTTTAAGCTGCGAATGAACGAGAATCCCGATCTCGAAGACCTTGTTCTTCAGATCGCCGAACCGGGACGAATTCCTGCGTTGCTTCCACTTGTTGGTTCAGCGATTGAGTCCGGCTATCCGGTTGAGGGAACGATTTCATCAGAAGCCTCGGTTATTGATGATCCCGATGACGAAGATCAGAGCCTGGTCCTTCGTCCCCAATCCGCTTCTGTCGATATCGACCACGGACCGTACCGGGCAGCCATCGACGAGCAGTTGACCATAATCGAAGTGCACGTCCAGCGGGCATCAGCTACTCCCGATTCTGGCTTCTTTCAATCCGACTTCTGGCAGCTGTCAGTCGACGGTAAAGAGCTACATCCAGTTCGGGTTGAGAAATCCGATGTCGTGGCGGTCAACGAAGACGAAGTTACCTTGCTATTTATCTTGGCCCCGGGCGACGACATCGATGAGATGACACTCACCGCTGGCGGCGACGAGAGCAACGCAACGTATCCTATTGCGCTCCAACTGTCCTCTTAGCCAGAGGTTGTTCTGCCAATAGATCGTCCGCCACGCCGAGCTGATCGTATATCTGTTTGACCAGTAGCGTTCGATCCTGGTCGTCACCGGCAAAGGTTGGGGCAAAACTACGGCGTGGAGCACTGCGTGGTTGTGCCACTTACGCCGTTGCCCCAGGCCACGATGGTGTAGCCGGCGCCCGGTGTCACATCGGTGTAGGTTGTTGTTCGTACCCATTTCTTTGGATCGGTGTCGCGAATTACGTCGTAGCCATTGGCACCAATGTCGGGCCAGGTGACGGTCGCAGTCGCTCCGTCAATGGCGACCGAACATTGCCAACCGCCTCCGATATTCGGATCGGGATTGTCGCAACTCACCGTCTTGCCGCTAACGCCGTTGCCCCAGGCGACAACAGTGTAGGAAGCAACCGGAGATACGTGGGTGTAGTTCAACGAACGGGTCCACCGCTTTGTCTGATCGGCTGGAATTACGTCGTAGCCGTTCGCACCAATGTCGGCCCAACTGATGACTACTGAGTTGCCATTGACGGCGACCGAACACTCCCAATCTTGTGGGGGAGGTGGCGGCGGATCGTCGGGATCTACGGTGGCGCTCACTGCGGTAGTGGCAGCGCTGGTCGAGCCAGTCGAGCCGACTGCGGCAACGGTGTAGTTCCAGGTGCCAGCCGGGGCCGGATCGAAAAACGAACCGGTCGTTGAGACGCCGACCATTTGACCGTTCCGATAGACGGCATACGAGGCAGCGGTGATGGCGCCCTCGGAAGGACTCCACGTTAGCGCTACCCCTGAGGTCCCGGCTCCAGTAGCAGAAAGAGCGGTTGGCGTTTGTGGCGCTGTAGTTGGGTCATAACCAAAGCTCATCACGCCCAAGCTTGCGAACAGGTCATCGCTGCCGGACTGGTTGTTGACCAACATAGCAAAAGTGTTTTCGCCCGGAACGAGAAGGTCACCGGGAATAACGTTGAACTTGATCCGCTCATCCACGGCGGCCCAGAGTCCGCGTTTGGGTCGAGAAGCTGCGGTGAACGGGCCGTCGTCAACATTGTTGCGCCAAATTTCTTTTCCGTTCAGGTACACAATGCCAGCGTCGTCGGCTTCAACGAACATCAACAGTGCCGTCGGGTTGGCGTGGGCGTCAGCAATAGTCACTGTTGACCGAAGCCACAAATTGTTGCTGGTTTCGACGGTTGTATCGAGGCCGCGTTGCCCAAACCCGATTCGGTCGGTGCCTGTGGCCCAGGACTCGTCATCGAACTCAGGGGTGTTCCATTCTGATCCAGGATCAGTAATGCTGTATCGCCAATCGGTGGCGATAGACCGAGCCCATCGGCGGCTGGTGTATTCAGGATCTCCAACCGTAACGACTAAGGGGTCTGAGGCCATCGACTCTGTGCCGTCGCGGCCAACAGTGGTCACGGTGTAGGTGTGAGTAGCTCCGTCAGCCACAGCTCGATCGGAGTAAGACGAGTTGGTGGTCGAGCCAAGTTGCTGGCCGTCTCGGTAGACGAGATAACTCGATACATCTTCCAAGTTGTAGTCGTGGAATCGAAGGACAACTAGATCGCTTCGGGTGTAGTCCGATACCAACACTGCTGGCCCGGGGCGTTGCGGGCCTTCCGGCTTCGGAGGAGTGAGGTCTAACGGCCCTGCCGCTTGAAGTTCGGCGTCGAAACTTAAATCGCCTCCATCGCTGGTGTTGTGCACTTCAACTGCGAGGACGTTGGTTCCGTTGGTGAGTAAAGATGTTGGGACCAGTACCCGATCGGCTCGCCGTTCGGCCTCGCCCCACACTGCTTCGATCGCTAAGGTGTTCGCCATCGGTGCGCCGGCTGGCATCCGGGTTCGACCGATTTCTACGCCATTTAGGTAAGCAACGTAGCCATCGTCGGCAGTAACTTCGACCGCTAGATGTTCGGCTGATTCAGCATTGACCACTTCGAACTCGTGGCGGAAATAGGCCGACCGCCCCCAGTTTGCGTTGTCTATAACTGTTGTCTCGGTGCCGTCTCCGAACCCGAGCTCGGCTCGACCGCTTAGCCAATCACCGTCGTCGAAGCCGACGTCGCTCCAGGCCAAAGGTGGAGTGGTAGATGAATTTTGGTAGTTCCATTCTGATCCGGAATCGACAACGGTCTGGGGGGTGGCGACACCAGAATCAGAGTAGCGAATGAATCCGCCGGGATAGCTGCCGGCGGCAGAGGTGAACTCCCCGCCGAACCACATACGTCCGTTTGAGTCTTCGATGATGGCCCACACGCCTTCTTGGCCGGTCAGGTCAGGCTGGAAGGTAAGCGAATGGTTCATTGTCGCTTTGTCGACAGCAAAGACCGCGCTGACCGGGTCTCTATTCTCAGACGCAAACCAAGCAACGAACTCTCGGTAGTCCGGCCAGTCGTTTGGCCCGATCGGGTCGAATCCACCGAGGCCTCCCCAGCAATGGCAGCCGGCGTAGACCCGATTCTCAGTTACGTGTACTGCTTGGATGTCGCCACCGCCGAGTACGTCGCCGAGACCGCGGTTGGTGAACCACCATTTCTCGGTCTCGACTGTGTTCGGGTTCATTGCGATAAGGACGTGTGGTTCGCCGCCAACCCAAAGACCGTCAGCGGTTGCTTCTATTCCGTAGATCTTCTGGGGAAGAACGCCTTCGGACGATACTGCCCCCTCGGGGTAGCCGTGCTCGACGCTGTCGATCAGATCGCCATTGGTGGCCGAGACGGTGGCGAAGAAGCCGGAATCTTCGACGATGTTCACGCTGGTGAACTTGCCGCCAACGTGAACCCAATTAGCAACCTTTGATTTGGCGATTGTGTAAATGCGTCCGCCTTGAGCCATCGGCGTCCATGTCGGGTCGAGCGCACCGTTGGCGTCGAGACGACCTAGACGGAATCGCCGGACAGGCCCGTTGCCATCGTCTACGTGGGTCAGATTACCGCCGAAGTACCAACCGCCGGATCCGTCCGGTTCAAGGTCCATAACTGCGGCTCGGGTAGCGCTATGGGTAACTGTTGTTCCCCAATTGGGCCGAGTCTGGCCAGTCGTCGGGTCAAGCGCCTTGATACCACCGGTGAATTCTCCACCGATAAGAATATGGGAACCGTCGGGTGCTGCTTCTACGGTAAATACCGCTCCGTCTAATTGAGGGCGAAATGTCGAGATCCATTCGCCAGTGTCCACGTCAAAGGCGGCGAGGTGAGCTTGAGCTGACCTTGCCTGACCAGAACCTTGACGAACCTCGGCAAAGCTGCCGCCGACATACATGACGCCGTCTAGTTCGGCGAAATCCCAGACAAGGGTTTGCAACCCGACCGAATCAGGAATATGGGTTACAACTTGCCACGTTGGGTCAGGATCGGTGTCTAGCTCTGCGTCTGCTCGGGCAACGAAACCGATTGTTGCAGCGACCATGAGTATCGCGGCCGAGATCGTTAGGCCTGAGAAGAGGTTCTTGGAACGGCGTACCATAGACCCAAAGGTAAACGGTCGCGGCCGAAGCAAACAGCGCCGTCCGGATCATGAGCTGAAGGTAAATATCCTTCTGTCTCGTGACCGCTGAGGCCCGTCAGCTCTCTAGTTAGAGCGAACCGGACGTTGATTGAGGTGATGATTGAAGCCCCACTGGGCTAGCGCCGTCGACGGCGTAGGCCTATTGGACTGGGTCGGTCCGAACTATTGGCCAAATTTGTTCAGCTAGTTGGTAATACTTTGGACCCGAACAACGTCTGTACTTGTGAGAGTAACTGACTCTCGCTCGGGCCACGGGTCAGAGCTAGGTGACAGGTGGAATCAGCAATGGATAGGCGGATATATGTCGTGGTTTGCAGAAGGTCGATGGCGCGGTCGGTTGCGGCTTCTCTGCGGTGGCGTTATCACATTTGGCGGTTAGGTCCCAACGGGTTAGCCATGGTTCGCTGTTCGTGGCTTACCCGCTTCGACCGGGCTTCAAGCCGAAAAGCCGAGGTATAGAATCAGGCCCTTTAGAGCGTTTCGAGAACCAGTTCGGCTAGTTGTAGTTGCCCGCTATCGCCGTGCAGTACCAAATCGGTGCTATCGGTTGGGTAGGTGAATACGACTACGAATGTGGTCGAGTCGTCAGTCTGATCGCCTACTTCTACTCTCATGGCGTGACGGGCTCGTTCACCGATCGAAAGCTCCCAGAATGATGATTGTTTAGCAGCCTCGACTAAATCGATGTCATCGCCTGCAACCTCGACTACGAAAACAGCGAGGTGCTCATCAGATCGCGCCCGATATGAGCCAAAGTCGAGGCTGCTTTCGGAGTCGAGGACTGAGATTTGAGACTGGCCAAACTCGGTGACCGCAGCGGACTGGGTCGGGTCGGCGAACGCTAGCGGTAGAAGAGCCGGATCGGCGTCGGCTGAACCGACTAACGGAATCGTGGCCGGCCATCGACCGGCCTCGGTTATTTGCAGGCTGTAGTCTTCAAGGTCGGTGGTTTCCCCAGGCAGAAGCTTAAATACTGCAGTCGTTTGCGCCGTTTCGCCTGGTTCAAGAACGATTCGATCGGAGTAATCGCTGTATTCGAAACGATCGATCTCTATAACTCGTAGATCAGATTCCTCAGCAGTCTGATTCGGTCTGCCCCTATCCCCAGCCTTAACTAGGCTGAAGTGTCTTTTCGGGAGCCGCAACTGGAAACCGGTTGTATTTCGCGCTTCGAAATCAACAACAATAATTGGCCGACCTGAGCTGTTGACGGGAACAGGTCGAGCGTTGACGAGATTCAGGTCGGCGCCACCATAGTGAGCGTGGGCTGGCCTCCCATCCTCGAGGTTTAGGTTTGATGGTCCAGCGATTTCGGTTGCTGAACCTTGGCCGGGCTGAGCGGATCGTAAATCGCCACTTAGGCCGACGCTAAGAAGACCGGCGGCCAGGATTACGGTCAGGGTCGCCCACGCAAGTTGGAGCCGACGAAAAGATTGGGGAGTGGTGACGGCGGTAGGCATACTCCCATCATCACAGACGAAGACCGACGCGTCTCTAGTCAATTTCTTTGCAATCCGCCGAAGTCGTGATCCGACAGACCCAGTCCAAGAGTCTGTTGCCAACATCACCTAATTCTAGTAATCATGTATGACAGGCTTCGTTGGGCTGCGCCGTCGCGTCCGAGCCTGAACGGGGCGCAGGAGTCGCGAGATTTCCGAATCGTAACGAGTGTCAACCAACCGACGCATTGGATCGGGTACGTCCGGCTAGAACCGATCCGCGATTAGGTCTTGGCTACGGTTCGAGCACTACCCAGCCTCGCCGCTGCAACTCTTCCGCCAAAATCTCGGACGGCACATCGTCGAGTGTTGCTGACTGGTTCCCCTGCTTCGCTGGTACCGATTTTGAGGGTGAAGATGTTGATTTCGGAATGGCCCTCCGAGCTGGTTTACGCGCCGGTTTAGCGTTACCACGCGATGTTGAGCTAGACGCCGATCGACGAGGCACGATTTTCGACGAGGATGAGCTGGTGTTTCCAACCGACTCCGAAGGCGGCCCATCGCCGTTAACTTCGGCCTCCAGCTGTTCAATAAAGGCGTCGGCCTCATCGCGAGTGAATTTTCCGCCCGCCTGACGCTGGTTAAACCCCATCGGTCCTCGGGCATCACGAAAATCGCTGTGTCCGGCCGCGGCAAGAAGCTCAAGCAATTGGTTCACCTGCTTACCGGTAGCCGGTGGACCTGAGGATTGTCCGAACGCCATTAGCTCAGTATCTCACAGAACTATGACATATAGCTACGACACAGGCCTATCAACAGAGCTGTCCGACATCGGTAGTGGACAGCTAGTGGTCTAGCGCCGCCACGTTGCGCCGCCACGTCTGTCACTACGTCCACTGCTTTGATCGGGCGGGAAGAAAAGTTCTGACGATCGGTAAGCGAAGGCCGAGTACCTACGTCTGCTACTAGAAGGAGAAGCAAGGCCAAGTCGGTGAGGGGGACGTCGTGGACAGTTTCAAAGAAATTCAGCCGATCCGGAAAGCTCGATCATCGGAACGAGACGAGTCGCTGCCAAAACAAAGATGGGGTCACCAGTACACGCTGGCAATCGCCGGGTTGGCGTCTCTTACCGTGATCTACTCGGTCATGGTCGCCCCGCGAGAATTTGTCCGATGGTCGGCCGACGAAGACGGACTCTTCGAGACAGCAAGCGCAGTTGGATTTGGGTTGGCCGGGGTTGTCCTATTTCTGATCCTGATTCGCCGTCGAAGAGTGAAGGTTAACCATCGTCGTTCGGTGGCATCGGTGTACTTACTGGCTCTGGGCTTGTTATTTCTGTTTGGAGCTGGCGAGGAGATCAGTTGGGGGCAACGCTTGTTCGCGTTTCAACCACTTGAGCGTGTCGCCGACGCAAACGTTCAGAGCGAGACCAACATTCATAACTTGGACTTTTTCCATCAACAAACTGCGGACGGTAAGGCCAAGCAAGGCTGGGCTGCGTTCGTAACCATCGAGCGTCTATTCGCGATGTTCTGGTTCGGTTTCTGTGTCGCGGTACCGGTGGTTCACCAAAGCTCTGACTGGTGTCGGAACGTGCTCGATCGACTTCGGTTCCCTGTGGTATCGATCGGGCTCGGCGTACTCTTTGCGGTCAATCATGTGATCTTCAAAGTCTTTGAACGAATCTTGCTGACATCGCGAGAAGCTGAACTTCTTAGTCCGGCAGAGATCGATATCCAACTCATATGGCCATTGGCTGAAATCAAAGAATTTGGATTCTCAGCCCTTTTTCTGATGGTTGCCATTGATTTTAGCGGGCGAGAGCTAGCAACGGGACCGAATCAGGCTGACTAGTAGGTCGCTCAGCATCCAAAACTAGATTTCAACTAGATCTTTCGGTACGCTGTAAGTTCAGTAGCAAAATTGATTAGCAAAAATCGATATCTAGGTGGGTCCGGATATGTCTATAGAACGTTTGTCGCCGCTCAGTGGCGTACGTACCAACAGCGATTCAGTGGCTGGTTCTCGTAATAGCTCCTTTGCTAGCTCGTTGGGCGAGCGCGAAGAGCCAGCTGTTCAGCATTTCAATGAGCGTTGGTCATCGCCTGCCGGAAAGTGGCACCGGCGAGGTAAACGGTTAGTGCTGGTTTCGGCAATGGTGTCGGGTTCGCTCGGCTTGTTGGCTACGGGCCAAGCGGCGGCAGCAGAATGTAGTGATCCTGACGGCGACGGTTTTGGCTGGGATGGGTCAGCCAGTTGCGACCCAAACGAAGGTAATGTCGGCGCTGTCGACATTGATGATGCCGCTGGCGACGCTAGCAGTGAAAGCGGAAATGATGCCGATGCGGGCGCTGGAGACCAAGTAGCGGCCGAAGATACAGCTGACCCGTCGCTGCCAACCGACGACATCGATTCAGACCCAGTCGATACGTCCCCTAGTAGCGTCGAAGTAGACGCACCGGCATCGCTCCCAGTTGATGGAGTGGCTGATCCAGTTGCGCCAGCCGAGGTCGTCGAAGTGTCGCCAGTTGCTCCGTGCGTTGATACCGCGCCGTTCAATGACCCGTGGGGATGGAACGGTACTGAAAGCTGCCGTCTTGATGCGGCAGCGAATCCACTTGGGTTGTGTATCGACTCCTCGCCGGTGGGTGATGGCTGGGGATGGAACGGCTATGAGAGTTGCCGAACTGATCAGCTGCCCGCAGGCAACCAAACGCCAACCGCGACGACCGACCAGGAGCAAGGCTCAGAACAGGAAGTTGTCTCAACACCAGGCGAGGGTGAGGTTGCCGAGCCAGCAACCGACGTTCGACCGAAAGCAGTGGTATCGCTCGGCGATTCCTTTGTCTCAGGAGAAGCCGGGCGCTGGATCGCCAACGGCCCGGACGAGGACAACGATAGAGGGTCGGCGGCCTACGTCACGATTCGCCCCGACGGAACTGTTGACGATACGGCCAACAGCTGTCGTCGAAGCGACACCGCCGAAATCTTTACCGCCGACATCGCTGGTGTCGAAGCGTTCAACTTCGCTTGTACCAGCGCAACAACGTCGGACATAATCAGCACCAGTCGTGAAGGCGAGGCGCCACAATCAGATCAGCTGCGAGATTTGGCAGCAACGCACGACGTCGAAATGGTTGTGTTGTCGATCGGCGGCAACGACGTTGATGTTGCCGGACTTGCCATCGACTGCGCGGTGAAGTCAGTTTCAGTCTTTGGTGGCACGTGCAAAGAGGACAACGACCAAACGATCGTGCCCGCCATCGGAACCACGCTGCGGGCCGATGTCACTGATGCGGTTCGCTCGGTGAAGGAATCTGTCGAGGGTCAGGACTCTCGAATTGTGTTGCAGTCTTACGTTGCCCCGTACGGGGAGACGAATCGTTTCGACGACACAATAAGTCGAGCGGTGTATGGCTGCCCGGTTAACGACACGGATCAAGAGTGGCTTCGCAACGGCGTAATCAACGAATTTGATGATGTGTATCGAGAGATTGCCACTAGCGAAGGCATTGAGTTCCTCTCATTGAAGAATGCGTTCGACGGCAAGGAGATCTGTTCGCCTGGGGTGACCTCAACGGAAGGTTCAAACAGCGCAGCTGAACTCGAGTGGATCAACTCGGTCTCACTTGGGCCATCTACATTGCAGGAGAGCTTGCACCCGAACGCTCTCGGACAAATCGCTCTGGGCGAATGCGTTAGCCAGGTTTACAACAACCCAGGCAACGATTTGCACGTTTGTCTAAACAACGGCAACGGTCCAAACGAAATGACCGTAGTTCATTCATCGCTCAATTCAGCGCCGCTTGCCTAATTGGTTTCAGTCGGCGATAGCCGTGAAGTGACCGGTGGGCGCTTCTTCGATGGACGAGCTTTATCGCACGGTTGTTCAAACAGCAGAAGCCGAAGCATGTGTTCAACAGCGAGACATGGCCGGGATCTTGTCTCGATTACAATGTCCGTCTGACCGGCAAGGTCGACCAGCCTCGGCTTCTTCGGTTGCCGAGTTGCTTTCTGATCGGGAACAAGAGGTAGCGGCCTTGCTTGGCCAACATTTGTCGAACAAGGAGATTGCTTACCGTCTTGGAATTTCGGTTCACACGGTAAAGCATCATGTTCGAAATACGTTGACCAAACTAGGAGTTGAGCGCCGTTCCCGGGCGGCATCTATGTTGCAATCACAGCCGAGGATCTAGACCTGTTCTGCCGCGAGCTAGGGCGTCGGAGGTGTCGTTCCCGGACGCAACACTGGGGCGATCCCCATAAACAGGAACCGCCCCAGTGTTTGGCCATCGCTCGTGACTCCGAGCCAAGCCGTGGCTTAGTCAGCGCAGTTGATCTTTATCGAACTGGTGCGCGTTTTCTGTGCTGGGTCGTTGAAGCCGATCACATCTACGTCAACTCGCGTACGCCAGTAGTGGGGTCCTGTTGGCCACCGGCCGCACTTGTTGGTGACTGTGAAACTGCCTTGGCCGATGGTTCGGGTGGACTTTGCCGCCGTTTTCCATTTGCAGAGGCTTGCGCACTCTGAAACTTGCAGTTGCGTTGTGACTTTGGCCTGGGTGCAGGGCCCGCTTAGCACTCGCCACCCAGCGCGACCAACAACTTTGTGGGTTGGGTTGTTGAAGGAGTATCTAGGATTAAAGACTGACTGGGTAAACGTGCAACGTTGTTTGTTGCCGTTCGAGTCGGTGCGCCAAGCCGTGTACTCTCTTGACTCGCCAGCTGAAGATGGGGTTGCCAGTGGGCCTGCGAACATAGCCATTGTGGCCACGATTAACGCCACAACGCCCATTTGCTTAAGCCATCTCTTGGATTGGATTCGTTTCATAATTCGGCTCCTTGGGTTTGGTCTTATTCGACAGCGGAACCGGTGTTCCGCTCTGGTCAACGTAGGAGCTGAGGGAAAGGGCTGAACAGGACTGAGAGTGCACCAAACTTGCACCAGGCCAGCAAACACAACAAATTGCGAGGCGGTGAGTGCGATCTTTTTTGGAATTTGAGGAACGATGGAGTTGAGACAGCGGTTGCCGTTATAGCCACCGATCTTTCCGTTTAGTTTGTGGAGCGAAGATGAACACCCATGTATTTCGCTAACGGTTACTGCAGAAACGGCGAAGCGTAAGGCGAGACGGTCCAACCGGCCGACTATTACGAGTTTTTCCGTGCAGTCGTTGTCCATCCGCTCGACTGGATTTCGCCGTATGAGCTCGGGACGCCGGAGTCGTTGTCTTCGCCCTACCTCTGGCTCGTCGCGACCTCAAATGGCATCCGTTTTTGACTAGGTTTGAACCCTGGGCGCAAGGGGCAGTCGAGGAACGTTTCGTTTTCGAGTTGGTCAGCCTCTCTCTATCAATCGACGACATGGCGGCGGTAAGCATATGGCGATGAACAGTGGTCCGAGGTCAATAGTAGAGAGTCACCCTCTCCAGACAGAGAACGGTGGAGGCCTGAAACGGACTACTCGTTTCAGCGGAGGGGTTGTGGCCTTCGTTATCTGCTCGGCGTTGCTTGCTGCTTGCGCCACCCAGGAAAACCAATCCAAGGAGATCGAGGAGGTTTCACCTCCGGCCGCTAGCGGATCAAGCGATGGGGGCAAACAGGTGGACGGCGATGATCTGGATGGTGAACGCGATCAAGTTGACTCAGCTAGTGACGGCAGAGATCTAGACCAACCCGAACGAGATGACGAAGACGAATCAGATGTAGATGGAGTAGACGAAGTAGGCGCCGCCGAATCAGATGATTATGGCGATGACGGCGGCGTCGGCGATACGAGTGAGCCCGAACCGATTGACGTTGACGAAGAAGATGCGAAAAAGAGCGACCGCGAATCGGTAGAAGAGTCGACGACAACTGCTTCCCCAGCCACGACAACAACATCGACCTCAACGACAGCCCAGTCAACGACCGCCACACCGATAACAGCTTCTAAGTCGACGACTGCTACCACTACAAAGCGAACGACCACGACAACCAAACCAACCACAGCGGCACTGACGCCCGACAAAGAGCCCAGGAAGGGGTTCGAACTAGAGCCAATACCCGACGACAGAGAGGTTCGAGCCACCTGGGAGTATGTCAGGGCAACGAACGCTGTCCAACAATGGAACTCATCGCCCGATCGTGCGAGCGAGTGTATCAGGCTCTACTACCCGACCGCTGCCGGTCAGGTCTCGTACGCCGACTGCGTCGAACCGGTAGCTAAGCCAGGCGACGAGTCCTGGTATCGGTTGGAACGCAATCTGCCTCAATCGATGGCGCTGCTCAATGGCTTCTTCTGCTGCCGACCGATATATGAAGTGTGGGTAACGAACGAGAAAGGGGAGCGATACGACGGGTTCGTTGATGGCTTCTACTTCGGCGTTGACGTTCCCGGCTCGTTCAAGCCAACCGAGGTTCACACGAGTGGCGAACAAAACGATCGCATAACCAAAAAACTACCGGCCGACCTTTCCCAAAGTGGCTCTGAGCGGATCTTTATTGCCCGTGCCGTCGTATCGGGCTGACTGTCTGGTTATAGCCGCCCCGGCTAGCCCAATTGTGCCAAGTCGTCCCTTCACCCCGAGTATGAAACCGTTCGTTCGGCGTGAACTATTCTGCTTTGACGCAACCGGCGTTCCACATTTTTGGGTCGTTTGTCGGTGCTAACTACGAGGGTCTTCGTCGTCTGGCGATGTTGGAGCCACGGCAGTACCGTTGGATGAAACAGGAAGAGAGCATTGTGACTGAGCCACTAGTGAAACGAGCCGACGCCGCCGGTGTTGCAACCCTGACGCTCAACCGCCCCGAAAAGCTCAACGCTCTCACACCGGAGTTATTCATCGAGCTTCGGGGCCATATTGATAAACTCGCCGACGACGTTTCGATAGGTTGCGTGCTGGTCACAGGTGCTGGTCGTTCGTTCTGCGCCGGCAACGACCTTGGCAGCATTGCTGAAGGAACGAAGGCTCCGACGCCTAACTATCAAGCCGAAACCATCGATGCGCTTGAATCGTTGCCTCAGCCGACGATCGCCAAAGTTCGTGGACATTGTTTCACCGGTGGTCTCGAGTTGGCTCTGGGCTGCGACTTGATCGTGGCGTCCGACGACGCTCAGTTCGGCGACACCCATGGGCAATGGGGCTTGGTTGCTGTGTGGGGAATGACTGTGAGGCTCCCCGAACGAGTCGGCACGGCAAAGGCAAAAGAGCTGATGTATACCGCCCGGCGAATCAGCGGAAGTGAAGCGGCTGAGATTGGGCTTGCTACTCGGGCCACTCCTCCCCAGAATCTCGACGAGTCGGTCGATGCGCTGGCGGCTGAGATCGTTGCCAACTCTTGGGACACTTCTCGCTTCGACAAGGCGCTATTGGCCGACGGGAAGACAATGAGACGATCTGATGCGCTTCTTCACGAGCGATCGCGTCCTTACGGGGTGCCCCGAGACATGCAAGAGCGGCTAGCTAACGTTGCTGGCAAGAAACCTGGTGGCTCCAAACCTTCACCACAGAACCAGAACAAGACATCCTCGTGACAGAACTTTCGTTCGCTGCTCGCTTCAATCAAATGGCAGAAGAACTCGCCAGCCAACCTGCCCTGAGCTTCAACCAAGAGCAGCTCACTTTCGATCAGCTCAATCGGCGTGGGATCCAAATGGCCCACTACTTGCAAAGCGTCGGCGTTGGACAAGATGACTTTGTCACCATCGCTGAACCAAACTCGGTTGAGTTCATCGTGGCCTGCGTTGCATGCTGGAAGCTCGGGGCAACTCCTCAACCGGTGTCGGCTCGACTTCCAAAACTTGAGCTCCAAGCAATTGTTGACTTAGCCCAACCCAAATTGGTTGTTGGAAGTGGTGTCGATGGCTGGCCTTCGATCGACCAAGGTTTCCGACTTGGCGAAGACAGCGATGAACGTCCGCTGCCCGACGTTGTGTCCGCCGCCTGGAAAGCCCCTACTTCCGGCGGCTCGACCGGTCGTCCAAAACTCATCGTGTCCGGGGACCCGTCGATTTGGGATGACGTTGGTCGTGGTCGGGCCGAACTGATTGGTTCGGTGGAAGGTGGCACGATGATCATGCCGGGACCGATGTATCACAACGGCCCATTCATCTGGGCCTTCGTTAGCTTGCTGGCTGGAGCACATGTGGTGTTGTTGCCTCGATTCGATGCCGAGGCAACGTTGGCCGCAGTCGAACATCACCGTGGAACCGCCATGTATATGGTACCGACGATGATGCAGCGGATCTGCAAGTTAGCTGAGCAAGATCGAGCATCGTACGACATGTCGTCGCTGCAACGGGTCTTTCATTTGGCTGAACCGTGTCCCGAATGGGTTAAGCAAGAGTGGATTGACTGGCTCGGGGCCGACGTGGTGTGGGAACTCTACGGTGGTACCGAAGGCCAGGCGTCAACTGTCCTAAGCGGAACAGAGTGGCTAGAACATCGCGGTTCGGTTGGTCGAACCGTTTCGGGCGAAATTGTTATTCGAGACGAAGACGGTAATGAGGTTCCGTGCGGAGAAACGGGCGACGTTTGGATGCGGGCCACCGATCGCGAGACTGCGCCCTACCGATACGTCGGGGCCGAGGCCGACTCGCGTGACGGATGGGATTGTTTGGGCGACGTTGGCTGGATGGACAGCGACGGCTATCTCTATCTCGCCGATCGACGTAAAGACATGATTCTCGTAGGCGGTGCCAACATCTACCCGGCCGAGGTTGAGGCGGCGCTAAATGCCCACGCCGGCGTCCAGTCTTCGGCAGTCATCGGTTTGCCTGACCAAGAGCGAGGAAACCAAGTCCACGCCATCGTTCAACCGTCTCATGGAACGTCGATCAATTTGGATGAGCTACGAATGTTCCTAGCTGAACGGCTGGTGAGCTACAAGATTCCTCGTTCGTTTGAGTTCGTCGACGAACCGTTGCGAGACGATGCCGGAAAGGTCCGCCGAAGCCTGCTTCGCGAAGCTCGACTGTAAACCGGTGGTTCCCCAAACTGGGTTGGTAGCCAGTGGGAGCCATCAGGTTCGACGCCGATCTGGTTTGCTCAGACTAAGTGCAGCACCCGGTCGGCCTGAGTGACCGTTAGCTTCTGGCCCCATCGCAGGTCGATACGATCGGATTCAATCCCGTCGCCGAATGCGACCATTCTGTCTGATTCACAGACGATTACAAGTTTGGTTCCTTCATCGAGGAGTCCAGCCGTCAACTGACATCCGGTATGGGGCGACGGCCAAGCCTCTCTGACGAACCACGACAACCGGCGAGAGTTTGGATTCGGAAGCGGCCAATCGAGCTGTCGTTCGTTCCAGATTGATCGGCACCAACCAGTGGCACCGGTGCCGGTACCGACTAGAAGTCCGGAGGACGACTGGTGTTCGGTTTGTCCTTCGAGTGAGATCTCGTACCGGGCTGATTGGTGTGATACATCGCCGATAAACACCTCGTTCAAAGCCCGTAGATGCTGTCCATCGTCGGTAGAAACGTCGACCATCGTCCGAGCTTCAACCTCTGTAGTCGACTGCTCTCCAATTAGATCAGCCAACAATTGCTTAACCGCCGAACTAGGGTAGCGAACGAGGACGCCGGGGTTGCGTTCCGGGTTGGGGTTTACCCCAATCACAGGTTGACCGTCCAAATATTTGGCCACGTTTGCTACTAAGCCATCCTGGCCGACCGCGATGACTACATCTTCTGGGCCGAACATCCAACGGTCAAGGTCGTCTCGGGTAACCGATGCCCGGCGCCAATCCATCGGAATAGCGTTCGCCACTTCGTGAATGGCTCGCTTTTGTAGGGTGTGTCGTTCATCGACCAGATCCATTGTTTGGCCCCGTTGCTCTAAGAAAAACCCAACGGCTGCTCTGGTGCCGTGCCGACCAAGCAATACGTCATACTCAGTCGGCCTGGTTATCACCACAGCTCTTGGAGCGACAGCCATAATTAGGCCCGAGCCCTTGGCTCAGCTGCCGCTGCCGCCGGGATTGATTCAGTCTCACCGGTGGCAAATTTGGCCAACAGCGAAGCGATCATGTCGGGAGCTATTACTAGCGTGCCGATCTCAGGCACGTTCTGAGCCAGATCTTTGGCGGCCAGGGCTAGCAGCACAGTTTCTCCAACACCGTCGACTGCCTCAACCTTAAGCTGTTCTGTTTCCGCCTCGGCTTTGCCTAACTCAAGCATGGCGGCTGCTTTGGCTGTGCCTCGGACCAACGTGTTGTCGGCCTCTGCCTCGGTCTTTACCCGGCTGGCCGCCGCCGCATCGGCGATTCGCTTCTTTTCGTTCGCTCCCTGTTGGGCCACCAGCTCCTCTTCTCGCCGAGCCAGCTCGATTTGGTTCTGTAGTTCGTTCTCGCTGATCGCTCGTTCTTGTTGAACAGCGGTAGCCCGTCGTTCATAGGTAGATCGATCTGCTTCTTGTTGTAACTGTTCCCGGATTGGAGTTTGCAACGCCTTCTCGACGTCGGCTTCTGGCCTGACGGCGACGACGCGGGTGCCAACAATTTCGATGCCGGTTTCCGCTATCCGATCATCGGTGCTCAACCCAGAAGAGATGGCTTGCCGCAAGTCGGTAATCCCGGTAGCCAACACCTCACTGAGGCTCATGTTGGCCAGTACCCCCACTGCGTGCTGTTGGGCTAGCTCTCGAAGTAGGCCGCCGAGCTGTTCGAGCGGGGTTCCAGTCCAGCTTCCTAGCGTGGTGTCAATGCCAAAGTCGATGCGGCCAGCCGCGATGGCTGGTTCAACGATTCGGTAGGTGATGGTGGCTTGCACCGCCACTTCCTGGAAGTCGTTGGTCCAAGATCGGAACATGAGGGGCAGCTCTCGCTCATCTATCGGAAGCTCCGAGATCGATGAGATCATTGGCCGGAACCAGAACGAAAGGCCAACGCCTTCGTTGACTACCTTGCCTCGCCTCATACGTTGCACATACGCCGTTGGCCCGCTTCGTAAGTGCCGAACCATTGGTCTTTGAGTGATCACCGCCATTTTCTGGCCTCTTTCTGTTGATTGACTATTATCGTCAGTATGACATTAACTGATCTAATCGTCAAGTCGACGATTAATCGGATGAACGGCTAGACTTTATGTGTGGCCCGCAGCTCTTCCGACAATCCTTACAATCCGGCCGACTACCCACCGTTTGCGGTGACCGTGGACCTGGTGATTCTCACTATCCGAGACGGCGAGCTTTGGTGCTTGGCTCGCAAGCGAGATCAAGCTCCGTTCAAAGGCAAATTGGCGTTGCCTGGCGGGTTCGTCCAACAGGCCGAAGGCCTGGAGGATGCGGCAGTCCGGGAGCTACGGGCCAAAACTGGTATCGAGTCAGAACATCTCATCCATCTGGAACAACTCGGGACCTACGGTGCACCAAAACGTGACCCTAGAATGCGGGTGGTGAGTGTGGCCTATTTGGCCTTTGCCGCCAATCTCCGAAACCCAGAAACGACAGCTGAACGTTCCAAAACGCACTGGCTACCATTGGATGAGCTTGGGTCGAAGCCACTCGCTTTCGATCACAATAAGGTATTGGAAGATGGCTTAGAACGAGCCCGATCGAAGATCGAATACACCACGCTGGCCACCACGTTTTGCCCTTCAGAGTTCACCATCGGAGAACTGCGAGACGTGTATCAGCTGGTTTGGGGCCAGACTATCGACCCTCGCAACTTTCATCGCAAAGTCCTCGCTTCTGAAGGTTTTGTGATCGCTACGGAGGGCAAAACGAACCGCGGTGGTGGGCGTCCGGCGCGACTGTTCAAAGCCGGCACCGCACGAGATCTGCACCCACCGCTAGTTCGCTAATTATCGCTCAACGTGACGTCTTAGTCTGGTTGCGTCTCATTGAAGCTCAGCTGTTGTGCGCGGCTACCGAGATGCCTCACGTTCGAACTGAGTGATGAGTAGCAAAAGTCGATACCTTAGACTGTAAGGTTTCCCAAAATCTCAGAACTTGGTGGGTCTAGTATGTGTATAGAGTTGTGCGGTCGACTGTCTTTGGACTGTGCGAATAGCAGCGGTCCTAAGACCCAGGGTCTTAAAGACGCAGCCGTCGATAGCCCCGGGCGTTGGTTGCGGGGAATGTCACGATTACTACTCGCCTCGACGGCACTCACTGGAACAGTTGTCGCTGGGTCGACGACACCGTCCGACGCTTTGTTCGGATGGGGCGAGTCTGACAACGATGACGATGATGTCGACGCTGAGACATCGGCAACTGCCAGCACCGGGTTAGGCCGACAAGATGGACCGTCGACGAGCGGTCGAGTTGATGAAATCGGTACGACTGTTTCGAGTACTGAATCATCGGGATTTGGGAACGGATTCGGCAACAACAGTGATCGGGAAAACGAAGAACGAGAAGCAGCCTCCAAGGCTCAAAAAGCTACTACCGCCGTTGTCGTAGTTGACGTGCCGGCGCCGGACCCACATGATGCCATCGAGTCACCATCAAACGATGACGCTTTAGCTGAAGCCACTACAACTGATGTCACATTTTCTCAGGCTGATGCGGCTGATGCGGCTGACGTTGCTGAGGCGGCTGACGTTGCTGATGCGGAAACCACTCAGGTGCAAATCGATGACGTTGTCGATGCTGAGTTCGCAGCTTCGGTGTATGGCGACGGTGGCCCTACCCGCCCTGGTAAAGCAACGAGTGGAGCGGACACGGGTGCTCGGTCCTCATCGGACCGTGCCGACGTTGTCGCCGAAGAAACAGACTCTCGAAATGATGACGTTAGTAGCCTGTCTGACAGCGGCGTGGCGACAACGGTTCAACAAGATGGCTCGATTCTCGAATCTTGGTACGACCCAGAGGCAGATACTGTCGTCGACCGTTGGAGCGATGGCGTTGAGGCCGTAGAAACGGTGTTTGACAGTGATGGCAGGGTTATTTCTCGCACCAGTGAGAATTCGCTCGACGGGTCGTCTCTGTCGGCTCGGTTTGAAAACGGTGAACCGGTTTCGATCACGGCTTCGAATTCTCATCTCGGCCTCGAATCAACCGTCCCGATTAGTCCAGATGACGACAACGGGGTAGAAGCGTCCATTGACGACTCCCTAGTTGCGTTCGGTGGCGTTGGCGCCCCGGTTGTAAGTTCTGACGACGTGGTTGTTTCGGGAGCAGAGCTGCAGGCTAAGAAGTTCTCTGATCACCAAGATGAGAAGTTTGATGAGTTCTTGGTTTCGTTGCCTGAAGATTTGCCAACTGAGCACTATCTTGATCAGGTTGACGAGTATGTGAAAACCGTTGAACAGGTCGAACGCGAAACCTTCACCAACACAAACGACCGGGTGGATGCTGCGTTCTCGTCGATGGCTGACGCTGGGGTTCTGACCGGCGACCGAGAGGCCGACCTTCAGTACTGGCATGATCAGGAACGCTATGAGCTGGCTGCCAAAGCAATGGAACAAGATTATCTCTCCGGCGAAGCACTGAGCGACAAGTGGACCGAGTTGAAACAACGTCAGGCGGCCGAGTCTGAGCAGGTGGCTGACGCGGCAGCGATCGACGGTCAGTTGGCTGATATCAAGGCAGGTCGGAAAGCGTCCGCAGCCAACGGCGAGTTTGTTGACTTGAACGGGCTGGTTCATGACTCACAAGCTGGTGCTGATGCCTCAGATCAGGTCGTGGCCAGAGACCAAGGGTTCGCATCCGTTGCCGATGCGCGGGCAGCGAAAGATATAGCTTGGGCCCAGGTCGCGGTCAACGATCCACCGTTGCAAAATGCGGACGAGATTTTGGAGAACACGCCAGGTATCGATACTGCGGTTGGGCTTGCCGAGTTTGGTATCGGGGTTGGAACGCTTGATCCTGCGTTGGCTATTGGGGGTCTTGTTGGGGCTCTGCCTGGTCCGAACTACGCCAAGCTGATGCCCAACAGCATGACAAGGCCAAGGACTGAGATAGTGGATGGCCCGAATGTGGCTGCCAATGATGCCACAGTGGATGGTGGCGGATCGATAGTCAAAGATGGCTCGACCTCAATGTGGCCAACTGTTGCCGTGGGAGCAGGCGCTGCTGTGCTACTAACGTCGGACACCGAAAATCTCGCCACTGAAACCACAGGCCCAGAAATCCCAGATGCTGCGCCCGATGGAGTGGTTGACGTGGTCCCCGTTATTGGCGATCTGCCAGTTTTGGGTGATGCCGAGACTCCCGCGACTGTCACCCCGGGCCAACCCGACACCGGCGATTTTGAAGTGCTTCCGAACCCGGAACCAGATGGACCTCAGCCGTTCATGACCCCACTCTCGCCCGGCACGCCCAACCCTGCTTGGGTGCCCGCTGCGCCCAACGATGAACACCCCGAAGACGCAGAGGCTCCTAGACCGGTAGTCGTTCCTGGGGATGATGATGATCTAGCCATTCCACTTCCGTGGCCGATCACGCCTGACGCCAAACAACCAGATTCGGTGCCAACCATCACGATGTCAACCGATGACGATGACGCCGGGGCACCTACCGACGCTGATACACCAAGTGACGAAGGTGCTGGGTTAGACGAAGACCGAGACGTCGAAAACTCAACTGATCCAGCTGTCGCTGATGCTATGGACCGAGCCAGAGGATTCAACCAATCGGCCTTGGCCGAGTTTGAAAACTCGCAACAACTCCTTGTTTCGTCGGGGAGGTCTGATCAAACCCGAGACGGTTCGCCTCTTGAGGAGTCCACTGGTGAGGGGGTCGGTGAGATGGGTGCCGAATTGGCTAAACGAGCCGCGATTGCCGAACGCAACGCCGGCTTACGAGCCTTAACCGCGCTTGTGATCCAACGTCAGGCTGGTATTGAGAACGTACCTTCTGGCGATGATGACGAGGTAGCGTTGCTTCGCGATCGAGCGATGGAGGCGTCTGACCAGGCCGGCAAGCTTCGAACTGAAGCGGACGTGTTGCAGGTCCGGATCGACGCCGACGAGACCGACCTTGAGATACCGGACGGTGGAGTCGAGGGGCTCCGCTCCCAGGTGCTCGAAGCGGAACGTAACGCGAGGAGGATTGCACTCGAGGCCTTGGTGATCGAGGCCGGCCAGCAGCCATCAGGTCCATCGTCTGGCAATGCCTCAACCGTAGACGCCGAAAGCAACGAGGTTTCACGCGACGATCTTTCAAGCGGCAACGCCGAAACAAAGGATACGACTGCTATCGAAGCGGCACAGGTCGAAGCCGACGGTCTCAACAACGAGGCACTAATTGAACATGATGAGGCGCAGCGTCTTTCCCGTACCAGAGATCGAATCAATACTGTCGCTGACGGCGAGTCGGGTGCGAGATCCGATAGTTCTGGTCGTGCTTTGGTAAACGCCGACCTCGATCGTGACGTCGAACTTGCCGAACGAAGTGCCGGTGCGCGAGCGTTACAGGCGCTAACGATTCAGCGTGGTGCTGGTATCGACAACACGCCTTCTGACGACGATGGCGAGATCGAGTCACTTCGCCGCCAAGCCCTCAACGGCCACGATCTGGCGGCAGAACTTCGGGCATCGATGGGCGTCGATCAGGGGCAGATCGATGCTGGAGAGACAAATAACGTACGGATGTTCAACGAGCCCCGAGAGCGCAGGGAGGTCCTTGACCGCGCTGACGAGCTTGAGGCTCAGGCTAGAAGAGCTGCGCTTCAGGCTCTTGTAGCGGAAACAAACCAGCGAAGGTCGAGCGGCGTCAATTCCGCCGTTGGATCAGACAAAATTGGTGACGTTAGCGTGGCCCCGAACCCGGCGCCAACCGTTACGCACTCTGGCGGGGAGGATGAACCCGGTCCAATTGAGAACAACCCAGAATCAAGCGGTAACGGAACCGACAGTAATGCAGCCGATTCGGAGTCAGCCCTACCGCGCGATCGAGTCCTATATCGAGAGGTCGTTAAGCTAGGGGATTCGTTGGAGCGCGCTAAGGAAGAACTTGAAGCCCTCAACTCGGCCGCCGTCCGAACGTTCCGGCCCGATATCAAGCGAATAGGCGAAGTGCAGGGCGAAATTGAAGAACTAACGACCAAGCTCGAAAAGGTCAGGGAAGAGCGTCGAGCCCTTAAACAAGACGCGTACGGTGGCGAACCAACATCTACGTCCACTGCGGCCTCGGCCAAAGAAACTCGAGAAGCGGCGATTGCGGAAGAAGAACGCCGCGCCGCAAGATATGACGAGTACCTGTCGAGCATGACGCTGGAAGAGGTGGAAGCCCACGTTAGCGAACAACGAAAGGTTGCTCGGGATTTGGTCGAAAGTGCAGCAACACAATCGACGTTGGCAGCGAACAAGGCCGCTGAAGCCCAAAGAAAGCTAGCCGATGCCGAGGGAGATTTGAAGTTTGCGTGGACCGAACTCTACGCGGAATTCCCGCCCGCAAACTTTCCGCGATCCGGTAGCCCGAGAGACTGGACATCAGCCGATTGGTCGACGCCCAGGGAAGAGGAACTGGTGACGGCGGTCAAAGAAGCGGCCGATGCGGAGGCCGCAGCGGGTACTGCTGCGGCAGAAGCTGAACAAGCAGTAGTGCGCTCTGAGCAGCGCATGGGGCGGAGTGCGGAACTCAAAGACGAATTAGCGACGGAGATAACGCAAGCCCGAACCCATTTGATCCGGACCCGTCGGTTAGAGGTCGAAGGCGCAGCCGACGCTGAACGTGAACAAAGGAAGGTTCGGTTCCGAGAAACATCGTTGCTGCCGGCCGAACAGCCGGAGCGAGCCATTGCGCAAACTCGGTCATACCAGACGTTCCTAAACTGGCAGGTAGACCAGAAATCAAAACAAGTCGAGGAGGCAACACAAGCCGTTCAGGTGGCGACAGACTCGTTTGAGCGAGCCAAAGCTTCGCTCAAAACCAAAAACGATGCGCTGGCCGTAACTCGTAGGCGACTGAGTCAGATGACTAATTCCGAAGTAACAACTGCCAATCGTCAGGAGCTTGGCAAGGCGAAGACCGAACGTGATTTGGCGAAGACCGTGCTTCAACAGGCAGGCGAATTGCTGAAGGTTTCAACCGAGGAGCTGCCAAGGTACGAACATGCCAGGGAACTGGCACAAGACCGGCTCGACCGTTCACTCATTCGGTTAAGAGACTTGGAGTCAGAGCTGGCCGCCAAAGGCGCCAACAACTAGGGGCCAGGCCCATCGGATTGCCATCGTTCCACGTCTTGTCTGAGTTCAAGGGTTACGTTGATCTGGGTTTTCTGCAATGGCGTCGAGCCTTAGCCGTGACAATGTTTGTACTTTTTACCCGAGCCGCAGTGGCAGGGCTGGTTACGCCCTGGTGGCGCCACTTGGCCGTAGTCGTCGGCTATTGCGGTGCGAACCGTTGCCGCCCACAGGGCCTCGTCGGCGGCGGCCGCTCGAATCGTGAGTTCTGCGAACTCCGCTGGAGCAGCTACGACTGCGATGTAGAACGCGCAGCTTTGATCGTGGCGAACGTTGTCTAACCAAGAATCCGATAGCTCGGGCACGGGCGCCTTAACGTACCCTTCGCCCAACGGATCGAGCAGCAAAATATGTTTCTTACCGACCTCGCAGGTCCAACCGAGACCGTGTCCTAAGTTGGCTTCGATCTCACCGCCCGATTTGGCCCAGTCCGATGGACCAGTCACAGTAACGACCACGACCAGACCAGCCCGCGGCGATGTCATAGTTCGCATGAACGGGGATGCCACCCCCAATTTGCCGGAACCGGCAGGTCGGATCGAAGCCATACGCTAAGCCCAGTCGGAGAGGCGTACCTCTTCGAGGCTTCCTACGACCCGGTCGACGTGACTGAAATCTAGGTTGGCACTAATCCCGTTCGGTACTGCCACACAAGTCATCCCAGCTGCTTTGGCTGCCCGCGACCCGTTGGGCGAATCTTCAAACGCCACCGCATCGGTGGGGGAGACACCCATCACCCGACAGGCTTCAAGGTAGACGGCCGGGTCCGGTTTTGCTGGAATGCCGTCACCGGGGGAAGACAAATACTGAAATCGATCTTTGAGACCTCGCGATCCGAGGTGATGCTCGAGCCAATCCAACGGTGAACTTGAAGCGACTGAGACCGGTAGGCCGAGTTCGTCGGCCTCATCCAACCGATCAATAACGCCCGGCCGAAGCGGAGCCTCATCAAGCATTTGGTCGCGCATGGCTTCTCTGACCACCCTGATTTCAGCGTCGTCAAGATCTCGTTCTAACAGCGAACGTAAGCGATCCATCGGTTTCAAAACGTCTGGATCATCAGCTCCGCGGCCCAAAGACAGCGACCATTCTTCGAGCGAAATAGAAGCAACGCCAAAATGGTTGAACGTTTTAGCCCACGCTTCGAACAGTGGCGTTTCGGTATCGAGAATCAGGCCATCGAAATCAAACACCACCGCTTTGAACCGCGAGGTTTTCATAGGTTCAGCCCCGATCTTCCGGCGGCGAACAACCATCGGACACGACGAGGCTAGCGGCGAAGTTGATCTCGTTATTCAACGACTCGCTCTTTGGCCTCTCCGGCTTCGATGGCCTCCAGTAGGTGCATAGCAATATCGGCCACTTGCACTTCGTCTTCCTCTACGCCGTGGCCTTTGACCCCGTCGTCCATCATCACGTAGCAGAACGGGCAAGCGGTGGCGATTCGACTGGCGCCAGTGTCGATAAGCTCTTGCGATCGCTCATCGTTAACTTTGGTGCCAATCGTTTCTTCCATCCACATGCGGGCGCCACCAGCGCCGCAACACATTCCTTGAGTGCCGTTGCGACCCGCTTCGACGATCTGAACGCCCTTGAGCGAGCCGATCACGTTACGAGGAGACATGTAGACGTCGTTGTGGCGGCCGAGATAGCACGAGTCGTGGTAGACGATTCGCTCATCGAGCGATGCTTCGCTGACGTCGAGCTTGCCCTGATCGATCAGCCATTCGATGAACTGGCTGTGGTGAACCACTTCGTAGTTTCCGCCAAGTTGCGGATATTCGTTCTGCAACGTGTTGAAGCAGTGTGGGCATTGGGTGACGATCTTTTTCACCCCGATGCCGTTCAAGGTTTCAACATTTTGTTTGGCCAGCATTTGGAAAATGTACTCGTTGCCAGAGCGACGGGCCGGGTCTCCAGTGCAAAGCTCAGCTGGGCCGAGGATTGCGAAGTCTATGCCGGCTCGCTCCATCAGCTTGGCCATGGCCACGCTTACCTTCTGGTTCTTGTCGTCGAAGCTGCCAGCGCAACCAACCCAGTAAAGGTATTCGTGATCGAATACGCCTTGTTCTCGGAGCTCGTCCGGTTCGATGACCGGAACGGAAAGATCTTTAACCCAGTCGGCCCGAGTGGTTTGGCTCATAGCCCAAGGGTTTGAAGAGTTCTCCATCGCCCGGAAGGCGCTACCAAGTTCGGCCGGGAAGTTTGATTCCATCAGCGTCAGATAGCGACGCATATCAAGAATCTTATCCAGAATTTCGATGTTGACCGGGCAGATCTCATCGCACGCCTTGCATGAGGTGCAAGACCAAACTTCTTCGGTGGTTATGCGGTCGAAGATCCAGTTGGCCTTTACTTCGATCTCAGGGTCAACTCCGATTGGAGGCGAAACGGCTGGATCGCCGGTACGGGCCATTACCTCACCGGTCTTCAGCACGATTTCGCGCGGATCTAAGGGTTTACCGGTGGCGTTAGCGGGGCAGACCGAGGTGCAACGGCCGCACATGGTGCAAGCGTCGGTGTCCATTAGCTGTTTCCAGGTAAACGACTCGATGGTTGAAGCGCCGAACGTTTCTAGCTCGGTCGAGTCGAGATCGGGAAGGGCTTTCATCGCGCCCTTAGGGCGATCTCGATCGGACAGATACATGTTCAACGGCGAAGTGAACATATGGCGCAGCATGGTGCCAGGAATAATGGCGAGGAACGCGCAGAACGTAAGCACGTGAGCGATCCACCACGCCTGATGCCAACCGGACAAGTTGCTACTGCCGTCCATTAGCTGCGCCAGCGGATAGCCAACTACCGACCACTTCTCGAACTCTGGGCTGTCTTGAAGCGCGATTCGAGTAGCTTCGGCGCCGAAGCCGGTGACACCAATAGAGGTCAGAACGCCGAGGATGACGGCGTGCTCCGGCCGGCTCTTCACCGCTATTCGGTAAGGGCGCCACCGTCGAGGGCCGTATCGGCGAACGATCGCGATACCCATACCAGCCAAGAATCCGACGCCCGCTAGATCGCCGATGAGGGCGTAGCCCTTGTATACGTCACCGTTCAAGAACTTTAGGTTCTCAGGAACTTGGTGGTTGATTTCTAGCACCGTGGTGACGGCGAGCAAGATAATGAAGCTGAAGTAGATCAACGAGTGCATGATCCCAGCGCCAGGCTCGCGCATCAGCGTCTGCATGTAGACGCCGGATCGGAAGTCGGCCATTCGGGCAGCAAAGTTTTTCCGATTGGTCGATCGGTTATCGGGGGCGCCTCGTTGCCAGTTCTTTACCCGATAAGACAGCTGGACCGAGCCCCAGACGAGCAGCAGCGGAATGATCGTATAGAAAGCGAGTTTGATTGGTCCTGGAACGTTCTGAAACACTTCTCGCTGAATTTCGGAATCGTCGTGGAAATCGAAGATGTATGAAGCGATGCCAGAGAGCACCGTGACGATCGCGATAGCCAGACCAACACCGAGCCATAGTTGATCGGCTCGAATCGGGCTACCGGGGCCTTTGGGGGGTGACGTTTCCGCCGCTTGTGTCCCGGAATCTTCTTCGGTTACCGCTGCACTCATTAGGTGTATGTCCTCGCGTTGTCCGGCGCCCTTCAAATGCCACAAGAAGGACCTGGTTGACGACCAAAATCTACGCACTCGATGCGTAACGTTCTGGCTCAAACCTACTGGCTATTTGGGCCTACCGCAGCATTGCCAAGGCTGGTTGTGATCGATTTCATCGCTCTGAAACGGGTCGCAGATACTGACTTCCAAAATAGGGCTAGAAATGGCCCATTCTGCTACGTTCTGGGAGGGCACAGTTCTGGGTCCAGATCGAGAGGACAGGTCCAACTATGGACATGCTAGAGATAAACAAAGGCGTCATCGAGCAGTTCCGGGCCAATGAAGGCAAGGTTGGCGGACACTTTGAAGGCATGCCGATGGTTCTTATCACGATGATCGGAGCTAAGAGCGGTCGCGAGCTGTGCTCGCCATTGGTGTATACAACCGATGGCGACGATCTGGTCGTTATCGCGTCTAAAGGGGGCGCTCCGGAACACCCAAACTGGTACCACAACCTTGTCACCAACCCAATGGTGACGGTAGAGGTTGGAACCGAGAAGTATGAAGCAACCGCCGTGCTGACCGAAGGCGAAGAGCGCACCAGGCTGTACGATCAACAGGCGGCCGAATTGCCCCAGTTCCTCGACTACGCCAAGAGCGCAGCTGAAGCCGGCCGACAGATTCCCGTATTCCGATTGGAGCGAAACTAATGAAGATCGATTTCTGGATCGACCCTATTTGACCGTGGTGTTGGGTGACGGCCCGTTGGGTCGTCGATGCAGTAGCACCAGAGCGAGACCTTGAAGTTACGTGGAAACCAATAAGCCTGTTCTTCAAGAACGAGCCAACCGAAGACGCTGGGCATTACGCTCCGTTACTCAAGACCCATAAGCTCCTGCGGGTTTTCGCTTCGGTGCAAGCAGCGGACGGCAACGACGCTGCGTTTCGATTTTACTGGGAACTCGGTAGTCGAATCCATCACGATAAGGACCACGAGTTCTCGGCAGAACAAGCGCTAACGTCAGCCGGTCTTGACCCAGTTCATGCGTCAGCTTTCGACGATGACTCGTGGGATGCCGCAATCCGTTCTGGGATGGACGAAGGGCTAGCGCTTACCGGCCAAGACGTTGGCACACCAATCATCGCCTTTGACGACAACGCAGGCGAACGGGTCGCTTTGTTCGGACCTGTAATCACAAGCGTGCCCGAAGGCCAAGATGCACTTGATCTGTGGGACGGGTTCATGAAAGTTGCCCGAGTGCCAGGATTCTGGGAGCTCAAACGAACCAGAACCGAATCGCCAGAGTTTGGCGAACGCCCCGTCTCTGCAGACAAGCAATCAGACAAGCAATCAGACAAGGAATCGGAGACTGGCGGGTGACGTCACCGTTGCTGCTGACGGTTTTCTCCGACTTTCTTTGACCTTGGTGCTACGTCGCGGCCGTGCGCCTCGACGACGTAAAGGCCGAATTGGGCGACCAGATTCAGATCGAGTGGAAGGCATTCATGCTCCGTCCGACTGAGCACGGCGGCAAATCCCGTGAGGAGTTCATCGAGTACACGAAACTCTGGTCCCGAATGTCCGAAACCGATTCGCGACTTGAGGTCACCTCGCCTTGGGGTTCAGATGACGTTCACCCATCTCACAGTCTGCCAGCCTTGGCTGGTTCGAAGCTAGCTCAGACCTACGGCGCTGAGATCGAGGCCGACTTTCACGACCGAATGTTCAAGGCCTACTTCAAACAGAATCGCACCATCTCGGAACAGTCGGTGATCGTGGCAGTCGCGGCTGAGTCGGGCATCGACGCAACTGACTTCGAGGAAAAGTTCATGGCTCAACGTGACGAACTAAACGCCCAAGTAATCACCGACCACACTGCAGCGTCACAGCGAGGCGTGTCGGCTGTTCCGACAGTCGTGGTTAACGACGAGGTAGCCATTCCTGGAGCACAAGACGTTGAGACATACCTGCGGGTATTCAACGACCTGCTCGAACAGGGCTAGCCAAAGGAGACAATCCGATGACTCGCCCCATTGAGCCGTCGATCAACAGTCAGCAACATTACGAAACTCTTCTGGCCGAGGTCTATGACTGGATGCAGGGCGGTTGGGGCGATCGGGTGCAACAAAGCCGCGAGCTGTTCAAGGCCTTGGTGGTTAAGCCTGCTAGCACCGGCACCGGCGCCGGCGCCGTCGATCTTGGAGCGGGGACGGGGTATCAGGCTATCCCGCTAGCTGAATTAGGGTTTACCGTTACCGCTGTCGATGCGTCGGCCGCGATGCTAACTCAACTTGAAGATCATCTCGATGAGGAAGCTAAGCCAGAATCGGCATCACCCGACACGGGATCGATTCGTACCGTCGTCGCCGACATTTGTCAGTTCGCTAAGAACCGGCTGGAGCCGGCCGAGCTGGTTGTTTGCATGGGAGATACCCTCTCGCACTTGGAATCTCACCAACATGTCGCCACGCTGATCGATGATCTAAATCGTTGCCAACCGGCAGACGGTCGCATCATTTTGGGTTTTCGGGATGGTTCGCAACCGTTGGTTGGCGATAACCGTTTCCTGCCTGTCCGTAGTGACGATGATCGAATCTTCACCTGCTTCATCGAAGAGGTCGATGAACAGACAGTACGCGTCCACGACGTGGTGCACACCAAGGTTGATGGCGGGTTTGTCCAGAACATCTCAAGCTATCGAAAGATTCGCCTGACCTCTGACTGGGTGGTCGAGCAGCTAGCTGCGGCGTCCTACCGGAAACCGGAAGTAACGACGGAGATGGGAATGACCATCATCTCGGCTCGCACCTAAACCTCAGGTTCGGGATAAACCGAGGGCTCGTTCAGCCAGAATCTTGTGACAGATAATGTCGGCCCGACCAGGAATTCCCTGCGACTGGTTCAACACATTGTCGAGTTCGGCGGTAGTAAATCGAAATGAATCAGGCCTAATGCTCTCGCCCATGAGTCGGGCTTCGATCATCTTGGCCAGATCTTCTGCGCCGATCGGACGTAGCCAATGAGTGATAACGTCGAACCCAGCTCGCCGTCCGAGGCGAGACAGGTCGGCGTGAGTGCCGATCACGAGCGTCGAATTCTGATCCGCCAATCGGCGAAACCAATTTCGCCGTAGCAGTCGCGGCATCCGATCTATCTCGTCGCCGTAGACCAGATCACCCAGCGGAGCTTCGACCCGGCGAGCCGACAAGGGTCGCCGAGGTATGTAGTGATAGGGGCCGCAATTGTTTTTTCGCCAATGCTGAATATGGCTTGTTTTTCCGAAACCGCTTTCGCCAATCACCTGAACCAACGTCTTTGAACCGGCCGGAGGTGGAGCTGGAAGGCCTCGGTCAATAAAGGTGTCCGGGAGGGGATCGCCAAGCTGCCAAGCAGCGAACGGGTTGCGGCGTAGTCCTAACTCCTCGTATCGATCAAAGAAACTAGTCATCAGATCAGGGGTCGTCGAGGTAATCCGGTCGGTCGGTGAACAGATCGTCAATGTCGTTGTCGGTGTCGGGTCGTTTGGGTCTCCCGTCGATGGGTTGATCGCTCATGTCATGAATAGGGTTGCTGTCAAACGGGCTAGTGTCGTCGTCTTCGTCGAGTCTCCCGCCAGGCGTGTAGCCAGCTTTGGGAAGAGGGTGAGGTCGCTTGTACCTCCCGAGGCCGTTGCGGGGCACTACCAGAAGCCGGTACGAGTTTTTGGGATCACGGGCTAGTTTGCGATCGGTTCGAGCTTCGAGCTCCCAGATCACTCGGATAAGGCTCCCGTCGTAGGAGATCGGGGAATTAGGAGGAATCGGTACGGAGAAAGAGCCGCTGGCTTGTCCGAACTCAGCAGCTGGAATTGTGATTTCACCAACTGTCGCCCGGGCTCGATCTCCCCGCCCTTCGGTACGCCAGGAAACTTTTACTCGAACCGCCTGGATTTTGCCGATCTTCTTAGAATTATCGTCACCGTCAGATGGCCATCTTTGAATGCGCCCGGAAACTGTCGCTCCAACCTCGACTACGTCGTTGTCGATTTCAATATCGAGATTGGGATCGGTTTTCATATCGAAGAACCTCCGGCACGATCAGCTTGGTCGGTCAACACCGCGGCCACCGACAATCGGAAAGAAGCATCGCTGTTTCGACTAGTTACCCCACTCAATCGGGTGGCGAGATCCCACCTAATTTCGTTGTTCGGCTTACTCATGGTGGGGGCGCCAGCATGGACGGGAATAGAAACGACCAGCGGAATCCGAACCTCGTCCGAGGTCTTTTGTCCGTGGACGTCAAACCGGTCGACGAAGGCCGTGGCTTTGTCGGTGTAAGTATTGGTGCCAATTGAGTAGGTGGCTTCTTCTGTACAGGTCACTGCCACCCAACCCTCAACTGGGCCTTCGGAGGCGGAGCCGCGCCGGCGCCTCCGAACGTAGTCGACGCTGGTCTGGCTGCCGAGAGTGAGGGGCCATGAGTAGAAATGGACCTCTGGCCTCTCCCAAAACAGGGGCTCAATGAACCGGTCTCGAAGCGCAACAAAACCAGCGCCTACGAGAATCACTACGATGATGGCCCATGCCACGTTGCGTATGATCAGCACCGAGAACAACAGCAGACAGATGGCGATGATCCCAAGTATCCGCACCCAGTCGTACTTGCTGTTGACAATAACCTTCGCTGGCGGTCGCTCCACAAGTAGAATGTAGCCCGAATCTGTCAGGTAGAAGGTCTCTGGGGGCTGCAAGCAAGTTGCGTCAGGCCAGTTTTGTTTTCACTCGCGGGTCTAACCAGCTAGGGTCGGTGTATGCAACTGGTAACCGCAGTGATCAAACCCCACATGCTCGACCAGGTGAAAGAGGCTCTGGACAGCGTCGGGATCCAAGGAATGACGGTTAGCGAAGTCAAAGGATTCGGTCGGCAGGGTGGTCATACCGAGACGTACCGAGGGGCCGAATATCAGGTCGATTTTGTTCCTAAAGTAAAGCTTGAGGTAGTGGTTGATTCAGCTGTCGTTGATGCTGCGGTAGACGCGGTCTTGAAGGGAGCTCAGACCGGCAAGATTGGTGACGGGAAAATCTGGGTCACACCAGTCGAGTCTTTGGTTCGTATCCGAACTGGAGAACTTAATTCCGACGCTCTATAACCGGTAGACCAGCACCTAACAACCGGGATCTAGCTCTGAGGAAACGTCGGTAAATGTCTGCTCTTCGGCATGCCCGGCGGACAAAACCTGGAGAATCTCAATTTGAGCTGACGTTGGTGGGTCAGCAATTTTGCTTCGAAAGTGTTCTGATCCCACTTGCCAGGCCGCGAATGCTTCCGCAAAGTCACCGGCGCCAGTCGAGAAATCGGTGGCACCATCACCAGGCCACCACGGTGCCGACTCAATCTCTCGGGCATCGGACCAAACCCTACGGTCCGGGCCATCGTTGTGGGTCACATCTACCGCATGCCCGATTTCGTGGGCAATTACGTGAGCGAACAGGAGCTGTGATTCTCCTTCACGAAGGTATATTTCGATCCGTTTCTCGCTGACTAACGTCAGCCCGTAGAGCCCATCTTTTGGAGGATGAAAGGTGATCTCCCAGCCAGGAAGCCGCTCGGTCCAAGGGTATGAGATCAGCCCAAGAGCCGCCTGCCCCCACTGATTAGCCTCTGCTTGGGTCAACTTTTCCGGTACGAGCGCCGGTATCGGCGAACCGTCAGCGTGGACTAAATCAGGCTTAGTAGAAGCAGATGACGGTCGTTCCAAGAGCTGGGGCTCTGATATTTGGGGTTGGATCTTGCTTGAACCGGAGAATCGTTCGTCAGGGGCAAGAGAATCGTCGGACGTGATAGATGGGCCTTCGATCAAACCGGTTACGTCACAAGCATTCAAGCTGGCTACTGGCTTGGCTATTCCCGCCATCGACTCATAATCAGCTTCGCTAGCGCTAAGCGTCACGGCGGAAGTAAAGCTGAATACTATGGCCAGAATTCCGACATAAGCCGAGCGGGCCAACGGTGGTCGACGACGTTCGATGTGATCACCGTAGCTGATCTCGCCTCCGGGCCGGCCCGATCCGCAGTCGGGTGGGCATTCACCGCTTCCGGCCTCGAAGTTCACATCCATTACTTTGAAAGAGTACAAAGTGCCTCCAGATCCAGCGAGGGTAAAGGCACCGCAATACCTCAAGCCACGCTAGGGCCTTAGGCCTATTGTGAATAGACTCGATGTCATGGCACTTGAGCTTGACCCTCACCCATCGTTTGCGCCCCGAACCGGGCCGGTACTGGTAGTAATCGCTGATGGCGTTGGCGTGGCCGATCCGGCGGACAGCAACGCTGTTCATCGGGCCCACACCCCGACCCTTGACGCTTTGGCCGCCTCCCCTCTCTACACCGAGCTGTTAGCGCATGGGGTAGCCGTTGGATTGCCGAGCGACGATGACATGGGTAACTCAGAAGTTGGCCACAATGCCTTGGGCGCTGGCCGAATTTTTGCTCAAGGGGCCAAATTAGTGAATCAGGCTCTGGCCGACGGAAGCATCTTTACCAGCGACGTATGGCAAACAGCTATCGAACGAGGTCAGTCTGGAACGCTTCACCTGCTAGGCCTACACAGCGACGGCAACGTCCATTCCCACACCGACCATCTCTATACGTTGCTAACTCAGGCCGCATCCCAAGGTGTACGTCGAGCGCGAGTTCATATTCTCCTCGACGGCCGAGACGTCGGTGCCCGCTCGGCTATGACCTACATCGAACAAACCGAAGCGGTCTTGGCCGAGATTAACGCTCAAGATGGCAATGACTATCGGATTGCTTCTGGCGGTGGTCGGATGACAATTACCATGGATCGTTATCAAGCAGACTGGGAAATGGTCAAGCGCGGATATGAGTGCCACACTCACGGCCTAGCTCGACACTTCCCCTCGGCCGCTTTGGCCGTAGAAACGATGTATGCCGAGTCGGACGCTGGTGACCAGTATCTTGACGCTTTTGTGGTGGTTGACGATTCGGACGCTCCGGTCGGTCCGATGGTCGATGGCGATGCCGTCCTACTATTTAACTTCCGTGGCGATAGAGCGATTGAAATTTCTCAGGCCTATGAAGATGCTGACTTTACCGTTTTCGACCGAGGTCAGCATCCAGATGTTTTCTACGCTGGCTTGCTTCAGTACGACGGCGACCTTATGGTGCCAACGCAGTACCTCGTGGCCCCGCCTGCCATTGACTCAACGATCGGTGAGTATTTGTGCGCCGCCGGCAAGGCCGGGTTTGCGGTAAGTGAAACGCAGAAGTTTGGCCATGTCACATACTTTTGGAATGGTAACCGGTCGGGATATATCGACGAGGAACTAGAAACGTATGTCGAGATCCCGTCCGACAACGTGGAGTTCAACAAAACACCGAGCATGAAGCTTCGGGAGATAACCGAAGAGACGATCAAACTGCTTCGGTCTGGTCGCTACCGCTACGGTCGGATCAACTTTCCGAATGGTGACATGGTTGGTCACACTGGAGATTTGGAAGCAACCATCGAAGCGATGGAAGTTGTTGAAGAGTGTGTTGCTCGGTTAATGAAGGTAATCGAGGAGGTGGACGGTGTTCTTATCTACACCGCCGATCACGGTAACGCCGACATCATGTACACCGAAAAAGATGGTGTGAGGAGTCCGAAAACGTCGCATACTCTTAGCCCGGTTCCGTTCGCGGTCTACGACCCGGGGTATGAACAAGAGTACGTTCTCGATCCACCAGACCACGCCGGACTAAGCCATGTCGCCGCCACCATGCTTAACCTGATGGGCTACAAGGCGCCCGACAACTATCAACCAGGCTTGCTGCGGTTCCGGTGAGATGCTCCCCCTGAGTTACTTGCAAGACTCACTGACTCGAGCAGGTTTGGTTGGCTAACCGCCGCGCTGGCCGCCTTGCTCCATCGCCAAATTTGCTTTGTAGCCCCGGTGATACACAATTCGAATCACTGGCGCAACCAAACTCAGGCTGTAGTTAGCTTTCGGGCCGTGCCGACGGCCTCTTCAGCTCGAACCTCAGCGGCGCTGGCGATTCGTGCTTTATCTTCGGCAAACAAACTCGCCGTTGCCGCCGCTTGGGCCAGTTCAGCATTTGTTGGTTCCGCTCTGGCCGCTTGAATTTTTGCGTTAGCGTCTAGCGCTGCGACTCTGGCCGCCGCTGCCGTTGCAGTCGACGTCTCAATTGCGGCCCGAGCGTTTGCAATGGCTACGTCGGCCGTGGTCGGGTTGGCTGGCAAGACCACGGGAACAGTCGTTTGATTTAAGGCCGCTAAGGCGGTCTTGGCGATTTCGTACGCCCGAATTTTCGTTTCGGCGTCGTAGTGGGCGGCCTGGGCTACGGTGGCAGCCTCGTTCGCTTCCATGATTGCCGTTGACGCTTCGGCCTCAGCCGCTGCGCTTGGGTTAGCCTTCACCGCTGATGCTTTCTCAGTAGCTTCAGCCGATACGTTCCGAGCTATGGACAGTGCTTGCTGAGCCCTAGCCGCAGCGTCCTCAGCGACAACTTTCGAGATCTTAACTTGCAGCTCAGCAGCGAAAATTTCTGAAGCGGTCGCTTTCGGTGCAACAGGCGCTGGCGTTGCCTTTGGCGTTGGTGCAACAGGCGCTGGCGTTGCCTTTGGCGTTGGTGTAGCGGGTGCTGGTGTTGGCGTTGGTGCTGGTGTTGGCGCTGCTTGTGGTGCTGGTGTTGCCTTTGGGGCGGGCGCTGGAGCTGGAGCTGGAGCTGGAGCTGGAGTTGCTTGTGGAGCGGGCGCTGGTGTTGCTTGTGGTGTTGGTGTTGCTTGTCTGTTGACTGGCGCTGGCGTTACGGGCCTCGGAGCTGTCACTACGGTTCCCGCTGTCGCCGCTGGTGGTCGGCTTACTGGCGACTGAGTTTGAAGTTGTACTTTGGAACCTGGAGATGACGAACCAGCACTGCCGGTTTGTCCGTCTCGACCGATACCGAGCGGAGGGGCGGTAACCACAGTGTTGTCGGCGCTCGATGCTGTTGGTGAGTCGTTGCTATCTGCTGGCGCGTCACTTTGGCCGAAGTCAGCAGCTGCTGAAGGCAATGCGGCGGCAGCGCCAGCAACACCGGTCAAAAACGCGGTTGCGACTGCAACCTTGCCGCCTCGACGAACCCACGAGGCCGCAGTGTGAGGGAGACCCTGCCGCTCATGACCGTGGCCGACAGCTACATCGTCGATGATTGACGGAACGGTGCCATAGTCGAATTCTTGGTGCGAGCTTTCGGGTAGATCCATCCCGAATTGGTCATTGTCTTGTTCGAAGTCGGCTACGGCTGGAACGGGGGTGATTGCGGGCCGCCACGTCTCGGCGCCCGCCTTGAAATCGGCGACATTGAAAGGCTGTAGAGCAACTTTGTTCTGGCCTGAAGTTAGTTCTCGAAGACGGGAGCTAAGGTCGCCGACAGCCTTTTTGTTCGCCGACCGGCTTGTGAGATCTAAGGTGCGGTCTTGGTCCTCGTTGCCGTGGGAGTGTTTGGCCGCGATTAACCTGGAGGTCCTGAGAGCTGTTCCCGATGCCTCTTTTGTATCCCGCCTAGTTTGCATGGTTCCCACCCAGAAATCTTGCCACTTCTCCCCCGCAGGAGAATAGAAAGACTGTACCCAATTTGGCAGGAATTATCCATATGGGATTTTGCTCGACTACCTGATTATCGACCGAATAACGACAAGACAAGAAGTCTCAATTGGTAGATTGCCTGGCCTGAAGTCGCCTCCAGGCCAGATAAATAGCCGAATTGCTCGTTCCCGCCGGCTGGCAACGGTTCTCCGGGCCTATGCGTGGACGGGTATAAATCGCTACCGACGTTTTAGGCCTGTTTTTCAGGATTTTTGGCTATTCCTCTAGAACAAAGAGGCGAGGAGTACAAAGAAGACCACGAGGGCAAACCCACCAAGTAGGGCCATGGTGACGACACGTCCGGTGTTGATTCCATTGTCGATCGGTGATCCGTATTCAGGGCTAGTGCTTGACGCCATCGGATAGCTAGCGTCATTACCTTCACTAGCCATTTGGTTGTTGGCGGGAAAGTCGTGGGTGTTCGAGACTTCGAATTCAGCACTATCAAACGAGGTCGAACCGGTTAGAGGTTGGAGATTCGGCTCGCCTATTGGTGGGAGTGGTTGCTGGTTGGGTTGGGCACCACCGGCCGGTAGCGACGCTGTTTGGTGATGGGCCGGCGCGGGAGGAACGCCACTGGACGTTGAGGGGCTGATCGCTCCAATGGGGCTGGATGCGTCAAGCGGGGCTGATGGGTCCCATCCCTCAAGCGGGTCCCAGCTGTCATCAGTAGTGGGTTGTGTTTGGGTGGACGCTTTCGGGGTTGCCCAGGTTCGAGAAGAAGACGTTTTGCCGGGCGTCGACTGGTCGACCGATGGAGGAGATGAGGCTGGTGCCGGTGGCATCGATGATGTCGGCGCCGCCCAAGAAGCGAGCTCAGCCGACGCTGGAGCGGTCGAAGCTGGTTGTTCTGGCGGCGTTGGTGCCGGTGGTTCCGGTGCTGGCTGTCTGGGCGTATTTGGTGATGGGGGCGGCATCTTGGGAGTGAGAGGCGGCGTGGCTGGCGTTGATACTGATGATGCAGAAGAGGCGGCCAGCGCTGTTGACTCCATCCCTGGCTGTGTTGTTCGCTGTGTTGTTTGCTGTGTCGCCGTGAGCCCTGATTCGGGTTGGCCATCGAACCCGTCAGTTTGAGGCGTCGGAGGTTCGAAGGATCGAAGCTCAGCTAGAGAGTCGGTTGGCCGATTGAAGGTGCTCTGATCGAACGGCACGGTTGGGGTAGATCGGCGCTCAAGCTGTTCAGGTTGGGTCGGCTCTTGTTCCAGTTGCCCGTACTGAGACGACGGGGTCAGTGTCGCCGTCGGCGCGTCCCATTCGCTGAGCTCGGAACTCGATAGCTCATCAAGTGTCGAGTCGTAACCGGTATTGGGTGGAAGAGGGCTTTGAGGCATGTTTTGTTATTTCGGCGCGGCGAAACCAGGACTTAAACCCCGAGTCCGACACCAATCCGGCGTTGGCACCCGAGTGGTTTACCTGGGGGCGAGTAGCGTCGGTGCTGGGAAATGGCTTAAATACAGTGTTTTTAAGCCGCGGGAAGAATGGTAAATCAAAAAGTTCAGAAAACTTAGCAATGGGGCACTCAACTATGTATCATTGAGATCGTTGACGTGATACAACAGCTATTGGAACTCGGTGGACCGCGCTTTGTTCGGTCCGCAATCCCTTCCCCTAAACCACAGTTGCAATTGCTGGGTAACGCTCAGCGTTCACTAACGAAGCAGTAAATAGGAGCACATCAAATGGCAAAGGCCGTAGGTATCGACCTTGGAACCACAAACTCAGTAGTCGCAGTTCTTGAAGCAGGCGACCCCGTTGTAATCCCGAACGCCGAAGGCGCTCGCACGACCCCATCGGTGGTTGCGTTTGCCAAAGACGACAGTGAAGTCCTGGTCGGAGAGGTGGCAAAGCGTCAAGCGATCACTAACCCCGACCGCACTATCCGCTCGGTTAAGCGCCACATGGGCACCAAGTGGAACACCGAGATTGACGGCAAGAAATATACGTCACAAGAAATCAGCGCCCGAACGCTGATGAAGCTCAAGCGAGATGCTGAGGCATACCTTGGCGACACGGTGACCGAGGCGGTCATCACCGTTCCCGCTCACTTCGATGACGCTCAACGAACCGCCACCAAAGAGGCAGGAACAATTGCCGGCCTCGACGTTCTTCGTATTATCAACGAGCCAACCGCCGCAGCTTTAGCTTACGGTCTCGACAAAGACGATTCGGCCGATCAAACCATCTTGGTCTTCGACCTGGGTGGCGGAACCTTCGACGTATCGATTCTTGAAATCGGTGAAGGCGTATTCGAAGTAAAGAGCACCTCGGGCGACACTGAGCTCGGTGGCGACGACTGGGATCAGGCCATCATCGATTGGATGGTCACCGAATTCAAGAACGCTCATGGTGTCGATCTGGCTAACGACAAGATGGCTGCTCAGCGTCTCAAAGAGGCAGCAGAGAAGGCAAAGATCGAATTGTCCCAGGTGACGTCGACCAACATCAATCTTCCATTCGTCACCGCTACTGACGCTGGCCCGCTCCACATGGAGTTGGATCTCAGCCGAGCTAAGTTCGAAGAAATGACCGCTGACTTGCTCAAGCGAGTTAAGGCCCCGGTTGAACAGGCGCTAAAGGATGCCAACTTGGCGCAAAACGACGTCGATCACGTCGTTCTTGTTGGCGGCTCTACTCGTATGCCAGCAGTCGTCCAGCTCGTTGAGTCAATGACTGGCAAAGAAGCCAACAAGTCGGTCAACCCCGACGAAGTTGTTGCTGTTGGAGCCGCTATCCAAGCTGGTGTATTGAAGGGTGACGTCAAGGACGTTCTGCTGCTCGACGTTACGCCGCTTTCTCTTGGTATCGAAACCAAGGGTCAGGTCATGCACAAGCTGATCGAGCGCAACACCACGATTCCTACCCGCCGAACTGAGACGTTCTCTACCGCCGACGACAACCAGGCATCGGTCGAGATTCACGTACTCCAGGGCGAGCGTGAGATGGCGATGTACAACAAAACGCTGGGCAAGTTCCAACTTGTCGATCTACCACCGGCTCCTCGTGGAGTGCCTCAAATTGATGTCACCTTCGACATCGATGCCAACGGTATCGTCCACGTTTCTGCCCTCGACCGGGGAACCGGCAAAGAGCAGTCGATCACGATCACTGGCCAGTCGACCCTGTCGGATGACGAAATCAACCAGATGGTCAAGGACGCCGAAACTCACGCTGAAGACGATCGCAAGCGCCGGGAAGAAGTCGACATTCGAAACTCGGCTGAGTCGATCGTGAACCAAACTGAGAAGCTGGTAGCTGATCAGGGTGACTCGATTCCCGAAGACGAACAAGCGTCTATTGACGAAGCGCTAGGCGAGTTGAAAACAGCTCTGGAAGGCTCCGATATCGAAGCGATAAAGGATGGGACTGAGAAACTCGTTAAAGCGAGCCAGACCGTGTCTGCTCGACTTTATGAGCAAGCCTCGGCCGCTAATAGCGGCGGCGACTCAGCTGAAGCTCCCGATGACGACGAGGTTGTTGACGCTGAGATCGTTGAAGATGATGGCGACGAAGCTGGTGACGCAGCGTGACCGACCGAAAGGGCAACCCGTTGGCTTCGGCCGGGGCAGCCGATGATGCCACTGGCGTCGACAGCGGATCCGACGATTGGGCCAAGGCCGTGATCGATGGTCTGAAAGCCGACGACGCCCGCTCTGATAACGCTCGTCAGTCGGGGAGTAGCCCGACTGGCGAGGCCAGTGCCGAGAGCAGTGACGATAGTGCGTCGACGTTGGCGCCGGTCGCTGATCGACACGACGACGATGATGTTATTGGTGAAGAGATGGCCAAGACAAAACGTAACGACCAAGATTCCGATTCAACCAGAAGTGGCGCTGGTGTCGATGCAGACGATGAAAATCCTCTGTGCACCTTCCCAGGCGATGCTGATGCTGGTCAGTCGGACGAGGGCTCAGAGCCCGCCGCAGCCGGTGCCATTGATGCCGATGGCGAGTCAGTCACTCTGGCCGATGCCGAGGTAGTTGGGCTAGACGGCGCTGAGTCGCCTCCGCCTCCGCAGGGGCCGCCATTAGCGCCCGGTTCCGTTGAAGATCTCGTTTCTGACTTGGAGCGAGTGACCGGCGAGCGTGACACGTATCTTGAGTCATCTCGTCGAATCCAGGCTGAGTTTGAGAATTATCGAAAGCAAGTTGGCAAACGAGAAACCGAAGCCCGAGAGCGGGCCAACGAATCTCTGGTGGCCGAACTGTTGCCGGTTCTTGATGCCTGCGACGGAGCGGTAGCAAATGGAGCCGATGATGTAGTGCCGATCAGCACATCGCTTTTAGAGGCGCTTACGAAGCAAGGGCTTGAACGGCTCGACCCCGCCGACGCTCCATTCGATCCTGAGTTCCACGAAGCTGTCATGCACGAGGACGGCGATGGCGACAATGGTCCGGTTGTCGCAGAAGTGATGCGGGCTGGATACACCTGGAAAGGGCGGGTCGTCCGCCCAGCCATGGTGCGAGTCCGCGGCTAGTACGAGGCTTCATTGAACATGCAACACGATTGGCTCGAAAAGGATTTCTACAAAATCCTTGGTGTCAAGAACGATGTCAACGACAAAGAGCTTTCGAAGGCCTATCGGAAGTTAGCTCGCAAATATCACCCAGACGCTAACCCAAACGACGTTTCGGCTGAAGAACGCTTCAAAGAAGTGTCTGAAGCGTACGACGTGCTCAGCGATGACGGTCGCCGTCGCGAATACGATCAGCTCCGCAAATATGGGGCTAGCGGCGGCAACCCGTTTGGCGGGCGTGGCGGCGGTCCGGCTCCTGGGGCGGGCGGCTTTAACTTCAACCCCGGAGACCTGTCTGATTTATTGGGCGATCTACTTGGAAATAGTCGTCGTACTGGTCCTGGAACCGGACCGAAGCGAGGCGACGACCTAGAGGCCAAACTGAAGCTCAATTTTGATGATGCTCTCAACGGCATCACGACCACGGTTCATTTAACCTCTGACGCCGCCTGCAGCACATGTAGCGGTACTGGTTCGGCGCCTGGAACTACCCCCGATATTTGCCCTCAGTGTTCCGGCCGCGGAGTTTTGGATGACAACCAGGGTTTGTTCTCCCTAAGTCAGCCGTGCCCTCGGTGCTCTGGACGGGGCCGAGTCGTCACGAATCCTTGTTCAAACTGTCAATCGAGCGGGGTGGAGCGCAAACCTCGGCAAGTAAAGGTCCGGATCCCATCCGGAGTTAAGGACGGCCAACGAATCAAACTTAAGGGCCGGGGCGCCCCCGGCCGTAACGGTGGGCCTGCTGGCGATCTATTTGTTATTGTGAACGTAGGGGCACACACTTTGTTTGGTAGAACCGGCAATAATTTGACAATCGACATCCCGATAACGTTTTCCGAAGCGACGCTTGGGGCCAACGTGAAGGTTCCGACGTTTGACGGTCCGAACGTCACGCTCAAAGTTCCCTCTGGTACCCCGTCGGGCAAGACGTTCCGGGTAAAAGGTAAAGGTGTGGCAACATCGACCAAAACCGGCGACTTGCTAGTAACCGTTGTCGTCGATGTGCCGTCGGAACTTACCGATGAGCAGCGAACCGCTCTTGAGGCATTGGCCGCCATCGAAACGTCGCCTCGCGAGCAGGCGGCCGGAGCTAGCTAATGGACCGACCTGGCCAACCAAATCGCCCGGTCGCCGTTTATGTAATTTCGGTTGCTGCTGAGCTGGCCGGGGTTCATCCTCAGACGCTACGAATCTACGAGCGCAAAGGGTTGGTTCTCCCGGCCCGGACCGACGGCGGCAGTCGCCGATACAGCGATGCCGACATCGCTCACTTGCGGCGTATCCAAGAACTTACTGATGATGGTCTAAATCTGGCTGGAGTAAAAAGGGTTCTTGAACTCGAAGCCGAAGTGGCCAGCTTGCAGAGCAAGCTCATGCAAATACAGGTCGATGCTCGAGCCGCTATTGCCGAAGTTGAACGACAGAACCGGCGTGAGCTAGTTCCAGTCCAAAAGACGGTAACGGTTTACCAGAACCCACGGCGCCGCTCGCGGAAATAGAACCGCTCACCACAAGCGGGTCAGAGCGAGGATGTCAAAAAGCTCGATGTCAACGACCTTGTGCCAGTCTGTACCCAGTGTTGCAACAACACGCATGAAGAATGTTTGTGGTTCTAAGTAGCAGCTGTGGCTAGTCGCGTAGTTGGCTGAACTTCTGTGGTGAGTCGAGGTGCGACCATAGTTGTGTCGATCAATAAACCTCCATCATGATGGTTCTGGACTATGGTTTTGGCACGGGCTAACAGGGGGAGCTGGTAGCAGCCCATCGTCGTTCTTCTACACTGACCCGAAATCCGCCGCACCCACCTGACTACCTAGTGTCGATGCTTGTGAGAGGCATACATGCATAGCTGGCTGGTCGTTGTGACCATCGAGTAGCAGCAGCAAACGCCGAGAGTAACTGAGGACATATCGTGATTACCATCTTTCACCAATTGGACGCGCGCTTAGAGGACGTGTTCAGTCTTCGAAAAACCAAAGAGCAGACCCGTAGCTTCCTGGACCGGTTGCGCCGTCGCTCGACTGCCATACCCGATGTAGTCGACGTTGATGACGTTGATGACGTTGATGACGTTGATGACGTTGATGACGTTGTCGATGAGGTCGACGTTGATGTTGACGTTGTCGATGAGGTCGACGTTGATGGGGTCGACGTTGATGTTGTTGATGGCGATGAGGTCGACGTTGATGACGTTGGTGGCGATGTCGATGAGATTGTTGGCGATGAGGTGGGTGTTGATGAGGTTGTTGGCGATGTCGATGTAGTCGATGTTGATGTAGGCGGGGTGGGCGTTGATGAGGTTGTTGGCGATGTCGATGGGGTAGCTGTTGGTGAAGTCGCCCCCGACGATGAGACACGTCCCGATGCGCAGTTTGAACAGTCGGTTAACGAGCTTGTTTCAGAGAAGTTCGCGTCGTTCGTTGAACGAGCGGTGGAGAGGGCCTCGCTGGCCGCTGGTTCTCGGATCGAAAGGGACGACCTTTCTCAGGTGGCGCAGCTCGCCGCGCTGGAAGCTGGCAACTATCTCGATGAGGTTGCCCCGGACGAGCGCTCAACGTTTTTGCGGGCCAGCGTTACTGGGGCGCTTAAGCAAGAACTGAAGTCGGTAGTAAATAGCGGATCTCTCACTTCTCTTCCGGCTGCTAGCGAAGATGAGATGGACAACCTAATGTCGGTAGATCGCCTACTTGAACCAGATGATGAAACAGCGGACAAGCTGGTAGCTAGTGCTGAAGTGGCTACAGAAGTGCGCAGCATTATCGGAACCATGCCCGACGAGATCGCTACCGTTGTGCGCCTCCGATTCGGACTCGACGGGGCCCCCGAGCTGGCGTTGGACGCTATTGCCGATTACCTCAACATGGACCCTGACCGGGTAGCCGATCACTTGTGGGCTGCTGAAACGATGATTCGCCACTCGTCCGCCGCTGGAGATCATCGCCAGCGAGCTGCCATTGGCTCTCGCGAATTTCAAGCATTCAAGTGGGAAGGCGATTTGGCGTCATACGATCTGCGTCACGTCAACCTCAACAACGCCAACTTGGAACACTGCGATCTCAGCGGTGCTGTTGTTTCAGGGATGAACATTTGGGGAGCGAAGCTATTTCGGGCCAAGTTAGTCGGTACTAACCTTTGGGGAGCCCAGGTCGACAGCTCTGATTTGCAGCAAACTGACCTTTCTCGGGCGAACTTTGAGCGAGCGAGTTTGTGTGGGGCCAATCTGCGATTGGCCAACGCCTCACACGCAAATTTTTGGGGTGCCGATTTCGTTGGCGCCCAGCTTGAGCACGCCAACTTCCACCAAGCCGATCTTCGCTCGGCTAACCTGGCCGGACTCAATCTCAGCCTGACAAACTTTACTGGGGCTGATTTGAGCGGCGCTGATCTTCGTGGATGCATGATGGATGAAGCCAACTTGGCTGGCGCAAACCTTCGAGGAGCAGACTTAACCAACGTCAGCCTTCAGTTTGCCGATCTGCGGAACACCGACATGTGTTGGGCCAACATGGCGGGGGCTGACTTATACGGCGCCAGCATGCAGGGGGCGGTTCAGTCGCCAGCCTTGCGGCATATGTTCGCTTCGAAAGCACCTCGACCTCGCAGGCTTCGTTCGGTGGCTGGATAATCTCACACAATTACGAGCTTTCGCGTTGGGGTAAACTAGTGCAGTACCTGGATTAGCGGCGCTTTGTCATAGCCAGCCAGGTACTAGGAGTCTCATGAGAATCGAAGGCATCAGTGTTTACCAGCACGATCTGGTCGTGGCCGACGGACTCTACGAAATGTCGACGTCGGAGGTAGTGGCTCTCGACTCGACTGTTGTTGCTGTTCACACTGATATCGGACTCGTCGGGTTTGGCGAAACGTGCCCGCTTGGGCCGACGTATCAACCACAACATGCTCGTGGGGCTCGGGCTGCGCTGGCCGAAGTTGCCCCTCGCTTGCTCGGCCTCGATCCTCGCCAGCCGACTGTTGTGTATGCCGCAATGGACGCAGCTTTGAACGGCACTGCTTATGGCAAGTCGGCCATCGACGTTGCCTGCTGGGATCTGGCCGGAAAGTACTACGGCGCTCGAGTGGCCGATTTACTCGGAGGCGTCCACCAGGAGCGGGTTCCCTCATACTACGGGATCATGCCGTCGACCCCGAACGCGTGCGCTGACAAGGCATCCGAATTGGTGGCTGCCGGATTTCCTCGTATCCAGGTTAAGTGTGGAGCGCGGTCTCTAGAAGAAGACATTGCCTCAGTACGAGCTGTTGCCGAAGTGTTACCGCCTGAAGTGCCCCTGTTAGCTGACGCCAATCGAGGATGGAGCCAACGAGAAGCCATCAACTTTTCCCAGGCAACTAGAGATGTTGCGCTCGCCCTCGAGCAACCATGTCTAACGCTGGCCGATCATTACGCCATTGCCAACAAGGTCTGCCACCCGCTATACCTCGACGAATCGGCTGACAGCGTCAGCAGCGTGATGGATGCGATCAGTTCCGGTCTGGCTCAAGGATTCGGCATGAAAATCTCTCGAGTTGGAGGGCTAACCCCGATGCGTACCGTTCGAGACATGGCAGCGGCCCGGGGTATCTCCCACACAGTCGACGACACCTGGGGTGGCGACATCCTTGCTGCCAGTTGTGTTCATATGGCCGCGTCCTGTCTGCCGACCCAGCATGAAGGAACCTGGATCTCCGAGCCCTACACCTCAAACGGGTACCCAACGATCACTCCCGCGTTAACCAATCACGATGGCTGGATCGATCTTCCGCCTGGGCCTGGTCTCGGCGTCGATCCAGACCTGAATCAGTGGGGTAAACCGGTCGTCGAGTATTCGTAACTTGAGGGCAAGGCGTCTACTGATCCGTATCTTCTTCGGGAACCAGCCAAGGTTCGTCAATTTCCCACGGGTACATCGGCAGTCCATCGTCTACCTTCGGTGGCGGGGGGTCGGTGAGAAACCAGGCGGCGACGATGCCGACCACAAGGCCAAACAAGTGGCCTTGCCAGGAGATCTCAGGTTGCGGAACAATTCCCGCCAGCATCGTTCCGTAGATGTAGATTGCGACCAAGGCCGGGGCCAGCAACGCTGGTCGTCGGTGTCGAAGCGCAGCGCCCATCAAAGCGCCGAAGTAACCGAACACGACGCCACTAGCGCCAATGTGGTTAGACCCATCAGCCAGCAGCCAGGTTAAGGCGCCACCTCCAACGATGACAGCGATGGTGACGATCAAAAGGTGGCGAACTCCTCGGAGTCCCACCAGCCACCCAAGGGCTAGTAGAGGGACGCTGTTGGACGCAACATGGCCGTAGGTCGAATGGAGCCAGGAGTGCCAGAAAATTCCGTCGACCCCGTTGGCCTGTCGGGGATGAATCCCGTGCCGCTGGAGGGTCGAATCGAGTACCTGAGTGTCTAAGATCTCGATGGCCCACAGAACGCTAACCCACAAAACGATGTAGCCGAATCCAGTGGACAAGAAACGGCGCAGGCGAGAAGAATCTTGATCAGCCTCGTTGCCGCTTATGGATACCACGCCTCCAACCGTACCGAACTTCTGGTCCCCACTCCTATCAGGGCAAAATCATGATTAGTCCCGTTGGTGGACTAGTTCGGCCAGTTAGGCAACGTTGGTGTTGGTGACGGGTCGGACAACGCAACTCGTGCGCCCATCGCTGGAAGCTGTACCGGCGAAATATGGTCACCAGTTTCGGCCAAAGAGCGCTGGTTCCTGTGTTTCGGCGCTAGCGGCAACAGGAAATGAGCTAGTCAGCGACTGCATCGGCGCCAGCAAACTAGCGGTGCCGGCGCCGTGATTGTTCACCCTCGAATATTGCGGATCTGGCCCTCACTAAGGAACTACTAGTCCCCGAACTAATTGTCGGGTATAGTCAAATGTGCGATTGCATTATGGCGTCGCGAGTGGGAATGTGCGACACAGTACTGGTGGGTATGAAGATGTCTCAAACACAAGGCGTTTGTGGGCCTTATCGTGCGCGTGGGAACGATCGGCCAGTTCAGGTCGATCCGTTGCTGCCCCAAGGGTCAGCTAGGGCCGGTCACTGGGTTAGGCGCGGAAGAAAGTTGGTATTCGCCGGGGCGGCGATGGCGACGTATACCGGTCTGGTGTCGGGTTCAGCCTCAGCGGAGGTCTACGAGGAATATCTAGACTCACCGAGCACTGTTGGCTCCTCCGGTACCTCGTCCTTCGGAGGCGGCGGCGAGTCTTACGGCGGGGGCGGGGACAACATCAGTTGGTCTGAATCTCCTGCTGCCAATAGTTCAACTGAGACGTCGTTCGATATGTTCGGAACGTCTTACGACTCCAAAGCCGACGCCCAAGTTGCCGACTTAACCGCATCGGCTCATTCAACTGCGGCGAACCAGTCGTTTGATTTCGGCGGGAACGGAGAAACCACAAACTCCCTGACCAACGTGCCGGCGGGCGTCTACCAAAACCCATACGGGACCGCAGTTGTTGGAACCTCAGGTGACGACAACGTTGTGGTCGAACGAAGCGAGCAAACTGATGGCTACCAGGTCACTATCAACGACGAAGTCTTTGCGTTGGGCTCGGATGATTTGACCATGCCCGTTGTCGCTGGTCTGGGCGGGCGCGACACCATCGTTGGATCCAACCTCCCCGAGCTATTTGTCGGCGGCGTCGACAAAGACATCATCAAGGCTGGGGGCGGAGCCGACGTTGTTCTCGGTGGCTCAGGCGACGACGAAATTTATCCGGGCGCAGGCGACGATATCGCTCTCGGCGGCGCAGGCAATGATCGAATAGACGAAACAAGCTACACCTCTGGGTGGGCCATGTTCGATGGAGACGACAAGCTCAGTGGTGGCACCGGAGACGATCTGGTTCGTGGCGGCAACGGCTCTGACTTTCTGAAGGGTGACGGCGGAGACGACATTCTCGAGGGTAATAACGGACGAGACACCATCGCTGGCGATGACGGAAACGACGTCATCTACGGCGGGCGGTTCGGCGACAATATCAGTGGCGGCCCTGGCAACGACTACCTTGATGGGGGCCGAGGCAACGACCGTCTGACCGGTGGCGACGGCGCCGACATACTCGCCGGTGGGTTCGGCGGCGACACCCTGATAGGCGGTTTCGGCGACGATACGGTGATCACCGGAATCGGCTACGACAATGTCATTGACCATAGTGGCGATGCCGACACGGTTTACCTCCAAAGCATTGATCAGGTCGCTTCAGATGGAGCCGACGAACTAGTTCTTGTTCCTATCGACCCAGACCTGGCCGAAGATCAACTACCGATAAACTCCCAAGATAAGAACTTTATTGACCGGGTTGAGTCCGATCTAGCGACACTTCGCTCATTCCCGACAGGTAAAGAGTTACTAACCGATATCGAAGCATCAGGCAAAACCGTCTCGATTGCGGAAGCGGCCGATCCACGATCCCGATCGTCTATTGGAAAAATCGTCGAACAGGGCCAGTGGCCGTACGACGATGAGATTGACGAAAACGGCGCAGCTGGACCGGGCATGCACAGCGTGATCAACTACGCCACTTCGAGGCCTATCGGCGACGACATGTTCGTACCGATCACCGTCCTCGGCCACGAGCTCGTCCATGGTGAGCAAATGGCAAACGGTGTAGTTGACCCTGGGATTTCTGTCGAGATCGACAACGACGGCAACCCTAGGCTGGATTCGAACGGTGATCCGATCTTTAGCTCTGATTCCGAGCTGCAAGCTACCGGCTTGCCGTACCATCATGGTTTCCAGTCCGGCGCTGCTAGCTCGCCCGCCCATCTGACCCACGACACCGCGGGCGCAACCGACAACAAGATCAGAGCCGATCTGAACCTGCCGCCACGAGAACAATATGCCAGCAACTCTGACCACGAAGTAGCTGACAATCCAAATGGCGGCCGGTCAAATTTCATCTCACCACCGATGAAAGTTGACAAATTCTACGATGCATTTGGAAATCCATATTATGACAGCGGGTTAGCTCAAACCTCGGATTTGGTGTCCGAATCGCAAGCAGTCGCCGCCAACTTGGAATCGGGCGTGCGTAGCGACGGCCAAACAACACTCGGGTTGACTAACGTCGATGCTGGCGTCTATCGAAACTACTTCGGCACCGTCGTTGTAGGAACCACAGGTAAAGACAATCTGGCCATCGTTCGTAATCCGGAATCTGGCACCTATAGCGCAGACATCAATGGCTACTCGATTCCGCTGACTCAACGTGATGTCGACACGCTCGTCATTGCCGGAAATGGGGGCGGCGATACTATCACCGGCTCAGATCTACCGGAGACAGTGCTAGGCGGCGACTCGATTGACGATGTCGATTCTGGCGCCGGTGATGACAGCATTTTCGTCGGACGAGGTGATGACTCAGTTCGAGCCGGCGCCGGGAACGATCTTGTCATCGGCGGCAGAGGCGACGACATCATTAGAGGCGGCAACGGCAATGACCTCCTAGTCGGGATGGCAGGAGAAGATCTGCTTCAAGGCAACAGCGGCGATGATGCCCTCCTTGGCTCATCCGGTGACGATGTGATTTACGGGGGCCTTGGCAACGACAGGCTCTCCGGACAAGCTGGTGCCGACTATATCGACGGCGGTCGAGGCGAAGATCAGCTCTGGGGCGACGCCGGTGACGATATTCTTAGCGGCGGAGTTGGCGACGACCGACTCAAGGGTGGCCCAGGTAATGACACTATTTTGACCGGGGTCGGTTCTGATTCGTTCGTAAACACCGCCGGTGACGCCGACACGCTCTATCTAGATCGTCAAGATCGCGGCCTGACCGACGCTGGCGATTCGATCCGGTCGGTCAGTCAGCTACCAAGCTTGGCTCATGGGCAACTCTTCGTTACCGGGGACACCACGAACCAGAACGATCTTGATTTCATCGATCGGGTCGATTCGGACTTAATGACATTGCGCTCGTTCACGAACGGCCAAGAGCTGTTGGAGAGCATCCAGGAATCAGGAAAGATCATAACGATTAAGGAAGCTGAGGATCCGCGCCGGAACTCAAAGTTCTCTCAAACGATCGACATGCGCAAGGGCGAGAACCTAACTGACGCCGAGCTTGATGAGAATGGCGAGCCTGGACCAGGAGTTGGAGGAACTGTTACCTATGGGGTTGCCTCCGGTCCCGAGGCTCCGGTCGGTAATGTTCCGCTGGTCGAATTCTCCCATGAGCTGATTCACGCTTCGCATGCGGCCAACGGGATAATGGACCCGGGTCGGTCGGTCGGCCTCGACGCCGAAGGCAATCCAATCGAGTATGTCGACGGAAAGAGCGGTGACCGGCTTTACCCGGACGACGAAGAGTTGCACGCTACTGGACTTCCATACGACAAGGGCAGACAGGGTCCAGATCCAACAACCAATCCGGCGGACCTCGACGCAAACACCGCGCCGGTAACCGAAAACACCATTCGCGAGGCGCTGAATATTGACACGCGCGAGGTTTATCACGATGGTAAAACTCCGATAGCTGGTGCTGCTATCAAAGCTGGAGAGTCCAACCTTGTTTGGCCGAGCGAAGAGGAAAGCAGTTCAACCACTTCGGCAACAACCAAGAGCGAAGATGCTCGAGCGTTCAGCGCCGAAGATGATGGCTCATCTCGACCAGGATCGTCGACAGTTCTGGAAAGACCGAGTGACAAATTGGAATCGCAACAGCGACACCCGGCTTGTCAGGCGGGTTCCGAATCCGACTCCGATGGCGACGGGTTTGGCTGGGAGCACGAAAAAACGTGCGTAGTTAGGTAGTAAAAGTGCAGTTTTAACCACAATGTCGGTCTTTACACCGCGTTTGGTAGCCTTACGATGTCAGTTTTTTCTGTCTCGTGGGCGACATATTTGAATAACCAAAAGAAAAAGGGTGGGTCCCCGTGTCTACAAAGAAGTCTATTGCCGCTGGTTCAACCGTCGATCATTGGTTGTCGAAGCCGGCGGGCCAGGGTCGCTGGGTGCGGCGAGGTAGCAAACTAGTTTTCGCCGGAGCAGTGTTGGCGACCATCACCGGGATGTCTCCTAATGCTGCGTCCGCTCAATTTGATTGGGACGATTCGGATTGGTTCGATGATGACAACATCGACTGGTCCGATAGCGGTTATGGCTTTGGCGAGACGACCACCGACCAATCAAGTCAGGCCACTACCAGCTCCTATTCGACAGACGAAGATAGAGCAGGCGACGACATATCGTCGATCGCTTCGCCAGCGACGACTTCGTCGCCAACTATTGCGTCACCAACTACGTCTTACGACATGTTCGGCGATCCGCACGATTCGAACGCCGACGCTCAAGTAGCTGACCTAATATACGAAGTGGTAGCAACGAAGGCCAACGTCGATCTCGGCATACCAACTGACGGAGTTGTTACTTACGATCTCAAAGATGTGCCAACCGGCCTCTATGAAACGTCTTCTGGCATCGCGATTATCGGAACCAACGATGTTGACGACATCGTCATCGAAGAGGAGACGGTAAGTATCCGAACGGCAGCCACCGGCGACGTGACGGAATACGACATAGAAGAGAACGATCGAGACCGCATTATCGTTGCCGGAAATGGAGGAGGCGACGTCATATACGGTTCTCGACACGATGACACAATTGTGGGAACGGTCTTGGACGACCGGATCGAATCAGGTGGCAATGACGACACCGTCTTTGCTGGTCCTGGTGACGATGAGGTAATTGGTCGTACCGGAGATGACGTCATCTTTGGTGGGGCTGGAGATGATCAGATCTATCCCGGTTCAGGCAAAGACACGGTTTTCGCTGGCGCTGGCGACGATTTGATTGACGAAACGCAGAAAGTAATAGATTTCGTTCCTCTCGGGTGGAACGACAACTTGAATGGCGGGATCGGCAACGACACCATCCGAGGCGGACTTGGCGCTGACTCGATACAAGGTGGGCCGGGCTCAGACTACATCGAGGGAAACCAGGGTAAAGACGTAATTAGCGGTGGGTACGGCAACGACGTGTTGTACGGCGGCAAAGGTCATGATCGGATAAGCGGTGATCAGGGTGATGACTTTGTCCAAGCAGGCAAAGGTACCGACGTAGTTTTTGGCGGCGACGGTGACGATGTGATTTACGGCAACAAGGGCCAAGACACGTTGAACGGCAACAAAGGCGACGACTACGTCGATGGCGGCAGCGGGAACGACGTAATCCGAGGCCAGGATGGAAACGATGTTCTCAGCGCTGGCCTCGACGACGATGAGCTAGATGGTGGAGCTGGTTCGAACACGATCATTGCCTCTGCTGGATACAACAAAGTCTCTCAGTCATCGTTAGACCGCGATGGCGACATCATCTATGCCGGAAAATGGCAGGATCTGGTCGAAGTTTCAGACAACGACGAATTGGTTGATGTCGACTTCGACGAAGCTCTTGCGGCCGGAGAAGTAGAGAACCTAGTTGAAGATCCTGACGTTGCTGATCGAATCGCTTCTGATCTCGTAACGCTTAGATCAATCCCAGCTGGGCAAAAAGTTCTTGGCAGCATTGCTGACGCCGAACAAATTGTCGAGATTGTTGATGGTCAGTGGTATTTGCCATCGTTTGTTGAGTACGACGAGGAACTCGGTGAATCAGCCTACGGATTCGAGGGATACGAAGGAACCGGGATTGACAGCACGATCCATATGGCGCCGATAAGGCCGCTCAGCGAACACCGAGCTCTGCCGGTTGTAGAACTTGGTCATGAATTGTCTCACTCGGATCACTTGGCCAACGGCACGGTTCGCTACGGCGAGGTCCCCGAAATTGCTCCCAACGGGAAACCGTTCGTTCTCGAAAACGGCGACCCGATGCTTGTGCGGAGCGAAGAGCGCGAGGCCATGGCGGTCGAGAACGAGATCTTGGAAGATTTGAATCTCCCGCCAGCTAACCAATACAGCATCGACACCTACTACAACTCAAAAGGCCTCCACGAAAATCGCTTCTTCTTCCGACCGCCCGGTGACATCGGCGGCGAATCTGAGGAAGAAACCGATTCGTCGATACCTGGAGCTGGAAACGTCAATGTAGGTGCGGATAGCCGAGAGAACGACAACAACTCCTCCGACATCTCGAGGATGAAGGTAAACGCTTCCACCGCAACTGCCAACAGCGCCCGAACGCCTGGCCCTTGTAGCGATTCTGATGGTGACGGTTGGGGCTGGGATGGATCTGAAACCTGCCAGATGTCGACGCCAAAAGCCGTCAGCTCAACGGTTGTCACACCAAACAACGAGGCCAGCTCGTCGTCCCGCTACCCCCGTTGCGATCAGGGATCTGGATCAGACTCTGACGGCGACGGTTATGGGTGGGAAAACAATAAAACCTGCTTGGTGGACTAGATCTCGATAGGAGCAAAGGTCGGGCCACCCATTGGGTGGCCCGACCCTTCTTCTCGACGTCGACTAGTTGCCTTTGAGGGCTAGGGGGGAGAGGAACCCTAGCCGACGATCGAACCTTCGCCCGAAATGGCGACTGGACCAGCACCGAGGTCGATGTTCGAATGATCGGTTGTTCCGGACGGAACCTCAGCCACCAGCGGCTTGAGCGCAAATGGCGCTGGGCTGTTGTCGGCATCAGGCTCAACGCTGACTACAACAGTCGACCCGGTTAGGTCAGTTGGAAAGGCCAAACCGTCCGGGGCGTTTTGTATGAAGTCCTCACCGGGGTAGTTTGGTCCGCCAGCTGATCCAGAGAACCCGTTGAAATTGTCAGCTGCCGCCCCGTCAGTAAATCGACCAGTCGAAACCGGCGTCCCATCTATCACAGCCCACCCTTCGTAGACCCAGCCTGCAGGCAGCGTTGGTAGCTCGAGGCTGGCTTCGGGGCCCGGCACGCTGAGGAACCACACGCAGGAGAGTTCGTTGCCGTCCGGGTCATCTGTTGGCGTTCCAAGAATGAAGCTGCCAGTCGCATCAGCGAAATCAGTGCCTAAGGCAGCCGGATGGCCGATCGATAGCTCGACGCTTCCGTCGTCTGCGATGTCGCCAGCCAGCACTTTGGTGTCAGCGGGGGCCGGGACGTCACCTACGGCGGGCTCGATCGTTATCACAACGGCGCTTGCCCCTTCGTGCCCGTAGAGATGGTTTTCACCGTCAGGGAGCGCAACCGATCCGTCGTCGGCAATGTCGAATACGCCTCCAGTTACTGGAGCGTCATCAACAACGGTCCATACTTCGTAGACGTAGTCATCGCCAAGCGGCTCAAGCCCATCGAACGACAACTCAAGAATAGGGCGCCCATCCTCCATGGCGTCGTCTTCCATGGCGTCGTCTTCCATGGCGTCGTCTTCCATGGCGTCGTCTTCTACCGCCTGGTCTGCGCTTGATGGTTCGGTCGCTGCGTCAGTATCGCTTCCAGAGTCAGCGGTGCCACAAGCGGCAGCGGTAAGGCTGATAGCGAAGAGTAGTGCTCCCAGCTTTGAGTACTTCGTGTATCTCGACATTTCTTCCAATCCCTTATATCTGTGGGCCGAGTTTCGGCCTGGCCCTTCGTTGGGCTACTGGGAGATAGAAACCGACACGAGGGCTGATTCTTCCGGATCAGGCGATGGTTCTGGCGTTGTTCATAGCTATGAACAACTCATTAACGCCGCTACCGGTCGGGGTTGATCGGAATCAACTATTGGTTTGCTATGGCTACCACGGAGAAGATTTCGAATAGCATTTGTGCCCCGGCTTGAGCGGTGTTGGTAGTGGTGTCGTACTCGGGGGCGATCTCGACGACATCGCCTCCGACCAGGTTCAATTCGGCAGCTGCTCGAATGATTTCGGCTGCTTCGCGTGTTTGGAGTCCGCCCACTTCTGGAGTGCCAGTGCCAGGGGCGAATACCGGGTCGAGACCATCGACGTCGAAGGTTATGTAGGTTGGTCCGTCGCCCACCACGTCGAGCATACGATCGATTGTGGTTTGTAGGCCGGCCCCGAGTAACTCTTCGGCGTGAATGACTGTCATTCCGCTTTCGTAGCTGAACTCCCACAGAAACTCAGCAGGCCCACGAATGCCGATTTGGATGCAACGCTCAGGATCAAGAACACCCTCAAGAACGGCTTGGCGAAAGGGCCCTCCGTGTTGGAACTTAGATCCTTCTAATGGGGGAGCGGTATCGCAGTGGGCGTCGATATGGATCATCCCTAATGGTTGATGTTGGCCGAGAGCGCCCATGATCGACTGCGTAATTGAATGGTCGCCGCCGACTGAGATCGGAATCACTCCAGCGTTGACAACCTCGGTGAAGTAGGAGCGAATATCGGCATGGCAAGACTCGAGGCTAAACCGGCTCTTCATCGGTACGTCCCCGACATCAGCGGCAGATACTAGAGATTGCGGCACACAACGATGGGTGTGGTGGTACGGGCCAACTCGCTCTACTGATCGGACTGCTCGGGGCCCGAACCTCGCTCCGGGTCGGTTAGTGACGCCGAGATCCATTGGCACTCCGATCAGCGCCACGTCGAGATCGGCGAATAATGGGTTAGCAATGCCCCCATCGAGGTGGGGCAGGTCCAAAAAGGTCGAAACGCCTTCCCACGGTTTCTGACGGCTTCCACCGGAGAACAGAACATCGTAGGCGTTGCGGAATTCAGGGGTTCGGATCTCGTCGGCATGGCCGTCGCCGAATCGGGCTCGGAGCTCTTCAAGTCGATTTTTGTCCATGAGTTGGGTCCGATCCTGGGTTCTCGCGTGATCTTCGTAGTGAGCTATCGGCCAATTCTGGTCGAAATAGCCCAACGCTGGTCTGATTGGCGCCAAATTGCAGTCGCCCTCTACGGGGTGAGGGTAGTAAGCGTGCGATATCGGCAGATTAGGTTTGCGGTTTTGTTACGGTGAGGGGTCTGAGGGTGCCGGGTTTGGGTGGCTGTGGGGTGAGGAAGTCGTATTGACCGTAGAGGTCGATGTGGCGGCTGATCGATGGGGCGATGTGTTCGGCTGACTCTTGGGGTAGGTCAAGGTGTTCGATGGCGGCTTGGAGGTAGGTGGTGTTCCAGGCGATCACGGTGTTGGTGAGCAGGGTGAGGCATTGGGCTTGGACGTCTTGGTCGTCGGTGCGGCGGCGGGTGAGCTGGCCAAGGTTGGCGAAGAAGAGTCGTCGACGGAGGGCGTGGAGCGATTCGCCTTTGTTGAGTTGGCGATGGATTTTACGGCGGTGGTTGGTGTCGGAGAGGTAGCGAAGTATCGAGATGGTCTTGATGATTCGGCCGTGTTCTTGGATGGCTTTGGTTAGTTCGTTTTGGCGGGCTGAGGCTTGGAGTTTGGCGATGAGCATGGAGGCTGAGGTGTGGCCGGTGCGGATGGTGGCGGCGACGCGTTGCATGTCGTTCCAGTGCTCGGCGATGAGCGCTGGTTTGATTCGGTGTCGGATCAGCTCGGCTGCCGGGGTGTCGGTTGGTGTGGTGGGTAGGCGCCAGAGTCGCTGGTCATTCAGGTCGCGCAGGCGTGGTGAGAATCGGAGCCCGCAGAAATCGAAGAGGCCGTAGACCAGGTCGGTGTAGCCGGCCGTGTCGGTGGTGTGTTCTTCGATCTGGAGGTCGGTTTCGTTGTCGAGGATGGCATCGAGGACGTAGGTGGCTTCTCTGACGGTAGTGGGGATGACTCGTGTGCCGTATTGGATGTGGTGGTCGGCGGTCCAGGTGTAGATTGTTGCGCCGGTGCCGGTGAAGTAACGGCGGAGGGCTCTGGCGTTCGGGTTTCGCACAGCGAACGGGAATCGTTGGCCGTCTGATGACGAAAGGGTGCCTTTGCCCCAGATTCTGGTGAGGGGTTGGTTGTGGTGGTGGTTGACGATTGTGTTGTTGGCGGCTGCGATGGTTTCGGGTCGTAGGTGCCAGGTTTGGGTCCATTCGAGTTGATCGGCGCTGAAGTGGCTGGATCGTGCCATGTCGGCGATGCCGAGGTTGGTGCCATTGGCCAGAATTGTGGCTAGCAGGCGGGCGCTGTGGTGGTCGTGGCGGCTCGTCGAGTTGGCGGCGTGGGTGAAGTGGTCGAGGAACCCGCACCAGCTGTTGACCTCGACCAGTAGCTCGATGAGCGAGAGTTCGGGCAGGGATGCGATGACTTGGTCCCGCAGCTGTTGGTCGTGGCTGGTGTCTATGGCTTTGAGTGGCGTGATGATGATGCGGTCGTTTTCGATTCGGACCGATTCGCGGTCGGCGAGCGTTTCGTCGAGGGCGCCGATCTCGGCGGTAAGTCGTGCGTCAAGTTGTTCGAGGCGCTCTGTCGCTGTGGGTGTCGGGTTGGTAGAGCGGTGGTGTTCCCAGGTGTGGTCGTCGAGGAGGTAGTTGCGGGGGTTGGCGAATCGGCGGCTTTGGTCGACCCAGAGGTTCGCTGCCCGTAGAGCGGCTCGGATTTCGAGTAGAAGTGAGATCTCCCAGCTTTTGCGATCGATCTGGCCGGTTTCGGTCGTGACGTGGTCTCTCCACTTGTTGGGCACGAACCCGATCGGTGCGTCATCAGGTACGCGGCGCAGGCCCTTGGCGTTGAGGTCGCGCAGCAGCCGTAGTGCTTTTAGCAGCTCAGCGTCGGTTTGGTCTGCGAGGAAGTCGAACGCTTCGATTACGTGTGGGGCGTGTTGGCGGAGTTTGGTGTATCTGGATCGCAGTTCTTCGAGCTGGCGGACCGAGTCAGGGGCGAGCAGTTCGCTCGATTCGTCGACGGCCGCTCGAAGCTCCTCGGCGGTGACTGAGGCCAGGATTACGGTACGTAGCTCGCTGTCGGGGATCGAGTCGTTGATCACAAGCGAGCCGATTCGTTCGAATTGGGCCAGGATTGTCTTAGTCGAAGCGGCTTTCCGCTGCTGGGCGGTGTCCACAGCGTTGCGGGCCCGACGTACGGTAGCTCCGATTGCGGTATCGAATAGCTCGAGCACTTCATCCGTGAGAGCGGTCACCAGTTCGGCCAAAGTGCAGGCGACGATTTGGTGGCGACGGCTAGGCCTTGACCGTCGTAGCGCTTGGGGGCTGTGACGTTGCCCGAGCCGGGCGAGATGTCGGACTCTGTTCGCCGGCAGCAATGACACAGTCTCGGTATCGACGCCGATCGCTCTGGTCTGTTCGAGCTTGGCCAGCTGCTCACGCACCATTGTTGGAACGGATGTGCTCGATTGCTGACACAGCCATACCAGCCCGGTCGCACCTAGCGTGTCATCGAACTCAAGTAGCGCATCCATCGCTTCGAGCTGATCTTCGGTCAGGACAGGCTGCAGCTTGATCCATGTTTCATCAAAGGCTCGCTGACGAGCGGTCGCGATGAGCCGTTCGAGCGCGTTGACGGCTGGGCGTACGAGCCGCGCAGCCCGCAAGTGCTCGCAAGCCAGCCCGAACAACGTGATCGGCCGATCGTGTTCCATCGCTCTTAGCACGAGCCAATCGCCCAAGGCCTTGAGGTCACCTCGGTCGCACCGGCGGAACCCAAGGTATCGCTCCACCGTTCTAATGTGGTCTCGCAGCGTTCGAGGCGGGGGCCGGTAGCCATCAAGGATCTCCGGTTGCAGTTCGAGCTGTTCGGCAACTAGCGCAACGATGCCGGCGGGCGCTGTCGCCAGATCGGAAGGGATGTACCCCATCAGCCGCAGGGCTCCGATCTGAATCCCAGCGGCAAGCCTTGCCGGGTCGGTGCGGCGCCAACCAACGACCTCAGCGCGGTCGTGATCGGTAAGCCAGAACGCCGCAAGGTCGACCTGGTCTGTGAACCCGTCAAGGCTGTTGCGCTCGCTCGACGAGAACACTTCCTCCCCATCGCTCACACTCAATCGCCTCGATTGAGTGTCCGGTACACCGTGGGACGGGACACGTCGAAGATCTCGGCCAGATCGGTGATCGAATGCTCCCCAGATGCGTGTAGCCGCTTCAGTTCGGTCTGCTGTTTCGAGGTGAGCTTTGGTTGGCGACCCTTCAGCTTGCCCTTGGCCCGAGCGACCGCCATTCCCTCACGGGTCCTCATTCGTAACAGATCAACCTCGAACTCGGCGAAGGTCGCCAAGATGTTGAAGAACATCTTGCCCATCGGATCGGTCGGATCATAGATCTGGGTGCCAAGCGCCAGCGACACCCCACGCTCCGCCAACGAATCGCCAATGTCACGGGCATCGGGCACCGATCGGGCGAGCCGATCAAGCTTCGGCACCACTAACGTGTCACCTTCACGGACCGCTGCGAGCGCCTGATCGAGGCCGGGCCGTTCACGCTTGGTGCCAGTCAGGCCATGATCAAGGTAGATACGCTCTTTGCTCACGCCAAGATCACGAAGCGCAGCCTTCTGCGCCGTCAGGTCCTGCTCATCAGTCGAGCAACGCGCATACCCGATCTTTACTCCAGCCATCGCCAGCGATTGTAACGGATAGCCCCCGCTCATAGAGAATCAATTCGTACCAACCATGTGAGACAACAGCATCCCCGCACTCGTGCCACCGCTAGTAGGAGCTGGGTGTGTCCGTTTAGGGTTCCCTTTACGAACACCGCTAGCGAGCCCGATTCCCAACTAGACAAACGCCACGATTCCGGCGACATTCGTTGGCCGCACGGGCAAGCGAGCAACAGGAGAGAAATCCAAAAGTGCGCTGTGGATCGACATCAAACACGATTTACGTCATTGGCGCCAGGGTCGTACAGTGCCAAGTCAACACCGGCCCAGTAACGCCGTGTGTCGAAGCGCCATTCAGAATCCAGACTGGATATCACAATCAGAACGAAGATAGCACACCGCAAAGGTCGACCGAGTATTCAGATGAGCCCCGGCCTCATCGACGGGCGCTCCACCGGAAGAGGAATCGCCGCCGAAGCCAGCCATCCCGATCCCTGCACTTAACCAGCAACAGCACGCGTGACTATGCCACCTTGAACTTCCAGCGTGATCCGACCTTGAGGCGACAAAGCCATTTCCTTAAAAAATGGTTCGCTAGAGTCCAAATCGTGAACTAGAACCTCTGACCAACCACGACGTCTCGCTTCGATTTCTGCAGCTTCGCGATCAAGTCCCACCAAGATCGGAATCTCGGTAGCAACAAAGGCCATTTCGCTAGCGAAATATTCTCCGCTGAAAGTGCTCTGACCTTCCATCGTGGTAACTGAAGCTTGGGACGATGTCGTGACTGTTGCGTGAGCAGCTGCGGCGTCGACTGATGATGTTTGAACTTGAGCTTGAGCACCACAAGCCGAGAGAAACCCGACCGAACATAACAAGCAAACAACCGACGACAAGCTCATCAATTGTCTATCGGCTGTTTCGTCGTTGAGCTTTAGTTGCGCCAAGCCTGTCGATCCAATGTGGAACTTCATCAATCCGACTTGCTGAAGATCTGAACCTCTAGTGTTCGTGGCCATTCTATCAATGAGCTAAAGTCGGTCTAAGCTACCGGGAGGCACTCCGCCGTGACTACACCCTTTCCGCAGGTTCGAACCTGGATTCTTTTTGTCCTGCTTTTTGCCATTTTGCCGGTTACCTCAGGCAATGCAACAGCTGTTTCGGCACAAGAAAGCCTAGACAACCCAGGGCAGGCGATCAACGAACGAGACCCGTATGGAACTGTCGAACGTGGAGGCAGAGACATAGCTAGTCTTCCGATGGAATTTGCACAATGTCAACTACTTGGTAGCAGTGCTAAAAGCTCCAACCTTCGAACCGAATTAGGGTTGTCGGCGAAGGTTAATGAATCACGCGCATCGACAGCGCGAATGGGGATATTCGTAACACCTAGCGAAGCAGCGTTCTTGGACGAAGGACTTTCAAAAAGAGATTCTGTGGATACCAAAGAACTCAGTGAGCAACTCTCCGAGATTCTTGGGAACGACTTTCTCGGGTTGCGCTGGAACGCAACAGACCAGAAAGTCGAAGTTTTCTACAACAACGATAGGGCGAACCAGAAGAGGATTCTCACTATTGAAGCTGCAATCCCAGAGTCGGCCCGCCGGTCGGTAGCCCTAAGTCCTGTTGAGATGAGAGGAAGTCGAGCTACAGATAAGGAGCTGACAGATCTTGCTTCAAGGTGGTTTGAGATGCATCCGAAGGATCCATTCATACTGGAGTTCGATCAAACCTGCGGAAAGTCAGTTGCAACTATCCCCAACGCTAACAGGTCTAAAGATATGAAAGATCTGTTGAACGATCGATTAACTCACGACTTCGCCCTCTTGGTCGATCCGAAATTGGAATTCGACACCATCTCGAGGAACGATTTCCATAATCCCCACACCGGTGGTTTAACGCTAGCGATCTTCCAGTCCGGATCAGGTCAACTCTGCACTTCTTCGATCCCGTTTAGAGACATCTCAACAGGCTATGAATATGTCATCACCGCAGCTCATTGCCTTGCAAACCACCCCTACACCGGCTGGTCAGTCAAATACTCAGCCGGAACTGATTGGTATCAACATGCCGGGACCTACAACTCAAGCTCCGAAATCGGTACCTGGTCTGGCTCCTACTATCGGTATGGCGCAAACGCAGATGTCGCGTGGACTAGGAAGAAGTCTTCCGTACTAGGTCAACCAAAGACCATGATCCACGGTGGCAATCACTCCTACCAAGGCATGGGATGGTGGCAATGGCATCCAAGCCTCGCAATACACGGGGATCCGGTTTGTCATTCAGGACGCAACTGGGCTGGAGCGGTCTGTGGAACAATCGTCAACACAAACTATGTTGGCAGTCATCCCGGCGTTTACTACTCCGGCATGATGGATTCTACGATGTTGGGCTTTAGTGGTGACTCCGGGGGAACGGTTTGGAGCCCGAGAAGTGACGGCGTCTGGTACATGGGCGTAACTAGTACGACCTACGTTCACACCAACTGGTGGGGGCAGACGTCTAACAGGATGCTCTTTACCCATATTGGGAATGTTGATGGGCTCCACAACTACTTAGACGCTCCGGTTGGAATGTCGTAGCTTTAGAAACCGCCAGTTTCATAAGCGGTGTGACGAGGATCAGCGCAAGATCCTTAACTTCGAGGTGCTTGCTGTTGCCCGATACGGAGTAGAGCCGCTCTTCAGGCAACCAGATCCCATCTTTTTAATCAAGGTGCCAGAACCTGCCCTCCACTGTTTTTGGGACAATTTCCCCGCTGAGTCCGGAACCTCTTGGTCGGACCCCAAACCGCCCAACTTTCCATCTGATATGCCTCCCCCACCGAGAACGGGCGCGAACTCTCTAACAGACGTCGGGCTCGCAACACAATCGCAAACCTAATCTGCCGATATCGCACGTTTACTACCCCCACCCCTCTACCTTCAGTCGGATCTAACTGTTTTTGAATAGAAAACTTGATGGTTGTATTGTCAAGTTTGGAAATCGTCGGCTACACTGACAATCATGGCTATTGACCCTAAGAAATGGACGATCAAGACAAATGAGGCCGTAGCCAACGCGATTGAACACGCTGGCAAAGAGTCTCATCCTGAAGTATCGCCCGATCACATCCTCCTGGCCCTACTGAGCCAATCCGAAGGCGTTGTTTTGCCTTTGCTGACGAAAGTTGATCGACAGCCCTCGCAAATCAAGAGCGATACTGAGAAGGCTTTGGCTAATTCGTCTAAGGCCTATGGCACCGAGGCTCGCCTATCTCGCCAAACCAACCGTGTCCTAGAAGACGCTGACGCAATCCGGGCCGACCTTGGCGACGACTACGTATCGACCGAACACCTGCTGGTAGCGCTCGCCAATCCTGATTCTGGAGGCACAACTGCAGCCCGGTTAAATTTGGACCGGGCAACCCTGTTGGAAGCCCTTGGTGAAGTTCGAGGTTCGCATCGAGTGACCTCGCAGAATCCAGAAGAACAATTTCAAGCCTTAGAACGCTACGGTCACGACCTCACAGAAGCAGCACACCAAGGCAAACTCGACCCTGTCATCGGTCGAGACGACGAGATTCGTCGTGTCGTGCAGGTGCTTAGCCGGCGAACCAAGAACAATCCGGTTCTGATCGGTGAACCGGGCGTTGGTAAAACTGCAATCGTTGAAGGGCTAGCTCAGCGAGTAGTCGAAGGCGACGTCCCGGAGAGCTTGCGCAACCGGCGAGTGATTTCTCTCGACATTTCAGCCATGCTGGCTGGAGCAAAATTTCGAGGCGAATTTGAGGAACGGCTGAAAGCAGTTCTGAAAGAGATCACCGATGCCGACGGCGAAGTTATTACCTTCATCGACGAGATGCATACGGTGGTCGGAACTGGAGCCGGTGGTGATTCAGCCATGGACGCCTCCAACATGTTGAAGCCTATGTTGGCTCGGGGTGAGCTGCGAATGGTCGGAGCAACCACGCTCGATGAGTATCGCCAGTACGTAGAGAAAGACCCAGCGCTAGAGCGCCGATTCCAGCAAGTTTTCGTTGGTGAACCGACCGCTGAGGACACCATCGCCATTCTGCGTGGCCTGAAGGAACGATACGAAGTTCATCATGGCGTTCGGATCCAAGACAGCGCTTTGATCGCAGCGGCCACCCTTTCCGACCGCTATGTGACTGGGCGGTTCTTGCCCGACAAGGCCATTGATCTTATGGATGAAGCGGCGTCCAAACTCCGAATCGAGATCGACTCGCTTCCAACTGAGATCGACATTGTCGAACGTCGAATCCGACAGCTCGAAATGGAACAGGTAGCGCTGGGCAAAGAAACCGACGTTCAGTCGGCCGAACGCCTGGCCGAGCTTGAAGCTGAGTTGGCTGATCAGAACGAGCAAGTAGTCGGTATGCGCGCTCATTGGCTAAACGAAAAAGAAGCAATCGACAAAATTCGAGCGCTCAAAGAACAAGAAGACAACCTTCGACGTCAGCTAGAACGAGAAACTGATCTCGAAAAAGCGGCTGAGATTCGTTACGGCCAGCTTCCCGACGTGGAGAAACAAGTAGAGCTAGCGTCTTCTGAGCTAGCTGAGCTCCAAACCGAAACCACCATGCTCAAAGAAGAGGTGGACGAAGAAGATATCGCTGAAGTCATCAGCCGGTGGACCGGGGTCCCGGTTAGCCGCCTGGTTGAAGGTGAGGCGAAGAAACTTCTCCGCCTCGAATCTGAATTGCACAAACGAGTGATCGGTCAAGATGAGGCGGTGAACGCGGTGGCAAGCGCAATCCGTCGTAGCCGAGCTGGACTCTCCGATGGTCATCGCCCGATCGGAAGCTTCTTGTTTCTCGGTCCGACCGGGGTTGGTAAAACTGAGCTAGCCCGAACGTTGGCCGACTTCCTATTCGATGATGAGCGAGCCATGGTCCGGATCGATATGTCGGAATATATGGAGAAGCACTCGGTTAGTCGCCTTATCGGCGCGCCTCCCGGTTACGTTGGCTACGACCAAGGGGGTCAACTGACTGAAGCAGTGCGTCGACGCCCATACGCTGTTGTGCTACTCGATGAAGTAGAAAAGGCACACGCCGACGTGTTCAACGTCTTATTGCAGCTTCTCGATGATGGTCGATTGACAGACGGTCAGGGGCGAACGGTCGATTTCACGAACACAGTCATGATCATGACCTCAAATCTGCCCGGAGACCCGAAGGATTTCTTCCGCCCGGAGTTTATAAATCGAGTTGACGACATCGTTCGCTTCTCTGAGTTGACCGAGGAGCACCTGACGTCAATCGTCGACATCCAGCTTGTGGGCCTGGCCGCCAGGCTGTCCGATCGGCGAATAAGCATGGATGTTTCAGACGAAGCGAAACAACTCTTGGCCAAAATCGGCTACGACCCTGCATTCGGTGCCCGACCACTGAAGCGGGTCATTCAGTCAGAGATAGCCGATGAACTCGCAGTTCTAATCTTGGATGGCAAGCTCGCCGACGGTTCAAAAGTACGGGTTGTAGTCGACGGTGACCAGTTCGTCTTCACCCCCGAATAGCCGCCGTCGGGGCGGTTGCCCTTGGTTGGCCAGGTTTTGCCGATAACGGCTGGGTCGTGCTTCCGATACCATTAAGGGGTGTCTGCAACGATCGTGGTCGGAACCCAATGGGGCGACGAGGGTAAGGGTAAATTCACTGATCTCCTAGCAAAGGAGATGGCAATGGTGGTTCGCTACCAGGGGGGCCATAACGCTGGCCACACCCTGGTTGTCGGCCAAGAAACCTTTGCTTTACAGCTTGTCCCCAGCGGTGTTTTGTATGATCACATCGTTCCGGTGATCGGCAATGGGGTCGTAGTCGACCCCTTCGTATTGCTGGCCGAAATCGATATGTTGACCCGCCGAGGTATCGACTGCAGCCGGCTGCGAGTATCGGGCAATGCCCACCTTATTTTGCCCTACCACCAGCAACTGGACGCCCTTCACGAGCGTCACCTAGGTAAGGCCAAACTGGGAACCACCAAACGCGGTATTGGTCCGGCTTATGCCGACAAGTCGATGCGGCTAGGAGTCCGGGTGCAAGACCTTCTCGATGAAAGAATTTTTCGAGAGAAAATCCACGCTTCGCTCATCCACACCAACAAGGTTCTGACCAAGATCTTTAACCGATTGCCGGTTGACGCAGACAGCCTAGCCGACAAGGTTCTGGCTGAATGCCTCGAACCTCTTCGACCCTACATTGCTGACACAACCGATCTGATCCACGATGCGCTTGAAGCCGATCAACAGATTTTGTTCGAAGGGGCCCAAGCGACGTTTCTCGATCTCGATCACGGAACGTATCCTTTCGTAACGTCGAGTAACCCAACAGCGGGCGGAGCCTGTATAGGCGCTGGCGTTGGGCCCCGACACATAGATCGAGTTTTAGGCATAGCGAAGGCCTACGTAACTCGCGTTGGAGCCGGGCCGTTCCCGACCGAACTGTTCGACCAAGACGGTGATGCCCTGGTCGATATCGGCCGAGAGTACGGCACAAACACTGGCCGTCGACGCCGGCCCGGATGGTTTGACGCGGTGATGTTACGGCACGCGGTTCGAGTAAATAGCCTGACCGATTTAGCTATTACGAAGCTAGATATTCTTGACTCGTTTGAAACCATCAAAGTCTGTGTTGCCTACGAGGTTGACGGTAAACGGACCGAGAAGCTTCCGTATCATCAATCCGAACTTCACCGGGTAACTCCGATCTACGAAGAGCTGCCAGGGTGGAAGCAGGATCTAAGCCAAGCTACGAAGAGGGCTGATCTACCTCAAGCAGCCAGTGATTACCTCGATCTGATTGAGCAGCAAGTTGGCGTTCCGGTTTCGCTAGTGTCGACCGGTCCAGGTCGAAGCCAATTTCTGAACTGGAGCGACTAGACCGTATTGGCAAATCGTCGATCTGTCGGTACCGACTTGTTGTATTGTTCGTTGACGGGAAGGTCTGGCTAGTCGTCGTCTCGACGGTCGGCCTTAACGCCACGCAACGCCGGTGGAATCCAATTCCCAGCAGCGTCGACCTCTGAGCTGTCAGCCAGAACAAACTCGCTAGTCAGATCCGTGTCGGGCTCAAGCACCGAAGTCGTCGATGCTCCACCAGAATCGGCTGGCTTTGTTCCAAACATCAGCGCTTCGACCGGAGACATGGTTGGAACGACCTCGGCGTCGGTCGGAGCAACGGCGTCATCCCTATGGTCAGAAAAGGGTGGTTCTGGTGCAAACGATGGTCTGGGTTCGTCCTCAACAGGAACTGATCCATCCCACGAATCTGTCGACGTGCTCCACGGAGTTGCGTTCGGGTCCCACGTCTCCACACTCGGATCACGTCTGTTTTCTTTGGAGATTGTTGCGTCGGCGTCGGCGTCGGTTGCTTCGGTATCGGTGTTTTTGAGTTCGGTGTTTGCCAGTTCGCCGATTCCCGGGTTGCTATCGGTTGTGTTCTCAACCTCGCTAACCGAGGGTGAGAAGGTTTTGAACTCGGTGGTCGGACTATCGTCATCGGTGGAAGCCGATCCGACAACTGGCATGTTCTCAGCCGATCCCCGAGCTTGGGTAGGGCTTGGCGGCGGTGGCTCAGTTGAGAAATCTTCGGTATGAATATTTCGGGTAGATGCGAATGGATCTTCGGTTAGCGATGGTGGTTCTAGCTCAGATTGCGGCTGCGCTTGCATCGAGTCGTCCGGCTTGGTGACGTTGAGTCCAGACTCCTTATCTTTGGCCGGTGAGGCTTGCCCAGTCGAACTGCTGTTTTCCTTGCTTTCCGAGCTGGAAATTGCAGCTGGATCGGCCTTCGATTCCGTCGAGGTCGTTGGCTTGGCCTTCGTCAACTTGTCAAGAATGGCTGGCCCAGAGATAGGAGCATCGGTCGACGGTTTTTCATCCGACTTGGCTATTGATGGTTTTTGTTTGTCCGTGCCGGGCCAGCGTGCTCGGCTAGCTGGGCGCTTCGTAGCTTTCGGCGTTGATTGGGCAGAGGTTTTGGGCCAGGTTTTCCGCGCTTTCCGAGCCTGGCTCGATGGCTCGGCCGGCGAATTGTCAGCACTATCACGATCAGCAACCGGATTCGGCTGATCGGTATCGTTCGTGGTGGTCTTGGCTAGATCGTCTGAGCCCAGTTTGGACGTAGTCGTTTGTTTTGAATCGGACGTTGAGTCCGTCGTTTCTGGGGTCTGCGGGCTTTGATCCGACCCCTGGTCAAGGGTCTCCGACATCGGTTCTTCTTTGGGGGCGAGTGCGTCGGGAACCGTTGCGTCTTGGGTGTCTTCGGTTGTCGGTTTACGAGGTGGTACTAGCCTTCCGCGTTTGGGTGGCGGGGTCGGGCTAGCCGATTGTATTTCTTCCAGCTTGTTAATCGCTGAGTGCGATCGGCCGTTTCGTTTCTTGCCGGTTCGTGACTTGCCGCGGGATTTGCTCTTGGTGGCATCACCCTTAGGATCACTCGCTGGTTCAGGCTCGTCGGCTGGGTCGGGATCGTCTGATAGATGTTCCAGCCGAGCTAGCTCGGATGAGGTGTCAACTTCTTGATCGGATGCCTTCTTTTTCCGCTTCCTGATGGTTCGATTTGAGTTACGTTGAGATTCTTCCTGATCCTCGTTGTCAGCGGTTGGTTGATCATCGGCTTCTGGGGCTGCTTTTGATTTGGTTGATGGTTTCTTTCGTTTCGACTTCTTTTTTTCTTCTGTCGACTCTGTCAGCTCTGTCGGCTCGGCTTCGTCGCCTGCTTCTAATCCCATGGTGGAATCGAAATACTCAAAGACCTTTTCTTCGGGAGGGAGCGATTTATAGGCTTCCCGCCTTTCCTTGGCGGTTCGGCGCGATCCCCGAATCTCCGGTTTAGCGCTCCCCTTTACCCCGGAAACAATCAGAGCGCACTCTTTGCACGTTGGGTGTTTACGACCCTTCAGGGTGACTAGGCAGGCGTCACAAAAGTCGCCGTAGCAGGTACCGCAAACGTTGATCGCTTGATCAAGAGGATTTGTTTCACAACGTCCGTTCATAGATAGATGCTTTCCGACTAAGAAGTGACAAGTACTCTCGAGGAGAGTCTCGATATCATTCTCAATATCGACCATCCAAGTAGCCGCCTTGAGCAGTCGTATTTAACAGAAGAGCGGCACGATCAGGCTGCGACGAACCAGCAGAAATGAGCAAAAAGATCAATGGTTGTTCCGAACATTTTGGCTCACCGGTATGCCAGCAGCGAGATGGTTGCGCTATTCGACCAGACAAATCGAGTACGAGTTGAGCGGCAATTCTGGGTCGCAGTTCTAAAGGCCCAGAAAGAACTAGGTCTTCCGATCGAAGCTGAGTCGATCGAGGCCTACACAGCGGTTATTGACACGATCGACCTTGAATCGATAGAGCAACGAGATCGGGTGTTAAAGCACGATGTTAAAGCCCGTCTCGATGAGTTCAGCGAATTGGCGGGTTACCAAGATGTCCACAAAGGACTGACCAGCCGCGATTTGACCGAAAACGTTGAGCGACTGCTAGTTTGGCGAGCTTTGGATTTGATTGAGAGTCGGACCGTAGCACTACTAGCGACGTTCGCTGAGTTAGCAGCTGCCCATAGCGACCAGGTTGTTGTCGGGCGGACTCACAATGTTCCGGCCCAAGTAACAACCATCGGAAAGCGGTTGGCCCAGTTTGGTGAAGAGCTGCTGATGGGGCTCAATCACTTGAATGCAGTTAGGCGATCCTTTGCTATTAGAGGGATAAAGGGACCGGTCGGGTCGCAACAAGATCAACTAGATTTGTTGGGATCCCAAGACAAAGCCTTGGCCCTAGAACAAGCAGTGGCCGACTACCTTGAGGTCCCGCATGTGATGGGGGCCGTTGGTCAGGTCTACCCACGATCTCTAGATCTGGAGGTTGTTAGCTCACTCGTGCAACTGGCTTCTGGTGCCGCCAATTTTGCGAACTCGGTCCGACTCATGGCCGGTCACGACCTTGCCACCGAAGGATTCGGCGAGGGACAAGTTGGATCATCGGCGATGCCTCACAAAATGAACACGCGTTCTTGTGAGCGAATCAACGGCCTGTTCACTATTCTCCGCGGCCATCTCACGATGGCTGCTTCTTTAGCCGGTGACCAGTGGAACGAAGGCGACGTGTCGTGTTCGGTGGTGCGCCGAGTCGTTTTGCCCGACGCGTTTTTTGCTATAGACGGACTCACGGAAACGACGTTCGCGGTGCTGAACCAGTTTGGCGTCTTCCCTGAAGTTATCGACATTGAGTTGCGTCGATACCTCCCATTCTTGGCCACGACTAAGCTGCTAATGCATGCGGTGCGCAATGGTATGGGGCGAGAGCAAGCCCATGAAATCGTCAAACTACATGCAGTGGAGACCGCCCTGGCGATGCGAGCCGGCAATGGAGATGGTAAAGAACTAGTTCGTAAACTCGCTGCTAATGACGATTTTCCCGGTTCCGAGGCAGAATTGTTTGCTGTCGTCGATGAGGTGTCGCTAGGGGCCGTGGAATCACAGGTCGCAGAATTCTGCGCCAAAGTGGATGCCATCACCAAGGATCGAACCGACGCAACGTATCGCGGCGCTGACATTCTCTGAGCATGTTTGGTTACGAGGATTACCTCGTGGTGGATGGACTTAGGCGGCGCGGGTTATTCCAGCCCGCTTGAGCACTGCAGCGGGCACGCCGATCTGGCGGAAAGCGGCGTACGAAATGCCTTTTCGTTCCGCGTATTGTTTCGCCACAACGGCAAAGTCGGCTTCAAGCGCCGATAGATCGACTCCATCTTCCATCGTCTCTAACTCGGCCTCAAGGTCGATTCGTTCTTGAGTGAGTTGAAGTCGTTTAAGCGGATCCGACTCTTCTAGCTCGGCATCGATCCGTTCGATCTGCTTTGAGATCGAGTCTTTGGTTCGCTTTCGTCCACGCTTCGGTTTTGAAGATTCCAGTGCGTCGAGGTAGGCACGAACCATTCGACCCTCGGCCCGGCCGACTGCTAACGCCTGCTTGTGGTCTTCTGACATTTGCGACTTTTTCGTCACCATCAGCAACATCTCGCTTTTCTTTCAATTGACAACAAAGGCAGGCAGTCGTTATTCGATATTAAGTACTGCCTACTTTGCTATCAATAGATCCCTAGTCTTGCGTGCTTATTCCTTTCTATTTATAAGCCCAAATGGATCTGAATACAAGAAAACACACGATTCGACAAGTAGTTGAACTGAACCGGACGTTGTGCTGGTCCTGCAACCGGGCTCAGCCTAACTCGGGCAACGACAAGCATCCGGGGTTTGATCTGGGCGCCTCAACCCTGGTTGATAGCGAAGACTTGGCAAACGGGCTGGAGGATCGCTCCAGCCCGTGCCAACAGCGTCTCGGGGCAAGATAGCGCCGATGAGACTGTAGTGAAGTGGTCGGGACCGGCGTCGATCCGGTGACCTAACGCTTTTCAGGCGTCCGCTCTACCAACTGAGCTACCCGACCGAGATTGTCGTGAGAGCTCCTAAAGGAGCTCCCTTATGTCTTGTCATCCCAAGTTTTTGCCCCGCAGGACAAAAACTCGAGGAACTCCCAATGGGAGTTCCCAGCGGTCCCGACGAGATTTGAACTCGCGACCTCCGCCTTGACAGGGCGGCGTGCACTCCAGACTGCACTACGGGACCAGGCTTACCTTTATAGCACCCCCAACGGGATTTGAACCCGTGTTACCTGCGTGAAAGGCAGGCGTCCTAGGCCGCTGGACGATGGGGGCCCGTTGTTCGTGTATTTCCTATTAACTGCTAAACGCTATTTTCTAAACGCAATTTCCTATATTGATGTCTCTCAAAGTATGAGAGCCGCATCAATCTAGCAGATCCGAGGCGGAGTCACACCCGAATTTCGGGTCCATTCTCGCGGAGACTGCAGCTAGAGCTGATTCGGCGTGGCTCGGCGTCCATTGCCAGCAATCCGAATGGCTGAGATTTTCCCGTCGGTCGACTGTTCGATAATGCCCACACCAGAGCCGAGCCAAAGGTCCGACCGGACTTGATATTCGAAAACGACCGAGGTGCCATCGTCGACTATTCCCATTAGCTGGATCTTGGCCAGCCGGTCTCGGTCGAAAAGCTGGCCGAGGAACTCATCGCTGGCTTCATTGCCTTTGGCCGTGAACCGGTCTCCGCTAGCGGGACGCACGATGGCATTATCGGCGAACATTGTCCGAACGGCGTCGAACTCCGCCGATTCGAGATGGTGAATGAAATGGCGAACAATGTCAGGGACACCAATGATGTCTGGGTGACTCAACCCAAACTCGCTCTTTCCCGGATCGGCTGTTGTGCCGGAACCTGCCTCTGTGCCGCCATCGGCGTACTGCCAAGTTGAGTGGTAAACACGAATCGAGGTGAACCCGTGATCTGGGCTTGGTCGATCACCGATGACGACAACGGGAAGATCAATCTTGTGATCGTCCACGTTTATCCAGATCACAGCATCGTGAGCGACGCTGGTTTCGGTGCTCACAATCGTTGTGGTCTCAACTGAGGCATCGAGAGACGCTAGCCATGCCGTCGATTCCCGAACCCAAGCTTTGACGCTGTCAGCCCCTACGAGCTTGCCGCCTCGCTGCGCTATCAGGAGCGGTTCGTCATCAAAGAGATTGACTACCGCTGATTGCTGGCCGTCGACCACTGCTGGGAGCAAGTTGGCCAGTGATTCCAGGGTGTATGAGGCCGCGTCGACCATGTATTCCATGATCAGGCCGAGTTGGCGGTACAGCAAATGGGCTTCGGCGTTTGGGTCTTTCCTGCGGATTCTTCGATCGTCCTCTGATACATCGAGCCGGGTGCCGAGAACCAATCTGATGTCGTTTACGATCCCAAGCCAAGCTGACAATTCTTCTGGTGTGAACGTTTTCGAGTCGACCGTGGCTCGCATCGTCTCGATCGCTGAGTGCTTCCGTTCGATTTGTTGACCACGGGCAAAGACCTGGTAGCCAGCGTCGCGCTCGGGGTCGTGAGGGTAGGCGGTCGGAAACAGCCGTTTGATATCGGGATTGTCAGTCCCCATTGTTTCTTCTAGCGCTTCTGCCATCTCGACAATCCAGGCCCGCACGGCTGGTTCAATACCAACCACAAAGGTGCCGTCGGCTTGTGGTTGGAAAAGAGCCATAGGGGTAGCCTATTTGCCAAGACTTCTATCGGGTGGACAAACCCGGAAGAGGTCCTCAGAAGGTTGATTTGTTTACTTGTCGTGTTCCATGGTGGCCCAAAGGCCATAGCCGTGGAGGTGATTGACATCGCGTTCGGCTTCGGTTCTTGTTCCGGTAGAGACGCTGGCCCTGCCCTTTTCGTGAACGTCCATCATCAGCTTGTGTGATTTGGCTTTGCTGTATCCAAAGTGTTTCTGAAAGACGAATGCCACGTAACTCATCAAATTAATTGGATCGTTCCAGACAATCACGACCCAGGGTCGATCTTCGGCGACGTGTTCGTCGGTATCGGTCTCATGAATCTCAAGAGGCTGGGTCTCGACCGGCATTGCCATGAAATCTATTGTGGCAGCAAACAGCGTCCAAACCTTGACCCTTCGGTGCCTCATCTAGCCTGAAACAGCCCCGCACGATTTGGTTTTTCGCGTCGGCGTCTGGCTGGACCGCAGTATTTCAACGGGGCAGCGGTTCCGGGGGCAGCGAAGACGACGAAGGCTCGGGCTGGTCGATACGCAGCCACCGGCAGTGAGATAATTAGTCTGGAAAAAAGACGAATTTGGTGGTTCTGCTTGGCGAGTTATGCGGGTCAGCGGCCTATCCATGGCACACTAGGGGCAATGAGTACACAGGCGGCTTGTGGAAGTCATTCGAATTTTGTGTTGCTAGGAATGCCGTCGTATCTTGCCGAAGGCCTTGTGGGGTAGATCCATATGACAGCAGCAACATTCGCTCAGGAGCTTCAGGGCTTCGGGGCTGACAAAGAGGCCATCGATGACGAGTTAAAACCCATGCTCAAGCTGGTGCGTGAACTCATTGGTGTAGTGCCGAACTCGAGCGAATCGTTGTCGATTTGGCCCCCGGGGTTACGGAGCTACAACTTGTTGGTCCCCAACATGTTGAATTTGCCAGCCTCGGTGTTTGGGCAAGGAGCCCAAAAGGATCTCATTGGCCTTGCCATGTATGCCGCCAGCCGAGCTGCTGATTGCATGTACTGCTCAGCTCACACCTGTTCGTTCGCCTTGCGTCGCGGCGCTAACCCCGATGCCATCCTCGGCCACCTCGACCAAGCCGAGGGTGCAGTAGTTACTGTTTCAGAAGCTATCTCGCGGGTGCCAGCCGATCTCAAACACGACGATGTGGCAGAGCTTCGTTCATACCTGTCTGATGACGACATTGAGTGGCTTGTCTTGTCCGTGTCGATGATGGGCTTTCTGAACAAGTTCATGGACACCATGGGCGTCGAGCTTGAAGAAGAGGCCATTCACGACGTCGAAGAACTGATTGCGCCCACTGGCTGGGGTGTCGGTAAGCACGGATGGTCTTCAGAAGACTACGACGATGTTCAAATGACCGAAGGGCAATTACTCAGACCTCAAGACAACGGCTCAGCCGGCGACAGCGGGAAAGCCGGCTGGGAAGAGGTCCCGGTTGATGGCTTGGGTACCTACATGCGGATGATCCGTCACGGTCCGGGGGCGAAGCGGATTGAGCGCTCGTGGACCAAAGGCGTGCCGAGTCGGATTTCATCGGTGTTGATGATGTTGGAAGATTCAGTCGGGTACAGCTTCCCGGTCCTTGCAAATTTGGGGCATGCCAGGGCGGTAAAAGCAATCGGCACGGTATTGCGAGACAACCTAAATCCAGAAACGTCCGAACTCGGTTTAGGGGCAAAGTGTTTGGTTGGTTTGGTCTATGCCCGAGTTGTCGGCAACGACAAGTTGGCGGGCGAAGCGCAGCTGTTAGCCAACCTTTTCGCTCCTCATCTCTCCCCCCACACCATGGCGGCCGTTTCCAGATTCGCTTCGGGCGAAGCAGAGTATGCCGACGTTCCTGAGGGCCTTACCGCCGTGGAAGCTGCGGCGGTGATGTTGGCCAAGACCGGATCACCAAGCCCATCAACGGTGACCGAGATCACCATCGACACGGCAACCAGCATGCTAAGCCCGGCTCAGATCGTGGAAGTTATTGTTTGGCTTTCGATTCAGCAGATGATGCATCGGATGTACTCGTTTTACGACGTCGCCGTCCTCGAAGACGACAGCGATGTTGGTATCGATCTGAGGTAGTGCCGCTAGTGGTGGGTTTGCAATATCCGTTGGTGTAGTAACACGACGCTGACCCAGACCATGATGGCGCCGAATATGTGCAACTCGACTAGTAGCGCCGGCACGCCAGTCAGATACTGGGCGTAGCCAACGGCGCCTTGTGCGACCGCTGCCAGTAGAACATACCGCGACGTCCCGGCCGCGACCGCGTGGCGCTCCGACTGCCCGATCGATCGATGGAGCACAATAGCTGTGATCACCGCGGACGCTAGGAATAGCCAAACGGCGGCACTGTGGACTCGGGCGATGGTCTGCAGGTCGAACGGTAAGCGATCAGCTCTAGCGTCGCCTCCGTGCGGCCCGGTGCCCGTCACGAGCGTTCCCAGCCACCCAGCGAACGCAGCAAGAACGAAAACTATTCGACCCAGGGTTGTTAATCGATTACTAGCGTTAGCCAGCTCATTGACGGGGGCGTCATCGAGGGCCGGGTCAGCCTTGACCCAGAGCACGACAACGTTCCACAGCAATAACATCGACAGCAAAAAGTGAAGGCCGACCACTAGGGGATGGAGATCTAACAACACGGTGACGCCGCCCAGCAAGACTTGGGCGAACACAACCGCAACTAAACCCCACGCCCATGGAATCAGCGCTTCTCGTCGTGGTCGCCGGCGGTAGGAGGCCAACGCTGCGACCCCAACTGAGGCGGCAACAACTCCAGATAGCAGCCGATTGCCGAACTCGATCCAGCCATGGAACTGCCACTCGGGGACAACCTGGTCGTCGTTGCAGGTCGGCCAATCTTCGCAGCCGAGGCCAGATTCGGTTAGGCGAACTGCGGCCCCGGTCAGCACTATCAACGCCAGCAGAATCCCGGCCACGAAAACGATCTGGCGATAGCGGTTGGGCCTGATCGTCCATCGCTCATTGCTCAGCTGTCGATCGCTCGCACCGATTGCCGGCTGAGCCTCGTCTGAATCGCGACTGGTGTGGCGTTTTTCACCCTTGTTGGTGGCGCTGGTCATCTCAGATCGATCGTGATCGATTTGGGGGTTAGCGGCTGCGTTGATGCATGGTCGTTGAACAGCCCAACCACTGGGATCTTGCTGATCTTGGCTCCCGCTGTCTTGGATGCTACGGCCATCAATCTAACGCTACCGCTCGGTTACGATTCTTGGGCAAGTCCTGGTTGTTGCCTGTATCAGGTCCCGTTTTGTCGCCAGCCAGTACCCTATATGACGGTGCTAACTGCTGCTCCCGCTCGTTCACAGGCTCGGGCCTTTGTCGCCCTTACGAAGCCGCGAATCATCGAACTTCTTCTGGTATCCACGGTGCCGACGATGTTCGTTGCCAAGAGGGGATGGCCTGGTTTGTGGTTGATCGTCGCCACTGTTCTGGGAGGAACCTTGGCTGCCGGCGGAGCAAACGCCTACAACATGTACGTCGATCGAGATATCGACGCGGTCATGAATCGAACGAAAGGTCGCCCGCTCGTCACCGGCGAAGTCAGCCCCCAGGAAGCGTTAATCTTCGCTACCGCCCTCGAAGTGGTGGCGTTTGCGTGGCTAGCACTTTTCGTGAATGTGCTTTCCGCCGTATTGGCGCTATCGGCTTGCTTGTTCTACGTCCTGATCTACACCATCTGGTTGAAGCGAACCTCCACCCAAAACATTGTTATTGGTGGCGCCGCTGGCGCGGTGCCGGTTTTGATCGGGTGGTCGTCAGTGACTAACTCGGTGAGTTGGGCCGCTGTTATTCTCTTCGGCGTCATATTCTTCTGGACCCCACCGCACTTCTGGGCCATTGCTATCAAGTACGAAGACGAATACTCGGCTGCCGATGTGCCGATGATGCCGGTGGTCGAGGGTCACAAAAAGACGACCATGCAAATGGTGGCCTATGCCGCCGTCGTTTGGCTTCTCAGTCTGGCCTTTTGGCACGTGGGCGACATGGGGTACATTTATCTCGCTACGGCGATGGTTCTGGGCGCCATGTTCACCGGTGGAGCGGTAAAGCTGATGCAGTCAACTGACCCGCTTGAACAGGCGGCTTTATCCCATCGGTACTTCAAATTTTCGATCACATACGTAACCGTGCTCTTTGCCTCACTTGTTGTCGACCAATTAGTTGGATTCTGATTGTGACAGTTTCGATTTCCGGCCACTAAGGCGGTTAGAGTACGTTGCGCAGCTTCTGCATTTGCGCGGCCTGAGCGAAACCCGAGAACCATTCGGAACGTGGGTCTAAGAATGCTGAACTGAAACACTAAACAAGAACAGATAAGCATCACCAAGTAGTAAGTAGTAGTAAGTAGTAGCAAGTAATAAGTTGCAAGTTGTCCCCTTCGACCTACAGATCAGTAACACAACCATCCATGGCATCTACAGAAACTCGCACAGAAGTACAGGGTCCGGGCCCACAGAGTCCAGCAACCTTCGATGGTGTGCTCGGCTCGGCCGATCACAAGACAATCGGTCGCCTATTTATTGGGGCCGGAACCATCGGGGCTATCGCTGGTTTGCTCTTGGCCGCTGGCGCCGCGTTTGAAGCGGTCGATCTTGGCGGCTTCACCGTTGCCAAAGACGCCGATGAATTCACCCAAATCTGGTCAGCCGGCCGAGACCTCCTCATGTTCGGAGGAATCGTTCCGATCCTGGTTGGGCTCGCGCTCTACATAGTCCCTCTCCAAGTTGGCGCTCCCAGTATTGCCTTTCCCCGAGGAGCGGCCGGATCATTTTGGACTTGGCTGCTTGGCTCAGGGCTACTAATCGGGTCATACCTGCTTAACGGCGGTCCCGGCGGCGGTCGTGCCGATTTTGTTGTCTTGTGGGCAGCAGCACTGGCCATGATGGTCGGGGCTTTGGTTTGGGCCATGGTTTGTATTGCCACCACCGTTCTCGGTGTGCGCACCATTGGCATGACCCTCGAACGAGTGCCTCATGGCACCTGGTCGTTCTTTGTCTTCTCGTTAGTTGGTCTTTTCAGCCTCCCAATCTTGATGGCCGAACTGCTTCTTGCCTACCTGCGAGTTCGGTACCTACACCTCGACGTCACATTGAGCGAAGAGCTAACCGCCATCATGGATGGCGTCTCGTATGCTCCCGCCATCTACTGGGTAGCTATCCCGGTTCTGGGAATAGCGGCCGACATTGTCGGTGTTCACACCGGCCGGCCAGTCAAATTCCACAAAGCCGCTATGGCCACGATCGGTGCCTTCGGAATTTTCAGCTTCGGTGCTGATGTTGTCGGTCTGGCCTCGCTCCGACCCGTCGATTTCAACAACGGGTTCTTAGTAGCTGGTTTGCTGATCGCATCGGTCCCCGTGCTGGCCACACTGTTCTTACTTGGCGACAGCATCCGGTTCGGTGAGCTGAAGATGCGGGCTCCTCTGTTTGGGGCCTTAGTCTCAGGACTTCTATTGTTGGCGGGTACAGCCACCTCAATCCTGGGCCTCGTAGAGCCAATCATGGGCATCATCGATCGCAACTTTTACGATGGCATCGATATGACCCAAACCTTGGTTCTGAACGGAACAACGTTCCATGAAGGAATTCGAGCGGTAGTTATCGGCGCCGCTGTCGTGGCCGCAATGGCGGGCGTTCAGCACTGGGGAGCGAACTTGTTCGGTCGCCGCCTGGCCGAGCCAATGGGAATGCTCGCCATGTTGTTGACTGCCGTCGGATCTGTGGCGTGGGCCGCTGGCGAAGTGCTGGCTGGCGTCGCCGATCAACCACAACTGCCATCAGCTGAACTTGCCGGCTCAGGAGTTGAAGGGTTCAATTCGATCGCGGCACTAGGGACGGCAGTTATGACTGCTGGTGTGGTGGTCTTTGGTCTAAATCTGGCTTCAACTGCGCTGGCCACTAAACCAGCTGGTTCGACGCCGAACCAGTGGACGGGATCAACGTTGGAATGGGCTACAACAATGCCGCCTCCGGTTGGAAACTTCCCTGCTGCGCCGGTTGTCACCTCAGCTACACCTCGCAATGACGGCGAAATTACGTTCAGTGCACTGTTGCCGTCGGCGGCCGAAGCCCTGGAAAAAGAAGAAACATCTAGCTCCGAAGAGCTCGCCGCTCTGCCTGCGGGCTCCGGTGGAAGCGGGGAGAGCTAACAATGACTGACATCACCCCTTATCAAGTACTGCCAGACGATGCTCCAGCTGCGGTCTATGCCCGGCCTCGGCTGCTAATGGCTGGCACGGCGTTAGCATCAGCCGCCGTAGCCATGGGTTTCCTTGCCCTGATCGTCCACTACGTTTCAGAACGAGCGGCAGTAATTCAGACTGGTGAGGTATGGCTACCAAACGGCGTAACCATTCCGTTGACGCAGCCAAACTTCATGGGCCTAACCCTGGCGTTCTCGGTAATCAGCGTTTGGTGGTCCGTAGCGTCGATTCGAGATAATGAGCGGGCTAATAGCTACGCCGCCTTCGCTCTGACCTTTCTCTTCGGCTTCGCCTATATCTCGCAGACGGCGTATCTGTTGACCATCATGGAGATGGAAATTCTTGCTAGTGAGCGGGCCATGCTCATCTATGCAGTCATCGGAACACACATCGTGTTGACGCTCGTGGCGATGGGCTACCTCATCGTGATGCTGCTTCGCACAATGGGTGGCGAGTTCTCGCCCAGCTACTTCGAAGGTGTTCGAAGCTCAGCCATGTTCTGGACGGTAATAGTTGTTCTCTACAGCGTGCTTTGGTACGCCATTTACATCACCAAGTAGGTCGAGATGTTTACCTGGGGTTCGAAATATTTATTTGGCATGAGCATCGCTGCATTTCTCGCAGCAGTGGTTTATGGCTTAACTAGCGGTGGCGGCATCATCGGTGTTATCAGCGCCGGCTACAAGGGGGGGGTCGGCGACCATACCGGTTACGGCTTACTCATCGCGGTTTCGCTAATCTGCTTGGTGCTCGGAATCGTTACAGTCATGACCCGTGATGGCGACGCCGAAGACATGTCGGCCCTGGTTGACGCTTCGGTTCCGCTGTCGGTGAAGACACCGGCAAGTTCGTCCTTTTGGGCTCCGCTGTCTGCTTTCGGAGTGGCGTGCCTCGTGGTTGGAGTTGCCGTCAGCTCCGTGTTTATCTATCTCGGAGTTGCGGTTTTGGCCGTGACTGGCCTGGAGTGGGCAGTCCAAGCCTGGTCCGAAAACGTCACGGGCGATGACGAACTAAACGACACGATCCGTAATCGAGCTATCGGCCCGATCGAGATTCCAATGCTTGGCACGCTCGCTATTGCGGTAATTGTGATCGGTATTTCTCGGGTGCTCTTAGCAGTGTCTGAACTAAGCGCCGTTGTTATTGCCTCGTTAGCTGCCGTGTTCATCTTCGGCGCCGCCATCTTGATCTCAAAATCGAGAGCTCCCCGACAAATCGTTTCGGCCATCGTGACCTTTGGCGCTGTGGCCGTGTTGGCCGGCGGCATTGTCGGAGCAGCTGCCGGTGAGCGCGACTTCTCCCACGGTCACGAAAGTGATCATTCTGAAGAGGGCGATCACTCCGAAGACGGCGATCATTCTGAAGAAGAGGGCGACCATTCCGAAGAGGGCGATGGCTAGTGACAAAGAACCTGTGTGAAATGCCAGCCCCGACTTGGCACAACCAAAAACAAACGACGAGTGTTAAACGAATGATGAGTCCGAATCGCCTGAGTAAAAAACTGATCCTAGCAATCACAGCGATGGGGCTTCTGCTCGCTGGCTGTGCGGACGACAAACCACTCAACACCTTTGAACCCAAAGGTGAGCGAGCGGTTGCGATCGACGAATTGATGTTCTGGATCTGGCCCATCATGGGAGTCGTCTTTGTACTCGTCATCGGTGGGGCGTTGATCCTGACCGTTAAGAATCGAGTCAAACCCGAAGATTACGACCCCGAAGATCTACCGGCCCAGACCCACGGCAACACCGGTCTTGAGCTGGCGTGGACCATCCTCCCCGCCATCCTCCTCGCCGGAATATGCGTTCCTATGGTTCGGGGAATTTGGGAACTTGAAGAGAAGAACGAGCCAGGCGAGCTCGACGTAATGGTCATCGGTCAACAGTGGTGGTGGGAATACCGCTACGACGCCGACGGCGACGGCTTCTTCATCGACGGAAACGGCGATGGCGTTGTTGATGAGAAAGACGAAACTCTTCCGCTGGAACTCGTTCTTGACCCCGACGACATTGTCACGGCCAACGAGCTGGTCATCCCAGCTGGTCAACAAATTGATCTCACGCTCACATCTCGAGACGTGATCCACTCATTTTGGATTCCTCGCCTCAACGGTAAACGAGACACAGTCCCTGGCCGGTGGCATACGTGGTCGGTGTCCGCCTTTGAGCCCGGCAAATACACCGGCTGGTGTACCGAGTACTGCGGCTTGTCTCACGCTCGAATGAGAATGTCGACAATTGCTCTAACCCCTGAAGACTTCGACCTATGGTTCGAAAACCAAAAAACCGAAGCAGCGTTTCCAACTGACGCCGACGCTATAGCGGGACGAGAGATTTTCTTGGCCCAAGGTTGCACCAACTGTCACATCCTCCGAGAAGAGACGGTTGCCGCGGTTGCCGCCGATCCCGAAGCTGGTATCGCTGCGGTTACCCCGTCGGCCATAGTTCCAACCGACCCGGCCGAAGCCGCAGAGTACTGGAAAGAGCGACGATCGGGCGTTCCGCTGGTGTCTGCTGCCGCCCCTGATCTGACTCACTTCGCCAGCCGAACCACGTTTGCCGGAGGTATTTTCGGCTCGTATGCCGGTGAAGGAACAGATGCCAACGATGACGCACTTGATGTTGGGGTTTACCTCAACCTTTCTGAACTGGCTGCTAATCCCCAAGGACCTGACGACTATCGCTGGAACAGCCCTGAGCTCAAGCGATGGATCAAGAACGCTCCGGAGCGAAAGGCTATGGCTTCTGAGCCTGTCGATCTCGATCCGGATGACCCTGATGACATACCCGTAGGGAGAGGCATGCTGCCTTACGAAGAAATGTCCGATGAAGACCTCGACAAGATCGTCGCCTACTTGGCGACGCTGGATTAGGAGCGCGAGGAATGGCAATTACTGAACGACCACTCGCCCTCCCTTCAGGAGATGTTGTAGAGCCTTCTCGCCCGATGGGCATCTTGGCTCGTCCTCGGAATGCGGCCAACTGGCTAACCACTGTCGATCACAAAAAGATCGGCATCATGTACGGGGCAGCATCGCTGTTCTTCCTTCTTATTGGTGGCCTCGCTGCGCTACTAATTCGAATCCAGCTGGCTGTTCCAAACAACTCGTTCCTCTCAGCCGACGCCTACAACCAGGTCTTCACCATGCACGGCACCGTCATGGTGTTCTTGGTTGTTATGCCAATGGGTGCGGCCTTCGCAAACTTCCTAATGCCACTCCAAGTTGGCGCCCGGGATGTGGCCTTCCCACGAATCAACGCATTCAGTTTCTGGGTGTTCTTCTTCGGTGGGTTAATGCTCAATACCAGCTGGTTCCTCGGCGGCGGTGCGGACGGTGGCTGGTTCAACTACGCCCCCAACAACGGCATTGCCTTTTCCCCATCTAACGGCATCGACTACTGGAACATGGGCTTGCTTATCGCCGGTATCGGTTCGTTAACCGGTGCGGTCAACCTGATCACCACTGTGCTCAACATGCGAGCGCCAGGCATGACGTTGATGAAGATGCCAGTCTTTGTCTGGATGACCCTGGTCACTCAGTTCCTTCTTCTCTTCGCCATTCCGGTACTGACCGTCGCTCAGATTCTGCTGGCGTCGGACCGAATCTTCGGTGGCAACTTCTTCAACACCCAACAGGGTGCGGATCCTCTTCTTTGGCAGCACCTTTTCTGGGTCTTCGGCCACCCTGAGGTGTACCTGATGATCCTGCCTGCGTTTGGTATTGTGTCCGAGGTAATACCAACGTTTGCTCGTAAACCAATCTTCGGTTACCCGTTCATGGTGTTCTCCGGTATCGCCATCGGCTTCATGGGTTGGGGCGTTTGGGCTCACCACATGTTCGTTTCCGGAATCGGCCCATTGTCGGTCACCGCCTTTTCGGTGGCGACCATGTTTATTGCCGTGCCGACCGGCGTGAAGATCCTGAACTGGTTGGCCACGATGTGGGGTGGCAAGCTCACCCTTAACACCGCGATGCTGTTCTCAATCGGATTGGTTACACAGTTCACCGTTGGTGGCCTATCGGGCGTGTCGCACGCCATTGCCCCATCTGACACCCAACAGACCGACACGTATTACATCGTCGCCCACTTCCATTACGTGCTGTTCGGCGGTGCGCTGTTCGGCTTCATGGCTGGGTTCTACTTCTGGTGGCCAAAAGCATTCGGCTACAAGATGAGCGAGAAAATCGGCCTGTGGAACTTCTGGTTGATGGTTCTCGGTTTCAACCTGACATTTGGTCCAATGCACATCCTTGGCCTTCAAGGCATGCCTCGCCGAATGCAGACATACGACCCGGCGATGGGCTTTAACTTCTGGAATATGGTTTCATCCATAGGCTCGTTTATCTTGGCCGTCGGAACACTCGTCGTCCTATACAACGCCATCGTTTCCAGCATCAAATGGAAGAAGGCCGGGCGACCTGACGTTGGCCCTGATCCATGGGATGGTCGGACGATCGAATGGTCGATCCAGTCTCCGGCCCCTGAGCACAACTTTGATGTTGACCCAGCAGTTGAATCACTAGACGACTTCTGGCACCGCAAGTATCAGCCAGATGAGGACGGCAAGCTACGTCGAGTCCATACCGGTGAAGAGATTGCCCAGCCCGGAAACGGAGAAGGCGTACATCTGCCTGCACCTTCCTACTGGCCTATCGTGCTCGCTGGATCACTACCCTTAATCGGCTATGGCCTGATTTACAACCTTTGGTTGGCTGTGCCAGGCGGAATCATCATGATGATGTCGCTGTATGGATGGGCGCTAGAACCGGCTGATGATCTAGATGTAGACGATCACCACGGCGATCACGACCAAGACCCTGACACCGATCATGGCGAGCCTGTATTGGAGACGGTCTAATGACTGACGTTCTCGACGAGAATCTAGACGACGCCAACGTTTTCGCCGGCAACGAAGATGCGGTTGACGGCGACGGGCACGGCACCGATGATCATGGCCACGGCGGCGGCCATCACAGCAGCCTTGGCCTTTCAAACATGAAGCTTGCGATGTGGCTGTTTCTAGGCTCAGAGTGTCTTCTCTTTGGCGCTTTGATCTCAACCTATTTGCTTTCACGAGCCCGTTTCATCCAGGAACTCCTGGCTGGAAACCCAAACGTCACGTCCACCATGCCGGACTTCCTCGTTGAAGAGTTTCAGGAAGCTGGATCGGTCCAGCCCCTGTTCGACATTCCCTTCACCTCGGCGTCGTCGTTCATCCTGTTAATGAGTTCGTTGACTATGGTGCTGGCTCACAAAGCGGTGCACGAAGCCGACTACCGCAACTCGAAGATTTGGCTCTCAGCCACAGCGTTGTTGGGATCAGTCTTTATCGCCGGTCAGGTTTACGAGTTCACGGCCTTCTATCGTGAAGGGTTGACCTACACCGGCAATCTATTCGGATCGGCCTTCTACACGTTGACCGGATTCCACGGCGTGCACGTTACTGGCGGCATCATCATGTTGATGTCGCTTCTGGTTCTCGCTTTCCGAGGCAAGCTAAACCAAGATCGAGCGGAAACAGTGGAGCTGGTCGGCTTGTACTGGCACTTCGTAGACATCATTTGGGTTCTGATCTTCACGATCGTCTACCTCATTCCGTAAGCACTCAATCAGCAAAGTATCCTCTCAAGACAGATTCTCTTAGGCCTTTACCATGACTACAGATTCCACAACCGCTGTTCACGACGCACACGACGATCACCACCCAACGGAAAAACAGTATTGGGTCGTGTTCGTGATCCTTGGTGCTCTCACAGCGTTAGAGATCTATTGGGCAGAGGCCTTTAGAGAGCCGGGCGGCGGAATTCTCGTTTGGCCACTAATCATCATGATGGTGATCAAGTTCTTGCTGGTAGCTGGGGCGTTCATGCATCTTTGGTTCGATATGAAAATCTTAAACGGGAAGCTCTTTACATGGGCCTTTATGGGCGCACTCGTTTTGGCTATGGCAGTGTTCGCTATTGTTTTCGCTGCCTTCGAGTTCCAGGTTTAACTAGGCGCCATGCCTAGCGGTGCGCTGTTCCTCCTGGGGACTCAGTAATGACTGGCTTGCCAGTCGGTGTCGTTCCCTTTGAGGTCCACCTCGAAGTTTGGACACTTGTTGCTGGCGCAATCGCGCTCGGATGGTACGCCCTTCGAGTGTTAGAACCAAAGGCTGTTGCCGCTGGCTATGAGCCAATAAGTCGACGCCAGAAGTTTACCTACGGCCTGGCCTTAGCCTCGATGTGGATTTTCAGTGACTGGCCGATCCATGAGATCGCTGAAGGGTACTTGTACTTCGTTCACATGCTTCAGCATCTGTTTCTGTCGATGCTGATTCCCGCGTTGTTCCTGCTCTCCACGCCCCGTTGGCTGTTCGAGATAATGCTCCCATCAACGTCGAAAGCCAGGCAAGTGGTTCGGAAGTTGTCCCGGCCCATCGTCGCTGGTTTAACGTTCAACGCGTTAACGTTGCTGCTGCACTGGCCCAACTTGGTCCAACTTTCGTTCGACTCGGCCGCAGTCCACTTTCTCTTACACCTGGTGGTATTCGCTTCCGGATTGCTGATGTGGATGCCAGTAATAGGACCTGAGCGTTCTTGGCGACTTAGCCCGTTCGCTCAATGTTTCTACCTTTTCTCGATGTCGATTGTTCCTACTGTGCCGGGTGGGTGGTTAGTGTTCGCCGAAGATGTGGTGTACCGCCACTACGACACAGCCGACCGATTGTTCTCTATCGATGTGTTGACTGACCAACAAGCGGCTGGCGTAGTAATGAAGTTAGTAGGCGGCTTCTTTCTGTGGGCTGTCATCTTCTTCATCTTCATCCGATGGGCCCAAAGTGAGATGCAGACCGACGAGCACAATCGTTTGGCGCGCCAATCTCGTGACAGAGCCGACCGGGAGAACGGCGACTCGATCAAAGTCGGTGCTACCTCAGATAACGCTGAGCTGATTGACGTGACCGAAGGCCATGAGGGACAGCGTCGAGCCAACGACAGATTAGAGGCTGAACTCACCTTCGAGCAGGTGGCGGAAGAATTCGCGCGAACAGAACCTCGGATCGAACGCAAGTAGGAGCCGACACTTGCTCGTTGAACTCCGAACTCCCAAACAAACCGTTCGCCAATTCACTGCTTCGCAGATCGCCGGATTTCAATCCAATGTCGGCTAAGTTCGACCTGGCCCGTATGCGCCTCGACTACGAGACAACGGGAATTGCCGAAGACAACGTTGATACCGATCCGATGGTCGAGTTTGATCGCTGGCTGACAGCCGCCATCGAGGCCGAAGTTGAAGAGCCGAACGCAATGGTTGTTTCGACCGTTGACCCGTCTGGTCAACCGTGGAGTCGCCACGTCTTGCTTAAAGGTGTCGGCCCGGCCGGTTTCGACTTCTACACCAACTACGAGAGCAACAAGTCGATGGATTTGGCCTCGAACCCAAAGGCCGCTCTTACCTTTGGCTGGCTCGAACTGCATCGTCAGGTGAACATCGCTGGCACCGTTGCCCGTATTAGTGATACGGAGTCAGACGCATACTGGGCGGTTAGAACCCGGGGGTCGCAGATTGGTGGCTGGGCGTCAGCTCAAAGCCGGGTGCTGAACGATCGAGATCAGCTTCTTGAACAATACGAAAAAGTAGAAGAGCAACACCCAGGGGTAGTTCCTCGGCCTTCTCATTGGGGAGGATGGCGACTGATCCCCCACACAATCGAGTTTTGGCAAGGTCGAAGAAATCGGCTTCATGACCGGCTGCGTTACACCCGCGACCGTAGTTCAGATTCGGAAACACCGGGCGAGTGGACGTTGGGCCGTCTCTCTCCTTGAAGCCCAGTTGACACCAGGTTTATGAGATCGGCTGCTACCTAAAAGTCGGCGACGGCCGGAGCGACATCTTCGCCGGTCATGGCGATGTGGTCGAGGTCGCTGAGATCAAGTACTTGCAAGTACATCCGTTGAATACCCGCGTCGGCGTAGGCCTTTAGTTTGGCGATGACTTCCTCAGTTGTGCCGGCCGCGCCATTCTCGCGTAGCTCATCAACATCGCGACCGATAGCGTCTGCTCGCCGCTGGATCTCTCCTTCACTCCCGCCGTGGCACAGAACTAGTGCCGCTGATTTCACGACCTCTTCTGGCGGCCGGCCGTGTTCGATACAGACCTCGTTAACTCGGGCGATCGTCGGACCAACAGTATCGAGGGGGGCAAAAGGTAAATTGAATTCGGCCCCAAACCGAGCAACCAGAGCAGGTGTTCTCTTGGGCCCCCTACCGCCGATGATTACTGGCGGCCCTGGGTTTTGAATTGGCTTCGGTAAAGCCGGAGAGTCGACGAAGGAGTGAAACTGGCCTTCGTGGTTGTAGGTTTCACCTTCTGGCGTTGCCCACAAGCCAACAATCTGCTCCAAGTACTCCTCGAACCGATCGAACCGTTCTCCTAGGCTCGGAAAATCAAGGCCGTAGGCCTTGTGTTCGGCTTCATACCAACCAGCCCCAAATCCAAACTCGATCCGCCCTCCGCTCATCATGTCGGCCTGAGCGACACTTACCGCCAGAGGCCCCGGCCGGTAGAAGGTGGCCGGGCTAACGAGGGTTCCTAGCCGGATCGATTTTGTGTCTCGGGCGAGTGCAGCCAGTGTTGACCAGGCGTGGGTAGGCCCCGGGTATCCACTGACATCTCCCATCTTCAGGAAGTGGTCAGACCGAAAAAAGCCGGTGAAGCCAGCCTGTTCGCTTGCCTGGGCAACAGCGACCAAATCATCGTAGGTGGCGCCCTGCTGCGGTTCTGTAAAGATTCGAAGGTCCACACCGAGAATCTAGTGCATCAGCCGCCTCACCGTTGCCCGGACAACGAATCGAAACTGGGCTGCAAGGTTGCTTAGGTGCGATTTGTCGAGTGGCCGTTGGCCAAGACGGTGCGTGTTGAACCACCACGTTTGATTCAACCACTCGACCAAACGGCACAAGCGCAACGCTGCTAGCAGACTTAACTGCGCAAAGACTGGTGAAATCCGGTTGGGTCTTGGAAGAATCGCTGCCACAGAGCGGTGGACTGTAGCGAATCGAACGTCGCCGACTTGAACCCGTTCGTCGCATCGAGTTCGAAAACGCGGGCATCGGGGAAGGCCATCAGTAGTGGCGAGTGAGTGGAGATAATGAACTGTGATCCCTTAGCCAACGATTTAGCGATCAGGACACTTAGAGCCATTAGGCCTTGTATCGATAGGGCCGATTCAGGCTCGTCTAGGAGGTAAAGACCGGCGCCGGTGAAGCGGTGTGTTGCTAAGTCGAGAAACGATTCACCGTGAGATCGAGAGTGGAACTCTGGAAAAGTTGGAGCAAGGTATTCATCGGCCTCGATGTGGCTAGCCATGCCATAGAACGTTTCTGCCCTCAGGAACCAGCCCCAACGAGGGTGCTGCTCCCACTCAAGCGTGATCCGATCAGCCAGATCGCTGTGGGTATTGTGAGTGGAAAAGTTCAGGTTGCGACTGCCGCCTTCTGGGTTGAAGCCGGCAGCCACGGCGATGGCCTCGATGATGGTCGACTTGCCCGATCCGTTATCGCCAGCGAGCACGGTTACCGGTCCGAAGCTAAGTTGGTCGAGGGTTCTTACTGCAGCTAGGTCTAGCGCGTAGTCAGTTGACGACGAAGCAACGGTTTGATCGGCTGCGGCTTCGGCTTTGTCCCTCTGTCCATCGTCGACTTTGTCTTGGTACCACGAGGGGAAGTCGTCTTTATCCCAATCGTCTACTTTGGTCGTGGGTTCCTGTTTCGATGCCTGCTCATGGGTGGCGCTCTCGACGGTCTGCTTCGGGCTAGTCAGCCTGATCCGACGCAAGTAGGGAGCTTCGTTTGGTTCGGCAGCCACAGCAACGAGCCTAATCGTTACTTCGTTCTATCAACCCGACCTTCGACCGATAGGGGGGCCGGAGCGTGAGATGATCAGGGTTATCTGTAGGTTCTTGGTGGGCCGGTCGGCCCATACCTCTCCGAGCAACTCTTCCTCGCGACCAGATTCGCGGCTGATCGCCATACTTGGCCTTTTACGACCTTTCTCGTTCCGAGATTGGTAACGAGGAGCGATTGAAAGGGCCACTCAGATGCTCTCAGTAAGCGGACTGTCTAAAACCTACGGGCGGGCAAAGGTGGTTGACGACGTGACGTTCTCAATAACTGCCGGGTCGGTAACGGGCTTCGTCGGGCCGAACGGAGCCGGTAAATCGACGACGATGAAGATGATTCTGGGCCTGGTAAAACCCTGATGCAGGAACCGTGACGATCGACGGCACTAAGTTCGCCAACTTAGTAAGGCCGGCGGCCACTGTCGGCGCCATGCTCGACGCCAGTCAGGTTCACGGCGGACGGACCGCTCGAAACCATCTCCGATGCTTTGCCGCCTTAAGCAACATACAAGCGGAGCGTGTTGACGCTGTGCTCGACATGGTGGGCTTAGCGTCTGCTGCTAGCCAACGGGTAAGCGGCTTCTCCTTGGGTATGAGACAACGCTTGGGACTCGCTGTTGCACTGCTCGGCGATTCCAAACTGCTAATTCTGGACGAGCCTGCGAACGGTCTCGATCCAGCAGGAATTCGCTGGCTGCGAGATTCTTTGCGGTCGTACGCCGACCGGGGTGGCACGGTCTTGCTTTCAAGTCACCTGATCAGCGAATTGGATCAGTTCGCTGACGAGCTTGTTTTGATCGGTCAAGGAAAGATCGTCACGTCGGGTCGGGTCGAAGACTTGATGGCGGACGCCGACCCGGGTCAGTCCCTAGAAGACCGGTTCATGGATCTCACTGCTGATCACATCGACTATCAAGCGAGCGCATTCTAAACCCATTGCCGCAGATAAATCACGACGACGTAGCCATCGAACGTAAACCGTTCCGACCTAAGAGAAGAAGATGACAACGAAAACAGTTACCCCGAAAGTCGCAAGGCAAGAAGTCTCCGTTTTGCCGCCGACGCTACTGACCGCCCTCCGTAGTGAGTGGACTAAATTGGCAACCGTTCGGTCCTCATGGATTGCTCTTGGACTTACAGCATTCGTGGTGGCATTGGTGTCCGGAGTGAGCGGCGCATTTTATGGTCGAGCTACCGGTCAATCGGCATTGGATTTTCTAACGTTTTCTGTCTATATCGTCAGTTTGGTCGGCATGATCGGGGCCGTCATAGTTGGAGCCATCGTAGGCGGGTCGGACCTACAGCGAGAAACCTCGGTGCCAACACTCATCGCGCAGCCCAGTCGAAGCAAGTTTTTGGTCGCGAAGATGGGTTTTTCGTTGCTCGCCGGAATTATCGCCGCTGGGGCGATGATTGGAGTTGGACTGCTGGCTGTCTTTCTCGTTGCCAAGTTGGGCCTTGACCAGGGGACTGCTGGCGAGGTCGCCGGAACTCAAGAACAATCCGATGCGTCGTTAATGTCACTTATTCCTAAGGCGATGGTCCATCTTGGCTTGGGTGCCTTGTTCGGAACAGCATTGGGCCTAATCACTCGACAGGTGACCTTGGCCGTCAGCGCCTTTCTCGTCCTTCGAGTTGTTGAGTCTGTTGTCTTGCCTGCCTCCGATCACTGGCTAGCCAACCTATTGCCCTTTGCCGCTGGTGACCGGGCGTTCACAGCAAGCGGACTTGAGACTGAATTCGCCCGGTTCGAATCTCCGACCGCCAGTCTCATTACGTTCATTTGCTTCTTAACGCTATTGGTTGCTGCTGGCTCAGCTCGGACCTTTTCTGAAGACGTCGCCTAATTCGCTGGCAGTTGATTTGTGCTGCGATAACCCAACTTCAGCTCACTCCTTGGCAGTAAGCCCGAATCGAAAGAACGTTCGCTCATGACTATTTCAACTAAACTATTCCGTTCTCTAGCGGTGATGTGTGCGTTAGGACTTAGCGCCACCGCATGTTCCGGAACCTCAGGCGGCGGCGAGTCGATAGCGGCGCCGGAACCCGATGAGACCGCAATCGCCCCTAACCCGGATGTGAAGATTGGCGTTCTCGATAACGGCCTGACCTACTATGTCCAGTCGAATGATGCACCAGCTGACGGGCTATCGCTGAGGCTTGTGGTTAACGCTGGTTCGATGCAGCAAGAGATTGCTGACTCTGGTTCGGCCCATTTTCTTGAACACATGCTGTTCAACGGCACAGAAGCGTATCCAGGAAACGATTTGACCAAGGCGCTCGAACGGCTAGGGGTCGAGTTTGGCGCCGACAGCAATGCGTACACATCGTTTGACGAGACCGTTTACCAGCTCGACATTCCTAATGTCGACGCGGCCAAGCAAGATATCGCGTTCGACGTGATGGCCGAGTGGGCGTCAGCCGCCACTATCACCGAAGCGGACACGTTCAAAGAGCGAGGGGTTGTTCGAGAAGAAGCTCGAATTTATCTCGAAGGGAGTGGAGCGATAGCGCAGGAAGCGAGCCTGCGAGCATACACCGATGGAACCGCGTATGAGAACCACAGCCCGATTGGGGTGAGTGAAAAGATTCTTGCCACCGACGCCGATTCGTTGCGGCAGTTCTACGACCGATGGTATCGACCAGATCTGATGGCGATTGTTGCTGTTGGTAGTGCTTCGATAGATGAGCTGGAATCCGAAGTCAAAGAGCATTTTGCGTCGCTGGAATCTAGGGGCGATGACCAAGAGCGGATCGATCCGACCGTTGAACTCGACCGCCCACCGGTCGTGGACGTTGTCGTTGATCCCAGCCTGCCGCTTTCAATCGGTTCCGTTAGTTTGCCGGTCACCAACTGGGGCGATGAAACTGTCGGACGAGAACGCCTCGTCACGATGCAACAACTCAATACCATGATCATCTCGAATCGGATACTCGACGCCGCGGGCCGAGGCGACGTTGAAATCCAAGGCGGGTCATATGTGTTTCCTCTTAACCGGAATCAAATGTTCATGGACATCGCCTTTGAAAGTCCAGACATTGAAACGGCCACCGAATACGTTCTCACCGAAATAGGCCAAGCTCGGAACAAAGGATTCACCGAGCAAGAGACAGAACAGGCGATTGCTGAACTGCAAGTTCAGCTCGATCAGGCTCTTGACGAATCGGCCACGACCGAGAACCCACAATTGAGCGACGATTACGTAGACCACTTCTTGACCGGTTCCGAAGTTTCGTCAATGGAAACCGCCCACAAGCGGGTCTCGGCGATGCTTGGTGAGTTGACGGCTGCCGACCTGAGTGAATACTACCGGTGGGAGCTTGCTCAGGCTTCGCTATCAGTTCTTGTCTCTGGGCCGGATGAGGCCGACTTGCCGTCATCATCAAATTTGAAGGCCGCTCTAGGATTAGCAGCTGAAGCGGAGGCCAGCTCGACCCAAACTAGTTCGGACGAATCAGTGGCGATCGATAGGCTTATGACCCAACCGGATGCGGTGGAGCCAATTACTAGTCAACCGATCGAGGAGATCGACGGAACGATTTGGAAGTTTGAGAACGGAGTTACCGTCAGCTTCGTCCCGAACGACAAAGAAGCAGGCAAAGTAGAGTTCTACGCCGACAGCGAAGGTGGGTTCGGAGGCATGTCGGATGAGGATGCCCTGTTGGTTTCGAGTGCAATCGAGGCCGTCATGGATAGCGGTGTCGAAGATATCGACCGTTCGACCTATCGACGATTCGTTGATCGTTCAACCACAGAACTGTTCGCTGGAATTGGCGACACACACCAGGTACTCGTTGGCTCGACCGGAAGTAGTGACATTGAAATTTTGTTTCAACGAATCCACTTAGCCCTTACAGCTCCGGCGATCGATAGCGTTGCGCTAGCCGATGTGGTCGAGAACAGCGACGTCACTCGATCGGCTATGAAGATAGATGCCGCCTTCGCTACCGCCAACGGGCTAGATAACCTCCTCTATCGCGGAGACGAGCGGTTCAGCTATGTTCCAACCGAAGCGGTCGCTGACTTGTCGCAAGACAAAGCACTAGATCTGTACACGTCGCGCTTCGTCGGAGTTGCAAATATGAGCTTCTCGATCGCCGGTGATCTCGAGACAGAACAGGTAGCTGACCTAGCAGCTCGGTATTTGGGAACGCTTCCGGTAGGTGAGGAAATTCCAATTACCAATATTCGGCCCGAGCCGCTGTCCGAGATCCTTCGAGAAGAGATCAAGATGGAAGTCGAAGGGGAATCTGGTGGTGGAACGGGCTTGGCCTACCAAACTAGAGCCACTATCAATAACAAAACGTCTGTTGAGTTGCGAGTCCTTGAAGGGATTCTGAATGATCGCCTGTTTGCTACTGCCCGAGAGGAGCTAGGGGCAACGTATGGCGGGTATGTCTATTCCATGCCCGAATCAGAACCAGAGGACACAATAACCGTAAGGTTTGAGGCGACTGGTGACCCTAGCCGGGGGCAAGAGATTCTCGACGTGATGATAGACGGGGCTGAGTCCCTGGCCGCAGACGGCCCAACCGCCGATGAATTTGAGCGAGCCAAGGCAGTAGTCGAGGGCGACTTTAGCGCCGATCCAACTAACCAAGACCTACTCGGAATGATTCCCGTCGAAGACGATGATGACGATGAGGAACCACTAAGCCCAACACTTCGAAGCGAGATTCTCGCTGCGGTAGACGCCGAAGACATCCAAGATCTAGCGGCACGACTCTTTAGCGAGACCGCTCGAGCCGAGGTGCTTGCGGCACCGTAAATAGCGGTCGACGAAACGCAACGTGGGTCGAGCGGAATCCCTGCTTGACCCGGTTGGTGAGGCCGAAGAGCCCAAATGCGTTCTCCGATGGTATGGGCCCTCAATGGGCCCTTTTCCTTTGGGTCGCTAACGACTAAGCTTCACCCGACGGGTTTCTACGCGGCGGCAGCACTCTATAGCGATCCCGAACCTAGTAAAAGTCAAGAAGTTGATGTATCTAGGGCGACCTTAATCACTCATATAAGTGACGGAAGGTATGTGGAATGTGGACAGCAAATAAGATTGTTGTGCCAGCTGTATGTTTCATAGGCGTATTGCTGGCGCTAGGGATTGCATTTCGAGCTAGTGGCGGAGTTCCGCTCATCGGTTCTGGTAGTAGCGAAACTGAGGAAATTCAGGTTGGGGTGCAGGACCGAGAGGGAACCGATTCTCAAGGCCCCGCTTTTAACGACCCAGAAGGTCCTGAGGCATCTTTGAGCGGTTCAGACAAAAGCGGTAGTGGTGGCTCCAGCCGATCTCAAGGTTCGTCTAGCTCTGGTTCAACGAGCTCAAGCGGATCCGGAGGTTCGGGTCGATCGACGACTGTAGCTGCGGATGAGAGCAGCTCTGGCGGTGACCGCACGACGAGACCGCCAAGGACAACGGGAACCTTCGCCACCGACTCGACTGGCACGAGCGTTGGGCCGGACGAAACAGTTGACACGGTGCCGACGGTTCGGACGGTGCCTACGGTTCGGACGGTGCCGACGGTGAGGACTATTCCGACGGTTCGGACGGTGCCTACGGTTCGGACGGTGCCGACGGTGAGGACTATTCCGACGATTCAGACGGTTCCTACAGTTCGGACTATTCCGACGATTCAGACGGTGCCGACGGTGAGGACTATCCCGACGATTCGGACGGTTCCTACAGTTCGGACTATTCCGACGATTCAGACGGTGCCGACGGTGAGGACAATCCCTACCCAATAGTAGCTTGTCGACCCAGGCGGATTTTGATCGTCACGGGCCCGATATTTGTTCGCCGTTGGCTGGCTGGTACTAGCGAGGGTTCGGAGCATCGGCTCCGTTCTCTCTATCCTGGCCAGCTAACGGCGGCGTCAACAAGGCCATCGATCAAATAGTTGGCGTGAGGGAATCGCCTAACTTTGTGATCATGGGATGGCCAAAACAGAGCCAGCGGTGACAAGCCCCTAACCCGAGGGGGAAGCTCGATCTGAACCCCGCCTCCGGAGGTGAGGTTACATGGATTATCGGGGTGTAAGCCTCGTAGCTCTCGCGGTATGTCGTCGATATTGTCGATCGTCTGGTATGCCGGCAAGGCAGCTCGAACGTGGTAGGCAACATGGGTTGCAAGTTCTCGATTCCGTCCACCGAACAGCAAACTGGTAAACATCTTTCGTCGCCCGAACCCGTGGAGGGCAACAACGAACTCGCAGTGATCGATGAACGAGTTGAGTGCTTCAGACTGCGCCGGCGATACTTGAGCTGAGGGAATATGCTGCCGCATGCCAGATGGTTGGACCACGGTGTAGATCGAAGCCTTAGCCCGCCGGGCCGCCTCAGTGGCGATCTCGGCCGTCATCCGTTCAAGGTTCCCACCGTGGAACGCGCAGAAACCGAAAGAGCTTCGAAGCTCAACCGTTTCTTCTACCCCTGGTCGAGCCAGGAGTTCAGCAAAGGTAATTGGATCTCGACTCACGTCCTGCACGTTGACCACCCTTGCAGATAACTACGGTCAACGGCCAACCTCATCGAAAAATTGGCTAGAGCAACTACCTCAAACAGAGAAAGGAGGACGGTCGGTCGAGCCAACGGCTGCCGGTTCAGCATCACCAGAAGGAACGTCGTTGTCGCCGCCTGGCTTCACGATGCCAGTTTGGCGGGCGATGTACCCGGCCACAGCGAGAACCAGGTTGATACCTAAAAACGCCCACCCCATGAACGTTGTGCGAGGCCGAGCCTTGTCGAGCAGGCCAAACGGGTTGATCGTGTTGTTCATCCAGTTAGTTACTGCTGCCTGAGTTTCTTCGACCGGGATAACGATGCTGTTGATCCAACCAGTTGGTTGGCGGTCAAAATCAAGTACTTGCTCGGACCAAATGCCATAGAGGGCGACGTAAGCCCCAACGACAACAAGAACTACAGCCGAGACAATATTCATCATCGGCAGAACCTTGCGGAACGAGTTGACCAAGCCCTTCTTTCCAAATCCCACAGCAAGGGTCAGAACCGTTGCTAACAAGCCCATCCCGATCGCGTAAGAAAGAAATGCGCCAAATCGTTCATTGAATGATGAGCCGCTGGCTGACGTTCCGATTGCTGAGAGAAGCAACCCGATGGTGCACGTCAGCGACGCGACAGCGTATGAAACCCCGAACAGAAACATGCTGGCAATGGAACCGCTCGAACCACCCTTGTTGAGCTTGGGAATTTTCAGCAGCGGTTGAAAGCCGAAGAACATGGCGATGCCGAGAGCGACGAGCCCGACGCCCATGCCGACAGTTATTCGAGGCAGCCAACCCGATGTGTTCAACGCGGTGATAGTCGGAGCGAAAAACAATCCGAGTAGACCAAAAACGGCTAAGAAACCGGCCGACATCGACAGGCCGACAACTTGGGCTCGGTTCAACGCTACGATCGTCGACCGGTTTTCATCGCCATCGTCTAAGCCAAGAAACACGCCAAGGTACGCCGGAAGCAAGGCAAAGCCGCAAGGATTGAGCAGTGCAAGCATCCCGAGGGCGAAGGCACGGGGATCGAACAATTCTGCCATCAGGCCGTCTCCAAAAGATGCTCGTCGATAAGCGATTGCAGCGTAGCCTCATCCAAGACTCCGGTATAGACGTGCAGCAGATCCCCGTCGGCGGAGACGAATGCGGTGGTCGGCATGCCTTTGGCATCAATCTCGTTCCATATCTCGGTGCCAGGCTGAAAAACAGTCTCGAACGTTACCTCAGTCTCGGCTACGAATGCTTTCCATGAGGAGTCCTCTAGGTCATGGTTGACACCGAGAAATTTAACGTCATCGCCGTTGGCTATGCTCGCTGATTCGAAGTGGGGCATCTCAGCTCGGCAAGGAGCACACCACGAAGCAAAGAAATTTACCACAAGCGGCTGACCCTCGTAATCGGCCAGGTTGCTCGTGGTTCCATCGGTGGTGACGAACGCGAGGTTCTGGAACTGGTTGAGACCATCGGCCTGCGACGGACCCGATTCTGGTGCGTCGACATTTGAGGAAAACAAGGTTGTAAGTGCCAATGCGCCGACTAGGGCTATGACTGCGGCGTAAATTACAAGCCGACCCGTCGACAAGTGCTTGCTTCGAGCCGGTTCCGACGTGTTGCCGCCGGCCCCGGTAGCCGTTGCGTCAGAGAAACTGCCGTGATCAGAAGCGCCGTCGAGATTCGAAGCGCTTGTCGTATGATCGTCCATAACTAGTGAACCTCCGAGCCGCGATGGTCATTCCCGAGTGTAGATTCGGCAGTTATGAACAACTCATAAACTGTGTCACAGAGCGGTTCCCCAGAGTGGTTTTCAACTAGCCGTGTCACAGAGCGGTTCCCCAGAGTGGTTTTCAACTAGCCGTGTCTAACTCGCTGTTGAGGTCGAGCCAGAGTCGGTCAAGCCACTGTTGTCGTTGGTCGGCTTCTTTCGGAATGGCACTGCGGTCAATCGTCTTGGCCCACACGTTGATTGGTTCGGTGGCCGGTACTTGGCTGACTAGTCGGGACAACGTTGTCATCGAATCGAGCCCACTGTGGTTCAACAGAACTACAGTGGCTTCGGGAAAAGCATCCAAGATAAGGCTAAGTCCGCCAGATTTCGGCGGCAGCAATCGGTCTAGTGATGCAAGGCGGGCTGCCCGCTGCGGATCTCGTTTAGCCAGTCGCTTCATCGAACGTTCGTGACCAGACTTCGTAAACAGTCGGCCCTCGGGAAACAGAACAATTGCTGGGCCAAGATCATCACCCCGAATCGACTTCGCTGACCTACTCCATTGCGTAGTCATTTCGGCAATCGCTTCTCGCGCTTGCGGTCCATCATCGCGAGGGATAAACACCGAACCTAGTCGGCCATACAAAAGGTCGAAACCAGGGTCAGCCAACAGCTCAGCCATGACGATTGCCCGGACCCCACGGCCAGCTTTATGAGCCAACAACCCGGGAAGCGAAGCATCGAACAAGCTGACGTGACGACTTATGACAATGATCGGATGGGCGGAGTCAGAGCCCTGCGGTCCAAGCGCCTCGACTGCCGATTGTTCAAGGTCAACTCGGAGTCCAAGAAGTTGCGCTGCTCGCCGTTCGAGAAGTTCAACCGACCACCACTGCAACCTTTCGTGACGGGCCATCGACCTGGGCGAATGTAGGGTTCTTCCGAAGCTGGCCAACAACCAAAAAACTGGGGCCAAAAAAATCTCTACCGAATCGTTGAACCCGTATTGGAGGAGAAACAAGTAGAGCCGAAGCGATGGCCACTTCCAACGGCCTCGAAGGGCATCGACCGCAATCGAGATTGGCACTACCAGCGGAAAGGCAACGAACGCGATGGCCGTCGCTCCAAGCATGGAAGGGATAGTCGTTGCCCTCCGTCGCCATCGGGACGGATCTGGTCGAGTTGATGCCATGGCCGCCAACACTACCTGATTGTTGATCGGTCGTTATTCAGTTGCTCTCTTCGTCCATTGTTGCTTGGCGATAGTTGATTGTTTCGAGCTGGAAGGCGAAGCATGTTTGGCGGCTTTACCGTCGCGTGATCTCTGTTGATACCTGGACGTCTCGGGCTCGCTTCATTCCGTTGCCCGAAACGTACAGCTATCAACAGATCTGTAGACGCTCAGTCTTTCCGGGCGTCGCGGCCATCGACCAATGCC